>JAHBXO010000015.1 GCA_019636445.1 Gemmataceae bacterium | reverse complement strand
TGAGCGTGGGAGCGCAGACCGTGTCCACCGGAAGCCCCGGGATGTCCGGCGGCTCGACCGCTTCGCCCCGGTAGAAGCGGTAACACAGCTCGTGGATCGCCCGCGTGTTCCGACAGTTCGCGAGTAGCGTGAACGGCTCGTCCGTGATCGGGAACCCGGCCGCCGTCGTGTAGAGCGCCTGGTTGGGGTCGAAGAACACGTACAGCGGGCTCTTCTCGGAGTCCGTCAGAAGCATCTCAATCGCGAACCAGTACTCGTCGCGGAAGTCCTGCCCCTCGTCGATCACCACCGCGTCGTACCGGTCGGGGAGGACGTCCGCCGAGTAGGCCAGCGCGCTGGGGAGGATCACGTCGTAGTAGCTCGCGCCGGGGTAAGCCTCTTCCGCCTCCGCGGTCAGATTCCGCCCGCGCTGTTTGGCGAGCTCGCAGCGGTGGCCGCAGAGGGTGTGGAAGTTGGCCACCTCCAGCCCCGTCGTTCCCGCACAGGCCGACCCCAGGTGCTCCGCCAGGGGGCGGTTGTAGCACAGCAACAAGGTTCGGAAGCCCTCGGCGGCGAGTCGCTTGGCTTTCTCCGCGGCGAGCAGGCTCTTCCCCGTTCCGGCGCCGCCGCGGATGGCCGCGCGCCGCCGGCCCCCGAGCACGCCGAGGATCCGGGCCTGTTGGGCGGTGAGGCGGACCCGGATCGCTTCTTCTTCCGCCAAGTGGGCCGCCACGAGCTTCCGGGCGGTCGCGGGGCGTGCGAAGACTTCTTCGGCCAGGCCGACGACGCCCTTCCCGGGCGGCTTGAGTGAAAAGTCCTGGTTCCGCCAGTACGCCGTCAGCCCGCGCCACCATTTGACGAAGTCGGCGACGTCGAGGCGCCCGGCCACCACCGGGCGGGGGCTGCGTGCGACCTCGAACGGGCTGACGTCGTCCACGTCGGGGAAAAGGACCGCGTGCCCGAGGACGATCTTCCCCGCGCGGAGCTGCGACCACCGCCGGTGCTCCTGTAGCTTGCCGAGGACCGCGTACTTCGCCCCGCGGGCCTGGCGGAACGGGTCCTGGATCGCGTGCCTGGTCCCACGGCCGTCGGTCGACCACCACTCGTCGGTCGTCGGGTCGAACGTGATTCCCCCGCCCTTGACCTCGAGCACCAACACGGCGCCCTCCGGGTCGCACACCAGGAAGTCGGCCTCCCCGTCCTGCGCCCCGCCGCCGGCGTGCCGCACGATCCACTCGATGCGGTGGAGCACGACGACGCGCTCGGGCAGGCCGTCCCGGCAGAGCCGGTAGACACGCGCCTCCGCCTGGGAGTCGAGGTTGTTGAGTTGCTCCTCCGTGAGCGCCGGGATCATTTTCGCCACTGGCCTGCCCCCCTCACCCGCCCGCGGGCCGCATCGTCGCCGGGTTGAACGGCCGGCGCACCAGGGTGCCGTCGTCGAGCCGCACGTGAACGACCCGCAGCGCCCCGCGCTCCTCCAGCCGCTCGACGACCCCTTCGCCCGCGTTGCCCAGAGAGATCCGCTGCCCCACGACCAACCGGCACGCCGCCGACGGGGCCTCGGCCGGGTCCGCGAGCTGCCGCCAGCCGCCGTCAAACCAGAACTGGGTGATCCGAGAGTACGGGTTGTGGATCGGGTGGATCCGCGCCCGGGACGGGTCGTCGGCGAACTCCACCACGTACAGCCAGTACCGCTCACCGTACTCGCGGGCGGCCTCGAACTGACGCCGGGAGATGGCCACGCCCTGCCGCGTCCACGGCCCCCGAATCCCTTTCACCTCGATCATCCGAGGGGCGCTGCCCGCGGTCAGTCCGGACTCGACCCGTCGGACGTCGAACGAGTCGACGTCCCATCCCGGGTGGTTGTGGGCGAGTTTGACGGGGTTGCGGCCGTGCTCGCGCTCGAACGCGCAGACGAGGTCGGCGGCGGCGTCGCCGAGAGCGATCCGCTCCATGCGCTCGGTCTCGGAGAGGACCGGAGGGGGACTGTCCGTCGCCCCCCCCGAGCCGAACGAGACGTAGGTCACGATCCGGTCCCGCCCCCGTTCGCTCCTCTCCCGGCGGCGCCGATCTCGGCGCCGCATCCTCAGTTCGCGGTCGGTCCCCGCACCTCCCGAGTGCTGGCCGTTCGGGGGTGTCGAGGTGCGGCCGTGCGGGCTGTGCCGCTCCTGACCAGTCGGTTCCCCCGCCCCCGGCGCGCCGGTCCGGGTGCCCGGGGTTTGCCGGGGGTTTGGGTTCGTCGTGGGAGGACCCACGGGGCGCGCCGGTCGCGATTCAGTCGAGGGTGTGCCGGCCGACGAGGATCCCGTCGCCGGCGCATCGGCGGGTCCCCTCGCCGGCTCTCGGACCCGATCGCGGGGGGCGTCTCCGACGGGCCGGCGGGGGGCCGCGTCGCCTGAGGAAGGGGCACGGCTGCCCCCGACCCCTCCGCGGCCGGCTGGCGATCCGGAATGGGAGGGAGGCCCGAGTGGTCGTGCCGGGGTGGCGTGATGCCCGTCCCCTGGTTCTCCCGTCCGCTCCCCGTCCGAATCGTCTCCGGCGGGCTGCGCGCCCTCACCCGGCTCCGCATCCGGTTCGGGAAACTCGACCTCGCCACCCCCGGCCGCCTCGCCGGATTCGACCGAATCCCCGCTCGGGTCTCCCGTTTCGGGAGAGTCCTCGATTGCCTCCGTCGGCTCGTCGGAGTCGTCGCTCCACTCGTCGTTCGCCTCAGGCGGGGCGAATGCCATTTCGTCGTCGATCGGCTTGATGCGGAGTCGCGTCAGAGTCTGGTCGATCTCCGCGGGTTCGCAGTCGAGGATCACCTCGAGCGGCGACAGGTTCTGAAGCCGGTGCTCCGACAGCCCCGTGTTGATGGCTTCGGCCAGGAACGGCCGGATCAGTTTGCCCGCGTTGCCGTCCAACAGGATCCGGTTCTCGGCGAAGTCCAGGTACTGGTTCGCCGGCCCGGAGCCGACGACGGTGTCTTCCCCGTCGAGCGGCAGGACCAGCTCGGAGGTCAGCTCGCGCAGAGCGACCACGCTGGTCCCGGCGAGCCACCCGGCGATCGAGGTTCGGTGGACGCCGTGCTCGTGGTAGACGAGCCGGCCGACGCCGTGGCGAAACTCCGGCGAGCGAATCAACGCCTCGAGCCCCACCACGCGCCGGGACGCCTCCGGGTTGCGCGTGGGTGTCCCGTCGCCCGTGGGGCACTCCTTCACCTCGCCCGCGAGTGAGCGCACCCACCGCAGTTGGGTGACCGTCACGGGCAGGCCGCGGTGCAGGAACCGCACGCGCGGATCCTGAATCCGGTCTCGGAACCACGGGGCGTCGTCGTAGAACACGCCCTCGCTGTCGACCAGAACCCGGTCCTCAGTCAGGAGGGGGAAAGTACGTTCTGCCGCTTCGTCGGCCCGGTACTCCTCCCCGATCCGGCGGTAGACCTCCACGAGCCGGTCGACCTCGTCCTCGGGAAGCGGATTCTCGCCGAACTCTTCAACGAGTTCGTCCAGGTAGGCCAAGTAGTCGTCGAGACACGGGGACTCGCGCATGCCCAGGAGCGGGTAAGCCGGGCGGATCGATGCCTCCTTGACGTGGATCGTCACTCGCCGGTCGCCGAAGAAGGGTACCTTGGCGCGGAAGGCGTGTTCGGGATCCCAGAGCCGCCGGCGATACCAGAGGCAGGCGACACCGGCGTAGCGCGCCGCGATGCCGGCCGCCGCGGGAGACTTGGCGAATCCGGCCAGGTGGCGGTAGACGTCCTGCAGTGCGGACTCGAATACCTCCGGCGTGGGCCGGTCACCGGATTCCCAGAGGGCCAGGAGGCGGTCGAGGTGTTCGAGGGCGGTGTCGAGTGGCACCTCGGTCAAAAAACCGAGCGCACGCTGCACCTCCGCCTTGATGCGGGCTCGGGCGAAGATCGGGCGCTGGCTGCTGACGAGGTTGGCTTGCGCCGGCAGGTGCAACTCGTCCGGTCGATACAATCGGTCCTCGGGTTTCAGCGCGCCCGGCCAGCGCCGCAGCCCCCGCGCGCTCGTCTCGGCCGGGAGCCAGGCTCTCTCCCGGAGGGCTGAAGCCAGATCCTCTTCGTCATCGTCCCCGACCGGCTGGCGGGACAACTCCGCCCAACGGTCGTCGATGTGCTCGAAGACCTTCAGGATGCGCCCCGCGAGCCGCCCGCTCACCCCCGACTCCGCGTCCTCGCACAGTCGGTCGATGTAGGCGACCAGATCCGGCGCCTCTGGGACGCTGACCAGGCCGAGCCCGCGGAAGAAGTCCTTCCAGCGCTCCCAGCCCCGCTCGAAGTACTCGGGGTCGGGGTACGGGACCGTGTCCCCGAAAAGATCGCGGATGAGTTCGCTGTCGGGGTCGTAGACGTCGACCGCCGATCGAAACTCTTTGTCCGTACACCGGATCAGCTCGGCAGCCCCGAGGGCCTCCCGCAGGGACTCCGCCGCTCCCTCCTCATCCTCCACTTCGGTCTGCGCTCGGTCCAAGTTGTCGCGCAGCCAACGGAGGGCCGTGAGCTTGTCCGCCGGGGCCAGCGCGGGGTATTCGGGAAGGAGGTAGTCCTCGATGAATCTCGCGCGGGTGAGACGCGGGACGCCCGCCAACTCCAGCAGTCGTACCCACGCGTTGGCCGGCCCGCATTGGAGAAGCGTAACCGAGCGGACGCAGGCCGGCGGCGTGTAATCGCCGGGGATGAAGACGTCCCCTTCGAGATCAACCACACGGCCGTCGGCAGTGGGAAAGATCGGAAGGCTGCGGAGATCGGGAAGCCGCTCCGGCCTCGCGCGATAGACTTCGGCCGTCCACTGTGGGCGCGCGAGGTAATCGAGGAGCGGGGGGTGGACGTCCGCCCGATAGTCTGGGAAAGAGTCGCTGTCGAGACTCCCCAGCGTGTCGATCAGGTCTGGCCCGGTGAGCTTCCAGATGAAGTTGGGCACGGCCGCTGCGAACGCGGCGATGGCGTCGCGCAGCGCGGGCGGGGCGGTGACGAGCGGTGCCCCCAATGCCTGTAGGACCCCGCCGAGTCCCTCCATCTCTTCCTCGTGACCCAACAGCGGAGTGCTCGGTTTCCCGGGGCAGTGAAGTGTGCCCGTTTGGTCCGGAACAAGCGGGAGTTTCACGAACCCGTCCCGCGACCAACGGTGCCCACCGCCTGCAACGGCCAGCAGGTAGTGGTACAGGGAGGTCAGCCACCCCACGGTCGGGAAGCCCGCCCCCTCGCTGTCTGGGTTGAGACGAAGGCCCTTCCCATCGGGGAGCACCACCGGCAGGAGCCGGAGAACCTCCCCCGGGGTCATCCAACTAAGCCCCGAGGGAACGGGGGCGGCAGCGAGTCCGCACGCCTCGGCGTAGCCGGCGTCCAAGAACCAGTGGGGCTGGCGCGAAAAAATCCTCCGCTCCTCGGTGCCCGCGGCGAAGATCAGATACTTCGGATCGGAACCGAAGGATCGAAGCTGACCGACGGCCATGAGCGCGAGCGGCAGGTCCGTTAGGTCTTTCGGACCGTCGCTCAGGCAAAACCTCAGCAGCGTTTCAAGCCACGCCCGCTGCCGCAGGCAGGCGCGGGGCGCCTGTGCCAGCGGAAATCCGGGGTGGGGAACCCGCTTCACCTGTCGCAGGCGGTCTCTCACGAATTGCGGGGACACCGTGTGGACCGTGACGCTCGCCTGACGGAACCCGGCGACGATCACGTCCGGCAGAGCGGGTTCAGCCAGCGCCACCCCATCCGCGGAAAGGGGCGGTCCAAGGTCGTCCCACCCGGGGGGGAGGAGGTGGACCTTACCGACGGGGCGCCACCGTGCGGAATCGCCCACGCGAACGACATCGAGCGGCGCTAACATCCGGTACACCGCCCCCACCAGGGTGTTGAGCGGCGCCGCAAGCGGGCTGTCCGGGCGGGGCCAGTGGCCGTAGTAGGCCGGCGCGTTCTCGTCCCCGACATCCCCGGCCAGGTGATCAATGAGGTGGGCGTACGCCGGTGCCACGACGTGTTCGACGAGCAGCCGGTTCCAGCGGCCCCTCACACGCGCGCCCCCCGTGAGGCCGGTCTCGGTCGTCAGCGAATGGCGGGAGGAGTCGAGGTCGAAGAACCCGTTCAGGTGGACCGGCAGCCCAGTTTCGATCGGGAGCGGTAGCGAGCAGTACACTCGCCCGTGGGCCAACGGGGGTACCTCCTCGTCTGGGGCAGGGACAACTCGGGCGGCCGCACCGCCGAGGGGGACGGCCTTCACATCGCCAGCCAGCATGGCCTCGACCGTTTCGGCGAGCTTCCCCGCGCCGTCAAGGTTCAGGCAATGCAGCACCCGCCAAGTTGAGTCCTGTGTGGCCGTTCCGCCGTTCTGATCGGCCCAAGCCGACCGGAACTCGTGGCGGTACGAGATGAGCACCGGGGACTGGCCCTGAAGTCGACGGACGACGTCCGTTGCGTCCCCGTGGAGGGCGGCGAGCAACTCGCCCCGCTTCCTGCGCACCTCCTCGACGTTCGTCGTCTCAACGACGACCAAGTCTCGCCGCGCCCCGGTCGCCGAAATCTCCCGCAGGCGGAGCCCCTCGAGCCGCTTGAGAAACAACAACAGCGACTCGCGGACCTCGGCCAGCTCGGCGATTAGCCCGTTGAGGCTCTCCTCGCCGAACGGCTTGCGCGAGATCTCGCTCTGCGCCGCCTGGGCGGCGGTGCGGAACGGAAGGCGGAAAGCAGTCCTCTCGAAGTGCGCCGCCCCGCGCTCGAGCCCAGCCTCGGCGAACGGCGCGAGCAAATCGGGGAACTGATCCCAGCACTCACCCAGCGTCCAGTAGCGGCCGGGGTTGAGCCGGGTCGCGCCGGGGACGAGAGAGCAGTGGGGGTCGAAGAAGGCCACCCTCTCCCCGGTCACGAAGCTGGGCCAATCGGTGACGTTGTAGACGGTGTTGAACCCCTTGCCGAACTGCCCGGTCTTGTCAGCCGCGCGGACCTTCCCGCTCCGGTAGATCTCCTGGATCCTATCGAAGTCGTCTTCCGTGAAGACGGAGTCGTTGACGAAAAGAAGGGCCGGCCCTTGGAGGGCGGACATCGCCGGGACAGGCAGAGAGGAACTCGGGTGGGTCCGGCGGTCGATTACGACCTCGAGGAGCCTCGCGCCGGCGTCGTCCGCGTTCTGGGCCAATTCCTTGATGATCCCGATTCCTTCGGGGTAGTCGTGGATGAGCTCCTTGATCTGAGCCGTCAGGCTGGGAATACGGCCAAATGGCGATCCGGCTGCCCGTGAGGTCGCATTGTGAGTGATCATTGAGTTCTGGTCCCTTCCCGCCTCACGGATTAGGTGTCCGCTCACGTTGTCCCGCTTCTCAATCTGGTGAGCCCCCGTTGGCACTGGTCCGCGTATGCGCCCGAAGCTCAACGAGCAGTCAACAACCACCCCACACATTCACGGCGACGCCGGATCGCGAACCCTTCCAGAGCTGGTTCACGCAGGTCCGGGAGAGGAGGTTCTTCCAGAGCATCGCATTTTGGAAGGTTTCCTCGTCGGGGCTGAACAGCGAGAACACGCTCCGCGCCGCCACCAGGATCATCTTCCGCTTGGCCCGGCGGACTGCGACGATCAGCCGTCGCGGGTCGAGAAAAACCCGACGGACGCCAGCAGGTACACTCAACTTGGCTTACACGGCTAGCGCGGCAACTTGAGCACGGAGGTGTTCGGCCTCGGGTCGCTCAGACGGGCTTACCGAAAGACAAGGCTTGATGATCGACCACCAGTGTGGCGGCAGGCTCGCGTAGTCTTCGACTTTCACCGACCCCGAGAGCAAGAACGCTATGACCCGACCGACTGCGAAAATATCGGCCGACGGATGAGCCGGAGCCCCATCCCGCTGCTCCGGCGGTGCCCAAGGCATCGAGTGCGCTCCCTGCATGGTGAAGCCGGTGACCGGGGAACTGCGAAGCTTGCTGATCCCGAAGTCGGCGATCTTCCAGGTGTCGTCGCAACGCAGAATGTTCTCCGGTTTGATGTCACGGTGAACGATGTCGTTCTCATGCAGAGCACAGAGCCCGTCGAGGATGGCCAGCGAGATCTGCTTCACCGTCGCTTCGTCCATTGCCTTCCGTGGTGCGTCTGGCGCGGCATCCTCTTTCAAGTCCCAGAGAGTGCCGCCGTCGGCGTACTCCGTCACGAGCGCGTACCGTCCGTCTTCGCGGAAGATGTCGCGGACGGCGAGCAGGTGCGGGTTCGGGATCTGCTTCAGCCGCTCGTAGATGTCCATCTCCCGCCGGATCGCCCGCTCGTCGTCGGGCTTCCCGTCGGTCGTCGCCATTTTCACCGCGACGATGGTGCCGGTCCGCGTGTCGATCCCCTTGTAGACGCGGGCGAAGCCGCCCCGCCCGACCTCTTCGAGCAGGTCGTAGTGTGCCACCCGCTCGACCACCTGGCCGGGGCTGGCGGTGCTGCCGAGCCTCGTGCTGAGCAACTCCGGGACGTAGCCGTGCGGGTCGAGCTGGTGGAGTTGGCTGCGAACGTTCTTCCGCATCTCTTCGGCAGGGCGGATAACGAGTTCTTCAAAACGAGGGTCATCTGGCTCGATGAGGAGAAGTTTGGCCAGCCCGCAGGCGAGCCGCTCGATTGCCGTACAGTCGCGTTTCCCACCGGAGAGTCGGAGCCGGGCGCGGACGGTTTGGGCGATGTCAGAGGCAGAGCGAAGCGCGTGACACACTTCGGCGAAGTAATCGGCCTTCAGGCCGTACCCTTGTGCCTGCTGCGTCGTCTCGAACGGCGGGATCTTCCAACCGGGGATGATACCGTGGAACCGATCAACGAGGGGCGATTCCAACAAAACGTCGGGCAACCGGCGGATGTAGTCCTCACGTCTCGGGAGGAACATCGGTTTGCCGTTGCGGTAACGGCCCGACGGCGACGGTTGGATGTCGATGTTCGCGAGCAACATCAAGCCGCACTCGGCGGTGGCGGCGCAATCGCCGCGAGCGTAAACACCCTGCTCGAGGTAGCCCTTGAGCTGGGCCTGAATCTCGCCCTCGTTGGTGAACTTGAGCGACTGAGCCTCGTCGAGGACGAGCAGGTCGTATCGGGTGAGCAGGCCGGGTGTGTGTGTCTGCCGGTTGTAGAACAGCACCGGGGCGCTGATTTGGGCCGCGGTTAACCAGACGTGTCGGCTGATGTTGTTGTAAACGAACGATTTCCCCGACCCCGGCGGGGCCAGCTCCATCATGTTGACACGGTTCTGGACAATCGGGATCAGCCGGCAGAGCAACCACAACTTCTCATCCGGGCCGTACCCCTCGGGCTCATAGCCCATCGTGCGGATCAGCAGGTCAAGCCACTCCTCGGCGGTGAAGGCTCGACGGCATTCTCGGTATGCGTCAAGGGAGATGCGGCCGATTTGCATCGGCTTGAAATCAATAACCCGAACACCACCGTGGTCGTCCGAGTCGTCGTGGCAGATCTTCGCTGCGCCCCAGATGCTGCTCTGTAGCAACCCCTCGTGCTGTCGGAGGAGCGTCGCCTCGATCCGCGCCTTCTTCTCGTCGATGCACGGGATCGTGACGAGGTATTCAGGAGATTTGCCGAGCTTCACCTCGACCGACAGCGCGTCGAGGATGGTGAGCGTCTCGCCCTGGCTGAGCCGAAACTTGATCGATTCCTTCTCACCTTTTGATGGGAGATGCCTTTTGATGAAGTCCACTACCGCGTCGCGCAGGCGACCGGTGTTCGTCCCCACTTTGGAGGCCGCGAAGGTAACGACCCAGTCCATTACATAGGACGGGATGTGACGGTCATCGCGGGACAGGCCGAGCCGCGTAATCAGTCCCTTGTCAATCGCGAACTCCTGGAACGTCTCCTGGATCTTTTTGTCGAGGTCAGGGGTGCTCATGAAGGAATCCTCAGAACATATCTTCAAAGGCCGCCTGATCCTTGGTCCGCTCGACGAACTGGCGGACCCGGGCCACCGGCACGTGTCGGGTCAAGTCCGGGGCGGGAGTGTCAGGGCCGCGTGGACTAAGTGTAACCTCAAGCACCAACTCCTGGTCGTTCGGCAGATCTTGGCCGGGAACCTCAAGAGGGAGCATGTGGGTCGCGTTGGGTCGCAGGGCAGGATACGACGCCGTTGGCCCAGCCCCCTCTTCACCAAGAAGCGTGACGCGGATCCGACCGCCGTTAGTTTGGATTGGGTGGCTGTTCCGCAGCTGTAAGGTCAGAATCCACTGCCCGCGGTCGCGGGTCGCGCCGTTCGGCACTGTCACATCCGGGAATGGTGCGGCCTGCTGATCGCCGTACCACTCGAGGATTGGAACGATCACCTCTTCCGGCAGAAGTCCCCCGTGCGAAAGGCTCCATCCGGACATCGTGCCCTGCCCGGTGTTCCGGCCCCGCGCCACGAGGTAACCTCCACGCAGGTGGAACGTCTTGCTGTCGAGGAATGTCAGCGATTCGTCACGCAGATCGGAATCCTCAGGCCGCTTCTCCCCAAAGGGGACACATCGGTGATGCCCAACCGCGTTTCCCGCGGAGCCGTCCTGATCAGCTTTTGGTCCGAAAGTGAACCCGTGATCGCCTGTGAGAACGACCAACGGGCGTGTGCCGTGCCAATGGCGAAACTCGTCCGTCCATCGACGCACGAGCCGGGCGACTGAACCTATGATCGGGCTAAAACTCTCCCGCAGTGTGCGGTAATTTGTGAAGGTACCGAGTTGCTCGTCAAGCCGATTGTCACGGTAGACCAGCAGACGCACCCCTTTCGTCACGAGAATGCGTTCCGCGTCCTGCCAGTGGGCGGCAAGTTGGAGCTGTTCGCTGGTCAACTGGTATCGCCGCAGGATGGTTTGGGTCAAATTCCCGTAACACTGCTCGGGCAGCATACCCCCGAGGATCGCCTCCTTGCAGACCTCCGTGATCGTTGGGACCGGCGAGAAGGAGTAACTCAGTCGGGTCGGGGAGCCGCCAAGTTCCTTCTCAAACGCGGCCAGCGCCTCCTGGGCAACGTGGATCGCGAGCGCATCTACCAACACCATGATGACCGGACGGCCCTGCTGCAATGCACGTTGCACTGCCCCGGCGACGCAGAGGTAACCCCGGTCGGGGTGATTGAAAAAGACTGTGGGGTTAGCCTTTACCCACTTCGAGAACGGCTCAGCGGGGTCCTCACCTACCGGCGGGAGGGTGCGCCGATAGAACATTCGTTCGATGTAATATGCGTAACCGCTGACCCACTCATCAAAGGAATCGTCGAGACTGGTCCAACGTGCCACTGCGGGCGGCGGCGCGAAAAGGCGAACGAGCCGTTGTGCCGTTTCGCTCTTGTCGAAACCTGGGAGAGCGGACAAGTGTCGGGCCGCCGCCTCGGTCATGCCCCGCGGGTTGACCTGTAACCACTGATCCAACTTGTCGGCTACCCCGTCCCACAGCGCGTTCAGGCTGATCACGGCTTGCTCAAACTTGTCGGACCGCTCAATTTGAGCGGTGAACACCGCGTTGCACATCAGGCGCGACACTTCCGTCTGCATCGCGCTCGGCAACGGAAATGGAAGGGGCAGCTGGGCAGCACGGGCCAGGTCGTGCGGCGACTCGTTCGGCAGTCCGGGTACAGACAACGGCCGGTCAATCGAAGGACGTATTAGCGGGAGCATCGCTCGTCGCCGGAGCCACTGCTTCGCAAATGCAACCGGATTAGCCTCGGTGCGTAACTGCTCTGCGAGGGTCGCAACCACATCCATCATCGGAATGACTACCGACCCCAGCGTCCGAAACTGCTCGGTGAGCCATTCCACAACCGGAGTAAGCGGGAGCGGCTCAGCGGCGGTTCCTGATGCCGCGATGAACAGCCATTCCTTGAGTGACGACGCGTCTGCGATACCGGGAAGGAGCCATTCCGCGACCGTCGGTGCCCAGTCCCCACGAATGATGGAGCCCGGCCCCGTCCGTTGCAGCAGATTCAGGGAGATGATGGCGTCGTCAGTGAGCCACTGCGGGGGCTCCTCTCCGAACGCGGATTTAACTTGACGACGGGGGGTGAACTCGCGGACTCGCACCCCCCGAACCGAGCGGAGACTGCGGAAATGCTCCCAAGCGATGCCGTCGAGGACGTAAATCTTCGGGCGGCGAGTGACCGGATCGTGACTTTGCCGGAGCATTTCCCCAACGGTATGGAATGCAGCAACCTCTTGGGACACGCCGTTGACGCGCTGGCCTTCGCCCGTGTAGATCCGGTACGGGTCGAACACCAATTCGATCAAGGTTTCCTCGGTCACAACCATCTCCATCGACGCCAAGATCAGAGGCGCGAGGCCACCGGCCGTCTGCTGCAGAGCAAGTTTATCCCAGCGTACCGGACACTGCCGCCACCTGTTGACCATCGGCGCTGGGCGGCGGCACGACCTCGGGGAGCGCGCAAACTGCACAGAGTAGAAGAGAGGCGAGTTGTTCCGGCGCGAGTGTGAAGGCAGCTTGCCAGTTTTTCAGCGACTCGCGAATTTGGGCGGAGGCTTCCTCGTGACTGAACTCGGGGAACTCTCGACGACTTCCGTTCGGCAGCAGCACGGTCACCTTACTTGCCGGCGGCATAAAGACTTTGATCGCTTCAAGCATCCCCGACGCCCGCCCGTAATCCTCCGGAGTGAGCTGATGCGCTTTCTTGTCAGCAACGGCAGCAACAACTTCGTCGAGGAGATCCGCCTTGCCATCGGACTCGGCGAGGCGTTTCTCGATTTGGTCAAGAACCGTGTTCTTAACCCCCGCGAAGCCTTTGGCTTGGGAGAGTGATTTGAGGACATCCTCACGGTCGGTTCCGACGTCCTGGAGTTGCCGCCGAACAGGTGCCCTTGCCCCCTCGACTTGCTTGTCGAGCTGCTCCCGGAAGTCTCGCCAGAGTTTGATTGTGGCTGGGAATGCCATTGCGGAATTCCCGTAGTCGTCGAGTTCCTTCCTCGCCTCGGGATCGTCCTGAACCCAGCGCATCAAGTTATCCGCCAGCAGCGTTGGTTGGGGTGGCACGCCACCCCGCAGCGACTTCAGGATGTCTTTCTGTAAGTCGGTCAGGTCAGTGGGCAGCGCCGCCTCAGGAAGCTTGTTCACAAACTCTCGCAAACGCGCTGCAACCGTACCGCACGCCTCCTCAATCTTGTCTGCCGCCCCGCCTTCGGGCACGCTCACCCCGAATTCCGACCCGATCACCCGGAATACCCAGCGCTGTTTCGGCGCGAGTTTGCTGAATCGCGTCTGGTAACGCTCTGGGAAACACGCCATGTCCACGATGGCGTCGGCGATCTTCGATTCGACACGTTCCCAACTACTGGAGCGCTTGTGGTAAACCCCGATCCGGGCAGGCTCGGCGCGGAACGCCAGTGCCACAAACAGCGGGATGACGCCGTTCGGCACACCATACGGCGGCTCAATCAGTTTCTCGTAGAGTTCGGAGAACGGTTTGTCCTTCGCGCTGCGTGACGCGAGGTGCTTCAGTACCTCACGCATCACTTCCGAAGGAGAATCCACTGTCGGGGTGGCGAGTTCCCACTGACCGGAGGCGTGGTTGAAGCTGAAGAAACCGTTCTCCACTAGAACCCCGTCGATGATCGCCGCTTCTTGGCTCGTGTCTTTGAAGTTCAGGAATTCGTTGTGGTACTCCGGCTTCTCGTCGAACTTGAGGATGGCCTCAACGATGTTCGCGATCTTGTTCCATTGCGACCCGGACCAGCCCTGCCACTCATTGAACGTCCCGCAGCGAACGCGTGGTTGATGTGGGTACGCCGTGTCAAGGTCGTGGCCGATCGAAGGCAGGAGCTGACTCCAAGAACTGACCGGCACGGGGCGCGGAGGCCGGCCGACTTTCAGCACGGTAGTTCCAGACCGTAGCCCTTCATTACCGAATGCCTTGACGAACTCCCCGCGCAGCTCTTCCCGGAGGCGAGTGAGCTTCGTTTCGAGCACCTCGTAGGCATTGGTCTGCGGATCCTTCTTCTCGAACAATCGGCGCACGGCGATCAGCTCCCGTGCCTTGTCCGCATCGAACGACAGCGGGGTCGGTGGCAGAACGAGGTAGACCGGTGCTTTGGTTGGCGTCTCAGCCAGCTTGCGACTGAAGTCAAGGTCAGCCCCGGAATCAACCGCAACGAGGTAGATCACCGCCGACAGCCACGGCGGGGTGGCACCCCCGCTCAGCGCCGGGTTCTTGTCGTCGATTGCTTTGTCGCCCTTGGTCGGGTCCAACAGGCGAATCGAGACGCGGCGAACAATCCCCGCATCACAGGGATCGAGGTCGATCTCCCCGAGGCGGTCGGTGACCTCCTCCCGCAGAATGTCGTATGTCCGCAACAACTCACCCGCGCCCTTGTCTGACGGGACGAGAGCCTTCTCCTGCTCGATCTCCTTTTCCAGGTCTTGACCGAGACCGCGGTCGGTGACGAAGTTCCAGACATCGGTGGCCTCGTTCCGCCAAAGGGCGTGAGCATCCCGCAGCTTGGCCAGTGCCTCGTTAAGCGGTCGGGCACCGAGTTCCTCACGGTCGGCGTCGCACAAGCAGAAGCTGAGAAGCGTCGTGGTGGGAGCGAGGTCCGGGTTCTTGATTGCCGTCAGCACGAGAACAGCGCTCAGAACGGCTGTTTCAAACGGTGACGCACCAGGAAGCCTTGCCACAGCTTGCTCGTATTGGTTAACGAGGTGCGGTTCCTTCAACCGCAGGGGGTCGGCGAAGAACGGGAGTAGGTCGGGGACGCGGAGCAACTCGGTGCCGCCCGCCTCGGCGGGAACCGGCAGTTCTCGTTGCTCCAGCGCGCGGACCATCCCGCCGTCTTCGCGGCTTTGCAGGTAGTAGAAGGCGGTGCGGCTCACCTGCGCGATGCGATCCGAAAGTAGCAACAGCGACGCCGACGTTGCCGGGTGCATCGGGTAACACGGCGAGACGACGTCCTGATATGCGGCGTCCGGAGGCAAGGTCTGCCAGAACCGCTGCCGGTGCATCTGGCTTGCGATCTGCTGAAGCCGGGGTATCGGGTTCTGGAAGACGGCTTCGCCGGCCGGGGTCCGGTGCAGCATCCCGGCGAGGAGGTGGTAACCCTCCATCTCGGTGACGCTGAGCTTGATGAAGATCGACGGCTGCCGGAACCGGGCCGCAACCGTCTCAAGGCGGTTCCGATCCGTTTCGCTCAGGTTGCTGCGCTGGCCGTACTCGGTCAGGCTCATGTGGGTGAAGGCCATGAACACGACCCGCTTGCCGAGGTCGTTGTTCCCGCAGGCCCGCTCGACGAAGTCTTGAAGACTGATCGCTTCGAGGTGCAAGTCGCGATCCCCGGCCTGCGCGCCCTTCATCAGGGATTCGAGGGCGAGACCGAACTCGTCCCAGATCACCAGAATGCCGTCGTACCCGTGCTGCTGAAGTTTCTGGGCAACGAGTGGGTAAATCTCGTGCGCCTCGTATGCCCCGCCCGAGGCGCGCAGGTAGTCATTGAAATCGACTACGGTTTCGCGGTAGTGCCAGTCACAGAACTCTTTGAAGGCGTCGTCGGAGTTGTCTTCCCTTAGCGCGCGTTCCATCTGCTCGACGTTCGCAAGCCGCGAACCCGGCGCGGGTTTGTACTCCTTCCCCGCCTCGGTCAACTGCCTCAGGCGAGTCGCCGCTTCGTGGAAGATCGTCTTCCCCAGCACGTCGTCGTTGATCCCCGCCCGCCGCAGCGCCTTGAGCAACCCGCGGACGAACGCGGTGGACAAACGGCCCCCTCCGCCGTCGGCGTACAGTGGCACGACGAGCCACGGCCGCCACGCCTTACCGACCGGGACGAGCGCCTGTTTGAGGCCATTGATGGCGGCTTCCTGGCTCCGCGCCCGCAGTCGGCTCCAAACCTGCTGCAGCGCCGGACAGTCGAACCCGTCGCGGAACAGCCGAGCCAGAACCGTACACAGCCGGCTCTTCCCCGTTCCGTAGGTGCCGTGGCAGATCACGGCGCGACCGCGCGGGCTGGTCAGGCCGACCGCTTCCCGGAGGAAGTCAAGGACGTCGAGGGTCGAACGAACGGGGACGTAGCCGGCCGCGACCTGGTCAACCTCAAGGGACTCCTCGAAGTTGACGTAGGGCTTCTCGTCCTGCGAAACGTAAACCCAGTCGTTGAGATGGCTCATAGGTGAAGCTCTTCCGTTGCGACCAAGCGCGGCCGTTGAAAACGGATTTCGGTTCCGGGGATGACACCTCGGGCCACGAACGGCCCTTCGACCCCTTCCGTCCGCAGAACATCAATCACCACGACGCCGGGGCCGTGAGAGTAGAGCGACAGGAAGTTCCAAAACCCCTCCTGAACTCCCGACGTCCAGTAATCGATAAAGTGCAGCGGACCAACCAGGACGACGAAGTTCTCTTTGCCGGCGGCGAGGATGTTCTCCTTCGCGGTAGTGGCGGATATCGCCCCGACCGAGTCGAAAAACGTGTCCCAGCTCAGGCTCCTCACCGGTTTGCCGAGAGGTGCCAGCGCGCGCGGGGCGCAGGCACACAGTCGGTCGAGGAGGTCGAGCCGGTCGGTTTGCAGAATCAGGCACCGGTAGCGCCGCGCGGGGTTCAATTCCCCCGCGAAGAGTCGCGCGACCTGGTCGCTGAGCGTGGTTATTGCCATTTGACGGCTTGGCTCTGATAGCCCCTGAAGCGGATTTCCTTCAGCGAGGCGTCCGCCGCTCGCAAGAACTGAACCGAATCTTGATTGACCTGCTGCCGGTACTGAACGTACTGACTCAAGTCCTTATTCGTGGTGATCCGGGACAGGCATTCCCGCACGTCGGACTCTCGGAGGCCCAACGCTCGGGCGAGGCCCTTGCCAAGCAGTGCGCGAGCTTCGACCGTGGACTGACCAGGGAAATACTGGTGCTGGAACAGGATCGTGGTGTAGGCGACGAGGAGGTCGTCGGGCCGGGTCAGTCGTCGGCGCATCCGGCGCGAGCCACGACTGTCGCCGGAAGTCCGCTCCTCGATCAAACCGAGTTCATGAACGAACCCGCCGGCCTGGAAGCTTTGGGCGACGCCGGCGAAGTAGGTGCCGACGGTGTCTTTGGAGATGTTCAACTGCTTGTCGTCCGCGATCTTCGCGAGTTCCCCGACGACGTCATCGACTGACTTCCAGCGCATGTCATGGTCGTAGAGCTCAAAGAAGCCCGAATACGGGAACGAGTCTGGGTTGGCACACAGGTGCAAGTGGAACAGCCACCAAGTCCACGCTATCTCCGCTCGCGCATCCTGGGCCGCGATGAGTTGGCCCAGCTCTGTGAGCGTTGTGGTGCTGCCGCGTGACTCGGTAATGCCCCCGACTCGTAGCCAATTCTTGATCGCCGTCAGTTGGTTGCTTCCAGCCAGAAATACTTTGCGAGCCGACTCCATCTTCTTGGACGAAAACAGATCAGGCTGCAGTGGAAGTTGCTTGCAAGCGGCCAACATCCAATATCGGGAGAACCCGAAGGAGTCGTTCTTGAGGGGCATAGTTGGGCTCGATGGAGTTCATCAGGTGTGGCACATAAAGCAGGGGGGATCGTCGTTCTCTTCTTCAAGAACGTCTTCGAGAACCTCAATGAGCGGGAGGCTGACCCGTTTCTTCGCCGCCTCCTTGCGCATGGCCTCCACGTGCTTCCGCTTGATCTCCGCTACTCTCTCCGGTTGCGACAGTTCCTCTAAACTCTCCCGCTGCGACCAAGTGAAATTGACCCCCTCGTCCGGATCAACTTTTTCGTAGGCCTTCGCTTTCTCGAAAAGGTCGGGATGCTTTTCGAGCAGACCGACCCACTCCGCCCTGCGCTGGAAGAAGCAGAAGTAGCACCCAGACCGAGTTCGCCAGGAGTAATAGCTGGGATACCCGAGTCCACTCTCTTCAAGGATCTTGCGGACTCCATCCGCTGTAATCTCGTCCTCCACGAACGGTAGCACCGTGACGATGTTCGTGCGGGTCGAGACGTAGGCAGTGCGGTTCTCGTCCGCCCGAATCCCGACGTACATGCGCACGGGATCATCGCCGACGTACTTCTCGAACGGCTTCATTTTCAGGTAGTAAGTACACCACCGCATCCTTGACGATGGCAGATAGCCACCCTTGATCTTGAGCCAGTGATCGAAGCCGCGGTCGTCCCGCAGTCGGGTAATCTTCTTTCCGAGGAAGTACTCGATCTTCGACAAGTATTCGTAAGTTTCCGGCAATTCCTTGTCGGTGTCGCAGAAGACGTACTCCATCTCCGGGATGCGGTCGCGCATGTGAATCGCGAGAGCGGTGCTATCCTTGCCCCCGGAGAGCATCAGGATGTGGCGAGGGCTCGGCATGCGACGTATTCTCCCGCGTGATGACGTTCGCGCGAATCTCAGCAGCAGCGCCTATGCGGTCGGCTTGTCGGTTTCGCTCAGAAGCTGCCGTGCCAACTCCGCGATGATCGCGACGCTGACATCCTTCCGATCCAACAGGTTCTGCTCTTGAAGGACTCGCCGGAATTCTTCCCGGACGATCCGCGCCTGCGGCGACAGCTCCGGAGGAACCTGCACGACCTTCTCGACCTCGCCCCGATCCGGGACCGTGATGCTAACCAGCAGCATCGACTTGTCCCCGTCCAGCAGGGCGTACCCGGTCTTCTCCATCTCGACCGCCAGCACGCGGTAGTGCTCGAAGGTGCGGGCCGTCGCCGCCAACTGAACTTCAAACCGCGCGCGATCCTGATCGTCCCAGTGGACCGGCGGTTTGCCCACGAGCAGCGTGGCTACGGACTCCAGCCACGTCGTGTCCTCAACGCCCTCGTCCGACACCCGCAGTAGAAACGCTTTCAGCTTGGTGTCCACGGCCACGTTCAACACCAGTCGAGCGTGATGCTCGATGGCCTTCCGCGCCTTGCCGAGCGGTGCTTGCTCGCCGAATGACTTCAGCAGGAGCCGCTCGACATCCGCCAACAGGTGCGGGTAGGCACGTTGCAGTTCAACGCAGGCCGCTCGAAGCTGCGCGAAGTAACGCTCCACCTGCTTCGCTTCGACCTTGCCGGACGCCTCGAACGCGGAGAAACCACATGCGGTGGGGAGGTCCGCGAACAACAACCGGTCGGGTTGTCGCGCCTCCTTCACGGCTTTTAGCACACGCTGGGCTGTCTCGCTGACCCCCTTAGTCTTGCCGACGTATTCGGGAAGGTCGCGTACCATCCGGAACATCGGCTTGACCACCGTGAGGAGATCGGGTTCTCCTTCGGTGGTCTTGGTGATCATCGCCGCGTATTGCTGGAACACCTCGGCTCGCGGGCCGGCGATGCGGAACCGCTGCAACTCGAACTTGGCCGGCGCGCGGAACAGTCGCTCGAACACGGCGGCGTTGGGTTGCGGGACGAACGACCCCTCCTCGTACAGCGCCACCTGTGAATGCCAGTAGACCAGCACGGCGGCAAGAAGCACTGGTAGCACACCGTCCTTTAGTCCGAACGGTGGTTGACGCAGAGCCGCAAACAGTGCTTCGACTGATTTTCGCCCATTATCGGTCTCGGACAGGAATGATTCAATCGATTTCCAAATTTCACGGACAGCAGGCTCGGCCTTAGCGTCCGGTGGGCAGAAGGCGAATTCCCCGCCGTGCTTACGATGCAGCCGCGACGCCTTGAGCAGCGTCTCGTACATGCTCCGTTCGGGCGGGTTCCCCTCGAAGCCGAGGGTTTCCTTCTCCGGATGCTCGAACATCGCCTCGATGAGGTTGCGGCGAGCGGCAGCGGCCGACGACGACAGCGCCCGCCGGTTGATCAGCTCATTCCGCCAGCGCGGTGTCGCGGAGTAAACCTCGTCGCAGGCTTGCGACAGCATGTCGTTGAACTGCCGGGCCGTGGTCAGGGTCGTCTTCTTGCCCCGGCAGTACCAAGTGCAGCCCGTGTTGGCCGTGGAGAAGACCCACTCCAAGTGCGACCGCAGATTCTGCTCGGCGATGGCCAACCGCGCGCTCAGCTCGCGCCGGGCGGTCCGGTCCGATTCCAGTTCGGGCGTGTGTTCGGTCACCCAGCGCAGGCAGACCAACTCGTGGCACAGTTCCCGGAGATCGAACACGTCTTTCGGGAGCGCCGCGATGATCGGCGTGTCCGCCGTGGTGGACTGGATCAACTCACGTATTGTCTCCCGCTCGCCCGCGTCCCGAGGGAGGCAGTAGAGAACGCGGCCGTCCGCGTTACCGTTCCCGAGTACGCTGCTTTGGAACAGGTCCGCTTGGAAGTCACCCGCGTCGCAATAAGCCGCCTCGAAGTAGCGCAACGTGCCGGTCTGGAAGTAATGGCGGCGCGCGGTCAGCGGTTGCGGCGGGAGTTGGCGGGTGAGGAAGTCCGCGAGATTCTGGTCCTGCTCAACAGACCGGCGTGCGGCTTGGAGACGGTCATCGATGTCAACGTCGCTTCCTTCCCAAAGCGCGTAACTTCCAGTGTGGCGGCGGAAGACGACGACAGAGCGGCGGGTCAGCGACTGGACTGCATCGGCAATTTGGGTTTCCGTTGCCGTTCCCTTCAAAGCGGCCTGAAGCAACCCGGCAGAAGCGGAAACACCCCCGACGGAACCGAGGGCCTGCAACAAGCCAACCGTCTTGGCGACACGGACCTCGAGCTCGCCGGCGTCGTGGAGCCGATCGAGCGCGGACTGCACTTCGGCCCAGAGCTTCCCGCGGTGTTGGGCAAAAAGGCCGGGGCCGAGCGAGGCCATGACGTAGTCGTACACGCAGTCGAGTCGGTACCCCCCGCCCTTGACCGTGTGGCTCTTCAGGAAGTCCTGAAAACCAAACGGTTCGGATGACGTGAGGAACGCGAAGAGGGATCGTTCGTTCTGCGCGAGTTGCCGGAACAGCGGCCCTAACGTGATCGCGGTGAGAGGGTGAAGCGGATAGCAAGCGGCCAGGCATTCTTCCAACTCACTTTGCGCCAGCGAGCCGACGCGAATGCCGAGGGCGACCGCGTCCTGGGCGAGGCTCTTCGCCAGCCGGCGGACCGGCTTCAAGTCGGTGTCCGACCCCTCCTGCCGAATCGCGTGCGAGATTAACCGGAGAAGTTGCTCACTGCGTTCCTCGAAAGCCACGTCTTCAAACCGACCCTGCACTTTCGCCCACTCCGCGCGGCGACCGGAACTCATGTGATCGGCGTAGCGATCAAGAGCCTGATGCAAGATGGTGATGAACAGAAACGGACGTTTTGATCGCGTCGCGGCTTCCGCCAACTCCTGCAAAACGAACACGTCGCCTTGCTCGGGATTGGTCGCGCCGTATTCGAGGAACTTCCCCAGTTCATCCACGACCAGCAGCAGACCCGCGGCCTCGTGACCAAACCGGGCGAGGTATTCGTTCGCCTCCTCGAACAGTCCGACGATGGCCCCACTCGCGAGAGCAGACTGCGTGGCAATCTTTTCCAGGCGTTCGATGATCTGAGGAGTCCGTCCACGCACCGCAAGCGACCGCAGCGCTGCCGCGAGCGCCGCGGCAAGGGCCTTGTCGAGCGGTTGACGGGAGCCGGTGACCAACACGGGAAGCAGCCGTCCGGCCCGCTTCGGCAGCGGCGAGCCTGTGCCGAAGAATCGCTCGGCGAGTTCCGCATCCGTCGCTGACAGGAACTTCCGCGCCTGTACCCGAACGTGTTCCTCACCAGAGAGGAGTTGGGCGGTGAGGAGCGCGAATGCCGACTTCCCAGAACCGTAAGGGCCTGTGATCGACCACGCGCGAGTCGAGGTTTCACCCACCAAAGCCGCGCTCAGGCGACGGAGGATCTCGCGGCCATTCGGAGTGAGGATGTAGCCGTCAAGTGCATCGGAACGACCGGCGTCGCGGGTCAGGGAAACCGACCGAGCAAACCGCGGGTTGACCGCGACGAGCTTGTCGAGCGTGAGCGAATCGGTCATCGTTTCCCTCCTGCGGCGTAGGCGTCCGCCAGCGCGGTGTGGGGATCGAGCCGCTCGCCCCGGCGATAGAGTTGTCGAAGGCCAGCCGTCTCTCCGTAGGAGAGGACGCCGTCGGTCAACTTCTCGATGTTCTCCAACCGCTCGACGAGCGACGACTCGTCGATTTTGAACAAGCGTCCCGGACTGCCAGGTTGCCGCGCGATGTCCTGAATCGCGAGTGTCTCGGCGTTGGGGGCGAAGGCCTCCCAAAACGAAAGGACGCCGTAGAGCAGAATCCCGTCGGGCAGCGTCTGCTGAGCGCCACGGCGGAAGCGGTACGTTTGGCTGCCCGTCGGTTGAGTGATCAAGCCGAGTTCGATGAGCGGGCAATCGATTGAGTCCTCAGCGATGTCGCCGCGACTCTGCCGAGACGGGACGTAAGTTCGCAGAAAGACTTCCACGTCGCGCTTGAGGGAGCTGTCCGCGACCTGCTTGCCCGGAAGCGTCTGCGTCCACTTAAAAAGTGCCGAGAACAGGGCTTCGCGCGTAAACTCCGGCTCGTGGAAGTGGCTGAACGTCCAGAACCACGTCGCGGCTCGTCTACGACAAGAGGCGATCTCCCAATGCAAAACCCACAACGTGGCGGGGTCTTCGAGGTACGGGTCGAGGCCGTCGTCTGCGAGCAGCAGGTCGCCGAGAGCGGACGACTTCAGCCCGCCGCCCTCGTTCTCTTCCAGCACACTCGACGCGAGACACCAGTGCCGGATCGACCGGACCATGTTCTTCCCGACACCCAACGTGGTGATGGCATCGTCGCGTACAAAAACGCCGGTGTCCTCTTGGACGGCGTCGTAGCCCTTCTTCAGCCAGGGGTAGCGGAAGGGGAAGGTGTCGTGGCCGGAGAACGAATACTGTACGCTCGTCGATTCCATCCACGCTCCCCTTCGCCAGAACCCGCAAGCCTGAACTGAACGGTACAACTTTCGCCGAATTGTACCCGATCAGGCTTGACACTCCCAGCAGGATTGGCTAGCGCTGACGGGTTTTCGGGCCGACTCGTAGCGACCAGTTCGATGCTGCGGTATCCTCTTCCAGAATGCGTTCTTCGGGTCAAGGTGAAAGTGGCGCGAGTATGGAACAGGCAGTCATTTTTCGACACAAGACCGCGATTCGGCGCGGGGATTACTCACGTCCCGTGAAGTGCCTGCTGCGCGACGGCCTGCTTGCCGCTGGTGTCAGTTTCTTCGACTACGGGTGCGGTCGAGGGGAAGACCTCGAGTTGCTCACTGCGGCTGGTATGACCTGCAGCGGTTGGGATCCTGCGTTTCGTCCCGAAGCGCAAAAGCAGGATGCGGACGTCGTGAACCTTGGTTACGTCATCAACGTCATCGAGAACCCCGAGGAGCGAGCCGCGACGACAAAGGCAGCGTGGAGTCTCTGCCGCCAGCTCTTGACTGTGTCTGCTCAGGTGCTTGTTGCGGGACGGGGAAAAGACCCAGTCGAATTCGGCGATGGGGTGCTCACCAACCGCAACACCTTTCAGAAGTACTTCGAGCAAAACGAACTGAAGGCCTACCTCGAGTCGGTGTTGGAAACGGAAGCCATCCCCGCTGGGATCGGCACGTTCTACCTGTTCCGGGATGAGTCACGTCGCCAGTTGTTCCTGGCGAACCGGTTCCGTCGGCGCGAAATCGTTCCGCGCCGACGGATCGCCGAGTTGCGCTTGGAAGAGACAAGGCAGGCGCTCGAACCGCTGATGGAGGTGATCGCCGGTTTGGGACGGCTACCGGACCCGACCGAGTTCCCCGGTGCAGCGGCTGTGGTCGAGCGTTTTGGATCGCTGAAGCGAGCGTTCGCGGCAATTCAACGGGTCACGGACACGGAATCTTGGGAGGCCATTGCCCAAAGGCGACGCGAGGACATCCTGGTCTACACAGCCTTGGCCCGCTTCCGAAAGCGTCCCCCGATTTCGGCTCTGCCCTTCTCGCTGCAACGCGACATGAAGGCCTTCTTCGGCGCGTACACCAAAGCGTGCGCCGCAGCCGACGAGTTGCTGTTCAAGGCTGGGGATGCAAACGCAATCGACGAAGCTTGCAAAAGGGCTACGGTTGGCAAGCTCCTCCCAGACGATCTCTACGTCCACCGGAGTGCGCTGGATTCATTGGAACCGCTGTTGCGGATTTACGAAGGGTGCGGTCGGGCGTACCTCGGTGAAGTCGAGGGAGCGAACATCATCAAGATTCATCGGCGCACCGGCAAATTGTCCTATCTGGTCTACCCAGACTTCGAGGGCGACCCACACCCGGCCCTTCTGAGATGCGTGAAGTTGAACCTCCGGACCCGGCAGGTGGAGTGCTACGAATACGGGGAGAGCGAGAACCCACCGGTACTGCACAGAAAAGAAACGTTCCTGCACCAGGATCACGCGCTTCACGGCAAGTTCGCCAACTTGACTGCTCAAGAGGAGAAAAACGGGCTACTGAACGATCCCAGTGGAATCGGAACACGCGCTGGGTGGGCAAGGCGTCTGGCAGAACGGGGCTTTGCCCTAAAGGGGCACCGTTTGGTGCGGGGCAAGTCGGAGGCAGTCAGCAACGGTCAAGAAGAGGGAGAGACCTCCACGCGTTAGGCGCGATTGAATCCCAGCAAGACATGGTGGCTCACGAGCTTTGGCACGAGGCCCGCTATCGACGCCACGCCGCCGGGCGTGCGCGTCAGAGAACACTCGGCAATGTAAAAGTGTAATCCCTCCTGGCGTCGCAGCACTCGGATGTAGACCGGCACAAGAGGCATGTATTCAGGTATCCCATCCCGAAGCGCCAAGGCAGGATACAGAAGCATGTGTTTGGCGAGCGAATCCAGTTCATCTCCCACCTTGGCCTCAACGACGAAGAGCGTTTCCTCACCGCCCCGCTTCGCGATGATCGCTGCGTCGATCTCGACCTGTCCTTTCGAGTGAAACCAGGCCACGTCGAGCTGTTCGTGGGGGGTGAAGGTGAACGAGTACGTTCCCTGCCCGGTTGCCGGTGCCGAAGGCATCGCCGGATCATCGAGCTTGAGGACGTGCGACAGGAGCCCGGACGCAACCGCAAGGTTGACCAGAGATGTCTCTGTGAATTTTGGCAGCAGGGTGAATGCAAAAAGCTGCCGCAATGACACAGGAGGAATGAATAGTTGCGGCTTTGCCTCGGCGAAGACCTCTTGATCAAGAAGAAAGTAATCCCCCCACCCACTCACGCACCGCGCCAAGCTAAAGTGCGTGTGCCGCTCGCCGCCGGGGGAGCCCAGCCGGAAAACCATCGTTCGTGCCGCATGCAGTTCTGGGGCGAGGCTGCGCATACTATCAACCGAGATGTGCTGCGCGGTGTTCTTGCCCGCGAGCCCATTCTCAAGCAAGTAGCCTTGAAACGAAACGGGGCCGAACACCGGAGTGCCCGCCTCCATTTTCGCCAGTGCGGGATCGAACAACGCGCCCATGATTCCTGCCCATTTGGGTCGTGGCGAGTGCTGCCACATTACCATTCTGTTGATCAACGCCGCGAGAGCCACAGTGTCCAATGTTCCTGTGGCTGGGCGAGGATCGTGGCCGAGTCGGTCGGGACGATCTCCCCTTCATAGTTGACGCAGTGGAGCGCGTAACCCGCGCGTTCGATCTGGTGAAGGAAGCCAACTGTCTGTGGCGGGTCGCGTTGGAGGTGCCGTTCCATCACAACGACGGCGTGCGGAAAGCGATTCAGGGTGTCTGCTGCATCCTGTCCCAGATCAAGGCTGCGTCTCAGGAGTGAGCGGCCGCGGGCTCGTTTGGCGTCGCCGACTCAGGCCACCCGCGCCAGCTCCAGAGCCGTGACCACCCGATCGACGATTAGTTCGGTGCTGAACTCGTCGGCCGCGGCGGCACGGACTGATCGACGGTCCATCTCCATCGCACGGCTGACACATTTGATGAACCCATCCAGGACGGCTACGTCGTGGTCGTTCGCGACACACTTCGCGCCTGGCGGCAGTCGATCAACCAAGGCGCCCGTGGTGCCCGCCCGCACGAACACCGCACCAGTGCGGACTCCGACGACCGGGCAGCCGGCGAGCAGGATCTCCTGCAGCGCGAGCGGGCCGTGGTCGTCGTCGGCCAGGTAGGCGCAGGCCCGCGCCCGCCGCGCGGCCTCGAACAACTCTTCGCGGTGGTAGCGGCCGTAGTGGATCTGAACGTGCCGCGGGAACAACTCGGCCAGGTGTTCGAGCAACTGCGGGCGGTGGCCGTTCTTGCCGTAGATGAGCAGGTCGTACTCGTCCGGGAGCGGTTCGCCGGGCCACGGGGCGATGGGGTACGGCCAAAGTACGATCGGCGACTGGTTTGCCGGCCCGCGGTGCCTGGCGATCAGGTCGCGATACCACTCGCTGTGGCAGAACATCGCCCGGCAGTTCGCTGCGTCGAGTAGCCCGCACTCCTCGGCATCGATGCGCGGCGTGCCGGAGTGCGTGAAGAGCATGTTCGGGCCCTGCACGAACGGCAGCCCTTCCGAGTCCCACCAGACGGCGTACCGCCGGTCGTCCCAGTGCCAGAACCACGGCATCGCGCCCCGGCTCACCGGGAGCGACTTGATGGACAGCCAGTCGAGGCCGTCGTTGATTCGCTTCCGCAGCGCCTTCTGGAGCGCGTACATCCCGTTCGTCGGGCCGTTGCGACCGGGGGCGGTGACGGGTCCGATCAGCTCGACCGGCATCTTGCCGTCACGTCCCGAGACGGGCAATCCGAACGCGAAGCGGCGCACGACCGGCACTGCGGTGAAATCGCGCGGCCAGCCGATCTGAATCACCGGTTTCGCTTCGTGGCTGACGTTTCCCAACTCCTCGTAGCCGCGGTCGCCCATCCAGCTGAGGTGGTAGCTGCCGCTGTCGTTGCGGTAGTGGTAGAACGGCGGCGCGAACGTGGACGGGTCGGAGACGATCACCTTCGCCTCGGCCAGCCGGTGGGCCAACTCCTGATCCTCGCCGTTGTTCATCGCGGCGTATCCGCGCACCCGGTCGAACGCGGATCGTCGGTATGCCCACCCGCCGTGGTAGAGGCCGCCCGTGTCCACCTCCTTGAGCCCGCTGCCGTGTTCGAGCAGCACCAGACCGGGGCGCGACCACTCGGCACGCCGCAACGCCTCGGCATGGGTCCGAAACCAGTGCGGCAGGTAGATGTCGTCGTCGTCCGCGACGAGGAACCCTTCGACGTCGTGCGACGCCAGCGCGGCGCAGGCGTTGCGCTTCTCGCCGAGCGTGCGGAACCGGGCCGGGATCGAGACCAGCCGCCAGCCGTCGCCGGTCTGGTTCCCATACTGACCGGCGTCGTCGAGGATGACCAGTTCGCGGAGTTCGCGCGGGTAGTCCTGGCGCAGGAACGACTCGATCAACTGCCCGAGCAGGTGCGGGCGGCGGTAGGTGCAGCACAGCGCGGCGAGTTTCATGGGGGTCACCACAGGGGGCGCAGGGCCTCATCGAGCCAGTCGAGCGGGTCGGTGTCGCTGACGACCGTCGTCCACGGCATCAGGCGGTCGAACGTGTAGCGGTAATTGAACCGCTCGAACGCGGGGCCGTAGCCGTAGGCGTCGTGCTGGGAGTCGTGGGCAACGAGCAACCGGCACTTGCCGTGGAGTCGGTTGACATCGACGCCGCGACGTTGCGGGGGCTCGTGGTCGATCAGGACGACCGACCAGTCGTGGTCGTCGATCGGAGCCTGCGAGTAGTCGGGGACGAACACGATCTGGTGGTCGTGCTTCGTTACGGGCTGGTGGGTGCAGGCCGGGGCGACGACCGAGAACCAGCGCGGGTCGGCCTCGACCGTTCGGGCGATGCGACCCACCGCGAAGGCGTTCAAGATCGGCGTGCTGAACCAGCCGGACCCGAACTCCAGGATCGGGCCGCTCGTGCGCCGGAGGCAGGCGAGCAGCACAGGGATGTGCGTGGCGAACGGGTTCATGCGACCTCCGCGAGTGCCGGTTCGGTGCGTCGGCTGACCTCGGCGAACAGCCGTTGCCACCCCGCCCAGATCACGTCCGGGTTAGCGAACTCGTTGACGAGCCGCTCGCGGGCGGCGTGGGTGATCTGGAGCCGCAACGGCTCGTCGTAGGCGAGCGTCGCGGCGTAGTGGGCGAGTTCCTCGTCGCACGAGCCGAGGAACCCGGTCACGCCGTGGTCGAGCATCTCCCGCCAGCCCCAGTCGTTCTGGGCCACGACCGGGACGCCGGCGGCCATCGCCTCGAGGCCGGCGCGGGGCCAGTTCTCGCGGGCACCGCCGTTGACGGGCAGCAGGCAGTGCAGCGTGGCGAAGAACTGCTGCGCCGTGATCGCCATCGGCTTGAGGCAGTCGGCCCACGCCGGCGGCTTGCCGAGCTTCGCGTGGGTGCGATCGTCCATCCCGAGCATGAGGGCCCGCTTGTTGCGGACCTGGATGCGCTCGTAGATCGGCCAGGTGTTGCTCGACCACTTGTCGGCGTCGGGGCGGGCGACCCGGCCGACAAAAAACGGCTCGCCCTTCGCGTGCGGGCGCGGGCGGAAGTCCCACTCGCCGAGGTCGAACGCGCCCCGGATCAGGTGGCCGCTGGCCGGGTCGTAGCCGAACTCCGCGAGCTTCGGCTCGATCTCGGTGCGCTGGAACTCGGACTGGTAGACCATCGCGTCGGCCGGCCCGTGCGTTGCGAAGAACCGCCGCTCGTGCTCGAAGAGGAAGGTCATGCAGTTGACCCACACGACGGGGCAACCCAGCGCGCGGAAGCGGTGGGCGTGCGTCATGAACTCGGCGTTGCAGAACGAGACCACCGGCGTACCCGCCAGGCCGGGGACGCGCTCCACATCCTCGGGACGAACCTGGTGGGTCCTGCAACCCAGTGCGTCGAGCCGCGACCGCCAGCGGTCGTTCGCGGCCCACGTCGGAATCAGGTGGACCTCAACCCCGTAGCGCCGCCACAGTTTGACCGTGTGCCAGGCTTCGGTGTTGGCCCCGCCCATCTCGCCGGGGTAGCCGATCAGGAAGACGCGCATCGCGTTCAGACCTCCACCACGCTCGATGAAGGAACCGGCGGCCCGTCGCCCGAGGACGATCCCGATCCGCCGTCACTTCCGCTGCTCCCGTTCGAGGAACTGCCGCTCGACCCCGAGGATGATCCGCTGCTGCCCGAAGACGCATCGACCGCACCGGACGACGTGTCACCAATGCCGCTCGAAGTGTCCACGGTGCTAGAGGTCGGCAGATCAATTCCGCTGGACGAGTGGACGACCCACGAAGACGTGTCGTCCGCCGCGCTCGACGACGGGAGCGGGCCGCTGGAGGAGGACTCGTCCGCGCTCCCGCTCGGCCCGCTCGACGTGTCGATCGCGCTCGAGGAGTGGGTCACGCCCGAAGACCCGTCGTCCACGGCGCTCGACGAGGGGACGGGGCCGCCCGAGGACGAGCCGTCGCCGCTACTGCTCGGCGGGAGCGACGAACTGCTGTCGTCGCCGCTCGACGACCAGCCGGACGAACTGCCGGACGAGCCGCTGCTCGAACCGCTGGTGCAACCGTCGCAGCAACAGCACCCGGCCGGGTGGCTGAAGAGCCACGCTCCTTCTTCTTTGGTCAGCGCGCCGTTCTCGATCCGGAGCGTGCTCGTCCGCGTGTAGACGTTGAGATTACCGGCCTCGCAGCGGACGTCGGTCTCGGTGACCGTGACGACGGGCGCGCCGCTCGACGACCCGCTTCCCGAGCTGCCGGAGGAACTGCCCGAGGAGGAACCCGACGACGAACCGGACGAGGAGCCGGACGACGAATCCGAAGAGGATCCCGACGACGAGGAATCGCAGCACCCCTCGCCGAGGGCCAGGACTTCCCACTTGCGGCTGTCCGCGTAGTACTTGGCGACCCCATAAGTGCCGGCCGCGACCGAGGTCGCCGGCGGGCAGCCGCAGCCGCTCCCGGACGAGCCCGTCGCCTTGCAGAGCTCCGGGCAGACGACGCCGACCGCGTCGTGGACGGTGATCGTCGCCTCGACGGGGCACCACTTGCCGTCACGGTACACGACCAACGTCGCCGGCGCAGAACCGCACCGAGGTAGCGACCCGGTCAGCCGGAACCGGACGTGATCCTCCCCGTCCCCCAGCCGCACGACGGCCCACCGCTCAACCGACCCGGTCTCCTCGACCCACAGCACCCGCGCGGACCCCGCCGGCGCGTTGCGGAGCGACTGCGTGCCGCCCGGCCCGACCTCGGCGAACTCGTAGAGGTGGAGGGGATCGACCGCCAGCCGCACCGGCGTCACGCCGGCGACGACGCCCCGGCCGATGGCTCCGGCGTCGAGGGGGTCGAGCAGGACGGCGTACCGGCCGACGGCCGGCGGGTCGGCGGGTACCACCCCGTCGAACGTAACGCGGGTCTGGAACTCCGTCAGGTTGTCCAGCGGCCCGACGATCGGGTCGGACAGTGCCAGGACCGCGAACCGAGAGAGCGCCACGCCGGTCGTGTTCCGCACCTTCACGATGCCCGTCTGGCGGAACAGGTCGGCCTCGTCGCGGTCGGTCTCGTGCAGCCGGCCGCGGGCGAACCGGGCCGCCTCGAGGAACGCGTTGTATGCCGCCGCCGGGACCTCCAGCCGCTGGCCGGGCGTAACGCTCTTGAACGGGTCGCCGGGCACGTCAGCCTCCGATCCCGAGGAGCGCGAAGTTGCCCGGTTCGTAAACCCGCTCGATGTAGACCGACTCCGGCTGCTTCACGAGAACCTTCTGGTCCTCGACGTCGCCGTAGCGGACCCAGAGGTACTCCCACCCCTTCTTGTTGATGTTCTGGATGTCGCCGACCTGGAGGTTGACGGCGTTCGGGCTGGCGGCGAACTGGTAGGTCAGCTCCCACTTCTCGAGGCCGCGGCGCGAGCCCGACGCGCCGAGGAACAGCACCTCGCCCGCCGCGAACCCCCGGAACGGGGCGCTGTTGACCCGCCCGGTGAGCTGGAAGAGCGTGATCTTGTAGCCGTGCGTGATGAGCGCCACCGGGATCGAGTACGTCTCCGAGAACCGGAACACCGGAACGGTGACGTCGGTCCCCTCGACGGAGTCGTTGTTGAACCCGATCGCGCCCTTGAGGTCGGGCGGGTTTTTGCCCGGCTTGCCGTGCTTGGCGATCGTCTGCAACGACTGCGTGATGTGTTGCGTGCCGCCGGAGGTCTCGAACGAGAAGCTCGGGCCGAGCGGGGCCTCGGGCTGGGGCGGGTCGCTGCCGGGCGGGGCGTCGTCCGCCTGTGTGTCCTCGCGGCCGTAGCGGACCGACACGTCCCAGACCCCGCCCCCCTTGTGGTCAATGCGGTAGTTCTGGAAGATCATCCCCCGGAAGATCGCCGGGATCGTCGCCTCGACCAGCGCCCGCACGTCGAGGTCGCTCTCGGTGCCCAGGACGGCGAACAGCAGGTCGACCGCCGGGCTGTCCGGCCCGACCGTCGCCCCGCCGCTGTCGAACTTCTCGACGATGATCGCCACCGGGTGAAGCCCTCACGCGAAGACCAGCCCGCCGTGGACGGCCGCGACCGCGATCTTCTTGACGTTGTCGTTGATCTGGTCGACCGCCTTGGCGGCGCGCTCGTTGGCCGACTCGCCGCCCAGCCCGCGCACGGCCAGCGCGTTGAACGTCCCCTGGACGTCCACCTTCTTGGAGAGGTCGATCACCTCGTCGAGTGAGGACATCGACCCGGACTTGGCCTTCGGCGGGACGCGGTCGCCCATCTCGTTCCGCTTCCGCTCCGCCTCCTTGACCGCGTCGCGGAGTTCGTCGGCGGCCTTCTTCACGTCGTCCATCGCCCCGGCCGCGTCCGCCTTCCGGGCCGCGTCGGCCTCGCGCTGGCGGCGCAGGCGCTCGTCGAGGATCTGGTTCTTGATCCGGTCGCGGTTGCGGTTGATGTTCTCGTCGGAGAAGTCGAAGTTCTCGCGGAGTTTCCGGGCGAACGTCTCGAACCCGAGCTTGTCCGCGACCCAGGCCGCGGCCTTGAAGAGCTTCTCGATGGCGAACGCGAAGGTGCGAGCGATCCAGGCGGTGAAGTCCCAGAACATGAGCTTCAGCCCTGCCACCGCGTCGTGCCAACCGTCGACGAAGAGGCCCTTGAAGGCGTTCCACTTCTCGGTCCACCAGAGCACGGCCTTCGCCCACTCGAGGTTGACGGCCGCTAGCGCGATCTTGGCCGCCAACTCCAAGTCGCCGGCCTGGATCGCGGCGACGATCCCGCCCCACGCGGTCTTCGCCGTCTCCGCGAAGCTCATGAACCCCGCACTCAACTCGTCGGTCATCCGCTTGCCGGCGTCGGTCTGCGTGGCGAACAGGTAGCCGAGGCCGACCAGCGCTGCGACCACCAGGCCGATGGGCGAGAGCAGCGCGCCGAGGACCGAACCGATCACCCCGATGACCGTGCCGAGCGCCGAGAAGAGGGTGACCAGTCCGCTGATCGCGAACCCCGCCAGACTGACGGCCACGCCGAGCGCGACGAGGGCCGCGCCCACGCCGAGGACGACCGCGACGATCTTGGCGACCGACACCACGAGGCCGCGGTTGCGGTCGATCCACTCCGACACGTCCCGCGAGGTGGTGATGATCCAGTTGGCCAGTTCCATGAGCGACGGCACGAGCGCCGCCCCAACCGAGAAGACGCCACGCTTGATCACCTTCCAGAGCACGTCGAGCGTGTCGCCGAACTCCTCGGCGGCGGCCGCGTCCTCGGTCGAGATGGTCAGCCCGAGCTTGCGGGCCTTCTCCTGGAGCGCCTCGATCCCGGCCGCCCCGTCGTTCATCAGGGGCAGGAGCTTGGTGCCCGACTTGCCGAACACGTCCATCGCCAGCGCCGCCCGCAGGGTCGGGTTCTCGACCTTGCTGAGCTTCTCGGCGATCAGCTTGAACTGCTCGTCGGGCGCGAGTGCCTTCAGGTCGGCCACCGTGAGGCCGAGCTTCTCCAGGGCGTCGCGGGCCGTTTGAGAGCCGTCCGCGGCCTCGACGACGAACTTCTGCATCTTCCGCAGGCCGGCCTCGAGCGTTTCCATGTCCGCACCGGACTGCTCGGCCGCGAACCCCAATTCCGAGAGCGCCTCGACCGAGACGCCGGTCCGCTGGCTCATGTCCAGCAGGTCGCTGCCCATGTCGGCGAACAGCTTGGCGGCCAGCGCGAACGGCGTCGCCAGGGCGGCCCCGACGCCGAGCAGTTGCGTGCCGAGGCCCGTCAGGCCCGCGCCGAAGGCCTTCAGCTTGGCGGCCGCGACGGCGAGTCCCTTCGTCAGCCGGTTGTCCTTGACGAACAACTCGACGTAGGCGGCCCCCGCGCGAATCCCACCGGCCGACGCCATCGCTCACGCCCCCTGGTGCGGTCGGTCCACGAACACTTGCTTCAGGACGGCGATGCCGACCTTCGCCGCGACCGGCTCCTTCCGCCGCAGGTGCGGGTTGAAGTCGGCGGGCTGGAACGGGCGGGTCTTCTTCGGGTCGCGGTGCGCGTTGGCGAGCAGCGCGAGTACGGCGGACGTGTGCGCCCACCGCTGGCGGCTGGCCGCCTCGGCCATCGTCAGGAGTTCGCGGAGGGTGAAGGGGCCGGGGTCGATCCCGAGGACGCCGGCGAGTTCCCAAACGAGGCGATCAACTTGCTCGCTTCCGCCGCCGGGTCGAGGCGGTCGATCACCACCTCGGCGTGATCCATGAGCTTGTCCCGCACCTTCCGCCCGGCCGCCAGCACCTTGGTCAGGCTCGCCCGCGCCCGGGCGTCGGGGAAAAAATCGATCAACTCCTCGACGAACGCGTCGGCCGCGAGCGTGATCGCGTCACCGGCGAGTGCCCGCCCGAAGTCCTCGTCCGAGATGCTCTTCGCGTCTGCCTCGTCCTTGCACAGGCAGTAGAGGACGTCGGCCAGCTGGACGGGGTCGCCCACGAGCGCGGCGAGCGGCTTGAACCCGTCGTCGATGAGCTTGTACAGATCGACGCCGACGAGACCGCGGACCCGCTTGACGGCGGCCACGTTGATGGCCACCGTCCACGCCCGCCCGGCGTTGTCGCGGAAGCTCTGCACGTCACTTCCTCCGGACGAGGGGGATGTCGATCGGCTGCCAGTCCAGGTCGGTCCTCTTGGCGGCGCAGACGGGGATCGCGAGCGGCTCCCAGGCGTCCGCCTCGGTCTTCGCGACAGGTCGCATCCGGTTCGCCCGCTCGGCGCTGCCGCCGAACATGAGGGTCTTGCGGCCCCGCTCGGTGGTGCAGCAGACCACCGCGACCAGCTCGTTGGTGTCGGCCCGGAAGATCCCGCCGCCCGAGTCGCCCGACGAGACACTCAGTTCCATCTGCAACTGCCCGTCCGACGTCTCCGCGCCGGTGATCCGACCGTCCTCGCGGTTGCCGGGGCGGTCGATCCCGTAGCCCATGTGCCAGACCTCGGTCCCGACGGGCGGGTTCTTCGTGGCGAGGTTGGCGAACGGCAGGTCGTCCACGGCCGCGTCGGTGACGAGCCAGGTGATGTCCGCGTCGGTGTTGCGGGCCGCGACCGTGACGGCGATGGTGCGGCCGTCCTTGAGGGTGAAACTCCCGCGACTCCCCGGCCCCCCGGTGCAGTGGGAGGCGGTCAGGATGTCCCACTTCCCGTCCGCCCGGCGCGGCCCGATCACGGTGGCCGTGCAGCCGGCGTTGCCGAAGCGGAGCTTGCCGATCGCCTGCTCGGCGTTGGCCTTACCCGGCGTCTTCGGCTCGGGCCTGGGCGGCACCGGCCCGCACCCCTCGACGACGACCGTGACCTGGCTCTCCTCGACGACCAGCCCGCCCTCGGCCTGCTGGATCACCAGCAGCTCCACCTCGTAGGTGCCGGGGTGGGCGGCGAACTCCAGCACGCCCCGCGGCGTGGTCGCCCGCTGCACGTCCTTGGCCGGGTGGACGCGCCAGAGGACCGCGGCCTTGGGGTCGACGCCCTCGGCGCGGAGCCGGACCAGCGAGTGCGGCTTGTACTTCGTCTCGCCCGTGATGCGGACGGGCGGGTTCGGGTCCGCCGCGCCGACCGGCGCGGCGGCGGACAGCAGGATCGAGATCCCGACAACGGCAACGCGCATGGTGCTCCTCGGGGTGATCAGGCCACGGTCATCCACTCGGGCGGGTTGGCGGAGAACGTCGGCTTCACGGTCACGCTCACGGTGATCGCCTCTTCGAGCGCTTCGTTGCGGCTGAAGTTGGTGACGGCACAGGTGGCCCGCAGCCCCTGCGAGCCGGCCGTCTCGATGTCGCCGTCCATGACCGCGAACTCGAGCGCGGTGTGGTTCAGAAAGGCGTCGCGGATCGCGGAGAAGTCGTCGTCCTCGGTGTCCCACACCATCTCGAACTCGATGGAGCCGTCCTTGAGCGTCGCCACGGTCGCGCGCCAGCCGGCGTTGCCGCGGGTGGTCACGTCGGCCTCGCCGGCCTCGAGGTTCAAAGTCACGTCCTTGACGTTCTTGATCTCGTTCCAGACCGGTGCGGCGTGGGTGCCGGTGTTGCGGTAGAGCTTGGCGTCGAGCCCGAGTTTCACACTCACGCGGCACCTCCGTTAGCGGACCGAGTTCTTCCACAGGGCCGGCAACTTCTGCTGCTCCTGCTCGAACGCCGGTCCCATGAACGGGCGCGGGCGGTAGTGCGCCCGCTTCGGGCCTTCGCGCGTTTCCAGCGTCGTGTCGCCGCCGTGTTCCAGGAGCCGCGGCGCCTCCGACTCGTCCTTCGTCAGCGTCGGTCCGATCACGACCGACTTGCGGTCGGCGTCGTAGGCGAACAGGATGAACTTCCGCAGGAGGCCGACGTGCGAGTGCGGCGGTTGACCCGGTCGGCTGATCCCCTTCCGCTTGCGAATCGAGGTCTTGGCCCGCTGCCGCACGAACGCCCCGAACCGCGACAGCACCCTGCGGGTGCCGGCGTCCACCGACCGCCGGACCTTCTCGCGGTCGAAGAAGCCGCGCTTGGCGGCCTGGAAGCTCAGCCCGATCATCCGTCACCGCCACACGCGGAAGGTCAGGGTCAGGACGCTCGTGAACTGACGGAACTCGTCCAGGTGCTCCGGCGCGTAAACCGGCACGTTCTCGACCTCGGTGCAGCGGGCCTGCGGGTAGCCCGCCAGAGGTTCCGACCGGAAGTGGTCGGCGATTTCCTCCACCAGCACCATGAGCGCATCGAGGTTCCCCGGCGTCGGGTCGAGCTTCTGCTGTACCGCGACGTCGATCCGGTAGTCGAAGCTGTCGCGGTTGCGGTCGAGCCCCTTGCTCGCCACGGAGCGCGGCACCACGCTCACGCGGAGCGAGGTCATCTCCGACAACTCGAACTGCGGCAGGTAGTGCCGCACGGCTTCGAGCGGTTGGCTGAACACACTGCCGTTGAGTTCATCCACCACGGCGTCGGCGATCCGGAGGATCGTCGCGGGCATCAGGTCGTCTCCTTCGGAACCAGCGCCCGCACGATCTGGAGGATCAGGTCATCCACCGGCGTGCCGGTCGCCCGCACGATCTCGGTCAGCACCTCGCTGTGAACGATGGCCCGCAGGATCGGTGCGGCCTCGCCGGGGTTCGTTCCGCCGTTGCCGCGCAGACTGAGCAGTTGCCGTAAGAAGTCGAGCATCACTCCACCCCCACTTGCTTGGTGTGAATCCGCAGCACCTTGCGGTACACGTCCGACCAGCGCCACGCCGGCTCCTTGCCGGGGGCCATCACCTCGTACACGAACGTCTGCGTGCCGGCCGTCTCACGGATCACGTCGCCGCGTTCGGGCAAAACCACGACCGCGCCCAGCACCAGGTCCGCCGCGTGGATCAGGAAGTCGCGGTCGGTCCACTCCATCCGCACCCCGCCGTAGCCGTCGTCGAGCTTCAAGAGCGTCCGGCCGACCGTCGCCTGCACCGCGGCCTCGTTCGCCCCGCGGCGGTACACGACCGGCCGCGAGGCGTGCTCCTTGAGCATGTCGGCCAGCCAGTCGGACCCGGTACGGAGCAGGTCGGGCATCGCGGCCTCACGGACTCATCCGGACCCGGACCGTGGTGTCGGCCGCGGCCGACGCCCGCACCGCCTTGCCGAGCAGCTTGTTGCCGGCGGACACGTTGGTGGCGACGTTGGCCGCGTCGTCCCAGTAGATGAGCGTGCCGACCGCGACCACGAGAGCGGCGAGCTTGGCGAAGTCGAACACGCCGCCGACCGCCAGGGCGCCGGGGGTGTTGGCCGCGATCGGTTGCTTGGCGACGCCGATGAGGTCGCCCTGCACGACGACGTCGCCTGCCGCCACGTCGGCCACCGGCGTGTAGTCGATCGCGTCGCCGTCGTGAACGAAGACTGCCTGGGCCATCGGTTCCACTCCTCGGGGTGACTCGGGCGGTGACGCCCCGCCCGCTTACGCCTCGCCGGCTGATGCCTCGTGCGCTTACGCCTCGCCCTTGGCCTTCACCCCGCCGCGGGGGTCTTGCAGGGCGACGCCGAAGTCGTGGAACCCCCGCATCTGCACGCCGAGGACGTTGAAGTCGGCTTCGGCGGTCTCGATGGTCGGAGCCTCCTGGCCGTTCAAGAACGCCACCTCGATCACCGGCAGGTCGGTCGGCTCGGCCAGGAGGTACCACGCCTTCGCGGAGAAGCCGGGGTACTTGGCGTTGCCCAGGTAGCGGCTCACCTCGACCCGGAACTTCCCCTGGTGCGGGTTGGCCACCGGGAACTTCGCGTTGGCCGTGTTATCGCGGAGTTCCAGCGACTTGTAGAGTTGCGACCCCGTGACCGCGAGCGCGGTCGGCACGAGGAGGATGGCCGGCATGACGCCGACCGGCTTGCCGTCCCCGTCGACCTGGTCGAGGAACGCGACCTCGCCGGCAGTCAGCCCGTCGATGCCGAGAGCGGTCGTCGCCCCGGAGATGAAGTTGCCCGCCCCGGCGGTGAAGAACGCGGCGTTGTCTAGGAACGCCGTCCAGAACACGTCGTTGATCTTGAGGCCCGATCCGCGGCCGAGCTTCCGCGGCACGGTGGTGATCGCCCCCAGGTCATCGTTGATCACGTCCCGGCGATCGATCGAGAGCATGAGGCCGTAGGTGTCGGCCCGGTTCGAGTACGTCTCGTTGCCGAGCGTGCCGTGCTTGAGTTCCCCGCCCGCAGGCACCTTCTCGTACTGGTCCTTGCCGACCAGCCGGTAGCTGGTCACCGTCTTGAAGTCGCTGACGTTGCGGACGGCGCAGACGTTCCGCCACGTCCGCTCGACCGAGAAGAAGCCGTCGAGCAGGAACTTGTTGGCGACGTTCGACAGGATCCCGCCGACGTCCACCGTCGAGAACCCGGCCTCGATCCCGCGGCCGAAGGCGTACCGGAGGACCGTGCGCTGGTCGCGGAAGTTGCGGCCGGTGTAGCCGTTGGCCCAGGCGGCTTCGAGCAACAGTTCCTGGAGCCCGATCCCGCTCCGGAACCGGCGGGCCGCGGCGTCGAGCGTCTGCGGGTCGTAGGCCCGCTCGACCCCGTCGAACTTCGCGGTCAGGAGGCACGCGGCTTCGAGGACGGTGCCGGTCACCGGCGCGTCGCCCCCGCACGGGGCCGGCGAGCGCGGGCGGGTCGCCCGCAGGACTTCGAGTTCCGTGCGGGTCGCGTCCCAGCCGTCGCGGATCGCCTGGGCCTCGATTTCGTGGAACCGTCCGGCGCAGATCCGCCGCACCGTCGTGATCCGGTTGGTCTCGGCCAGCGCCTGCGCCCGCACGTCATCGGCGGTCACGGTCGGGGGGGCGGGACTCGGCGACGGGGGCGGCGGCTCCGGCGCGGTGGACTCGGTCTCCGTTTCGGTCGGCACGGGCGGATCTCCGGCGTTCTGGTTGGCCGCCACGCTGGCCGAGGTTCGGCCGTCGGCCCCGAGGTCGACGAAGCTGATCTCCCCGAGCGTCGCTTTGCGGACGACGTTCAGGGGACCGGCGAGACTCCGACCGTTCACCAGCACCTGCTGGCTCTCCTTGACGAACTCGAACTCCTCGACCGACGCCCCGACCGACGCCTGCCAGGGGAAGCCGTTCTTCGCCGAGACGACCACCTCGCGGGCGGCGGGCGTGTCGCGGGAGACGACGCCGGTCGCGACGAGTTGCCCGTCCTCGACCCGCACCGCGTCGGTGTGCCCGACGCCCGAGAGCGGGTCGTGCCCGAACCGGATCGGCCGGGCCTGCGACGGGATGGCAAGACCGGCGAGGTCGAGGACGACCGGGTGCCGCCAGCCGGCCACCAGCATCGGCGTGCCGGTGTAGGCCACCATGCGGAACCGTGGGAGCGGCGAGCCCTCACCCGTCCCCGCGGCCTCCAGGTGGATGGTCGCGGTGGCTTCGAGGTTGAGCGTCCGGGGCGCGCTCGGTTGCTCAATTGGCCGCGGCGACGGCTTCGTCTTCGGCATCGGCGGGCTCCTCTTGGGGCGGGGGCGGTTGGGATTGGGCCGGGGTCAGCCCGAGCTCGCTCACGAGTGCGAGTTCCTTCGCGCGCTGCCGCAACTGGGCCTCCCAGTCGAGGCCGCGGCGCGCGTACTCGTCGGCGAGCGTGGTGGTCAGGTTCGCCAGGCGGGTGGCCTGGGCGTTGGCTTCCTTGGCGGGGTCGACGTGCTCGTGACCGTCCCAGAACCACTGGTGCGGCCAGTCGGCGAACGGGCCGAGGTCGGTCGGGAGCAGGCCGGGGATAAGCGTGGCCTCGTCGAACCACGCCGCGAGGATGCGGTCAAGGACGACGACTTCGAGGTGCGTCTGCTCGACCCGGATCGCCTTGAAGTAGGTCTGGTGGTCGAGCCGGCCGGACGCGTAGTTGTAGCCCGACGAATTCCCCGCCGCGACGTTGAACGGCATGTTCAGGCAGCGGGCGATTTCGTTCAGGATCTCGTTCTTGAACTCCCGGTACGTGGTGGCCGGTTGCTCGGCCTGCAACTGGCTCATCTTCCAGCCGCCCGGCATGGTCACGAGCGCCCGCTTCTCCAGTTCGATCGGCTCGAACGGCTCGGCCGCGTCCGCCTCGCCGCTGGCCGGCGCATCCGTGTAGAGGATGCCCGCGAAGTCCGCGGCCGTCTCCGCGGCGGCGATCACAGCGAGCGTGAACCGCCGCAGCTGGGCGAAGAGCGGCAGCGCCGGCGTGATGTCCGGGATGCCGCGGGCCTGGCCCGGCCGGTCGGCCCGGAACCAGTGGATCACCGAGGACGCGGGGAGCCGGTCGTACTCCAGGAACAGCCGCGAGGTGCTGTCGCCGGGGTGATCCTTGAGGACGTGGTACTCCACCGCGTTCCCGGCCGCGTCGAAGACGATCCCGTCCACGCCACTTGCAGCCGCCTTCAGGTCCGAGGTGCAGACGCGGTCGGCCTCGACGAGCCGCAGGTCGAGTTGCACCGGGGTCGGCAGCTTCGCGTTGCTGGTGAGTACCGCGAAGCCTTCGCCCGACTCGGCCCGCGCCATGCGTAGTGTGCGGAGCTTCTCGGGCAGTCCGATCGCCCTCGCCCACGCCGCGAACTCGCGCTCGATCCGCGTGTTCGCCTCGCCGTCCTCGGTGAGCATCTGCAGCCGCGGGCCGGTGCCGACCACGTCGTTGGCGAGCGTCAGCACGATCCCCCGGGCGTAGCTGTTGTTGGCGACCTCGTACCGGGCGCGGTTCCGCAGGACTCGCCGCACCTCCGGGTTATTGGCCGCGTTCGCGGACAGCCCGTCGGCGTTGGCCCAGTGGCGGCGGTTGTCGTCGGTCGTCACCGCCGCGTCGTAGCGGCCGCGGACGACACGAACGATCCGCCCGCGACCAGGTCGCGGCGGCTTGGCGCTCCAGAGGTTGGCGAGCCAGCGGAACACTCAGTCGGCCCCCGGTGGAACGAGTTTGTTGAACCGCAATCCGCGTTGCGGTTGCTTGGCGGCGTCCTTGGACGCGAGGTAGCGGTCGGCCTCGATCTGGTCGGGCAGCGGGTGCTGCTCGACGGAGCCGGCGTCGCCCGAGGCCTTCGCCGGGCCCTTCGCGTTCTGCTCGATGGTTTCGTCGAGGTCGTCGGGCATCAGGCGGCCCCTCGGTGAGGGACCGTGTGGCCCTCTATCAAGAGACCTTTTCAAGTGCCGGGACACTTGACGCAGAATCGGTGGAAATTGTTGAGAATTGGTTCCGGTCGCGATCAGACGCCGACGGAGTGCGAAGTGGAGATCGGCGAGTGTTGCTCGCTATGCCTGCTTCTTCCGTTGAAGCTCACGGAAACTTACGCGCTCGCGCTTCGGCGCGGGCTTCACGTCCGTGCCGGGCAGGGAGCACCCCTGCATCGACGCGGACACGGCGCAGCCGACCACGCCGTCGAGCCAGTGGTTGTCGCTCCGCTCGGGGCGGATCTTCCACTCGTCTACCGTGCGGCCACGCCCCTCGGTCTTCACGCGGTACTCGGCGGTCAGGTGGTCGGCGAAGAGCCGGTGCGTCTCGGCCCGGTCGCCGAAGAGCGACAGGCACCCGCGGTCACCGAGCACCACCGCCAGCCGCGCCTGTACGAAAGACTTCCAGAAGTTCGTGTCGAACAGGACGTGCCGCACGGCCCGTTTACCCTGGACGTTCGGGACGCGCCAGTGGTGGCCGACGCGGTCGCCCGGCCGCCGCTTGTACTCACTGAACGGCTGGCTCGACGCGCCGACGAACCGCCCGTGGCAGGGCATCACGACGGACGCGTGCGCCGACTCGCGACAGAACTGGTAGACGACATCGGTGCAGGTTCCCCAGTTGGCGTCGATCAAGCAGCGCTCCACGCGAAGCACCGCGCCGTCCTCGCGTGGCCAGTCGCGTCCGAGGAGCGCGGCGGTCAGTCGCTCCAGCCCCTGGTAGATCGCCCCCTCGATCCCCGCCGCGCCGGTCGCCACCGCCAGCGTCGGGTTCGCCTCGCGCAGGGTGAAGTACGCGCGGCGCTGGTCGGGCCACGCGCCGTAGTCGAGCACATAACCGGTGAAGTCCTCCTCCCACCCGCACACGACCCAGAAGAGCAGACTCCCCTGCACGTCGATGAAGGCGGTGAGGCGACCGCACGCCAGTGGCACCTCCCCGCGACCGCGCCGGTTGAACTTCCCGGCGATCTTGTCGGCGGTCAGTTCGTCGTCGCCCGCGGCCTCTTCGAGGAGTGGCTCGTTCTGGTACTCGGCGAAGAACGCGGCCTCGTCCTGCAGTCGCAGGTTCATCGCGTGCTGGATCCCGGACAGCTCGTCGTGGTTGAACCGCGCCGGCCACGCCACGCGCGAACCCGCGTCCATCGCCTCGCGGTTGGCGCGGTAGAACTCGGTGGCCTCGACGCCCTCGCGCCCCTCCCGCAGGCTCTCGGCGCGGATCTCGGCGTACCGCTGCCAGAGCCGCTCGTCCGCCGGGAACGTGTAGACCATCTTGGTCCGCTCGCCGTTCCACTCCGGGTGCTTGTCGCGCGAGAGGATGTTGTCGGCCATGTCGCCGGGGCGGATGACCGTGCACGGCATGATGCCGGAGATCTTCTTGCCCGGTCCGGCCAGCCCCAAGACCGCCCCGGCCAGGATGCTCTCGCGCGTCGCGCACTGCGATAGCGAGCGGGCGCTCTCGTCGGTTTGCGGGTCGTCGAGGACGACGAGCGACGGCCGCACCGTCTTGCCGTCGGCCCGCTTGTACTTCATGCCCCGGATGCGGCCGGTGATCCCGGCGACCTTGATGATCGCCCCCGAGGCCTTCGACGTGCCGTCGTCGCGGACGAACGGACGGAGCTCGTCGTTCTCGAGCCAGCCGGCCGGTCGGAGGGTCGGCAACACGACTTCACGCGCCGTCCAGCCGATGTGCGTTCGCTCCTCCCGGTAGAGCTGCCCGTTGCAGCGGTTGGCGATCCCGTCGAGGCACTGGATCGGGTAGACCGCGTCGGGGAAGTCGTCCTGCAAGAGGTCGTTGCCGTCGAGTTCCATCTTGATGGCGTCGAGCATGTCCATCGCGTGTCCCTCGTCCGAGCCGATGAGACACACGAACTCGCGGTGCCCGTAGAGCACCGCCCAGATGCACGCGCACTCCGAGATCGAACTCTTCCCCGAGCCGCGCGGCATCGCCATCGCGAACAGGCCGCCGCGCAACACCGCCTGCTCGATCCGCGCGATCACCTTGAGGTGGTCTTCCGACCACGGCAGCGAGAACGTCAGCGGGAAGTAGCAGTCGCAGAAGAAGCGGAAGTCCGACGCCGCGCGCAGCCGCCGCGGCGGCTGCGCGACCAAAGGCAACTCACCAATGTCCCGACCCGCCAGCGCGATCGCGCGGTTGCGGGCGCGGGAACGCTCCTTGACCACCGCGTAGGGGTCTTCGACGGGTTCCGGCTTCGGCGCATGGCGCTGCGACACCAGCCACGCGACGTAGCGGATGAGGTCGACGTGCTTGCCGTCGCCGATCCGCAGGCCGGCGCGCGAGCGGTGGCGGTAGAGCTGCCGCTCGCTCGTCACCTCGCCGAGCGGGGTCGAGTTCAGCAACCGGCACACTTCCGACGGTTTCAGTCGTCGCGGATCAGTCGCCATGGGCGTCCTCCGCGACCAACCACGCCGCGTAGTGAACCAGGTTGATCGTCCCGTCCGCGTTGGTCGGCGCGCCCGCCTCGACGTCCGCCCGGATCATCGCCTCGGTCACGCCGAACCCGCCGACCCGCGCGAGCATCCGGGCCGCGTCCACGACCGACAGCGCGGCGGGATTCAGCACGGGTTTGGCCTCGTCGGGCGGCATGTCGGAAACCTCGAAAACTCTCAGGAATTCGAGCCGGATTCGCTTCCCTGTCGCGCGAACCGGCTGTAACTGTCATCACGCGTTCGCGGGGTGCGATCGCGACGCAAACCACTACCGGAGAAGATGATGCACACCGACGATTCTGACTTCGGCGACGACCTGAGCTTCACCCACCTGAACCCCCGCCCCGGCTGCGCGGGCACCTGGATCGCCGGCCGGGTCGCGGGCCACCGCTTCGAGGCGCTGGTCTTCCGGGACCACGCCGAGAACCCCGACTACGAACTCGGGACCAGCCGCATCTCGAAGCTGTGGGTCCAGCGCCTGGCGGACCGGGCGGTGGTGTTCAACTGGGACCGCGGCCCGGACGTACCCGCGGCCGACGCGACGGCGGCGCGGGTGGTGGACTTCCTCGTCGCGGGGCTGGCCGAACACGTCTTCGGATCCTGAAGCCGAAACGCCCTCCCCACATGGGAGGGCGTCGCGGCGGGTGGTTCCCGCCGCCTGATGATGGCAGCCACCCATCGCCGAGGAGCGACGACCATGACTGCGAAGAAGACCACGAAGAGTGCCCCCGCCCCGAAGAAGGCCGCCACGCCGAAGAAGCCGAAGGCTTCCAAGAACGCGGCCCCGCCCGCCGAAGAGCCCACGAAGACGCCGGAGGCGACCACACCGACCACCAGCGCGGATACGAAGCCCGCCAAGACCAAGAAGGTCCGCTCCGCGAAGCCCAAGAAGATGAGCGCCCTCGACGCGGCCGCGAAGGTCCTCGCGGAGGCCGGCGAGCCGATGAACACCAAGACCCTGATCGAGGCGATGGCGACCAAGGGGTACTGGACGAGCCCCGGCGGGAAGACCCCGCACGCAACGCTCTACGCCGCGATCCTCCGCGAGATCGGCACGAAGAAGACCGACGCCCGGTTCCGCAAGACGAGCAAGGGCCACTTCTCCGCGACGAAGGGCGCCTGACGCGACGGCCCGCCCGTTCCCCCACGAGGCCCCCACGCGGGGCCTCTTCTCGTTGGTCGCCGTTGCGTTCAACGCGTGCCCTCCGTCGCGACGTGGGCGAACGTGGGCGAACCGGTGGCGACCGGGTCGAGGAACCGCACCGGCTTGCCCAGCGCGCGGGCGATCCCGATCTCCTCCCGCACCCCGACGCTCTCCCGCCACCCGTCGAGCATGAGCACCGCGACCTCGTCGCACCGCTTCAGGTGGGCGCGGTCGATGCGTTCCCAGAACGACCACGCGGTCGGCAACTCGAACTCGACCAGCGGGTGGCTGTGGACGATCGGCGAGAACACGACCTCGCCCGCGCGGAGCAGCGCGGCGGTCGCCCGGCACGCGGCGCGGAACCGCTCCTCGCGCACGGCCGGGTCGGGGTGCGAGTACGGGCTGGCGAGGTAGATCACGCGGTGACCTCCGCTCTGTTCCGCTCGGCCTTGCGGCCCGTGAACTTCTCCCAGCGCTGGACGATCACGTCGCAGTAGAGCGGGTCCAGTTCCATCAAGAACGCCTTGCGACCCGTCTGCTCGGCAGCGATGAGCGTCGAGCCGGAGCCGCCGAAGAGGTCCAGAACATGCTCGCCCTCGCGGGACGAATACTGCATCGCCCGCACCGCGAGTTCCACCGGCTTCTCGGTGAGATGGACCATCGACTGCGGGTTCACCTTCTTCACGCTCCACACGTCGGTCGCGTTGTTCGGGCCGAGGTAGACGTGGGCCGCGCCCTCGCGCCAGCCGTAGAAGCACCACTCGTGGTTGCCCATGAAGTCCTTGCGGGTCAGCACCGGGTGCTCCTTCACCCAGATGATCGCCTGCGAAAAGTACAACTCGCTCGCCTTCAGCACCGGCGGGTAGTTGGCGCAGTTGGCGTAGCCGCCCCAGATGTAGAAGCCCCGGCCGGGCTCCAGCACGCGGGCGATGTTCCCGAACCACGCCGCGAGGAGACGGTCGAACTCGGCGTCGGAGACGAAGTCGTTGGCGAGCGGCCGGTCCTTGGCGCGGAGCTTCCTCCCGGTCGGCTTGGCCTTCTCGGGGTGGCGCTCGACGTCGAGCTTCTGGTGGTGGGTGGTGCCGGCGAACGACGACAGGCCGGCGGCGATGGCGTTGTTACTCCGCGGCTCGACCTTCACGTTGTACGGCGGGTCGGTGTTGACCAGGTGGATCCCCGCGCCGCCGAGCAACCGGTCCACGTCCGCCGGCTTGCTGCTGTCGCCGCAGAGCAACCGATGATCGCCCAGCACCCACAGGTCGCCGGGCTGGGTGGTCGCCGCGTCCGGGGGTTCGGGCACCTCGTCCGGGTCGGTCAACCCGTCCTTCAGCGTCGGGTCGAGCAGCTTCGCCAACTCGTCGGCATCAAAGCCCAGCAGCGCGAGGTCGTAGTTGGCCTCCTTCAGCCCGGCCAGTTCGATGGGGAGCAGGTCGTAGTCCCACGTCGCCAGCGAAGCAGTTTGGTTGTCGGCGATCCGGTAGGCGCGGATCTGCTCGGGGGTCAGGTCCTTGGCGACGTGGACCGGCACCTTCTCCAGGCCGAGCTTCTGCGCGGCCTTGTACCGGGTGTGCCCGCAGACGATGACGCCCTCCGCGTCGACGACGATCGGCTGGCGGAACCCAAACTCGCGCAGACTCGCGGCAACGGCGTCAACCGCGTCGTCGTTCTGACGCGGGTTGCCGGGGTACGGCTTCACGTCGGTGATCTTCCACAATTCGACTTTCATGGCGGGTGGCCTCCCAGAAGGTCGGACAGCGAAAACACTGATCAGTTCATGGTCAACGTCGCGACGACGTCACCATTGGTTCTTCATCCAACGCCGGGCAAAGCCCCCGGCGAAGAGCGTGTATCACCACCTCGCGGCAGAGCGTGATGAACTCCTCGTTCGTCAACGTCCCTTTGGCCCGGTTGATGTCCTTGTGAAGCACTTGCGCGTTGGCGATCTCGTGCCGCCCGCCCCGCGACAACGCGAGGATGTGGTCGAGCGCGGCATCCGCTGGTATCAGCAACCGCCCTGACAAGGCACATCGATACTGCTGGGATTCGATGAGCGCCATGATGCCATTCAGCGTCAGCCGTTCCTGTCGGCGTCGTTGGGCTTTCGCCTCGCGCCGACGCACGCGGGCATCGCGCTGCTCGACGAGCCAAACGATGTAGCGAAGGAAGTCGATGCGCCGCTTGCTGCCGATACGATCACCAGCCCGGTTCCGGTGCCGGAACAACTGGCGTTCGTTGATGACCACGCCCCGTGGCGTCGAGTTCAGTAGCCGGACGACGTCGCAGGGGCGCAGTAGGTACTGGTGATCGGTCGGTCCTTCACCGAGAGGTAGCGGTTTCGCAATGCCATCCGCTGTCGCGCCCAATATCGCCACGTTCCCCGCTCGATCTGATCCCGACCGCGTGTCTGAATCGACGCCACCATCGAGCGGCACGCGGTCGCCCAACCCCTCGTCACGTTCACCTGCTTTTGCGAGCGTGACCGCGGTTGGCTGTTCCGGATTCGCCAGGCCTGAAGCATGCTGTGGGCTGCCCGTTTCCACGGATCGGTCAGAACTCGGTGGTTCCTCGCATCGATGCGGAGTCGGTTCCACATCTCGCGCAGCGTCGGAAGCCAAGTTGTGTGCATCATGGGTTTCAATGGCCGTCATCCTCCAATTCGGACCGGACAACATAACAAACTGTGTCCTGTAGCGCGGCTGTTCCCGCGGGCGTCACGGGCCGCCGACGCGGGGGGAAGTACCTAATGCCCGGCCGATGCTCGGCGGCAGGAGAATCCGGTCCGACCGAAGTCAGGGGAGAGAAGAAGAGAGGAGAGAGTAGTTGCTGTTTTTCCAGTTCTTGCCCACGCGCGCGATTATCCACGTCCCTCCGCGCGCGTGAGCAAGAACAACAATTACTGCAATTACCTCCTACTCCCCGTTCCGCACACCCGCGAGGCCGGACGTAATAACTGCAAGAACGACAATTACTCGGAGGCCGTCGGAGCCGGCGCGGGCAGCAACCGGTACCCCGCCGTGGGGCGACCGCCCTTGCGTCCGGGCGGAACGACCTGGAACTCGATGAGCCGCTGTTGCAAGAGCGTGTCGCGGACCTCCTCGTGTTCGCGATTCGACCACGGCAGCTTCCGGTTCACCTTCCAGAGCGGCATCCACTCGTCGCCGTGCTGCTTCTGCCACTGTTCCAGCACGTCGAGCAGGCGCTTCCGCCTGGCGTCGAACTCGCTCTCGCTGGCGTGCTGCCGGGCCATGAACAGCATTCGCCGGGTTTGGTGCTCGACGAACGAGCCGGCCCAGGTCGCCGCGTCGGGCGTGATGACCGGGTTGTCGCGGCACGCGCTGACCGCGTGGAGCAGGGCGAGGCGGCGGGCCTTCTCGTAGGCCCGCGCCCAGATTGCCATGCCCGCGGGGTCGTTCGCGCGCTCGCACCGGGCGTACTCGGCGTCGGCCCGCTCGCGGACGTCGCGGAACACGGCCGCCGCCTCGTCCGTGTGCGGCACGCGGTGCGGCGTCGGGTGCCAGTCGGCCAGGTTGCCCGACGCACCGGGTTTGAAGGCCGCCCACCACTTCGCTGCTTCGAGGATCGACGCCGGGATCGGCCGCTCGGTGTCGTCGCGGCCGGCTCCGCGACCCCGGCATTCGAGGATCAGGAGGCGGGCGAGGAAGCCGTTGGTCATGAGCCGCGCCGACATCGCCTCGTAGAAGAGCTTGGGCACGGCGGTGCCGAACAGGCACAGGCACGGCTGGTCGATCACCGATCGCTCGTGATTCGCCTTCGCCCGCATGACGTAGATGCTGGACGCCGACGAGTACATCTGCAGCAGCATCGTCACGATGGCCTCGTGCCGCGCGTCACGCGATTGCCCGACGCGGAGCAACAGGCCGTCGATCTCGTCCACCTGGAACAGCGACGCCGGCTGCACGAAGAGCCGGTCCTCGATCCCCTCGCCGCTCGCGAAACCGGTGCCGAGGCAGTCCGCCAACCCCGCCTCGTACAAGATGCGGGCGTTGACCTTGCGGGCGTGGTCCTTGCCGACGCCGGAGTTCGCGAGGCTGAGGACGTAGAGGTTCGTGCGGTTGTCCATCGCGTCGCGGACCTTCCGTCCGGCGAGGAGCGCTTGCAGCGTGAGCGCGCCGGCGAAGGCCAGGACCGGCTCCGGGTACGGCGCGGTGTCGAGCGTGTAGTGCATCACCTCGTCGATGAAGCCCGGCACGCGCAACAACTCGTCGGGAATCGGCCCCGGGTCCGGCAGTTCGGGTTCGTCGTCCGCCGCTGCATCTGCTGCGGCGTACATCTGGTCGAAGTGGTTCTCGGCCGCGGCCACCGCGACGCCGTCGGGCGGGTAACGCGCGACGCTGGCGGCGATCCGATCCACCTCGCCTTCGCCGAGCGGCGGGAAGCAGCGCCCGCGATTCGTTTCCCGGAGCGCGGCGGTGATCTCCGTTTGCCCCATCCCGACGCGGCGCATCGAACCGGCCAGACGGGCCAACGTCGCGTTGCGTTGGCCCGCCGGGATCGGGTTGGCGTCCGTCGCCACGGTCGCGACGTTTGTCGCAACGTGGGCGACCGTGGGCGTTCCCGTGGCAACCGTGGGCGAACCGTTCGCCAACCGGTCGAGTTCCGCGACGAGCCACGCGGGCGGTTCGGGCAACTGGCTGGGAGGTTCGGTGAGCTCGAGCGTGTCGGCCCAGCGGTACGGACCTTCCTTGATCTCGGACGGGGCGACCACGATGTAGCCGCCGTCGGTGCGGATATCGACGCCGTTGGCGATCTTGCCCGTCGAGCATTTCCAGTTCACCCCTTCCGGCCGGCGGAACAGGTGGTGTCGCCCGCCGCGCGGCGTCAGCGCGACGGCCCCCGCGCCGGCGAGATCGGCAGCGCGGTCGGGGTCGCCGGGCCAGGGGTTGTTCGCGCCGTCGATGTCAACGACGAGCAGCCCCTCGGCCGCGACGCCGATGTTCGCGGTCGGGTGCTTCGCCCACCACTCTTCGATCTGCGCCGCCTCGCCCGACGCGTCGCGGAAGCCGTGTTGCGTGATCGGGTGCTTCGTACCGGGAATGCACGGAAACACACGACAGCCCAGTTCGGCATAACGCAGCGCGGCGGTCAGCAGTGCGCCGGGGATCACCACGGGATCTCCTCCTCCGTGGGTGCCCGGTAAGAATCCTCCTGCGTGGGTGCGGCCACGTTGTAGCCGAACGGGAAGAGTTCCTCTTCCGGCTCGGATGCCGGCCGCTGGGCGGCTGCGGGAATCTCACCGAGTTGGTGATCGGTGATGCGGTCGTAGTCCTCGCCCGACACGGCGCGAACCGTGATCGACTTCGCCACAGCCAGTCCGCCGGCCTTGGCGATCCCGACCGCTTCGGCCGCCGTCGTCGGCACCGGCGTCCGCGACCGCTGTTTCCACCACGCAACTGCCTTCGCCCGCGCGTAGCCGGTGTGTTCGAGGCAGACCCACTCCGACTTCCAGCGGTGCCAGCCGACCTTGTAATCAACCCGCAGCGACTTCGGCGCGTCGTCGCCCGCGCCGCGCTTGGTGTGGACGCTGTACACCACGTCGTGAACCGCGAACGTCTCGACCGTCACTTGGCCCGACAGAATGCCCGCGTTCGACGGCCTGGCGTCGTGCCTGGAACGCTCCGGCGGCGGAAACTCGTAACCGCAATCGGGACACACCGCGCGCCCGGCCATCACAACCGTGTGACACTCCGGGCATTCTTTCACGGGTGCCGGACCCGAGCCGGCGTTGCGTTCCTTCACGCGGATCTGATCGACCGGCCCGTGCCGCAACACGTTGCCGCCGAAGTCGAGGACGAGGCAGTCGGACTTCGACGGGTGCAGCCGGAAGCCGCGCCCGACCATCTGGTAGTAGAGGCCGGGCGAGAGCGTCGGCCGCACCAGCGCGACGCAGTCGATGTGCGGGGCGTCGAAGCCGGTCGTCAGCACGTTGACGTTGCACAGGTACTTCAGCTCTCGGCTTTTGAACCGGGCCAGCACCGCGTCGCGTTCTCCGACCTGCGTGTCGCCCGTTACGAACCCGCACTCGATGCCGTGCTTGTCCTTCAGCAACGAGACGATGTGCTTCCCGTGATGCACGCCGCTGGCGAAGATCAGGCACGCATTGCGCGTCGCGGTGTAGCCGACGATCTCGCCGCACGCGGCTTCGACGAGGTTGTCCTGGTCCATCAAGTCTTCGACCTCGCCGGCGACGTACTCGCCGCCGCGGATGTGGAGGTTGTCCACGTCCGGCTTGTGGGCGCCGACCTTGGTGACCAGCGGGCAGAGGAAACCCTGCACGATGAGTTCGCGGACGCCGACCTCGTAGCACACGTGGTTGAGGAAGCCGTCGGGCGTGCAGATGGTGCCGGACTTCAGCCGGTACGGCGTCGCGGTGCAGCCGACGATCCGCAGGTTCGGGTTCACCGCCTTCGCGTCGTCGAGGAACTGCCGGTACATCCCGTCGCCCTCCGGCGGGATGAGGTGCGCCTCGTCCACGATCACCAGGTCGAACGGATCGAACTCGCACGCCTTCTTCCAGACCGACTGGATGCCGGCGACGATCACCGGCTCGCGGCGGTCCCGGCGCTTCAGCCCTGCCGAGTAGACGCCGAAGGACACCTCGGGGCAGACCGCCCGCAGCTTGTCCGCCGCCTGTTCGAGCAGTTCCCTGACGTGCGCGAGGACGAGCACGCGCCCGCCCCACAGCCCGACCGCGTCCTTGCAGATCGAGGCGATGACGGGCGTCTTCCCGCCGGCGGTGGGGATCACCACGCACGGGTTGTCGTCCCGCGTGCGCAGGTGGTCGTACACCGCGGCGATGGCGTCTTGCTGGTAGGGCCGCAGGATCATGGTTCCTCAGCACTCCTCGACCGCGCCGGGCGACACGACTTCCCCGTTGTGGCGCTTCACGCCGCGCTGCTTCTGGACCTGCGCCTCGTTGAGGTGGAGTTTGGCGTTGGCACGCCCGCAGGGGGCACAGATGCGGTTCCCCGGCCCGGTCGAGTCAAACGTCTTGCCGCACTTGAGGCAGGTCCGCGGCTTGGCCTGCGGGTTCACCTCCGGCTCGGGCTCCGCGACCGTCTCCGGTTCGGTTGGCGTCAGCGGCATCACGCACACCCGCACGAGGCCGCCCGGGACGCACTCGCAGCGGAGGATGTGCAACTCGTCGATCTGCGAGTCGTCCAGGAAGACGCCGGCGTGCTGCATCGCGTCAAACAGGCCTTTTTGCAGGTTGTCGAGGTCGCGACGGCGGCGGTCCGGCGGGTGAACTTCCACTGTGACCGCGAGGCGGCCCTCCAGCGGCCGGACGCGGTGACCGACGAGCAGGTTGTGGACCTGGCGCCGGTACGCGCGTCCCTGGCGGCTCAACAGCGTTCGGTGACCGACCCGCCGCCACAGGTGGTTCACGCTGGGCGGGTATGGCAGTTCCAGTTGCATGGGCATGTCTCGTGAGGAATGGGCAGCAGGCACGGCCCGGCGCAGGGCGCCGGGCGAACGTGCGTCAGGGGACTGCGATCAGCGCTTCCACGGCGGCGTGGTCGGCTTGCTGTTGCCGGCCGGCGCGGCGGCGGGCTTGGATTCGGCGAGTGAGGCCTTGGGCGAATAGCCCTTGATCTCGTTGGTGATCTCGCCGGTGTCGGGCCGCTTCTTGCACTTCACGTGGATCACCAGCGGCAGGTCGTGCAGTTCGGTCGAGTCGTTCGGGGCCAGCACGCCGACCGCGCGGCAGACCGCGCTCAGCTCGGCCTTCGCGATCTGCACCGCGGTGGCGTTCGGGTTGTCGAGGTTGAGCCGCGCCCACAGGAAGCGGCCCTTGTGCGGCCCGTCGATCACCTCGAAGGTGAATTGCAGGTAGTGCCCGGTGCCCGCCTTGTTCGACTTCATCTCGCTCTCGGTGATGACCGCGAGGTACTTGCCGGCGGGGACCGGCTCGAACTCGCGCGACGGTTCCACGGCGTTGGCGTCGAAGCCGTACAGGTCAGCCATTGACGGTCTCCTCGTTGGGTTGGTTGGATGGGGTCGAAAGGGCGGCCATGAACGCCACCCACTCGAGCGGCAACTCGTCCGTGATCCCGTAGCGGTTCTTCGCCACGCACGATGGCCCGCCGACGGTACGCAACACGCGGTCTCCGCCGTCCTTGCCGATCGCCTTGGCGATGGTCCGCTTGCGACCGAAGCCCGTGTCCTCGCTTTGCGTGCGCAGCTTTCGTGTCGCGAACAGCACCGCGTCGCACCACTCGCACACGAGCGCCGACGCGTGCTTGTGCAGCCGCGGCGAGTAGCGGTCGTAGGGGCTCGACTCGGGGTCCTCGAACTTCTCGACCTTGGTGTGCGCGATGAGCAGCACCACCATGTTCTTCGCGGCGCGAAGGCCGTTGAGCAGGTCGAGGATTTCGCGCCAGTAGGTCAGCGCGTGGGTGTAGCCCTTCGAGTAGCCGCCGTCGGCCTTCTCGATGCTCGTGACGTTGGTGTCGCGGCATACGCGGTCCCAGATCAGCCGCTCGAGCCAGTCGAGCGAGTCGATCACCACCGACTCGTAGGGGTGGTCCTGGTTCGCCAGCGCGGCGAGCGACTCGACGACGTCCTCGTAGCCCTCGGCCAGCGGGAACTTGTCTGTGTCGATCTCGTCGAGCCCGTCCTCGGTCTGCACGAAGATCGGCCGCGGGGCCTGCGCCGCGAAGCTCGACTTGCCGATCCCCTCCGTGCCGTACACGAGCAGGCGCGGCGGCCGCGGGGTGCGGCCCTTCTGGATGGTCGCCAAACGGGTCACTTGGTTACCTCCGGGTTGGTGGGTTGGGGTTGGATGGGGTGCAGGCGTTCGACGCGGAACGAGTCCTCGCCGAACTCGCGGCGCAAGAACGCCGTGAACACCCGGGCGAGGTCGCGGCCGACGGGCGTGCTGCCGTCGATCACGCACGCGCCGAACTTGCCGCTGATCGCGTGACCGGCGTCGAGCCGGGTCTGCGCCTCGCCGTGTAATCCCTCGACGGCGATGAGTGCCAACAGCAGCGAAGCCTGGACTTCAGCCTTCGGCACGTCGGCCTGGAACGTGTAGCGGTAGATCGTCATGGTCGGTTCCTCAGGTGCGCGGTCCTCTACCAACAGACCTTTTCAAGTCCGTGGACACTTGACGCCCGAATCACAGGTAATCGCGCAGATTGGCGTTCGCGAAATGCCGCCGGAGTCGCTCGAGGTTGCGGTAGAGGGTGGTGCGCGGGATGCGGAGTTCCCGGGCGACCTCCGAGACGGACTGCCGCTTGAGGCGCTCGGCCAGGGCACGGAGGTCGGCGGGCAACGTCGCCAGCACGCCGGCCACGTCCTCGGTCAGCTCGAACCACTCCGCGTCCGACCGCGAGGTCGGGTCGGGGATGCCCTCTGCGGAGTCGTTGCGGTCGGCCCGCGCGAGGAGGCCGTGGATCGAACGGCGTTTGCAGACGTCGCGTTTCTGAGCGCGGCGGTCCCGCAGGATCACCACGAAGGCGCGTTCCACGACCGTGGTGATGAAGGCGTTGAGGTGCCGGGTGCGGTCCGCGTTGTAGTTCCGCAGGCCGTCGATGAGGCGCAGGAGCAGTTCCTGCTCGAGCTCACGCGTGTCTTGCTCGGTAAAGCCGGCGCGACCGACGAACTGCCGGACCTTGCGCCGGATGATGCCCCGCGCGAACCGGTCGGTGATGATTAGGTCGTGGCTGACCATGCATACCTCCTCCGACCCTGCGAGAGGAGATGTGGGCCACGACGACCGGCGTCCAAACGCAAAAGCCGCGAAGACAGGAGGCGGTGCGAGGAACGCTCGGGGTCGGCGTCGCCCACATCTGCTTCCGCTTTGCGGCCGGACAAATGTCGAGTGAGTTGGAAGAACGGGTTGTCGGTCGGCTGCGGGCCGCGGCTACGCGGTCACCTCCGGGATGACGATCTGGAACGGCAGCCCGTGCTTGACCTCCAGGACTTCGACCGTGCCGGTGCCGAGCTGGTCGAGCCGGTTCCACAGGTCGACGACCTGGACCTTCAGGCAGAAGTCAGCGAGCGCGACCTCGGGGCGCGGCCCGCTGTCGGCGCCGAGCTTGATCTCGCGGACGACGTGCGGCAGCGGGTCGAAGACCGGCTCGCCGCCGCGGACCTCCATGTTTTCGATGCGCCCGAAGTTGATGGACTGCATCAACTCGAGCAGCCGGCGCCGGGCCGGGGACAGGGACGATTTGGACGAAACCGACATGGAACACCCCTCAATCACGATCAGGAACACAGGACGGACATCCGAAACCACCTTCTCCCAACCCGGCACGCCGCAGCCCGCCGATCACCGCGGCTTCGACCCCTGAGCACAGTCGTCGCGGCGGACGGCCACGACCTTCCCGAGGATCCGCAGGTCGTCATCGATGCCGACGAGAATGGGCTTGAACTTCGGGTTCTCCGGGCACAACTCGACCCGCGGACCCCGGATGGAGAGCCGCTTGACCGTCGCCTCCTCGCCGATGAGGGCGACGACGATGTCCCCGTTCTCGGCGATGAGCTGCCGCCGGACGATGACCAAGTCCTTGTCGCCGATCCCCGCATCGACCATGCTCTGCCCCGCGACCCGCAGCGCGAAGCACTGCTCGCTGCCCACGACCGCGCTCTCGACGAGGACCTCGCCGACGATGTTCTCCTCCGCCAGGATCGGCCGCCCGGCCGCCACGCGGCCGACGATCGGCACCGCCACCAGTTTGCGCGGGGCGTCGTCGATCTCGCGGACGATGGCCAACCCCCGCGCCTTGTGGGAGGTTCGCTTGAGGTAGTCCTTGCGGACCAACTGTCCAACCAGCGCGTGGGCGCTGGGCGCGGCAATGCCGAGGGCATCGGCCAGTTCCTGGGCGGTCGGCGGGAACCCGTGGCGGGCGAGGAACGCGCTGACGGCGCGGAACGCCCGGCGCTGCGGGTCAGTGAGCGTTTCGACGGGGGGTCGGCCGCGTCGCTTTTTGCTGTCGCTCATGCGGGTCGCCCTCGGGCCTCCTGGGAGACAACGAGCCGGAGCCGGGCACGCGCCCGGAATTAGACCTAATACATATTAGGCATATAAATTGACCCCTGTCAATTGTGCCGGACGTCCGAATCGCGAATTTTGGGCGGGTCGCCCTTACAACCGGCCCTCCTTGAGCTCACGCCAGAGCGTCCGCTGTTTGCGCCAGTCGGGGGTCGAGGCGATCGGCTGGAGGTCCGCGAGGATGATCGGCGCGCGGCCGGTCTCGGTGCGCGGCAGATGCAGGATCTCCTCCTGGATGTCCGGGGCCAGGTTGAGCAGGTTCATGATCTGGCTGACGCGGGCGCGGGTGACGTGCCCGAGTCGGGCGATCTCGGTGTAGTTCTCGATCACCCCGTCGCGGATCAACCCGTCGCACCGGATCGCCAGCGCCATCAACCGCGAGACGCGCGGCACGCGCCCCGGTTCGGCGGGGCGGAACGGCCTGGGGCCGGTCTCCAGCACCTTGCGGCTGCCGCGCCCGCGGCGGTCGAAGTGAACCTCGCACTCGATCTTGAGTGGCGTAGTGGCGGTCATGCTCGTCTCTCCTCGCGCTTGTCGGCCAGTTCGCGGGCCAGCGTCTTGATCCCGGCGGGCCGGAAGGCGATGGCCACCTTCCCCTTCGACCCGTCGTAGTCCACCTGTTCGACCAGCAGATGCACCACCCGCGCCTGCTCGTGCGGCGACAGCGACCCCCAGACCGGGTCGAAGACCGACACCGCGAGCGCGGCTTCGTCATCGTTGAGCAGTTGGTGGTGAACGGCGTGGATGTGCTCGTGGATTTTCCGCACCCGACCCTCGACCGTGCCGATGCGTTCCTGCAACTCCGCGAGGCGGGCGATGAGCGAGCCGTTGTCGTCGTTCGGCTTGATCTGGCCCGACAGCGACCGCATCTCGTTGTGCCACTTCCGGAGGTCCGTCTCCAGCCCGTGCTGCTCGGTTTCCAGTTCGGCGACGCGGGCCTCGTCCTGGCGGCGGGCCTCGGCGAGGATCTCCCGCAGGACGAGTGGGTCGTGTCCGATGGCCTTGATCTGGTTGACGACAAGTTCTTCGATCTGGGCGGCGGGGATCGACTTCGACTCGCAGGTGTGCCAGCCGAGTTTCTGTGCCGAGGAGCAGACGTAGTAGCGGTAGCGCTTGGTGCCGCCGTCGCGGGTCGAGTGCGTCGGCGTCATCGCGCACGCGCAGGGCACGCACCGGATGATCCCCTTGAGTAGCGCGCCGAACTTGTTTCGCGTCGGGGCGCCGCCGGAGCGGCCGTTCCGCTCCAGCATCGCCTGGACCCGCTGCCAGACGACCGGGTCGACGACGGCCGCGTGTTCGCCGTCGTGAACCTCGTCCTTGTAGCGCACCTTGCCGACGTAGGCGACGTTGGTCAGCAGTTTGTAGAGGCTCGTCCGGGTGAAGCGGTTGCCGCCGCGAACGCCCGCCTTCCGCGTCTGCCACCGTTTGTTCGTCCACCCACGATTCCCCAACTCTTCGACCACGGGTTGGAGGGACTCGTGTTCGAGGTAGAGGTTGAAGATCGCCCGCACCCGCTCCGCCTCGGCGGCGTTGACGTTGAGCTTGTACCCCTGCGGGTCCACGTCGTAGCCGAGGATCGGCCAACCGCCGGCCCACTTCCCCTTGCGCCGCGTGGCCGCGATCTTGTCGCGGGTGCGCTCGGAGATGATCTCCCGCTCGAACTGCGCGAAGGAGAGCAGCACGTTCAGCACCAGCCGGCCCATCGAGGTCGCGGTGTTGAACTGCTGCGTGACGGAAACGAACGAGACCTTGTACTTGTCGAACGTCTGCATCATCTGGGCGAAGTCGAGGAGGCTGCGGGAGAGGCGGTCCACCTTGTAGACCACCACGCAGTCGATCTTCCCGGCCTCAATGTCCGCCATGAGCCGTTTGAGCGCGGGCCGGTCCATGTTGCCGCCGGTGAACCCGCCGTCATCGTAGCGGTCGGCGAGTACCGTCCACCCCTCGCCGGCGAGGCTCTTGACGTAGTTCTCCCCCGCGTCGCGCTGCGCGTCGAGCGAGTTGTAGTCCTGCTCCAACCCCTCCTCGGTGGACTTTCGCGTGTAGACCGCGCACCGGACGAGCGCGAGCGTCGCGGGCGCGTTCGGTTTGCCGTTGCGCTTCACGCGTCACCCCCTTTGCCGCCGATGCGGAAGAACAGGAAGCCATTGCAGTGGCTGCCGGTGATCGCCTTGGCGACGGCGCTGAGCGAGGCGTACACCTTCCCCTCGTACTCGAACCCGTCCGACCGCACCCGGACCTGCAGCACCTCGCCCTTGTACTTGCGGGTGATGACCGTCCCCGGCGGCGGCAGCCGGTCGTCGGCCTGGAACTTCAGCACCCGCACCGGCGCCTCGTCCTCGACCGGCGCTACCGCCTTCATCGGCGGCGGGTTCAGGCGTAGGTCGGCGTCGTCGGCCAGTTCGACCGCGCGCTGGCGGGCGCGTTCGGACAGCCCGCCCTCGGCCCGAGCCTGGAGCCGCCAGGCGATCCGCTTGACCAGCCACGCCTTGTTGTTGCCGTTGGTGTCCTCGCCAAAGACCTCGGCGTACCTCTGTTTGAGTTGCTTCACGGTCATCCGCGATAGCGCGGCGACCTCCTGCCCGACGTTCAGGCCCATGTGCAGTCCCTCTCGTTGGAGTCTCGAAACCGTCAACCGACGTGGACACTGAGCGGGTTGTCGGGAACAGCTTCAAGGGACTTTTCCGCTGCTTCGGGAAGGTTTGCCGGAGCAGGGCACGAAGGGATTTCGGGCGCGGGATGGGCCGCGAGCGCGACGCGGTCGCGGAGCCGCCGCAGGCCGGAGGCGAGAATCGCCACGGCTTCGCGGCGGCGCTCGTCGGGGGTCATCTGGGATGGGTCGAGGTCGGTGCGCACGCGTGGTCAACTCCTCGGTGAGAGGGAGATGCCCACAGCGACCTACGCGGCGCGCCCGGCGGCTGTCCGGCAGGGGAAACGAAGTCCCCTACTCATAGACCTTTTCAATTCCGTGGACAGTTGACGCAAAAATGTGCCCGAGAGGAAACGGATCGGTAACCGGACTCGCCTCCTGAGTTGCGCACATGCACCCCGTGGACAAGTAGTGCCGTATTCTGCCTGTCAACGGTACTCGTTCAGATCGCGTCTGTCGTCCTGCCATCGGGCGTCGGAGCGGTAGTGATTGGCCAGTTGCCGCATCAGAGCGGCGCTCCGCGGAGCATCGATCGCTAGCGCCGTGGCGAGCCGCAAGTATTCCTCCTCCCGTGACCGCTCGATCTCGCCGCCAGCGTTGGACGGACGAACGGTCGAGCCGCGGCGGCTGAGGATGCCCATATAGAGCCCGCGCTCGACTCTCTCGCTCCGGAGGCTTTCGAGGAGGCGGCGAACCGCTTCATGCGGCCAGTGGCCGTCGGACCCGGGCGGGGCGTACGCCAAGATGCGGCCGATACCGAGGTCACCCACGTTCCGGTGCCCACTCGCCTCGCACGCCGCCCGCGCCTCTGACACCCACGCGACGAGAGCGGCTTCATCAAGGGTGTTATCCGGGCGCAGGCCCGGGACGGTTCTCCACTCCTCCAAGAGGTGAACGGCCTGTCTCGCCCGTCGCCGATCCCCCTCACTCGGCGTCGGGGGAGGTTCCGCAGATTCACTCTCGGCGTGGTGCGAGAAACGAATGAGTTCCGCAAACAAGGCGGGGTTCGTACTGAGACCTCGTTGCAGAGTCCGCAGGCCGCGCACCGTGTTCTCGAGCGCCGGGAGCCAGATCCACTCCATCTGGGCCAATTCCTGATCTGCCGCCACACCGGCTCGTTCGATCTCGTCGAGCAACTCGCCGAACGTGTGGCCGTCCCAGTCTTGTTCCGGACGATCGAGAGCTTCACTGGTACCGCAGGCCATCGCGGTAACCGCACGGGCGACCTCGAGGTAGAGTTCGGACGGGACGAGTGCCCGCTGTCGTTCGTTCGACACCACCATGCCGGCCAAGGCCATTGCGGCGAATGGCCTACGATGACGGAAAAGCGAGCGAATCGCTCGAGCGAGATCCCGTTCCGGGTCGAAAACCCACCCCGACGGAGCCTCTCGCCAGTAGCCGTCTGCCAGGTTGTTGCCCACGCTCTCGACCCAGTCCCATGTCGGTCCCTCAAACGGAAGGGCACAGGCGAACCGAATTCTACGCGGAAGTGACCAGGCGCCCGCTGGGCCGGCAAAAAGCCGCTGCACCCACGCCAGTCCGGCATTCTGGAACATGCCCCCGATCAAGCCACGGACGAAAAACCGGTGCGAGGGCGTATTGGAATCAAGGCACCGTTCGAGAAGCGGCACAAGCTGCGCCTCGTCCAACCCACGGGCCGCGTGGTAGCCGACGGCCCCCGGCTCTTCGACTCCTTCCGCGAAGGGAACAAGGCTCTCCGGACCGCTTGCGGTCACCAACGCTCCAATCGCTCTGCCCCTCTCGTTCGCCCGCGCGGCTTCCTCGGCGCGCCAGTCATTTCCGCGCACCGAGAGAACGTCCACCTGCTTCCCGAAAAGCCACGCGAACCGCCGCACAAGGTCGGCCGGTTCAAGTGCCAGGTAGATGCGTTCGAGTCGGACGTCGTCCAGCCGGGGCTGGATTCGGCTGCTCCATACCGTTCGCCAAGAGTGAATGATGCTCCGAAGGGCCGAGCGGAGGTGCTCGACCGCGGCAGGCGCGGCACCCGAAAAGGTGAGCGATTCGAGCCTCGTCATAATCTCTGCGTCCCGCTGCGGGCAGAAGGTCGGCATCGCCCGGACGATACTCGCCCAGCGCTCGGGGTCGTTCCCCGCCCAGCGGATCAGTCGGTCGAGGTGCGCGTGGCCGGCGGACACGATCTCCTCGTGCCCCGCATCGTTCTCCCGCGCCCAGGGGCGCCACTCAGGACGGCTGGTTGGATGCGAGGAGTCGAACCGATTCGGCAGGAGCGCGAGGCACAGCTTGAACGCCACCGACTCGTGGGTGCGGGCGAAGGCGTCGAGAGCACCGAGGCGCTGCGCGATCGTCGCCGCGGTGTACGGACGCCAGGGGAGGAATATGCGGCGAAGGCTGTCGAAGGGGTGATTCCCGCTCTCCTCGCCAACCATACGCTGTGTTAGCTCGGCCAGAAGCCCGGCGGCTCGCGTCAAGTAGTCCGGGCTCCAGGCCAGCCTCTCCAGAGCCCAAAGCAGGTGGTGACGCCGGCCGTCACTGCTCATCGGGTTCTCTTGCTGACTCAGTGCCGGGAGCACGTCGCCGTGTGCCACCACGTCCCTCTCGAACATCTGAAGGAACGTGTCCGGTGAGGCTTCCGCAAGAGCTGGTAACTCCGCGGCCAAGGAATACCATCTCCGCGGATCGACCGCCTCGCCGAAGAGTCCGCGAACGACGGCGTCCACGTACCCCTGGCAGTCAGGTTCCGCCGGCAAGTCCCGGCCGAGCGTCGCGATCATCGCGAGCCCACCTGCCAGTCCCTGGCGCAGGAGTCCGGAGTAACGGGGGGAGCGATCCAAGACAGACGACATCCAGCGCTGTTCGGGCGAGAGTTCGAACCGCGGATCAGATTCGCCCAGCACGTGCAGGCACGCCTCGCGGAACCGCCGGAGATCCTCACGCGTCAACTGGCGATTCAAGAGTGGCCACCCGCGCCGGCGAGAAAGCCACTCCCACGCGCCCCCGACCGCACGAAGCGGGGGATCGGGTTCGTGCTGCCATCGGCTGAGAAGGCGGTCGAGATCGTCCTGCGACGTTCGAGCCAGTCCGGCGACCGCCTCCATGTCGGCCGCATTGCTTCCCCATGAGCCAGCCAACAACAACGGTACCAGCTTCGGCCCGTGTTCCGGCGTTGACCACGCCGGCGGGGCGGTGGTCGCGGCACTGCCGAGTAGTCCGATGATCGCACCCATCTGCCCTTTTGATTCGCGCGCAATGTCACGCGCCCGATCGTCATCGAGGCCCATCCCTCGCAAGGCGGCCTCGAGGTCGGCCGCCCGCGGGCGCTCCAGTGCGATGTCGAAGGAACTCCCGCCAGCGTCCTGGCCGTACGCCACCAACACGTGGTGTCCACGCCCCACGGCTTGAGCCGACCCGTTGGGAGTGCGGGTGAGAAGATACAGCGGCGTGCGGAGGCCCGAGACAGACCGCCAGGCCTCGGGCGTGGTAACGCTCACGGTCCGGGAGCGCACCCGCCCCCGCTCGGGTTCGGGCAGCGATTCCACGACAGCGGCGAAGACGCCGAGCGCCTCGTCCGCCGTTTCGGCCCGAAGGGAAAGCGTCCCTGCGGGTCCAGCGAGCCAGTTGCGGATACGCTCCGCAGCCGTCGTCCGGCCCGCCAGCAAGAGTTCGGGTGACAATCGTGGCGTCGTCCGTGATGCCCACCCGTCCCATACCCACTGGATGTCGTCGAGACCGTCCGGCAGGTTGTGGATCTCCCGGCAGAACCACGCCGCCACGGCGGGTGCCTGGCGCAGCCATTCTTCGAGATCGTCAGCGTCCCAGGCGAGCACGTTGGCCCACACATTCTGGGCCCGCTTGTCCCGCGCCCAGTCTTCCTTCGCGTTCCACCGTCGCGGTGTGACGAAGACGAAGGCCGTTTGTCGGAGGTTCAAACCACCCGGTGACGCCGTCCTCTTGGAATAGTCATCCTCGGCCTTCGCCCTCGGATCGTCGTTCCGGCCCATCTCCCACACGGAGTCCCCAGTGGGAACGTATTCGTTCCCCGTCGCGACTTGCAGAACACCGTCGAGACCGGGTCGCGTGACGCTATCACCCGACGGGAATCCGAAACGGGAGATTCCCACCGCCGTTGCGCGGATCAGTAGTCCGACGAGAAGCGGCAACATACCTTCCGCACGGCGTTCCGAAGCCCACCGCACAATGTGTGTGCTTGAAACCAAGGTGTTCATTTGGTCGCAATTCCTCGGAGGTATCCCACCATCACCCGGTACCGAAGAGACTCGTGCCACCGTAGTTCAACTGCGTTCAAGACAGCACTTAAAGATAGCTCGATGCGACCGCTGATGGAATGTCGTCAGGAGTTGCACGCGTTGGTCCGCTCGACCGGGCATCCCTGACCGGTAAGCTCCACCGATTCAGGGAACAAGAGGAACCGGGTTGGTAACTTTTCGGGAGGTGGTAAGCCGAGACTCTGAGAGTTTTGGCGGGAGAGTTTCGGGCACCGACGGGAACAGCGATGGTTCCGCTCGGACCCCGAAACGTCTCTCGCGAAACCGAGAGGTTCGGCGAGGAGCGCGGGCGGGTCGAAACCCTTTGCGGGAAAGGCCGTAAACGCGAAACGCCGAGAGCCTGAACTCTCGGCGCTCTCCGTCAACTCGACGGTGGGAATCGTTCGTAGCTGGTCAAAAAAGCTCCTCCGGTAGGATTCGAACCTACGACCCGCCGGTTGACAGCTCTCGTATCGAAGACGAAACGCCTTTGATTTCAAGCCAAATCGGGGCATCGCCCCGCGACATGTGCAAAAACATGTCCGGGAACGCCATTCCGCCCGAAGTCGCCGCCGCGTGGCCCGCGCTACCCGAACCCATCCGCCTCGCAATCCTTGCCCTTGTGGACTCCGCGCCCGCATTCAACCGATGACCTGCGGTATAACCGATTTCAACCTGCTGTCGTTGCAAGTACGGTCGCGAAGAGACAATCAACGTAGGAATCCTTGTCCTCCTCTTGGAAGAGGATGTTTCGTCCGATCATTGCGGATTTGGGGATCCCCCACAGCAACTGCATCACGTGGGAAGGCGTGTTCGAGACGATAAATGAATGAAGCTCCACCTGCGGATCGCCCAGCCGGGTTTCGATCTCTTTGATGGTCTCCTGGAACTGAATCTTTGGATCGGTCGGCCCGATGTTGCGGATGCCCTTCGGGTCGACGAAGATCACGTGCTGCGTGTCGCCGATGAGCAGCCACAGAATGAAGTCGGGATGGAAGTTGCCCGCTTCGAAGAAGCCGATGCCGCGCCCTTTGCTGAGATTGCGAAGCAGGTAGAGTTCTTTCCCTTTGAAGAAACCGGCATGCCCGTCGTGGTGCGCTTTCAGGTCTTCGACGAATTGCCGCTCGCCCTTGTTAAGCGGCACCGGCGCAATTTCAACAACCTTGTCCTGCACGTATAGCAACGGCTGGTAGAGATGCTTGCCGAACCAGATCGACTTGATGCCTCGGAATTCCCAAGGCTTCAGGTCGCCCTTCTCGATGGCGGCCTTGAGTTCCTCCAACTTGGCGACGATCTCCTCCTCCGACCGATCAATTAAGATGCGGTAGTACGGATCGCCCGGAGTTTCGCCCGCCCCCAGCATGTTCGGATCGTTCTCGCTGAGATCCTGATACTCAAGGTGTGGCAACTCCCAGTCTCGCTTGCGGAAGGTGTAGTATCGCTCGGTGTACTTCTTCAGGAGCGCCAGGGCGATCTCGCCCCAGATGGCCACCTTCTCGTACCGATCAAACGCCATTTCCTCGGCCGGGATCAGTAGGCGATACCAGCTTTGATCGGCGAGCAGTTCGCCAATGCCGCCCCGGGTCAGGTTGAGGTTGTACCATCCGCGTTCGGCTTTGTACCGCTCCAGTTCGAAGTACAGGTGGTCGAGATTCAGGAACGCCACATGCTTCGTGGAGAGATGCGTCTGGTTCGGCGTAGCCACCTGATCGCCGCCGGCAACGCCGCGGGACTTCATCGCGTCGATCTTCGGATACCAATTGAGGGCGACCTGGTTCTTTTGAAGGTACTCCGGCGGCTTCTGCACCGTTGGCACCGGCCCCAGTTTGCGGAACGCATCGCCGAACTCGGTGCTGACCCCGTTGATCGCCTTTTTCAGTCGGATCATCCGCAGCTTCTGCGTGCCGAGCCCCTTGATGACCGGCAGCAGGAACTCGAGCCGGTCGTCGTTCTCCGGCATCCCCTCTTCCTTGAGGAACTCGCGGAACTGGGCCATGTAATCGGCATGAATGCCGAAGATGCCGAGCGTTTCCAGCGTCCCGATGTGCTTCGGCCGATCCACCCCATCCGGCAAGCGGGCTTTGCCGCTGCGTTTCAGACTCATGCCGTACCCCTTCAACCGCACGCCCCGGCCGAAGAGTTGAATGATCTGGGCTCCCTCGCCCTTGCCGACATTCATCAAGCCCATCGTGCTGACGCGCCAACTGCTCCAGCCTTCTGTGAACTTCTTCGATCCGATCAACAAATTGACCGTCGAGCGCGGTTTGTTGATCTCGTGGAATAGCGAGCCGGAAAACTCCCGGTCGCCGGTTGCGATCCCGGCCTTGCCGCAGAGTTCGACGAGCTTGGCATCGTCGCCGACGTTGATGACGCCGAACGCTTCGTTCTCGGCCCCGAGGCGCAGTGCCACTTCGCCGGTCGCGCCTTTCAAGTTCTCGACGTAAAGTTGACCGCCGCCCGGCGCATTGAATAGGATGGCCAGCGTCTCATTGAAGATCTGCTCGCCCGAGAGACCGGTTGTGTTCAGATACGTGAACCGCCCCGCGAAGAGGTTTTTCTTGGTGGCCGTCTCCAGCCCCTGATGGAGCACATGGTGGATGCGACGAACGCTGCCGCCTCGATCCGAAACGTAGCGCCCCAGGAACTTCAGAATCTCCACGATGTCCGAGGCATCTTGCACTGCCAGTTTTTTCGTTACGCTGCCGCCAACGAAGATCCAGAGCGGCTTCTCGATGTTGAACGGTCGAAACGTGGATTCCGTATCGCGGAATAGCTTCTGCTGCTGGAAGAACGTGAGCAGGCACGCGACCAGGTAGAGTTCGAGGTGATCCTTCTGCGTCCCCTCGTCCAGGTTCAGGATCTGGTAATCCTTCCCAAAGCCGTCGTCGTGGAAATAGCGGTAGCTGTAGTTGAACAGGATGCTCTTGGCGTACAGGTCGATGAGTTTCGGCTTGCCGCTCACGGCTTGCTGGAATGTGGCCGAGTACTCGAACGAAAAGCCTTTCTCGCAGAGGGCGTTGCGGGCCTTCATCCAGGCCCCGTCTTCACCGCCGCTGGCCCCGCGGTGTCCTTCATCCACCAGGACGAGGTTGTTCCCCTCAAACGACTCGATGGCAACCGTCTTCTCTTTCGCCTCCTCGGATAGCTTCGTCACTTCCAGAATCTCGACCGGTTGCTTGCGGAACATGTCCGTAGTCGCATCCTTATCGAACATCTCCGCTTCGATGTCGGCAACCGCGAACTCACGCAAATGCTGCTGGCTCAACCCCTCGTTCGGCGTGAGCAGGATGATACGGTTCAACTCGCCGCGGCGGCCATGCTTCTCCAGGTAGAACTGGTACTGCAGGATGTTCGCGTGCATGAGCAGCGTCTTGCCGCTGCCCGTCGCCATCCAGAACGCCAGCTTGTTCAGACCGGCATCCGTTTCCAGCAGGCCGACGCGATCCGCTTCGGGAACGCCCTCGTTGAACTTCGCGGCCCGTTCGTTCAGCGCCTTGCGGAGTTCGTCCGGTTTGGTGAAGTACCAATCGAGATATACCTCGGTGAACAACAGCGCCAAGTACTGGAAGTACTTCCAGACAATCGGCTCCTCGCCGTGCGTGATCCGCCGCTCGTTCAGCTTCTGTGTGTGCCGGACGATGTTCTGGTCGTACTCCAGTAGCTGCTCGGTCGTCAGCCACGTCATGTTGAACAACTGGCTGGTGAGCGCGTGATGGAAGCGGTGGACGTTGTTTTCGTCCAAACCCTCCAAGCCTTCGCCGCGCAGGTGTTCCGAGAATTGCTCCAGCTTCTCCACGCCGAACAGGCCGAGGAGCCACTGGTTCAGCACCAGCTTGAACGGGAACGGTACCTGCGGCTTGTTGCTCGCGCGGCCGCGGGCCTTGGCGGGTGCGGCAGGCGCATCGCTCGTGGCCGTGGTATTCTTCCGGGGTCGTCCGCGGGCCATTACTCGCCCTCCGTGGTCAGGCCGCGGGCCTCGATCCGCCGGCGCTCGCGTTCCAGTTCCAACCGCAACGCTTCCTCCGTCGGCAGCACCTGCACGTACTTCGACGCGAAAATCTGCTTCCCCTCACTCAACACCGAGTACTTCGCCATCGCCTCGTTCTTCGTCGAACAGAGAATCAGGCCGATGCTCGGATTGTCCCCCTCCGGCCGCATCTGAGCATCGAACACGCGAACGTAGGAATCCATCTGGCCGATGTCCTGGTGCGTCAGCTTGCCCACCTTCAAATCGATCAGCACGAAACACTTGAGCAGGTAGTTGTAAAAGACGAGGTCGATGTAAAAATCCTCATCCTCGAAACGGATGCGCTTTTGCCGGGCGACGAAGCAGAATCCCTTGCCGAGTTCGAGCAGGAATGCCTGCAGATTGTCGATGATCGCCTGCTCGACGTTCGATTCCCGCAGAGCCGGGTAATCCTTCAGGTCCAGAAACTCCAGCACATACGGATCGCGGATGAAATGTTCCGGCCCCATCTTGGCCAGCTTGCCCGCGGCTTCCTTCCGCACCGGGGCCTTCTTCCGGCTCGCCAGCAGGCGCTCGTAATACTGCGTGGAAATCTGCCGTTCGAGTTGCCGCGTCGACCAGTGCTCATCCGCCGCCTCGTGCATGTACCACTCGCGGGCCTCGGCGTTCTCGACCGTCAGCAGGAAGCGGTAATGCGTCCACGACAATTCCGGGCGCAAACCGGGACTGGAGAAGCTCCGCTGATCAGTCCCGGTCGAGGTCAGCCCGGGGCCGGATTCGTCACGCACTGCGTGGCGAATTGGCACGAGTGCCCCAAGATCAGATTTTGGACGCGGTGCGTCTAGAATCTGCGTTTTCGCCTTGTTTTCGGGGGGCAATTCCGCACGCAGTGCGTGCGCAATTGGAAACGACAGGTAAAACTGACGCATCATCTCGATGTTGCGAAGGGTAAAACCCTTTCCAAATTCGGCCGTCAGCCTTTGGGACAATTCCCGAATCACCTCCATTCCATACTCGGCTCGTTTCTTCCCCTTCTGTTCGTGCTCCACGATCAGCCGGCCCACATGCCAGTACGATTGCACCATCGCCGTGTTCACGGCGCGGTACGCCCCCGCTCTCGCGGCTTCCAGAACGTCCCGGATATCCCGGTACAGGGGATTGATCGGTGCGGGCTTCGCCATCAGACGCCCTCCGCGGCGAACATCAGCCGTTGGAAGTCGTCCTCGATCAGCCGGACTTTCCACGTGTCGTCCGGCGTCTTCAGGTTTTCGAGGTTGTTGCCGCCGTTCACGTAGATCAGGCCGAACTCGCTGTCCTTGCTGCTGTAGCCCTGCTTGGTGAACCATTCGTCCAGCACCAGGTTGTCTTCCTCCGGTTTGCCCGTGAGCTTCCGCCAGATGACGAGCGCCTTGCGGCCATCCGGCGTGGTGCCGGTCACGGTGCGGAACCAGTACGGCCCGGCAGCGTCGGGCTTCAGCCGGCCGTCGAGTGTGAGTTTCCAGTTTTCTTCTTTCTTGTGCGCCGGGTCGGGATTGCGTTTGAATTCGGCCGTGAACACCTGCGGCACGGCGATGTGCGTCACCGTCAGGCCCAGCAGCCAGTTGAAGGTTTCAAGCAGGTCGATGTTCACTTCCCGGCTTTCGTCGCTGCCGGGGCGCTTGACCACCAGCTTGTACGCCGTGGGGTCGGTGAATGCGGCCACGTTCAGCAGGCTCGGGCTTTCCCGCGATTCCACTTTCAGCAGGTATTGCAGCAGGTATTGTTCGCGGAGCTTGTCGGCCCCTTGCGCCTCGGCGGCGTCGAGCAGGCTTTGCTGGCCGGGCGAGCGCTTCAGTTCCAGGTTGTTGAGCGTATCCTCATACGATTCGAGCCGGACGATCTTGAAGACGCGCGGCCCGCGCTCGGCTTCCTCCGCCGTCGCCAGGCGCTTCGGCTGGCCGTCCTTCCATTCCGGTGTGAACGCCACCTTCTTCAGCCGCGGCAGCAGCACGGTGTCGAAGTAGTCGGCCATCTCGACGAGAATGACCTTCCGCCGCCCGCCATCCTCGCGGTTCAGGTTGATGACCGCATGGCCGGTGGTGCCGGAGCCAGCGAAGAAGTCGAGAATTGTCGAATGCTGAGATCCCGCCATACGAGAAACTCGCGTGATTAACTCAACGGGTTTCACTGTTTCAATTGTGGAAAGCGTTCCAAACAGAGCAGTCGCTTGCGCCTTGGCTTGGCGCATGGTGTTTACGTCTGTCCATATAGTTGGGTAGGGACGTGTGGGCACATCAGGGGCAAACTCTCTGGTATATGGCTCCCATCTTTCGACGTTCGCAACAATGCGCTTCTTCCAGATCAATTTGTTTGCTGTCTGAAGGGCCGCAACCGATAACTGCGACAAAGACCACCGGGCTTCAACGCCATTGTCATGCATCGGATAAACTGCTTCACCATCCGGCCCAATGATGGGAAAATACATGGTTGGTCTGTCGATACGAAGGCTGCCTGCTCCGTTTTTCTTCAACAATCGGTCGCGGTACAGCTCATTTGTCGCCTCATTTTTGCGATATGAATCCAAAATTGATGGATCAGGCATGGCGTTGAAGTGCAGCGATGATAATTCAGTTGAAAAGCAAAGCAAATACTCATGGTCTGGGGTCATCGGCACTTTATTGTCATTCGGACTATCCACTTTCTGCCAAATAATGTTTGTGATGTGATGAATGCCCGTTGCTGAAATGCATGTAGTAGCACTAGCCGCTTCTGTTTCATCAATGCTCATGAAAAGCGTAGCTTCGTCTGACAACAAACCGCGAACCGCGGTTGACCTGTTTCCCATCATCGAAAGCCATGTCGAATGTTGGTAGCTGTCTTTGTACGCGAACCCATCGTTGCCCGTGTTGTACGGCGGGTCGATATAGACGCACTTCACCCGCTCCTTATACCGTGCTTGCATCAGGTTCAGAGCCTGGAAGTTCTCGCTGTGGAAGAGCACGCCGTCGGTCTTGGCGTCGAGGTCGCCGAGGGCGGCGAGCAGCCGGGCGGTGAAGTCGGCGTCGAAGTGCCGAGTGTCGACCAGTGCGGAATGCGGAATGCGGATTGCGGAATTGGAAGACGAAGAAAAGAGGCCGTCGGCGTCGTCCTTTAAGGCGAAGAAGCCGAGGGAGTTCCATTCCGCTTGCTGGGCCTTGTTCGCCGCGATCTCCTTCAACAGTCCGTCACTGACGCTTCCGGCTCGTGCGATCTCCTTGAGTGCCACGCAGTACTGCGTCTCGACGACGAACTTCTTCTTGAGCCAGAGGGCGCGTTGGAAGTCCTCCAATTGGGCCAGGAAGGCGATGATCTTGCCGGCGATGCGGCGGATGACCTTGATCTTGGAGAGGTACTGCTCGACGCGCGGGGCGGTTTCGTTCTCGATGTCGTCGAGCATCATGACTTCGTTCTTGATGAAGAAGTCGAGTTCGCGCTTGAGGAACCCCCCAAGGTCCTTGTGGATGAAGTAATCGAAGGTGTTCCGGCCGACGTAGCGGTTCAGGTGGGCGCGCAGTCGGTTGTACTCGGCCTTCTCGCCGTCGGCTTTGACGTGCGGCTTGGCGAGTTCTGCCAACCAAGTCCCGTCGCTGACGCTTCCGGCTCTTTCAAGAATACGGGCCTCGGCAATGGCCGTGAGGTCTTTCTGCGTCGGCGGCTTGGTCTTGCCGGAGCGAACGTCGTCCGGCCAGTCGGTGAGTGTGGCCGGGCGATACTCGAAGCGACAGACGAGTTCGTCCGCTTCCAGGAACACCGGGTTCGCCGCCGCGAGGATGAAGACGCGATCCTTCCCCGCCGCGGCCTTGACGTTGCCGTGCTCCCCTTCGGCGGCGTCGACGAGCTGAAAGTGCACGCGCAACGGGTTAGTGTCATCTTCGGGCCGGAGCCGGAAGGCGTAGTCGCGGAGGTATTCGCTGGTCTTGATGTAGTACTGGTCGTGGTTGGCCCAGTAGAGCTTCACTTCTTCGCCGTCGTAGGGGATGGCGTATTTGCCGTCTCGCGAGTACTTCCGCTTGGAGACGAAGTCGCCATCGGAGTAGTAGCGGCTGAAAAAGCTGAGGAGATGATCGTAGACGTCGTTCTCGAGGCCGGCGATATCGACGGCTTCGTTCTGGAGCTTGGCGCGGAGGTCCTTCACCTTGGGCAGCGTTTCCGGATCGGCTCCGAGCGCGTGGGCCTGCTCGATAGCTTTGTCGAGTTCCTTCTGCAACTCCGCTTTGTCCGCCGTCTTGTATTGCCCGAACTCTGCCTTCACCTGCGGCAGCAGATCCTTTTCCAGGAACGCGGTCACCTCCGCGGCCTTGGCGTGCATGATGCGGTACAGGCCGAAGTCGAGATCGGGCTGATCGAGTTGAAACAACTCGCGGAGCAGGGATTTCAGCTTGTCGAATTTCGTGGCCACGTCATTCGTCCTCGTCGGGTGGGGCGTCGGCGAGGCCGAGGCGTTCCGCGAAGCGGTAGGATACTTTTCGGAAGCGGCGTCGCAACCGTTTCTCGGCGACCCGCTGGATTTGCCGGACGCGCTCGCGGGTGAGGTCGAGAGTCTCGGCGATTTCCCGAAGGTTGGCACGGGCCTGCTGGTTCAGCCCGTAGCGCCGTTCAAGCACGTAGCGGTCGCGTGGTTTTAGCGTCTGGAGCAATTCGAGGCAAAGTGCGTTGAGGTCGGGCGAGTCGTCGGGTTCGGCATCGCGCACGGCCGGGTGTTCGGCGGGTTTGATGTCGTGGATCGGCACGGCCGAGACGAGGGCAATAAAGCGGAACAGGCACGGCGACTGTTTCGGTTCGTCGCGGAACCAGCGGAGATGGAGTTCGCCTACGTCGCCCGGTTCGTGGCAATGTCGAAGCTCGCGCCGGTAGCGCATATAGAGCGGAAAGAGGTGGGCCGGCAGCCGGATGGGGAACAGCCGCGATTCGACGAACCGCTGGATTTGCTGGTAAATCCAGTACCAAGCGTAGGTGGAGAAGGAATTCAGGCGTTCGATGTCGAACCGTTCGATGGCACGGACAAAGCCCAGTTGGCCCTCCTGAATGGCGTCGGCGAGCGAGGATTCCGGAATGCGAAATTGATTGACGACGGAGAGCGTCAGTCGAGCGTAGTGCATCCAGACGATATTGCGCGCGGCAATGTCGCCCTGCTGGGCACGACGGATGAGCCGGGATTCTTCAAGATAGCCGAGCGCTGGCAATCGCGGGTAGCAGACATAGTCGTCCGGGATTCGAGTTGCCCAATGATTGCAACGGCGCTGGTCGCGTGGGGCATGACGCGAACGAGCAGACTGGTGGATATCATCGACTTCGTCCTGAAGGTCGCCGCGAGTGGCAACCGGCAACATCACACGACCTCCCAGCGGATCGTGAATAACGTCTGTGTCTCGGTGCGCTGCACCAATCGTTTCTCAAGCGTGCCGATGAGGGAATCGCGTTTCTCGATGATCTCGTCCTCGGCCTTGAAAATGTCCTGGCGCTGCTTGCGTTTGACCTTCTCCAGCCGGGCGATCTCTTCCTGAATGCGATGCTGTTCTTCGAGCGTCGTCGCTTGGCGGGCGTCGCGGGAGAGCGCTTTGATCTTCTCTTTCGTGTCTCGCAGGGCCTTCTCGGCGGCGAGGACCATGTCGTCGGCCCAGGCTTCGAGCTTCTCGCGGGCCTGCTGGAAGTGCTTGCTATTCGATTCGAGTGACCGGTTGATCGTGGCGTCGGCATGGCGTTTCGATTCGGCCGCGAGGCGTGCGACGACTTCGTACGGAAGGTCGTATCGGCCAACATCGCGCCCGCCGCAGAGGAACAGCTTCTCCAACGTCTCCGGATCGATCGTCTGGCCCGCATCACCGCAGCCGGAGAAGAGGAGGTACTCTTCGGCTTCGTAGGTTTCGACAAGCAGTCGCGCAAGCGTCAGGTATCCGCCCTGGCCGCGCAGTGATTCGACCACATGCAGGCGCGTGGGGTGGTTCGAGACATCGAAGACGATGCGGGACGGCGGCGTATCGAGTTGCTTAGCCGAATCGACGACATGCTCGCCGAGGGGATGCGAAAGGCGGTAAAGGAATTGGCCGGATTCGGACTCGCGGCTTTCGGTTTTGGCGGCAGTCTTGGAGATCAGGTGATACCGGCCCGGTGGCGTGAAGTCGATCGGCGGGCGGACGAGGTCGAACGTGTGGTTCGCATCGTCGAAGGCGGCGCGGTCGTCGAGGATGAATCGGGTCAGATTCCAGAACCGGCGACCGACGCGGTCCAGTTGTGCTTGGGCATCGGCTAGACGAACGCGCAGCCGGGTGTGGACATCCTCGTCGAAATGCTCGAAGAGTGCTCGGCGCGTGTCGTCGAGCCGGCCGCGAATCTGTTCGTCCATTTCCTGCTGGAGCTTGCGGAAGGCGGCGTCGATCGCTTCGGGCGTCCGACACTCCTGATAGATGGCCAGGATCCGTTTCTCGAAATCGACGCCGGACTCGATCGAACCGAGCACTTCGTCCGAAGCGCCGAAGACTCCGTTGAAAAGTTTGAATTTCTCGGACAGCAGTTCAAGGACTCGCTGGTCGGCGGCGTTCCGTTCGTTGAGGAAGTTGATGACGACGACGTCGTGCTTCTGGCCGTACCGGTGGCAACGGCCAATCCGCTGTTCGATCCGCTGCGGGTTCCAGGGGAGATCGTAGTTCACGACGAGCGAGCAGAATTGCAGGTTGATCCCTTCGGCGGCTGCCTCCGTGGCCAGCAAAATCGTGGCACCGTCCCGGAAGTGTTCGATCAGCGCGGTGCGCACATCAACGGCCCGCGATCCGGAGGAGCGGCCTGAGTCGGCGTTGTCCTTCGCCCACCGTTCGTAGATCGCGGTCGCTTCCGGTCCTCCATTCGTGCCGTTGAACACGACGACTTGGCCGCGGTAGCCGTTGTCCTCGAGGTACTTCTTGAGGTAGTCCTGGGTTCGGCGCGACTCTGTGAAGATCAGCGCTTTCTTCGCCGCTCCAGTGCCGGAGAGCGTTTCGAACCCGATGTCGAGCGCTTTCAGCAGCGTTTGGGTCTTTGTGTCGATGCCGATGCCGCGGGCGCGATCGCTGAGCCGCTGGAGGATGTCGATTTCCTCCTTGAGCTTCTGGCGATCGACTGGCTTCGCAGCCTCCTCGCCTTGATCTTCGGATTCGTTGTCCGCAAGAATCTCGTCGAGCAGATCGTCTTCGAGTTCTTCACCCTCGACCAACCGTTCCGTGAATTCCGGATCGTTCTGGATCTGCTCGTCCCGCAATGTTTCCAGGCGCACGCGCAGGGTGTCGAGTGTGGCGGCGATCGCTTGCGAGGAAGACGCCAGCAACTTGCGGAGAATCAGGGCCGTGAGGTGGCGCTGACGCTGTGGGAGTGCGTAGCTGTTCTCCCGTTGGAGAAACGTCGATATCGCTTCGTAGAGGCTGTGTTCGTCGTCCGTCGGCCGGAACGGGCGGGTAATCGGCTTGCGTTCGGTGTAGCGGATGTATTCGGTGACCTGGTTGCGAAGCGTTCGTTTGCAGAAACTGGCCAAGCGGCTGCGTAGAGCTTCGAGGTTACTTCCCGCGCTGGCATATTGCGAACGGAAGGAGTTCACGTCACCAAAGAGGTGTTCGTCGATCAGCGTCGAGAGGCCGTAGAGTTCAAGCAGCGAGTTTTGCAACGGCGTGGCCGTCAGGAGGAGTTTCCGGCAATCCTCGGTTGCCCAGCGAATGCCCTGTCCGACCTTGTTGCTCGGCCGATAGGCATTGCGGAGTTTGTGGGCTTCGTCGACGACGACCAGGTCCCACGCAATCGTTTTGAGTTCTTCTCGGATCGCGTTGGCGTAGTTGAACGACATGACGAGGATGGCCTTCTCCGCAAGTGGTGAACGACCGGCCCGACGCATGTCTCGGTAGGCTTTCGCGTCCAGTACCACTGCGGGCAAGTTGAACTTCTCGCCCAGTTCGAGAACCCATTGCTTGCGGATCGAGGCCGGACCAATCACGAGAATTCGCCTCTTTCGTTCTGCCCAGTACTGGCAGAGCACAATTCCGGCTTCGATGGTTTTCCCTAGGCCCACCTCGTCGGCGAGAATGACTCCTTTTGACAAAGGAGACTGAAGAGCGAAGAGCGCCGCTTCGATCTGGTGCGGGTTGAGATCGACCGAGGCATCGAATAACGAGAGCGACAAACGGTCTAATCCAGCCGCTCCATGTCGGGTCAAATCGTGGGCGAAGTATTTCGCGTGGTAGCTTGTGAATGTCATGGTCGGATGAACAATCTGCTGATGGATCACGATGGTATTCGATCGGAATGATCACTTCCAATAATTTTCAAGATTTGCCACCGCACCTCGCACTTTTCCATTGGCCGACGAAGTAGATCGTTAGACGCGCGTGCTCGCTTCGTGAGTTTCCGTGCGTCGTCAGAGTGCTGATGGCCAACCCTGAGACGTCGACGAAGTTCCCAGCGAGCATTTAGCAAGCATCCCGCCCTGCCCCTGCTTCTTGGTATGGTTGAAGCGAATTCGATCATGATCCCGTCGTCGGGTGCATTTCGTGGCTGCTAAAACGGTGGAATCGGTCGGGCAGGCGCTCCATGCCGGCACCGTGCAATGGTGTTCGATCTACTTCGACTGGTTGGGTGGCCGCCAACGAGTGGGGGCAGTCGTCGTGGAATGGCGATTCCTTCGCAGGTTCGGCTGGCGGCAAACCACGCGGATTATGGTCCGCCATTACTCTCCCAAGAACCGCTTGGTACCGACGGCCGAGTATGAAGTGGCGATGGCCTATTCGACTATCACAAAAGGCGGCCGGCGTTTGTGGTTCCGGTGCCCGAAGTGCGAACGGCGCGTCGATCTGCTGTATATCGTCCCGCCGCGATCGGTCCTGGTCTGCCGGAAGTGCGGCCGGCTGAAATATGCTTCCCAACGCACGCGGGAGGCCGTGTCGCAGCGACGCAAGCGCGGATGCCGGAAAACCGTTGCCTTGCTCAAGGAATGGCCCCGGAAGTCGAAATCATCGTGTCACAAACCCTGACATTTCCGGTGCTTTTTTGGGACTGCCACTGCGGTGTATCGATCTTATTACACGTCGCAAGCAATTGATGAATATAGACATAGGTCATATGACGTTCTTCTCAAAGGCAACAAAAGGCATCGAGTGTGTGACGGAGTCGTCAAGTAATTTAGGCGATGCGCGAATCGATAGGGGTTCGCCAGAACATGTTCCAAGTCAAGGCAATGAAATCGCATTTCTGATCACGCTAACGCCCTTTGTCGATTCCTGATTCCAATTCTTCTCGTTCTCATTTTCTTGCTCGATTTCCAAACCCGCCAGCATCCGGCCGCAGCTATCGCCACGGGTAGACTGGAGCCGCCACGGGGGCATTCGGACGAATCGGGGAAGCCAAAATGGACACATTTCACGACAGCCGTTGTCTCACGCTCGACGCCAAAGGGGTCGGTCAACTGATCGGCCGGAGCGCGCGGAGCATTGAGCGGGACGACGACGCGGGGCGAATTCCACAGTCGGTGCGCATTGGGGCGAGCCGGCGATGGATCGCGGAGGAAGTGAGATGCTGGCTCCGGCATGGCTGCCCGAGACGAGAGGAATGGGTCAGGATTTGGGAGAAATTACGCGACTCGAAGCGAGAGCAATGAGCGGGCTAAGCGACGCCGGCCGTGCCTGTGATGAGGCGCGGCCGGCAAGTCATCGCAACTCACCTACGACATCGACCCAACCGAGACATTTTACTATGTCCGCCCAAGCGAATCAATTCTTGGATGCCGCGCTGGAATATGCGGCGAAGGGCTGGGCCGTTTTCCCGCTCGCACCGGGAACCAAAGTCCCCACAGCCGGAAGTGTCGGACACAAGGCGGCGACGACCGACGCCGATACCATCCGCCGGTGGTGGACCACGACGCCAGACGCCAACATCGGGCTTGCGACCGGCGCGCCGTCGGGCGTCTGGGCGCTCGACGTGGATCTCGACACCGAAACCGGCAAAGACGGGAACACTGACCTCGACAGCCTGCAATCGCAGTTCGGCGAACTCCCGCCGACCCGCGTTCACCTCTCACCACGGGGCGGTGGGCACTTCATCTTCAACATGCCGACGGGCATCGACGTACGGAACCGGGCCGGCATAAATGGGATGGCGCTCGATGCGAGGGGCACCGGCGGCTATCTGGTACTTCCGCCAAGCCGGACCGATCGCGGAGTCTATAACGTCGCGGCGGACCTACCGATCACTGACGCGCCGCAATGGTTGCTCTACCTTGTGGTGCGACCCTCGACGCCGGCACCGGCTACGCCGTCCCTGCAATCGACCCTCGACATAGGGGACTCCGACCGGCTGCGGCGGGCACGGGCGTACCTCGACAAGATCCCCGGCGGCGTGGACGGCGAACACGGAAGCAATCCGTGCCTATGGGCGGCGTCTGTACTCGTTTGGGGCTACTGTCTCGACCGGGCGACGGCGCGCCAACTCATGGGCGAGTATTCGGCACGATGCTCTCCACCGTGGAGCGAAAAGGAAATCGAGCACAAGCTCGACGACGCGGCGAAGGGCGGCATCGGCAAACCGCAAGGCTGGTTGCTCGACGCGCCCCGCAACAACACGCCGGTACCGTCGGCCAGTTCGGGGGGGGCGATGACGGAACCGGAACGGCCGCGGTTCGATTGGATCGACTCCGCCGATTTCGACGAAGGCGACTATCGGCCAACATATCTGATTGAATGCGCGCTCGTCGCCAACGAACCGGCAATTCTCGCCGCGCCAACGAAGAGCATGAAAACGAGCATCGGCGTCGATGCTTGTATTAGCATGGCGGCGGGCTTGCCGTTCCTCGGCCGGTTCCATGTCCCTGCACCGATCAAAGTTGCCATCGCGTCGATGGAAAGCGGGAAAAACACGCTACAGGGAACAATGCGGCGAGTCTGCAAGTCGAAGGGCATCACGCCGGCCGACCTGACGGGGCAACTCGTCTGGACGTTCAACGTGCCGCGTTTCGATCAACCGGCGGCGGTGGCGGAATTCGTCCTGGGCCTCGAAGACCGGGGCGTAAAGGCGGTGCTACTCGACCCGGCCTATCTCTGTCTCGGCGAAGTGGACGAGAAAAGCATATTCGACGTGGGGCGGTGCCTACGATCCGTCGCGGAGATGATGGTGCCGAAAGGCATCACGCCGCTCATCGTCCATCACGCAAACCGGGGGCTTACGACCGGCGAAAAGATGGACCTTCAGCATATCGCCTACTCCGGCTTCGATGCGTTTGCCCGTCAATTCTGGCTCGCCAACCGCCGCGATAAATACACACATGACGGCAACCACAAACTCTGGCTTTCCGTCGGCGGTTCCGCCGGCCACGGCGGACTCTACGCCGTGGATATTGCCGAAGGATTAACCGACCGCAACTTCGGCGGGCGGTACTGGGACGTTACCGTTGTGGACGCAGTGGAACTGCGGCAGGATGCGGCCGAAGATCGTGAAGCGAAGGCGGCGGCAAAGGTGCGGGAGAAGATGGCGGCGGACATGGAGGCGGTGCTCAAGGCCATCGAGTCGGAACTGAGCAAGGGACAACCGGCGGCGACCGCGAACGCGATCAAGCTACACACCGGCTGGCAGTCCAAGCGCGTCAACGACACGATTGATCGGATGCTCGACGACGGACTCATCGAAGACCACGACTGGAAAAAAACCGTCGGGAAGAACGCCACGCGGGACGTGACAGGCTACCGTCGGCCATCGGGGGAGACGCAATCGGACCTATTCGGCGATCATGCGGGAGAGTCAGATTTACCGCATGATATTACCGCATGTTCGCATGATCCCGGTTCAGTGAAGGAACACGCGGGAGATCATGCGGGAGAGTTGTCCCCCCTTAAGGGGGACACTCCCGCACTCCCGCATGATCCTGAACCCCGCGAATTGGAAGCAACCCCGATGACTGGCCGACGACGAAAAGCAAAGTCTCCCGCATGTTCGCGGAAAGCGGGTGCGGCATGACTCCGCCCGACGTGCTGCTGATCCTGCACCCCGGCCGTGAACCGCTCGAGCGCCCCGGCGTGCCGGCCCGCGATGCGGATTACCGGCTACGGCTCGCCTTGAAGACGCTGCTTCGCTCGTTCGGCCTCCGCTGCGTCCGGGCCTGCGACCTGAAGACCGGCACGAAGCCCGCTGACGTGCGGGCCGAGGAACTCCCTGACCGACCCCACGGAGGAACGACGTGAACGCCACTGAGAAGCCAACCCAGCGGAAGCGTGCCGTTCCGCCCGGCCTCCTTCGACGCGACGACGCGGCTGCGTATTGCGGCGTCTCGCCGGCGACATGGGATCGGTGGACGGCGGCGGGGTTCAACCCCGCTCCACGTAAGATCGCTGGGGCTGTTCTCTGGAACCGCCATGAACTCGCCGAATGGTGCCGGCGCGGTTGTCCCGAACGTGCCGAATGGGGGCACCTCTGGAAAGCGATACTCGACCGGCGAACGACGTAGACCGACCCCGCCGATGACTATACCATTCCGGACCCGACGACGGAGCGACGACCAATGCCGAAGCTCTACCAACCCAGTTACAAAGACAAGCGGACCGGGAAGACCAAGAAGCTGAGAAAGTGGTACGCCCGCGTCCCTTTCGCTGACGGCCGGATTCGCCGCGTGCCATTCTCGACGAACAAAGCCGCCAGCGAAATCAAATTGGGGCAACTCCTCACGAAGATCGAACTGGAAAAGGCAGGCGTCGTGGATCCTACGGAATGCCACCGCGCCCGCCCGCTGATCGAACATCTGGTCGAATGGCGGGACGAACTCGCGGCCACCGATGCGACGCCGAAGCACGTCGCGCAGACGGTCCGCAACGCCCGCCTTGTGCTCGCCGGGACGAAAGCCGTCTTCGCGAAGGACATCACCGAGGCCGCGGTCCGCCAGTCCCTCGCCGCGATCCGGGCACCGTCGGACAAACCGGTCCCCGAACTCACGAAGGACGAGTACACGAAGATGGAACTGGCCGGGCTGCTCGGCGTCGGCTTGGCGTCGATTACCGCGCTGGTGAAGCGCCATCGGCTTCCCGCGAAGGGGCAGGGCAAGGCCCGCCGTTACCCGAAAGCCACCGCCGCGGCCTTGCTCGCCAAGCGGAGGCGGGGGATGGGGACCAAGACGGCGAATCAATACCTCGCGGCCGTTAAACAGTTCTTCGCGTGGATGGTCCGTAACAATCGCCTGACCTCGAACCCAGCCGAGAACATCGCCGGTGGCGACCCGGAAAAGGACCGCCGCGTCGAATTCGCGATCCTCTCCGCCGAGGAACTCCGGCGTCTCATCGCCGCGGCGTTCGCCAGTACGGCCATCGTGCGAGACCTCGACGGCACTGCGCGCGGGGCGCTGTACCTCACGGCGTCGACGACCGGATTCCGGCCTGTCGAACTCGCCCGGCTGACCGTGGCCGACTTCCGACTCGACGACGACACGCCGCACGTTCGCCTCGAACGGACGAAGAACGGTGAGACAGCGGAGCAAACTGTACCAGCCGACGTGGCAGAAACTCTACGGGACTTCCTGTGCGGGAAGGAATTCGACGCGCCCGTCTGGCCGGGCAACTGGTACCAGAAAGCCGCCGACCTCATCCGCGTGGACCTCGATGGCGCGGGGCTGCCGCACACGAAGGCCGGACGAGACGGCCGGGCACTACCGGTATCCTTCTACTCCCTCCGGCACTCTGCGGGGGTGCTCTTCGAAGCTGGCGGCGCCACGCTCCGGGAAGTGATGACCTTCATGCGGCACAAAGACCCGAAACTCACGCTGCGAACGTACGGCCGGCTTCAACTCGCCGACCGGGGCAAGGCGATCGAGAAAATGCCTCGGCTGATCCCGGACGAAAACGACATGTGCAAAAACATGTCGCGCCATGGTCAAAAACATGCCCAAACCGGTGATGACGCATGCGGACCGGTGAGGACCGCTGACGAAACTTCACCGAAGCCGTTCACGCTGAAATTGCTGGAAATGAAGGCGAACGAGGACGAATGCGGAGACATAGGGACCGCTGAAGAAAACTCCCCGGGTAGAACAGGTTTCGAACTCGTCGTGCGCGACTCTCGCACCGAGACACGCGAGAGACATCGCGTTTCGCCTTGAAATACCAGCGATTTCGTGAATGGAAGGGCACTGGCACGACTCGCGCGCGAGAAAGTTCGAATCTTGCCCGGTGTCCGACTGCGATACTCTACGAACCCAAAAACTCTCGAATTGTGTTAACCGGCGGGGCAAATCGGGTACATGCCAAAACTCAATGGCCGGCGGGTTAACAAGCGCGCGACATTGAGTGGCCGATTCCCGCGATTTCCTTTACCCATCGGCGCTGTGCAAATACTCTGTCATCCGCCGCGTTTCCCTTGGAATCCACGAGTTCTCGATGCCCCGCCTCTTGGAGCCGCTCTGGCTCATTTTGGCCACGCTCACGGACAAGCAACTCGGCCAGACCGTCGAATTCCTCCGCGAAGAGAATCGGATCCTTCAGGAGCAAGCTGCCGGAGTGGATCACTCTCACCCCTCGCGAGCGGTCGCGGTTGTTGAGGTGCGGACGCAAGCTCGGCTCGGCCATCGGCGGCGTCATCACGATCGTCTCGCCGCGGACGTTCGTTCGCTGGAAGGCGGCAAGCCGAAGCGGGGCGCTCGCAAGCCGGGTCGGCCGCGGACGGAGGAATCGGTTCGCGATCTCGTGCTGCGGCTGGCTCGCGAGACCGGCTGGGGCTATAGCCGCATATTGGGAGAGTTGAAGAAGCTCGGCATCCGTTCGGTGAGTCGTTCGACCGTGATCAACATCCTCCGCGAGATGGGCATCGATCCGGGTCCGAAACGCGGCATCGGGTCGTGGAGCGAGTTCCTATTACGACACGCGACTGCGTCGTTCACTTCGATTTCCGGAGGCCAATAGAGGTATTTGTGCTTTTGGACTGTGCAGCCGAGGCGGATCGCTGTTTCTGCGAGGCGGTTTTCGATGTGGTCGACATACTAGTCGCGGTCCCACGTTCGCGCGCGGCCGACGCAAGACGCTGCGACTTCGCACGCTGTGCGTCGACGTTGGCTGCGGCGGGCGTCGCGGAAGCATTGACCGCGTGATCCTTGTGGACGATTCGCTCGATCTTCTGGAGATCGTTCTTCCCGACGAAGTATTGCGTGCCCCCGCCCTGATACAGGAGGCCCGCGTCGTTGAAGCCCTTGGCGGGGCGGCCGTAATCCGCCGCGGTCGATTTCAGTGCCTGAACATCTTCCCGAACGATAAAGAGATCCAATTTCCGGTCCGATGGTTTTGAAACGCCGACGTCAGTAGTACCAGTCTTCTGGACGGATGTGCCTGGCTCGGTGAAGTACATACCCCCTGGGTTCACCGTAGATTTCGTATTCGGGAAATCATAACGCTGTAGGACCTGGCCGCGCTTGAGCGTGACGACTTCGACTCGTTCGTTTCGCTTAATGCCTTCCAGGTGGCTGTCGACTTCGCTCTTCGGAACACGGGATTCCAGGAACTTCCGCGCTGTTTTCACGTTCTTGACTTCGTTCGTTTCCGAGTCCGACTTCTTGCGGTCGTCTACGGAAGTCGATTTCGCAATGCCATCGCCCATGACAGAATCTCCGTGAGGGATATCAGACTTTCATCTCCGGGTGCATCCACGCGAAGTGGCGTTGCACCGCGTGGGACTTGTCGGTGACGTAAACGTAGAGGCAATACAGGATAAACGCGATCGCCGCGGTGCGGATGAGGAACCACAACATCGCCTACCCTCCCGTGGTGATGGGGTGCAACGGCCAGCGCGTCTTGCGTCGATCGGCGACCGCGCCCGCGGCCGCATGGACGATCGCCTCGCAATAGTCCGCCTGAGCGGCGCGGTGCGACGGGATCGCGAGCTGCGGGAAGACCTCGACGCGCACGACCTGGTCGTACTGGTCGTTCGCCGTGGTGCTGACGGCCATGAAGCCGAAGCGCCCGCCGCCCGCCGCCACGCTGCGCCCGCCGACGGTCACGACCTCCTGGCCGAAGAGGTCCGACGCGTACTTGTTTGTTTCCTGGTCGGTGTTTCGAAGGAACATCTTGGTGGCGCAGTTGCCCAGCAGGCTCATCGCCGGCTCCTTGTTGTTTGGCGTGTGCCGCGTCAGCGCCGGTAGGTTCTGAGTCGCGATCAGGTTCACGTGGTTGCTCTGCCGGTTGCGTTCGAAGAACTCGGCGTCCCCCTTGCCAGCGCCCGTCGTCATGAACACCTGGAACTCGTCGCAGAAGAACAGGCTCGGCCGGTCCTTGTTCACGGCCTTGAGGACTTCGCGGTAGAACTCCAGCTTGAGGAACGTCCCGGCGACGCGCGCCATCATCTCCTTCTCGGCCACCGGCATTCGCAAGTAGACGATCTGCCCATGCCGCACCGCGTCGGCGATGCGAACTGTCGAACGGCCGGAGAAGAGCGATTCGTACGGTTCGACGCTGAACGGATCGAGCATGTTCGAGACGTACGACTGCACGCCCGAACGGTTCTCCTCGGCCTTCACCATCCATTCGTCGACGAAGTAGCTCAGGGCTTTCTTTTCATCCGACGTCTCGGCCGGCAGCCGCTGAATCCGTTCGTTGATGGCATCAAAGCTGCGGACGAGTTCGAGGATATGCGTCAGCCCCGGGGGTTCGGCGTCGTTCGTGGCGCGGAGGAGGACGATGGAATGGCGGACGAACTTCTGCGCCTCTTCGAGCCAGAAGGAGTCGTTGCCGCCCTCCTTCTTGTCGCGGGCAGCGTCCATGACGGCGGCGACGCGCGCCGATAATTCGAGGTGGTCGTCGGGAGAGTCGAGCGGGTTCCATCGCTCGCTGTGGTAGGGGCGCGAGGGGTCGATCACTTTTAGGCGGTCTTCCCAGCCGTGGCGGGCGAGGAGGGCGCGGAGCTTGTCGCCGAAGTCGCCTTTCGGGTCGAGCACGAGTCCCCCGGGGCAGAGGCCGGCGCGGGACGCGGAACCGATGAGGCCTTCGAGCATCGCGTTGAGCACGCAGGCGGTCTTGCCACTGCCCGGCTGGCCGAAGACGATGCAATTCGTGGAGAGCGTCTTCCAGTCCCATTCCAGCCCGCCGGCGTCGAACGCGAGCGGGCCATGCACAGACACCGTCGCGGGCGCGGCAGGATCGGTCGGCCGGAACAGGTCGGCCCACGAGCGCGGCCGGTAGCCGAGGTTGACCGCGTCGCGATCCCGGAGTTCTGTGAATTGTTGGTACACGCCCTGGAAGAGGAAGCCGCCGGACAATGGCATGAGCAGGAGCCCGAGGGCGGCGAACCACCAGGCGTACCAAGCTAGGCCGGTGAGCGTTTCGAGGGACGGATACCAGAGCGCCAGCACGCGAATGGCGGTGGCGCTGACGAAGATCATGCCGAGCCCGACGCAGACGTTGACGAGTTTGTCGACGGCGCGGCACCACTGGCGCGCGGCGCGGAGGGTGTGCTGCGGCGCCTCGTCGTACATCCATTCGATGACGGTGGCCATCGCGCGGCGGCGCGGGGCGAGCAGCAGCCAACCGGTGAAGAGCACGGCGGCGAAGAATCCGAGCGTGAGCGCGAGACGTATGTCCTGCGACGCGAGCGGATCGGCGAAGCCGTCGTCGCGGTAACCGGCGGCGTAGCGATCGAGGCCAACGATCGCGGCGACGCCGACAGTCAATTCGACGGAGAACTGCGTGACGGCTTTCAGGGCGTCGGCTTTGGTCGGGGCGGGCATGGGATCCTCCGTCGTGGGTTTGTGATCACGCCGGGCAGACGACGGGCACGCCGGCGTCGCCTAGTTCGACCGTCACGCGTGCGTGCCCGGCTTCCTGCGCCGCCAGCAGTGGCTCGCCGAGCGTTTCGTCCACCAAGCGAATTAGTTCGCGCACCTTGTTCGGCTTGGTGAACTTGAGCGCCTTCAGCACGAGTTCGACGACGACGTCCTCGTCAACGCGGACTACTTCCAGCCCGTACTCCCGCGCCGCGGCGGCGGCCTTCATCACCGCGATCTCGGCCAGCATCGTCTCGGAGAGCGGGCGAAAGACGTAGACGCGATCGAAGCGGTCCATGATCTCCGGGCGAAAGATCTTCGCGCTCGTAAGGTGCGTCTTGACGGCGGAGGACTGCTCCTGCGGGTCGGTCGTCTGAGCCACGATACGGGCGAGCGCCTCATGCTCGGCGTTGCCGGTCATGATGACGACCGATTGCGTAAAGTCGGCGGTCTGGCCGGACGACGGTTCGACGAGCCGGCCGTCGCCGAGCATCGCGAGGAAGAGGTCGAAGACATCGCGATAGGCCTTTTCGATCTCCTCGAAGACGATGACGCGTTTCGGGTTCGCGATGAGGGGCCGCGTGAGTTTGCCGCCCTGTTCGGCGCCGACGTAGCCGGTTGGGTTGCCGAGCAGGTGGTTCTTGGATTCCGGCCCGCTTAGATCGGGTCCGTCGAACACGAGGGCATTCTTTTCGTCGCCGTAGAGGTATTCCGCGAGTGCTTTGGCGAGTTCCGACTTGCCGGTGCCGGGCGGGCCGAGGCAGAGCAGGCTGGCTATGGGGCGGCGGCGCGTCGATTTGCCCCAGGCCACGCGGATGAGTTTCGCCACGTCGTCGATGACCGGGTCTTGGCCGCGGACGCGGAGTTTTAGGGCGGCGGCCATCTCGGCTTCGTCGATGCGGCGCGCCGTGCCGGTTTTCAATGCCGCCAGCTTTTCGCCGATCTTGCCGAAGTCGGTGAGCTTGCGGAGTTCGGGCGGGATATTCAAATTCATCGGAGATCCTCAACGAGTGCGAGCCGATCGTGCCGGTGATCGATCGCACGGCAGATTTCCGGCGCCAGTAATTCCGATACGCGGACCGCGAGAACGCCGAAACCGTATCGCGGTTCGAACTGGCCGGCGATATCCACGACGATCGACTCGTCCGCGTAGTCGAGGGCGAGCCGGTGGTGGCGACATTCGGCTTCCAACAGCTTGACGACGACCTGTGCGACGACGATCGGTTCCGGCGCCGCGAAGGGGATCGCGCGGCCCACGACGCGCAAGTAGCCAGCCCCCAATCGTTCGGGCAGTTTCGAATCGGTAGTGGTCAGCCCAATCACGACGGAACCGAGCGGCACCGCCGCGCCGGTCGTGGGGTCGGCCAGTTCGCCGGTCTCCGCGATGCGCCGCAAAGTCTCCAGCGATTTCGGGCTGGCGGCTTCGAGCCGCTCGAGGATCATCGTGTGGCAGGGGTTTGCCTGCACGGCTTGGGCGAGCCGGGCGGCCACGTCTTCATCCTGCGCGAGCGGGCACGAGGTCACGCGCCCGTCGGGATAGATCGCGCGGCCGACCGACTCGAGCAGCGTTCGCTTGCCCAGTCCTTCGCCGCCGACAAGGAAGAGGACCGCCAGCGGACGGCGCGGTCCGGGCACGTCGCTTTGACGTTCGCGCAGGGTGATCGCCTGGCGCACGGTTTCCGTCACGGCGTCAATCGCCGCGTCTTGACCGAGGATGCGGGCCTTCCACATGCGATTGAGTGAGTCGAAATCGGCCGGCGTCCGCGGGGCGGGGCCACCCTGGTCCGCTTTCGCCGAGGTCGGCGGCGCGGGCATCGCGTAACCGCCGAGCAAGCAGACCAGGCGCACAAGCGGTCGCGACGCGTTGTTCGCGGCGAGCTTGCCGGCCAACGGGTGCCCACTCGCCAACAGGTGCCCGACCGCGAGCAACAGCATGATGAATCCCAGCAAGAGGATGGTCGGCAGCAGGCCGATCTTCTGTATCAGCAACTGCGCGACCAGCACGAGGCCGATAAGGATCAGAATCGATTGCAGCAGGTTCGATCGCATGGGGCTTCAAGGAGTCTTCGGGGACGGAGGATCGAGCGGTGGATTCTTCATCGGGGCGGGCGGATCGACTTGTCGACGCACGAACTTCGCTCCATCCCAAATCAATCCGGCGACCTCCTTCGCTGCTCCCGCGCCGGTATTGGCGGCGTCAACGACGTTGCCAGCCAAGCCCTTGCCCTGTTTCGCAATGTCCTTCATGTCTTGTTCGGTTGCGCCGGGTATTGGCAGATCGCCTATTGGCGTACCAACCTTGGCTTGCGCGTTGGGGTCCGGAGGTGGGGGCGGCGTGCGGGCGGATGGGCGACCGAACTGGCTCCAGGCGATCGCGCCTATCGCGCCGACGACCACGACTTGGAAGAGCCGGGAATTCTTCCATAGGTGCTGCAACAAGTCCTTCACGATCGTCTCCTTTATTTGCGAACGGTGCCGAGTAATTGAGTTTCGCCAACGGTCATGGCGCGGAGAAATCCATGGCCGCGACTGGTGCGGCAACCGATGGTGATGCCTCCACCGCCATCGCGGACGCCGCGAAGTTCTACCTTCGTCGAACCGTTGGCGGCGACGGGGATCGTGATGGTGGCGCCGCGATTGGTGAGCTTCACCTGCTGGAACATCTGGCCGTTGAGCAGGACGTCGACGATGTCGCCGTCCTCGTCGCAGCAGTCGTAGAGGTAGAGGTGGAAGAAGTCGGCATCGCCACGTCGGATCTCGGCTTTCATGCCTTCGGTAAGCGTCGGCTGAAGCGCGACTGCCGGAGCGGGGGCGACAGTCGCAGGCGCGGGCGCCGGTCCAGGTGCAGCGGCCGATGTCGGCGTGGATGCGGGAACCGACGGGGGAAGGAATGGCGGCGGATTGGGCGGGGCAGCGATCGCCGCCGCGAGGATGCGCTGCGCGACGGCATCGTCGCCGGCGAGGAGCGCGGCCCGGACGGCGACAGTGGTCGGGGCGTCACGGTCGTCGTCGCCGAAGCCGATGGCCGGCAGGAACGCGACAGCTCCGTCGGGGCTTTGCCAGCGGACTTCGCCATGCGGCCGCGCCGAGGCCTCGCGGACCTGCTGCCAGTTCGAATGGTTCGACTCGTTGGCGGAGCCGGATTGCAACTGCCAGCCAATCGCGGCGACGGCCGCCACGGTGAGTGCGATGAGGCCGTTGCGCACGACGTTGGTGAGCCGCGCCGGATTTGCGATCGGTCCGGTTGAGAGTTCAGGCGCGGCCGGGAGCACAGTTACGGGGCGCGGCGTGGCGACCGGTTTCGGGGTGTTCGTTTGTGGAATCGGATTCATCGGATTCATCGTGTTCCTCCCCGAATAGGTATTTGGACGGATGCGCCGATGGGTCGACCGCGACGATCCAGTACGCGCCAGGTGACAAGCGCGAAGGCGATGGATTGCACCATTAACCAGAACGCAGCAGCGCGGACAGTCGCGCCCGGCGTGGCGGCGACGGCGGCGAGGTCGGGCGGCAGCGCGGTGAGCAGGCCGTCGAAGCCGCGGTGCGTCGAGATCGCGGCGTCCGCGAAGACCTTCGCGGCGCCGGTGAGCGGACGGAAGACGTCGGTCATCACGATCTGCGGGATTACGATGACCGGGACCATCGCGACGGCGACCGCTTCGGATGAGGCGACCGCCGAGACAAGCAATCCGGCCGACACGCCCGCGAGGCCGACCAGGCCGAGAACGATCGCCATCGACGTGCCGTTCCCGCCGAGGTGGCAGCCTTCGGACACGATACCGAAGAGGATGGCCACCTGGAGGAGCGTGACGACCGCGAGTGTGCTGGCCTTCGCGAGGAGATACGCGGCGGGCGCGAGGTGGGATTGCCGTTCTTTGGAAAATAGCGCCCATTCGCGAACGATTTCCTTGGCGGCGGTGTTACAACCGAGCCAGAACGCGGTGACGGCGAGAACGAAGAGGACGCTGCGCGCGGCGGCGGCGGCCGCCGCCGGATTCGCGGGGTCGCGCACGTCGCCAAAGACCCAGGCGAGCAGCAACGCGATAAGCAGCGGCTGGCCGAACGTGACAGTGAGCGCGAGACGATCTGCGATCAGCACGCGGGCCGTTCGCTCGACGAGGAGCGGTGTCTGGTGCCGGATCGTGTCGGCCGTGTCGGCCGATTCGGACACGGTGGCCGCCAGCGGTACGGGGGGCGCGGCCGGGAGTCGGACCCGGCCCGACGCGTCCCACTGGTTCGCCCATTCGTCAGGCGTGCGATCGTTGAGGCGCTCGTAGATGTCCCCCATTCGATCGATGCCGAAGTAGGGGGCGAGTTCGTCGGGCCGACCGGAAAAGGCCAGCCGGCCGCCTTTCGTCAACACGACGACCTGATGGCAGTACTCGGCGACGTGGGCCAGGGAATGCGTGACGGCGACGACGGCGCGCCCACCGTTCGCGAGCTGGCGGAACAGGCCCATCATCTCGCGATCGGCCTGTTCGTCCAGCCCGCTCGTCACTTCGTCCAGAAGCACGAGGCCCGGCTCGGCAAGCAATTCGTTCGCCAGTCCGACGCGCTTCAACTGGCCGCCGCTGAGCGCGGCGATGCGCAGGTTTCGACGTTCGGCGAGTCCGACGACGCCGAGCGCCCAGTCGACGCGGGCGTCGCGTTCGGCGCGCGTGGTGTCGGGGGGAAGCCGCAGTGAAGCCGTGAGCCGCAGGGCGTCCGTCACCGTGAGTACCGTCGGCAGGATTTCCCGTTGCGGCACGACGGCGATACGGCGCGTCGCGCCCGCCGGGGCGGCGTAGAGGTCACAGCCATCGAAGAGGACGCGGCCCGCGGCGGGCGGGTTAGCGCCGGATAGGATCTTGAGCAGTGTGGACTTGCCACAACCGCTGGGGCCGAGGACGGCGACGAATTCGCCGCCGCGAATGCCGAGCGAGACATCGTGCAGCAACCGATCCGCGCCGGCGTGGAAGTCGATTGCGTGCGCGACGAGCCGCAGGTCGGCTGCGGGGGCGTTTGGGAAAGGGCCGACAGTGCCCGTCGCCGGTTCGAGTGCCGCGCCGGTGAAGTGGAACGCGTACGGCCCGATTTGAATCCTGTCGCCGACGTTCAGCCCGATGGCGACGCCGAGGCGTTGGCCGTTGAGGTACGTACCGTTCGCGCTACCGAGATCTTTGACGACGGCGCCGGTGGGCGTGCGCCGGACGAGCGCGTGGCGGCGGGACACGAGTGGGTGGGGCAGTGCGTCCGTGGCGAGCGACTCGTCGCGTCCGAGGATAATTTCCTCGCGCAATCGAATGGCAGTGGTGCCTCGGGAAGGGGCGTCGAGCGGGACGGTTCCGACTACGGTCGCGCGGCCGGCGTGGTGGTCGAGCGGGCGCTGCGACGGTGGAGCATTCACCGCCGCAGCGCCGACGAGGCGGAAGCGGCTCGCGCCGGCTTCGATCACCGTCGCCTCGCGGATCGGTGTCGCCGCCGTTGCGCGGACGCCATCGCAGAAAGTCGGGCTGTTTTCCGAAAGCGGTTCCAGGACGAACTGCTCCCCTGCGCGACGGACCAAGAATTGCCGCCGCGAACAGGCGGGATCGTAGACGGGCAGGTCGACGTCGCGGCTGCGGCCGACGACGACCACCACCTTGTCGCCGAATGCGACGGCAGCGTTGGTGCCGAACTGGATGAGGGACGGGGTGGCGGCCATCGACGATCACTCGCGGGTGAGGGTGAAGGATCCGCTGTTGTAGCGCCCGCCGGAGATGGTGCCGGAGGCGGTGTCGCCGTTGACGCGGCCCTTGTATTCGATGCCGCCGTTGCCGTTGGCGTTCATCTTGGTTATAAGCGTGAAGTCGCCGCCCTGCGCGCCGCCAAAGAACTCTGTCTCGACGACGTTGCCGTAGCTGCTCGTGGCGATGGTGCCGCGGATCATGCCGCCCAGTACCTCGGTGAACTTGATGCGCACCGCCATCGGGTCGCGGTTGAAATCGAGTTGGCCCTTCCAGGAACTGCCGGTGACGATCGCGGCCTTCGGCGTCGGGTCGGGCGCCACGCCGGTGGCAAGGCGGCGTGCTTCAAAAACCAGCGCCCGATGCGCGACGTCGCCCTGGCCGACCAGCCCCGGCGGCGGCTCCTTCGGCACGTGCACGCCGGTCTGGAACCCGCGGCCGAACATGTTCTCGAGCGTCACGGCCTTCTCGCTGCCGGACTTGACGCGCTTCCAGTTCACGAACACGTCGTCAGCGGTCAGGTGGAGTTCCGGGTACACCTTGTTGAGGTGACTCGCAAGGGCCGTGACCATTTCAACTCGTTTGGCTTCGACTTTCTCGGGAGCCGAATCGTTGAAGGGGACGTACTTCTGGCGTTCGGTGCCGGCATGGTAGGCGAATTTCCAACTGTCCTGGCAAGCGGTGCTGTAGCGGAACGCCAACGGGTCCTTGTTCTGGTCATCGTTGATTTCAACGGTTTCGAGCTGTTTCTGTTCATTCAAAAACGTGATCGTGACAGGCGGGTGACTGAGTTCTTTGAAATTACCATAAGCCCTTTGTTGGTTTCTTTGGAAGCGGATGACGTGGTCGCGGTTGTCGTGTAGAAAGGGCGTCTTGCCTTCGTAGGTCAGGTTTTTTCTCGCGGCGACGCCCACCGTGATCGGCGCGCCGCTCGCATCGGTGCAGACGAACCATTGCGCTTCGATGTTGGCGTCGAAGAGGCGCTTCTGCCGTTCGTCGAAGGCGATACGGGCTTCCTTGACTGCCTTTTCGACCGCGGCCGCCAGCGGGCGCACCTCCTCGGCCCACTCGCTCCATTCGCCCTTCTCGGGCTCCACGCCAAGCAATCGCTCCTGGAGTTCGCCAAGCCGCTTCGAATCCGGCGGCAGCGCCGCGACCACCTGCCGCTCAATGTCGGCGGTCGCCTCGATGGCGATGCGTAGTTCCTGGCGGCGTTCGAGGAGCTTCTTGCGTGTCTCCTGGATCTTAGGGCCGTCCAAGTCGTGGCCGTGGGTGTCGGCCGCCTCGGCGGCGCGCAGCAATTCCTTGGACTTGTTCCTCACCGCTTCGGTCAGCGTGCCGAGTTCGCGCTTGCGCGTCTCCTTGCTCGCGGAGAGCGATTTGACGTAGCTGGGATAATCGTTCGCCGTGGATTTGAGCCAGGAAGCGGCATCGCGATTGACGATCGTGAACGCGGCGGCGGCAGCGACCTTCTGCCGCAGCAGGGGAACATCCTTCTTGCTAGCGGGCGGATTCGTGCGAATCGCGAGGCTGATTTCGGAGTACTTGGTGGCGAAATCGCCGAGCGCCGCACGGGATTCGAGCAATCGCTTGTGAATGTCGGCGGAGGCCGCGTCGGCCGGCGGATCGAGGCTTGCCAAATGATCGCGCCACACTTTGACCGGTGCCGCGAGTAGATCGATTTCCTGGTTGAGATCTTTTATGACTGAATCGCGGTCGGCGGCCGCGAGCGCATCCGGGGACGGTGCGGGCACCGCTTTCGTAGCGGTCGGCGCGGGATTGTTGGGCACCTGCGGCAACGGATTCGCAGGTGCGGGCGTGGGCGCGGGCGGCGATTGCGGCGTGGGTGCGCTGCTCGCAGGGGCGTTGGAATTCGCCGTCGAGGCGACCGGCGCCGTCGGTGTGCGGAAGTAGTATATGCCGGCGGCGGCGAGCACGCTGGCAGCCAACACCGTCGGCGTGCCGAGACGCCGCCGAGGCTGCGTATTCAAAGGAGCGGAGGAAAAGATCGCCTTCGTCGGGGCCTTCGGCGGCTGGCCGATCGCTTGGATCAACTCCGTGCAATTCGGGAAGCGCTCCGCCGCTGTTTTCGCCAACCCGCGCGCCAAGACCGCCGAGAGATCGGGATCGCCTGGCAGTTCGCGCGGGGCTTCCTGCAAGACGCATTGTCGCAGGATCTGCGCATCCGGCAGGTCGAACGGCGGGTGCCCCGTCAGCAGCTCATACGCGACGGCCGCGAGTGCGTACTGGTCGGTCGCGCCGTCCTGGGGCCAGCCGCGCCATTGCTCCGGTGCCATGTACACCAGCGTTCCGCAGGCGTCGAATTGCGTGCGGCTGACGCGCGTGACGGTTCGTTGAATCTCCGCCGCCAGCCCGAAATCGACCAGTTGCGGATCGCTGCCGTCGTCGCGAACGAGAATGTTTTCCGGCTTTACGTCGCGGTGAATGATCCCCTTGGTGTGGGCGTAGTCTAGCGCGTCGGCGACGGGGCCGAGCACGCGTACCACGTCGGACGCGGCGAATCGGCCGTGCCGCTTGACGTGCCGCGACCGGTATACCGAAAGTGGAATGCCGGCTATGTATTTCATCACGACGTATGGCCCGATGCGCTCGTCAACTTCGAACTGCTGCACTGGGCAGATGTGCTGATGCGGTACTTCGAGCACGCGGCGGAACGACTCCATGAGCCGCTGCACTTCGGTCGGGTTCGCGACGAGTTCCGGCGGCAGGAGTTTAACGACGACTTCGGTTTTGACGAGCGGATCGCGCGCTTTCCAGACTTGTCCCATGCCGCCGCGGCCGATCAGTTCCAGCAGCTCGAAACGGCCGAGCACTGTGCCGGCAGCGATGCCCGATGCGCCGAACGACGTAGGTCGATCCAAGATGTCGTCCGGCCGCGCATGGTCCGTCGGTACGAGCGTGACGAGCGATTCGGGGGAACTGCCGGTTGGGCGCGTCGTCATGGGGTTCTCTCCGGTGTCGTCGAGCGAGTCGGAATGGACCGGGATCGAGGAGACTACGCGGCCTCGCGGAATCTGGATTCGAGGATTTGGAAAAGTCACGATTTTCGGATTCCTTCGTCGCCGGGCGAATCCGAATCGCGTCGGACCGCGTACTCGTTCGGAAGCCCGTCACATTTCTCATCGAGGTTTCCCATGCGAAGCAGAAACGTCCAGCACCGCCTAATGATCGCGATCGCGGTCTCGCTTTCAGGATTGATGGCGCCGTCGTTGCGGGCCGCAGAAGCCAGCATCGAAGCGCAGTTGCTCGCCGAGGCCGGCCCGCTAATGCGCGAGTGCGACAAGCGAGGCTATCGCAACGTCGGCGTGCTGAAGTTCTCGGTCTCCCCCGACGGAGGCAAGACCTTCCCTAATCAAGTCGGCACGTTGAATCTGCACCTGGCGAACCGACTCGAGCAAGCGATGTTCATCAAGAACGCGCCGGTCGAGCCGAAGATCGGCGTGACGCGGAACGCGAGCGCCGTCGCCGCGAAGATCGACGGCGCCGACCACCTGACGCCGGACGGGCGTACCAAACTCTTCACGGGCAAATATCCGCTGCTGTGGGGCACGCAAACGGTCGCGGTCGACGCGTTCGTCGTCGGCGTCGCAACGGTCTCGTCGAATCAGGAAACCATTTCCATCCAGCTTTACCTGATCGATCCGACCCTGCACCAACCCTTTGGCAAACCGTTCGCGGTGCAGAACCGCGCGGCCCTGCTGGCGGAGACCGGCGCGAGTTATTCGGCGCCGAATCCGTCGGCCCACCGGGCCATTGACGACGCGGCCCAAAAGCAAAAGGATGCTCCACCGGCCGTCACGCGCCGCGCCGTCGAGGAAGTGCGCCACAAAATTGACTTGGCCGCTTTCGAACAGGCCCGCGATCCGAACCGCCCGCACCCGCTCTCGGACGAGAAGGCGCCCCTCTCGCTGGTCATCAGGTACGACGGCCGCGCGCAGCCCTACGAATTCAAGGCCGGCCGCGCCTATGTTGCCGAGCCGGGCGAGGACGTGAAGAAGGTGGAACTGGAACTGACACGCAATTGGGACGAATCGCTCAAGGCCGTGGTGAAGGTGAACGGCGTGAACACCCTCTACAAGCAAACGGCACCCGATCCGCACTGCCTCGGCTGGTTGCTCGACAAGAAGGACGGCAAAACCCTTCTCGTCGACGGCTATCAGGTGACGGCGGACGAGTCGGAGAAATTCCGCATTCTCTCGCAAACCGAGTCGAAGGTGAACGAGCAGCGGTACGGGTCGTACGTCGGCACGATCACCGTGAGCGTCTTTCGCGAAGCGAAGGCGATGCCGCTGGCACTCGCCACGGAGCGCGAGAAGCACCTGGAAATCGTGTCGATGGCGACGCCGCCGAAGGAGAACGCGCGCGAGGACAACTACAACGCGGCGCTGGACAACTTCCTGAAAAGTGCGCATCGCGGGTTGATCGGCGAAGGCGAGCGTTTGCCAAACCGCGTAAGCCGGGTGACGCGGCTATGGGATCCGACGCCGGTGATGACGGCCGCGGTGGTCTATTACAAGGCTCAACCTTGAACGATGAGGAGGATCGTCGATGACGCGCACGACGTGGATCGCGCCGGTGTTGGTCTGCATCGTCCTAGCCGCGCCGGCGCGCGGCCAGGACGGCGACGAGGTGCGATCAATTGGCGACGGTTACAAGGGCGCCCAGGATTGGGTCGGGGGCATTCGAGCGTTTGAAGAAATGCTTCGGGAGAAGCCGGCGAATTGGGGAGCGGATAGCGATGCCGAAGCCGCGGCGCTCTGGTATCTCGCGGAGTTCCACAAGGGGGCGAAGGAAGTTGACAAGGCGGATCGCCGCTACGAGCAGGCCATGCACATGCGTGAGCGTCGCAAGGAGGATCGCATTGCCGCAATCATCGCGATGGACCTCGGACTTCACCGCTTTGCGAATGGTCGATACGAAAAAGCGGTCGAAGCCTACGACCGAGCGTTGGCATGGCAGATCAAACTCCATGGCAAGAATTCGCTCGAAGCGGCTCAGCAGCACCACAATCTGGGATACGCGGCCAAGGCTGGGGAAAACTACGCCCGGGCCGGCACAGCGCTCAAGAAAGCCTATGAGATTCGGACCTCCCAACTCGCCCCCAACGACCTGCGCATCGTCGATACGCTCGAAGCGCTAGCCGACCTCAGCTCGCGTCGCGGCGAAGTCGCGAGATCTAACGAATGGTACTTGAAGGCCAGAGATATTCTGGATGCGAATCCGACGATCGCTCCGCCATCCCGGCTCGCAAACGTGAACAAGGAACTCGCCGAAAACTATGAACATTTGCACGAGTTCGACAAGACCGACGCCTGTCTCCGCCGGGCGTTCGAGCTATACGACGCGACCGACCCCGCCAGCGCCGCGAATGTGATGAACTACCAGTGCTGGTACGCGATCGAACGTGGACAATATTCGCGGGCGGACGTCGCATTGGATTCCTATCGAAAATACTGCGAGCAACGATTGCCGGCGAATCATATGCAGCAAGCCTGGGTCGAATCCGCGTTTGGCCACCGTCACATGGTCGCGAACCGATATGCGGATGCCGAGTGGGCGTTTCGATCCGGCATCGACAAACTGATCGCCTCGAACAGCGGGCGGACCGTCGACAATGCGTATACCCTTCGCATCAGCCTCGCCAAATCGCTGGTCAAGCAAGGGCGATTCCCGGACGCGAAACGGGAACTCCGCACGGCGTTGGCGGAGTGCGAACGGATGAACGGCCCGAAGGGCCTCGCCACGGGCGGCAATTTGTGGTCCATCGCACTCGTCCTGATCGACGCGAAGGAATACGACGAGGCGCGCCGCCAGTTGGAGCGCGCCGCGACAATCTGGGATAATCCCGAGTGCAAGTGCCATCTCTGACTGGCGTCGATTCTCACAGCCCTGTCAGGGCTGCAGGCCCGTCGAACTCAGGACCAGCAGGCAATCGAAGGATACCAGCGAGCCGTCGACATCTTTGAACTGTTGGGGAAGCGCCATTATCGGAGTTGCGAACCGCTGCGAGGTTTGGCTGCGATCGCGGCCCGAGCCGGCCAGGCGGCGGAAGCCGACGACTATCGGCATCGAGAACAACAGGCCCGTTTCCTTTACCTGACGAGGAGTCTGCCTTATCTGTCGCCGGCGGAGCAGTCGGCGTTCCTGAAGGACGACCAATCCTTCGCGCTCGCCATGTCGCAAGGGCTGCGTTTCGCAGATCGGGCCGAGTCGCGGCGGGCCTCGGCCGAATGGCTACTGAATTCCAAGGGCGCCGCCTTCCGGGCGCTCGCGAAAAAAGAACTCGAAGTGAAGCGGGCGTCGACCGGCTCCGCGAAGGACAAGTTCGAGGAACTCCGCGCGACGCGGGCGCTCATCGCCAGCATGTCCACCGGCCGCTACAAGGTCGAGGAGGCTCCCCAGGTCCGCAAGGAAATCGACGTTCTGCTGGCGCGCGAAGCCAACCTCGGCCGCGAACTGGCGGAACTCGTTGGCCTACGGTTCGACGACCAATGGACGAGGCTGGCGGACGTGCAGTCGAATCTCGGCCCCGACGACGTACTCGTCGATCTAGCGGCGTTTCCCCGCACGACACCGTTCGACGATTCCACGCCGGCCAAGGAAGTCTTCGCCGCGTGGATCGTACGCAAGGACGCGGTGGATCTGGTGGACCTCGGCGACGCCGAACCGATCCGCCAGGGGATCGAAACGCTACGGAAACACCTGGAAGACGCCTCCAAGCGCATCCGTGAGGAGGGCGAAGCGAAGGCGGAAAAGCAATATCGCGAGGCCGGCGCCGCGCTGGCCGCGAAGGTGTTGAATCCGCTATTGCCGTACTTGAAGGGGAAGAAGAATTGGATCGTGTCGCCGGACGGCGCGCTGTGGGTCGTGCCGTGGGCCGCCCTGCCGTTGCCCGACGACCGCTACGTCGCCGAACGGCATTCGGTCCGGTACGCCGTGTCGGGGCGCGAACTGCTGCCGACGGCGGCGTCCCCCGTGCGGCCGAACAATCCCGTCATCGTCGCCGATCCGAATTTCGACGCAGGTCGATCGCACGCACCAGTGCGGCGGTCGAACGATCAGCGGACGGCGTTCGTAGGGCATTTATCGCTTGGCGAAATCCCTCGATTACCCGGAACGCGCGCGGAGGCGGCGACGATCCGCCCACAGCTCGAGAAGTACAGCGGCCTTCGCCCGCACCTGATCGTCGAAGACGACGCCACCGCGGACGTGCTACTCCGCCTGCGGAACCCGCGCGTCCTCGTGCTCAGCACCCATGCGTTCTTCTCGCCGGATCGGAGAGGAGCGTCGATCGATAATCCGCTCTTGCGATGCGGCCTGCTGATGGCCGGTTGCAACGCCGCAGAAAGCCAACGGACCATGGGCGTGCTTACCGGCCTGGACGTTCTCGCGGCCGACCTGCGCGGTTGCGAGTTCGTCCTCTTGAGCGCCTGCGAAACCGGATTGGGCGATGTTGCGGCCGGCAACGGCGTCGCCGGCCTGCGGCAGGCGTTTCACCTCGCCGGCGCCGAAAGCGTCGCCGCGACGCTCTGGCGCGTCCCCGACCGCGCGACCGCCGAACTGGTGTCGTCGTTCTTCGCGAAACTCGCCGCCGGCGGCACGAAATCGAGCGCGCTGCGCGACGCCCAAGCCGCGATGATCGCACAACGGCGCGAAGACTACGGCGCGGCGCATCCGTACTTCTGGGCCGCCTGGACGCTCACCGGGGCCGACCTTGTCGCCCCGCGGCTAATTGGACCCATTGGTGATCGCCCGGCCCTTGGCCCGTTGCGAGAGCCGATCGAGTGGCAGGCGAACTACGCTGCAGGCAGCAAAGCGGCTGCTGCCGAAAAGAAGCCGATGGTCGTCTTCGTGGGACGGGGACCAACTGGATACCGAACGGCCATAGCAGACGAAAGGATTCCGGATGAGATGGTATTGTTGCTGTCCGACTTTGTGTGTGTGTACCTGGATACAAACACCGATACAGGGGCCGCAATGGCGAGAGCCTTCGAGATGGATGGACCAGGGCTGATTATCAGTCGCCCCGGTGGACAGGTGATTCACCAAACGCTTACCAAGCCTTTAGCTATCTCCGACCTGATGAAGGAATTAAACATGGCGCGCAAAGCGAAGCCGGAATAGTGATGTGTGGAATCATCACGGGGGCCAAGAGTGCCGAATCTGTACCAAAAGGTGGAAATTGAGGACATGACGTGTCCAGCATTTGGCCATTGCGGATTCATCAGAGTTGATTGAACATGCCTCGTAGGTGAACACCACGACTCGATGGTCGTCCAAAGTCATCGGATCATCGAATGCTTGCCAACACCCAACCACATCGATTCCGCTTGGGTAATCGGTCGTGCCTCGGCTCGTGCCGCCACATATGCCACTTATGGGATCATTAGCTCTGGTCCAGCACGATGGTCATTCCGTCGCCGTCCGGATGCACTATCGTCCTTGGCGGCCACGCGAGGCGTGGGGCTGAAGGCGGTTCGACGAGCGTGCCGCGTTCGAAGGCGGTCCGCAGGCGGCGCACCGTTTCGGCGACGAGGCCCGACTCGACCCGGCGCGGCCCGGCCTTCAGGTCGAACACCAGGTCGGAGAGCCGGATCGCACCGCCGTCGCCCGGATCGAGCCGGCCCGTGGCCGGTCAGCGATCGCATAGGACCGCCTCGTGCTCCCGGAACCAGCCGTCGAGTTCGGCGAACGCGGCCTCCGCCACGGGCGGCATCCGGTCCAGGACACGCACCAGCAGAGCCGCCAGCCAGTCGAAGCCGGCACCGACCGCGGGGAATCGCGGATCGTTCCGCCAGGTGAACAGTCGGGGGATACGACGCGGGTGGTGGATGCGGAAGTCCCGGGGCGGGTCGATCTCGGGGGCGATCCGCTCGGCGGCGACGGTGGCCTGTTCGTACTCGGCCAGCGCCCGGGGGTAGTCGGGTTCGCGGCGGAAGAACCCCGCGCGGCCCTTCTCGGCGAAGAGGTCGTGCCACTCGGGATCGCTCCAGATCGGACTCACCGCGTCGACGACCCGTTCGAACCGGGTCTCGAGTTTGCGCAGACGTTGCGCGGCCCTCATGCGACGCTCCCGTGTGCGATGCGGCCCTCGTCGGCATCGAGTTGCTCCTCGAGCGCCGCGATGCGAGCTTCGAGGTCGACGATCTCGCGGATCTTCAGGCCGATCTCCAGGACGGCGCGGGCCGCCCCCAATCGCGTGGCCGGAGGGGTGCCGGGCTTCTGCAACTCCAGCAGCGTGCGGACCGACTCCGTCGCCGCGGCGGTGAGGGCGGCGGCCGTGCGCTGCAGGATGTCAGCCTGGATGGTGCGGAGGCGGGCTTTGAACTCCGGCTCGCGCAGCCGGCGGTAGACCGTGTTCTCGGCGACACCGGCCTGTCGAGCCGCCGACTCCACGGTGGCGCCGCAGGCCAGCGCCATGAGCAGCCGGTCATCGGCCTTCCGTCGTCCGGACGAAGTCGCCATCGTCATCTCCTCCTCACGCCGTATCTGGCAGCCGGTCGCAGGCCGTGGCAGGTTCGTGGCCCGTTTCGCCTCAAATTCCCAGTCGATTCACCGCCGGCAGAAGTTCGCACAATCCGATCGATTCGTTCGCGGTGGCCGTTGGATCGTCGCGGGAGCGCGCGTAATGTCATGACGCGCCCGACCCGTTCCCCGCACATCCGCGGGTGGAACCACCACCAGGAGACGACCATGGCCGCGAAGACCGCGAAGAAGTCGAAGAAGCCGCTGACGGTGCCCCGGCGGACGAACCTGCCGAAGCTCTCGCTCCTGCCGGCCGCGAAGCCGGAGGCCGCGAAAGCGGCTGCTCCGAAGGCGGAACCAACGCCCGCGCCGGTGACACCGGTGGAGTCCACTCTCGACACGCCCGTCCCCGGGAAGGTGGCGCCCGCGAAGACCGGGACTCACCGAAAGATCGGGAAGGCCGCGCCCACCCGGAAGCCGAGCGCTCTCGACGCCGCGGCCCGGGTGCTGGCCGACGCGCGCGAGCCGATGACCGCGATGCAACTCGTGGAGGCGATGGCGGCGCGGGGGTTGTGGAGCAGCCCCGGCGGGAAGACGCCGCACGCCACACTGCACGCGGCGATGAGCGTCGAGATCGCGAAGAAGGGGACCGGGTCCCGCTTCCGCAAGGCCGGCCGGGGCCTGTTTGCGGCGACGGCGCGAGCGGCAGATTCGACGCCGGCAGAAGTTTCCGGAATCGAGACGGGCACGCCGGAATTGAGTTGATGCGTCGCCAACCGCATGGCTCATGTGTCGTGGCCGCGGCGATCGACCGCCGGCCGTATCCTTACCCCGGAGTCCGATCATGACCGCTTCCCCTGAATGCCCGACCCTCGAGGCGACCGCGTGCGTCGCCTGCGGAACGACCCCGACCGCCACGATCCCCGACGCGAGCGGGACGCCCTTGTGCGCCGGCTGCGTCGAGCGGGTCGGCGTCCCGCTGGCGATCGGCGAGCGTGCCGTCTGCCGGGTCGGCTCGTACGCCGGCGTCGTCCGCCGGTTCGACGAGGGGACCTGGGCCGACTCGATCCTCGCCGAGCTCCGGCTCGCCGACGGCGGGTGCGTCTGGCTGCCGCTCGCGGACCTCGCCCCCGCGTCGTAACGCGGCCCCACGCTTCCCCTCACGAGGCCCCACGCGGGGCTTCGTCTCGTCAGCGAGCCACGACCCGCCCGCTCAACCGATCGCCGCCCCGCGGGCCAAACGTCGGCCAACCGGTGGCCACGGCCGGAGTTGCCTTGGCGAGTGCCGCGTTCGCGGGGGTCACGAACGTCACCGGCTTGCCGAGCGACCGCGCGGACAGGACTTCTTGGCGGACGCCGACGCTCGTGTCCCAGCCGGGCAGGGCCAGCACGCGCACTTCGTCGATCCGTTCGATCATCGCGTGGTCGAGCCGCGACCAGAAGTTCCAGTCGCCCGGCACGCCGGGCGTGTCCATCGCGACGAGCGGGTGGCCATACACGACCGGGGCGAAGACGCACTCGCCAGCAAGCAGGAGGTTGGCCGCGGCTCGGCATGCGGCTTGAAAGCGGGCCTCGCGGATAGCGGGATCGGGGTGGCTGTAGGGGCAGGCGAGGTAGATCACGCGGGCACCTCCGCCTCATCCCCAGTGGGCACCCGTTCCGCCTTCGTGCTGGAGAGCGTTTCGAAGCGCTGGACAATCACGTCACAATACTGCGGGCTGATCTCCATGCCGCAGCACGTGCGCCCCAGTTGCTCGGCGGCGATGAGCGTGGTGCCGGAACCAAGGAACGGGTCGTACACCAACTCGCCCGGCCGTGAGCCGTCGGTGATGGCCTGCGACCAGAGCGCGACCGGCTTCATAGTGGGATGCTCGCGGCTGGCCTTCGGTCGGTCGTACTGCCACAGCGTGGTCCGCGTGCGGTCGGCATTCTTGTGGCGGTCGCCAGGGATCCAGCCGAACAGGATCGGCTCGTGCTGATAGTGGTATTCGGAGTGGCCGAGGACCATCGAGTCCTTGACCCAGACCATGATCTGCCGCAGGATACCGCGCCGTTTCCAATCGTGGGCGAAGAGGAGGTGCAGCGGCCCTGCGGGCACCGTGGCGTACCAGTAGGCGCCGGGCCGGCAGTGCGCCTGGGCGAGGTCGAACGCGGCCGACACCAACGCGGAGAGGCCTTCCTCGTCCAGGGCGTCGTTCTCGACGGTCAGGGCGTCCTTGGTCTTGCCGACGTAGGCCACACCATATGGCGGATCGCTGAGCAGCATGTCCGCCTTCGCGCCTGCCATCAGCCGCTCCACGTCCGCGGCCTTGGTCGAGTCGCCGCAGAGCAACCGGTGCCGGCCGAGAAGCCACAGGTCGCCGGGCTGGGTGATCGGTTCGACGGGTGGTTCGGGGACGTCGTCCGGGTCGCCGGCGAATTCGTTCGGTTCCGGGGCCAGCAGTTCGCTCAACTCGTCGGCGGTGAAGCCGGTGAGGCCGAGATCGAACTCCTGCTCCTGGAGCGAGAGCAGTTCGGCGACGAGCTTCCCGTCGTCCCAACTCGCGAGACTGGCGGTCTGGTTGTCGGCGAGTCGATACGCCTTCGCCTGGGCCGGCGTGAGTTCCGCCGCGACGTGGACCGGTACCTCGGCGAGGCCAAGCTTCACGGCCGCCTTGAAGCGCGTGTGACCGGCGACGATCACACCGTCGCAGTCCACGACGATCGGCACGCGCCAGCCGAACGTGCGGATCGAGGACGCCACTGCGTCGACGGCGGCATCGTTGAGGCGCGGGTTGTCGGGGTAGGGCCGGATCGAGTCGATCGTTCGGAGTTCGACGGCGAAGGAAAGGGTGGACGGGGCAGCAGCCACGGGCAGGAACCTCGGAAGGAACAGTTGCTGTTCAGTTCCGCCCGGCCGGGGTCGCCAGGTCGTTCTCTGCCCACCGCACAGGCACGCAAAGCGTCCCGTCGGCTGCTGCTCTTATCTTTCGAGTTCGGCGGTTTGAAAACAAGGTCGGTGGTGCCGGATAGTGCGACGTGTGCGCCGGTTGTGACGTAAGTCGTTACGAGGCAAGTGGTAAAACAAACTCAGTCTAAGTCTTTGGCCGTTCCGGGTGCCGACAAAAGCGGATCTCGGCAGGAAGGAACCGTGAAATTTCTGTGCCCCCCCCCGCACACCGACGGCTACGCCCTCGTCAGAAATTGCACACTCCTGTTGCCTCGTCGCGAAGGATTGCGTGCGGATAGTGCGGATAGTTGCGGGATGTTGAGTTTGCCAACATTCCGCACTTTAAGTCCTTGCCTTGAAAGCCATTACGGACGGGTGCGGATAGTGCGGTATGATTTCGGGTAACCCTACGCATGCGCGAGAGGAATCTCCACACACATACATGCATGACGTACGCGCATATATACAGTGTGCGTGAAACTATCCGCACTATCCGCACGGAGACGCAAACACATTTATTGCAACAGTTTAAGGTGCGGATAGTTGCAAGTATCAACTTCCAGCATCTATCCGCACTATCCGCAGTTCCTTGGCTCTTCTGCGGAAGATGAAACAGGAGCGCGACCGAAGTCTCGGTCTGAACGACATGTTGTGGACCGTTTGCGATTCGAGACGGGTCTAGCGAAAGAGCGTGCAAGCGTTGTTGGGAAGGGCTTTCGTCGCGGGGATCGGTCTGTGGACTGAAGGCAACACGATCTACCGGACGTCGGTGGGCTGTGGATGGGAGCGTAACGAATCCGGTGACACGATTCGATCGCGAAAGCAATCGGATTTGGCCGCGACGTGAAAGTCAGTCCGGGATCCCATCGTCCGGGGCCGCCATGTCGATGCGATAGACCGTCCCGTTGCGGTCCGTGCCGCGTTGGAAGGTCGCCACGCGACCGCCCCGAATTGGAAACGGCTCGTCGACGAACCTGGTGGCCAGGATTCCCATGCGGATTGCCTGCGCCCGGGGTGTCGTGTTCCGGAACTCGTCGTCGAACAGACCTTGCTCCACCGCGAAACTTGCGAGTTCCGAACCGGTCCACGTTCCCTGGGGGTGGTCGGTCAGGAGCATGACCAACTCGGCGAAGTCCCGGCGGACCGGGTCGTGCTCCCGCGCCGCCTCGTCGGCATTGGCCAGGAACCCATCGATGCCGGCGTGCCGCAGGATGCCACCGACGATATTGGCCCAGCCCTTCTTGTTGAACCGCGACCGGTGCGCGGCATGCGGCCGTCTCGCGTCGATCCAGCGATTCACCAGACCGACCAACTCGCCCAGGATCGCCTTGCGGTGTTCGAGCGCGTACCCCTCGGGATCCTCGATCGTGAACGTCCGGCGGGTGGGGTCGCCGTCGTGGTGCAGGTTCACGACGACCGAGCGGGTTAGCAGGTCGCGGCTGACCTCGGCGCTGTTGGCGGTGATCGCGAAGATATGCGAGTTCTCGGCCTGAATGTTTTCCGAGTACCGCAGGAGCCGGAAGCTCAGCCGGGCGTCGGTGATCGAGCGTTCGAGGCAGGCCGACTCGATCCGGGCGCCGGCCCGCCCGGTCTTGGCGTTGTCGACGATCAGCGTGGTCAGACCGTCGCGGACCATCGCGCCCAGACGCTTTTCGAACTCCTCGTCGCAGGTTGTGTAGCTGGCCGTCCCGACCGCGTGACCGTCCCGGAGGATGGCCAGGACCTGCGCGAGCATGCTCTTGCCAAGGCCTGGCTGATTGCCGTTGAACAGGACCGCCGGTTTCGAGCCGATGAACCGGGGCATGAGCACGACGGTCAGCAGCATGCCAAAGTAGTTGGCCCGGTCGGCGGGCGTGCGGAAACAGAAGTCGGCGAGCAACGCGTCGAGGTGCGCCGTGTCGTCGCGTGGTTCGACGGCCGGCCCGGCACAGTAGATGCCGCTCGCGGCGTCGTAGCCGCTCGTGGCCAATCGCCAGTCCTCGGTGAAGACCGGGTTGCGCGTGAAGAGGGCGATTGCGGGGAGGCGGGTGAGCTCGCGGACGTTGTGGAGCCAGGTTGAGCCGTAGCTCGTCGGGAGGGGTTTGAAGCTGCCGCCGTTCCGGTCGATGAATCGCAACTCGACGAGTTCGCTGATCAGGCCGGCCAATTCAGCGTTCGAGAGGATCGGGAAGACCGCGTCGTTGCGGATGCGGACGAGTTGATCGGCGCGCGTGAAACATTCCTTGGATTGCAACAAATGATGCGTCATCTGCGCGAGCGTCTCGGCGATCGGCGTGACAGCGGGCACGATCTCGATCGTGGGCCGCTCTCTTGCGCTCTCGGGACCAGGACCGTCATCGCCACCGCACGGTTCACCGGATGTGACTCCGGCATCCGACGATAGCGGCTCTCCGATGGGGCATGACGGCGCCAGCGGGGGAGGCGCGTCCTTCCGCACCTGCTCGTACAGATCATTCCGCACTTCGAGTTCGGCGTTTGCCCAGGTCGTCGCGAAGTAGTCTTCGCCCCGCTCGGCGAACTTGCCCACCCCCTGCACGCGCGTCCAGAGTTCCGTCCGGTCGACGCCGTTGCGGACCGCGAAGCAGCACAACGCGAAGTCCGCTTCGGAGCGCCCACCGGCAGGTGCGATGGCGCAGGCTGCCAGCCGCTCCTCCAGCTTGTCGCGCTTTGTCGGAGTCAGCCGCCGCGTCTGTGGCAGCGGCATCTGCGCCACCTGCCGGCTCCGCTCCGCTTCCGGCGCGGCCGCTACAAATCGCTCGAACTGCGCGAGCGGATACCGCCGGTCCGGCTCGCAGATCACCAACTCCGTCGGCTTCGGCGCCACGCCGTTTCGCTCGTCTTTGCGGTTGAGCGTCCCGGCGATCCGCAGCAGGCGGGCCAGATCGTGGGTATGGTCACCGCCGATCGCCCGGGACAGCCCCACCAGAATGTCCTGCATCCGTTCGGCCTTCGCGCTCAGCCGATTCACGTATTTGCGCGAGTCCAGGTAGACCCGTTCGCCGTCCTCGACGAAGTAGTGGCGCGGTTTGTTCTTCCCATCGCCGTTCCGGACCCATTCGATCTGCACGGGCGGTGGATCACCCACGTCGTCGATTCGGTACGGTTCATCGAGCCGCCAGTAGACGTGCGCTCCGTGGCCGCTGCCGAGCAAGACGGTCGGTTCGGGCAGACCGTCCCGGACGATCCGCTGTCGGGCCTGCTCGACTGTCACGCCGTCGAGGTCGGCCCAGAGGACGCGCACGGTGCGGATCTGCCAGGCGAGGTCGAACTGCCCGCCACCGGCGAAGCGGGGGCAGACGACGAAGAACAGGTTGAAGCGCTGGGTCGCTGCCTCCTCGAACAGGTGCGGCAGCCGCGGGGCCAAGTACTCGGGGTCGGCCAGCCAGTGCCGGGTCTGCTGGTAACCGACCTGGCTGCGCTTGCCGCCGCGTTCGGTCCAGGTCTCGATCGGGCGGATCAGGACCCGGTCGGTCGGTTCGAAGAGCGCCGTCAGGAACCGGATGGCAGTCTGGACCGGTTCGGCGTGGGAGACGGTCGGGCTGGTTTCGGCCACGAGGCACCTCATGAGTGACGGTCTTCGAGTCCGGAGACCCGAAGTGTCATCACGACCTCGCCTCTGGCGCCAGCACGTGATCGACGGGATGCAAGCAGTCTGCGCAATTGCGTCTACCAATCTACTTCGCCGCTCAGGCGAAATGTGGTCGGGGAAAATCTCAGGAATTCCGAAATCGGTACTTCTCAAACGCCATCCGCAGGTCGCGGATGCGCGTGTTCAGCGTGTTGCGCGAGATCCGGAGGTTGCGGGCCGATGCGGATTTCGTGTGGGTTTTCAGCTGCTCGGCCGCCGCGCGGAGTGGCGCCGGGAGCCGTGCGAGGATCGCGGCCACGTCGAGGGCCAGGTCGATCGCAATCGAATCGACGCCCGGCGTGGGAATATCCTCTGGCACGACGGAAGGGTCGATCGGGATACGATCGTGTCGGCGCTTGCGGTCTCGAATGGCCTGAACGATGCCGCGCTCCACCACGACGAACAGGAACAGTTCCGCCGGCGCGCGACGGGCGTCGAATCGCGGTTGGGCGCGGATCAGGCGCAGGAACAGGTCCTGCGCGAGATCGTCGCGATCGGAAAGTCGTCGGCAGACGACCCGCGCCCGCCGGTGAATCAGCGAGCGGGCGAATTCGGAATCGACCAGGGAAAGCGCGGCCAAAGGAGGTTCCTCCCGGCCGTGGTCCAGAGTGGCAGGTGTTCGGAAACCGGTGAACCGGTCGCGACTCCCGCTCGCCTCCGTTCCACGGCTGGCGATCGTGAATGCGATCCGGTTAGCGCACCGGTTCCTGAAGGATCATTCGAAACGGAAGGCCATGTTTTGCCTCGATCGCGGCGATGGTTCCGTTCTGGAGGCGATCGAACTCTTCGAACAGTTCGATCACTTGGCTCTTCAGGAGGTACTGCTGAAGGTCCCGCTCGTCGCGGGCAGCGTTCTCGCCGCCGAATTTGACCTCGCGGGTCACCTGCGGGGCGGGATCCAGGACGGGCTCGCCGTCGCGAACGACGAGGCGTTCGATCTTCCCGAAGTTCAAGGACTGAAACAATCGGATGAGTTGAAGCCGCGGCTCGGAGAGTTTACCGAGAGACCGCGCGCTAGGACGAGAATCCGACGATGATCGAAACGGTCGTGTTGCCATGGTGGCACCTCAGGGCTCACCGACCCGAATTGGGCCTGTGCATTCCCAGTGTGCGAACTGGCTTCACAAGACCGTTGGAGACATCGCTGAAAAAACGCTGAAAAAACGCTGAAATGAAATTGGCAGTCGCGTGTGAATTTGCCGCCGTCAACCAGCAGTTGCAGGCGACTCCGAAGGCGAAACGAGAATGCGATAACTGCCCCTTAGAGTTGTCCCATCGATTTCGATTCCGCTCCAGCCGAGTTCGCGAAAACGACGGCGCAAATTGCTGATCGTGCGTTGCACGGTATTGAGTTCGACCCGCCGATCGTCCCAAACATCTGCGGTGAGAACCTTCATCGAGACGTAGTGGCCGAACGAACGAAGCAATCGTTCTGCGAGACGATATTCAATGGAATTCCTCAAATCGCAAGGTGTTCGATCACCCCAGACGATTCGACAGTTGGCGCCATCGGCGCTGGGGAAATCGTTCAAGCGAGCGGATCGATCGGGTACGACCGTGTTCCCGGTATCGGAGCCACCAGACCGGGATGCCAGCGCCGTTCGACCCAGGACCACCCCCATCAGCGAATGAGCCGGGTACGATTGCAATACGAGCCTTGAAATCCTGTCAATCGCGAGAGTTTCGAGAACGCCTCGGATCGCCAAGGCATGCCGTCCCAGGAGCGCATGAATCTGTTGCAAGCCGATCTCGGGTGCCACATCGAGGTGAGGAAGGATCGAATGGACCTCGGGATAGCGGGCCGCCAACTCCCTCGGGCTACGGATCGCATCCCATTCGACCGCGAATCCGGTGTAACGCTCGACATAGGTCAGGTCCGCGCCGGTCCGTTCTCCGAGGATTACATCGCTGGCATAACCGTCGGCCGGATCGTATTCAGGCGACAGTCCGGCCGCGAGTGCGTTCAGGCGGCGGTCCACACATTGCGAACAGCGACCGCAATGCGGGTGTTCCTTCGTCTGCATCTGGACATGGACGCAACTCGATGTCATACGGCACAGATCGGAATGCCCGGAGGTCCGGATCCGGCCGATGACTTCCGCTTTGGTGATCCAGAGATAGGGGTTCTGGACCTGAAACGGCTCGTCGAAGAGGATCGAGAAAAGTTTCTCGAATCGCTTCAAGGTTTGCGGATGCGTCGTCCGCGAAGCCCGCGCGCCGATCAGTTCGGCGCTGACCGGCAGATTCAGGCTGGTGACTCCGTTTTCGAAAAACCGAAACCGATTCTTGCCGAGTTGACGGGCCACGATCGCCGCGATGGCCGCGAACAGGAACGACCGGGGTCGTTGCGTGAAATCCCGCGAGAGGTACTTTTCCTTGTTGATCTCGATCGCCACATGGAACGGCTTCAATTCGCGGCGCGGCAAGCGGTGACCGATTTCCCGGACCAACCCTAACTGCCGAGCTGCGGTATTCCGAACCGGACGGTGGCTGACGAGAGCCACCCTTCGCTGACCGGTCATGATCTCATCGAGTGCCCCGCCGAGCGAATCGAGGCCGCCGGAGAACAATTGCACGTCCTCGAACTCCGGTTCTTCGCAAGGTTCGAGACTATCGGTGAGATAGCCATCCGGGTTCGTCGGTTGTTCGGCACGAATGAAACGGAATTCGTACTGGTCGTCCCCCAGGAACTCCAGAAGTTCCCGCAAGGCGCTTTTGACTTCGTCCCGATTCCAGACATCGGGGCAGCGAACGGCGATCACGAACCGTTGGTCGCGGCGCCAACGCTCGCCGTAATCGAAGGATTTGGTTCCGCCGCGCGAGACCATCTGGTCGGCCGTGTAGACGCAGGCCGCAATTTCCAGGAGATCGGTCTGGAGCGGAGTCAGTCGTGTCTGGAGTTGTTGCCGCAAACGGCTGGTATGCAGGTGGATCTGGTGATTGCCCTCGCCGATGCGGATCGATGCGATGCGCGCGCCCTTGGAGATGCTTTTGGGCACCGCCTTGGCGGATACACCGCCGCACAGGAATAGCCGGGGATCAGGCACTGAGTTGTCCCCGGATGGCCAACTCGTCCCGTAGCTTCTTCATGCAGGCAGTCGTAAACGTCTGCGCCTGCCGTTCGCTGATCCCCGCGGTGAAATTCGACTTGGAATACCAGTCCGAGGCGTAAGTTCTCGTAATCTCCGCGGCCTCGCGGCAATGGATCTCGAGATCTCTTACGAAATCACGACGGTCCTTGCGGTCTGGAAACCGTCCGTTATGACCGGCATGCTGAGAGAGTTCGCGGTCCAGGTGATAATGCAGGAACCGTTGCGTGAATCGCGAAAAGAACTCGTGTGCCAGCGTCGAGAAACCCTTGGGTGTCGAAAGCGTTCGCAGCCCATCCTGGACAGCGTCCGGTGACGGGAACAGCGACAGACTGCGATCACCGACACAACGGACGATCGACTCCGTCGCCGCCTGTTCGCCGATCAGCCCCAAGTCGGTCCGCAGGATACGGTTTTGAGAGTGCCAGCTCTGCAAGGACGCGGCGAAACCGGATGTCAGGTCCAGCAGGCCAGGCGATTGCGGAACGTGGATCGAAATCCGCGACAGTGCCGCGCTGAAGTCGGCGTCCCGAGCCGCGAGCGCCGTTCGAGCCAGCAGGAAGACCACGCGGGACAGGCCACGATCGCGACGTGCCAGTTCAAAACCCGAGACGGCCGCCTCCGACGTGGCGCCGGCGATGACTGCCGCGGATGCGCCATCGGCCAGGTGGCCGACGGTCACACGCCATGGCTTCGTGTTCGGTAGCGTCCCGCAACGTGCGTGCCCCATCGCCTGCGGCTCGTGGGTGTCTTCGGTAAACCAGAATGTTGAAAGATGCTATCCGAACGGGATTCCCCATTTCGATGTCCGTAGTGCGCGAACTCGACGATTTTTCCGCGCGTCCCTGTCTTATCGGACACGAAACCATCCCATGCTTCCACGAATTGCAACCGATGCGGAACGGAATATCCGTCCCGAACCGCACGGGTGATGAACTGAAAACGAGCCCGTCATGGACTACCCAGCCATCTTCTCGGCCATCACAGCCGACCCCCGCTACCTCGCCAACCTCGACTGGGGTGAACCTCGCCGTGGACACCCCGAAGGGACAGTGCGCGCCCACATCGCCGAACTGGGAACCAACCTGAAACGGTTTCGATCCACACTGACCGAGGATGAAGTTTGGAAACTGAAGATCCTGATCCACGTTCACGACAGCTTCAAGGCCGAGGCGAAGTCCGGCGTGCCGATCACTCATCCGGAGAGCCACGCTTCACTCGCCCGGGCGTTCTTGGCCGAGCATTGTGCCGACGCCGACTTGCTGGCGATGGTGCAATTCCACGATGAACCTTATGCGCTATACCAGCAGGTCAAGTCCAAGGGTTCGTGCAACCGGGATCGCTTCGAAGCCTTGTTGACGGCGATTCAGGACTGGAACCTGTTCCTGGCGTTCTGCATCATCGACGGCTGTACGGAGGGCAAGGGCCGCGAACCACTGATCTGGCTGTTTTCGGCGGTCGAGGGACGGGTCGAATCGCGGTACGGGATGACGGATATCATCCCGTGACGAGTTACGAGACATTAGGTTGAGTTGCACGAACCCCAAAGTTTGTGGTTGCGGCGCATCGAATCAATTGTCGACAATCGGTCATCTATCGGATCTCGTTGATACTCACTCCGGGGTAGTTCAGCGGTAGAACGCTCGGCTCTGGACCGAGAGGGCGCTGGTTCAAATCCAGCCCCCGGACCCTTTTCCGCGGATGGCACCAATGAACGAGCGCGAACAGGACGACAAGGGTGCCGACCGACCGGCTGGAGTCAATCCCGGCTACGCGGCCTTCCAACTCGCCAAGGCGCTCCGGACGAGCGAAGGACACGACGATCCCGAGACGCGCAGCCGCGCCCGAGACCGGATCGCAAAGTGGGCCGGTGTCCTGGAAAACATCATTTGCGGCGGCGCGAACTATGGATCGCGCACGCCTCTCGCCCAAGTTCCCGCCTGGGCGACCTTGGAAGTCGTGACCGGAGGGTTCGCGACCGGACGACTGCTGGCCGGCGGCCCGCTTCAGGCGCACGAGCATGAACTCATCGCGCGTTCGCGAGCCGTGGTCGGCGGAGAGGAACGACTGAGCATCAACGCGCATTACCTGACCGACGCCGGAATCGAGGAACTCGGGAACCTCCTGAAGACAGGTCGGTACGACGTCGCCGTCCCGGAGGAAGGCGCGCTGCTGGTCGTGGCGTGGCTCGTCGAGCACGGACACGCGGACGAGGCGCGGACACTGGTCGAAGCGCTCTCGCCGTTCCTCGCCTCGCTTCGCTTCTTTCCGATCCCTCTGAAGGAACCACGGGACTTCGGCCCCCGCGTGCATCTGCAGGACGTGCGAGCAACGCTTGCCTCCCTCTCCGCGATCCGCCCGAACCGCCGGATTCTGGCCCAGAAGGAGGCCGCCGAAATCTGGTCGCCGTTTCACGACCGCGTCGTGGCCCTGTTCCTCGAAACGACGGCCGACGGCTGGCCGTGCCGGCGGTACCCCGACGGCTGGCAGACGCGGGCGCTGGCCCTCACGGCCGAGTTCGTCGAGAAGCGCGCCGCGCATGGCCTGTGTTCCAAGCCGGAACGGAGCAAGGGCCACAGCTCGCAGCTCCGCAAGCTGCTCGAACGGGCCGCGCGATCGCCCGAATTGCTGACCGGTCGGGACGTGGGTCGGATCCGCGCGATCGTCGAATGCTTCCTGCGCAAGCGAGGCGCCCCGGGTTCCGATCCCCATCTCGATGCCCGCCGGCGGCAGAAGGCGGCCGTCCGTGCGCCGGCGCACGCGGACGTAGCGGCGGTCGTCGCGTCCCGTCTCCGTCATTACGTCCCGGACGGCGGCCTTGACGACGTCGAATCGCCGACTTCTCCGATTGGCGCGACCGAATCTACGGCGACCAGGCTTCCGCCGGGAACGGACGTGCCGGTCTCGATTCGGAGGAAGGTCGAACGCAGCTTAAACGAATCCATCGGCGTCCTCGTCGGGCGCGGCATTGTCACGTCCGGCGAAACCCTGGCGCAGGTGCTGCCGCAGATGACCGCCGGGATCCGTGCCGCCGGGATCGCCGAACCGAACCTGCGCCGGCTCTACGCGGCGATCTACAGGGCGTTTCGGCGCCGACGCTCGCTGCTGCTGCTGAACCTCGAAAAGCAGGTCCAGATCGAGGAACTCCCCTGGGTCGCGGCGATCGACCAGTACCGGAGCGCGAGCCTTTCGGTGCGCGAACTGTCCCGGCAGACGCTCGAGGAACTTGTCGTCGTGGCGCTCGTGTCGTTCCCGCATGCGATCCTGCCTAACAAGCTGCTCGCGGAACTGCGCGCCCTGGCAAAGGGAGCCGAACGGGACATCCCGATCGTGGACGAACTCGCGGCCGACATCTTCATGGGCCGGTTCTCGGGCAAGTTCGTCGAATCGGCCAGACGCGCGGCCGAACTGCTCGAAGGGACTCTCTACGCCCGTTACTACGGCATCGACTTCGATGCGATCCGGGCCTTGCCGACGGCGCAGGAGCCGGCGCCGCGTCCATGGTTCTGGCAATCGTCGACAGGCTCCCAAACGGATCCCTTCGCCGAGCACTGCGCGGCGCGGGCGGGCGTGCCCCTCGGAACCTGGGATCCGGCCACCAACGGGATGATCGTCGAGCAGCAGCAGATCGTGACGACGCAGAACCTCGCTTCGCTCATCGTGGGCCTCGACCTGCGCGAGGCGCTGCAGGATCGGCTTGGCGACATGGCGAGGAACTGCTTCCGGTGGATCTGCGACCGGCATCAGATGAAGGTCGACCGTTGGCACGCGAAACTGATCCGCCTCAAGAACACGGCGTACGCCTGGCGCCAGATGGTCTTCTACCTTGCGGTCGCCACACCGGATGTCGTGGCGGATTTTCTCGCATGGGCGGACGATCATCTCGAAGGCCGGCGGGACCCGTTCCGGAGCCGGTTCCGCCCTGCATTGCTGGAGCTGCGGCTCGCGGCGCAGGGTCGACGGCTGGACGAACCAGACTCGGTCGCCCCTGCGCCTCGCCCGCTCCTGGGCTGGTCAAAAGTCCGCCACTGGCTGCTGTCGGAGGAGCCGGCGCATTGAACTCGGTGCGGTCGTCTTGCCACGATCCAGTGAGTCTTGCTCAGGCACAAGGATTGGCCATCAGATTCTTCCACATCCTTCGTTGCCGCTTCCATTCCAGCACCTGCGCGATCGGCTGCAGGTCGCGGAGTAGCACCGGCTCGCGGCCCGTGACCCGCGGCAGGTCGAGCAGCGCCTCCTGAATGTCCGGCGCCAGGTGCAGCAAGTTCATGATCTGCGTCACGCGGGCGCGCGTCACCCCGGCCAGGTCGGCGAGATCGCGGTACGAGCCGACCACGCCCGCGCGCACCAACTCGTCGCAGCGGATGGCCAGCGCCATCCACCGCGCCACCTTCGGTACCCGACCCACGGGCACAACGGGCGCCGGCCCCGGCACGAGCAACTGCCGGGCACCGTGACCCACGCGATCGAGATGCACGTCGATCTCGAAAGTGAACGCCTTACCGTTCGCCGTGCTCATCGCCGGCCTCCTTTTGGATGTGAGGTAGAATCCGCTATCGCGGGCGCCGCCTGACCGAGTTCGCGCAGGCCCAGCGCTCGGAACCGGATCGCCAGCTTGCCCCGGGCGCCGTCGTAGCCGACCTGCTCGACCGCCAGGTGCAACGCCCGCCGCCGCTCCCGGGTCGTCAGCACCTCCCAGACCGGAGCGAACCCCGCGAGCGCCGCCCCCGCCTCCGCCGGCGACACGCTCCCGGTGGCGAGCTCCGCCCGCTCCGAGGCGATCGCCCGTAGTCGGGCCTCCCCAGCGGCCAGCCGGTCCTGCAGGTCGGCCAGCCGCGCGAGCGTCGCCTCGTCCGTGGCGTACGTCCCCGCCAGCCGGTGCAACTCTCCCTGCACCGGCCGCAATGCCCGCCGGATCTGCGTTGTTTCCCGGTCGAGGGCCTGCTGCCGTTCCTCGGCCTGCCGGTTCGCCTGCGCGAGCACCTCGGCCTGCAAGGCGGGATCGGCGGCGAGGGCCTGCAACTGCCCCACCAGCACCGGCTCCAGGGCGTGCGCCGGCACCGCCTTCGTCGGACAACTCGCGAACCCCTTCTTCTGCGCCGCCACGCAGGTGTAGTACCGGTAACGCTTGCTCCCTTTGGCCGTGAACGACGGCGTCATCGCCGCGTCGCAGGCTGTGCACCGGAGCAGGCCCTGCAGGAGCGACTCAGATGCGCCCCGGGGTTCCCCCGACCGACCGTTGCGGGCGAGCGTCGCCTGCACCCGCTGCCAGACGGCCAAGTCCACGATCGCGTCGTGCTCGCCGGCGTGGACCTCGTCCTTGTAGCGCACCTGCCCGATGTAGAGCGGGTTCGTCAGAGCGTGGTACAGGTTCGTGCGGGTGAACGGTCCGCCGCCCCGCGGCTTCCCGGACTTCATTCGCCAGGTCTTCGTCGTCCAGCCGCGTTGGGCCAGGTCCTGCACCACGGGCAGTAGCGAACCGTGCTCGAGGTAGAGCGTGAAGATCGTCCGCACCTGCTCGGCCTCGGCCGGGTTCACGATCAGGCGGCGGGTGGCGGGGTCGACGTCATAGCCGAGGGTGGGCCAGCCGCCGGTCCACTTCCCCTTCCGGCGGGTGGCCGCGATCTTGTCCCGGGTCCGCTCGCCGATGATCTCGCGTTCGAACTGGGCGAAGGACAGCAGCACGTTCAGGACGAGGCGCCCCATGCTGGAGGCGGTGTTGAATTGCTGCGTGACCGAGACGAAGGAGACGGCGTGCGTCTCGAAGACCTGCATCATCCGGGCGAAGTCGAGCAAGGAGCGAGAGAGCCGGTCGACCTTGTAGACGACGACGCAGTCGACGGTGCCGGCTTCGATGTCGCGGAGCAGCCGGGCCAGGGCGGGCCGGTCCATGTTGCCGCCGGTGAAACCGCCGTCGTCGTACCGGTCGGGCAGGGGAATCCAGCCTTCGTGGGCCTGGCTCTTGATGTACGCCTCGGCGGCATCCCGCTGGGCGTCGAGCGAGTTGAACGCCTGGTCGAGGCCCTCCTCGGTGGACTTCCGTGTGTAGATCGCACAGCGGACGGCGGGCGGCGGTGGCGGAGTCGGGGTCTTGGCGCGGGTGGTCATGCGGCTCCTTTCGTGAGTCCGAAGAAGAGGAATCCGTTGCAGTGGCTACCGGTGATCGCCTTGGCGACCGCCGAGAGCGAGGGGTAGACGACGCCGGCGTACTCGAAACCGCTGGCCAGCACGCGGACTTGGAGCCGGGCGCCCTTGTAGACGCGGGTGAGCGTCGAGCCGGGCGGTGGCAGGCGGCGATCGGCCGGCGTGGCCGCGGGTGCCACCGTTCGCGTCGTCGGCACCGGTGCCACCGGGGCCGGTCGGCACATCCGCAGTTCGGCGCCGGCGGCGAGGTCCCGGGCGCGGGCGAGTGCCCGTTCGCTGAGTCCGCCCTCGACGTTCGCCTGCAGTTTCCAGGCGATCCGGCGGACGAGCCAGGTCTTGTTCCGGGCGGTGGTGGCCTCGCCGAAGACTTCGGCGTAGCGGGCCTGCAGCTGCTTGACCGAGAGGCGGGGCAGGGCGGCCAGTTGCTGGGCGATGGTGAGCGTGGCGGTCATCGGGTTCCTCGGCGGTGTTGGTGCGGGTTCGTCTCCGGTGCGTTAACCGGTGGCACCATGGAGCCATGGGTGGGCGGACACAGCAAGTCCGGAATCGTAAATCGTCTCGGAATCCAAGAGATTCTGCGGGGCAGAAGTTGTGAGCGATGTCGGCGAAGGGGAGGGGAGGGCCGCGCGGGCCTTGAGGCGAGCGAGGCCGGCGGCGAGGATCGCGGCCAGTTCCCGGCGGCGTTCGTCGAGCGTCAGGTCATCGGGATGTGGAACGGACGGATGCGGGGTCGGTCGCACGGGAACCTCCGGTGAGGGTTCCAGCGACCTCCGCTGCGCGGCCAGCACGCTGACGACGCAATCGAAATGCGTCTACCTATCTACTTCGCCGGCCAAAGGGAAAGTGGTGGGGGAAAATGGAAAGATTCTGGAAATCACATCGTTGGCGCTACCGACGATGATCCAAGGTAGACTAATTCCTCTACAAGCGAGACGCCACGAGCCAGATCGGCAGCGCGAAGCTCAACCACGCGCCAGGACGGATCGGCTTCCTTCATCCTCTGTCGAATGATTCGGTCTCTCCTGAGCCGATGCCCGACGTGGACCGAGGCACCGTCGATGTAAATCGCTAAGCGGGCAGCGTCGACGCCAAAGTCAGCGATTGACACTGCCGGCGCGCCTGGCGTGAGCCGAATGTCCATCTGCTTGACCGGCGAAAACCCATGTTGCTGGAACAGGCGCCAAAACTTGAGTTCTAGCGGCGAGCCGACGCCTTCTGCGTATGCCTCAAGCCAAGGTCGGGGATCATCCGAATAGGTTAACGCACACAAGGTGGGAGGCGTTTCCATGAGCACTTCGAGTGCGGGTATCGCTAATGGCCACTGCAACAGAGTATGGAATCGCTGATTGCCGTAAGCCTTCAGGCAGCGGTAGCAGGCCGTTTCACACTCGGGATGGTTTAGATGCTGGATCGCGTGCTCCGCGACAACGTTCAATTCACTCGCAACACGCTCCAGGTAACCGGAACCACCGACAGTGGGATCGGTGAAAGTCAGGCTGACGTATGTGGCCTGCTTGTCATCAATAGACCGCGACCATGGCCCTTCCAAGTCGAATGCCAATTCGCGGTCGTCGATCATGTAGGCGTGCTGCACGCCAGCCATAAGGGCTTCTCCCAGCGACCGACCCCATGCATGAATCG
>JAHBXO010000014.1 GCA_019636445.1 Gemmataceae bacterium | reverse complement strand
CCGCACGACGCCGAAGGCCGGCAATTCCGAGTCCCAAAACGAGGACGCGGCTGCGCTGGGGCCGAAGCTTCGGCGCGTGGCGATCGCCGACGGGGCGTCGGAGGGGTGGCAGTCCGGTCCGTGGGCGCGGGTGCTGGCGGCCGAGTGCGTACGCACGCCGCCGATGCCCGATTCGTTCGCGGGGTGGGTGACCGCGGCACGTGCGAAGGCACCGAAGACGGAAGCGACTTCGTGGTACGCGGAGGAGAAGGCTGCGCTGGGGTCGTTCGCCACAGTCCTCGGCGTCAGTTTCGAGGACACGAAGGACGGCGGCATCCGTTGGCGCGCTGTCGCCGTCGGGGATTCCTGCCTGTTTCATGTGCGGGGCGAGAAACTTCTCGCCAAGTTCCCGGTTGAATCGCTGGGGGACTTCTCGAATCGGCCCAAACTGGTGGGATCGGAAGTGGCCCAGGTGGTGCCCGAACCGGACTGGTTCGCCGGACGCGGGGAACTTAACGACGTGTTCTACCTTCTAACGGATGCCCTCGCGGAATGGTATTTGCGGGAGCGCGGGGCCAACGCCCGCCCGGAGCGGGAGTTGGATCGGGTAACGGAACCGTCACGCCCTCCCGCGGCATTCGCCGATTGGATAAAATTGCTGCGGGACGCGAAAGCACTGAAGAACGACGATTGCACGGTTGTCCGCGTCGAGTTGCTACCTCTCCAGGGATCGCCATGAGCTGGCCGCTGTCGCAGGACTTCAACGAAGCCGTTCAGAATCCGGCGACGGCATTCGGCGACCCGGATCTTAAGGGGGGCGTCGTTGGTACGAACCCGATGGGCGTGCCGATCCCGCGATCGGGCAATTACGCCGACGTCTATCAGATCACGGCCGCGAATGGTCAGAAATGGGCCGTGAAATGCTTCACGCGCCCGACTTCGGCCGGGCTGGACGCCCGCTACGCCGCCGTCAGCGAACACCTCCACAACGCCAACCTACCGTTTACCGTCGGCTTCAGTTACCTTCCGCAAGGCATCCGCGTCCGCGGGCAGTGGTATCCGATCGTCAAGATGCAGTGGGTCGATGGCTACCCGATCAATGCGTTTGTCCGGGACAACTTGAACCGCTCGACTATTCTCGAAAACATGCTCTCGCTCTGGGTCCGGCTCTGCCGCCGCTTGCGCGAGACGGGGATGGCGCACTGCGACATCCAGCACGGAAACGTGTTGCTCGTACCTGCGGAAGGAAAAGGGAATTCCCTTGGCCTGAAACTCGTGGACTACGACGGCATGTTCGTGCCGGCGCTGGCGAACCAGCCATCGGGGGAAGCGGGGCATCCGAGCTTTCAACATCCTGAACGAATCGCGACCGGCGCCTATTCGCCGGACCTCGACCGCTTCCCGCATCTCGTGGTGGCGACGGCGCTGCGGGGCCTGCTCGTCGGCGGCAAGGCGCTCTGGGACAAGTTCGACACTGGAGACAACCTGCTCTTCACCGAAAAGGACTTCAAGAATCCTGGCCAATCGAAGGTCTTCAAGGAACTGTGGGAAACGGGCGATCCGTTCACCGTCGGGTTGGTCGGGCACCTGGCGCTGGCGTGCACGAAGCCGCTCCACCAGACGCCGTGGCTCGATCAATTGATGCCGGGCGGCCAACCGCCGATCCTGACGCCGAGCCAGGAACGGCAGGCGGCGGGGATCATCAGTGGGCAACCGGTCGCACCGGAGCCGACAGCGTCCGCGCCGCAGATCGCCCTGCCGCCCCAATACGCTCCGTATCCACCGCAATACGCACCACCGCAATACGCGCCGCCGCAGTACGCTCCGCACCCGCCGCACTACCCTCCTCCGCCGTCCCGGCCTGCGACCGCGCCGCCTGCACCGACGGCACCGAGGGTTCACACGGTCACTGAAGACGATGAATCGATGAACTTCGACGGAGGTCGGCGTCGACCGCGCCGGCAATCCAACGGTTCCATGCTGATCCCGGCGGTCGTCGCCGGCGTGGTCGTCCTCGCCGGCATTGTCGGTGGGATCGTGTTCCTTTCGGGCGGCAAGAAGAAGACACAGGAAGTCGTTCAGAAGCCCGACGAATCCAAGCCCGACGAAACAATAACCGAACCGCCTAAACTGGACCCGCCGAAGGTTGATCTCACTCCGATGGGACCGCCGAAAGTCGACCTGCCGAAGGTCGATCCGATTCCTCCCGCCATCGGCGAGAAATCCGTTGGCAAGATCGTTTGGTCGGTACCGGTCGGGGACAAGCGAAACCTGCGTGCCCGAACCGTGTGCTTTTCGCTGGATGGTTCGCGCGTGCTCGTGGCGCAGCAGAACACCGGGATGATCGACGTGCACGACGCGGCAACGGGCAAGATCGTAGCGACCTGCCGCGAGCACGAGCCGCCAGCGACGGCATTCCCGTTTCCGCTGCCGGCCGGCAAAGTCATGTCGGTGGCGCGGGAACCGGTGATGATCGCGTGGGACGCGGCGACGGGTCGCCCGACGGCGCGGGCGCCGCTGGCGAAGCCGAAGGCCGGCCTCACCGCCGTCCGCGCCGACCGGAAGGGCCAGTATGTCGTGCTCTGTTGGGATGAAGAGGCCCGCATCATCGACATCGAAAACGGCGGCCGCGAAATGGTCGAACTCAAATTACCGAAAGGTCCGCCATCCCATCCGGGCGTCGCGATCGCGGCCGACGGCTCGGCGACGCTGAGCCTGACCGCCGACGGACGCCTGCGTGAGACGGCGCTGCCCGGCGGCAACCTTAAGGACCGGCCGATCCAACTCGAAAACGCCGCCTGCATCACGGCGTGGAGCCCCGCGAGGAAACTCGCCGCCATCCGCCTCCACGTCAACGGCACCCTGCCCGGGAACACGCCGATCGTAAACACCGAGACCGGCGAAGTCGCCTACAGTCTTCGCGGCGGCTACGCCCTGCCCGCCGGCTTCAGCGCCGATGGCAAGTACTTCGTTGCCTTCGATCGGAACCGCCTGGAGCAGTGGGATACGGAAACTTGGAAGAAGACTTCGGTTGTCTCCGTACCGAACTTCACGCCGAGCGAGATGGACGTCAGCGCCGACGGGCAGACCGTTGTGTTGACCGGCACGGATACCAAGATCACGCTCGTCTCCTTCACCGGGGAATCCGCGCCGACCACGATGCCGGCGGTGCCTTCGGAATCGACGTTCGACCGGCTGGCCGAAGTCGCGTCCATCGCGACGGCGGACGTGAATCTCGACGCCATCCGGCACTGGGCCGTCGACCGCACGGGCAAGACGATTTACTTCGCGACCGACGCGGCCGCATATCCGATCGACGTTGCGACGAAGAAGCAACTCGGTCGCTATGCCCCGCCGGAAGGGACGATCCGCCAGCTCTGGGCCACCGGCACCGGCGAACTTGTCCTCGAGGTCCGCACGCCGGCGAGGAAGACCGAGTTGCACGTGCTGGACGGCCAGCTCGCGCGGCCGACCGGCCCCGGCGTTATTCGACCCGACCTGCCGGAGCCGCCCAAGTCGGTTCATGTCGCAGCCGGGGGTGCGATGGCTGCCATCACGAAAGACAACGGTCAGGTGGCGTGCATCGACCTCAAGAGTGGCCGCACGCTGTACACGTTCCTGCCCAAGTTGCCGGCGATATCGGCCTTCTTCACCGGCGACGCCTCAAAGATGATAGCCAACTGCGGACAACGGCTTGAAGTCTATCCGTTCGCGGAACGGCCCAACTCCCGAGCGTACGATCCAGTCACCCCGTTCAATATCAACGCGATCGTCCTCGAAGACGTCTCGCCCGACGGCAAGATGGTCGCCTTTCGCGTGCCCGGGGCCGACAACACGGGAACCCGATTCACGGTTGGCGTTTTCGACGGTTGGAAACCGCTTGGCTCGGTGTCGAGCGCGATGACCGGCAACGCCGTACGCTTCCGCTTCGTCGGTGATGGCAGCCGTGCCGTTGCGAGCGAGGGAAACCAGGCGACGCTGTACGACACGAATACCGGCCGGAAGATCGCCGGCGGAACAACGACCTTTGACGCCCCCGCCCGGGCCGTTCCTGGCCCCACCGGTGAATACGTACTACTCGGCACAGCAACCGGCGCCACGCTCTACCGGACCACGGCCGGCGGAATGCCGACCATTGTTACGCCGCAGCCGATGGCCATGGCGAACAAACGCCTGCCGGTGCCCGACGCCGCCGCCCTGGCCGCCGCCGAAAAAATCGTCAAGGAAACCTTCGCCGCCGATTTCGCCAAGAAGTTGCCGGCAGACAGGAAGAAACTTGCCGAACGGCTGTTCGCCGATGCCAAGGGAACCGCGAACGCCCCGCCCGCCATGTATTTCATGCTCCGCGAGGCGATGGCACTTGCGGTCGAGTCCCACGATACCGCGACGCTTCTCAAGGCGGCAGACGCCCTCGACGAAACGTTCGAAGTTGACGGTTTTGCCTTCAAGGTCGCCGGGTTGGAGAAGATCGCACAAACCGCCACTCAGACGACCGCGTTGCGCGCGACCGCCGACTCCGTCCAGGAGATCGCCGAAGAACTAGTCGAGAAGGACGAGTACGAGAAAGCACTGAAACTGTCCGGCGTGGCCGTGTCCTGCCTTGGCCGTGCCGGTGCCACCGCGGCACTGAAGGAACTGGAGGCACGGCTCGCGCAGGTGAAAAAGCTGCGGGACGGATTTGAGACGGTCAAAGCGTCGGTCGAGAAACTGAAGGCGGCTCCGGACGATGCCGATGCGAACGCGGCGCTAGGGCGGTTCCGTTGCTTCCTCCAGGGTCGTTGGGACGATGGCTTCAAGTTCTTGGAGAAAGGCTCCGATGCGGGCTTGAAAAAACTCGCCGAGATGGAGTTGAAGGCCGGCTCGGACGCCGAGACGAACGACGTCCAACGCGGCGACCGCTGGTGGGAACATGCCGAGAAAGCCGCCGAACCGGAGAAGTCCGCGGCACGCGGTCGGGCGAAGTACTGGTACGCCAAAGCTCTCCTGAGTGTACCGGCCGGATTGGAACGATCCAACGCCGAGAAACGTCTGACCTTCACGCTCGGCGGCACCGAATACCGACCGGGACTCGTGATGGAGTTGTTCCAACCGACCGGTGGCCGCAAGGTTCGGGGTTTGCTTACCGCGACGATCGAGTTCCAGGCGGATAATCCCGACATCGTACCCATGACGGGGCCGAATCAGATCGGTGCTCGATGGACAGGGGTCGTCGTACCGCCATCGCCGGGTCGCTACAAACTCATCGCCGACACTCGCGATGAAGTGCGCGTGACCTTGGGACTCAAACCTGACGAAAAGCGGATCATCTCGAACGTGGACAAGGGATTGGGCAACAAGGAGGCCTATTTCGTCTTTGGCGACAAACCCGTCGCGATGATCGTGGAATATGGCGGTCAACGCCGTCGCGACCGCGGGTTGACCCTCAAGTGGATTCGCCCCGGTTCGAAGTCCGAAGAGGTGATCCCCGTCTCCGCGTTCTTCCATAAACGAGACGACGATAAACTCGTGACGGACAAGTGATCGAAGAGTGTCGGGCACTCGCTCCGCGAGTGCCCCATACCGGTTGATCACCGTTCGGCCCATTCGATCCTGATGAAGCCTTCGTGGGCACTCGCGGAGCGAGTGCCCGACTCTATGCCGGCTCCTGCTGCGAGAGGCAGTGCAGCGTACCGAGGCCCCAGACAAGATCGGTACTGTTGATGCCGATCACGTCCCGGCCGGGGAACAGTTCGGCGAGCGTACCGAGGACTTTGCGGTCGTTCGCGTCGTTGAATGTCGGGACGATTACGACGCCGTTGGCAATGTAGAAGTTCGCATAGCTCGCCGGGAGACGCTGGCCTCGAAAGACCAGCGGTGCTGGCATCGGCAAGGGCACCACTTCAAGCGTACAGCCCTTCGCGTCGGTCGCGGAACGGAGCCGCTCGACGTTCTCCTTCAATAATTCATGATTCTCGTCGGTGTCATTCGACTCGACCATCGTGACAACTATTCTCTCGCCAACGAAGCGAGCCAAATCGTCAACATGGCCGTGCGTGTCATCGCCGACGATGCCGCGGCCGAGCCAGAGCACCTTGCGAATACCCAGGTACTCCGCAAAAGCCGCCTCGTAGTCCGCTCGCGTCATTCCCGGATTACGGACCTGCGTATCGCTCAGCAGCCACTCCTCGGTGGTGAGCAGCGTGCCGGCACCGTCGACGTCGATGCCGCCCCCCTCGAGCACGATACGGCTTCCATTGCGTTTGGGTTGAACGACCGGCGTCTTCGTGAACTTCGCGATCGAACCGGGCAGCTTGTCGTCGACGCGCCAGTCGGGGTACTTCGCCCACGCACTGAAGCGCCAGTCGAGCGCGACCTTCGCGCCCGCGGAATCCCTCACGAAGATCGGCCCCGAGTCGCGCACCCAACTCCGGTCGGTCGCGGCGACACGCAGCCGGACATTATTCGTGTCGGCGTGGACTTTCTTCAATAGCGCCGCCACGCGCGCCTTCATAGTCGCGTCGCGTACGACGACGTTGACGGGTTCGTAGCGGCTGAGGACGCGTACGATTTCACCGTAAATCCAGGGCACGACCGCGAACTTGCCCGGCCAGTCGGACTTGCGGTGCGGCCAGGCGAGCCAGGTGCCAGCGTGGGGTTCCCACTCGGCGGGCATGGAAAAGGGCGATTGTGCGTTATGCATCGAGTTAATTTATCGGCCCGCCAAGTCCCTTTGCGTCGCTGCCGATTTCCCAATCGGCGCTTGCATTCCCGTTCGGGTTCGGGTCAGATTTGGAATAGACCGCCGCCCCGGTTCCGGCTCGATTCGCCGGATCACCGAACCGGTCTCCGCCGGAGGCGGACTTCCGATGAACCTAGCCCCCGATTTCTTCGATACCCGCACCCGCAACTGGCGCGCGCGCCTCGCCATCAGTTCCGATCTCATGCGCGAACTGAGTCGCTACTCCGATCCGCAGGAGATGTACCGCGTTTTCACACGGCGCATGGGACAACTCTTCCCCACGTCCCGTCAGATCACGCTCTCTCGCCGGGGTGTCGATCGGCCAAATGTTCGCGTCACCCGATTCAATCTCTGGAAGGACATGCCGGATCCGTTCGTGAACTCCGATCGGTTCCCGACGATCGCCGGCGGATTGTTCGAATCGCTTCTTTATGCCGACGAACCAAAACTGATCGGCGACCTGCAACTGGACGCCAGCGACCCCGCCCGCGAATTCCTGACCGGTCAGCGATCGGTACTCGCGATCCCGATTTTCGAGGGGGGCGCGGCGTCGAACGTCATCGTCCTCACGCGGGAGGAACCCGGCGCGTTCGCCCCGGAGCAGGTGCCCGAACTGGTCTGGATGACTAATCTTTTCGGTCGGGCCACCCAGACGCTGGTTCTCTCCCAGCGACTGCGGGCCGCCTATGAAACGGCGGACGCGGAGATTCGCGAGATCGCCGACCTCCAGCACTCGCTGCTGCCGGCGGAACTTCCCAACGTGCCGGGGTTGGACGTGGCCGTGCACTACCGCACCGCCAACCGCGCCGGCGGCGACTACTACGACTTCTTTCCGCTCCCGGACGGCTCGCTCGGTGTGCTCATCGCCGATGTGAGCGGGCACGGTACGCCCGCCGCCGTGCTCATGGCCATCACGCACAGCATCGCCCACGCCGCCACGGCCACCCCCGGCCGGCCCGGCGCCTTCCTCACCCACCTCAACGCCAACCTCGCCGGACGCTACAACCGCCATTCCGGCAGCTTCATCACCGCCTTCGCCGCCCTCTTCGACCCGGCACGAAATCGGCTCACCTACGCCAGCGCCGGCCACGTGCCCCCGCGACTCCTCCGCGCCGACGGCGCCCGCGTCCCCCTCAACCGCGTCCAACGCCTCCCCCTCGGCATCGGCGCCGCCCGCATGCACTACCCCGAGTGTACCGTCGACTTCGCACCCGACGATCAGGTCATCCTCTTTACCGACGGCGTCACCGAATCCGTGAACCGCACCGGCGACGTCTACGGCGTCGAACGACTCGACGCCGTCCTCGCCGCACGGCCCAGCGGCTCCGAGGCGATCGTCGACCGCGTTCTCGCCGACCTGAATGCTTTCACGAACGGCCCACCCGTCGATGACCGAACCGTCGTCGCCATCCGCCGCGCGACCAAACGCTGACCGCATCCCCAAAATGCCGATTGGTCGGAAGCCCCGCCATCGATAAAACACCATCGGAAACGGATCCGAACTGTTCGCGGCTGGGGTCGGAGGGAATGGCCAAGCATATCTTCGTCACGGGTGGGGTCGTCAGTTCCCTCGGCAAAGGGCTGACCTCCGCTTCCATCGGCATGTTGCTCGAACGCCGCGGACTCACCGTCCGCATGCAGAAGTTCGACCCCTACATTAACGTCGATCCCGGCACGATGTCCCCTTACCAGCACGGCGAGGTCTACGTCCTCGACGACGGTGCCGAAACCGACCTCGACCTCGGCCACTACGAACGCTTCACCAACGCCCCCCTCAACCGCGATTGCAACTACACCACTGGCAAGATCTACCAGTCGATCATCACCAAGGAACGCAACGGCGTCTATCGCGGCAAGACCGTGCAGGTGATCCCGCACGTCACCGACGAGATCAAATCCTGCATCCGCAAGCTCGTCACGCCCGGCGTCGACGTCGTCATCACCGAAATCGGCGGCACCGTCGGCGACATCGAGGCGATGCCGTTCTTCGAATCGATCCGCCAGTTCGCCCTCGAAGTCGGCAAGCAGAACTGCCTCTTCATCCACCTGACACTCGTGCCGTACCTGAAGGCCGCCGGCGAACTGAAGACGAAGCCGACACAGCACAGCGTGCAGGAACTGCGCAAGATTGGCATCCAGCCCGACGTCGTGATCTGCCGCACCGAGCGACACATCCCGGACGAGGACTGCGACAAGATCGCCCAGATGTGCAGCATCGAGCGCAAGGCCGTCATCGAGGAGAAGGACCGCGACCACAGCATCTACGAGGTGCCGCTGAGCCTGCACGGCAATAAGCTCGACGAGATCGTTGTCGAGAAGCTGCATCTCTCGAACGCCCGTGTTCCGGTGCTCGACGACTGGAAGGAAATGCTCGGTCGGATCATCAAGCCCGCGAACGAAGTGCAGATCGCGTTCGTCGGCAAGTACGTCAAGCACCGCGACGCGTACAAGTCGGTGTATGAAGCGCTCGACCATGCCGGCATCTTCCACAACTGCAAGGTGCGCCTGACGCGAATCGAGGCCGAGAACGTCGAGAAGGACGGTGCCGCGGCGCTCATGGGCGGCGTCGACGGCCTGCTCGTCCCCGGCGGGTTCGACAAGCGCGGCACCAACGGCAAGATCGAAGCCATCCGCTACGCCCGCGAGAACAACCTGCCCTTCTTCGGCATCTGTCTCGGCCTCCAGTGCGCTACCATCGAGTACGCCCGCAACGTGCTGGGGCTCACCGGCGCCAACTCCACCGAATTCGACAAGCACACCCCGCACCCCGTCGTCGCCCTGCTGGACGAGCAGAAAAAGATCACGCAGGTCGGCGGCACAATGCGTCTGGGCGCCTACGATTGCAAGCTGCTCCCCGATTCCCGCGCCGCGGCCGCGTATAAGTCGGAACTGGTCTCCGAACGCCACCGCCACCGCTACGAAGTGAACAACGACTACCGCGAGCAGCTCCAGGCCGCTGGCCTCGTCTTCTCCGGCACCAGCCCCGACGGTTCGCTCGTCGAGGTGATCGAACTGCCGAACCACCCCTGGTTCGTCGGCGTGCAGTGCCATCCCGAGTTCAAGTCGAAGCCGATCGCCCCGCACCCGCTCTTCCGCGACTTCATCGGAGCCGCCCTGAAGCTCCGCCAGTCCCGCAAGGACGAACGCCGCCCCGTCATCGTCGGCTGACCGCGAGGTCTTTCCGCCGCCTCCGCGCCACCCTTCGGCGGAAAGACGCCCGATTTCCGGAAGCGTACTGGCCCCGTAAGGACTTACGTCGATTCCGGCATGTTAGCGAGTTGCCGGACAACGCCGAAATCGCCCTCAACGGGCCAGCACATCTTCCAACTTGCGTTCGACCATCTTTCGAAGTGCCGCCCACTCGGACGGGGAACGGTTGATATTCCACGGGATGTCGATGTCGAGGTAGTCGGCGATCGTCAACGAGACGAAATCGCCGACGGCGATTTGGGGATACTCGTAGGCGAAACTCAATGAGATGGATTGAGCATTCCGTGTTCGGATCGATGTATCGTCCCAAGAATTTCTGAGGAACGCGACAATACTGCGGTTCTTGTCCGTAAACGGATATTTCAATTCACGTCCGACGAATTCCAAGTTTACAATCCGTCGTTGCGGACTCAAACGATGTAGAAGTTTGGCGTACTCAGCCCACGCGGGCGAATCGCCGAATTCGATCAACCATCGGCGCAGTCGAGTATCAGAATACTCGGTGTGGTTAGCGATTTCGCGACACTCGTTCAGCTTCATGACATGCCGCAGCAAGAACTCCGGCATCCGGTTTGGTGCAACGATCCGCAGACCGTCCAGACCCGATTCACGAATCCCAATCGAATCGTGCATCGCGGCTTCGGTAAAAAGTTCGATGATCTTCTCGCGTGGTAGATCGGCATGTGCTAATGCACCCACGATTTGACCGTTGAGATTTCCTCCCGAGGGATGCAATTGCTTACGGAAGAGTTTCGCCAGCTTTTCAGGATCTTTCGCAGCGAGCAGGTGCAGTAGTACTGCATTGCGGCCGTTGTCGTTATTCGCTCGTTGCCATGCCCACTGGACTTCGCCGATCTTACTCGCGTCCTTGAACCATTTCTCGGCTGACTGTCGAAACCGTTCGTTGTCTTCTTCCTTGCCATCGATGTCGCCGTCCGAGAGATTGACGAGCCACGCGCGCACAGCCGTACCGACTCGTGCGGTGTCGACCCAAATACCATTGTTGATTCCCTGTAACACGCCCGCTCTCGTCAGACGAGAATCATTGATCGAGCGAATTGCCTCTGGAACAGCATCGAATCCCTTCCGACAGAGCAATTCGAATGGAGTCAATTGTTCGTTCGGTTCGCCGTAATAGCGAGTCGGATCGCTTACGATCTCGGTCAGTTCATCGATCAATCCGGCAGTGCCGATCCGGCGCAGTTGCCGCGAGCAAATCGTCCGATCGAGGTCGGCGAGGAAATCGCGGTGATATTCGGTGCGGAACACAGAATCGTCGTCGGAGACGCGCTTCATGCGCTGATAGATTCGGAGCCGGTCGGTATCCGGTTCGAGCAGTTGATAGTAACACTCCTCCCAAGCCTGTCGTCGTACGATGAAGAGGGAATGACAGGGATTGTTTTTGACATCCCATGGGTACTGTCGACTGCCTGCTTCGCTTCGGCCCCGTTCAAACGCTGCTTTCGCCAAATCCATCCATCCCAATTCATACGCCTGTGCGGCGAAGGCCAACCAGCGTTCCGCAAGAACGAAGTCCACGCCTTCGAGTTGATCGGGCGTGGGTCTGACGAGATTGAGCCGGGAACTTCGATGTTCGAAGTACTCGATACCGTTCTCCCACACTTTCGCGGGAGTCTGGGGCGTCCGTTCACGCAGCAAGAGTTGCAGGTGAATCTTCTTTTCGAGCCACAGCCCGCTCCCGCCACTGGCGACCTTATTCTCCTCCCACCGCACCAGTTTCGCGTCCTTCGGCGGGAGCCAGAGGCCGTAGCGCTTGTAGGCTTCGTAGAACTCGGCGACGGTCTTCGGCTCGGCCTTCATCCGCATGGCGATGTCGCCGGCCGTCAGGATCCCGAGCGCGATGAAGAAGGTGACGGACATGGCGGCCTCCCGCAGAGTCCCGCTTCGGGTTTGACTCCCTCTCCCCTGCTTCGGGGGAGAGGGCCGGGGTGAGGGGGCGAGAGCGTTTGAGAATCCAACGCAGGTCTTGCAGTCGCGAAGACCCCCTCACCCTGACCCTCTCCCCCGCAAAGCCGGGGGAGAGGGAATAAAACCAGACAGACCCGGCATCCGCGTTGCCTGCTTAACGGGATGCTTGGAGGAACGTTGGCGACTTCAGCCGCGAGCCGGTTGCCCCGTCTCCTTCAGCCAGGCGTCGTATTGCTTCATCGTCGGCCGGACGAAGCCGATGGCGATCAGGCCGATGGCGGCCGGGTAGAGCAGCGGCTGGTAGGCCGTCAGCGCGTAGCCAGCGACCAAAATGACGGACGGCAGGTTGATGAGAAACGTCCGCATCAGCACTTCCGACGTGAAGCGGGCAAACAGTTCCGGCTCCTCGCGCTTGGCGTTCCGCACGGCCAGAATGGCCTTGCGCAGGAAGAGCGCCACGAGCAGCAGCACGGTGCCGGCGACGCCGAACGCGATGTCGGGTGCCTGCGGGTGCCGGACGAGCGCGACGTTCATCTTGTGCACGGAGAAGACGAGCACGCTGGCGGCGATCGCCTGCACGACGGCGAACACGGCAAGGAACATCCGCACCGTGGCGAGCTTGCGGAGCAGTTCGGGGTCTGGGAATGCGGTCATTCCGTTATGGTATGGGTTGAGAGACCCGGACGGATTCGGAGTGGCAATGAAGCGGAAATGTACGGCGAGAAATGAAAAACCCCCGCGTTGGCGGGGGTTCGAGTGGAGCCGAGGGGAGTTGAACCCCTGACCTCTTGAATGCCATTCAAGCGCTCTACCAACTGAGCTACGACCCCTCGATAGAGAACGATACGACCCGACCGCCCCGGCGTCAAGCGGTCCGGTGCCGCGCCGGCTCACAGACTTTGAGGCGCGAACGTCGGCTTGCGCACGAGTTTCGCCAGCACGACGCAGGCGGCGAGGATGCCGGCGGAGAGGTAGAGGGCGGTGTCGTCGCGGCCGGTGAGGTCCTTGATGTAGCCGGCGGAAAGCGGGACGAGGAAGGCGAGTCCCCAGCCGAGGAAGACGAGTCCGTAGTTCGTGCCCATGTTCTTGGGTCCGTAGAAGTCGGCAGTGAGGGCGGGGAGGAGGGAGAGTCCGCCACCGTATTGCCAGTAGGCGATGCCGACGACAACGAAGAGGAGGACGACGTTGTTGGCGGCGATGATGGCGGGCATGGCGGCGAGGCAGAGGGCGGCGGCGATGCCGTTGAGGGCGTAGGCGTTGGTGCGTCCGACGCGGTCGGAGTAGAAGCCGGTGCCGACGCGTCCGAGGGCGTTGACGATGCCGCCGAAGGCGGCGAGGAGCCAGCCGTTCTGTTCGAGGACGGGGTAGCCTTTGGCGGCCTTGGCGAGGAGCGGTGCGGCGTTGGCGATGAGGAGCAGGCCGGACTGGGCGGCGCCGAACATGAGGGCGACGAGGGCGAAGTACTGGCGGGTGCCGAGCATTTCGCGAGGGGTGCGGTTGTCGACGGGGGCGGCAGGGGTGGCGGAGGCGACCTTCGGCCCCGGGGGCACGTAGCCGGGCGGGGGTGTTTTGAGGACGAACCCGGCGAGAACGACGACGACGGCGAAGAGGCATCCGAGGCCGACGAAACTGCCGGTGAGGCCGTAGTCGCCGATGAGGTATTTGGCGAGCGGGGCGATGTAGATGGCGGCGCCGCCGTAGCCGCCGACGACGAGGCCGACGATGAGGCCGCGGCGGTGGGGGCCGAACCATTTGACGGCGGCGGGCGTGGCGGCGGCGTAGCCGAGGCCCATGCCGATGCCGCCGAGGATGCCGAAGCCGAGCATGAGGCCGAGGTAGCTCTTCATGACGCCGGCGAGGATGCAGCCGGCGGCGAGGAAGAGTCCGCCGAGGGTGACGCCGAGCCGGGGGCCGTAGCGGTCTTGGAGTCGGCCTCCGGGGACCATGAAGAGGGCGAAGGTCAGCCCGCAGACGGCGTAGGCCCAGGTGGCGTCGGCGTCGGAGAGGTGGCTCCAGCCGGCGTTCGTGCCGGTCATGGCCGTGCCGGGCGGCGCGTCGGGGGTGGCGATGAGGCTCGCCTTCCAGACACTCCAGGCGTAGAGGATGCCGAGGCAGAGGTTGACGGCCATGCCCGCGGCGACGACGAGCCAGCCACGCGCGGGAGAGGGGGCGGACATGAGGGAAGCCCTGTCGGGAGCGGGGGCTATTCGTGGCGAAGCCTTCGGAAGGGTTTCGAAGGATTCCGAAACCGTTCCGAAGGCTTGCGAAGGATTCAGCGGGTTTACTTGGCCGCGGGCGCTTTGAGCTTCTTCGCGGCGCGGGACTTGAGGCGGGCGGCCTTGTTCTTGTGGATGTAGCCCTTCGACGCGGCGCGGTCGAGCGCCTGCTGGACGACCTTCGCGCCTTCGGTCTTCTTGGCGTCGTCGGTGCCCTTCAGGGCTTCGGTCAGGAGCTTGCGCTTCTCCTTGATCGACTTCGCGACCGTCCGGTTGCGGCGGCGGCGCTTGTCGGCCTGGCGGAGACGCTTCCAGGCGGATTCGGTATGCGGCATGGGAAACCTCAGTGTCAGTTGTTAGTGTCAGTGGACAGTGTCGGTTGTCAGTGTTGGGAATTAAATCGCGCCGACCTTGAAGCGGATGAACTTCACGACCGTCAGACCGGCCTTTTGCAGCGCCTGGCCGACCGTCGTGTTCGGGTACTTCGCGGCGTTCGCCATCGGCTGCTCGGTGAGGACCGTCTCGCCGAGCCACGTCTTCATCTTGCCCTCGGCGATCTTCTCGATGATGTTCGCCGGCTTGCCCGCGTTCTTCGGCTCGGCGAGGATATGGCTCATCGCCAGTTCCTTCTCCTTCGCGAGGAGATCGGCCGGCACTTCGCTCACGAGGGCGAACTGCGGGTTGAGGGCGGCGATGTGCGCCGACGCGTCCCGCATGACTTCGTCCGCGGCCTTCTCGCCCTTGCAGACGAGCAGCACGCCGACGGAGCCATCGTGGTGGATGTACTGGCCGTAGACGTTCCCGGTGTCGCGGGCGAACTTGTGGGCGATCATCTTCTCGCGGATGACGCCGACGACTTCGTCGATGCGTTCCTTGACGGTGGCGGCGCCGAAGGGGGCGGCGAGGAGGGCGGGCACGTCGGCGGGGTTCGCCGTCGCGACCGTCTTCGCCAGGTCGGCGACGAGTTCGATGACGCGGTCGTTCTTGGCGGTCGGGGCGGACTCGCAGCGGAACTCGAGGATGGCGGCCTGCTTGGCGGCGTTGTCGACAAAGATGCCGATGCGGCCTTCGGCAGTCTCGTTGCCTTCGCGCTTGACGGTGGCCTTGGCGAACTGGCTGCGGAGGATGGCGATGGCCTTGTCCATGTCGCCGGCGGCTTCGGTGAGGGCCTTCTTGCAGTCCATCATCGGCAGGTCGGTCTTCTTGCGCAGCTCGTTGACGGCCGCGGCGGAAATCGTGCTCATGATCAGTGTCGGTGCCAGTGGCTAGTGGTTAGGTGGAAAAGCCGGGCCGTTCTCAATGAGGAGGCCCGGCGATACGACATCTCAGGCGGCCGGCGGGTTCGGCGCGGCGGCGGGTTCGGCAGGGGCCGCCGCGGGCACGGCGGGCGCCGGCGGGGCGATGATCCGCGGCTTTTGCAGCATCGCCTGTTGTTCGGGCGAAAGGGCCGCACGGCCTTCGAGCACCGCGTTCGACAGCTTCTGCAGCACGACTTCGATCGAGCGGATCGAGTCGTCGTTGCCCGGAATCGGAAGGTCGACCGGGTCCGGATCGCTGTCGGTGTCGATGAGCGCGAGCGTGGTGATGCCCATGCGGCGGGCTTCCTTCACCGCGATGTGCTCCTTCTTCGGGTCGACGATGACGAGCACTTCGGGCAGGCGCTTCATCTCGCGCACGCCGAGGAGGTTCCGGCGGATCTTGATGAGTTCGCGGCTCAGCGTGGAGATCATCTTCTTGCTGTAGCGGCGGATCGGCGCGGTGTCGGGGGCCTTGTTGAGGTCCATCTTGCCGGCGTCGTTCATCATGCCGGCGATGTACGTGGTCATGTCGTGCCGCTTGGGGTTGTCCCCTTCGGGCAGCCACATGGCTTCGAGTTCTTCGAGGCGGTTGAGGCGCGAGCGGATGGTTTTGAAGTTGGTGAGCGCGCCGCCGAGCCAGCGTTCGCTGACGTACGGCATGCCGCAGCGGGCGGCTTCGCGTTCGAGGATGTCCTTGCCCTGGCGCTTGGTGCCGACGAACAGGACGAGTTGGCCCTTGGCGACGACCTGCGACAGGTAGCGGTGGGAGCGGAGCAGGCCGCGGACCGTTTCCCGGAGGTCGATGATGTGGATGAGGTTGCGCTTGCCGTAGATGTACGGCCGCATCTTGGGGTTCCAGCGGCTGGCGCGGTGGCCGTAGTGCACGCCGGCGTCCAGCAGTTCCTTGACTTCGATCAACGCCACAAATCATCCTCCCGGACGGTGATGGGCCGTCGCTGTGGAAACGAAGAAACGCCCCCAACACGGTTTCTGGGGCGGAAGAGTGTGAATATATTCAACGTGAGAACATTGTCCAATCCGCGCGGCGATTTTTCGGCGTCGTCACGTTCCGGTCAGCCGCTTCACCAGAAACCCCATCAGGAACATCAGGGCGATGACGGCCGCGAGGATATAGGGCAGCCAGACCGGTAGGCGGACGGTCGGCTTCCCGCCCGTCCGCCGGCTCGGCTTCATCTCCTCGAGCGTACTGCCGTCGTCCGGCGCCTCCGCGTCCACCCACAGGTCGTCCGTCGAGAGTTCGTGATTGTCGGAGGTTTTCACCGTGGCGATCGGCGCCGCGGGCGTGGCCCACTGTTTCAGGATGGTCGCCACGTGCGCCGCCGACGCGAAGCGATCGTTCGGGTCCTTTGCCATCAGTTTCGACACGACGGCGGCGAGTTCGACGGGCACGTCGGGGCGGATGGAGCGCAGCGGTGGCGGGGAGTCGTTGCGGTGCCACTTGATCTTCTGAATGGCGGTGCCGCCGGGGAAGGGAGGGCAGCCGGAGAGAGAAAAGTACATGGACGCGCCGAGGGCGTAGAGGTCCGATCGCGGGGAGACGTCCGTGGCGTCGGTGGCCTGTTCGGGGGCGATGTAGTCCATGCTGCCGAGGATGTAGCCCTTGCCGCCGACGAGGGCGGGGTCGCGGGGGAGTTCGTCGCCGAGGTGGAGGGCGAAGCCGAAGTCGATGAGTTTGGCGGTGCCGCCCGGGGTGACGATGATGTTGCCGGGCTTGAGGTCGCGGTGGATGAGTCCGACGCCATGGAGGCTGGCGAGTCCGTCGGCCACTTCGGAGAAGATGCGGGCCGCGTCGCCGGCGGACAGTGCGCCGTCCTGGAGGACGATCTCGCGGACGGTGCGTCCGGGGGCGTACTCCATGGCGATGTAGAGCAGTCCGTTCTGCTCGCCGCTGTCAAGGGGCCGGGCGACGTTGGGGTGTTGCCGAATGAACTGGCCGAGCGCCATTTCGCGGAGGAAGCGGTCGCGGACGCGGTCGACGCCGGCCTTGCGCGGCGGCAGCACCTTGAGCGCGATGAGCGGGCGGACGACGTTCGAGGAGTCCTGGCGTTCGCGGGCGAGGTAGACGACGCCCATGCCGCCGCGGCCGAGCGGCGAGAGGATGCGGTAGTTGCCGATGACGAGGCCGCTGAGGCCGGACAGGAGTTTGTCGGCCTGGAACCGGGTGAGGTCGCCGGTCTCCACGAGGCGCATGGCGAGTTGGACCGGTTCTTCGCCCGGCGACGTATCGCGGGCGATCGCGTCCATCCGGTCGGTCGGCAGCAACTCGCTGCGGCGCAGCGTGTCGAGGAACTCGCCGAGTCTGGTTCCGAGGTCCGGTGGCGACGCCATTCGCGATTCACCCGTTTACGCGGTCTCCCTTCATCCTAGAATGTTGCAGGAACATCGAACGGAGTTTCGGAGCGATCGGCTTCGGCCGGTCGCAGTCGCGGAGCGGCCCATGTCCAAACACATGCAGCGCGATCTGGAAAAACTCCAGAAGCTGGTCCTCAAGATGGCCGGCCTCGTCGAGGAGTCGGTCTTTCAGGCCGCGAAGGCCTTGCAGGACCGCGACGTCGAACTCGCGGACCAGGTGATCGAAGGCGACAACCTCATCGACGACCTGGAAAACGACGTCCAGGAAGAGTGCTTGAAAATCCTCGCGCTCCACCAGCCGGTTGCGGTGGATCTGCGGCGAATCAGTTCGGTCTTGTTGATTTCCACCGACCTGGAGCGGATCGGCGACCTCGCCTCCGGCATCGCCGAGCGGCTGAGCGTTCTGGCCAAACCCCCACACGTGACGATTCCGGAGCGGACCCGGGCGATGGCGGACCGGACGATCCAGATGGTGCGCAAATCGCTCGACGCGTTCGTCAACTCAGACGCGGCGGCGGCGCGCGCGGTCATCAAGCTGGACGACGAGGTGGACGCCGACAACCAGGCGATCCTCCGGGACGTGATCGCCGAAATGAAGCGGACCCCGGACCGGATCGACACGTTGATGTCGCTCTTTTCGGCGATCCGCCACCTGGAGCGGATCGCGGACCACGCGACGAATATTTCCGAAGACGTGATTTATCTCGTGGAAGGCTCGCTGGTTCGCCACCACCACGAATTGCTCGGCGCGTGAGAAAGCGTTCCTATCCTGATTCCATGCCCGTCACGCTATTCTTCCAGGCCATGTTCGCGCGGAGCTATGCCCGCGTCATCTGGCTGTTCCGCAATCGCACCTGGATCCTGCAGGAGACGATCCTGCCGATGCTCTCGGTGGCGGCATTCGCCTACGCCTATCGCGCGATGAACGCGCCGGACCGGTTCGTCGGGTACGTCGTGCTCGGCGCGGCCATGACCGCCTTCTGGTTCAACGTCCTCTGGAGCATGGGCGCGCACCTGTACTGGGAACGCGACAGCGGCAACCTCGAACTCTACATCCTGGCACCGGCCCCGATGATGGCGATCCTGGCCGGCATGGCGCTCGGCGGCATGGCGACCACCGTCGTGCGCGCCGCGGCCATCCTCGTCACCGGCGTGCTCCTCTTCGACGCACCAATCACCTTTCAACATGCCGGCAGCGCCCTCGGCGTCTTCACGCTCACGCTCGTCGCCCTCTACGGGCTTGGCATGATGTTCGCCTCGCTCTTCCTCCTCTGGGGACGCGAGGCGTGGCACATCGTCAATTTGCTCCAGGAACCGGTCTTCCTGCTCACGGGGATGAACTTCCCCGTGAAGATTTTCCTGAGCCTGCCGGTGGCCATTCTCGGGGCGGCGCTGTTGATCCCGCTGACCGCCGGCATGGACGCGATGCGGCAACTGCTCTTCTCCGGGACGGCCGATCGGTTGATGGCGATCGAGTACGAAGTGGCGATCCTCGCCGGGCTGGCGGCGGTCTTTCTCGCCTCGGCTCGCTGGTTCCTGAACGTGCTGGAGACGAAGGCGAAGGTGGACGGGAAACTGGGCCTGCGGTGGCAGTGATTGCGATCACTTGCCCAAGACCGATAATCCTTCGTTCGTCGCGGCCTTGCGCAACTCGTCATCCAGAGATGCCAGCGGAAGTCGAGTCGATCGATTCATGAACTCCAGGCTCAGAACTCATCCCTCAGAACTCTTATCTCGAATTTCATATTTGAGATCTGAGTTCTGAGGGATGAGTTCTGAGCCAAGAGAATCGACTCGATCGGCAGATTTTTACGTGGGAATCGTATCGCACATCGCGAGGACGTTTGAAACTTCGAGAAACCAATGGGACGGAACGAGTGCCGATTCGTCGATCATCCGGTCTTGAACCGCCCGGGTCTCGGGTGTCGCTTCATCGGCAAAGCACCAGGCCATTGTCAGTGAGCAATCGATGATGAAGGCCGGCTTCACTTCCGTCCCTCTTCGATCAACTCGCGGATGGAAATTCCGTTCAATTTGTGGCGTGCGGCCAACTGCCGCATTTTTTCAATGGCCTCCCGTCGGTCGTTCGGCGAGCGGCGCACCATCGCGGGAACCAGTCGAGCCACGGGATGGCCGGAACGGGAAATGGTGAATTCCTCCCCTCCTTCGACCCGATCGAGCAATCGGGCAAAGTCGGCCTTCGCCTCGATCGCCCCAATGTCGTTGACAATTGCTGCCATGATCGGCCCTCGGACATTGCGTTGTTATTACAGTTTAATTCCTCACCTGTGGGGGAACAACTTGAACTCGCGGTAGAATACCCGCGACACGAACCTGCCCGGGAGTGAAGCCTTGGGTCTCGAACGCACGATCCCCGCGACGAAGCCGCTGGCCTGGTCGATGCTCGTCCAACGATTGACCGCGATCGGCGAGTCGCCGGTCCTGCGCATGATCGACGGCCTGCCGGCGTTTCCCGATGAAATCCCGTCCGACGATTGGAAGGAACTTCGCATCGGACTGGCCGGGGGTATGGTCACGCTTCGCCGAACGCCCGACGGCTACTCGTGCGTCACCTGGGGCACGGCCGATCCGCGACTGCAAGCGTCTACCGAACAACTCGTGCACGCCATCGTGTCGTTGACGACCGCCTGACCGCGCCGTCGCTTCCGCCGTCAAACTCCACCCCGTTTCCGCCAATCCGGCCGGCAAGTCCTATCTATCCGGTCCGCACTCCCCGGCTTCGGAAGTTGCCCTGTCGGTTCCGCTGTTTCGATCCGCCGATTCGGTCGATCCCAGTACCAGCGATTTCCTCCACCGGTACGACCGCCCGTGTTGGGGTTGTCACGATGCGGGGAAATGGGTAATTTCCGTACCCGTCCGGGATGCTCGGACGGGCAACCCTGCGGGGGATCGGCCGTGAATCTGACGGTCCGTCAAGTGGCGGCGCTCGTTTCGGGCGAAGTGGTCGGCGACGGTGACGCCGAGATCGTCGACGCGCGCCCGCTCACGGAAGCCCAGCCCGGCCACATCACCTTCGTGGACGACGACCGGCATCTCGACGCGTGGCACCACTCACCGGCCAGCGCCGCCGTCGTGCAACCCCACGTGCCCGTGAACGGCCGCCCGCTCATTCGCGTCCACGATCCGCTCATGGCGTTCGTTTCGATCGTCCAGCACCTGCGCGGCGGGTCCGTCCCGCATACCAGTTCCATCCACCCCACTGCCCAGATCCACCCCGCGGCGACCGTGGGACCGAACGCCGAGATCGGGGCGTTCGTCGTGATCGGGGAAGGATCGACGATCGGCGAAGGAGCGACGCTCCACACCGGCGTCTCGATCGGGCGGAACTGCAAGATCGGCCGCGACGCCACGCTCTTCCCGCACGTCGTTCTCTACGACAACACGGTCCTCGGCGACCGCGTCACCGTGCATGCCAACAGCGTGCTCGGCGGCGACGGGTTCGGCTACCGGCTCCAGAACGGTCGGCACGTCAAGGTTCCCCAACTCGGCCACGTGGAAATCGGCGACGACGTGGAAATCGGCGCCTGCACGACGATCGACCGCGGCACCTTCGGCCCCACGCGGGTCGGCTCGGGCACCAAGATCGACAACCTCGTGCAGATCGCCCACAACTGCCAGATCGGCAAACACAACCTCTTGGTCGCCCAGGTGGGGATCGCCGGTTCGACGACCACCGGCGAATATGTGGTGATGGCCGGCCAGGTGGGAATCGCGGACCACGTCCACGTCGGCGACCGCGCCGTGCTCGGTGCCCGTGCCGGCGTCCATCGCGACGTGCCGGCGGATTCCCGGATGTTCGGTATTCCCGCCACCCCCGATAAGGAACAGATGCGCATGCTGGTGAGCCTGGAACGGCTCCCGGAATTGCGGAAGGAAGTCAAGAAGATCAAACAGGTGCTCGGGTTGGAGGCAAAGGAATGACGGCGGAGCCGGTGGGACTGCTCGCCTGCGCCGGTCGGTTCCCGATCGTGATCGCGGAGAAGGCCCGCGAGTGCGGACTGCCGGTGGTGTGTGTCGGCGTCGAGGGCATGGCCGCCCCGGAACTGCGGTCGCTCTGCACCGAGTACCACCCGTTGCGCCGCATGGCGCTCGGCCGGATCAGTCGCACCTTCCAGCGCGCCGGCGTTCGCCGGTGGACCATGGCCGGGAAGTTCCACAAGGTGAACCTGTTCCGCCCCTGGCTCTGGCTGCGCATGCTGCCCGACTGGCGCATGGTCCGCTTCTGGTATTCGCGCTCGCGTCGGGACAATAAGGACGATTCCCTACTGCTCGGGATCATCGCCGAATTACGCAAGGACGGTTTGGACTGCGTCTCCGCCCTGGACCTTTGCCCGGAGTTGCTCGTGCGGGAAGGACATCTGACGCGCCGTCGGCCGAGCGCCGCCGAAGAGCGAGACATCCGCTTCGGCTGGGAACTCGCGAAACGGATGGGCGATCTGGACGTCGGCCAGAGCGTGATGGTTCGGGATCGCGCCGTGTTGGCCGTCGAAGCGATCGAAGGGACCGACTTGGCGATCCGGCGGGCCGGCGAGCTTTGCGGAAAATCCAGCTTCGCCGTCGTGAAGGTCGCGAAACCGAAACAGGACATGCGCTTCGACGTGCCGACCGTCGGCGTGACGACGATCGAAACCATGCATGCCGCGGGTGCGACCGTGTTGGCGATCGAGGCAGGCCGGACCATCCTGTTGGACGAAGCGCGGACGCTGGCGATGGCGGATCGCTATGGTATCGCGATCGCGGCCGTCCGACCCGATGGCGACGATTTCGTTTCGGATTCTCGCACAATCGCTCGCGGGGACGTATGATGCCCGGATCGGAAACTCCCGCAGATCGGTAGTCCATGGGTTCGATGAACTTCCACGTCCCGGGAACCCTGCCCGCCGGAGGCGCGTTTGCCCTCGAGCGCGCGCAATTCGTCGGCGGTTACGACCGCTCGCCGTTCCCCACGCGTGTGGAACAGCGCCCGGGACTGCTCGCCCTTACGAAAGCCCAGAACGAAAGTTGCAGCGTGTCGGCGCCGTGGCCGCTCGCCGGCCTCGGGTTCCCGGTGTCGACCACCGCGACCCTGCGGGAAAAATCCGAACCGTACCACCTGTTGGTTGAACTGGCGCGGGGCAAGCTGAACCAGTTGCGCAACGCCGTGGCCGAACTGCAGTTGCAGGGGCTGGAACCGTCCGTGGACGTGCGCCGCGAATCGCAGGCCGCCGTGCGGTTGCTGGCGGCGGCCGCTTTGCAAACCGAACCCGGTGCCGGCGACGCCGACGCGACCGCCGCGCTCGCCCATTGCCACGCCGGATCGCAGGCGCTCATCCGGCAGTTCACGGCCACGGCCATCGAGCTGCGCACGCAGGGCGGCCAACGCATCCCCATGCGATGGGCCTGTCGAGTGGCATCCGTGCCGACACCGGAACAGACCGCCACGTTCGTTGATGCGTTCTCCCATGTGGTGCTCGTGCCCGACTGGGCCGCGCTCGAAGTCGCTTCCACCAAGTACGACTGGGCCAAACTCGACGACCTCGTCGACTGGGCACACACGAACGGGTTCCAACCCACCATCGGCCCGCTCATCGACTTCGGTGAACCCCTGCCCGGCTGGCTCGACGGCTGGGAAGGCGAACTCCCCAGCCTCTCCGCGTTCTTCAGCGACTTCGTCGAATCCGTCGTCCATCGCTACGGCTCGAAGATCAAGAACTGGATTCTTTGTTCCGGCTTCAACCACACCTCCCGCTATTCCGTCTCCGAGGACGATCGCCTCCGGCTCGTCGGCCGACTCCTCGAACTCGCCCGCACCCTCGACCCCGACGCCAAGTGGACCATCGGCCTCGCCCAGCCGTGGGGCGACTACCTCGGCACCGGCGACCACACCTATTCCCCGCTCGTCTTCGCCGACACTCTCCTCCGCAGCGGCCTGCCGATCGGCGGCTTCGAACTCGAAATCTTTGCCGGCGACGACGACCGCGCCAGCCTCCTCCGCGACGGCCTCGACACCGTCCGCCTCTTGGACCTTTTCGGCCTGCTTGGCATCCCGATCGACGTCGTCGCCCGCCACCCCGGCCGCGCGGCCACCGCCGCGCCCGCAGACCCGGTCTCGCTCAGCAAGTGCTGGAGCGCCCGCGACGACGTCGCCGCCCAGGCCGCCTGGGGCGAAAGCGTCGCCGCCCTCTCGCTCTGCTACGCCCACATCCGTTCCTTCACGTGGGGCGCCTGGGCCGGCGACCACGGACTGATTGCATCCGATGGCCGGTCGAAACCACTGCTCGAACCGCTCAAGGCCCACCGCGGACGCTGCTCGTGACCGCCCGCTCCGCCCGGTGGCTCCTCGTCCTCGCCGCCATCCTCTGGAGTTCCGGCTCCCTGTTCATGCGGCTGCTCCAGCGCCCGACGGCGCTCGGCCTCGACTCCCCCCCGCTCTCCGAAATCCAGATCGCCTTCTACCGCGCCCTCTTTGCCGGCCTCTGCCTCGTGCCCTTGCTGCGAAGGGCCGACATTCGATTCCGACCCGCGATGGGCGCGCTCGTCGGCATGTTCGCCGTCATGAACGCCCTCTACGTCTCCGCTCTCGGCCTCGGCTCCGCGGCGAACGCCATCTTCCTCCAGAACTCCTCGCCGGTCTGGGTCTTCTTTCTCGGCTGGTGGCTCTTGCGGGAGAAGGCCGATCGCCGCTCGCTCTCCGCAATCCTCATCGCCTTCCTCGGCGTCGTCGTCATCGTGGCCGGGAACTGGCCGAACGGCGGCGACGCCGGCGGCGCCCAACAGATCGACGTGCTGCTCATGGGCATCGGCAGCGGCGCCACCTACGCCGGCGTCGTGTTGCTCCTCCGCTACCTGAAGGACGAATCGGCGACCTGGATGATGACGCTGAACCTGCTCGGCACCGCCGCGATGCTCGGCATCTACTTCCTGGTGAAACTGGGACCCGAAGGCGTGTGGAACTGGCTGACCGCGCCGACGGCAAAACAGTTGCTGGTCCTCGCCGTCTTTGGCGGCATGCAGTTGGCCGCACCGTACGTCATCTTCGCCCGCAGCCTGCGGCACGTCAGCCCGAACGAGGCCAGCATCATCACGCTGCTGGAGCCGGTGTTGAATCCGCTCTGGGCGTACCTGATCGATCCGGTGCGGGATACGCCGTCGTGGTGGACCGTAGCGGGAGGAGTATTGTTGCTCGCGGCGCTGGCGTGGCGGTATGCCCCGCGTAAGAAATCCACCAACCCCGTTTAGCGGCGAGGCGGAGTCTTCGGAGCCGAGCGCGGTGAGCTGACGCGCTCGGCTCCGAAGATTCCGCCTCGCCGCTAAACAGTATTGGGTTTTCGATCATGCGCTCACCCATCGCGATTATCCTTTTCACATCGACTCTGACCGCCGCCGAGCCGTGCCGCGTCAACGTCGTCGATAAGGACAACCGCTGGCCGGTGCCGCTCGTCGAGCTGCAAACCACCGGCAGCCAGCGCTTCGTCTCCGACAACGCCGGTGTCATCGCGATCGACGCGCCCGATCTGATGAACCGCGAATCGTGGTTCAGCGTCATCGGCCACGGCTACGACGTGAAGGCCGACGGCTTCGGCTACCGTGGCGTGAAGCTGACGCCCGTGCCGGGGAAGACGCTGACCGTCGAAGTGACGCGCACGAATATCGCGAAGCGCATCGGCCGGCTGACCGGTGGCGGACTCTTCGCCGAAGCCCAGAAGTGCGGACTCGAAAAAGACTGGATCGACGGCCCCATCAACGGCTGCGACTCCGTGCAGATGGCCACCTTTGGCAACAAACGCTTCTGGCTCTGGGGCGACACGACGCTCGCCGGCTATCCGCTCGGCATCTTCGACGCCTCCGCCGCCACGACGCCGCTGCAACCGTGGACGAAACTGGAACCGCCGCTGAAGCCGAAGTACGACTACTTCACGACCGACAAGGGCAAGCCGCGCGGCGTCGCCAAGATGCCCGGCAGCGGCCCCACCTGGATCTTCGGCATGGCCACCGTGAAGGACGGCGACACGGATCGGCTCGTCGGCACTTACATGAAGGTGCGGAACCACCTCGAAGTCTACGAGTACGGCCAGTGCGTCTGGAGCGAGCCGAAGGCGGAGTTCGAGAAGTCGAAGGTGCTCTGGACGAAGACCAAGGCGGGCGAGAAGGAACCGGTGCTGCCGCAGGGCCATCCGGTGCCGTGGATGGACGCCGCCGGCAAGGACTGGCTCCTCTTCGGGAACCCGTTGCCGACCATCCAGTGCCCGGCCACGCTCGCCGGCTGGCAGGACCCGAAACAATGGACGACGCTCAAGCCGCAGGTGGAACTGCTCGATCCCGACGGAAAGAAGGTCGTCCCGCATTCCGGCTCCATCGCGTGGCATCCGTGGCGGAAGAAGTGGGTGACTGTGTTCATGGAGAAGTTCGGCAAGCCGTCCGCCTTCGGCGAGTTGTGGTACGCCGAATCCGACTCGCCGTTCGGCCCGTGGGGCGCGGCCGTGAAGGTGCTGACGCACGCGAACTACACCTTCTACAACCCGCGTGTCCACGCCGAGCTGGCGACGAAGGATTCGCCGGCGCTCGTGTTCGAGGGTACCTACACCGCCGAGTTCGCGAAGGACCCACCGCCGACGGCGAGGTACAATTACAATCAGATTTTGTATCGACTGGATTTGGACGATCCGCGATTGAAGCAAGCGATTAAGTAGGGTGGGCCGAGTCTTCGAGGCCCACCGCGTGAGCGTGATTGGGAACGGTAGGAAATATTATTTCAATCGGCCTTTGCTATCCGTAGAGAGATTTCAATTTATTCTGATCTAGGTTCCATCGAAAAACGCCCAAGAACACAGGGTCTGGCGACGTTTCTACGAGGACCTTATCGGGGTCATATGCGAAATCATACTGGCACAATACATAGGTTGCGCTCTTGATGCCCAGTCGTTCGATCCGCGCTTTCACTTCCGGTAGAAATGTCGACGCATATGATAGCTTCTCTACAAGTCTTAGAATGTAGATTGGCTTGCCACTTCTACCAGACGATATGGATTCTTGAGAATCGATGTCATATGATTGCACACCACATCGGTCACATAAGATGTCGGACCCTGCTGCTGGCTTATCATTGCCTGCCCAAAGTGACAAATACCCTTTCTTACGGAACGAGGGCATTTCAAATACCTCTACCTACTCAACGATTTCTCACGTCCGAATTACACTACTCCGTCTTTAATTCCCCCGCAACTCCGTCCTACTCCGGGAATTCGTTTTGACACGCATCGTTCTGCCTTTTCATGACCGGCCGATCCTCCTTCCGGAAATAGAATACCCCTTCGCAATCCCGCAGGTGCATCATGTCCGATCCGGTTCGCGTGCTCGTCGTCGACGACGACAAGGCATTCGCTCAGACGATGGCCGAAGTCCTGGCACGGAAGGGGCACGCCGTCACCGTCGCCAATAGCGGGGCCGACGGAAGCCGGAAGATCGAGACCGGCGAATACGAAGTCGTCCTCACCGACCTCAACATGGCCGACGTCGGCGGGCTGGCCATCGTCAAGCTCGTGCGCGAGAAACTGCCGGACGCGTCCGTGTACGTCATCACGGGGCAAGGCGACATCAAGACGGCCGTCGAGGCGATGAAGCTCGGTGCCGAACACTACCTCGTCAAGGACAAGATCGTCAACGACGAGATTCGGGCGATCGTCGAGAAGTCGGCCGAGCGCGTGCGACTGGCGGCGGCGAACCGGGACCTGCGCCGGCAGCTCGACGAGAAGTTCGGCTTCGAAGGCGTCGTCGGCAACAGCCGCGGCATGCAGGACGTACTGCGGAAGCTCAAGGCGTTCGCCCCCACCTCCGCGACGGTGCTGGTGCTCGGCGAGAACGGCACCGGCAAGGAACTCGTCGCGAAGGCGCTGCACACGAACAGCCCGCGCAAGGCCAAGCCGTTCGTCGCGATGAACTGCGCCGCCCTGAACGAGAACCTGCTGGACGACGAGATGTTCGGCCACGTGCCGGGGGCGTTCACGGACGCGAAGGGGGAGCGCAAGGGCCGCTTCGAGCACGCCAACGGCGGCACGCTCTTCCTGGACGAGATCGGCGACATGCCCTTGAATTTGCAGGCGAAACTGCTGCGGACGCTGGAGAACGGCGAGGTGACGCGCATCGGGGCGAACACGCCGGTGAAGGTGGACGTGCGGCTCGTCGCGGCGACGAACAAGGACCTCGACCAGATGGTGAAGGACGGCAAGTTCCGGCTCGATCTGCTGCACCGGTTGAAGGTCGCCGTCGTGCGATTGCCGCCGCTACGGGAACGCAAGGACGACTTGCCGCTGCTCACCGATCACTTCCTGAGGGAACTCGCCGCGAAGCACGGCAAGACGGTGCCGAAGGTGTCCGAGGCGGTGCGCAAGGCGTTCCTCGCGGCGCCGTGGCCGGGGAACGTCCGCGAGCTGCGGAACACGCTCGAGAGCATGGTGCTGCTGGACACCGACGGTACGCTCGGCGCGGACGACCTGCCGGACGAATCGATGCAGGCGTCGGCCCCCATGGGCGGCGGCGGTGGGGCGGATTCGCTCGTCGGCCGGCCACTCGCGGATGTCGAGCGCTATTACATCGAGAAGGCGCTCGAGCTGACCGGCAACAACCGCGAGGAAGCCGCCCGCCTCCTCCAGATCGGCGAACGCACGCTGTATCGCAATCTCCAGAAATGGAAGGGCGAATAAGACCCTTCCACCTGTCCCTCCCCGCAGGTGATCGATGAAACTCCTCTCCGCGATTCTCGTCGCACTCGTCGCTTCCCATTCCTGCGCCGCCGAACCGTGGGCCGATCCGAAGATGGCCGTGCGCGACGGCCTCGAACTCTGGCTCGACGCCAGCCGGTCGAATGGTCCGACGGCGCCCAAGGACGTCAAGGTCGAGAAATGGTGGGACGCCTCCGGCAAAGGCCGGCACGTCACGCAATCCAACGCGGAGTTCCGACCCTCGCGCCACGCGGTCGGCCCCATCGCCGTTGTGCGCTTCGACGGGCAGGACGATTGCCTGCGGGCGGTGAAGCAGGATCGCAAGCTCGAATCGTTCAGCGTGTTCCTCGTGGCCGTGCCGAAGAAGAACCCCGGCGCGTTCCTCGGCATGATGGCGTTCAACGCCGCCGGCCAGCGCGACTACACCAGCGGCCTGAACATCGACTTCGGCCCGTTCCCGACGCCGCGCTTCACGGCGCTCAACGTCGAAGGCCCCGGCTTCGGCGGTGCCGGAAACCTGCGCACGAAGCAGAGTGCCTTCGGCGAGCCGATCGTGCTTGAATTGACTTCCAATGTGTCCGAGAAATCGGTCCGTCTCGCATTGAACGGCCAAGCCGAAGGGCAGCGCGCCCGCCAAGTCCTTCCCATCAGCATGGACGAGATCACCGTCGGCGCCCGCTTCTACAATAACGGCCCCGGTCCGCAACTCGCCGCCGGGTTCTGCCGCTGCGACATTGCGGAACTTCTCGTCTTCGACCGCACGCTCTCCGGCGACGAACTGAAATCAATTCGCGGCTACCTGACCGCGAAGTACGCCGGCCTCAAGGACGCGTTTCCGCCCGACCTCGACGAGCGCGGCTCGCCACTCGTCTCCGTCAAGGACCCGCCGCCGGTGCAGACGTTCCTCCCCGGCTTCACCGTCCACGAACTCCCGGTCCAGCTCACGAACATCAACAACATCAAGTACAAGCCCGACGGTACGCTCGTCGCGCTCGGCTACGACGGCAACATCTGGCACCTCAAGGACACCGACGGCGACGGCCTCGAAGACAAGGCCACGCTCTTCTACAAGAACGAAAAGATCCTCGTGTCACCGATCGGCATGGACCTCACACCGCCGAACTACAAGCACGGCGACGGGATCTTCGTCGCCGCGCAGGGGCAGGTGCTGCTGATCGTCGACACGAACGGCGACGGCAAGGCCGACAAGGAGATCGTCGTCGCCGGCGGTTGGAAGGAACGGAGCGTGAACATCGACGTGATCGGCGTCGCCGTCGATCCGAAGGACCATTCCATCTGGTTCGGACGCGGCACGCCGAACTACGCCAACGGCTACCTGCTCGACAAGGACGGGAACGCGAAGTATTCGCTCTCCGACGAACGCGGCACCATCCAGCGCGTCGCCCCGGACTTCAAGTCGCGCGAAGTGATCGCCACCGGCATCCGCTTCCCTGTCGGGATGCGATTCAACGCGGCCGGCGATCTTTTCTGCTCCGATCAGGAAGGGGCCACCTGGCTGCCGAACGGGAACCCGCTCGACGAACTGCTGCACGTGCAGAAGGGCCGGCACTACGGTTTCCCGCCGAGGCATCCGAAACACCTGCCAAACGTGATCGATGAGCCGAGTACCTTCGATTACGGCCCGCAGCACCAATCGACGTGCGGCATTAACTTCAACGATCCGGTGAGGAAGGACGGCCCCACCTTCGGACCAAAGGACTGGGCCGGCGACCTGTTCGTCACCGGCGAGTCGCGCGGGAAGCTCTACCGCACGAAGCTCGTGAAGACGCCTGCCGGATATGGATATATCGCGAAGACCGATCTCTTCGCCTGCCTGAACATGCTGACGGTGGATGTTTGTTTGACGCCGGATGGCTCGCTCCTCGTGGCGTGCCACAGCGGTGGGCCGGACTGGGGCAGCGGGCCGACGGGCAAAGGCAAGCTCTACAAGATCAGCTACACCGACCGTGACCTGCCGCAGCCGGTGCTGGCGTGGCCAAGCGGGCCGAACGAAATCCGCATCGAGTTCGACCGCCCCGTCGATCCGCAACTGTTGAAGGACGTGGCCAGCCAGACGAAGGTGACGGCCGGCAAGTTCGTTCGGGCCGGGGACCGCTTCGAATCGCTCTGGCCCGGCTACGCCGTGGTGCAGGCGGAGAAGATGGCCCCGCGTTTCGACGTGCCGGTGCGCTCGGCGCAGCTCACGCCGGACCAACGGTCGCTGATTCTCGCGACCGATCCGCACACCGCCGCCGTCCACTACGCGGTGACGCTGCCCGGCCTCGGCCGCAAGCCCGGCCCTGACAAGCAGCATCCGCAGGTCGATCTCGCGTTCGACCTGAGCGGCTGCGAAGCGACTTGGACCGTTGGCGAGAAGGTGATTTGGAGCGGCTGGCTGCCTAGTCTCGATCTCGAAGTGTCGCGCAAGCTAACAATCGGTAGCGCGCCGCATGACAGTTTGTGGAAGATGATGGAGCAGAATGGTGAACTCACGCTGAAAGCGAATTTGAACCTGCAGGACATGCTTCGACCCGCCGTGCAGCCGGGATCATCGCTCGACTATCAATCGGCACCCGAAAAAGTCTTGTTCGAATACCTGAGCCACTTGAGAACTCGAATGTTGACTAAAGGTGCGGGCGCGCGAAAGGGTTCCTACACCGGCGAGAGAGTCAAAGATACCATCGAGTTCGTACCCCAGAAAGGGCGAACGATACCGGTCACTGTTGAATTAATGAGGGTCGATCATCCAGACGATCTTCAATTTACCATCCGCTATTTCACGTCCGATGACCCCCGCCCCCGCCCGTTCCCACTGCATCGCGCCCTGCTCCCGTGGGCAGATACCTCTGCGAAGGCGCTCGAGCCGGTCGCGCCGAAGCCGCCGCCGGAACTCGCCGGCGGAAGCTGGGCGCGTGGCCGTAAGGTCTTCTTCAGCGAACAAGGGGCGTGCTCGAAGTGCCACACCGTCCACGGCAAGGGCGAGACGATCGGCCCCGACCTCTCGAACCTGATCCACCGCGACTACGCCTCCGTGATGCGCGACATCGAGAAGCCGAGCTTCGCGATCAACCCGGACCACCTCACCTACACCGTGAACCTGAAGGACGGCCGCTCGCTCGTCGGGGCCGTGCAGGCCGTCGGCGATACGCTCCGCATCGGCGACAAGGACGGGAAGATCGTCACCGTTCCGCTGTCCGAAGTCGAATCGCGGAAGGCGTCGGCCGTCTCGACGATGCCGGAAGAGCTGCCGAAACTACTCGGCCCAGAGCGGATGAAGGACTTGCTGACATACCTGCTCACGTCGCCGGTGAGTATGCCGCGCGACTATCTTGGCACGCGGCCGAAGTCGCGCACGGTCGCCGAGGTGAACGCGATGCTCGCCGGCGCGCCGAACCCCCCGGAGAAGACTCGGCCGATCCGCATCGTCCTCGTCGCCGGGCCGAAGGACCACGGCCCCGGCGAACACGACTACCCGGCGTTCCAGAAGGCGTGGAAGGAACTGCTCGGCGCGGCCGACAACACCGAAGTCGAGACGGCGTGGGAATGGCCGTCGAAGGAGCAGTTCGCGAAGGCCGACGCGATGGTCGTCTTCCAGCACGGCTCGTGGAACGCCGGTCGCGCCGCCGACGTGGACGCCTTCCTCGAACGCGGCGGCGGCATGGTGTTCATCCACTGGGCCGTCGACGGCGGGCAGCAAGCCCCGGAGTTCGCGAAGCGCATCGGCCTCGCGGGCCGAGGCTCCGTCGGCTTCCGCCACGGCGCGATGACCATGAGCATGAACAAGTCCGTGAAGCATCCGGTGCTCCGCAACTTCGACAAGCTCGACCTGATCGACGAGACCTACTGGAAGATGGTCGGCGAACTGAAGCCGGACCGCATCCTCGCGACGGCGATCGAAGAGAAGGCCCCGCAACCACAGCTCTGGAGCCTCGAACACGGGAAGGGTCGCGTCTTCGTCTCGATCCCCGGGCACTATTCGCACACGTTCGACGATCCGCTCTTCCGCGTGCTGCTCCTGCGCGGCATCGCCTGGAGCGCGAAGGAGCCGGTGGATCGCTTCAACGAATTGGTTTGGCCGGGGGCTGACGTGGCGAAGTGATTCTCACTGCCGCGGCGGGTCGGTGGCTGCGCCTTCGAACGGCGGGGCGGTGATCCAGGCCGGTCCGCCAATGCCGTGGCAATAGCCGACTTCGTAGAGCCTCGCCATTTCCTTCGGGTCGAAATCGAGGCCGAGCGGCTGGCCGTTGTCGCTGTCCGGCAGTGCGGTCAGCCAGAAGTTTCCGCCCGTGAGCTTCGACTGGTAGAAGATCGTGGAGATTTCGGCGCGGCAGTGCGAGTAGAGGATGCTCGTGGCCGACGCGCCGAGGACCGCCAGGATTCGCGGTTTGACCGGGTTCGGATCGGCGAAGAGCTTGCCGGCCACGATGATGTGGATGTCGGTGCCGGAGGGCGAACCGTCGGGTTTGGTGGAGAGCGTGCCGGGCGGCAGGAAGAGCTGCGCGGTCGCGCCGCCGTCGGTGTGCAGTTCGCGGAAGGTGCGATTGTTTCGCAACACATTCAGGAGCACCGGCGGCATCATGCCGGGTACGGAGCAGGACGCGAGCAGGATGCTGCGGAACTGTTCGGTGCATTCAGGTCCGCCGCGGCTGGCGATGGCGCCCATGTCCCACGTGACGAGTTTGCGGGTTTCGAGGTTCGTCGTGCCGACGTAGAGCCGGCGGCCGCGCCGGTGCTGGGCCGCGACGTGTTCGAGGAAGCGGTCGTCGACGATCGAGGCGATCAGTTGTTTCAACGGATCGCTCGAAGTCACGGATCCCGCGCCGGGGATGAAGATCCAGGCGCGGCGCTTGTAGATGTCCGAGGCGCGGATGGAGGTATAGAACTCGCGGGCGGCGTCGTCGTATTCGGGGCCCAGGAACGCGACCGTGGCAATGAGGGACCCGGTGCTGACGCCGGTGACGACGTCGAACTGCGGCCGCGTGCCGGTCTTGGCCCAGCCGGCGAGGAAGCCGGTGGCGTACGCGCCGTACATGCCGCCGCCGGACAGCACGAGCACCGATTTCGGCGGCGACGGAGGATCGAGCGGTTCGGGGACGACTTCCGGCGGTTGCGCGGTAGCCCGGCGCACCGTTTGCCGGACGCGTTCGGTATCTGATGGCTTGCAGGTTGGCTTGCCGGCACAGCCGGAAACCAGCCCGAACGCAACCAGCCAGCCCAGGGTGACGACGCATCGGTGGATCATCCCCCGCCAGATAGCCGAAGCGCGGGGAAAGGTCAATCGCAGTCGTCAGCGCGTGGCACGGATTGCGAACAGTTCCGTGCCCGTTCGGACGAGGAACATTCCCTCGACAGCCGCGACCCCGTAGACCACCGGGCCGACTGCCGACATGCGGATCGCGTCGAGTTCCCCCTTCGGGATCGGTGCGCCGCCGCCCGGGCCGCGTCCGCCGGGCGGAGTTTCGGGCACCGATTTCTTTTCGGCCGCCTGCTTCGCCTCGTAGTCCGCCGCCGACCAGAGCCGGTTCGCGGCCAGTTTCTCGAACGCGGCCCCGGCCTTCACCACGGTCGTCACGCCGTCTTTGCCAAAGAAGTAGATGCGATCGCCGGCTGCGATCGGCGTGGCCTATTGTTGGTTGTCGAGTCGTTCGCGATACCGCTCCGCGCCGGTCGCGGCGTCGAGACAGATCGCGAAGCCGTTCTTGTCGGTGAAGTAGGCGTGGCCGCCGGCGACGACCGGGCTGGCCGTGCCGCACGCCAGGCGCTTCGCACTCCAAACCGGTTCAAGCGAGCCGTCGGGTTTGAGCCGGAAAGAACAGTTGGAACGCGCGGTGGCCTCGGCGTCCGGCTTCATCCGGTTCTCGCCGGCACCGATGACGAGCAATGGCCCGTTCGCGGTCGGAGAGGGAATTGCATTCCCCACAAGGCCGTCCTTCTCGAACACCTGTTTCCCGTCGGTCGCGTCGTAAACCGTCACCGTGCCGCCGCTGCTGACGACGACGAATCGACGCTCGCCAACTGCGACCACGATCGGACTGGTCCACGACGACCGCGGTTTCCGCTCCGCTTTCCAGAGATTCTTCCCCGTCCGTTTATCCACGGCCACGAGGTGCGACGGCCCCTGATGGTCCAGCAGCACGATCACGGCGTCGTCGGTCTGCGCCGGCGAGCTGCCGAGGCCGTGATTGTTCTTCAACTCGCCGAAGTCCTTCGCGAAGCGCCGTTCCCAAAGCAAGGTGCCGTCGTGGGCGATCGCGAACAGGTCGCCACTTCCGAAGAGTGCGTAGACGGCGGCGGGGTCGACCACCGGCGTGCCGGCGGCGCGGCTCATCATCGGGTTGTTCTTCCCCTTCTGAGTCGCGGGGAAGGTTTTGTGCCAAAGTGGTTCACCTTTCACCGTCGAGAGGCCGACGACGTGCTGCGTCTCCTTCTCCGGCCCTTCGATGGCCGTGAGGTACGCGCGGCCGTTCCAGACGACGGGCGACGATTGCCCGTAGCCGGGAAGGGGAACGCGCCAGGCGAGGTTCTCGGTCGGCGACCAGGTCAGGGGCAACGATTGGGCGGCCGAGCGGCTGCTGCCGTCGTTGCGAAAGCCGGTCCAGGCGTCGGCGGGTGGCACCGCCAGGGCCGCCGCCATCGTCATGAGTGCGAACATGATGTGCTCCTGATTGGAAATTAGTTCTCGGTCGGGATTTCGCCGCCGGCGCGGGTGCCCATCGCACGCCAGGCGAGCGGAGCGATGCCGTCGCGGACGAACCGGACGCTGCCGTCGGCGAGGGCGACATTGACGCCGCCGGAGAAGTTGCTGCGCGCCGAGAACCAGCCCTGCCCGTGCGCGGCGGCGTCCGGCGTCGGCGAGTTCGGCGTCAGGTAAGTCACGAAGCCGTTCACGGAGCCGTTGCCCCAGATCCACGATCCGCCGCGGTTGCTCACCCACGTTGTGGCATTCTCCGCATCGATCTCGCTGAGCTGCGGGTTCAGTCCGCCGGTGGCAACAGTGCCGCGGCCGGGCAGGTTCGCGTACATCCGACGGCGCTGTTCGAAGGACAGCGATGAACGTGGCGTGCCGGAGAGCGTGCCGCCGTTCGTGCCGCGCAGGCACTGCGACCAGAGGATCGTGTTCGAGGAGCCATCGACGACGTCGGTGAGGCGGACCTTCGAGCCGTACCAGAACAGACCATCGGTGGGGAAACGGGGGTCGTAGGTGTTGCCGAAACCGGCGCCGACCTGGCCGGAGCCGATGTTGACGACGTAATTGGTGCCGGCGTGCACGCCGCCGCCGGTGATGGTGGTGTAGAGGGGGTCGTGGCCGTCGCCGGGGCAGAGGAAGGTCTTCACGGGCATCCGCGCCGTGTCGACGAGCACGGGGTTGAGGGCGAGGCTGACCGGAAAGGTGCCGGTGAACAGCGGCATCGTGTTGGGGTCGAAGGTGCGGCCGAGGTTCTCCTGCTCGATGAACGGCAGGATGCGGGCGTGTATGGAATAGCCGAAAGAGTTGGCGCTCGCGCCGGACGGTGCCGGGGCGAGGCCGGGCAGGTGGCCAAAGGACGAATCGTGATTGTGGCAGGCGAGCGCGAGCTGCTTGAGGTTGTTCTGGCTGCTCATGCGGGCCGCCGACTCGCGGACCTTTTGCACGGCCGGCAGGAGCAGGCCGATGAGCACGGCGATGATGGCGATGACAACCAGCAACTCGATGAGCGTGAAACCGGCGCGCGTTCGGCGGATCATGGCGGCCTCCGGGGGATGGAAATGACGACGTATAACAAAATAATAACTACGAATAAAAAGTAAAGGAAAATCTCCCTTTCCCTCCGCGCGCAAAAAAGAACCGGAGGGTTTCCCCTCCGGTTCCTCGGTACGGCCTCGATCGCGAAATCAGTTGTCGCGGCGCATCGGGCGCTGGAAGGCGCCGGCGCGGATCTTTTGAACGTCCGCCTTCTCGCCGACCAGTTCCTTCCAGGTGTTCTTTTGGTCGGCGGTCAGCACGGCCACGACCTTGTCTTCGGCTTCCTTGCGGAGGCCGTCGCTCTTCTTTGTGAATTCTTCCATTTTCTTCTTGTCTTCGTCGGAGGGTTGCTGGCCGCCCGGACGGCCGAACCCGAGACCGCGGGGGGCGTCGCGGCGGAGTTCCGCGGAGTCCTTGGCGTATTCTTCCGCGATCCCCTTGATCTTCTCCTTCTGGCTGTCATCGAGCTTCAGCTTCTCCTGGACCGTCTTGTCGCTGTAGGCGCCGAAGCCGAGGAGTTGGACGTTGATCTGGCCCAGGCGCTTGGCTTGCTTCTCGTCGAGCACGCCTTCGACGGCCTTCTTGGTTTCTTCGCTGATCTTGGCGAGCTTCTCTTCCCGTTCCTTGCGTTGCTCGTCGGTCAGCATCGGGCGCTGGCCGCCGGCGGGCCGACGGTTGCCGCCCGCACCGGGCGCGGCGATGCCGAGGATTTCGTTCCGTTTCGCCGTGATCGGCTTCAGCGCGTCTTCGAGTTTCGTCTTCTGCTCGCCGGTGACTTTCAGTTCTTCCTGCAGCACCGTGTTGGTGGCGATCATCGAGTAGGCGTTCGTGCCGCCGAACCCGAAGCCGCCGGTGAACCCGCCGCCCGGGCGTCCTTGCGCCGACGCCGTCGTCGCGATGGCCAGCGCGAACGACACGGCCAGCACCAGTCGTGAAACGTACTTCATGACACACCTCATCGAAGAGACCGAGCGGCGGAGAGGCGGGGGTCGCCCGGTGCCGATCGGAAAACAGGTACCGATATGTTGCGCCGGGTGCGGTGAAGATGAAATGAGAAAACGCCGTCAGATCGACGGCGCTTGAGCGATTCAGTTTTGGCGCGAATCAGGGCAGCGCTTTCCGCGGTGCCGTCGGCGCAGCGGGGGCCGCGCTCATCGATTTGAATTCCCAGCCGTCCTCTTTCCGGGGCATCGTCGCCACGAAGTGTTCCTTCTTGATCCCCTCGTTGTTGATCTTCGGGTCCTTGAAGGTCCACTGGTCGATCTCGTCCTTGTTCTTCTGGATGACCACAACCGCCGGCAGGTAGTCCCATTTCCGGTCGGCGAGCTTGCCGCTGTAGAGCACGAGCAGCATCGACTCGAACTCCTGCTTGTCCTTCTCCAGCTTCGGCAGGATCTTGATGTGCGTGTAGTAGTCTTCTTCCTTTTCGAGCTTCAGGTCGAAGCGGGTTTTCACGTCGTCGGCGCTCATGGAGCCGGACATGAATTCCATGAGGAGGTTATCGCCGACGCCGCCCTTGCCGCCGGGCGGAATGAGGTACTGGCGGACGACCTTGTCCTTGCCGGCGTATTCGTACACGGCTTTGCCGTCGGCGATGTAGGAGAGGAAGTCGTTCTTGTCGGCCTTATTGTCGATGCGCATGCGGGCGAGGTTCGGCTTCATGCACATCATGGTGCCGGTGAAGGTTGTTTCCTTGCGGAGGAGCAGGTTCTTGCGGACGTATTCGCAATCGGAGTAATAGGAGCCGACGGCGGTGGATTTCTTTTCCCACGCGCTGAGGTGCGCCTGGAGGGCCGGCGGAAGGGCGACGGCGGCGGCGGGCACGATGGCGGCGCCGGCGCGGCCGGCGCCGGGCAGCTGGTCCGGGCGTGCCAGCCCCATCGGCGTCGGCGTTTGGGCCGCGGTCACTCCCGCGGCGACGATCAGACCGGTAATCGACAGGCCGAACCCACGCATGGCACCTTCTCCCGAACCGTGGAGCGACACGCCATCCTATGGCGGTGTCCTCCGAGTCGGGTTGGCTTGTACCCCATGTCGGGCGCGGCGCAAAGGCCAATCGCGCGAAGTTGAGCGGGCTGCGCGGCCTGTGCGGTTATTTTCCGCCGGGATTGCTCCGACCCAGTTTCCGGCGGAGCAGGATCTTGTTCAAGACCGTCTGCCGGAGCTTCGGTGCCGGCTTGTCGTGCTCGTCCTCGATCTCGCCGACGATCTCTTCCAGAACGTCTTCGAGCGTCAGGATGCCGACGACCTTCGCGCCGTTCTCGCGCACCACGGCCAGGTGCCGGTGCGACTTCTTGAACACCGCGAGCGCCGTCGCCACCGGCGCGTCGGCGTCGAGGATCACCGGCTCGTAGATCGCGTCGATCAGTTGCACGACGCCGCTGAGGCTGAAGAGGTAGAACAGGTCCTTCGTGTTGACGACGCCGACGACATTGTCCGGCGTGCCGTCGTACACCGGCATGCGCGTGTGGGCCCCCTGTCGGACGGCCGCGAGCAGTTGTTCCGATTGCGTTGTGACGTCGAGCGCCGACACCTTCTCCCAGGCCACCATGCAGTCGCGGACCTTCTTGTTGTTCAGGGCGAAGACGTTCATCACCACGTCCGCCTGCATGGAGGTCATCAGGCCCGCTTCCTCGGTGTCCTCGATGAGGAGGCGCAGTTCGTCCACGCTGTAGATTTCGCCTTCTTCCGCGTCGGGCTTGTAGCCCATGGCACGCAGGAAGCGGTTGCTCGTACCGTTCATCAGGCGGATCAAGGGCCGGGAGATGCGAGCAAAACGATTGAGCGGTCCGGCGATGAACAAGCCGATGCGCTCGCTCGATTGCAGGGCGGCGATCTTCGGCATCTGCTCGCCGAAGACGACGTGCAGAAAGGTGATGAGTGCCAGCGTGAGGACGATGGAAAGCGTATGCGTGATCGGACCCTGCCACCCCGCCGGCATCTCCTTGAACAACGGCGCGATCAGCGACGCGAGCGCCGGCTCGCTCACGAACCCGAGCGCCAGACTGGCGACCGTGATGCCCAGCTGCGCCGCCGCCACGCTGTCGTTCAGGTCGTCAACGGCCGCAAGCAGTTTCGGCGCACGCGGGTTCCCCTGATTCACCAGTTCTTCCACTCGGCTGCGGCGGAGGGCGACCAGCGCGAATTCGGCCGCCACGAAGAATGCATTGATCAGGATCAACAGCGGAATCGCGATCAACCCGACGATCAGGGCGGTCGATGACGGTTCGGCAGCGGCGAAAATCACGGGCGAATCCGGGTACGGGCGGAGAAGTGCCGGTCATTATAGCATCCGGCTCCGGGAGCAGTCGCGGTTGCGTCCCCGGCCGCGACTCGCTATGCCGGGGGCATCGTCGGATGGGTCCGGGTATGAAGTCGCATCTCCTCGTTCTCGTCGTCGCGTGCCTGACCGCCGGCTGCGCCAGCTCGGCGCGCGAACGGTTGAAGACGCTCGGTTCGCCGCCGGACGGGGCCGCCCTGCGCGATGCGGTCCTTGGCGAGACCAAAGTAACTCGAATTGACGTTATCCCCTCGACCCGAAGCCGGCTCGCGGGTGCCGAACAGGTGGTGATCGCAACCGTCTACGACCGGGACGGCAAACCCAAGCCGCGGGCGAAAGTCGAATGGACGCTCGAAGGCGTCGGCAAGATTCTCGCCGTGGACGAAGGGGCCCTGCTCCATCGCGGCAAGCGAGTCGACTCGGCGTTCGGGTACAGTTACACGTCGGCCTCGCGGCGATCGATCCTCGGCGACCGCGACGACCCGCGCGACGATTTCGAACTCGAAATCGGCCAGACGTATTGCATCGTGACCGCCGCCGAACCCGGACGCACGAGCGTGACGGTCCAATCGCCCGATGCAACCGACGCGAAGGCGACGGCATGCCTTCAATGGACAGACGGCTCCACGAAACTCCCGAGCGCGAAAGCAACGAGTGGCGAACGGCCGGACGCTCCCCAGGTGAGCCTCGATCTCGTCATGCCCCGTGCGGTCGGCGTCGGACGCGACCTCACCGCGACCATCGCGCTGGCGAACGGCGGCAAACGCGATAGTCAGCCGCTCACGGTGAAGGCCGTCGTGCCCGAAGGCGTCGAAATCCTGCGCATCGATCCACCGGTGGTCCGACGCAGCGGCAACAGCCTGACCTGGGCGATCGAGCGACTCGCAGCCGGCGAGACCCAAGACCTCACCATCACGCTTCGACCAAAGGACCGCGGCTCGCTCACCGTGACGGCGTCGGCCGAATCCGCCGACGGCCTCCGGGCCGAGCAACGCGTCGGCACGAGCGTCGATGCCGCCGGCATGACGATGAAGATCGACGTGCCCGCGACGGCGTCCACCGGCGGCACGCTCCCCGTGCGCGTGACCGTGACGAACGCCGGCGCCGTCCCGATCGAGAACGCCATCGCGTGGGTCGACGGGCCGGACGGTGCCGCGAAGCCGATGGAGAAGAGCCTGGGTACCATCCCCGCGAACGAATCGAAGACGGTGACGGTGAACGTGCCGGTGGAACGGGCGGGAAAGATGCCGGTGCGTGTGAACGTGACGGCCGACGGCGGACTCGCGGATCGCGCGGAGTCCATCGTGCAGGTCGGGCAGGCGGAACTGGAACTGTCGATCGGCGGCTCGGAATCGTTCCCGGTCGGTCAGGAGGGGATGTTCGAATTCCGTGTCACGAACCGCGGGGACGCGCCGCTCGCGAACGTTACGATCCGAACCGAAGTCCCCCGACCGCTCACCGCCGCCAAGGCGTCCGACGGTGGCCGCAGCGTGGAGTCCGGGGCGACCTGGAGCGTGGGTACGCTCGCCGCGGGCGAGTCGAAGGTCGTGCGGCTGGGCGTACAGGGGGACCGCCTGACGGAACGGGTCGCGCTCTCGGCCACGGCCGAGGCGGAACTCGGCAGCGGGATTCGTGTCCGCGCCAAGGAGACGACGCTCCGCGTCGCGGTCGTCGGCCAACCCGTGCTCTCGTTGCGGCTCGCCGAACCGGTCGGCCCCGTCGTCGTCGGGGGCCGCGCCACCTGGCGCGCGACCATCCGCAACACGGGCACCGCCCCGGCGCGCGAGGTGACCGTGACCGCAACCCTCACCGACGAATTCCGACCGACGCGCGGAAATGGACCGAATCGCGCGGAGGCCCGGATCGGCGAACGCTCGTACACATTTCCAGTACTGGGTGAATTGCCGCCTGGTGCGACTGCGATCTATCTGCTGGATGCGGACGCGGTGAAAAGCGGTAGCTCCCGGATCCATTTGGAAGTCAAAAGCCGCGAAATCGACAAACCGATCCAAGAGGAGCAAGCGACGCCCGTGGAACGGCGGCGATAAATTTTGACATAAAGTGTCACGATGAAATAGATTGTGATTTTGTCGAAGTCCGGTCAATTCAACGGGGCTTTCTTGAGACGGCATCTCACCGAATTCGCACTGTTCGGGTACCATTCCGCGTCTTATAAATCGAATAATGCCAGTGCGGATTCGATTCGCACGGTTGTTCCGTTCCCCCCGAGTGCGACGCGATGCCCCTCCTCAGCCGCAAGGCCGATTACGCATTGCTGATACTTTCGCACCTGCACCGCAGTCCGAACGGTGGGAACGCGCGGACAATCGCGGAGGCGTTCGGCCTGAGTCGGCCGTTCGTCGCGAACATCCTGAAAGAGCTGACGCACGCCGGTTATGTCGCCAGCCATCGCGGCGTGAAGGGCGGCTATGCCCTCTTGCGTCCGGCTTCGGCCGTGACGCTCGCCGAATTGCTCGAATCCATTGAGGAAGGATTCAAGTTGACCGTTTGCAACGGGCACGTGGATGCGGTTCAAGAGGATGAGTCGTGCTCCGTCTCGCACGTTTGCCCGATGAAGGGGCCGGTCGCGGAGATTCATCGCCGCCTGATGGGCGTCCTCCGCGGCGTGACGCTTGAAGAATTGTTCGACTCGAACAGGGCCGTTCCGAGCACGACATTGCTGCCGCTGACAATGATGAACCACCGAGAACCGGAAATGGCCGCACGATAAACGCCGATGAAGACACGATCAAAAACAAATCCTGTTTATTCAGATCGTGTCTTCATCCGGCCTTTCATCGTGCGGCAAATATACAGGACACCGAAATGAAGCTCCCGATCTACATGGATAACAACTCGACGACGCGGGTCGATCCGCGCGTGGTCGAGGCGATGCTCCCGTATTTCACCGAAAAGTACGGCAACGCGGCCAGCCGCAGCCATCCGTACGGCTGGGAGGCCGAGTCGGCCGTGGACGACGCCCGCGAGCAGATCGCCAGCCTGATCGGCGCGACCGAGAAGGAAATCATCTTCACCAGCGGCGCCACCGAGAGCAACAACCTCGCCCTCAAGGGCGTCGCGGCGATGTACAAGAAGAAGGGCAACCACATCGTCACGGTGCCCACCGAGCACAAGTGCGTGCTGGACACCTGCAAACGCCTCGAACGCGACGGCTGCGATGTGACCTACCTGGACGTCGACAAGTTCGGCCGCGTGACGGCGGAGCAGGTCCGCAACGCGATCACCGACAAGACGATCGTCGTCAGTGTCATGTTCGCGAACAATGAAATCGGAACGATTCAGCCGATCGCCGAGATCGGCAAGGTCTGCAAGGAGAAGGGCGTCCTCTTCCACACCGACGCGGTGCAGGCCGTCGGCAAGGTGCCGGTCGACGTCGAGGCGATGGGCATCGACTTGATGAGCCTGACGGCGCACAAGCTTTACGGCCCGAAGGGGATCGGCGCGCTCTACGTCCGCAAGAAGAACCCGCGCGTCCGCCTCGAGCCGATCATCGACGGCGGCGGCCACGAACGCGGCATGCGCTCCGGCACGCTGCCCGTCCCGCTCATCGTCGGCTTCGGCGAAGCCTGCGCGATCGCCAAGGACGAGATGGCCGAGGAGAGCCAGCGAACCTTCGCCCTTCGCGAACGGCTCCGCAAGGGAATCATGGACCAACTGCCGGAAACGTACCTCAACGGCCACCCGACCGAACGCCTGCCCGGCAACGCGAATATCAGCTTCGCCTACGTCGAGGGCGAGGGGATGATGATGGGTATCAAGGACGTGGCCGTCAGCAGCGGCTCCGCCTGCACGAGCGCGAGCCTCGAACCGAGCTATGTCCTCCGCGCCCTCGGCGTCGGCGACGAACTGGCCCACAGCAGTATCCGCTTCGGCATCGGCCGCTTCAACACCCAGGAAGAAGTCGACTACGTCGTGGACCTTGTGGTCCGCGAAGTGAAGCGGCTCCGCGAGATGTCGCCGCTGTACGAAATGGCCCAGGCCGGCATCGACCTGAAAACCATCGAATGGGCCGCCCACTAATCGAAAACCGATGAAGCCCGCGGACGACCGTCCGCGGGGAGTCCCCTACCAACCAGGAGCATCCCATGCCATACAGCGATAAGATTCTCGAGCACTATAACAACCCGCGCAATGTCGGCAGCCTCGACGTCAAGTCCGCCGATGTCGGCACCGGCCTTGTCGGTGCGCCGGAGTGCGGCGACGTCCTCAAGCTCCAGATCAAGGTCAACAAGCTTACCGGCGTCATCGAGGACGCTCGCTTCAAGACCTTCGGCTGCGGCTCCGCCATCGCGTCCAGCAGCCTCGCCACCGAATGGCTCAAGGGCAAGACGGTCGACGAGGCGATGGAGATCAAGAACACCGCCATCGTGGAAGAGTTGGCCCTGCCGCCGGTGAAGGTCCACTGCTCGGTGCTGGCCGAAGACGCGATCAAGGCGGCCATCAAGAATTATCAGGAGAAGCAGGGGGTCGAAGCCGAAAAGGAACTCGTCGGGTCGGCCGGTTGATGTCGGTTCGGTTACTCGCGACCGAGCCGAGGCTCGGTCGCGACGGTTCCGAGAAAGGGAATCCAGTGAAGCCGGTGGGGATCGAACCCACGACCCGCAGATTAAAAGTCTGCTGCTCTACCATCTGAGCTACGGCTCCAGAACTTTCAGTTTACAAAGACAACCTTTGCCGCCAAGAGTTCGCGCGCGATCCGAATTGCACGGTCTGCGAGCTTGACCGACGCTGCGTTGGGTCGCTATCGTATTGGCATGATCGCTCGGATCATCATGGCCGCTTTGCTCCTGGCGGGGCCACTCCCGTTCCGCGTCTGCGCGTGCGAAGCCGACCACCACGCGACCGGTCCGACGACGGGCGATACGACGGAACCCGTCCACCACGAACCCGATTGCCCGCTGGCGAAGCCGCCGCATCCGAAGCCGGCCGTGTTCTCGCCCGACTCATCTTTTGATCCCATCGACGCGCCCGCCATCATCGAACCAACCGCTGTCCCGTTGACCTTCAAAACTCCGATCGTCGAACGGAGCGCGTTCGTTTCTTCCGATCCGGCCCGTCCTCGCTGGCTTGTCCATCTCACAATTCAAATCTAGGCGTTACTGCGCGCCGTTCTTCGCGTCGAACCCAGATATTTCGTTATTTCCGAGTCTGTCATGAGCATCCGTCGTTGGTTGGCTACGGCCGGCGCGGTCGCGCTGGCGTCCGCCGGTGCCTTTGCGGCTTATCGGCACCAGGACCGCTGGGTGCCGCATTTGTTCCCGGGAACCAGCGCACCGGGCGACTCGGTGCCGGAACCGGACGGGCATGATCATGGGGGCGCAGATCGAGTGAAGCTGTCGCCCCAGGCACAGAAGAATCTCGGCCTTCTGGTCGATACGATCGAACCGCGCGAGTACTGGCGGACCATCGCGATACCCGGATCGGTCGTGGATCGGCCGGGAGAGAGCGATCGGTCGGTGCCGTCGCGCGTGGCGGGGATCGTCGCGGAGATTCTGGCGAAGCCAGGCGACACCGTGAAGGCGGGCGACGCGCTCTTCGTGCTGCACTTGGCCAGCGAATACCTGCAGGGCTCGCAGACGGATCTCGTGAAGAGTGCACGAGAGCTGGAGATCGCGACCTCGCGGCGCGACCGCATAGCCGAGGCCGTCAAGAAAGGCACCCAATCCGGCACGGCGCTCATCGACGAGGAGAGCCAGGTCAAGCGGTTCACCACGCAGGTGCAGGCGTACCGTCGGCAGCTCGCGCTCTTCGGTTTTTCGGCCGAACAGGTCGATCGGGCGGAAAAGGGGGAGATCGTCACCCAGGTGACGGTGTCTGCGCCGGGATCGCCCGGCCAGGTGTTCGAGGTGCAGGACCTGAAGGCGAGCCTGGGCGAATCGGTGCCGGCGGGGCAGTCGCTCGCGACGCTCGCGAATCACCAGAAACTCTACGTGGAGGGGCGGGCATTCAAGACGGAGGCGGAGGCATTGGCGCGGGCGATCCGGGACCGCTTGCCGATCCGCGCGGAGTTCGCGGACGAGGCGCCGGGAGCTTGGAAGCCGCAGGAACCGTTGGCAATCCGGCACCTGTCGAACCAGGTGGACCCGGTCACGCGCACGTTCGCGTTCTATCTGCCGCTGGAGAACGAGCCGAAAATGATCGAGCGGGACGGCGCGCGGCATTTCCTGTGGCGGTACCGGCCCGGCCAGCGTGTCCGCCTGCGCGTGCCGGTCGAGAAGTTGTCCACGCCGTCGCAGGACGGCACGACCGCGATTCCCCCGTTCGTGCTCCCGGCAGGCGGCGTCGTCCGCGAGGGAGCGGAGACGTACGTCTTCGTGCAGAGCGGGGACGTATTCCTCCGCAAGCCGGTCCACGTCCTCCACGAGGAACGGGACGAAGTGGTGGTGGCGAACGACGGCAGCGTCACCGAAGCCGATTACGTCGTGCTGAATCGGGCCGCGGCGCTCAATCGGGCATTGAAGGCGTCCGCGGCCGAAGGCGGCGGCCACGGGCACGATCACGGCCACGAGCACTAACGGGACATCCATGCTGAATGCGATCATCCGATTCTCGCTGCGCCACCGCGCCTTCGTGGTGCTCGTTTGCCTGTTTCTCCTCGGCTACGGGGCGTTCACGGCCGCGCACATGCCCATCGACGTCTTCCCGGACCTCGATCGGCCCCGCGTCACCATCATGACCGAGAGCCACGGCCTCGCCCCCGAGGAGGTCGAAACGCTCGTGACCTACCCGGTCGAATCGGCGATGCTCGGCGCGAGCGGCGTGCAGGACGTACGCACGCAATCGGGGTTCGGCCTCTCCGTCGTCGTCGTCGAATTCGGCTGGGGCACGGACATCAAGCAGGCGCGGCAAACGGTGCAGGAGCGGCTGTCGGTCGTCGCGGCCGACCTGCCTCCGGAAATCCGCCCACAGATGTCGCCGGTGAGTTCGATCCTCGGGCAATTCCTGATCGCGGGTCTACGAGCGCGACTCGGGCCGAACGGCGGGGACCTCGCGGCCGTGCCGAATTCGGACCTGTGCCTGGAGCGGGTTGGCGATGCCGAACCGAAGTTGTTCGCGTGGAAGGTGACCGATCGACGTCGCCCCGACCGGTGGGTCTCGGTTCCGGTCGCCGATGTTCGCTGGAGCGAACCCGAACCTGGCGGCGACCGGCGCGTACGGGCGATAGTCGATGGTCGGGAGCGGACCGTCGTCTTTACGGGTGCCGAACGCCGGGACATCCACCTGCGCACGCTCGCCGACTGGGTCGTGCGCCCACGGCTGTTGAAGATTTCGGGCCTGTCGCAGGTGATCGTGCTCGGCGGCGGCCGGAAGCAGTACCAGGTGCTTGTCGACCCCACCGCACTGCACGAATACAGCGTGAGCCTCCAGGACGTGGAGCGGGCGCTGCAGGCGAACAACGTAAACTATACCGGCGGCTTCTCCGACCGGGACGGCCTGGAACGGCCGATCCGCGTGATCGGGCGGCTCGGCCCGCAACCGGAGCGCGTGGTCGCCGACCTCCGGCGCATCCCGGTGAAGGCGAACGCCAAACGGCCCATCCTGCTGGAGAACGTCGCGCGCGTCGTCGAGGCCGCCGCGGTGCGCCGGGGCGAAGCGGGCATCAATGGCGCGGCCGGCGTCGCGCTCACCGTCATCAAGCAGCCCCACCACGACACGCGAGCCCTCAGCGCGGCGGTGCAGGCGGCGCTCGACGAAATCGAGCCGACACTGCCCGTCGAGGCGGCGATCGAAACGTCGCTCTACGAACAGCGGGACTTCATCGATCGCGGCATCGCCAACGTCGGCGAGGCGCTCGTTCTCGGCGCCGGTCTCGTCCTCGTCATCCTGTTCCTGTTCCTCCTGAACGTCCGCACGACGTTCATCTCCCTCGCGGCCATCCCGCTCTCGCTGGCGATCACCGCGCTCGTCTTCCAGTGGATCGGCCTGCTCACCGGCACGTCGCTTTCGATCAACATCATGACGCTCGGCGGCATCGCCGTCGCGATGGGCGAACTGGTGGACGACGCCATCGTGGACGTCGAGAACATCTTCCGTCGGCTGCGCGAGAACGCCCACCTGCCCGAGCCGTTACCCGCCCTGCGCGTCGTCTACGAGGCGAGCGCCGAGATCCGCTCGTCGATCGTCTTCGGCACGGCCGTCGTCATCCTCGTCTTCCTCCCGCTCTTCGCCCTCTCCGGCATGGAGGGCCGGCTCTTCACGCCACTCGGCATCGCCTACATCGTCTCCATCCTCGCTTCGCTCGTCGTTTCGCTCACCGTCACGCCGGTGCTCGCGTATTACCTCCTCGCCCGCTCCCGCGCCGTCCACGCCGAGCGCGACGGCTGGCTCTTGCGGGCGCTCAAATGGGCAATGGGCCACGTGATCCGGTTCAGCATGAAGCGAGCCGGTTTGCTCCTCCTCGCCACCTGGCTCGCCGTCGGCTACAGCGCCTGGCGATTGACCCAACTCGGCGGCGACTTCCTCCCGCCATTCGACGAAGGCACCGTTCAACTCAGCACCTCGCTCCCCGCCGGCAGTTCGCTCGGCGCGAACCGGGAGATGATGAAACTCGTCGACGCCAAGCTGCGCGCTTGGTTGCGGACGCCGGAGAACCCGAACGGGATGATCCGCTCCTTCATCCGCAAGACGGGCCGCGCCGAGATGGACGAGCACGTCGACCCGCCGAACGCCAGCGACATCATCATCCAAATCAACCCGGACTGCGGGCTGGACCGGGCGGAGGTGCTGGAGACGATCCAGCGGGAAGTCGCGGCCGAAGTGCCCGGAGTCGAGGCCGAAATCGAGCAGCCGCTCGCCCACCTCATCAGCGAGAACCTGACCGGGAGCAAGGCGCAGATCGCCATCAAGGTGTTCGGCGACGACCTGGACGAATTGGAGCGGCTGACGAAGCGGATCCGCGCCGTCGCGTCCGGCGTGCCCGGCGTCGGTTCGCTCGCGGTCGAGCAGATCCGCAAGGTGGATGAGATCCACATCCGGCTGCGGCCGGACGACCTCGCGCTCTTCGGCCTGGATCGGGCGTTTGTGGGCCAGTTCGTGCAGACCGCCCTCAACGGCGAGGTCGTTTCGCAAGTGATCGAGGGGCAGCGGCGCTTCGATCTGCTCGTTCGGCTGGACGAACCGTACCGCGCCGAGATCGGCAACCTGAAGGACCTGCGGCTCGAGTTGCCCGATGGCCGCGGTGCGGTGCGCCTTGGCGAAATCGCGGACGTGACCCCGCCGACCGGCGGCGACTCGGGCGCGAACCAGTTGAAGCGCGAGAACGTGCGCCGGCGCATCGTGGTGCGCTGCAATGCCGTGGGGCGCGATCTTGTCTCCGTCGTGGCCGACATCCGCGCCGCCGTGGCGCGGGACGTGCCCTTGCCCGAAGGCTATTTCGTGGAGTACGGAGGCCTGTTCGAGAACCAGCGGCGCGCCACGCGGCTCATCGCCGTGCTCGCCCTCGTCTCGTTCGTCGGCATGTTCTTCACCCTGCTGATGCTCGTGCCGTCGGTCCGCATTGTCCTGCAAATCCTGAACGCCATCCCGACAGCGTTCATCGGTGGCGTGCTCGCGCTCGTCCTCACGGGGCAAACGCTCACGGTCGCCAGCCTCGTCGGGTTCATCTCGCTCGGCGGTATCGCCGTGCGCAACGGCATCCTGCTCGTCACCCACTACACGCACCTGATGCGCCGCGAAGGCGAACCGTTCAGCCAGACGATGATCCTGCGCGGCAGCCTCGAACGGCTTGCCCCCGTGCTGATGACCGCGCTCACCGCCGGCATCGCGCTCGTGCCCCTCGTCGTCGCCGGCCATCAGCCCGGCCGCGAAATCCTCTACCCCGTCGCCACCGTGATTCTCGGCGGTCTCGTGACGTCGACCTTTTGCGAGTTCCTGATCCACCCCGGCCTCTTCTGGCGGTTCAGCGGCGCGTCCGCCGCCCGCCTCGCGGCCCATTCCGAACCGGACGGCCTGGACGAACCGGCCGAACCGATCCCGTTGCACGTAGCTCCGGGACTTCCGCGTGAACCCGAAGGAGAACGATGATGCGCGCTCTGCTCGCCGTGGCCCTGCTCGCCGGCGTCTCGATGGCCCGGGAAGACGACGACCACCTCGGCCCGCACAAGGGACCCGTCGTCGAATGGGGCGAGGAGGAGTACCACCTCGAAGTCGTCGCCGACCGCGAGACCGGCGAAGTGACGGTCTACGTCTATGGCGATCACAAGGATCTGCACAAGGGCAAGGCCGCCGCGATCGATTCGAAATCGCTGATCCTCTCGCTGAAAACGACCAATCCCGCCACGACCGTGAAGTTGGAACCGAAACCGACGAAGGACGACCCGAGCGGCCGGTCGTCGGTTTTCGTCGGGAAGAATGCCGCGTTCAAAACCGACAAGAAGCTGACCGGCACCGTCGGCGGCAAGGTCGGCTCGAAGCCGTACACCGGCGACTTCAAGGAAAAGTGAGCGGATTCCGAGTTGATGTTTTTGCATTGGTAGTTCGCCTCGGTTCAATGCACAATGGGAAGGTCGATCCCTCCCCGAGGCATTTCCGATGCGATTCCTGGTTTGCGTGTTCTTCTTTGCGGGTTCGGCGTCGGCCGCCGAACCGGTCCTCCGCTCCGCAAAGAGCGGCCGATGGTCCGACCCGGCCACCTGGGCCGAGGGCAAAGTCCCCGGCGCGGGGGCGAAAGTCCTGATCCGGCCCGGTCATCGCGTCGAATACGATGCGAAGTCCGATGCCGTGATCCGCGCCGTCAACATTGGCGGCTCGCTGGTGTTCGATCCGTCCAGCGATACGCTGCTGAACGTCGGTCTCGTCAAGATCCAACCGGGCGACACGTACAGCGAGGACGGCTTCGACTGCGACGCCCACGGTGAACTTGGCGATCCGAAGGGGCCAATGCCGGAACTGATCGTCGGCACGCCGGAGCGACCGATCGCGAAGGGGAAGACCGCGACCATTCGTTTGCATTACGTCGAGGGGATGAACAAGGAGACCTGCCCGGCCATCGTCTGCTGCGGCGGGCGGATGGACCTGCACGGCCAACCGATGGCACGCACGTGGCAGAAACTCGGCGCGACCGCGAAGGCCGGGTCCACGTCGATCGTGCTTGCGGAGCGGGCGGCGGGTTGGAAGGCCGGCGACAAGGTCATCGTGACCGCGACGCAGACCCACGGCGCGAAGAAGACCGAATCGAAGACGGAAGAGGCGACGATCGCGAAGGTCGACGGCGCGGCGATTGAACTCTCGGCACCGCTGACCATGGACCACGCCGGGGAGGGCAACTACCGCGGTGAAGTCGCGAACCTCTCGCGGAATGTGGTCGTGGAGTCGGCCGATCCGGCGGGCGTCCGCGGCCACACGATGTACCACCGGAACAGTGCCGGCTCGATCTCCTACGCCGAGTTCCGCCACCTTGGCAAGAAGAACGTCCTCGGCAAATACGCCATCCACTTCCACCTCTGCCGCGACACGATGCGCGGCAGCTTCCTCGTCGGCAACTCCGTCTGGGACAGCGACAACCGCTGGATCACCATCCACGGCACCGACTATCTCGTCGTCCGCGACAACGTCGGCTACAAGAGCGTCGGCCACGGATTCTTCCTCGAAGACGGCACCGAAGTCTACAACCTCCTCGACCGCAACCTCGCCGTCGGTGCCAAGCGGGGCAAGCCGCTGCCGAAGCAGGCGCTGCCGTTCGATCAGAATGAGGGTGCCGGCTTCTGGTGGACATGCAGCCTCAACAGTTTCACCCGCAACGTCGCGGCCGAGTGCGGCAATTACGGCTTCCGCTACGAGGCCACGCCGACGAGCGCCCTCAAGCTGAACTTCCCGATCCGCCAGCCCGACGGCACCAAGAAGACCCTCGACCCGCGCAACTTGCCGTTCGTCCGCTTCGACGACAACGAAGTCCATAGCAGCACCGGCCTCTACGGCGTCAACCTCGGCGAGGGCGTCAATCGCGTCGGTCCGGACGAACGTCATCCGTTCGTCGTGCGGAACCTGAAGGTGTGGGACATCCACTACGCCTTCCGGCCGCAGGTGCCGAACCTCGTGGTTGAGAACCTCGACATTCACCACGCTGCGTACGGTGTGTACCACCCGAACTTCGACAACCATTACTACAAGAACGTGAGCATTGCCCAAACGAACACCGAGCCGTTCAACCGCGGCCACGACGACCTGAGCGTACAGTACGGCAAGCTCGTTGTGGACGGCTTGACCTTCGACGGCTGCCGGTCCGGCGGGATGCCGTTGATTCAAATCTCGGACGACAACCCGACCGGCCGCGCCGAAACGCACTTCCGCAATGTGAAGACGGTGAACTGGCAGGACGGCAGCAAGCAGAAGGCGATCGTGAACCTCGGCGGCGGTCCGCGACCGAAGCCGAAGACCGAGAAGGGCGTGCCGGTCTACCTGCACGATTGGTTCGGGCCGGGCCGGATCGCGATGGTGGCAAGCACCCGGTCGCCGGAGTATCTGGCGAAGTCGGAGGACTTCCGGGCAGAGACGCCGTTGACCGGGAACGAATCGCGCGTAGCCGAAGTGTCGGGCGTGCCGTTCCCGGCCTTCCCGGAGATTTTGGACGACTTGCCGCCAATGACCGTCGTGACACAAGCGACGCGCCGGGACGGCAAACTCGTCGTTCGTGGTACCTGCATCGACAACGGGATCGTGAAGCGTGTGACGGTGAACGGCGTCGATGCGAAGTTCGACGAAGTAAGTTTGAGCGAGTGGACCGTCACGCTGGAGGCGACGACGACGCGGATCGTGGCGAAGGCCGAGGACACTGCCGGCAACGTCGAGAAGACGCCGGCGGTCATGGTCGTCCGATAAGGTCGACCGTCGCCGGGATCACGGGAAGCCCGGCGGCGGATCCTCGTTCGTGCGGCCGCCTTCGGGGGGGTAAAACTTCACGGTCTTCGCTCGAAACTGACCATCGGGATCGCGCACGAACCGCGCTTTCATGAAGTACATTCGGAACCCCTGCGGCGACTCCCCTTTGGCGTAGAATCCGATCTCGATTTCGTTTTCGCCGATCTCTTCATATTCACCTTTGCCGAATCCCCAGACCGCGACGCGGGCGTTGAAGTTCCGCAGGGTCGTCCAGATGCCGGAAGTGCGCATCTGCTGCTTGGTCGCGCCCCTGTAGTTGAAAGAGTCGGAGAGTTGTTCGACGAAGCGGTCCGGGTCGCGGGCGGTGGCGGCGTCGGCCAGGAGTTGCACGCGGCGGTTCGCCTGTTCGCGCGGGCTTTCGAACGAGCGGTCGACAAGAACGAGGGCGAGTAGCAACAGGCCGAAGGCCGTGGCGGCCAACAGCGACTTGCGATCCCGTTTCCGGGACCAGACGGCGAAAGCGATCACGAAGGCAACCGCCAGCACGAGATAAAGCGAAAGCGACGGATCGGAGAGGGACGTCGGCACGCGGGCCTCGCTTATTTCAGTTTCCGCCGGAAATCCCAGCGACCTACGCCGCGCCAGGTGCCGTCGAGCCGTTCGTCGTCCACAACCTTGAAGACGCACGGACCGGTGTCGGCTTCACGGGTGATGCACCGGTACCGACCGGCCATCGTCTTCGTCTTCTTGTCGTACTTGAGATCCATCAGGAACTGCCCGTTCGAAGACTCGATCAGCAGGTAGACGCGGTCGGCGACGGTCTTGATCTTCGTCGTACTCTTGCCATTGTTCCAGCCGGCCTGCCCGTTGTGGTTCCAGCGTTCGAACCATTCGCCGTCGAGCGAGCCTTTCGTTCCTTCGGTGGCGTCCTTCACCCACTGTTCGGCATTGGCGTCCTTGGCGTCGCCCTTCAAGTCGAATGTCTTCAGGAGATCGAAGACATCCTCGCCGTCCGGGTCTTCGATGTCTTTGAGCCCGAAGGGATTGCGGGTCTTTGGCTTGTCGTCCTTCGCCGGTTTGTCGGCAAGGACGAGGGTCGCCGCGAGGACGATTACAGTAAGGGCGAGGAGCGATCGCATGGCCGTTCTCCGGGAGGGAAAACGGATCGTAATGCAAAAAGAAACGAGGGGGTAACCATCGTTACCCCCGCGTGACGTTTACTTCCGCAGTTCGGCCCCATACACGGCCGCGGCACCCAGTTCCTCCTCGATGCGCAGGAGTTGGTTGTACTTCGCGATGCGGTCGGTGCGGCTGGCGGAGCCGGTCTTGATCTGGCCGCAGTTCGTCGCCACCGCGAGGTCGGCGATGGTCGTGTCCTCCGTCTCGCCGGAGCGGTGCGAGAGGATCGCGGTGAACTTGTTCCGTTTCGCCATCTCGACGGCTTCGAGCGTTTCGGTCAGCGTGCCGATCTGGTTGACCTTCACGAGAATGCTGTTGCCGCAGCCCTCGGCGATGCCGCGCTTGAGGCGCTCGGTGTTGGTCACGAAGAGGTCGTCGCCGACGAGTTGGACCTTACCGCCGAGCTTCGCGGTGATCTTCTTCCATCCGGCCCAATCGTCTTCGGAAAGGCCGTCTTCGATGGACACGATCGGGTACTTGGCTGCAAGGGTCGCCCAGAGGTCGATCATTTCATCGCTGGAGACGATCTTGTCGGGGTTGCTCTTGTAGAAGCAATAGCCTTCCTTGCCCTTGTGCTTGGCCTCTTCGAAGAGTTCCGTGCAGGCCGGGTCGAGGGCGAACGCGACCTGATCGCCGAGCTTGTACCCGGCCTTCTCGATGGCCTGCGAGATGATCGCGAGCGCCTCGTCCGCGCTGGCGACGTTCGGGGCGAAGCCGCCCTCGTCGCCGACGGCGGTGTTCAGGCCCTTGTCGTGCAGCACCTTCTTGAGACTGTGGAAGCACTCCGCGCCCATCCGCAGCGCTTCGCGGAAGGTCTTTGCCCCCACGGGCACGATCATGAATTCCTGGAAGTCGACCGTGCTGTCGGCATGCTTGCCGCCGTTGAGCACGTTCATCAGAGGGACGGGCAACGTGACGGCGTTCGTGCCGCCGATGTAGCGGTAGAGGGGCAGCCCGGCGGCCTTGGCGGCGGCGTGCGCCACGGCCATCGAGGCGCCGAGGATGGCGTTCGCGCCGAGGATCGCCTTGTTCGGCGTGCCGTCGAGCGCGAGCATTTTCCGGTCGACGGCGACCTGATCGAAGGCGTTCATCCCTTTGAGGCCGGGAGCGATGGTCGACTTCACGTTCTCGACGGCTTTCGTGGTTCCCTTCCCGAGATAGCGCTTCTTGTCGCCGTCGCGCAGTTCGACCGCCTCGTACGCACCGGTACTGGCGCCGCTCGGCACGGCGGCGCGGCCGACCGTGCCGCACGCCAGGGTCACATCCACTTCGACGGTCGGGTTGCCGCGGCTGTCAAGGATTTCACGGGCGGAAACGGCCGCTATCGTCGCGCTCTTCATCGCACTCTCACGCTGGGAAACGGATACGAATCGTCGGGGATGGGATACGGTCAGCGGCGGAAAGGGCAAGCGTTAAGGAATGGAGCGGTCGGCATCGCGGTTGGGGAGTTGCGTCCCACGTCGCTTCCAAAGGTGTCATCTCGCGGATCGACCGCGGGAAGGGCCGGGATCGCCTACCGTCGGGGGCCGGCGGCGCTCAACCGGTCTGTGCAACGGTCGTGTCGGCGAGCGAGTCGGAACGTCTCGCAAGCTGCCGGTACCGGGCACCCTTCCCGCAGTTCACGGTCGCCAGGACGCGATTGCGACTGGCTACGGAACTCTCATCGGCATCGGTGCGGCGCGACTTGATCGAAGCCCGTCGCAACCGGCCACAATTGCGATTCCGGTTGACCCGGACCGATCCGAGGGCGATACTATTAATGCAGACCCCCGCCGCCGACCGTTTCCACTCGGTCGGCCCCCGCCGGTTTTGATCTCGACGTTTTGACACGGAGCCGATTCGTGGTGCTCATTTCCAAAGACATCGTCCGTTGTTTCGCGCTTGCGTGGGTGATCGCGGTTGCTCCGGGACTTGGCGCGGCGGAAAAACCGATCACGTTCGTCAACGACATCGTCCCGGTACTGACCAAGGCTGGTTGCAATAGCGGAGCTTGCCACGCCAAGGCGGGTGGCGGGCAGAATGGTTTCGAATTGTCGCTGCTTGGTTTCGAATCGGCCGACGATTACGAACATATCGTTCTCGAAGCCCGTGGCCGGCGGCTGAACTACGGGAATCCGGAACAAAGCCTGTTTCTGCTGAAAGCTTCCGGTCAGGTTCCGCACGGCGGTGGGACACGCCTGCCCGCCACCAGCGCGGGCTACGCGGCCATTCGCGAATGGATTCGATCCGGTGCGCCGAAGGACCCCGCGGGCGTACCGGGTCTGGCAACCTTGGAAGTGATTCCGGGCAAGGCCGTGCTGGCGCGCGGCGCGAAACAACCCCTCAAGGCAGTGGCCCGGTTCACCGATGGCAGCGTTCGCGACGTGACCGAGGTCGCCCTCTTCGAATCGAACGACCGCGCCATGGCCGAGGTCTCCGACGCCGGCGTCGTCGCCGTGGCGGACCTGCCGGGCAAGGTGTCGGTGATGGTGCGCTACCGGGGCCGTGTCGCGGTCTTCAACGCCGCGGTGCCGCTCGGCGCGCCGGTCGGCACGTTGCCGCCCACGAAGAACTTCATCGATACCGCCGTATTCGCGAACCTGAAGGAACTGGGGATTCCGCCGTCGCCGGTGTGCGACGATGCCACGTTCCTCCGGCGCGTCTCGCTCGACATCGCCGGTCGCCTGCCGACCGAAGCCGAGACGAAGGCGTTTCTCGCCGACTCGGCCGCCGACAAGCGGGACCGCTGGATCGACGAGTTGTTGCGTAGTCCGGACTATGCCGATTTCTTCGCGGGAAAGTGGACGGCGGTCCTTAAGAACCGCCGTGACGACGCGAGCGACCTCGCAGCCAACTTCGCGTTCCATGCATGGGTCCGCGACAGTCTCCTGGCAAACAAACCCTACGATCAGTTCGTTCGCGAACTCCTGGCCGCGACCGGTACCGTCCTCGGCAATCCGCCCGTCGCGTGGTACAAGCGCGTGAAGGAACCGAAGGACCAGATCGAGGACGTGGCGCAGCTCTTCCTCGGCGTGCGGATGCAGTGCGCCCAGTGCCACCACCACCCTTTCGAGCGATGGAGCCAGGACGACTATTACTCGCTCGCGGCGTTCTTCGCGCAGGTCGGCCGCAAGCCGTCAGGCACGCGGGACGAAGACCTGATCTTTCACAAGCGCGGCGTGGCGACGGCCACGAACATGAAGACGCGCGCGGCACTGAAACCCGCGGCGTTCGGCGACCCGATGCCCGCCATCGCGCCCGACGAAGACCCACGCCTTCGGCTCGCCGACTGGATGAAATCCCCAACCAACCCGTTCTTCGCCAAGGCGCTCGTGAACCGGTACTGGAAGCATTTCTTCCAACGTGGGTTGATCGAGCCTGAGGATGACATCCGCGATTCCAACCCGCCGTCGAATCCGGAGCTCCTCGCAGCCCTGGAATCGCACTTCGTGAAAAGCGGCTTCGACTTGAAGGATTTGGTGCGGACGATCGCGCGGTCGAACGCCTACCAGTTGAGCGCGACACCGAACTCGCACAATGTCGGCGACCGTCAGAACTATTCGCGTTATTATCCCCGTCGGCTGCCGGCGGAGGTGCTGCTCGACGCGATCGACCAACTGGCAGAGACGCGGACCGATTTCGCGAATTTGCCGGCCGGTACACGCGCCGTCGCCCTCCCGGACAACAGCTACAACCGGTCCTCGCCGTTCCTGCGCGTGTTCGGCCGCCCCGAAGGCCAGAGCGTCTGCGAATGCGAACGCGTGCAATCGTCGAGCCTCGCGCAGAGCCTGCACCTGGTGAACGCGCCGGACATCAAGGGGAAACTCGCAAGCGCCGGCGGCCGTGCCGAGCGCTTGGCGAAGGACTCGCGGCCGGTGGAGGAACGCGTGAAGGAACTGTACCGGGCCGCGTTCGCCCGCGAACCGAAGGCCGACGAATTGAAGACCGCGATCGCGTACCTCGCCGAAACGCGGCTGACCGCCGCCGGCAAACCGGTCGACCCGCAGCGTGCCGCCCGTGAAAACTGGCAGGACCTGATGTGGGCGCTGATCTCCGCGAAAGAATTCCTCTTCAACCACTGATGCGTAACATGACGACCCGTTATTCAAAGTTCGTTCGCGTCGTGTTGGTCGCCGTGCTCCTTCTGGAAGCGTCGGTGCTGGCCACGGCGCAATCGGTCGGCCTGCCGGCCCCCCGACTGCTCTCGTTGGTGCCGATGGGCGGCAAAACGGGCACCGAATTCGATGTCACGATCTCCGGCGAAAACCTCGAGGAGTTGGGCGAACTGGTTTTCTCGGATCCGCGGATTTCGGCCCGGCGGAAGATGGATGCGGCCGGCCAGCCCCTCGATAACCAGTTCCACGTCACGATCGCGGCGGATTGTCCCGTCGGCCTCTACGAGGCTCGCGCGACGACCCGGCTCGGAGCGTCCTCCTCCCGGATCTTCGCCGTTGGAACCCTGGCCGAAGTGCACCAGACGAAACCGAACCGCTCACTAGCGACTGCTCTGGACCTTCCGATGAATTCGGTCTGCAATGGCACCGTCGCAGACCGGTCCATCGACTATTACAAGTTTCCAGCGAAACGTGGCCAACGGGTTATCGTCGACTGCGCGACGCGCGGAATCGATTCCAAATTGAACGCGACCGTGATCGTCGCCGACGCCACCGGTCGGGACCTGCTCGTCGAACGGCGGGGCGGGGTGCTCGACTTCGCCGTACCCGCGGACGGCACCTACGTCATCAAGATCCACGAATTGACCTACAAGGGCGGCCCGGCATTCTACTACCGCCTTGGCCTATGGGAGCAGGCACCGGGGACGCCGATCGTGCGACAACCGGGTACGAAACCGGTGAACGCCTTCTCCTGGCCACCCCCCGGTCTGCTCGCGACGGCGGCGGGGCAGGAAGTCGAACCGAACGACGCTCCCGAGAAGGCCCAACGAATCACGCTCCCCTGTGACATCGCCGGTCGGTTCTTCCCTGCCGCCGACGTCGACCGCTTCGAGTTCTCCGCCAAGAAGGGCGAGGAATGGTGGATCGAGGTCGCGTCCGAACGGCTCGGCCTGCCGACCGATCCGGCCGTGCTCGTGCAAAGAGTCGTAAAAGGGGCGAACGGTGCACCGGAATCGCTCGTGGATGTTCTGGAACTGTCCGACATCCCCAGCCCCGTGAAGGTGTCCAGCAACGGCTACGCCTACGATGGTCCGCCGTACAACGCCGGCAGCGCCGATGTCCTCGGCAAGTTCGTCGCACCCGAAGACGGCGTCTATCGCCTGCAACTCACCGACCTTTTCGGCGGCACGCGCAGCGAACCCGGTCACGTTTACCGGTTGATCGTCCGCAAAGCCCAGCCCGATTTCGCGCTGGTCGCCTGGGCACTCCACATGGAACTGCGCAACGGCGACCGGAATGCACTCTCGAAACCACTGGCCCTGCGCGGTGGTGCCACGATGGCGCTCGAAGTGGTGGCCGTGCGACGCGACGGCTTCGCCGGCCCGATCGAACTGTCGCTTGAAGGATTGCCGGAGGGTGTGACCGCCAAAGGCTTGACGATCCCGGCGGGCCAATCGCGGGGCATGATGCTCGTGACCGCGAAATCGAACGCGCCGCGCGGCTACGCGAATGCGCGGTTCGTCGGCCGCGCGGTCGTGTCCGGACATCCGGTCGAACGCCCCTGCCGGCTTGCGTCGGTGGCGTGGCCGATTCCCGATTCGTGGGGCGAAATCCCCAGCCCACGCCTGCTCGCCGACGTGCCGGTGAGCGTGAACAACAAAGATCTTGCTCCGCTGACGATCGCCGCAAAGAAACCGGTGATCGAGGCGAAGGCCGGAACCAAAGTCGTCGTGCCGCTGGTTCATACGCGCACGAGCGATTTCTCAGGTGACAAGATTTCGATGCGCGCCGTCGGCGCGGGATTCGAGCGGGCACCGGCGTTCAGTCTTCCCGTGCAGGCGGCCGATTCGGAAATCACGTTCGACCTGGCCGCGCTTAAGGTGCCGCCGGGCGAATATACCGTGTCAATCCTCGGAGGCGGAGTCGTGAAGTACCGCCATCGCCCGGACGCGATCGAAGCGGCCGAGTCGACCTCGAAGAAGATGCGGGCCGAGGTGCAGTCGCTGGAGTTGGAGGCGAAAAAGCTGGCGACGGAAGCCGGTCAGGCGCCGGCCGGCAAGAAGCAACAGATGACGAAGTCACTGGAAGCCGTCAACGCGAAGATGAAGGCGGCGACGACTGCGCTGAGCGCGGCGCAGCAACAACTCGACCGCGCGAAGCAGGCGGCGCAGCCTCGCGACATTGCCGATATTCTCGTATGCGAACCGTTCACGATTCGCGTCCTCCCGGCGGAGACGAAATGAGTCATTCTCCCGAGCGTTGTCGTGGTCCGGTGCCGTTCGGCGCGACGGGCCGCCGCGCGTTTCTCCAGGCCGGTTTGGCCGGTTTCGGAACGCTGAGCCTGCCGGGGTTGTTCAAACTCCGTGCTCGCGCGGCCGAACCCGCGACCGCGGCCAGCGAGCGCAAAGCCGTCATCATGGTCTGGCAGCCCGGCGGACTGTCCCACATCGACTCCTACGATCCGAAGCCCGATTCGGGCAGCGAATACGCCGGCCCCTTCAAGCCGATTGCCACGCGCGTGCCCGGCCTGCGCTTCACCGAACTGCTGCCGAGGCAAGCCGCCCTCGCCGACAAACTTGTCGTGCTGCGCTCGATGCGGCAGAGCGCCGGCGGCCACCCCGCCGGTTCCATGCAACTGCTCTCCGGCGACCCCGACACGCGCGACAAGCCCAAGCCCAAATACCCCGACTGGATGACCGTCTCGAACTACCTTCTCGCGAAGAAGGGACCGCGCGAAAACCCGCTGCCGGCCTACGTCGGCATCAACCCGCCGCTCGAATACAACGGCCCAGCCTATCTCGGCGACGCCTACAACCCCTTCGTCGTCTCCGGCGACCCGAACGCGCCGACCTTCAGCGTGCCGAACATCGGATTGTCCGACGCCGACGAGGCCCGCCGTCTCGACCGCCGCGCCACGCTCCGCCAGAAACTCGACACCCTCGACCGGAGTTTCGACCGGGCGCGCGAACTCGGCGCCCTCGACGACTTCGAATCGCAAGCGCTCGGCCTGCTGACCAACCCGAAGACGAAGATCGCGTTCGATCTTAGTCGCGAACCGGCCGTCGTCCGCGACCGCTACGGCCGCAACGCCTGGGGCCAGCAGTTGCTGCTCGCGCGGCGTCTGGTCGAGGCCGGCGTGGATGTGCTCACCACCAGCCTGAGCGGGCCGCTGTGCGGGCGCGTCGGCAACTGGGACGACCACGCGGTGAACCACCACGTCTTCGATGCGATGAAGTTCCGGGCCGAAGTGTACGACCGGGCCGTCTCGGCGCTGGTAGAGGACATCTATCAGCGCGGCTTGGACAAGCGCGTACTCGTGGTTGTGACCGGGGAATTCGGCCGCACTCCGAAAATCAGTTATGCACCCAGCACCGGTGCGGGAAATGCCAGCGCCGCCGCGGGCACGACGCAACCCGGACGGGATCACTGGCCGCGTGGGTTCTCGAATATCTGGTTCGGTGGCGGAATCGCCCCCGGCCGCTTCGTCGGAGCCACGGATCGCCGCGGCGAGGATTCCATCGAACGCGTCTGTGGCCCGGGCGACTTCCTCGCCACGATCTACCATCACCTGGGCATCGACTACGCCAAGACGTTCATCCACGACTTCAACGGGCGCCCCACGGCCATCGTCGACCGCGGAAAAGCGATTCCCGAACTCATGGGCTGAATGGATCGTCGTCGAGACCTGCGTGAAGCGCCGACTTCACGCTATTCGATTGCATTTCCAAGAAGGCTCGGTTAATGATGGTGTACCCGCCGTCCGTGTCTTCTCGCCGCGACCTATCGCATCGGAGAGCCTCCATGTTCCCCTCCCGCCGCGGCTTCCTTCAAATTGGCGGCCTCGGCCTTGGCGGGCTGTGCCTCCCGCAACTCCTGCGAGCCGAGTCCAAGGCCGGGCGCGCGTCGTCCCCGAAATCGGTGATCCTTATCTATCTGGTCGGCGGGCCGCCGCACCAGGACATGTTCGACCTGAAGCCGGACGCACCCAAGGAAATCGCCGGCCCCTGGAAGCCGATCGCGACGAACGTGACCGGCATTCAGATTTGCGAGGCGTTCCCGCGCATCGCGAAGATGATGGATAAGTTCACGATCATCCGTTCGCTCGTCGGCAACCAGGCGGATCACGACGCGATTCAGGTCTTCAATGGCCGTCACGTCCGCACGCCAAAGCCGAGCGGCGGCTGGCCCCAGTTCGGGTCGGTCGTCGCCAAACTGCAAGGGCCGGCGGATCGTGCCGTCCCGCCTTACATCAGCTTGTGCTATACCTGCACCCACGGGCCGTACAACGAGCCGGGACCGGGATTCCTCGGCCCATCGCTCGCGCCGTTCCAACCGTCCGGACCGGCCCGCGAAGACATGCTCCTGCGCGGCATCTCCGTGAACCGGTTGGCCGACCGCAAGGCAATCCTGCGATCGTTCGACGACGCCCGCCGAGACGCCGACACGACCGGCACAATGTCCGCGCTCGATTCGTTCAACGGGCAGGCGTTCGGCCTGCTGACGTCCTCGAAGCTCGCGACCGCCCTCGATCTATCGAAGGAAGACCCGAAGGTCGTCGCCCGGTACGGCACGGGGGACCCGAAGATCCACATGGATGGCAACGGCGCGCCGCGGGTGCCACAAAGCATGCTCATGGCTCGCCGCCTGATCGAAGCCGGCGCGCGAGTGGTCACGCTGAACTACAGCAAGTGGGACTGGCACGGCGGCCGGAACGCGGAAGGGCGGGCCGATAACAACATCTTCCTCCGCGAGAAGGAAGACTTCCCCGTCTTTGATCAGTGCGTGAGCGCGTTGGTCGAAGACCTGCACCAGCGCGGGCTGTCGGACGATTGCACGGTGGCGATCCTGGGCGAGTTCGGCCGGACGCCCAAGATCAGCGCGCAGGTCGGCCGCGACCACTGGCCGCAAGTGAACTGCGTACTGCTGGCGGGCGGGGGAATGAAGCACGGGCAGGTGATCGGTTCCACCGACCGCATCGCCGGAGAAGCGGCGTCGCGCCCCGTGGCCTTCGGTGAACTCTATGCGACTCTGTACCAGAACCTTGGCATCGACGTCAGCCGGTCGACCGTCACGGACATCGAAGGCCGCCCGCAGTTCCTGGTCGACGACAACGCACGTCCGATCGCCGAACTGGCATGAGACGGTTCGAAGCACCCACCCGTTCGCAGGTCGCACGGGTGGAGTGCATCATTGCCTCCATTCGAACGGCGATGATTCAGGGTCACCCGAAGGTCGACAAGTCGTACAGCCCCATCGGTCATTCGTGTCGGGACCAAGGCGCGAACGGAAACGGAATCCACTCAGCCGGGACGGGGCCGTCACGCCGGGAGGTCGAACGTCAGGAGCGGTTCGGGCTTGAGTTCGGCGGCGACGGTGACGGTGAAGGTACTGCCGCGGCCGAGTTCGCTTTTGAGGGCGACATCGCCGCCGAGGAGTTTGGCGAGTTCGCGGACGATGGAAAGGCCGAGACCGGTGCCACCCTGCTCGCGGGTGAGGGGGTTGGCGCTCTGGCGGAACTTGTCGAAAACCGAGTCCTGTTCGTCGAGGGCGATCCCGACGCCGGTGTCTTCGACGGCGAGGGCGAGCGTGCCGTCCACGACCGACGCCGCGAGCGTGACGCGGCCACCCTCGGGCGTAAACTTGATCGCGTTCGAGATCAGGTTCGCGAGGATCTGCCTCAGCTTGCCCGCGTCCTGCTTCACGGGGGGCAGATTGGCTGGCACGGCGAGTCGCAGCTCGACGTTCTTCTTCTCCGCCGCCTGTTTGTGAGTTGCGAGGATCGACTCGCACAATGCGGCCGCGTGGATCGGTTCGGGATGCAGCCGCATCTTGCCCGACTCGGCCTTGGCGAGGTCCAGCACGTCGTTGATGAGCGCGAGGAGTTGCTGGCCGCTGGTCATGATGTTCGCGGCGTAGCGGTGCTGCTTCTCGGTCAGGTTCTCGGCATTCAGGAGGACCTCGCTGAAGCCGATGATGCTGTTCAAGGGCGTGCGAAGTTCGTGGCTCATGGTGGAGAGGAAGTCCCCCTTCAGCCGGTTCGATTCGTACAGGGCCATGTTGACGCGGGCGAGTTCGTCAACCTTGCGATCGAGGTCGGCGATGAGGCCGCGGTTGCGGTCCTGCATGCTGGTCAGGTTGCGGAGCATGCGGTTGAAGGCGATGGAGAGGTCTTCGAATTCGTCGCCGGTCTGGATTTCGGAGCGAACGTTGAGTTCGCCGGCGGCGATGGCTTCGCTCACGTCCTTGAGGTGCTTGACCGGTTTGACGATGACATAGCGGATGATGAGGTAGCTGCCGGCGAGGATGAGGACGGTGGTGCCGAAGGCAAAGGCAATGAGCAGGGCGCGGTTCTGGTGGAAGCCGGTCTCGATCATTTCGGTGGACATGCGGACGGAGACCATGCCGAGAAGGTCGCCTTCCTTGAGGTCGGACAAGGGATTGGCGACTTCGGCACCCTTGCGGTGGCAGTCGACGCATGAACGGCCGGCGCGGACGGGGGCGTAATATTGGTAAAGCTTCTCGGAAGGCATCAGGAAGGCCTGTTCGGTCTTCGTCGGGTCCTGCTGGAAGGCCTGGAGAAGGGTCTGCTCTTCGGCGGACGGTTGAAGGTCGGCGTGGCCGCCGGGGATGGCGGAAAGAAGCTTGGACTTGTAGCTGCGCAAGTGGGCCGGGAGATCGTCCTCGGCGAGTTTCTGGAAGCGGTCGAGGGACTCGCGGAGTTCGGGCTTGGCGTGGACACGGGCGATGACAGTGGGCACCAGCGTCTGGCCGGTGTTCTGAAGTTGATCGTAGGCCAGGGCCTCGGTCTGGCGGGCGTAGACGACGAAGCTGACGGACATGAGCAGGACGACGCCGGCACCGAGCAGGTAGCGGCATTTGCGCTCGAGGCCGGATTCGCCGATCAACCGTTTGAAGCCGCGATACGACATGCAGGCTCACTTCTGGCAGCGCGGGCAATGGTGCGAGGATCGGCCCGCATGGCGGGCAACGGCGATCGGCGTCCGGCACGCCGGGCACGGCTGGCCCGTGCGGCCATAGACGGCGAATTCCTCTTGAAAGCCGCCCTTCAGGCCGGAACCGCCGATGTAGTCGCGGATCGTCGATCCGCGACCGTCGATCGCGCGCCGCAGCACCACCTCGACGGCGCAGCGCAGCGATTCGGCTTGTGTTCGGGTCATCGTATTCGCCCGCCGGCCGGGGTGAACGCCCGCGCGGAACAGGGATTCGTCCGCATAGATGTTCCCGACGCCTGCCAGCACGGTTTGGTCGAGCAGCACGGCCTTTACGCAGCGAGTGGTTCCCGTCAGCGCGGCGAACCAGTATTCGGGGTCGAGCGCGAACGGTTCCGGTCCGAGCCGCGCGTTCAAATGTTCGGCGAGGGCGCCGGGCGATGCGAACAGCGTGGCGGAGCCGAAACGGCGTACGTCGCGGAAACGGAGTTCGCGGCCGTCGTCGAGCGGGAATCGCAAATGCGTGTGGTCGGCCAGCGGTTCCGGCTCGGGGTGCACGGTCAGTTGGCCGGTCATGCCCAGGTGGAGCACGAGCGTGGCGTCGCCGGTGAGCCGGGCGAGGATCCACTTCCCGCGGCGGTCAATGGCGTCAATGCGTCGGCCGGCGACGCGGGGCGTCCAAGCCGGCTTCCACGGCGATCGGAGCTTGTGCCGCCCTACGCGAACCGCACCAATCGTGCGGCCGACGAGGAGCGGGCGCAGATCGCGCACGACGGTTTCGACTTCCGGCAGTTCAGGCATGCCTACAATGGCCCCACGAGCGAACTTGGAGTGATGATATGCCCACCGCCACTGAAGACCGCGTTTCGACCCTGCCCGATGCCCGCGGACGATTCGGCCGCTACGGCGGAAAGTTCGTGCCCGAAACGCTGATGTTCGCTTTGGAACAGTTGGAAGAGGCGTATCTGGACGCGAAGCACGATCCGGCGTTCCAGGAACAGTTCCACCGCATTTTGAACGAGTATGTCGGCCGGCCGAGCCGACTGTACTTCGCGGAGCGGCTGACGCGGGAAGCGGGCGGTGCCCGGATCTACTTGAAGCGCGAAGATCTGAACCACACCGGAGCGCACAAGATCAACAACGCGATCGGTCAGGCATTGTTGACGAAGCGGATGGGGAAGAACCGGATCATCGCGGAGACCGGCGCCGGCCAGCACGGCGTGGCCAGCGCCACGGCGGGCGCGCTGTTCGGAATCCCGTGCCGCGTCTACATGGGGGAAGAGGATATCCGCCGGCAGGAGCTGAACGTGTTCCGCATGCGGGCGATGGGGACGGAAGTGTTTCCGGTGACTAGCGGCAGCCGCACATTGCGGGACGCCGTGAACGAGGCGATGCGCGAGTGGATGAGTACCGTGGAAGGCACGCATTACATCATTGGCAGCGCGATCGGGCCGCACCCGTTCCCGATGATCGTGCGGGATTTCCAGAGCGTGATCGGTCAGGAAATCAAGCAGCAATCGCTCGAACAGATCGGCGGGCTTCCGGACGTGGTCGTGGCGTGCGTGGGGGGAGGGTCGAACGCGGCCGGTACGTTCCATCCCTTCGTGGACGACACGACGGTGGAATTGGTCGGCGTCGAGGCCGGCGGGCATGGGCCGAAACTCGGTGGCCATGCCGCCACACTCAACTATGGTCACCCCGGCGTGCTCCACGGAACGTTTACGTACGTGCTACAGGACGACGACGGCCAGACCGCCGACGTCCATAGCGTTTCGGCCGGTCTCGATTATCCGGCCGTCGGCCCGGAACATGCCTACTGGAAGGACACCAAACGGGTCCGCTATTGCAATGTGACCGATGCCGAAGCCCTTGATGCCTTCTACCTGTGCAGTCGGCTGGAAGGGATCCTTCCCGCACTGGAAACGGCGCATGCGGTGGTGGAAACCATGCGGATCGCAGCGAAGCGGCCGAAAGACGATATCGTCGTGCTCTGCTTCAGCGGTCGGGGAGACAAGGACTGCGCCGAGGTGGCGCGTGTAATGGCTTCGAGGGGAACGTAACGGATCAGACTGCCGCTTTGGCGGGGTCGGTCGATTCGGCGACGAAGGTCAGTTTACGGGTGCAGAGAGTCAGCTGATCACCGAGCCGCAGGCGCGTGGGGCCGGCGATCTTCTTGCCGTTCAGCAAGGTGCCGTTCTTGGACGCAATGTCGTGGACTTCGCACTGCCCATTCGTGTGGACGACGACGGCGCAGTGTCGCCGGGAGACGTGCTCGTCGCGAATGCTCACGTTATTATCCGGTAGGCGGCCGACGGTGTTGACGCCGACGGTGAGAGGATAAAGCGTTTCGCCATCTTTCAACATGAACTGGCAGGGACCGCCGGGCGTCATCGGCGGGAGCGTGCGAGTGACGCTATCGATGGCGGCTTCCGCCCCGGGGGGAGGAACCACGCCTAGCAATGTCGGCAAGCCACAAGCCCCTTCCAGTTGAAGGCGGGCTTGACGGAACAACTCGCGGCGCGGGTTGTCCGTCAGGTGGATGCTCTGGAGATGCGCTTCGCTCATGCCCGGCCCCGATGACCGACGCCAGATGGGATATCTTTAGCGTTTTCTATCCGATACTTTACGTCAATACCCGATCGGATCAGAAAGTCCACAACATTCCGGCAGACCGCCCGAATTTTCCCAGTTTAACGAAGTTTCCCTCTGACAGCTTAATCGATCTGCGCCGATGCGATCTCCAAGACCTTGAACCGGAGCGTGCCGCTCGGCACTTCGATCTCGGCGATTTCGCCCTTCTTTTTACCCAAAAGCCCCTGCCCGATCGGGCTGGTCGTGAGGATTCGGCCCGATTCGGGTTTCTCCTGCCCCGGCCCCACCAGTTCGTAGGTTTCTTCCTCGTTGTATTCGAGGTCCTTGACCGTCACTTTGCTGCCAAAGACCACCGTGTCTTTCGGGAGGGCGGACGGATCGACGATGATGGCGCGACCCAGCCGGTCGGCCAGTTCGTTGATCCGGGCTAGAAGCTGGCCCTGATCCTCGCGCGCAGCATGATACTCGGCATTTTCCGAGAGGTCGCCCATTTCGCGGGCGGAGGCGACGCGCTTGGTGATCTCGATCATCATCGGCCCGCGAAACTTCTCCAACTCCGCACGGAGCTTGTCGTAGCCTTCGCGGGTCATCGGGATGCGGTCGTCCATCGGAACCTCTCCGTCCTTCGTCGGACATATCGGCAAGTCGGCCGGAGGATGCTTCCCCCGGCCGCAATCACCTAACGGAAAAAACCCCGGCGGCGGGCGTCGCTGCCCAGCCGCCGGGATGGTGAATAAAACATTATATCCCATCCGGGACCGCGCGCACAATGATCCGTCGGAACGGAATGCCGGAAACCGGCCAGGCGGTGGCGGTCCAATCGTCGCGGCGGGTGCGGGCGGGATCCTTCGTCTCCGCCGCGCGGCGCACCGCTTCGGATTCCGCTTCGGTCAGCGCCTTCGTGACGGAGAAGCGGTTGCCCCGCCGCGCCGTCACGCTGCCGTCATCCACGATCGCCACCACGCTCGCCTCGTCATCGACATCCAGCAATCTCCAGGCGATCGTCTCGAAGCTGGCGGTGCCGAAGATCGCCTTGAGCGCGAACAGGTCATATCCGGCCTTGCGGGCCTCGGTCGCGAACCGGCGGGTCGGCAGCAACAGACGCGGAAGAATCGTCGCGATCAATGGTTTCTCGGCACCCCGATGTTCGGTGCCGGGGACGATCCCCAACTTGGCAAGAATCCCCGGGACGAGTCGTCGGGCGAGGGCGCGCGCGGCGAGGGCCTGATGCGTTTCCTCCGATTGTTCCATCTTCAGGACGATCGTGTCCGGCGGGGGTCGCCGACGGGGAGCGTCGCCGTAACGACGGGGTTCCTCCTCTTCGGGTTCGGCCATCTGCACGGGGATGCGGAAGAGGGTCTGAGCGAGTTCGAGCGCGTCCACGGCCGGCCCCACGGCCCCGCTCCGATCGAGCACGTCGCGCACGGCCGCGTCGATGGCGTCGAACAGGTCGTCCTGCGAGAAATCCATAGAGCGAGCATTCCCGAAACGCGATCCGATTGCAATCTCGGATCGCGGCTTCGCGATCACGAAAGCCCGAAAAGACGAAAGTTCGAAATCGAACGGAGTTCTTTCGCGCTTTCGTCTTTTCGGGCTTTCGTGTTCTCTTCCCTTCCAATCAAACTGGTGATAGGATCGCCGGCGGCTACAACAACCGGACCGGTCCAGTTTGGAAATTGAGGTTCCGCATGTCCGCAGCGCTCTACGTCGGTCTGGATGTTGGCGGCACGACAATGAAGGCCGCCGTCGTGGACGACAGGGGGGCGCCGCTGTCCAAGCCCGTGGTGATGGACACGCTGCCGGAGCGGGGCCAGGAGGCCGGACTCGAGACGATGTGCGAGACGATCCGCCGGGCGATTTCCGCGGCCGGCAAGACGCTCGCGGACATCGCCGCGATCGGTGTCGCCACCCCCGGCCTCATGGACATCAAAGCCGGCCTCATACTCGATCCGCCGAATCTCAAGCCCTGGAAAAACGTCCCCGTCCGCGATCACATCAAAGGCGTTTTCAAAATCCCCACGATCTATCAGAACGACGCCAACGCCGCCGCCTACGGCGAGTTCTGGGTCGGCGCCGGCCAAACGGCCGCCAGTATGGTCCTCTTCACCCTCGGCACCGGGGTCGGCGGGGGTATCGTCCTCGGCGATTACATCCTTGAAGGCGAGCACAGCCACGGTGGCGAACTCGGCCATCTCCGCATCGAATCGCCCCGCCACGGCCGCCGTTGCGGCTGCGGGGCCCGCGGCTGCCTCGAAGCCTACGGCAGCGCCACCTCCGTCGTCGGCCGCACGCGCGACGAACTCGCCGTCTATCGCGGCCCCTCGAAGCTGAAAGAGTTCTACACCGCCAACAACGACGTCCTCACTGCCAAGCTCATCTTCGACCTCGCCGACGGCGGCGACGAACTCGCCCGGCAGATCGTGGACGACACCGCCTACTACCTCGCCCTCGGCGCCTGCGCCGCGATCGCGACCGTCGATCCGGAAATGATCGTTTTCGGCGGCGGCATGGCGAAGGACGAGGCGTTCCGCGCGAAGATCCACGAATACGTCGTCCGCTTCGGGCTGCCGCATCCGGTCAAAAAGGTGAAAGTCGAATTCGCGAAATTGGGTTCCGACGCCGGATTCATCGGTGCCGCCGGCGGAGCGCGCTTGGCCCTCAAAAAGGGCGGCTGAACCTGCTACGACTGTCACTTCGCCGGTCGACCAAAGGCGTTCGCAAGGTTCGCGTAGCTCTTCGCGGCGGCGGCCACCGGATCGTAGCCGGGCTTGTTGCTGATCATCCCGCTCACTTCCACGACGACCGGACCGGCGTACTGCGCCGCGGACAGTCGCTTTACGTATTCAGCGTAGTCGATGCCGTGCTCGCCCGGCAGGAGGAATTCGAACTTCTCGGGCGTGCCCTTCGCGTCCTTGATGTGAACAAACGCGGCCTGCGGAACGAGGTTTTCGATCGCCTCGGCGAGTTTGACTCCGCGAAGTACGAGGTGGCTGAAATCGAACCCGAGTCGGAAATGAGGACTGGCGACCTGCTTGACGAGCCACTGTGCGCCGTCGATCGTATGGAGCGCATTTCCGACGTGGAGCTTGATGGCGAGGATCCCGTTCGACGCCTTCGCGACGGCTGCCCAACTTCGCATCCGCTCGGCGATCGCCTCCTTCCGGCTCTCCCATTCCGCGGGTTTACCCCCGAGAATCGTTTCGACGACCGGCTTGCCATCGGCGAGGGCATGGCCGAGTTCGAACGCGGCCTTGAGGCGATCGAGGTTCGCTTTGTGTACGGGGTCGGCGGCCGGTTCCGGAAGGTTCTCCATCAGGCCGTGCAGGGCCAGTTTGTGATCGGCCAGACGCGTTCTCAGGTCTTTGCGGGCGTTGGCGGAGAGGAGTTTCGGTTCGGCCGGGTAGCCGGGCATCAGTGCCAACTCGACGCCGTCGTAGCCGATCTTTGAACAGGCCGATAGGGCATCGGCGAGTTTCATCGTCTTCATGCCATAAAGGCTGAAACCGAGCGGAATCCGCGCCGGATTCGCTGCGACGGCGGTCCCCGTGAGGAGGGGAACCGCGGCCAGCCATTCCCGGCGCGTCAGTCGGCTCATTTCGAATCCTCCCACATTATCGACAGCTACGTCCGGTTATCGGCCGCGACCGGGAATCACGTCTGTCCTCGAATCATCCTATCGTTAGGATCGGTCGATTCATTTGACCCTGTCGGAAACGTCTTCTAGTCTTGCGCGGCGAAATTTCGCCCGCGCCGGAGAGGCCAACCGATAGCCGCGATGAGCGATCACGCACCATCCCCGATCGCCCGATTGATCCACTACGGGATTTTGGCGGGCCCCGCCGCGCTGCTGGGCAGCCTGGCACTTCGCTACGACTCCCGTTTGCTGGCGATCGGCGCGGTGGCGGAGTTGTTGGGCGCGGCCCTGTTCTTGCGGCGGGGGTTGGCTTGGCGGCCTCCCACCAGTGCTTCCGTCATCCTCCTCTACCTGATGGGCTTGGGTTGGTGCTGGTTCCATACCCGGGAACTCCACGAACCGCCGGCGGCCTTTGCTCGCGGGATGCTCTTGTTGGTGCCCGTGGGGTTGCTGTTCGCCCATGACCTGGCCCGAACCGGGGCGGAGGCTCGCCGACAGGCTCGCCGGAACGTTCAACGTCTTCGCCGGCGTCGCGATTGGCCGGCCGATCCCGCACAAATCCCCCGATTGCACGAGGTCCGTGCTCTCCGGGATGTCCTGAAGAAAGACGCCTCGCCCCTGTTCGGGTTGTTCAACGATCCACGGCCCGAGGTCCGCATGGCCGCCTTCGCAGCGCTCGAAGGTTATAAACACTGGCGGCCATCCGAGATCGCGGTTGTCTTGCACAAATTGCATCAGATGTCCGAACCGGCGGTCCGCGCCATGGCGATCACTGCGCTGGCCCCGGCGAACGAGCCGAACACGGCGCTCGAACTGGCCCGCTTCCTTCGCGATCCCGAGCCTTCGGTCCGCCTCGCGGCGATTCGAGCGGCGATCACGAACCCCGGTCAACGCTGGGCCGTGGTTCGCGAAAGCGTTCGGGCGTATCTTGCCGATTCGCGCTTCGCCAATGACGGCGGCCTGCCTGGCGCCGCCAGCCGCTTGCCCGCCGTCGCCGTCTGCGACCTGACCGCCTGGGCGATGGAACCCGAACCGCTCGGCAGCCGTTCCATCCGCGCCCTCATCGAACACTTCGCTCATCGCTTGCATGGCGAAATCGACTACGACCTCGTATCGGACCTCTCCGGCCAGATCATCGACCCGAACACGCCGGCCGGCCTGCGTGTCGAAATCGCCCACCTGATGCGGACCTTCCGACTTCTGACGCCGGACCTGCTGGACCGCATGACGAACCTGGATCAGCCCGGCCCCATCCGCCTGCTGGCGGCGGAAGCCATGCTCGCGCAGAATCCGACCGACTCGGACGCGCTGGACGTGCTGCGCGGCTTGGGCCGACAACCGAACCGCGAACTCGCGCTGGGGGTCGCCAAGGTGCTTCAGGAACAACTCGGCTTCGACATGGGCCTGCCCGCCGACCGACTCTCGCTCCAGAGCCGTACGGCCGGCGACATCGTCAAACGCGTTCAGCAATGGGCCACAGCCCGCAGCACCAGCAATTCGGCGAACCCGACGCCGGGCTACCCGATGCCGGGCTTGCCCCCGGAAACCCCGCCGCCGCTCGGTCTGGTGAAGACCGGTCCGCCCGGGGCCACCGCCCCCGGCGCTCGACAGTCGTGGCGGAAATGACTGTTATTTCAACAAGTCCCGCAACGCGTTCGCCGTCACTTTCGAGATCCCGTCGTCCACTGGCAGCGATGCCACGTAGTTGATCGAACCCACCGAGAAGACACGCCCGCCGCCCGGCGTATCGAACACCACCATCTCCGCGCCGCCATCGTCGGCGTTCATCCCTTTCGCCAACAACCTCATCCCGGCCGGGGAACTCGCGCTGCGCTTGTCCGTCTCGTGGCCGGATGCGCCGCCGGGGCATCGCCGGTGCAGGCTCGCGGTACCGAATAAGTCCCCGGTCTTGAGGTTCGTATCCGCGAAGTACGGGTGCGCCGCGTCGACAACGCGATAGGGGGCACCGGTCATCGCACCGGCCGGCGTGAAGACGACGCCGAGCAGGCCCGCCTCCGATTCGTGCGACAGGTGCATGCGGCTCTCCCGGCCGTCCATGCCCGCCGGCCAAAGACTCGAGAGACGCCCGTTCACGCAGGTCATCGCGTCGCCGTCGATCGTCACCTCGCAGTTCAGTCCGTTCCCGCCGAGGTACGCGAGCCGTCCACCTTCCTCAGACACCCATCGCTTGAGGCGATCGAACATCCGCTTCGTCCAGTACTCGGGATGCACGGTGATGGCGAGCACCTTGTACTTCGCGAGGTCGAGCGTGCCGTCGTCGAGTTGGGTCTCGGCGTAGTAGTCGTAGGCGATCTTCTGCCGTTCAAGCCAGCCGAGGAAGCGCCACTCGGCCGGAGCGAGATGGCACGCCTGTCGGCCTTCGATCGGGTCGTCGAGACGCTCATCAAAGTCGATATCGTTGAACGGCTCCGGGCGGTCGAACGACAACGGCGGGTAATGCGGCGCGTTCCAGGTGAAGAAGCCGGCGTCCGAATAACGCTTCAGTTCCTGTCGCGAATTGACCGTCGGCGTCAGGGGCAACCCGTCGGCATGGATGTAATTGCTGCGGCCGCCGAACGAGTTGTACGCGTTCCACGTGAGGTTCGACGCCAGCACGGCCAGCGGCGCGGTCAGCTTAGCCGGAGCGACGATCCACGGGAACGCGAAGTGCCGGCCGGACTTCGTCGCGGCCCGGAAGTAGTACAGGCCCGATCGCGCCGGCGCCGGAACGTGCTGCGAGTGGACGGAGTTCGCGTAGCCCGTCGTGTTCCACCCGACTCCCGTGCGCGAGTAATCGCCGTCCGGCGTGATCTGCATGGTGGCCCGCGGGCCGTGCTCGTCGTGCCAGCCGAGGGATTTCACGAACTCCGGCTCGGCCCCATAGCGCCACAGTTCGAGCTGATATGGCTCGGTGGAGTGGACGCGGAACTCGGAGGCTTCGCCGCCGCGCACCCATTTCGGCCAGGCGTAGCCGAGAAGACCGTCGGCGAGCAGGCGGAAGTGGTGGGGAGCTAACGAGGGGAGTTTGATCCGCGACCGCTTCGATCCGTATCCGGGCTTCTGCAGGATGGCGACATACTCGCCCGGCGGCAGGTCGGCGTGGACGGACCCGCCGGCGCGGGAGCGGGCCTCCCACGAGTTGCCCCCGGAATCGAGAAATTCGATCGCGACATCGGCGAGAGCGACGTAGCGTTCATCCGAGACGTACCCGATGAGCATGGGCGACTCCGTGTTTGGGAATAGAGGTCGGAATCCCGAGGTGGAACGACAAGCGGAAATCGCCAAGAGCGGACACCGACCGAACCCGGCGCGATCCATCGATCCCGTATCTCGGACATTTTGAATGATTGCTCCCGTGACCCCACTTCCGTCCGATGCGACCGTCCGTGGATGCCGCGTTGACGACTCCCGTTGGAGTCAGGAAACTGAAGTAACGATTCCGTCGATCATCGCAGCGGCCCTATCTGCGTTGGCCGAACATCATCGGCGATCGTAGCTACACGCCGCGTGATGGTCATTCGTGATCGAGGTGGGTGACATGAGTCCGGCCAAGGTGACATCGCCTTCCGAAGCGATCCGTTCGATCCGCAGCGGGATGAACGTGTTCGTTCACGGGGCGGCGGCCACGCCGACGCCTCTGCTCGAGGCGGTCGCGGCCCGCACGGACTTGGAAAACGTCACGTTCTACCACATGCACACCGATGGTCCGGCGCCGCACGTCGCGCCCGGCGTGCAAGACCGGTTCCTGGCGGTGTCGCTGTTCACCGGCGGACCGCTTCGGGAAGCCGTGGCCGCCGGCCGGGCCGACTTCGTTCCCGTGTTTCTGTCGGACATCCCCGGCCTGTTCACCTCCGGGCAGATTAAACTCGACGCGGCGCTCCTGACGCTCTCCCCGCCCGACCGACACGGCAACTGCTCGCTCGGCACGAGCGTCGATTGCGCCCGCGCCGCCGCCGACACCGCCCCATTGCTCATCGCCGAGATCACCCCGCGGATGCCCCGGACCCACGGCAACACCGTCATTCCGCTGAGCCGACTGACCGCGTACTACCACTCCGATCGGCCGCCGCACGAGCACCCGACCGAACCGACCACTCCGGTGGAGGACGCCATCGGCGAACGGGTGGCCAACCTGGTGCCCGACCGGGCCTGCCTGCAACTCGGCATCGGTGGCATCCCGAACGCCGTGCTGGCGAGGTTGAAGGGAAAGCAGGATTTGGGCGTTCACTCGGAGATGCTCGCCGACGGGTTCGTCGACCTGGTCGCGTGCGGGGCGGTGACGAACCGGTTCAAGGCGATCCACCCGGGCCGCAGCGTGACGAGTTTCGTCAACGGCAGCCGGCGGCTATACGACTTCATCGACGACAACCCGCTCGTCGAGTTCCACTCGTGCGACCGCACCAACGATACCGCCCTCATCAGGAAGAACGATCGGGTCGTGGCCATCAACTCGGCGTTGCAGATCGACCTGACCGGGCAGGTGTGTGCCGACTCCCTCGGACACCGGATCTACTCGGGCATCGGCGGGCAGATGGACTTCATCCGGGGGGCGGCCCTGTCGAAGGGCGGCATGCCGATCATCGCGCTGCCAAGCACGGCGAAGGGGGACGCGATCTCTCGCATCGTGCCGGAGCTGGATGCCGGCGCCGGCGTGGTCACCAGCCGCGGGCACGTCCACTGGGTGGTGACCGAACATGGCGCGGTGAACCTGCACGGGAAGAGTTTGCGGGAACGGGCTGCGCTGCTGATCTCGGTCGCCCACCCCAACTTCCGCGAGGAATTGCGACAACGAGTCCGGGCGCTGCGTCATTTCGTGATGTGAGCTTCCAGCAACCGCACGGCCTCCTCGACCGCCTCTTCGGCCGCCAGGCTCAGACCGTCCCCGAACCCCAGGTCGGTGGCGGGAATGGTGAGTAGCCACGCTTCGGGCGAGTACCCGTGCAACGATTCACAAAACGCTAAATGCCAGCCAGGGTCGCCGGCGTGCCCGAGGCTCGGTGGACTCCGGGACGGGGTCAGCCGTTCGAATCGAACCCGATCGGTGTTAATGGCGGCGTCGACGAACACCACGCGATCACATCGGGTCAGTTCGTCGACGTGTTCGGGCAGGAGTTGGTGAACAACCAAAACATGACAGTCGGCACGACCCACGAAGCGTTCCACCACCGACGCTCCCGCGCCGTCGTCGCGGCGGAGCGTGTTGCCGATGCCGACGAGCAGCACGCTCATCGCTTTGCCTCGGCGATCACGCCGCCGTCCGCGCCGATCAGTTGAACGTGCAGGGGCATCTGGCCGTAGGCGTGCGTCGAGCAACTAAGGCACGGATCGTAGCAGCGGATGCCGTGCTCGACCCGGTTCAGGAACCCTTCGGGAATGGTCGCCGTGTCGCGGATATAGTGCTGGGCAATCTGGGTGATGGTGCGGTTCATCGGCAGGTTGTTTTGCCCGGTGGCAATGATCAGGTTGACCGACGTCAGCAACCCATGTTCGTCCACCGTGTAGTGGTGGAAGAGTGTGCCGCGGGGGGCTTCGCTGCATCCGACCGCTTCCAAGTTGTTCACCCCGGCCTCCGCCCGGTGTCGGGACGAGCGAATGTCCGGATCGGTCAGGTGTCGCTCCAGCCACTCGGTGCAAGCCAGCATCTCGATCGCGCGCGCCAGGTGGTAGAGGAACGCCGAGTTGGCGACCCCGCCGGCCCGTTGGCGGAACTCGACCAGCTCCGCGTCGGCGAGGGGCGTGCCGATGGTGGAACACACGTTGAGCCGGGCGAGCGGGCCGACGCGGTACGCGCCGCCGGGGAAGCCGAGCGGGCGGTAGTACGGCGACTTCAGGTATGAATCGCGTTCCACTTCCTCGGCAATGTGCGTCCGATAGTCGGCCGGGTCGATGTCGTCGGCAACCACTTTTCCGGTGTGGTCCGTGATGCGCAGCACGCCGTCGTGATGTTCCCAACCGTGGTCGGCCGGCCGCACCAGCGCCATGTACAGGCTCGGGTGGTTGCCGAACACCGCCACCTCGTCCGGGTGCGCGTCGAGGTATTGTTTGATGAACCCGAGGGCGGTCTGCACTGTCGCCTGTGCTTCGGGCAACCGGTCGAGCAGTTCGCGGCATGTCTCCTCGCTGGCCGCCTCCCTCACCCCGCCGGGCACCGCCCACGCCGGGTGGATCTTGCGCCCGCCCAGCCGTTCGATCACGTCCTGGCCGTACTGCCGCAAACGGATGCCCGCTCGGGCGAGGTCGGGGTGCGACTGGATGACGCCGAACACGTTTCGCTTGGCTGGATCGCTGTCGAATCCGAGCAGCAGGTCGGGGCTGCTCAGGTGGAAGAAGCTAAGGGCGTGCGACTGCAGGATCTGCCCGAGGTTCATGGCGCGGCGGAGTTTGACCGCCGCGACCGGCGGACGAACGCCGAGGATGGCGTCGCCGGTCTTGGCCGAGCAAAGCAGATGGCTGACGGGGCAGATGCCGCACACGCGGGCGGTCAGGCTGGGCATCTCGCCGAACGGCCGGCCGACGCAGAACCGCTCGAACCCGCGGAACTCGACAACGTGGAAGCGTGCGTCGGCGATTTGGCCGTCGGCGCCGACGAACAGGCTGATCTTGGCGTGCCCTTCGATACGAGTCACGGGGTCGATGATGATCCGCTTCATGGCAGTCTCCCGGGATTACCCGAAACGAATCTGGTCCGCGGACCGAACTGGCGTTCTCGCCGCGAGCAGGTCCTCGACGATCGCTTTGATGCGCGCCGCCGGCGGAGGGCAACCGGGCAAATAGTGGTCAACGGGGATTTCGTCGTGCAGTGGAAGCACCTTGTCGAGTAGCGCGGGCACGATCTCGCGGTCGTCCGGCAATCGCGTGTTGGTCCCGGCGGATTCGAGAAGGTACGACGTGCGGAGAACCTCCAGACTTTTGCCCAGCGGGTTCCGCATGGCGGTCACGTTCCCGCTCACCGCGCAGTCGCCGAACGACACCACCACCTTCGACCGCCGGCGGATCACCTTCGCCATGTGCCGGTTCTCTTCGTTCGCCACCGCCCCTTCCACCAACGCCACGTCCACCCCGTCCGGGTACTCCTTCGCGTCGGCGAGCGGGCTGTAGACGAGGTCGATCTTCGGTGCGAGGTCGATCAGCCACTCGTCCATGTCGAGGAACGACATGTGGCAGCCGGAGCACCCGCCGAGCCAGACGGTGGCGAGCTTCACACGGTCCATTTCTTGTCCCTCCGGGCCGTGACGAGGTCGGCGAGCTTCTCGCGGTCCCTGGTCATCTCGGCCACTGTGCTGCCCTGGCGGAACAGCGCCCCGGTTGGGCACGCCTGCACGCACTTGCCGCACGATGTACACGTCACCGAATCGCCCCACGGCTGGCCCATGTCCGCGACGATGTGCGAGAGGGTGCCACGGCCGGCCACGTCCCAGGTGTGAGCACCTTCGATCTCGTCGCAGGTCCGCACGCATCGGGTGCACAGGATGCACCGGTTGTGGTCGATGGCATACTGCTTGTGGCTCACGTCGACTGTGCGGGCGGGGTTCAGGTACGGGTAGCGAACGTGGTCCATGCCCTGCTCGGCGGCGAGCGATTGCAGCTCGCAATTGCCGTTGGCCACGCACACCGCGCAGACGTGGTTCCCCTCGGTGAAGAGGAGTTCGAGAATCATCCGGCGGTATTCGCGGAGGGTGTCGGTCTGGGTGCGGACGATCATTCCCTCGGCGGTCTCGGTGACGCACGCGGCTTGCAACCGCCCGCGACCCTCTACCTGAACCAGACACAGCCGACAGGCCGCCGCCTCGGACACGCCATCCAGGTGGCAGAGCGTGGGAATGCGGATGCCCGCTTCCCGCGCGGCAGCGAGGACCGATTCCCCCGCCCGCGCCGACACCGGCTTGTCATCGATGGTCAGAGTGACGACGGCCATGTTGGATACCTCCAGTTAGCCCGACGCGCGAGCGAGGGGCGAGCCGTCTGTTCGGATCGGTAGTTCGCCCCTCGCTCGCGCGTCGGGCTAACGGATGACGGACCGCTCTCACACCACCGTGAGCGGGATGGTCGACCGCCGCGGCGGGCGGGCGAACTCCTCGGGCTGAAGCAGCGCCTCGTACTCGCCGGCAAAATACCGCAAGGTGCTCATCACCGGGTTCGGGGCCGACTGGCCCAGTCCGCACAGGCTGGTGTCTTTTACCAGATGGCACAGCTCGATCAGCAGGTCCAGGTCGTGCCGGGTGGCTCGCTTCTCCACCAGTTTGGTCAACAGGCCATGCAGTTGCACCGTCCCCACACGACACGGCACACACTTGCCGCACGATTCGTCGGCACAGAACTCCATGAAAAAGCGGGCCACCTCGGGCATGCGGTCGGTGTCGTCCATGACGATCATCCCGCCCGACCCCATGATGGAGCCGATCTTGCCCAGGGATTCGTAATCGATCGGCGTATCCAACAGGTCGGCCGGGATGCACCCGCCGGACGGGCCGCCAGTCTGCACCGCCTTCACGGCCCGGCCATCGGCCGTACCGCCGCCGAGTTGCTCCACCACTTCCCGCAGGGTCGTGCCCATCGGCACCTCCACCAGACCGGCGTTCTTCACCTTGCCGGTGAGGGAGAAGATTTTCGTTCCCTTGCTGGTGCCAGTACCGATGCCGGCGAACCAGTCCGACCCGTTCCGCAGGATGGCCGGAATGGTGGCGAACGTCTCGACGTTGTTGATGAGCGTCGGCCGGTCCCACAGCCCGCTCTCGGCCGGGTACGGCGGCCGCGGCCGCGGGGTGCCGCGAAGCCCTTGCACCGAGGCGATGAGGGCGGTCTCTTCTCCGCACACGAACGCCCCCGCCCCGATACGGATCTCGACCTTGAACTCGAAGGGCGTCTGAAAGATGTTTCCGCCGAGCAGCCCGGCCTTGGTCGCCTGATGGATGGCCGCCTGCAACCGCTCGATGGCCAACGGGTACTCGGCCCGCACATAGACGTACCCCTGGTTCGCCCCCACGGCGTAGGCCGCGATGGCCATGCCTTCGAGCACCTGGTGCGGGGCGTCCTCCATGACCGAGCGGTCCATGAACGCCCCGGGGTCGCCTTCGTCGCCGTTGCAGATGACATACTTTTGACCGGGCGGCATCTTCGCCACCGTCGCCCACTTCAACCCGGTCGGGTAGCCGGCCCCGCCGCGGCCCCGCAGCCCACTCGCGGTCACGTCCGCGACGATCTCGTCCGGGCGCTGCTGCAATGCCTGGTACAGCCCCGCGTACCCGTCGGCGGCGATGTACGACTCGATCCTCTCTGGGTCGATCTGACCGGCAGTCGCCCGCACGATGCGGAATTGTTTGGCGAAGAACGGCTGGTTCGGATCGATACGAACCGCGTTGGTCGATTCGCCGGAAAGGGTGGACACGATGCCCTCGGCGTGGTCGGCCGTGACCTTGCCGAATATGGCTCCGTCCGGGTGCGTGCTCACCACCGGGCCGGCGCTGCACAGTCCGGGGCAGCCGACGCCAACGGCGGTCACGCGGTCGCTCAGTCCCTTCGCCTGCACGGCCGATCTCAATTGTTTCAGCACTTCCGCCGAACCGGACGCCCGGCACCCGCTGGACGTGCAGCATCGGATCTCGACCGGTTTCGCGGCCGCCCGTTCTACCGAAGCGATCCTTTGCAACTCGTCATGATCCATGCGTCCACTCCTCCAACCGAGCCGAAAGTTGGTCGGGGCTGACGTGTCCATGCGTGGTGCCATCCAGCACCACCGCCGGGGCGATACCGCACGCCCCGATGCAGCGGGCGACCAGCAACGACACCTTGCCATCGGTAGTCGTCTGACCCGGCTTCACGTTGGCGCGCGCGGCGACCGTGTCCACCAGCGATTGGGCCCCCTTCACGAAGCACGCGGTGCCCAGGCACACCACGCACGAATGCTCTCCGCGCGGCTTGAGGCTGAAGAGGTGGTAAAAGGTCGCGGTTCCGTAAACGCGGCTGGGCGGCAGTCGGAGCGCGCGGGCGACGTGCCACAGGATCGGCGTATCCAGGTAGCCGTAGAGTTCTTGGGCCTTGTGGAGGATGGCAATCAGGGTGTCGGGCCGGTTCTGCAGTTTGCGAATGGCGGCATCGAGAATTTTCAGACGTTTATCGACCGGGGCAGCCGTGGCAGGCATGACGGAGTCCCCCGCGAGAGCCTCGTTGCTTCTGTCCGCGGATAGCATATGGTGCCAGTGGTGGAAATACGACTCCGATATCCACTTTCATGTTTCTCCATTCCCACAGGAGTGGGTCATGGCCAACGGCCGCGTCACGATCGAGGGGAACGAGGCGGCTGCCCGAGTGGCCTATGCCTGCAGCGAGGTGATCGCCATCTACCCGATCACCCCGTCGTCGGGCATGGGTGAGTTGTCCGATCAATGGGCCTCCGAAGGGAAACCGAATTTGTGGGGCAGCGTGCCCCGAGTCGTCGAGATGCAGTCGGAAGGCGGGGCGGCAGGGGCGCTGCACGGGGCGCTGCAGGCCGGGGCGTTGGGCACGACGTTTACGGCGTCGCAAGGCCTGCTGCTGATGATCCCGAACATGTACAAGATCGCCGGCGAACTGACCCCGACGGTCTTTCACATCGCCGCCCGGTCGATCGCGGCGCAGGGTCTGTCCATCTTCGGCGACCACCAGGACGTGATGGCGTGCCGCCAGACCGGCTGGGCGATGCTGGCGTCCAACTCGGTGCAAGAGGCCGGCGACATGGCCCTGATCGCCCACGCCGCCACCCTTGAAACCCGCTTGCCCTTCCTGCACTTCTTCGACGGTTTCCGCACCTCCCACGAAGTCGCGACCGTGATTCCGCCGACCATTGAGCAGATCCGCGGCATGATCCGGGATGATCTTGTGGCCGCGATCCGCCAGCGGGCGCTCTCGCCGGATCATCCCGTGTTGCGCGGCACCGCCCAGAATCCGGACGTCTACTTTCAGGCCCGCGAAACGGTGAACCCGTTCTACCTCGCGTGCCCGGCTATCGTGCAAAACACGATGGACCGCTTCGCGGAGTTGAGTGGCCGACGTTATCGGCTGTATGACTACGCCGGCCACTCGCAGGCGGAGCGTGTCATTGTCATGATGGGCTCGGGATGTGGGGCTGCGGAGGAGGCGGTCGAGGCGCTGAACGCGGCCGGCCAGAAGGTGGGGCTGGTGAAGGTCCGGCTGTTCCGCCCGTTCGACCTGTCCGCGTTCGCGGCGGCACTCCCCGAGTCGGTCAAAGCCGTCGCCGTGCTGGACCGCACGAAGGAACCCGGCGCGCTCGGCGAACCGCTCTACCAGGACGTGCTCACGGCACTGCACGAAGCCGGCCGCAGTGGCATCAGGATCGTCGGTGGGCGGTATGGGCTGTCGTCGAAAGAATTCACGCCGGCGATGGCGAAGGCGGTTTTCGACAATCTGACCGCCGTCCGCCCGCGGAACCACTTCACCGTCGGCATCATGGACGACGTGACGCACCTGAGCCTGGACTACGACCCGAAGTACAGCACCGAAGACCCGGCGAGCGTGCGGGCGGTGTTCTTCGGCCTCGGAGCGGACGGCACCGTCGGGGCGAACAAGAACACCATCAAGATCATCGGCGAGGATACCCCGCTGCACGCGCAGGGGTATTTCGTCTATGACTCGAAAAAGTCGGGATCGGTGACGGTCTCCCACTTGCGGTTCGGCCCGAACCCGATCCGCTCGACTTATCTCATCTCGCGGGCGTCGTTCGTCGCGTGCCACCAATTCCACTTCCTCGAACGGTTCGACATGCTTGGGCTGGCCGAGGCGGGCGGCACGTTCCTGCTGAACAGCCCCTACGGCCCCGACGAAGTGTGGAGTCACCTGCCGCGAACGGTGCAGGAAACCATTCTGGAAAAGCGGTTGCGGTTGTTCGTCATCGACGCGTTGGCCGTGGCGAAAGCAAACGACATGGGTGGTCGGATCAACACCGTCATGCAGACCTGTTTCTTCGCGCTCAGCGGGGTACTGCCGCGGGACGAGGCGATCGCGGCCATCAAGAAGTCGATCCAGAAGACGTATGCCAAGCGGGGCCAACCGGTGGTCGAACGGAACTGGGCCGCGGTGGATGCAACCCTGGATCGCCTGTTCGAAGTGACCGTGCCGCTCGCCCCGACGGCCCCGTCCGGTCGTCGCCCCCTGGTGTCCTCCGACGCTCCGGAGTTCGTGCGAAACGTCACGGCCCGGATGCTGGCCGGCGAGGGAAACGCGCTTCCGGTGAGCGCCCTGCCCCAAGACGGCACTTGGCCGACCGGCACCAGCCAGTGGGAAAAGCGAAACATCGCCCTCGAAATCCCGGTGTGGGACGAGACCATCTGCATCCAGTGCGGCAAGTGCGTGCTGGTCTGCCCCCACGCTGTCATCCGCGGTAAGGTCTTCGACCCTGCGATGCTCGACCAGGCCCCGGAGACGTTCAAACACGCCGACGCCCGCTGGCCCGATCGCAAGGGCCAGGCGTTCACCCTGCAAGTCGCTCCCGAAGATTGCACCGGTTGCCGGCTCTGCGTCGAGGCATGCCCGGTGAAGAACAAGAGCGAGCCGCGGCTCAAAGCGATCAACATGGCCTCCCAACCGCCCCTGCGGGATGCCGAGGCGAAGAACTGGGATTTTTTCCGATCGCTGCCCGAACCCGACCGGGCTACACTTCGCACCGAATCGGTGAAGGACGTGCAGCTGCTGCGACCGCTGTTCGAGTTCTCCGGGGCCTGCGCGGGGTGCGGAGAGACGCCGTACTTGAAGATGATCTCGCAGCTCTTCGGCGACCATGCTTTGATCGCCAATGCCACCGGCTGCTCGTCCATCTACGGCGGCAACCTGCCGACCACCCCTTGGGCGAAGGGCGACGATGGGTGCGGGCCGGCGTGGTCGAACTCGCTGTTCGAGGACAACGCCGAGTTCGGCCTGGGCCTGCGGCTGGCGGTGGACAAGCAGGCCGAGTACGCCCGCGAACTGCTGGCGAGGTTGCGGGACGACGTGGGGGCCGAACTGGCGGACGGCCTGCTGAACGCGAAGCCATCGTCCGCCGACGTGAGGCCGCAACGGGAGCGGGTCAAGCAGCTCAAGGAGAAACTCGCCGGCCGCACCGACGCCGTGGCCAAGGATCTGATCGCCGTGGCCGACGCCCTAGTTCCCCGCAGCGTCTGGATCGTCGGCGGGGACGGCTGGGCGTACGATATTGGTTACGGCGGGCTCGATCACGTGCTGAATACCACCGCCAACGTGAACGTGCTGGTACTCGACACCGAAGTGTATTCGAATACGGGCGGGCAGATGTCCAAGGCCACGCCGCGCGCGGCGGTGGCCAAGTTCGCCGCCGCCGGAAAGCGCACGGCGAAGAAGGATCTCGCCCTGCTGGCGGCGGTGCAGGGTCAATGCTACGTTGCCCGCGTGGCCTTCGGGGCGAACGACACGCACACCCTGACCGCGCTACGGGAGGCGGAGTCGTTCCCCGGCCCGTCGCTGGTGATCGCGTACAGCCCGTGCATCGCTCACGGGTTCGACCTGAGCAAGCAACTCGAGCAACAGAAGGCCGCGGTGCAGAGCGGGCATTGGCCGCTGTTCCGGTACGACCCGCGGCGAAAGTCGGCCGGACTGAACCCGATGCAACTGGACAGCAAGCCACCGAGTCTGTCTTTGAAAAACTACCTGTACAACGAGACTCGCTTTACGGTGCTGGTGCAGAACGATCCGGCCTCCGCCGAAATGTTGCTGCGGGAAGCCGAGACGGAAGTCGCGGACCGCTGGAAAATGTACGAGCGGTTGGCCGCCACCGCGAACGGAGGTGCGTCGTGACTGACCTGACCGCCTGCTACCTGGGCCATATCTTGCCAAACCCGCTGATCGTGTCGTCCTCGCCGATCACGCGCGACCTCGATCAGGTCCGCATGGCCGAGGATAGCGGGGCCGCGGCCTTCGTCATGCACTCGCTCTTCGAGGAGCAGATCGAATCCGAGTCGCTGGACCTGCACCATCACCTCGAGGCCGGTAGCGAGTCGTACGCCGAGTCGCTGTCGTACTTCCCGAACATGCAGACGTACAACACCGGCCCCGACGGCTATCTGGAGCAGTTGCGGAGAGTGAAGGCGGCGGTACGCGGTCCGGTGTTCGCCAGCCTGAACGGCACGAGTGCCGGCGGGTGGGTGCATTACGCGAGGCTGGTCGAAGAGGCCGGCGCGGACGGACTTGAACTCAACGTGTACGACATTCCGACCGATCCGAACACGACCTCCCAGCAGATCGAAGACCGGCTGATGGAACTGGTGCGGGCGATTCGGCAACAGATCCGCATTCCGCTCGCGGTGAAGCTCAGTCCGTTCTACACCGCCCCTGTCAACCTGCTCGCCCGCCTTCACGAAGCCGGCGCGACCGCCGCCGTGCTCTTCAACCGCTTCTACCAGCCCGATCTGAACATCGACGACCTGGACGCGGTGCCGCACCTGAAGCTGAGCCACTCCGACGAATTGCTCACCAGACTGCACTGGGTCGGCGTCGCCTACGGACGGGTACCGATCGAACTGGCGGTCACCGGCGGCGTCCACTCGGCCCGTGATGTGATCAAGTGCATCATGGCCGGAGCGAGCGGGGTGATGCTCACCTCCGCCCTTCTCCGCTTCGGCGTCGGCCATCTCCGACAACTCCTCGTCGACCTGCGGCACTGGTTGGAGGAAAAGGAGTACGAGTCGATCGCGCAGATGCGGGGAACCCTGAGTCTGAACAAAGTCCCCGACCCGACGGCCTTCGAGCGGGGGAACTACATGCGGGTCCTCCGGCAAGGCGTCGGCCCCACATGGTGAGGCGTCGGCTGACCGTGTGGGGCGTCGTCCAAGGCGTCGGCTTCCGCCCGTTCGTCTACCAACTCGCCGTGCGGCACGGCCTCACCGGCTACGTCGGCAACGATTCCGCCGGTGTGATCGTCGAAGTCCAAGGCGAGGCCGAACAAGTCGAACGGTTCGTGCAGGATCTGTCGGCCCACTCACCGCCGCTCGCCCGCGTCCATCGTGTCGAATCCATCGAACGGCCCGCGATCCCGGAAACCGTTTTCACCATTCGTCCGAGCCAGACGACCACCGATCGAAGCAGTTCGATCCCGGCCGACATCGCCACCTGTGCCGACTGCTTGCGGGAGTTGTTCGACCCGACCGACCGTCGCTACCGCTATCCGTTCATCAATTGTTGCCACTGCGGCCCGCGGTTCACCATCATTCGCAGCCTGCCCTACGACCGGCCGGCGACGACGCTGGCCGGATTCGCCCTTTGTGCGGACTGCGAGCGGGAGTACCACGACCCGGCCAACCGCCGATTCCACGCCCAACCAATCGCCTGTCCAGCCTGTGGGCCGAAGGTCTGGTTGGAATCCGATGATGCCACGCGGATCGAACGCGACGACGCGATCCGTACCGCGGTCCGGGTGCTGGACGGCGGCGGCATTCTGGCCGTGAAGGGCATCGGCGGGTTTCACCTGGCGTGCGACGCGACGAACGCCTGCGCGGTGGCGAGGCTGCGGGAGCGCAAAGGACGCATGGATAAACCATTCGCCGTCTTGGTGAAGGACGTCGACATGGCGAAACGGTTCGCCGCGATCAACGATGACCATGCGGCCGTGCTGACCGGTCCGGAGCGGCCGATCGTCATGCTGGAACGGCACCCGGGCCAGGGTGGCGTGATAGACGGCGTCGCCCCCGACCTGCGCACCATCGGCCTGATGCTGCCGTACTCGCCGCTCCACCATTTGTTGCTTGGTGATCGTCCGCTGGTGATGACCTCCGGCAACCGCAGCGACGAACCGATCGCGAGGGACAACACCGAGGCCCGCGAGCGGCTGGGCGAACTGGCAGATGCGTTCCTGATGCACGACCGCGACATCCATTCGGCGTGCGACGATTCCGTGATCAGGGTGTTCGCCGGCCGCGAGTACCCGATCCGCCGTTCCCGCGGGTACGCCCCGCTGCCGGTGAAACTGCCCCGGTCTGGCAAATCGGTCTTGGCCGTTGGCGGGGAGTTGAAGGCGACGCTCTGCGTGACGTCCGGCGATCGCGCGTACCTCGGCCAGCATCTCGGCGACGTGGAAAGCCCGGACACATTGGCCGCGCTCGACCGCGCCGCCGAACACCTGCTCGACCTGTTCCGCATCGCGCCGGATCGGATCGCCTGCGACCTGCACCCCGGTTATCTGTCAGCCGACTGGGCGGCCCGGTTCGCCGAACGCCGTGGCATTCCGCTGGTCCGCATCCAACACCACCACGCCCACGTGGCCTCGCTGTTGGTCGATGCGAACGTGAATGGCACTCCAGTCCTCGTCGCCTGCTTCGACGGTACCGGGTATGGCACCGATGGGTCGATCTGGGGCGGCGAGTTCTTCCTCGCGGACGGCGACCGCATCGAACGAGTCGGTCATTTGAAGTACGTCCCGCTTCCCGGCGGGGATGCCGCCATTCGGAGGCCATACCGTGTGGCACTCGCTCACCTTTGCGCGGCCGGCCTGCCGTGGAGCGACGACCTGCCGTGCGTCGCCGCCAGTCCGTCGGCCGAACAACGGGTGCTGCGGCAGCAACTGCAACGAAACGTGAACTGCGTTCCAACCAGCAGCATGGGCCGGCTGTTCGACGCCGTCGCTTCGCTCCTCGGCGTCCGCCACGTGGTGAACTTTGAGGGACAGGCAGCGATGGAATTGGAAGCGCTGGTCGATGAAGTGGCGGAGTCGTACCCGTTCGCAACGACGGGCGTCGACCCCCTCGTCCTCGACCCCAGGCCTTTGCTCGCCGCCATCGTTGCCGACCTTCGTACTCGCGTTCCCGTTCGACTCATCGCGTCCCGCTTTCACGTCACCATCGCCGAGATGATCCGGGACATCGCCTTCAGGCTGAACGCACCGATAGTCGGACTGACCGGCGGAGTGTTTCAGAACGTCACACTCCTCAACCTCGTTTCCCATCGCTTGCAGGCCGACGGGCGAACCGCGCTGACCCACCGGCAGGTGCCGTGCAACGACGGAGGACTTTCTCTTGGTCAGGCAGTGATCGCCGGCGGGATAAGATGACCGCACGGGAGATGTGGGAATGCACGAACTGTCGTTGGCCGTGCAACTCGTGCAGACTGCCGAGGAGGCGGCCCGCGCCGCCGATGCGAAGCGGGTGACGGCGGTGGTCGTGAAGATCGGCGCGCTGTCCGGCGTGGCCGAAGAGGCCCTGCGGTTCGCGTTCGACGTGGCCGCCGCCGACACGTTGCTGGCCCAGGCGAGACTCGAGATCCATCCGGTGTCGGTAAAGGTCGTCTGCCCCCGATGTGGGATTGTCGAACTGCCGAGCCTGCAGCGGTTCTGTTGCCCCCAGTGCGATACGCCGACCGCCGATGTCCGTACCGGTCGCGAAATTGAACTCGAATCCATCGAGGTGGAGTGACATGCCCCCTCGCATCGTGCAGGTCCGCCAGGGCCTGTTGAAGAAGAACGACGCGATCGCCGCCGCGCTGCGGGCCGAGTTCGCCGCCGCCGGCACCTTCGTGGTCAATCTGGTGTCCGGTCCCGGCACCGGAAAGACGCTGCTGCTGGAGCGAACCCTCTCCGCCCTGCGGGATCGCGGCCACCGACCGGCCGCACTGGTCGGCGACCTCGCGACCGACAACGACGCCGTTCGACTCGCCCGCAGCGGCGCGCCGGTTCGGCAGATCAACACCCACGGTCTCTGCCACCTGGAGGCCGACATGGTCGGCCGACACCTCGGAGGGTGGGTTCTGGCCGATCACGACTACCTTTTCGTGGAGAACGTCGGCAATCTCGTGTGTACGGCCAGCTACGATCTGGGCGAGTCGCTGCGCCTGGCGCTGCTCTCCGTCACCGAGGGGGAAGACAAGCCGCTCAAGTATCCGATGCTGTTCAACACCGCCGACGCCGCCATCATCACGAAGTGCGACCTCGCCACCGCGTGCGAGTTCGATTCCGTCGAGGCCGTGCGGAACCTCCGCGCCGTGCGGCCGGGACTGCCGATTCTCCGCCTCTCGGCCAAGACGGGTGACGGCCTGGACGAGTGGCTGGCGTTCCTCGAATCCCGCCGCGGCTCGGAGGGTTAAGCATGTGCCTCGCGATTCCCGGTCGTGTCCAAACGGTGTACGAGTCCGACGGCGTGCGGATGGGCAAGCTCAACTTTGGCGGCGTGGTGAAAGATGTTTGTCTGGCGTATCTGCCAGATGTCGAGGAAGGCGAATATGCCGTGATTCATGCCGGCTTCGCCATCAGCAAAGTCGACGAAGCCACCGCGGCCGAGACGCTCCGCGCGTTTGCCGCGATGGGCGCGCTGTCCGACGAACTCGGGGAGGAAACGGGGTGAAATACCTCACCGAGTTCCGCGACGGGGACCTGGCGCAACGGCTGGCGGCCGAGATCCGAGCCGCCGTCACACGCCCCTGGGCGATCATGGAAGTGTGCGGCGGGCAGACGCACTCGATCATCCGCAACGGCATCGACCAATTGCTGCCGGCCGAAGTCGAACTCATCCACGGCCCCGGCTGCCCGGTGTGCGTCACGCCGGTTTCGCTCATCGACAAGGCGCTGGCCATCGCCGCCTTGCCGGGCGTCATCTTCTGCAGCTTCGGCGACATGCTCCGCGTCCCCGGCACACGGGAAGATCTGTTCGCGGTGAAAGCCCGCGGCGCCGACGTGCGTGTGGTCTACTCGCCGCTCGACGCGGTCCGGTTGGCGAAGGAGAACCCTTCCCGGCAAGTGGTATTCTTCGCCATCGGGTTCGAGACCACCGCCCCGGCGAACGCGATGGCCGCGCATCAGGCGAAGCGGCTGGGACTGACCAACTTCTCGCTGCTGGTGTCGCACGTGCTCGTCCCGCCGGCGATTGAAGCGGTTCTTTCGTCGCCCACCAACCGCGTGCAGTCGATCCTTGCCGCGGGGCACGTGTGCAGTGTGATGGGCTACTACCAGTACCCGCCGCTGGCCGAGCGGTTCCGTGTGCCGATTGTCGTCACCGGGTTCGAGCCGCTGGACTTGCTCGACGGCATCCGTCGGGCGGTGCTGCAACTCGAAGCCGGCACGCATGTCGTGGAAAACGCCTACCCCCGCGCGGTAACGTTCGAGGGCAACCGGCCAGCCCAGGCGATGCTCGCCGAGGTGTTCGAAGTGTGCGACCGCGAGTGGCGGGGAATCGGCACCATCCCGGCCAGCGGCTGGAGGCTGAAGAGCGAGTACCGCCGAATCGACGCCGAGGAACGGTTCGCGGTCCACGACATCCGCTCGGTCGAATCGCCGTTGTGCCGCAGTGGCGAAGTGCTTCGCGGCACGCTCAAGCCGAACCAGTGCCCGGCATTCGGCAGCGCCTGCACCCCACGCACGCCGCTCGGCGCGACGATGGTTTCGAGCGAAGGAGCGTGCGCCGCGTACTTCCACTACGGCCGATTGATCGCCCTCGGCACGGAGCGTGCGACGTGCCCGACCTGAACCCCGACGGCTGGACCTGTCCGCTACCGTTGCGGGATTACCCGCACATCGTGATGGGGCACGGCGGCGGCGGAAAGCTGTCGGCCGAACTGGTCGAGCATCTCTTCCTCCCCGCGTTCCGTAATGAGGCTCTGGCGCGACTCGGCGACGCCGCAGTCCTCCCACCCGTGGCCGGCCGGCTGGCGTTCACCACCGATTCCTATGTCGTCCGCCCACTGTTCTTCCCCGGCGGTTGCGTCGGCGACCTGGCGGTGAACGGCACCGTCAACGACCTCGCCATGTGCGGGGCGAAACCGCTCTACTTGTCCGCCGGGTTCATCCTGGAGGAAGGCCTGCCGCTCGCCGAACTCGGGCGGATCGTCGATCGCATGGCGGCAGCGGCGCGAGCGGCGGGCGTGGCGATCGTGTGCGGAGATACGAAAGTCGTGGATCGCGGGCACGGCGATGGTTGCTACATCACCACCGCCGGCGTCGGCGTGGTGCCCGACGGTGTGAACGTCGGCATTGAGCGGGCGAAACTGGGCGACGTCGTCGTGGTGTCCGGGCCGGTGGGCAACCACGGAGTCGCCATCCTGTGCGTTCGGGAAGGATTGGAATTCGAAACGCGGATCACCAGCGATACGGCCGCGCTCAACGGACTGGTCGCGGACATGCTGTCGGCGTGCCCGGACCTCCGGGCAATGCGGGATCCGACGCGCGGCGGTCTCGCCGCCACGCTGAACGAGATCGCGGCGGCTTCGCATGTCGGCATCGAGATCGACGAGCCGGCCGTGCCGATTGACGACGAGGTGCGGGCGGCATGCGACCTGCTCGGCCTCGACCCGCTGCTGGTCGCGAACGAGGGGAAACTGGTCGCCGTGGTGCCGGCCGGCTCGGCCGAGATACTTCTGGCGACAATGCGTCGGCATCCGCTCGGCACCCGGGCCGCGGTAATCGGATGCATGACGGACAAGCATTCGAAACTCGTGGTCGCCCGCACGGCGATCGGTGGTCGGAGAATCGTCTCGACCTCCATGGGCGAGCAACTCCCCCGGATTTGCTGAACCGCCTTGATTTTCAGGACACAATCCTTTCACGGTTGGGCGGCATCGGATGGTCGGTCGACCAGTTCGATGATCTTGAGTTCAGTCTCTTTGACGCCGAGGATCATCGCAATCTCCCGGATCCAGAACTTCCGGCGGACGCCCCAGGCCGTCCGCGTCGACTCGCTCGTGCCCGGGTGCCCGGCCAGGACCCAGACGGTGCTGATGCCGCCATCTTCCGGTTTCGCCCCGTCTGGCAGTTTCGCCTTGGCCCCCCTAGCGAGTTCAACGCCGCGACGCGGGCTTCCAACTCCTCCTTGGCCTCCTGAACCGCGTCGGGCGCGACCGTCCGCGGCGTGCGCGGTGGAGCGAGCTTCTCGATGTCGGCCTTCGGCACTTCAACCTCGGCTTGTTTCGTGCGGGCTTCCGGTATGGGAATCATTCGAGACCGGTTCAGCTTGTCGAAATCGAGCTTGGGAATCGTCACGGTCGGCTTCGATCTCGGCAGGTTCGGGGAGCGTCCCGTGGTTCCGGTGGCATCCGGGACCGTCGGGCGCGGCGTCGGCGCTTCGGCAGCATCACGATAAAACCGAAAAAGGTTCTCGTCCGAGACGTTTGATGGCAGCTTGGTGCTCACGTCCAGATCGTCGATGATGACGCATTCCAGCCGGTCGGCATCGACGTCCAGAAGCGTTTCAGGGCGTTCGAGCGCCCCGACGGCCGTCAGGTACATCACGCGCAGGGCTTGCGCATTGTCGACATACCGCCGGTTGTCCCTCAGTTTGAACGCGAATTCGCAGCCCATCGCAACGGCGAGTTTCGAACGCTGGACCGGCGTGCCGCCGAAGATGACATAGTGCGCCTGCGGCGGTCGAGCCGAACGAGGTGCCGCCACAACCTGCGCGCGGAACGCTTCCAGTTCCGGCCATTTCGTCGGCGATGTTTCCGCGAAGTGGACTTCGTTCCGGCCCGGCAGCACGGCGAGTCGTGTGTAGTTGAACGGCATGCCGGAGACATCAAACGTTTGCTTCTGGTTCTGCCAGACGCCGCCGGCCACATAGACCCAGAACAAAACGCACGACGCCAGACCCGTCACGGGGATCGCGACGCGCAAGCCGCGCTCCTCCTTCGTGAACAGCGCCAGGACCGCGGCGGCCAGAAACATCCCGGACCACCAGAACGACGTGTCGGTAACCGAATCGAACAGGAGGCTCGACTGGTTCGGCTGGACCGGGGATCGGGCGAAGAGGCCGCGATCCAGCACGATATCGACGACTTCCTTGGCGGGGATCGTGGCGAACAGCGCGACGACGTAGGCGTCCATCGGCAGTTCCCGGAACCAACGGCGCACGCGCCCCAGCGGCGACAACGGAGCCGCCGTGCGCTCGGCCTTGCGGAAGCGGCCGGGATGCCACGAAATGACGAAAGTCAACCAGCACACGGCCAGACAGAACCCCATCATGGCATGTGCCATCTGGTTGGAATTCCAGGTGTACTGGGCTGAGTAGGGCGTGAGGTCGTCCGACCCGAACGCCATGGTCACGAGGTATTCCAACGACGACGCGATTGCGAACATCGGAAGGCTCCGGCGGGAACGGGGAACGGCGCGCGACGGGTTTTTTTATTCCGACGGCCTGTGAAGAGACAATCGCCTGAAGAGGTGATACGTATTTCCGCAAGAGTCCGGTTTCCGTGCGGGTCTTCCATGAAACCAATCGCCCGCCTCGTCCTTCGCACCGGCGGCGAGGGCCTGTTGTTTCTCCGCCCCGGCCGCTATGTCATTGGCCGCGGCAGCGATTGCGATCTGATCCTGCCAAGCGAACGGGCGTCGCGCCGGCACGCCGCCCTCGAAGTCGCCGACGGAACCGCGACGCTCGTGGACCTCGACAGCCGCAACGGCACCCTCGTCGACGGAGAACCGACGGAACGCAGCATGCTCCGGCACGGGTCAGTCATCGAGATCGGTGATTCGGTATGCGTCTTCGAGTGGCTGGCCGCAGCGGCGTTCGGCGATGACATCCCGACGCCGTCCGTTCCCTCGATCGCGTCGAGCGAATCGCCGGCGCTGACCCCCGCCGAGCGCCGCGTGCTGACGTGTCTCCTGGGAGGGTTGGCCGAAAAAGCGATCGCGTCCAAGCTCGCCATCAGCCAGCACACGGTCCACAGCCACGTGAAGCGCATCTACGCCGCGTACGGGATCAACTCCCGTTCGGAACTGCTGGCGAAGTTCATCGCACGCCCGAGCGAGTGGGAATAGCCGGGGCTACCGCGCCACGTCCACGCTGCGGGTCTCGCGGATGACGGTCACCTTCACTTCGCCGGGGTAGTCGAGTTGCTGCTCGATGGCGCGGGCGATCTCGCGACAGACGCGCAGGGCGTCGGCGTCGTTCGTGCGATGGGAATTCGCGATCACGCGCAGCTCGCGGCCAGCCTGGATCGCGAATGCGGCCTCGACCTCCGGGAAACCACACGCCACCGCTTCCAGGTTTTCGAGGCGCTTGACGTACTTCTCCAGCGACTCGCGGCGGGCACCGGGGCGGCTGGCGCTGATGGCGTCGGCAGACGCCACCAGTACCGTGTACGGGTGGTCGATCGTGATGTCGTCGTGGTGGCCGATGATCGCGTGGAGCACATCCTTGTTCGATTCGCCGTAGCGCTTGGCGAGTTCGGCGCCGACCTTCGGGTGGCCACCTTCCATTTCGTGGTCGGCGGCTTTGCCGACGTCGTGCAGGAGTCCGCAGCGACGGGCGAGCTTCGGGTCCAGGCCGAGTTCGGCCGCCATCAAGCCGCAGAGGTGCGCCACTTCGATACTGTGGTTCAGCACGTTCTGGCTGTAGCTGGTCCGGTATTTCAACCGTCCGAGCAGGTAGACCAGTTTCTCACCCGGCATCGGAACGTCGGCGTCCAGCACCGCCTGCTTACCCGCTTCGTAGATGTGCTGCTCCATCTCTTTCTGGGTCTCGGCCACGACCTCCTCGATGCGGGAAGGGTGGATGCGGCCATCGGCGATCAGCTTGGCGAGCGCGAGGCGCGCCGTCTCGCGGCGGACGTTGTCGAACGCCGACACGATCACGACACCGGGCGTGTCGTCCACGATGACATCGACTCCGGTGCACTTCTCGAAGGTTCGGATGTTCCGGCCTTCCCGCCCGATGATGCGGCCCTTCACATCGTCGCTGGGAATGTCGACCGTGCTCACAGTGGCATGTGCCGTGTATTCCGAGGCGTTCCGCTGAATCGCGGTGAGCACGATCTCGCGCGCCTTCGATTCAGCCGATTGTTTGATGGTCCGCTCGTGCTGCTGCAGCCGCGCCGCGACCTCGTCGGCGAGCTGACGTTCCAGCCGGTCCATTAACAGCTTCTCGGCATTCTCACGGCTGAGGCCGACGATGTGCTGAAGCTTTTTCGTTTCCTCTTCGATCAGCAAGTCCAGTTCCTTGCCCTTTTTGTCCAGCACCGCCTGCTTTTCCGCGGTCTTCTTCTGAATCGTTTCGAGTTGCTGTTCCTTCCGGGTCAGCTCCTTCTGCTTGTCCGTCAAAAGGTCCTCACGCTTCTCGAGCCGGCGTTCGTTCTCGCGCAGTTCCGCCCGGGAGCGTTCGAGTTCCTGGACGACCTCCTCGCGCCGTTTGAAGGCGTCCTCTTTGGCGCGCAATTCGCCATCCTTGACGATCCGTTCCGATTCGCGCCGCGCGGTGTCCAAAATGGTGCGGGCTTCGGCCTCGGCGGACCGTACACCCGGATCACTGGCGACGCCGCCACGGTTCAGGAGCCGCGTGAGGAAGAAACCACCCCCGACGCCAAGTGCGACGGCGACGAGGAGGAGCAGGAGAGTTTGAACGTCGGGCATTCGGGCCAGTCCTTTCGGCGGTCCGAAGCGCTCGGAAAACGGCGCGCATCCGCAACGATCGCACCGCCAGAAGGGACGGCGCGTCGGTACGTCGATCGACGGGACGAGAGCATTCATCGGCGGAGCGAGTCCGCCGGCAAGCATCCGGTGTCAATCCCGCCGCGGGGCGGGTCCGAGCGTCAACGGTCAGCCATTTATGGTTTCCGGCCCGGTCGGGGCCGGCATCGCGGTTATTATGCGGAGCGCGGGACGCGGGCACAACCGAAAAAGCCATGCGCCCGCCGACGCGCCGAACCGTTGCTATATTGGCACTTTCGCCGGAGACGCTGCGATGTCGGCCGTGAACCTCGACGATCCCTCGCTCTACATCAACCGCGAGCTGAGTTGGCTGGAGTTCAACCGTCGGGTTCTGGAAGAGGCGCAAGACCCGGGCGTACCGCTACTGGAACGATTGAAATTCCATGCGATCTTCGGCAGCAATCTGGACGAATTCTACATGGTCCGCGTCGGCGGGCTGCAGCAGAAAGTGCAGGCCGGCATCGCACGCGGGTCCGGCGGCGACAAAATGCCCCCCCACGTCCAGCTCGCCAAAATCAATGAAACGGTGAAGTCGCTCGTCGAATCGCAGTACGCCAGCCTCCTGAACGATCTCCTGCCCGCCCTCCGCGATAAAGGAATCGTCATCCGCCGCATCCCGGACCTGACGGAGGCGGACCGGAAGCAACTGAAGGACGTCTTCCGCGATCAGTTCTTCCCGGTGCTGACACCTTTGGCGATCGACCAGGGGCACCCGTTCCCGCACCTGCTGAACAAGTCCTTGAACATCGCGGTGACGTTGCGACGGCCGGACGACGCCGAACCGCTCTACGCCGTGGTGCAGGTGCCCGGGATGCTCGCCCGCTTCGTCACGCTTCAGGTCAATCGCAGTGCGACCAGCGAATCGAGCACGACCATTCCCGTATTGAGAGAACCCGATCCGACCTCGAGCCAGGAATTGCGGCTACCGGATTACGGTATTGTGCTCAGCCCGCTCGAAGATGTGATCCGCCTGCACCTCGACGAGCTATTCCCCGGCATGGAATTGGCCGGCGCGCACGTCTTCCGCGTCACGCGCGACAGCGAATTCGAAATCGACGACGAAGTGGACGACCTGCTGCGTGCCATCGAGGACAGCGTGAAGAAACGCCGGCGCGGGCATGCCTCGCGGCTGGAGATCGAAGCCGGTGCGCCGACGGAACTGGAGGGATTCCTCATCTCCGCGCTGGATCTGCACCCCGAGGACGTGGTGCGCGTGCCGAGCCTGCTGGATCTCACGGGGCTGTTCCAGATCTATGGCCTTCCCGGGTTCGCGGAATTGCGGGATCCGCCGTTCGTGCCGACACCCGTTCGGGAGTTCGCCCAGGCGACGACGCCCTGGGCCGCCATCCGCGCCAAGGACATCCTAGTCCATCATCCGTACGAATCGTTCAAGCACGTGGTGGATTTCATCGAGGCGGCGGCGGCGGACGACCGGGTCCAGGCCATCAAGCAGACGCTCTACCGGACCAGTTCCGATTCCCCCGTGGTGCGGGCGCTGCAGCGCGCCGCCGACCGCGGCAAGCAGGTCACGGCCGTGATCGAGCTGAAGGCGCGCCTGGACGAGGAGCGGAACATCCTCTGGGCGCGCGAACTGGAAAAGGCCGGCGTGCACGTCGTGTTCGGGTTCGTCGGACTGAAGACGCACTGCAAGGTCGCCCTCGTCGTCCGGCGGGACGAGGACAACCAGCTCCGGCGATACGTCCACCTCGGCACGGGCAATTACAACCCGACCACCGCGCGCACCTACACCGACCTTGGCATCTTCACCTGCAACCCCGACTTCGCCGCCGATGTCGCGCTGCTCTTCAACTACCTCACCGGCTATGCGGCGCTGCCGCAATGGAAGAAGTTGATCGTCGCGCCGTCGCGGTTGATGGATTTCATGTTGGAGAAGATCAGCCAGGAGGCGGCCAACGCGAAGGCCGGCAAGAAATCGGGCATCCGTGCGAAGGTCAACGGCATCCTCGAACCCGCCATCGTGAAGGCGCTCTACCTCGCCAGCCAGGCTGGCGTGAAGATCGACCTCGCCTGCCGCGGAGTCTGCGCCTTGCGACCCGGCATCCCCGGCGTCAGCGAGACCATCCGCGTCACCTCCGTCGTCGACCGCTTCCTCGAACACAGCCGCGTGTTCTACTTCGAGAACGACGGCGATCCCGAAGTGTATGTCGGCAGCGCCGACTGGATGGACCGCAACCTCACACGCCGCGTCGAGGTCGTCTTCCCGATCGAGCAGGCGGACCTCAAGGCACGCGTGATCGACGAGGTTCTGAAGACGACTCTCGCCGACAACCAGAAGTCGCGATTGTTGCTGCCCGACGGCACGTACCGTCGAGTGGAGGCGAAGCCCGGCGAGGAACCGGTGCGTAGCCAGTTGCGGTTCCTCGAGATGGCCAAGAAATCGGCCGACCGGGCACTGACGGCACCGGCGACGTCCTCGCAGCCCGTGCCGACCAGCGCGACCACGAAACCCAAGCTCGCGTCCCGCAACCGCAAGGCGAAGTGAACGGCGCGGTCGCCGGACGATTACTTCGCCAGTAATTGGACGATCCTGCGCCCCATCTCGCGGGCGGAGATGTCGTCTTCGCCCGTGACGATCTTTCCGTCCACGACGACATCGTCCTCGGCCGTGTTCGGCCGGCCGATGCTCCCCGCGGGCACCAGCTGCGCGCCGTTCTGCTCCGGGTGCCAGCGGCACGACGGCTGTGCCTGCTGTCCGTTGTAGATGCCCGCGGCCGCCTGCCGCGTCGGGGCGCAGACTCGCTTGCCCTTCAGGGGGCTTTGCCCATCGATGCGTGCCCACGCCAGCACCGAGACGGCATTGCACAGGGCGCAGACGTACTTGTCCTGCTTGAGGAAGTCGCCGATAAGGCGGTTGGCCTCGCGCTTGATCGCGGCGTTGCCGTTGTAGGCGGCGTTCGCGTACCGACCTTGGAACGCAAACTGGTACATGGACGAACCCCATCCGCCGGAGAAGAGGATCGCGTCGTAGTCGTCCGCCTTCACATCGGCGAGAGTGAGTTCGGCCTGCACGATGCCGCCGTCGGCACCCTGGCCCGAGTTGGCGTGCGGCCGGCAGACGCCTCGTACCCCCGCGGCGACCGTCACGCGCACCCCTGCCTTCTCCAGTTCAGCCCGGGGGTCGCCGTATTCACGGTAGAAGAAATCCTGATTGGCGAGCACGATGAGCACGCGTTTGCCGGTGGAGGTCCACCCCGGCGTCGGCATGGGTGCCGGGGTCGGCGCGGGCGGTGTCGGTCGCACCGCCGACGGCGGCGCGGTCACCGCCGGCGCGGCTTGCGCGATCGTATTGGATCCGGAACCCATCCGCCGCAGCTCGAATGTGTGAAACGTTGTTTCGCTTTCCCACGCCCCAAGTCCGAGCGACTTCCCGCCCGGAAGGGTCCACAGGTCCGAGAGGGCGAAGTTGTTCCCGTCGCCGTCGAAGGACACGATCTGCTGGTCGTCGAGAAACCCACGGACGCGGCCGGCGCGGACTTCGAGCGTCAGCGTGTGGCGGCGCCCGTTCTCCAGTTGCACGTTGGCTCGGCGCGTCGGGTTGTCGCGGATCGTGCGTCCGGCAATGTTCTGGATGCCGCCGAGGTGCTCGCCCCAGGCGTCGGCTTCGAAGGCGGCGCGACCGGTGCCGTGCGGGAAGAACAACGCGATCGAGTGCTGTCCGGTATGCCGCATGAAACTCGTTCGCAGGTCGTACTCGCCACCCGGCGCCACCGGAAGCGCGAGCCGTGCCCCCGTACCGGCGGCCACGTGCAACTCGCCGCCGCGCTTCGTCCATGTTCCGGCGACGGCATCGCGAGCGGGATCGATCGCATCCAGCAGCGATTCCCAACGGCCGGCCGGCGGCGTATTGGTCCTCGCGGCCGGCGGTGGAGGCGTGGTCGGTACGAGCGTTGGTTCCGGGCCGTTCGTCGGCGTCGGTACCGGGGCGGGCTTGCTCGTGTTCCGGTTGCAGCCCAACATCACGGCCAGCGCAACGGAAAGGATCAGGTTTCTGGACATGGCAGTTCTCGGAGATGACTCCTTCGAGCATACTCCGCGGAGCGGTCCGCCGGGAGAAAAACCTCACTGTTTTGCTTCGCGACGGCTGATTGCGTCGGCCCAGTGGATCGGCTCCGGCGATCGCCGTTCGCGCCAGACGGCGCGAACGATCGCGACGGCACTCGCGGCATCAGTTCCCGAACCGGGTGAAACGTACATCGTTCGTCGCTTCGAGCCGCCGTCCAGCCGATAGCCGAGCAACTCGTCGCCGTCCCACAGCGCTTCGCCTTCGCCTCCACGTGGTCTTCCGCACAACCGATGTTTCGACACGCCGACGGTGCGCAACCCGGCGAGAACACCCAGCGCGACGGCGACCCCGAAGCGGCGCGGGTGCAATCGGCCGCTGCCGTCGACGAGGATCATCGGCGCGATCCGATCGCGGACTCGCTCGACGAGCGCGAGCAATGCCGGAAGTTCGCGAAACGTCAGGTAGCCCGGGATATACGGGAACGGTACCGACACCCGGACGAAATCCGAATCGACAAGCTGCAAGGTCTTGGCATCGACGGCGGCGTAGGCCGCGATGGCTTTGGTATCCGAGACGTACGACAGATCGACCGCGCCAACGCGATCGGGCAACGGCAATGCCTCATGGAACGTCGCGAGCCGGGCCGATTCCGTTTGCCAATCGGCGAGCGCTCGCAACGGCCGGGTCGAATCGAATGCGGTCCAGAGCGGCTCCCGGACGGCGTACTCGGCGTCCAGGCGTTGCCGTTGCCATCGTTGGCGATCGGCATCGCCGGAAAGATCACCGGTTCGCTTCACCACGCGATGCCAGGGGATCGCCTCGTCGCGCATCAATGCGATTTCGGTCGCCACCCAGCGGGCGGCCCCGACATCGCCAAGTGCCTCCGCCAGATCGCCGAAGCTCGTGACACGGCCCGACGGCACCTGCGCGAGCAGCCGGCGCAGTTCGCCGGGCAGGTCCGGGATCGGAGGCATTCGCACCGCACCGGCCACCTTCGACTCCGAGTTCGGGTTGCCGCACGGCGGGGCATCGGATATTCGCCCGAAGCCCAGACCGGTGGTTCCGAATGAAATACGCAATCGTTCTGTTTGTGGCTTCGGTCGGTGTCTTCCTGGCTCCGGTGCGTGCGCAGGAACCGGCTCCGGTCGCCTTCGCGTCCGAACCGGCCCCGACCCCGGCGGCCACCGCCACGCAGGTGCTGCTCGACCCTGCTCCCGTGGACTCCCCGAAGAAATACCCGACGGTCGAACTCGGTGGCGTCTTACAGCTTGATACGGGCTGGTTCTCTCAAGACACCCGCAACCGCCGGCAAGTTGGCAACGCCCGCGATGGCACCTCGTTCCGCACCGCCCGACTCTGGGGCAAAGGCCAGCTTCAGGAGAACGTCGGCTACATGATCGAAATGGATTTCGGCACGCTCGCGTCCGGGTCGCCCGGCCGACCGAACTTCCAGAACGCCTATGTCGAACTCCAGCAACTCCCGACGCTCGGCACGCTGCGCCTCGGCCGCTGGAAGCAACCCGTCTCGCTCGAAACCGTCTCCAGCATCCGCTTCCTGCCGTTCATCGAGCGCGCATCCCTCTTCGCCTTCGTCCCGTTCCGCCGTACGGGGCTCGGCTTCTTCGACGCCACCCCGGACGAACGCTGGACCTACGCCGCCTCGGTCTTCCGCGCCGGCGACGACGGCTACGGCGACCTCGCCACCGACGCCGGCGGCTGGGCGACCGCCGCCCGCGTCACGCACCTGCTCTGGAACGAGAACGACGGCGAACGCCTGCTCCACCTCGGCGTCTCGCACAGCTACAACGACGCCGTCAACGACACCGTCCGCTTCGCCCGTTTCGGCGAATTCGCCATCAACCAGACTCCGGTGTACAATCTCAGTACGAGCACCCCGAACCAGTTCGACACCGGGATCATCCCCACCAACAACTACAACGTGCTCGGCGCCGAGTTCGCCTGGGTGAACGGACCGTTCTCCGTGCAGGCCGAAACGGTCGTCACCGTGGTCGATCGCATCGACGGTACGAATCCGGTCTTTTATGGCTGGTACCTATTCGGGAGTTGGTTCGCGACGGGCGAGCACCGGAACTACATACCGGGGATGGGCGCGTTCGACCGCGTGAAGCCGCATCGGAATTTCGTCACGAGCCGGCACCACGGCATCGAGGGACCGGGCGCGTGGGAGTTCCTCGCGCGCGTTTCGCAGGTGGACGTGAACGACGGCAATGTGGACGGTGGCCAGTTGACGGCGCTGACGCTAGGCGTCAACTGGCACTGGAACCCGAACGCGAAGTTGCAGTTCAATTTCATCCAGAACGTCCGCCGTGTCCCCGGACTCGACCGGAGCGAATTCCAGGTCTACGGCTTCCGCATGGCATACGACTTTTGAGAACGGATCACGCGGGTGATCAATACTTGAGTTCGTTCTTGACGACTTTCACGCCAGGGGTCAGGCGAATGACGCCTTCGGCAGTCGCGGCTTCCTCTTCGTCCCGGACCGTACCCCGCAGGATGACGACGGCGCCATCCGTCTGAATCTCGATCCCCTTGGGGTTGGCGATTCGCGTGGAGCGGTCGATCAGGCCGCGGAGTTCCGTCTGCATGGTGGCCGCGGCCTGTTGTGGCGTGGTCTTGGGCATCGGCATGCGGATCGTCATTGTGTAGGTGATATCGCGGGGCAGTTGAACGATGGCGTTGCCCTGTTGCTGTTGTTGACCGCCCAGACCGCCGCCCAGCAGGCCACCCAGGCCGCCGGCGCGTCCGCCCTGCCCGCCGAAACCCGTGGTGCCCGTGCGACCGCCGCCTAATCCGCCACCCAGACCCCCGCCCAAGCCGCCACCGACGCCGCTCAGTCCTCCCGTTCCGCCGGTGCCGCCCAGCGTCGTCGAGACTTGCGTCAGGCCAGTCCCGGTCGTGCCGGTTCGCCCGCCGGTGGCTCCGGTCCCTCCGGTGCGGCCGGCGTTCAAACCCGTGGTACCAACCGCGCGGCCGGTGCCGCCACCGCCCGACAGCGCGGATCCGAACCCGCCGGGGTTGTCCTGACCAGTTGATCCGGCGCGGCCCTGATAGTACGGATTCGCGTAGTACTGGCTGAAGGCGTTCGTCGAATTCAGGCTGGAGCCGGTTGTGGCGCCGCCGGAGATCTGCTGCGCCTGCTGCATCTGCTGGATCTGGAAATTGCTGCCGCTGGTCGTCTGAAGGCCGGAAATTCCCCCACCACCACCGGTGTTGCCGCCCCCACCAGTCGTTTGAGCCGAAGCCGCCGATGAAAACAGGACCGTGAACACGGACCCGACGAGCAGGTTGCGAATGCGCATAGCCGATCCCCCGGAGGCGGTCTCTCCCGATATTATCGACCGTGCGGGCGGTCGAGTTCAGAAAGTTCGATGAGACTTCCGGAGTTTCTCATGAAATCGTTCGGCGTGGCGGTGGCCGGCACCGGGTTCATCGGTCCGGTCCACGTCGAGGCGTTACGACGGGCCGGACAGCACGTTGTCGGCATCCTCGGTTCGACGCCCGCGAAGTCGCGGGCTGCCGCCGCGGCGCTTGGCGTGCCGCGGGGCTATGCCGAATTCGAGGAACTGCTTGCCGATCCGGCCGTCGAGGCCGTCCACCTCGCGACACCGAACGCGGCGCACTTCGACCAGTGCCGTCGCGCCCTGGCCGCCGGCAAGCACGTCGTTTGCGAGAAGCCGCTCGCGATGAATTCGGAGCAGACGGCGGAGCTCGTCCTGCGAGCCAGCCAGTCGTCGCTCGTCGCGGCCGTCAATTACAACATCCGCTTTTATCCGCTCGTGCTGGAGGCGCGCGAGCGCGTCCGATGCGGACAGGTTGGCGAGATCCTGCACGTCGCCGGCAGTTATTTCCAGGACTGGCTCTTGTTCCCGACCGATTTCAACTGGCGCGTGCGCGCCGCGGACGGCGGGCCATTGCGCGCCCTTGCAGACATCGGCACCCACTGGATCGACACGATCTGTTTCATCACAGGTCTGGAAATCGAGAGTGTCTGCGCGGACCTGCAAACCGTCCACGCGACGCGCTGGGCGCCGCGAGGTGGCCGCGAAACCTTCTCCAATGCCACGAGGACCGACGGCGAACCAGTTGCGATCGACACGGAAGACGCCGGCCACATTCTGATCCGGTTTCATGGCGGCGCGCGGGGTTGTCTGGCGGTTTCCCAGACAATGGCGGGCCGAAAGAACGCGCTCCGCTTCGACCTCGCCGGCTCGAAGACGTCGTTGAACTGGGATTCGGAAGAACCCAACGTGCTCGGGATCGGCCACCGTGACCGGCCGAACGAACGGCTGGTCCGCGACCCGGCGCTACTTTTCCCGGCCGCGGCCTCGTACGCCAGCTACCCCGGCGGGCACGCCGAAGGATTCCCCGATACTTTCAAACAACTTTATCGTGCGATCTACGCGGATGTGGAAGCCGGCCGATCGACCGAACCGCTCTACGCAACCTTTGCCGACGGCCATCGTGAAGTGTGCATTGGCGAGGCGATCCTGACCAGCCACCGGGAGCGACGCTGGGTCGACGTCTGACGGATCAGCGATCCGGCGCGACCCCGGCCGGCAGTTGCACCGGCGGCGCGACCGGCGCGGAGACGACCGGAACCGGCTTCGGCAAGGTTCGCGGGGCTTCCTTCGGCTGGCCGAAAACCGCCACGCCCACCACGGCCAGAATCCCGGCCACCAGGCCCAGTTTCGCTTCGTCGGTCATGAGTGAACCTCCCGCGCCACGAACCGATTATCCTGCGTGGATTCGAGATCCACAGCCCGACTTGAATCCAAGCTCGAAGATTCCCGGAATCGCCGTCCGGCGGGAACCCGAAAACGGGCACGCTCGGCATCGCCGGACGTTCCGATATATCGTGAAGACCTTTCCTGAACGGAATCCGCCATGTCCGCGATCCAGTGGCTCTCCCTCGCGGTCGTCGGCTTGGCCGTCGCCGCCATCGTCCGCGGCCGCGAGGTCCGCCTCGTTTTGATCCTCGCGGCGATGACCCTCGGCACGCTCGGCGGCGACCCCGCCGCCATCGTCCGCGAATTCCTGTCCACCTTCAGTAGCGAGAAATTCGTCGTGCCCATCTGCTGCGCCATGGGCTTCGCGTACATCCTCCGCCACACCGGCTGCGACGCGCACCTCGTGCGGCTCCTGATGAAGCCCGTTCGCCGCGTGCGGTTCCTGCTGATTCCCGGCGTGTTGCTCGTGGCCTTCACCGTGAACATCCCGGTCATCAGCCAGACGAGCGTGGCGGTGTGCGTCGGTCCGGTCGTGATTCCACTGTTCAAGGCCGCCGGGTATGGACCGATGACGATCGCGGCATGCCTGGCGCTCGGGGCGTCCATCGGCGGGGAGTTGCTGAACCCCGGCGCGCCGGAACTGCTCACTGTCCGCGGCAAGACCGGAGTGGAAACGATGATCCTGGCGCGGCAGTACATTCCGCCGCTGCTGATCCCGTACGTGCTGGTCGCGGGGCTGGTGTTCTGGTTCCAATCCGTTCGCGAGAACCGGACCGCGACCGCCACGGAGCCGGAGCCGGCCGCGGGCGGCGAACGCATCAACGTGCTCAAGGCCGCCGTCCCGCTCGTTCCGCTGGCGCTGCTGTTCCTCACGGGCCCGCCGCTGAACCTGCTCGCGATCCCGCAGGACTGGCTGGCGAAAACGCCCGAGTCGTTCGGCAGCCGGCTGATCGGCGCCGCGATGCTCGTCGGCGTCCTTTGTGCGCTGCTCGTATCGCCGGGCCATGCGAAGGACGGCGCGAAGCAATTCTTCGAAGGCGCGGGCTACGGCTTCACGAACGTCATCAGCCTGATCGTCACCGGGGCGTGCTTCGCGGAAGGGATGAAACTCTGCGGCCTCGCGGCGGCACTGGGTCATGCGATCGCCGGCTCGCCGGAACTGATGTTGCCGCTCGCGGCGGTCGTGCCGATGCTCTTCGCGTTCGTGTCCGGCTCCGGCATCGCCAGCACGAAGGGGCTGTACGAATTCTTCCACGATCCGGCCGTCGCGCTGGGACACGATCCGAATGCGGTCGGCGCGGTGGTGTCGATGGGGGCCGCGGCGGGGCGGACGATGTCGCCGGTCGCGGCGGTGGTGCTGATGAGCGGCACGCTGACGGGGGCGAAGCCGTTCGACATCGTGAAGCGCGTGGCACCGCCGCTGATGGCCGGGCTGGCCGCGAGCGTGGCCCTGCGAATGCTGGGCGCGGTGTGAATCAGCCCGAGAGATCGTCTTCGGTGAAGAGCGTAAAGCCTTGATTCTGAAGGGTCGCCGCCGCGGCTTCGATGTCGTCCACGTGGATCGCAAGGGCGGTACTGCCCATAGGACCCACGCCGATCAGGAGCGGATACGCGTAGTGGAGGTTGATCTCGCCAGCGAGCAGTGCCTTGGTGATGGTCAGTAGCGGACGGTCGTCGTCGGGCAACTTCACGACGAGCAAGTCGCTCTCGGTGAAGGGGAACTTGCCAGTTGTCAGAAGTTCGAAGGCGCGTTCGTAGTCGCTGGGGACCAGACGTATGATCGCGCAGTCGGTGGTCTCGACCACGTTGAGCGAGACGACGCGGACGTCGGTGGTCTCGAATTGCTTGACGAGCTTGAGCAGCGCGCCCATGCGGTTGGCGAGGAAGACGTTGAACTGCCGGACGCTGGGCCATTCGCGCCCGCGCGCCGTGGCGTAGTCGAGTCCGACGCCGCCGCCTTCACCTTCGCCGAGATCGTCGTCGTTGAGGGTCATTCCCGCCTCCGGTCTTGGTGCCATCCTACCTGCGAATGACGGGGGAAACCAGCGGAAACAAAAAACCCCGGCGAGACATCGCCGGGGTCGTGATTGTTAATCGAAAGGATCAATACCGGCCGCCGCCACCGCCGCCGTAGCCGCCCCGGCCGCCGCCGCTACCGCCGCCGTAGCCGCCCCGGCCGCCGCCACCGCCGCCGTAGCCGCCCCGGCCGCCGCCACCACCGCCACCGCCGCCGCCACGCGGTCCGCGATCTTCGCGGGGCTTGGCTTCGTTGACCGTCAGCGGACGGCCGTCGAGTTGCGCGCCGTTAAGCGCTTGGATTGCCGCGTCGGCGCCGTCGCTCATCTCGACGAACGCGAAGCCGCGGGGACGACCGGTTTCCCGGTCCATGATGAGTTGGACTTTGGTCACGGTCCCGTACTGGGCGAAGGCCTCGCGCAGGGTGTCCTCGGTCGTCGAGAACGACATGTTGCCGACATACAGATTCATTGCCATCACGGATCTCTACCAGAACTCACGAAGAAGGCGGGGGCCGCAGCCAACGACTTCAGGAGTCGGCGAAGTGCCGACCAAACCATGACCCGATTGTACGATGGATCGGGTTTGGAAAATACCGCAATCTGGTGGGAATGCAAAAATACTTTTCGTCAGGGGAAACCGCCCGTTCCTTCGTTTTTGGGCGTGCGTTTCGATCCGCGATCCGGTAAAATCTCCGTACCTGCCGACCGGGTTCGACCACGAACCGTCCCGCGACCTGAAACCATGATCCGTTTGTACACCATCATCGCCATGTTGGGCCTCGGTGCCACCCTACCGGCCGCCGAACCCACGTTCGAGCGCCACGTCGAGCCGATCCTCACTCGCTTCGGCTGCAACGCCGGCGCCTGCCACGGCAAGGCGCGCGGTCAGAACGGTTTCCCTCTCTCATTGCTCGGCTTCGATCCGGACTTCGACTACAACGCGATCGTGACGGAAGCCCGCGGACGCCGGCTCTTTGCCGCCGACCCCGACTTCAGCCTGTTCCTCCGCAAGGCCGCCGGGGAAGTACCGCATGGCGGCGGCAAGAAGTTGGCGAAGGATTCCCCGGAATACAAATTGCTCCGCGACTGGATCGCCGCCGGAACGCCGCGCACGCCCAAAGACGCGCCAACGCTTGCAAAGATCACCGTGGCACCAGGCGAAAGACTGCTGAAATTCAATGAATCGATCCCCCTTTCCGTGACGGCACACTTCAGCGATGGATCGAAAGAGGACGTGACGAAGCTCGCGGCCTATCAGTCCAACGATGCCGGGTACGCGACGGTCGATGCAAACGGCATCGTGAAAGCCGGCCCCATCGCCGGCGAGGCGGCCATCACCGCGCGCTTCATGGACAAGTTCGCCGTCAGCAGCATCCTCATTCCGCGCCCCGGCACCATCGACCCGAAACTCTACGACCAATTGCCGAAATCGAATTTCATCGACGGTTTCGTCTGGGCGAAGCTCAAGCAACTCGGGCTGACCCCGTCCGCGGCCGCGAGCGATGCGACCTTCCACCGCCGCGCGTACCTCGACATCATCGGCCGGCTGCCGACGCCAGACGAGACTCGGACCTTCCTCAAAAACCCGGATCGCGCGAAGCTTGTCGATCACCTGCTCGACCGCCCCGAGTATGCCGACTTCTGGGCGAACAAGTGGGCCGACCTGCTGCGCCCGAACCCGTACCACGTCGGTATCAAGGCGACCTTCAATTTCGATTCCTGGATCCGCGATTCGTTCCGCAAAAACAAACCGTACGACCAGTTCGTCCGCGAGATCATCACGGCCTCCGGCAGCACCTTCAAGGACGGCAACACGGTTTTCTATCGCAACCGCCGTGAGCCGGAGGAACTCACCACGATGGTGAGCCAGCTCTTCCTCGGCGTACGGCTCGAATGCGCGAAGTGCCACCAGCACCCCTCCGAGAAATGGGGCCAATCGGACTTCTATGGCTTCGCCGCGTTCTTCGGCCGCATCGGCCGCAAGGGCACCGGCATTTCCGCCCCTATTTCCGGCAGCGAGGAGATCGTCTACACCAGCGACGGCCCATCCACGGGCGGCCGCCGGCGTGGCGGTGGACCGGTCAAGCACCCGCTCACCGGCGAGGCGATGAGTCCCACGCCGCTCCTAAGCGAACCACTCGAGTTGACGGCCGAGGACGATCCCCGCGTCAAGCTCGCCGAGTGGGTGACCTCGAAGGACAACCCGTTCTTCGCAAAGGTGATCGTCAACCGCGTCTGGGCTGAACTGATGGCGCGCGGCCTCGTCGACCCGGTCGACGACCTGCGGGACACCAACCCGCCCTCGAACCCGGCGTTGCTGGACGCGCTCGCGAAGGACTTCCGCGACAACGGCCACGACCTCAAGAAACTGATCCGACGGATCGCGACGAGTCACGTCTACGGGCTGTCGTCGCTGCCAAACGAAACGAACGTCGGCGACACGCGGAACTATTCGCGGCACTACCGGCAGCGATTGCGCGCCGAAGTGTTGCTGGACGCCGTCACGGAAGTGACCGGCGTGCCGGAAAAGTTTGACGCGATGCCAGTCGGAGCGCGGGCGATGGAGGCGTGGACGGTGCGGGGAACCTCGACGTTCCTCGACACGTTCGGCCGACCCGACCCGAACCAGGACCCGCCGTGCGAGCGCACGACTGACACGACGGTGGTGCAGGCGTTGCACCTGATGAACGCGCCGAACCTGAGCCGGAAAATCACCGCGGAGGATGGCCGCGCCGCGAAATTGGCGGGCGGGAAGCAGTCACCCGCTGAGATCGTGGAGGAGCTCTACCTGTTGGCGTATTGCCGGTTGCCGACCGACGCCGAGAAGGCTGCGTGTGTGGTGCGATTTGAAAAACAGGCTGTGAAGCGCCGTGAAGTGGTGGAAGATTTGTTGTGGGGCCTCTTGAACACGCCGGAGTTCGTGTTCGGGGATTAAATGATAAACTGATCATGGGAATCGGAGTGTGATATGACTCGTACCAACTGCGCCGGCGTCACCCGCCGGGACTGCCTGCAGCTCGGCCTCACGACGCTCCTCGGCGGCGGACTCGCGTCCGCCCTGCGGGCCTCCACCGGCGGCGAACTCAAGCCGGCCGCGAAGTCCGTCATCCTCATCTGGATGGACGGCGGACCCACCCATTTCGAAACATTCGACCCGAAGCCGGATGCGCCCGCCGAATACCGCGGCGAGTTCAAGGCCATCCCGACGCGCACGACCGGGATGCTCTTCTCCGAGCACATGAAGCAGCTCGCGAACCTCTCGAACAAGTTCGCGATGGTGCGTTCCATCCGACACGATCAGGGGAACCACGGCGCCGGCAACCATTACATGATGACCGGCGCGCCGCCGCGCATCCCCGTCGGCTGCGGGGCGTTCGTCAGCTTCCACCCGAGCCTCGGCTCCGTGGTCGCGCACGAGAAGCCCGCGCCCGCCGGCCTGCCCGCCTACTTCAGCATGCCCAGCATGTCCCGCTCCGGGGGGCCCAACTTCCTCGGCGCGAAGTACGCTCCGTTCGTTTCGGACGGCGACCCGAACAGTTCCGGCTTCCGCGTCCGCGACGTGGCGCTGCCCTCCGGCCTGACGGAAGGCCGCTTCGCCGACCGTACCGACGTGCGCGCCGAAGTGGACCGCTTCCAGCGCATCCTCGACAAGACCGCCGGCGACCCGGCGCTGGCGATGGACGACCAGTACAAGCAGGCCAACGAACTGATGCGCTCGAAGGAGGCCCAGGCGGCGTTCGAAATCCACCGCGAACCGGACAAGGTGCGGGACCGCTACGGCCGCAACGGTTTCGGCCAGCGCGCCCTGCTGGCCCGGCGGCTCGTCGAGGCCGGCGTGCCCTTCATCACCATCTACGATGGTGGTTGGGACCACCACTCCGACCTCTTCGACGCCTGTCGCAAGCGCCTCCCGCAGTGGGACAACACCGTTGCGGCGCTCATCTCCGACCTTGACCAGCGCGGCCTGCTGGACAGCACGATGGTGATCGCGCTGGGCGAGTTCGGCCGCACGCCCAAGATCAGCACGCTCGCCGGCCAAACCAAGGCCGGGCGCGACCACTGGGCGAACGCGATGAGCGTGCTCTTCGCCGGTGGCAAGACGCCCGGCGGGCAGGTCGTCGGCGCGACGGATCGGAACGGTTTCTCCGCCGTCGAGCGGGTCCTCTCGCCCGAGAATTTCGCGAGCACCATCTACCGGAAGCTCGGCATCGACCCGGACAAGATGCTGTACACGCCGCAGGGGCGGCCATCGCACATCGTCAGCGACGGGACGCCGATCCGGGAACTGATGGGGTAATGAATGTTGCCGATTCAGTGAATGAGAAGATCCCCCGCAAGGGGGACCTTTTTTGTTGACCAAACAGAGAGGATCAACCGTGACTGTCCGTAGTCCCGGCCGAATTCGGCCGGGAACGGGATGGTCACGCCAACAGCGCCTTGATGACGTTCGCCTTCTCGACGCCGGTCAGGCGCTGGTCCAGCCCCTGATAGCGGTAGCTGAAGCGTTCGTGGTCGAGGCCGAGCAGGTGCAGCACGGTCGCGTGCCAGTCGCGGAGGTGGCAGGGGTCCTTCACGATGTTGTAGCTGAAGTCGTCGGTCTCGCCGTAGACGGTGCCACCCTTGATGCCGCCACCAGCCATCCAGATCGTGAAGCAGCGCGGATGGTGGTCCCGGCCGTAGTTCGTCTTCGACAGGCCGCCCTGGCTGTAGATCGTGCGGCCGAACTCGCCGCCCCAGATGATGAGCGTGCTGTCGAGCATGCCGCGCGCCTTGAGATCGGTGATGAGCGCGTGGCAGGGTTGGTCCACGTCGCGGGCCTGGAACTCCATGCGGCCTGTGAGGTTGCCGTGGTGGTCCCAGTTGTTGTGGTAGACCTGCACGAATCGCACGCCCTTCTCGACGAGCTTGCGCGCCATCAGGGCCGTGTTCGCGAAGCTGCCGGGTTTCTTCACGTCCGGGCCGTACATCTCGAGCGTCTTCGCACTTTCCTTCGACAAGTCCGTGAGGTCCGGCACGCTCGTCTGCATGCGGAACGCCATCTCGTACTGGCTGATTCGGGTCTGCGTCTCGGGGTCGAGGGTCTGCTGGTGGTTCAGTTCGTTGAGTTTCTTGAGGCCGTCGAGCGTCTTGCGGCGGATGTCGGACGAGACGCCGGGCGGATTGTTGATGAAAAGGATCGGATCGCCCTTGGCGCGGAAGGACACGCCAGCGTGCTCGCCGGAGAGGTAGCCCGACTGCCAGAGTCGCGCGGAGATGGCCTGCACCTGGTCCTGGTTCGTTGGCGTGGCGACCATGACCACGAACGTGGGCAGGTTCTGGTTCAGGCTGCCGAGGCCGTAGCTCATCCACGCGCCCAGGCACGGTCGGCCCGTCACCTGGTTGCCGGTCTGGATGTACGTGATGGCCGGTTCGTGGTTGATCGCCTCGGTGTGCATGCTCTTGATGAAGCACATTTCGTGCGCGACCTTCGGCAGGTGCTTCCAGACTTCACTCATCCACGCGCCGCCGGGGCCGTACTGGGCGAACTTGTACTTCGACGGCGCGATGGGGAAACGCGCCTGGCCGCTGGTCATGGTCGTGAGGCGCTGGCCGTTGCGGACGCTTTCGGGCAGGTCCTTGTCGTAGAAGTCCTGCATCTTCGGCTTGTAGTCGAAGAGGTCCATCTGGGCGGGTCCGCCGACCATGTGGAGGTAGATGACGTTTTTGCATTTGGCGGGGAAGTGCGTTTCGGCGAGCGCGGCACCGATGCCGGTCTTGGTGCCCTTCCCCTGGGGGGCGGGCGCGGCCGCGTTCGCGCCGAGGCTGGCGAGCGCCGCGGTGCCGAGTCCGAAGCCCGCGGAGCGGAAGAACTGCCGGCGGGTTTCGTTGCGGACATATTCGTGGAAGAGCGATTCGTTCGCGAGGGCCTGGTCGAGCGGGTGCATGAAATTACCTCTGTGTCGGACTCTCGCGAATCGCGAGAGGATCTTGTTTCGGGCCGAAGAGCGGAGTTCCACGGGCACTCGCGGTGCAAGTGCCCGACACTTACTTGTTCAGCACCTCGTCCAGGTTCAGCACCTGGTTCGCGATCATCGTCCACGCGGCCAGTTCCGCCGCCTCCAGCTTCGGGTCGGCCTTGCTCTCGCCGAAGGCGATCAGCTTCTTCGCCTCCTCCGGCTTCGCGCCGAACTCCTTCTTCAACTCGGCCAAAGACTCGTTCACGACCGGCATCTCCTTCTCCGTGAACGACCGCGCCAGCAGCCGCTTCGCGATGAAGTCGATGCGCTCGGCGTCGGTCTTTCCCGACTGCATCGCATGCTCGGCCAGCACGCGGGCGGCTTCCACGAACTGCACATCGTTGAGGGTCAGCAGCGCCTGGAGCGGCGTGTTCGTCCGCTCCCGCTTCACCACGCAGGTTTCGCGGTTCGGCGCGTTCAATACCTCCATGCTCGCCGGGGGGGCGGCCCGCTTCCAGAAGGTGTACATGCTGCGGCGATACAGGCTCTCGCCGGTGTCCCGCTTGTAGTCGCGCGTGTTGCTGCCGATCATCGCCACGGCTTCCCACACGCCGTCGGGCTGGTACGGCTTTACGCTCTTGCCGCCGATCTTCTTTACCAAGAGGCCGCTCGCCGCCAGGGCGTAGTCCCGCACCATCTCGGCATCCATGCGGAAGCGAGGCCCGCGGCTCAGCCACATGTTCGCCGGATCCTTCTCCAGCTTCTCCGGAGTCGCGGCCGCCGATTGCCGGTAGGTCGCACTCATCACCAGCGTCTTGAAGAACTGCTTCACATCCCAGTGTGATTGGAACTCGAGCGCGAGCCAGTCGAGCAGTTCGGGGTGGCTCGGCACTTCGCCGGTGATGCCGAAGTCGCCGGCCGTGCGAACCAAACCTTGGCCGAAGAGTTCCTGCCAGAAGCGGTTCACCGTCACGCGGCCCGTCAGTGGATGGTCCGGCAGGAGCAGCCACTTGGCGAAGCCGAGCCGGTTCTTGGGATAATCCGCCGGGAAAGCCGGCAGCACCTTCGGCGTTGCCGGGCCGACCTTTTCCTTGCGGCGATCGTACTCGCCGCGGTTGAGGATGTACGCCTCCGGCATGCTCGGCTTCTCGTTCCAGACGTGCGCAATCGTCCCGCGGGACTGGATCGCCACTTCCTCCGCCTTCAGCTTCGCCGCGACCGCCTCGGCGTCCTGGTACGGCTTGTCGTTCGTCACCAGCCACCAGTCGTACACGTCGTCCACTTCCTTCGGCGTCCGCTTGTCTGCCGGCTTCGCCAGCAGGTCCGCGAGCACGGTCCCCTTGGCGAGTTGACCAATCTCGGCGTTGACGAGTGCCCGCCCATAGATTCGCAGGTCGTGAATCGACACGCCGGCGACGCGCCCGTCCGTGTTCCGCTGGCCGATCTTGAACGGCACCGTGTTCTTGATCGTGCTCTTGAGCGCGTCCGCCTCGACGTCCACGGGTTGAAGGACGCCGTCGACGTAGATCTTCACGCCGCTCGCCTTCGCGGAGCCGTCGTAGGTCACGAACACGTGCTGGTCGGCGTTGATCTTCAAGGGCGTCTTGGCCACGACCTTGAGCGCGTCCTCGTTCCACTTGCTCACGATGTGCATGCCGATCCGGTCCGACTGCACCCAGAGGTCCCAGCCTCGGAAGCCGTTGGCCGTGTCCATCTTGGCCACGATCGCGCCGGCAGTGTTCCGCTTCGAGAGCCGCACCCACGCGCCGACGGAGAAGCCCTGCTTCGTGTCGAAGTCGCCCACGTCCTTCAACTCGATCGCCGGGCCGCTTTGAAGGATCGTCAGGCCCTTCTGGCCCTTCTTGCCGTTCCCCCAAACGTACCCCGCGGAGTCGAACGCGAGATCGCGGTCCTTGCCGTCCACCTTCGCCTTAGCTTTCTTGTCCTTCCCTTCGTTGAACTTCGCGAAGAATTGAAGCTTGTCTTCGGACACCTTGCCGGCGATCTCCTCCGGCTTCACGGTCGCGAGCCACTTGTCGAACTCGCCCCGCGCCGCCTTCCGCCGCTCGGCCACTCGACCGTTCGCGGCGGCGATCTCCTTGCCGATCGCTTCGAAGCGAGCTCGGTCTTCCGGCATGGGCACGTTCAGGATCGGCGGGGTGTTCGGGATGTTCCCATCCATCGCACCCTGCGTCGTGTTGTTGAAGAACGCCGCCATGCTGTAAAAGTCTTTTTGCGAGATCGGGTCGAACTTATGGTCGTGGCAGACGGCGCAGCCGGCCGTCAGCCCCATGTACACCTGGTTCACCGTCTCGGTGCGGTCGCGGTTGTAGAGCACGAGGTACTCCTCCGCGATCGCGCCGCCCTCGTTCGTCGTGATGTTGTTCCGGTTGAAGCCGGTCGCCACCTTCTGGTCGATCGTCGCGTTCGGCAGCAGGTCCCCCGCGATCTGGTCGATCGTGAACTGGTCGAACTTCTGGTTCTTGTTGAACGCGTTGATGACCCAGTCGCGGTAGCTCCACATTTCGCGGTAGTTGTCGAAGTGGATGCCGTGGGTGTCGGCGAACCGGGCGGCGTCGAGCCAATAGCGGGCGCGGTGTTCGCCCCACTGCGGCGTGGCCATGAACTTGTCGACCAGCTTCTCGTACGCTGTCGGCGAGTTGTCCTTTACGAACTCCTCGACGTCCGCCGGGTCGGGCGGCAGGCCGGTCAGGTCGAGCGACAACCGGCGGGCGAGCGTACGCTTGTCCGCCTCCGGGGCCATGCTCAGGCCGCGCGCCTCCAACTTCGAAATGATGAAGTTATCGATCGGGCTGCGCACCCGCGATGCGTCCTTCACCGCCGGGATGTCCGGTCGCTTCGGCGAGATGAACGACCAGTGCGGCTGGTATTCCGCCCCTTGCGCGATCCACTTCTTCAACGTCGCGATCTGCTCCGGTTTCATCACCTTGTGCGACGCCACTGGCGGCATCTTCGCCTTGTCGCTGTCCGGCAGCAGCATCCGCTGCACGAGCTTGCTCTCGTCCGGTTTGCCCGGCTCGAACGCCTCGCGTTCCAGGGCATCCTCGCGCAAATCCAGCCGCAGCCGGCCCTTCCGTGCGGCGCTGTCCGGCCCGTGACAGGCGAAGCAGTTCTCCGCCAGTATCGGCCGGATATCGCGGTTGTATTCGAGCTTCTTGTCCGCGGCGGCGGTGGTCGAAGCGACACCGGCCAGCAGAGAGAGTGCAAGCCAACGCATGGAGAGCATCCCGGTTCAGGTTCGTCGAACGACAACAATACGCAAAAAGAGCATTCCGGCGGTTATTGGAAGGTTAACCGATGAATCGCGGCCCGGCAAGTGATGCCGGCTTATACTCACATGACATCTTATACTGCGGAGCCTCCCCCATGCTTCTTCCCAATCGCCGCCAGGCGCTCGCCACGGCCGCCGCTGTCGCGGGAATCGCCAACCCCATCGGTGCCGCCGTGAAGAATGGCCGAATCCAACAATCCGTCTGCTCCTGGTGCTTCACCGCCCGCGGCGAGAAGTGGAGCCTCGACAAAGTCTGCGAAGTGACAAAGTCCCTCGGCGTGACTTCCGTCGAGTTGCTGGAGGCCAAAAGCTTCCCGGCGCTGAAGAAGCACGACCTCGTCTGCGCCATCACCTCGAACGGCATGGGCTTCCCCCGCGGCTTCAACAACCTCGCCCACCGCGAGGAACTCGTGACGAAGACCAAGGCCGCCATCGACGCCACCTCCGAGGCCAAGTTTCCGAACGTCATCGCCTTCGTAGGCATGAAGTGGAACAAGCCGGACGACCCGAAGAGCGGCGAGATTTCGAAGGACGACGCCTTCAAGAACTGCGTCGAAGGCCTGAAACTCGTTGCCGGCCATGCCGAAAAGGCGGGCGTGACGCTCTGCCTCGAACACCTCAACAGCCGCGACGGATCCGACCCGATGACCGGCCACCCCGGCTATCAGGGCGACGATCTCGACTGGGTCGTAAGCATCCTTAAGAAGGTCGGCTCGCCTCGTGTGAAGCTGCTTTTCGACATCTACCATGTCCAGATCATGCACGGCGACCTGATCCGGCGCATCGACGAGTGCAAGGAGTGGATCGGCCACGTTCACACCGCCGGCAACCCCGGGCGCGGCGAACTGGACGAGAATCAAGAGATCCACTACCCGGCCGTGATGAAGAAATTGCTCGCCGTAAAGTATGCCGGCTACGTCGGTCAGGAGTTCATCCCGACGCGGAACCCGCTCGAGGGGTTGAAGCAGGCGATCGCGGTCTGCGATGTCTGACGCGAAGACTTGACGTGAACCGAAATGTATTCGGAGAGCCAACGCGGTGCGCCCGAACGATTCGAACCCCGAAACGAACCAATCCGCCCGCCTTTCCTCCGACCTTCCGGGCGATGCCAGTTCGCCGATTGTCTGGTGGACGACGCTTCTGGCGCCGCTTGTGGCGTCAGCTTTGGTCCTGCTCGCGCTCGGGATGGTCCGCGGTTGGACCGCCGTCGTCGGCATCGTCGGCGTTGCGATTGCGAGCCTGTTCCTCGGGAAGTTCATCATCCTCGGCGGTCCGGAAGTCGAATCGTTCGGTCTGACCGCCCTCGACCTCGCCGCGTTGGTCGTCCTTATGGACGTCCTCGCCGCCTGCTGGTTCGTCTATCACCTGCGGTTCATGCTTCGCCTTCCGGTCCTCGGGCCGAAGTTCGCCCTGGTGATCCAGGATGGCGAATACGTGCTGGCGACGTATCCCGGCATTCGTCGGGCCGCCTTCGTTGGTCTCGTGATCTTCGTCGCCATCCCCTTCTCGATGACCGGCAGCGTCGGCGGCGCGATCCTCGCACGCCTGCTCGGCATGAGCCAACCGGCGACCTTCCGCGCCATCTGCCTGGGAAGCGTTCTGGGCGCGGCGCTGATGTATCTCGGTGGCCAGACCATCGAAACCTCCATCGGTCGCGACAACCCCGTCTGGCGGTGGGGCGGATTCCTGATCCTTTCGGCCCTCCTCGTTCTGATTCAGGTCCGGTACACGAAGGCCAAGAACCGCCTCGCGGCGAGTCTGCGTTCATCGACAGATGGTGAATGACGTTTGACGGGATCGATCATAAAATTGCACAGACAATTTCTCCAGAAACCGGAGTAACTCATGCGATCCTCTCTCGTCGCATTGCTCTTCGCCGGCGTCGCATCGGCTGCCGACTGGAAGCCGGCGGCGACGCCGCTCATGACGAAGTGGGGCAAACAGATCACCCCCGACAAGACACCGTGGAACGAGTACCCGCGGCCGCAGCTCGTCCGCAAGGAATGGCAGAACCTCAACGGCCTCTGGGACTACGCGATCACCGACAAGGGCGCGAAGCCGCCGACTCAATGGGACGGCAAGATCCTCGTGCCGTTTTGCATCGAGAGCGCCCTCAGCGGCGTCGGCAAGCATCCGACCGAGAAGCAGGAGCTCTGGTACCGCCGCGACATCGACGCGAGCAAGTGGGCGAACAACCGCGTCATCCTTCACTTCGGCGCTGTCGACTGGGAGGCGACCGTCTTCGTCAACGGCAAGGAAGTCGGTGTCCACCGGGGCGGCTTCGATCCGTTCAGCTTCGACATCACCGACTCGCTGAAAGACGGCAAAGGCGAACTCGTGTTGAGAGTGTGGGACCCTACCGACACCGGCAGTCAGCCGCTCGGCAAGCAGATCCGCAACCCCCACGGCATCTGGTACACGCCGGTCACCGGCATCTGGCAGACAGTGTGGATGGAGCCAGTGAAGGAATCGGCCATTCAACAGATCAACTGCCTTCCAGATATCGACAAGAAGGAAGTGACATTCCAGTTTCGAGCAAAAGGATTTGACGATAATGATCGATTGGAAATCTATGTGACCGATCCAAAAGGTGAGAAGACCGGGATCGGTGTTTACTTTTCAAACGAGCAGAAATTCTTTTTTGAATCGGCCCATCTTTGGACTCCGGACCAACCACAACTCTACAAGTTCACGGTGAAGATCACGCGGAAGAACACAGTACTCGAAGAAGTCGATTCCTACTTCGCCATGCGCAAGGTCTCCTACGGCCCTGACGAAAACGGCCATCTCCGCCTGCTCCTGAACAACAAGCCGCTCTTCCACATCGGCCCGCTCGATCAGGGCTGGTGGCCGGACGGGCTGCTCACTCCGCCGTCGGAGGAGGCGATGCGCTACGACCTCGAAGTGCTCAAGAAGATCGGCATGAACATGGTCCGCAAGCACATCAAGGTCGAGCCGGCCCGCTACTACTACGACTGCGACCGGATGGGCCTGCTCGTCTGGCAGGACATGCCGAGCGCCATCAACCGCACCAAGAAACACTTCATCCCGCCCGGCGGCAAGGCCGACGCCGACGACCAGTTCACCGCCGAAGAGAAGAAGCAGTTCCGCCACGAATTGAAGGCGATGATCGACCACCTGAAGTTCTTCCCGTCCATCTATTGCTGGGTTCCCTTCAATGAAGGCTGGGGCCAGCACGATGTGAACCCGACGCTGAAGTGGGTGAAGGAGTACGACCCGACGCGCCTCGTCAACGGCCCGTCCGGCTGGGAAGACCGCGGCTACGGCGACATGAAGGACGCCCACATCTATCCCGGACCCGGCATGTTCCCCACCATGAAGGACCGCGTGAGCGTACTCGGCGAGTTCGGCGGCCTCGGCCTGCCCGTGAAGGGCCACCTCTGGAAAGACCAGGGTAACTGGGGCTACCGCACCTACAAGTCCGAAGAGGAACTTCGCACGAACTACCACTCGCTTATGCGCCGGCTGCACCCGCTCATCGGCAAGGGCCTCGCGGCGGCCGTCTACACGCAGACGACCGACGTGGAGATCGAAGTCAATGGCTTCCTCACCTACGACCGCGAAATGATGAAACTCGACATCGACGAGACGGCGAAGTGGCACAAGGCTTTGTTCGGCCCGCCGCCGGTGGTGAAAGAGTTGGTGCCGACGAGCGAGACCACGGCGCAGACGTGGAAAATCACGATGTACCCCCCGGCGGCGGAGTGGACCAAGCCGGAGTTCGACGATTCGAAATGGGCCGAGAAGAAGGGCGGGTTCGGCGCGAAGGGCACGCCGGGCGCCGTGATCGGCACCGAATGGACATCGAAGGACATCTGGCTCCGCCGGAACTTCGAGCTAAAGGAACTGCCGAAGGGCGAGGTGCTCGTGCGCTTCCACTGCGACGAGGACGGCGAAGTCTTCATCAATGGCGAGAAAGCCGCGAGCCTGCCGGGGTACACGACGAACTACGTCGAGGTGCCGATCCTGCCGGCGGCGGCGAAGGCTTTGAAAATTGGAGTGAATACGATCGCGGTGAAAGCGAAGAACGCCGGCGGCGGGCAGTACATCGACGTGGGATTGTCGGTGGAAGAGAAGAAGTGAACGCCATCGGTTCGATTGATGGTGTTTTCTTGGCTCACGACTCATCACTCAGAACTCGGAACTCATTTTCAAAATCGAGTCTTGAGTTCCGAGTCGTGAGTCGTGAGTTGAAATCCTCAGTCGACCATGCTTGGATTCACGGCTTCTTCGGCGCCAGCAGCGTCGGCGTCTTGTCGGGGTGGTCCTTCAGGTGCGTCGCGACGCCGCTGAAGAAGAAGAGCAGTTGCTCGGCCCCGTCTTCCGCCATCTTCGGCGCGGCGGGGCCGACCATCCGCAGCACCGCGTTCGCCGCACGGCTCTCGCTCAACAGATACACCGACGCCTCCGGCGTCAGCTTCACCACGCCCTCCGTCTTCGTCGGCTGGCTCGGATACTTCACCACCGCCACCGCTTTCACCGGCACCATCGGCAGCAGCGTCGCGGCCTTGACTTTCCCCGTCGCGTACCAGACCAGTCCGTCGGTGAGTTTCGCAACCGACTGCCACGTGAGCTGGCTGCCGTTCTCGTCGGTCCACGCGAACTGGTCCTTGCCGGCGGTCGCGATCTCGACGCACGGCACGTTCAACCGTTTCCACGCCAGCGATACGCGGTCGGGGTTTTCGAGCAACCAGGGGTAGACGCGGGCGTGGGCCTCGAAGGGTTCTTCGGTGTACTTCGCGGTGAGCGTCGGCTTGGTCATCACCTTGGCGACGGCGTCGCGGTGCGGCGAGGGGACGAGGTCGAGGATTTGCGAGACGGCGGTGGCCGCGGACTTGGCGGCCGGCGCGCGAGATTGGGCAGTCGCGGGCTGAGCCGCGAATGTCGTGAAAAGCGCAAGGACGGCGAAGCCGAGCAGGCGGGGGATCATGGGGACTCCTTCCGTCACAGTTTCTTATCGTGCGGATTGCCCCGCTTGCGTGAATCTTTCCGTCGCGGCGGCTGACTGGGCGAGTTGCGGACGACAAGGGAAAATGAAAAGCCCCCGTCGATCGACGGAGGCTTCGCGGGGTCGCCGCATGCATCAATAGCGGGCTTCGACGCCGAAGCGGATGGCGTTGATGGCAGCGCCGGTTTCGCGGGGCGTGAAGACCGGGAAGGCCGGGCCGGTGACGCCGCCGGTCTGCGGCGGAATCTGCGTCGGGTTGACGCGGAGATCGATCTGGTCGCCGGCACGGACGACGTTGCTGAAGTAGAGGAAGTCGTAGCCGACGTAGGTGCGGACGCGCGGCGTGACTTGCAGGCCAAGCTTCAGGCCAATCCAGGGGACGGCGGCGAAGCGGTCGCGTTCGAAGCGGCCGATGTTCGAGGGCTGCGTCAGCAGGCCGCCCGGGAAGGTCTGCGGGGTGCCGCCGGGGGTGGTGATCGTCGTGCTGCCGTCGATATCGACTTGCTGGTGGACATTGCCGAGGGCCACGCCGGCGCGGGCGCCGAAGTACCAGTGACTATAGCGGCGTTCGGCGGCGAAGCCGATGTTGAACCCGTGGAAGCTGTTCGAGGTGCGGAAGTTGTCGCGCACGATGAACCGCGTGCCGGCGGGGACGTTCGTCTGGCCGGGAAGCGAGGTCAGGTCTTCGCGGATGTTGATCTCGTCCTCCAGGTTCAGGTAGGTGTACCCGAGGAGGAGATCGAAGCGGCCGCAAGGCCCGCAGCAGATGTTCTTGATGAAGTTCGGTCCGCCGCCGATGAAGTTCGACCGAGAATCGACGGTGACGCTGCCGGCGAGAATGCGCGGGAACGAAACGAGTTCCGTGTCCTGAAGGCCGGTCTGGGTATTGAAGAACGGGCGCGAGATGATGTCGACGCCGGGGGAACCGGCGACGAAGCGTTCGCGGCTGGTGCCGAGGAAGAAGAAGTTCCCTTCGATACCGCACTTCTGGCAGTCGTCGAGCCAGACGCCCGCGTTCAGGTAGAAGCCGCTGCGCCAGTTGTCGTTGACGCGGCCGGTGGGGTAGAGGATGGTCGTGCCCGGCTGGCCGAGGTTGCCGGCCTGGGTGCGCGGGTTGCCAGCGGGGGCGGCGGTGACGAGCGGCGGCACGTTCTGGCCGGTGATGGTGCCATACCAGTAGCCGGCGTCGAGCCAGACGCGTCCGGGCGGACCGCAGGGGTCGCAGCAGATGTTGCAGGCTTCGGGCGGG
>JAHBXO010000013.1 GCA_019636445.1 Gemmataceae bacterium | reverse complement strand
CACTCGGACGTTGAAGTTTCGTATTGACTTCCGATACAGTCACTACAACCCGTTGCCCCGTTCGGGGCAAAAAGCCAAGAACCGAAGCGACGGACATCACTGTCGCCCAACGAAGATCAACGATGTTTGCCCGTCGGCTCACGCCAGCACCCAGGTGTCCTTGCTGCCGCCACCTTGGCTGCTGTTGACGACGAGGCTGCCGCGGGGCAGGGCCACGCGCGTCAGGCCGCCGGGGCAGACCACGATCTTCTCGCCGCAGAGCACGAACGGGCGGAGGTCGATGTGTCGGCCTTCGAGCGCGTGGCCGTCCACGAAGGTCGGGTGCGTCGAAAGTTGGATCGTGGGCTGGGCGATGAACTCGCGCGGGTGCGCCTTCACCTTGGCGGCGAACTCCTCGCGCTGCGCCGCCGTGGATGCGGGACCGATCAGCATGCCGTAGCCACCCGATTCGTTTACGGTCTTCACGACGAGCTTGTCGAGGTTGGCGAGGATGTGACTCCGGTGCTCGGGCACCATCGGCCGGTAGGTTTCGACGTTTTGCAGGATGGCGTCCTGGCCGAGGTAATACTTGATGACGGCGGGGATGAAGGGGTAGATGCCCTTGTCGTCGGCGATGCCGGTGCCGATGCCGTTGGCGAGCGAGACGGTGCCGGCGCGGTAGGCGTTCACGAGGCCGGGCACGCCGAGCATGCTGTCGGGGCGGAAGGCGAGGGGGTCGAGGAAGTCGTCGTCGATGCGGCGATAGATGACGTCGACGGGTTGGAGGCCGCGTGTCGTGCGCATCTGCACGCGGTTCTGATCGACGACGAGATCGCGGCCTTCGACGAGTTCGATGCCCATGCGTTGGGCGAGGTAGCTGTGCTCGAAGTAGGCGGAGTTGTACATGCCGGGGCTGAGGAGCACGACGGTGGGGTCGGGCCGGCCGGGCGGGGCGATGTACTTGAGCACGTCCAGCAGGTGGGCGGGGTATTCGTCGTTGCTGCGGACGTCGTAGCCGTCGAAGATCTGCGGGAAGACGCGCTTGAGGACCTGGCGGTTGTGGAGGACGTAGCTGACGCCGGAGGGGGTGCGGGCGTTGTCTTCGAGGACGAGGTAGTTGCCGGCGGTGTCGCGGATGAGGTCGGTCCCGCAGACGTGGACGTAGATGCCCTTGGGCACTTCGGCGCCGACGAACTCGCGGCGGAAGAACTCGCCGTGATAGATCAACTGAGGGTCGATCACCTTGTCGGCGAGGATCTTCTGGTCGGTGTAGAGGTCCTTGAGGAAGAGGTTGATGGCGGTGAGGCGCTGGACGAGGCCGCGTTCGATCGTGGCCCATTCGTCGGCGGGGATGATGCGGGGCACGGGGTCCATGGGCCAGACGCGTTCGATGCCTTCTTCGGCGCGGTAGACGGTGAATCCGACGCCGTCCTGGCGCATGGAGAGGTCGGTCATGGCCTTGCGGCGTTGGAATTCTTCCGGGGTGAGCTGGCGGAGTCGCTCGAAGAGTGGGCGGTAGTGCGGCCGGGGCTGGCGCGCGGCGTCGAACATCTCGTCGTAGGCGGCGCCGAGCGGATAATTCGCGAAAAGTCCGAGCGGGTCGGTGGGCGTCGGCATAGGGGAGAGCCGGTTCTTCGGGCACCGGTGCCCGACCGCGCGGCAGTTCGGCAGTCGGACAGACCGGGTTTCCCGTACTTTTGTCGGTTGTCCTCGAAGTTGCAAGGCCTGTGCCCGTGGATTCGGCGCGTCTGCCATTTTCGGCGGCGGGTCCTATCATGCCCCGGGAATGGATTCCCGAACAACCAGCCCAGCGGGTAGCATGTCGTATTGCCTCGCGATCCAGACGAAACTCGGCCTCGTCTTCGCCTCCGACTCGCGTACGAACGCCGGCCTCGACCAGGCGAACGTCGCGACGAAGCTCACGACGTTCGTGAAGCCGGGCGAACGCGTCTACGTCCTACTGACCAGCGGCGGGCTGTCGCTCAGTCAGAGCGTTCTCGCGGTGCTGCACGGCGAGTACGGCGCGGGGAAGGGCTTGGCCGTCGCGGCCACCATGTACGAAGCCGCCCGCATCGTCGGCGACGCCGTACGCACCGTTTCGAGCCGCGACCGCGAACACCTCGAGAAGGACGGCATCGCCTTCAACGTGAACTTCATCATCGGGGGGCAGATCGGCACGCAGCCGCACGAACTGTACATGATCTACCCGCAGGGGAACCCGCTGCGCGCCACGCCCGAAAGCCCGTTCCTGCAGATCGGCGAATCGAAGTACGGCCGGCCGATCCTCGACCGCGCCGTCCGCTACGACACCACCTCGCTCGAACAGGCCACCAAGCTCGCGCTGATCTCCCTCGATTCCACGATGCGGTCGAACCTGACCGTCGGTCCGCCCGTGGACCTGGTCGTGTACCACGCGAACGAGTTGAAGGTCCGGCAGCAGATGCGCCTGGGCGCCGACGATCCGCAGCTCATGATGATCCGCACGCAGTGGGAGCAGGAGCTGCGCGCCGCCTCGCAACGCCTGCCCGAGGTGAAGTTCCCGGAGGCGTGAGGGGCGATCACTTCCCCAAAGCTTCCAGCTTCGCGAGCATCGGCTCGACGATCGGCTTGAGCTGGCTGCCCACGCCGCGGGTCGCCAGACTCGTTTCCGCTTCCATCCTCACGAGCGCGAGCTGATCCCGTACAAGCGCGGCCGCCTTCGCCTTCTCCATCGCGGGCAGCTTGTCGATCAACTCCTTCAATCCGTCCACCTGCCCGGCCAGCGATTTCACGGTCTCGATCGCGAAGCGGCTGCGCATGCTGTCGCGGGCGTAGGCGAGGGCCGTCTTGAGACCGTTGAAGAAATCGACGATGGTCTCCAGCGATTTCGGCTCGGTGGGCGCGGGGGCCACCGGATCGGTCAGGTCGGGCTTCGTCAGCCCCGTCGCGCGGCCGGGCAGCGGATCGGAGGGCCGGTCGGCGTCCCAGATCTTCTTGTAAAGCATCAGCGCGGTGCCCCCGACGCCGACGAGCAGCACGAGGAGAACCCCCAGGAATAGTCGGGAGCGGCGCGGAACGGGTTTCGAGTTGTCGATCGCGGGTAGGTCGGACATCGGATGCGCCTTCGAGGAGAGGAATCGACGGCTCGATTTTTCTTATCCCACGCGGTCGATTCCCGGTACCATCGCTGGATGGATTCCCGGAGACTCTCCATGCGCCGTTTGTTTGTCCTCTTCGCCGTTTTCGCCGTCGGCACCGCTTCCGCGGACGAATTCCAACTGAACCCGCGCGCCCGCACCGAGACTGCGCCCGGCACGGGGCGCTACCACGCGATCACGAAGCCGGCATCGTGGAATGCCGCCAAGACCGCCGTCGTCGTCTGCGACATGTGGGACAAGCACTGGTGCCCCGGCGCCACGGCGCGCGTCGGCGAGATGGCGCCGCGGATGAACGACCTGCTCGTCGCCGCCCGCAAGAAAGGCGCGCTCATCATCCACTGCCCCTCCGACACGATGGAGTTCTACAAGGACGCCCCCGGCCGCAAGCTCGCGTTGACCGCGCCCAAGAGCGAGCCAAAGGTTCCGCTCGAACGCTGGTGCAAGCTCGACGCCGGCAAGGAGGGCAAGCTGCCGATCGACGACTCCGACGGCGGCTGCGCCGAGTTCGCCAAGAACTACCGCGCGTGGACGCGCCAGCACGAAGCCCTGAAGATCGAGGCCGGCGACGCCATCACCGACAGCGAGGAGGCGTATCACCTGATGCGTTCGCGCGGCATCGAGAACGTCGTCGTCATGGGCGTGCACACGAACATGTGCGTCCTCGGCCGACCGTTCGCCATCCGCCAGCTCACGAAGCAGGGCCTGAACGTCGTCCTCGTCCGCGACATGACCGACACGATGTACAACCCCGCCAAGGCGCCGTTCGTCTCGCACTTCACCGGCACGGACCTCGTCGTCGAGCACATCGAGAAGCACTGGTGCCCGACCGTCACGAGCGTGGACTTCCTCGGCGGCAAGGAGTTCCGCTTCAAGGACGACACCCGCCCGCACCTCGCCATCCTCGCGGCGGAGGACGAGTACAAGACCGAAGTCACGTTACCGGACTTCGCCCTCAAGCACTTGGGCAAGGACTACCGCGTGTCGTTCGTCTTCGCAGACGCAAAGGACAAGCACGTGCTGCCGGGCCTCGACGTGCTGGACTCCGCCGACGCGGTGCTCGTGAGCGTCCGCCGCAAGCCGCTGGTGAAGGAGCAGCTCGATCGCATCCGGAAGTTCGTGGCGAGTGGCAAGCCGGTGATCGGCATCCGCACGGCGAGCCACGCGTTCGCGCCGCGCAAGGGCGAAGCGCTGCCGGAGGGCGTGGCGATGTGGGAGGCGTTCGACCAGGAAATCCTCGGCTGCGCGTACAAGGGGCACCACGCGAACACGCTGAAGTCGTCGATCGAATACGCGCCGCCGGCGACCGGCAAGCCGCACCCGATCTTGAAGGACTGGCCGACAGGCCGGACGGAATCGACCTGTTCGCTGTACCAATCGAACCCGCTGGCGTCGGACGCCGTGGTGCTGCTGACGGGCCGTGCCGGCGACCACCCGCTGGAACCGGTGGCGTGGGTGCGCGAGAAGACCGCCGACCGCGGCCGCGTCTTCTACGCCAGCCTTGGCCACGTGGACGACTTCCAGCAGGACGCGTTCCTGAAGCTGTTGAAGAACGGCATCGCGTGGGCGGCGGGGAAGTAAGCGGGATGCAACGGCGAAACGGAATTCCTCGATGATCGAGCTTGCCATCGCGCCGAGCGGTCGCTTGGTCGTTCGCGAAGCGCCCGACGGAATCGAAGCCCCGAATCTGGTCGCCGCGTATCGCGCGGGGGCGGCGCACGGAATGCTCGAGACAGCGGCCGGGGCCGCGACGACGTCGCTGCCGGCGCCGTTCGAGTTCGCCCGCGCGTTCGGCCGACTCTACCTCGCATACCTCTGCCATATCGCGACGGGTGAACGCGACGACGCCCTCCCCGAACTTCCGCCGCCCGCCGACGAACTCGAACGAATGGTCCTCCGGGCCCCGCCGATGACGGGGTTGGAATACCTGACGGCGGACGCGCTCGCCGGCTGGTGGCGGGAGCTGGACGCGCTCGCCCGCGCCGAAATGGCCGCGCACCTCGACGGCGCGCGGGGTTACCTGCGGGAGCGGAACCCGCAGTGGCGTTTCGTCGGCCGCGTGACGTTCCACCTCGCCGAGAACAAGCGGGACGCCGAGCGTCCGTTCGCGTTCCTCGCCACGTTCGCGAACGGCCTGACGGCGCAGGGGCAGGTGCGGCACGAGCCGCTCGGTCGGGCGCTCCAGCAGCACGCGGGGAAGCAGGAGCGCGCCGCGATGCTCGCGCTCCTCGAGCCGGTGTCGCAGGCCGCCGAGCGTTCGACCGTGGTGAAGGCGCTCGTCGAATCGGGGCAAATCTACCACCCGCTCGCGTGGACGCCGCGCGAGGCGTACGACTTCCTGCGCGAGGTGCCGTTGTTCGAATCGAGCGGGCTGATCGTGCGCGTGCCGGACTGGTGGAGCGCGCGCACGCCGCCCCGCCCGCGCGTGAACGTGACCGTCAACACGAAGGGCGCGACCGGCGTCGACGTCGGCGGCATGCTGGAGTTCTCCGTCGAACTCGCGCTCGACGGCGCCGCGCTCGCGCCGGACGAGATCGCGCGGCTCCTGCAAGCGACCGGCGGCCTCGTGCCCCTGCGGGGGAAGTGGGTCGAAGTCGATGCCGGGAAACTGCGGGAAGCGCTCGACCACTGGAAGCGGGTCGAACGCGACAGCCGCGATTCCGGCATCTCCTTCCACGCGGGGATGCGGCTGCTCGCCGGCGCGGACATCGCAAACGAGTCGAACGACGCCGAACCGGCGGCGGTCCGCGAGTGGACGGGGCTGGAGGCCGGGCCGAATCTCGAAGCGGTACTCCGCGGATTGCGCTCCCCGGAGACGCAATCGGAACCGGCGCCGCCCGGCCTGAAGGCGGACCTGCGCCCGTACCAGCGCACCGGCTACGCGTGGCTGCGCTTCGTCGCGCGCCTCGGCCTCGGCGGCTGCCTCGCCGACGACATGGGCCTCGGCAAGACCGTGCAGGTGATCGCGCTGCTCCTCGACCTGAAGCGCGACCCGGCGGGGCCGAGCCTGCTCGTCCTGCCGGCGTCCTTGATCGCCAACTGGAAGGCGGAGTTGGCGAAGTTCGCACCGGGCCTCGCCTACGCCGTCGCGCATCCGTCGGAGCCGAAGGACCTCGGCCCGGCCGAGGTCGACGCGCTCGATCTCGTCGTCACCACCTACGGCATGCTCGCCCGGACCGACTGGCTGCGGACGCGGCGCTGGCGCCTCGCGATCCTCGACGAAGCCCAGGCGATCAAGAACTCCGGCACGAAGCAGACGCGCGCCGCCAAGGAACTCGTCGCGGCCGGCCGCCTCGCCCTCACCGGCACCCCGGTCGAGAACCGCCTTTCGGACCTCTGGTCGCTCTTCGACTTCCTCAACCCCGGCCTGCTCGGCACCGCCAAGCAGTTCGCCGGGTTCGCGAAGCGGATCCAGAACGCCGAGCCGCCATCCTTCGAACCGCTGCGCCGGCTCGTGAAGCCGTACATCCTGCGGCGGTTGAAGACCGACAAGCGCGTCATCGCCGACTTGCCGGACAAGACGGAGATGAAGGCCTACTGCGGCCTGGCGAAGCCGCAGGCGGCGCTCTACCAGGCCGCCGTGGACGAACTGGCGGCGGCACTGAAGGGGGCCGACGGCATCCGCCGCCGCGGCATCGTGCTCGCGTCGCTGATGCGCTTCAAGCAAATCTGCAACCACCCCGCCCAGGCCGCCGGCACCCACGACTACGCCCCGGACCGCAGCGGCAAGTTCCGCCGCCTCGCCGAGATGGTCGAGGAGATCGCCGCCCGACAGGAGAAGGCGCTCGTCTTCACCCAGTTCCGCGAGATCGCCGAACCGCTCGCCGAACATCTCGCGACCGTCTTCGGCCGCCCCGGCCTCGTGCTCCACGGCGGCACCGGCGTGAAGGCGCGTCAACAACTCGTCGACCGCTTCCAGCGCGACGACGGACCGCCCTTCTTCGTACTGTCCCTCAAGGCGGGCGGCACCGGGCTGAACCTCACGGCCGCGTCGCACGTGGTCCATTTCGACCGCTGGTGGAACCCGGCCGTCGAGAACCAGGCGACCGACCGCGCGTTCCGCATCGGTCAGAAGCGGAACGTGCTCGTGCACAAGTTCGTCTGTCGCGGCACGGTCGAGGAGCGGATCGACGAAATGCTGGCGGCGAAGGGCCGGCTCGCGGACGAAGCCGTCGGCGACGGCGGGGAATCCTTGCTCACCGAGATGGACGATGCTACGCTGTTGCGGTTCGTGCGGCTCGACCTGAATCGGGCCACGGATGGCTGAACCGGGAATGGAGTCATCGATGAGCTGGTATTCGTTCAAACCGTATGTGCCCGTGGCAACTCGCCGCGCCAAGGCGGCGCGCGAGGTCGCCCGTCGCGCGAAGTCCGGCAAGCCCGCCGCGCCGGTCGTCGTCGAAGGCCGCGCCATCGCCGAGTCGTTCTGGGGCAAGGCCTGGTGCGCCAATCTCGAAAGCTATTCCGATTTCGAGAACCGCCTGCCGCGCGGGCGCACGTACGTCCGCAACGGCTCGGTCGTCGACCTCGCCATCGGCAAGGGCAAGATCGAATCGCTCGTTTCCGGTTCGGAACTGTACGAGATCCAGATCACGATCGACGAACTTCCGAAAGCGCGCTGGACGGCCTTCAAGGCGGACTGCGCCGGGCGCGTCGGCACGCTCGTGGAGTTGCTGCGCGGCCGGCTCTCGAACGCCGTCATGGAACGCGTGACCGACCGCGCGCGTGGCCTATTCCCGGCGCCGAAGGAAATCCGCATGCGCTGCAGTTGCCCCGACTACGCGGGGATGTGCAAGCACGTCGCCGCGACGATGTACGGCGTCGGCCACCGGCTCGACCGCGAACCCGAACTGCTCTTCCGCCTCCGCGGCGTGGACCACGCCGAGCTGATCGAAACCGCCGTCCCGGCCACGCTCGTCGCCGCCGCCGCCGCGCCGACGATCGCCGCGGGCGACCTCGCCGACGTCTTCGGAATCGCCATCGACGAAACGCCGCGCGTCGATCCCCCGGCGCCGAGTCGACGGCCGCGCTCGAAGCACGCCCCGGCGAAAGCCAAGAAGGCGAAGCAGCCCGCCGCGAAGAAGCCGCCGAAGAAGGGGTGACGCCGATTCACGCGGACCAATCGACGACCGTCAATCCCGGCATGCGGCTGAAATCGCGGAGGTTGCGACTGACGACGGCCACACCCAATTCCAGCGCGATCGCCGCGATGAGGAGGTCGTTGCCGCCGATGTTGAGTTTCTGCTTCATCAACGAATGGAAACGAAGTATGGCGGCTACAGTCATCGGAACGATTGGGAAACGACTGAAGAACGCGACCGCCGTCGCATAGTGACCCCATGCGTTCGCAAACTGTTCGGGAGTCTTGGCACGGCCGATGGCGATCGATCGACCATCGATCTGTTCCTTGACGACGATCACCTGTTTCCGCACGACTCCACGGGGGTGGGCATCCACTTCGTGAACCAGTTTCGGATGGCCTTGCTGCAACAGGCTCAAACTGTCGGTGTCGAGGAGGTACGTCATCCTTTCCACCCGTCGTCGTTGCCGAATTCGAGTCGGTCGCGTTCATCCGACAAGGCTCGTTGCTCGCGCAGAATTTGTTCGAATTCGGTCCAGTCGGTCGATTCGCTCAGGGACTTCCACGCTTTGAGGAACTCGTCATCGTCGATGGGCAGATTCACGATCTTCCCATGGGTTCCGATGCGATCCGTCAGCCGTTGACGGAAGGCGTGCAGCGCTTCCGGTTCCGAACCGGCCTCGGCCTGCAAATCCGGCACGGTCAGGCTCGTGGCTTTGAAACCGTGGGCCGTTGGTTCGAGCAGGACTGCCATATTCATGTTGCACCTCCCCTGAACCGGATTATACCCCCCGCCCCGTCCGCACGCACGCCGCGATCCGCGTCCCGGCTTCGTCGATCTCCGCCTCCGTCGTCGTTTCGCCGAAGCTGAAGCGCATCGCGGACCTGAGCACGTCGTCCGGCACGCGTATCGCGGCGATCACCGGGGACGGCAGCAGCGAACCGCTCGAACAGGCGGAGCCGGTGGAGCACGCCACGCCGGCGAGGTCGAGCGCCATCAATAACAAATCGGCGCGGCAGCCGGGGAAGGAGAGGTTCAGCGTCGTCGGCAGCGAGTCCGCATCGCCGGGGAGCGGGCCGTTCACGACGACCGGCGGCACTTTGCGGCGCAGCTGTTCGAGCAATCGCCGGCGGAGTCGCGTGAGGCGCTCGGCCGTCTCGGCCATCGTGCGGACGGCATGTTCGAGGGCGACGGCCATGCCGACGGCGAGGCCGACCGGTTCCGTGCCGGGCCGCAGGCCGCGCTGCTGGTGCCCGCCGAACGCGAGCGGGCGGAGCTTCGTTCCCGATTTCACGAGCAACGCTCCGACACCCTTCGGGCCGCGGAACTTGTGCGCCGAGAGCGAGAGGGTCGTGACGCCGAGTTCGCGGAAGTTCACCGGGATCTTGCCAACGGCCTGTGCCGCGTCGGTGTGGACCGGGATGCCGAATTCGACGAAGGATCGCACGGGCTGGATCGCACCGGTCTCGTGGTTGGCGAGTTGAAGCGTGAGGAGCCTGACCGACTCCCAACTCTTTTTCCCTCCCCCCGAGAGGGGGAGGGTTAGGGTGGGGGGGACGGCGGACGCAAGAAGGCCATCGGCCGCCCCGTCACCCCCACCCCGGCCCTCCCTCTTCGAGGGGGAGGGAGAAAGAGTCTTGTCCCCTCCCCCCGGGAGGGGGAGGGTTAGGGTGGGGGGGGCGGCGGACGCAGTAAAGCCATCGGCCGCCCCGTCACCCCCACCCCGGCCCTCCCCCTTCGAGGGGGAGGGAGAAAGAGGGCCCACCCCCTTCGAGGGGGAGGGAGTCAGTACGATCCCCCGCGCGTCCACGCTCAGCCATTCCATCGAGAAGCCGAGCTTCTCGAGTTGCTTCAGCGGTTCGATCACGCACGGGTGCTCGATCGGCGCCGCGACGATGCGCCCCGGCGGCAGACCACACAACCCGAAGAGCGCGAGGTTGTTCGCTTCGGTCGCACCGCTTGTAAAGACCACTTCTTCGGGGCTCGCACCGAGAAGCGATGCGACCTTCTCACGGGCGTCTTCGAGGTGTCGCCGCGCCGCCCGGCCCCGCGCGTGCGACGACGACGGATTGCCCGGCGCCTCCTCCTCCACGCGCCGGCGGGCCTCCTCCGCCTCCGGCAATACCGGCGTCGTCGCGTTCTGGTCGAGGTCGATCATTCTGTCCAGTCTACGTCACTCCCGCACGAGGGCCGCGCCGGGCTTGGCCTTCACCGTCGGCTCACCTTTCAGGTAACCGAGCGATTCCAGGAAGCGATCGGCTTGTTCCGCCGTCGCCTCGCACCACGGGGAGCGGTTGAAGAAGCCGTGGGGCTGGTCCGCCGCGGTGTACAGTTCGGCCCGCACCCCCATCGGCTTCGCCTTCGCCGCGTACTCCGTCCCGTGCGCTTTCAGCTTGTCGGCGGTGCCGAAGAAGATGATGGCGGGCGGGGTGTCCTTCGCCAGGTACAGCGTCGGCGAGATCGCCTTGGCCACGTCGTCGCCGTTCGCGCCGGGCACCTTGCGCCCGTCGAGCATCGTCATGTTCAAGACCGGGTTGAAGAGGACGAGCGCGTTCGGCTTCGCCGACACCTTCGGATCATTCTTCGCGTCGAAGCCTTCGACGAGCGCCGTGGTCGCTGCGAGGTGCCCGCCCGCCGAACCGCCGGACGCGATCAGCTTGTCGGGGTCGACGCCGTACTTCGCGGCGTTCGCGCGCACGAAGCGCATCGCCGACTTCGCGTCCTCGACGCAAACGTCCGGCGTGGTCTTGTGCTTCGATTGAATCCGATACTCGGCGGAGACGGCGACGAGGCCGCGCGAGGCGAAGTATTCCGATTGCGGGACGAACTGTTCGTACGAACCGCTCTTCCAGCCGCCGCCGAAGAAGAACACGATCGCGGGTCGGCGGTCGGCGGCGGTCCAGCCGTTGGGATAAAAGACGTGCAGCTTCAATTCGCCCTGCGGGGTCGTCTTGAAGACGACCGCCTCGGTTTTCACTTTGGCATCGGAGAGCTTGAGTGATCCTTTTTTCGGTTGGGCCGCGAGGGGCGCGGCAACGAGGAGCGCGACGGCGAGCGCGGCGATGCGAATCATGGATCGTCTCCGAGGGATGGCGAGATTGTATCCCGTCTTCAGCGCTCGGCGTCGAGGACCGTCCGGACTTTCTGGGCGAGCGCCGAGGGGGTGAACGGCTTTTGCAGGAAGGCGAACTCGGCTTCGATCACCCCGTGGCGGATCACGGCATCGTCGGTGTAACCGGAGAGGAAGAGCACGCGCGATTCGGGCCGGATGCGGGTGTAGCGTTCGGCGAGTTCGCGGCCGCCGAGGTGGGGCATGACGACATCGGAGATCAGGAGATGGATCGGTCCGGGATGGGTTTCGGCGAAGCGGAGCGCGTCCTTGCCGTTGGCGGAATCGAGCACGACGTAGCCGCAGTTTCGGAGGATGTGGCGGCCGAGCGCGCGGACGGCGTTTTCGTCTTCGACGAGCAGGACGGTTTCGGTGCCGGGCGGCATGGGGGCCGGGGCCGCGACGATGCGGGGCGTGCTGGCCGCGGCCGAAACCTTGGGCAGGTAGACCTTGAACGTCGTCCCGTGGCCCGGCTCGCTGTACACCGCCACGTGCCCGCGCGATTGCTTGACGATGCCGTGAACCGTCGCGAGGCCCAGACCGGTTCCGTGACCGACCGGCTTGGTGGTGAAGAACGGTTCGAAGATGCGGGATTGGGTGGCTTCGTCCATGCCGGTGCCGTTGTCGCTGACCGCGAGCAGGATGTACTCGCCCGGGACGAGGTCGCTGTAGGCGCGGCAATAGTTCGCGTCGAGGGTGACGGCCATGGTTTCGAGGGTGAGGTGCCCGCCGCGGGGCATCGCGTCCCGCGCGTTCACCGCGAGGTTGACGAGCACCTGTTCGATCTGCCCCGGATCGACGCGGACCTTGCCGAGGTTCGGCGCCAGGTTCGTGGCCAGGAGGATGTCCTCGCCGATGAGCCGGCGCAGCATCTTTTCGGTGTCGATGACGATGGAATTGAGGCTGAGCACCTGGGGTTCGACGACTTGCTGGCGGCTGAAGGCGAGTAACTGCCGCGTGAGGGCGCCGGCGCGGTCGCCGGCGCGGTGGATCTCCTGCAGCAGGCCGCGCATCGGGTCGTTGTCCGCGAGGCGGTCGAGCAGGAGTTCGCTGTAGCCGTTGATGACCGTGAGCAGGTTGTTGAAGTCGTGGGCGACGCCGCCCGCCAACTGGCCGACGGCCTCGATCTTCTGAACCTGCTGGAGCTGTTTCTCCAGTTTCCGGCGATCGGTGAGGTCGATGTGCGAGCCGAGCATGCGGATCGGCACACCGGCACCGTCGCGCACAATGGAGGCCTGCGACAGGATCCAGCGATAGCCGCCGTCGCGGTGCTTCAGGCGGAACTCGACGTTGTAGGAACTGTCGGGGTTATCGCGGAACTCCTGGAGGCGGGCGAGTGTCGGCTCGAGGTCGTCGGGATGAACGCGCGAGCGCCATTCCTCGATCGAGTTGCCGAGGTCGGCATCTTCGTAACCGAGCTGGCGCTTCCACTCGGGCGAATAGTAAAGCGTGTCGGTGCGGAGGTCCCAGTCCCACAGCCCGACGTTGGCGGACCGGGCCGCGAGGCGGAGGCGTTCGTCGGTGGCGCGCAGTTCGCGCTCGGCGCGGCGGCGCTCCGTGATGTCGATGCCCATGCCGAGCAGGCAGGTGGTGCCGAGGATCTCGGCGCGGGCGCCGTTGAAGTAATAGGGCGTGCGGCGGCCGTCCTTCGCCACGATTTCGGCTTCCACTTCGGCGTAACCGTCGCGGAAGACGCCTTCGATGCGTTCCGCGAGGAGCCGTTTGTCTTCGCCGTCGAAGAGGTCCAGCGGGTGGAGGCGGGCGATCTCCTCGGGGGTGTAGCCAGTCACCTCTTCGAACCGGCGGTTCCAGCGGAGGAACTGGCGGCGGTCGTTGTAGACGTAGTAGATGCCGGGGAGGCTGCCGAGGATGGCGGCCGAAAGATCGCGTTCCGTGCGGAGCGCGTCTTCGGCGGCGCGGCGTTCGGTCACGTCGCGCGTCACCACGCTGATGCCGGCGTCCTTGCCGAGCGCATCCCGCAGGCGCGTCGCGGTGATGATCGCCCAGAACCGCGTGCCGTCCTTGCGCATCCGCACGCGTTCCTGCTCGTAGTGCCCTTCCGAAACCAGCTTGCTCCAGACTTCTTCATGACGGCCCGCTTTCACATCCTCGGTCGGATAGACCGCATGGAACGGCTGGCCGATGATCTCCTCCGCGCGGTACCCGTAGATCCGCTCCGCGCCGGGGTTCCAACTGGCGATCCGCCCACCGGGGTCCACCATGTAGATCGCGTACTCGACGACCGATTCGACCAGCAGCCGGAACGGATCGGCCGCGGCGTGGGCGAGGGAGGAGAAGAACGGCTCGCGGCTGAGTTTCGACATGCGAAATCCGAAGCGGAGAACAACCGTGGACCGCGACGCCAAACGTCGAAACGTCTTATTACATTAGTCGGCACATGGTCGTCGATTCAATTGAGGATCCCGGGACTTCCGACAGATTTCACGAATCGGAACCGCGCAAAGCCACGGTTCATCCCATCTCGTCGTCGCTGTGGATCGCTTCGTCCGTCAGGCGGGCGATGGTGAAGGCTTCGCCGATGGCGCGGCGCATCCAATCCTGTTCCTTCCCTTCGGGCACTCGGCCGGCGGCGATGTAGGCCGCGTAGATGTTCGCCGCGGACCGCGCCACGATCATTTCGCTCGGTTGGAGGGACAGGAACGCTTTCGCCATGTTGCACCGGGTTTGTTAATGGAGGACGGATCAGCGTAACGGACAACCGGTGCCGCGACAACGGAATTAGCGGTCGCGCTTCGGCTTCTTGCGGGCGTCCTTGAGGATTCGCCGGGCGGTCTTCCGCAGGCGCTTGGCGATCGATTTCCGCTCGGCCTGATCGGCAAGATCGAGCGCGGCCAATGCCACCGCGAGATCGCGCTCGGCCGGGTCGAGCTTCGCCAGATGTTCGCGCAGCGGTTGGAGAATCGGCGTTCCGTGCGGGTCGTTGAACAGCCGGGCCGCATCGTCGTGGTGGCGGCGGGGCAAGTGGTGGAACATCGGGAGTGCGGCGATTTCCGAATTGATGATCGCCTCGAGGTTCGGCATGACGCCGATCTTGTCTACAGCATAGCCGTTCGCGCTATCGGTATTCACTAAAGGCGTTCGGTTGGCGAGTTTGGCGCGAAGTTCAAGCGGGGAGTACGGCGCTCCGCCGCCCAGTATTTTCCACGACTGAAGCAAAACCGCGGCACCGGCGACGATGGCGGAGGAGGCCGAGGTTTCCCCAAAGGTGTCCCCGTATTCGTTCAGCGCCGTCGATCCGTACTTCTGCAAGGTCGTATACACGCCCTGCCCCCATGCGTAGCAATCGACGCGCGAACCATAATTGGTCGAAAAATAGGGAGATCGCAGCGGGCTTTTGCTCGTCGGGTTGACCGAGACCGCCGCACCGACGAGGATCGCTCCGGAATCGCGAAAGACACCTTTCCCGGCACTGGGATTCAAAATCTGTTTGCTGCCCGCCGCGAACGCATCCAAATCCTGACTCCCGTTCCCGGCGGCCTCCACGACAACGATCCCCTTCGATACCGCGAGACGAATGGCGTCGAAGTTGATGTCGTCGACCTCGACGGGCACCCACGGCGGCGACGCGTAGCACGCCCCGCCGCCCGCCGTGCCCCACTGCGCTTCGAGCAACAGAACGTCGCCTTTCGACATGGCACCGACGGCGGCGAGGATCGCCTGCGCGAAGTTGTGGTCGTGTGCGCAAACGTCGCTATGGTCCGCGCAGGGCAAGGGCGGCACGCAGTTCCACGGTGACGCGACGCGAACGTCGCACTGTGGGGCGATCCCAATGATGCCTTTATCGTTGTCGCTTGCGCGCACCACGCCGAGCACTTGCAATCCATGATTGTGGTACGCGATATTTTCGCCGTGGATCGGTGTGGGAATCGTCGGGCTGAGTAAGTCCTCGTGATTCAGAATCCAGCCTTGTTCCAGATCGACAAGGCCGACTCCGCTGCCGTTGGCGGGGGTGTTCTCCCAGACCCAGCGGGCGCCGATGCCCACGGGGGTGGCGTCGAGGTAGCCTTGATTACCGCAAAAGCGATCGTCGATCGCGTGGACCGACGCGGGGGGTGGGGCCGCGCCGGCTTGCACGTACGCGGAGCGGACGCTCGGCCAGGCGCCGATTCTCTCGGCCACGGCCGCGGCGGAGACGTTCGGCGGGCACAAGATGGCGTAGTCGGATGTGAAACGGAACGGTTCGTTACCGACCGTGGGTGTCAGTTGAAAGTAACTTTTCAGTTGTAGTGGATCGAGGCGTGGATAAAGCACACCGAACTGTGTACCCGGGTGCGGGACGGCGATCTCGTCCCACGCGTGCCCGGCCTGTTCTTGCAACTTTTCAATGGCCGAGGCGTTGTAAGGGAGGTTGACATCGGGCTTGAACCGGACAACGACCCGTTGCGGACGGGGTGGGACGGCGGGCGGCACGTGGGCGACTCCGAAAGTTCGGCCGCCGGCATGATTGCCGGCGGCCGTTCGATTTCAGGGCTTGCATTTCCGAACCAATCGATCGATCACGCGACCACGACGGTCCACAGCCGTGATGTAAAGGATATTTTTTACGATCCGTTGGCCGGAACGTTTGCTCAGGGACAAGATCCAGTACGTGCCCGCTCGATTCTGGACCGCCTGGTCAATATCCGAAACGAAAATCTTGCGCTTGGCACCCGACCCGTTTGTTTTCTTCTTGACGGTGACGATCCAACCGTGGACCTCCGCGATCTTTGCGTTATCGGTCGGCACTTTGACGACGACGGTGGACATGGGCCTTACTCCTCAATGATGATTTCACCCAGTTCCCGACGTTCGGGACCGGTGGCGGTGACGTTGAGATTCAGTTCTTCGTCGGAATCGATTTGTACCGGCGCGGTACCCGAAACGTCGTACAGGATCGCGACGAGTTTGTGCGTACCGGTGGTATCGGTGGTCATGGCGGAAGCACTGGTCACGGTCGGTTGAGTGGAAGGATCAAAAGGAGCGGGGTTTGAATCGGTAGGGCCGGATTTCAGCGTGTTAGTGGTGCTGTTCGGAGTGTAATAGAGTTCGAATGTTACTTTGTGCGTGTTCGCAGGAGGTGGGATCCCGATATCGTCTTCGTCACGAACGACGGCGCTCGGCCAAAAACTCTGGCCGACATCGTTGCCGGACAAGGGCCATTCGATCTCAACGACATAATTGGGCACGAGGTAACCTCCGTTCAAGGGGCGGGGGGAGTGGGAACCGGAGTGGGGAGCGGTTCGATCACGGCGTTGCGGATCGAGATCGTGGAGAGCAGGCCAAGGATGCCGAGCGGACGGCGCGGAGTCCATTCGGGGACGGTCCAGCCGGCACCGCCCTTCTCGTTCAGGCGTCGTTCCATCGTGGCCCGGCCGTCTTCCAGTTGTTCGCGTGACAGGGAACCAACGATGCGCGGGGGCTTACCCGCCGTGACCGCGAATGACACCGTCACGCGCTCGGGATGCACCTCGATTTCCAGCGTACGCCAGATCGATTGCTTCTCGCCCTTGCTCAGGAAGTGCGCCACGACGGGCAGGCCGATCTCCGGATCCTTCAATCCGACATCCGGCAAGTTGGGAAAGGAGCGGGCATGAACGCGGAGCGGGCGCGGCTCGTCGTCCGCGTTTGGGTTCGCTTTCGTATTGCGCGTCAGGTCGTTGAAGTCCAGCGAAAACATCGTGTCCGCCGTCGCGCCGTCCTGGCCCAGGAGTTTCCGGTAGCCCCAGAACAGGCCGATCTTGCTCGCGTGGTTCGTGGTCTTGTTCGTTTCGTCGGCGCGCATCCCGCCGTAATGGAGAATGTCCGTCCGGAAGCGATAATGGTCGGTCATCGGGTCTTCGACGAGCATCAGGCCGGTGTAGCGTTGCGACTGCATTCCGAGGGCGTTCTTGCCGTCCTGGGATTTCCCCATCAGCCCGGGCAGCAACACCCATTCGTGCCAGCGCGGGCCGCCGGTCTCGCCGACGAGCGTGACGGCCTCCCCCCGCGCCAGCGCGCGTTCGATCGCGCCCTTTTCGTCCGTGACATGGCGTACGATCGCGACGGCGGCGGCGAGTACGAAGACCAGCCCGAAGACCGCCAGTACGATCCGGTGCCGGCGCAGTCGGCGGCCGAATCGCTGCAGCGCCGTCGGCGGCATGGCGATCGTCGGCTCGCCCGCGGCCCAGTTCGCCAGCTCCCGCGCGAACGCCTCCGCCGAGGCGTAACGCCGCGCCGGGTCGTTCGCCAGGCTCTTCTCCACGATCGCGCCGAGCACGGGGCAGAGGTCCGGCCGGCGCTCCGTCGGCGGCACCACGTCGCCAACGCGCGCCCCGCGCAGCGCCCGGGCGGTCGATTGGGTCGTGTGCGGCGGGCAACCGGTGAGCAGGTGGTACAGCGTCGCGCCCAGGCCGTACACGTCCGACGCCGGGCCGATCCGATCGGTACGGCCCTCGGCCTGTTCCGGAGGGATGTAGCTCGGAGTGCCGATGACCATGCCGGTCGCGGTGATATCGTCCGTTTCGTCGGTGTGTTTGGCGAGTCCGAAGTCGGTCACCTTCACGGTGCCGTCGGGCGCGATCATCACGTTGCTGGGCTTGATGTCGCGGTGCAGCACGTCCACACGGTGCGCGCAGTGGACCGCCTCGGCCGCGATCCGCACGATGCGGACCGCTTCGAGCGGCGGAAGCGGACCGTCGCGCTTCACGCGCTTCGCGAGCGTCTCCCCCTCCACGAATTCCATGGAGAAGTACGGCCCGTGGTCGCACTCCCCGCACTCGTAGACGCGGACGACGCCGGGGTGGTCGACGCGGCCGAGGGCGCGGATTTCATTCTCGAAGCGTTCGCGTCCCTGGCCGTGGGTGCCGACGGTGGCGCGCATGACCTTGATGGCGACGCGGCGCTCGGTGCCGGTCTGGATGCCGCGGTAGACGTCGCCCATGCCGCCGCCGTTGAGCCAGGCGACGTCGCGGTAGCCGGCGAGCCGGGGCGCGGCCCGGCGGACGGCGCGCACCGTGCCCTCCGCCACGACGGTACTGGCAACGTCGGCCTCCGGCCGGTGCGTGCCGGTCCGTTCGCCCGGCAGGTCGACGACGAAGTCGCCCTCGCGGTCGGCGGGTGTACCGGATGCCTTTGGAGTTTCATGCCCGGCCTGCGCGCTGCCGCACGACGGACAAGTGCCGTCGGTCAGGTGCTCCGGCAAGGGGCTGCCGCAGCTCCGGCATGTGCGCGAAATCGACATGACCGCACCACGGGAAGGGGCGAGCCACCGTCAGGTTAACCGACCGGGGATCGCTGTCAACGAGATTCGATTACCGATTTCGAAGGGAATGTCCGGCGTCTCCCCTGTTTAGGGGAGACGCGTGCGGCCGCGATCACGCCCGGGCGTCGAGGCCGGCGAGGGTGCCGGTGCCGGAGCCGAACTTGTCGGTTTCGAGGCCGAGCCGTTGGAGCATCGAGACGTAGAGGTTCGCGAGCGGCGGCGGCTTGTTCGGGTCGAACGCGAGGTGCCGGCCATGGCGGAATCCGCCGCCGGCGAGCAGCACGGGCAGGTTCTTCGTCGAGTGGTTGCTGGCGTTGCCGAGGTTGCTGCTGAAGAACACCGTCGTGCGGTCGAGGAGTGTTTCGCCGTCCTCCTTCGTCCCCTTCAGCTTCGCGAGGAAGTCGCGGAGCGTCTTGAGCTTCTCGATCTCGACGGTCTTGAGTTGTTCGAGTTTCTTCGGGTCCTGCCCGTGGTGCGAGAGGTCGTGGTGGCCCTGCGACACGCCCGCCACCGGCGGTACGAGGCTCGTGCCGAGCAGCAAGAGCGTCACGAGCCGCGTCGAATCGGTTTGCAACGCCAGGTGGATCAGGTCGAACATCAGCTTCGCCTTCGCCACGAGGTCGGCCGGGTTCGCCACGTTCTGCGGCGGCTTCGCGTCCACCTTCGGCTTCGGCTTCTTCGCCCACTCCTCCGCCCGCGCCAGCCGGCGCTCCAGTTCCCGCACGCTCGTCGTGTACTCGTCCAGCTTCTCGCGGTCCTCCGCACCCAGCCCGTCCCGCACCCCCTTCGACTGCTCGCCGACGGCGTCGAGGATGCTGCGCCCGTTCGCCAGCCGGCGCTTCTGCGCCTCCACCTCGTCCGGCCGGCCTTCGAGGAACAGCTTCGCGAACACGCTCGACGGGAACGAATCCGACGGCACGATCGCGCCCGTGCGCGTCCACGACAGACTGAACCCCTCGCACGAGAGCGCGAGGCTCGGGAAGCGCGTGCGCTCGCCGATCCGGTCGGCGGCGAACTGGTCCAGCGAGATGGAGTTGCGGAAGCCGGCTCGCTGCTCCGGGTGTGGCGCGGTGGTGAGGAAGCTGTAGATCGAATCGTGGCTCGAGCCGACGTCGGGGTGCGCGAGGCCGGTGATCGGCGAGACGTCGCCGCGCAGATCTTTGAACACATCGAGGTAGGGCGAGGCTTCGTAATCGGCACCGGCGGTCTTGGGGACGAAGTGCGGGGTATGCAGGCCGAGCGGCGTGCAGATGCAGACCATGCGCCGCGGCGTCTCCTTCGCGGCCGCGGCGCCGAACGCCGGCAGCGCCAGCGACACCCCGGCGGCCCGCAGGAACTGGCGACGAGTAGGGGTCATGCAAGAGGCTCCGGTACGAGTAACACCATCGTAATCCGTGCGGTCGAACAATGCGCGGGAATTCCCGATCCAAATACTGTTAGGGTGGAAGCATTGTGATCAATGTCGCGAGCTTGTTGAAATCCGATCGTTTTCAGGCCGAAGGCCTGGGAGTCCTTAGCCCAGGGCGAGCCGTTTCGGCGACGCCCTGGGTCGATGTCCCTTAAATCAGCAGTCCGAAGGTCTGCGACAACTTCGTCATGAAATCGACCGCCTTTGTCTCAGCCCTTCGGGCTGATTTTGTTTCGCCTCAGAACCCAGGGCGTCGTCGCCAAGCCTCCTCGCCCTGGGCTAAGCACTCCCAGTCCTTCGGACTGAAGACCAAACCAACGGAATCGACAGTACTCCGCGCGAATGCGATTTTTCTCACGCGCACGCATTTAACCGCTGCAGGATCAGCTCCCGCTCCGCCGGCGACGTGGCCAGGCGATACGCCCGCGCCAACTGGTCCCGCGCCGCCGCGGAGCCTGCCCCCCGCGATTCGAAGCTTCGACGAACGGCGCGAACGGTTCCGGACAGCAATCGGGCAAATTCTCCGATCGCGACCGGAAAACGGAGGTGGCTCGGGAACCGCGTCGAATATCGAGAAGCCCCGCGAACGGCGCGACGCCTTGTCGGATCCAAAAAACGGTGGCGTCGCGATTTTACGCCGACAGGCGCAAGTTCTCCGCCCGCCGAGCGATCCAACCTTGAATGGCAAGGCTTTCCCAGTATTGGGAACAGTCAAAAAAAACTTGCAAGCCGGCGGCCTCGTCGGTTATGATAGGTTTGTGGAAATATCGCCCGTGGATGTTCCACCCCCGCCGGCGATCGTCTCTCTCCCCGCGGTTCGACGACCATGGTCACTGCCAACACCTCGGCCGAGCGTTCCACCAATCGAATTCGAACGATTGCGCCACCCGACCATGTCCCCAAGCTGAGCATCTACGACGAATCGCGGAAGGAAGAAGACCAGTTCAAGTGGATCGAAAGCGAAAAGGTCGGCTACGACCTCGGTGAACAGGCGGTCCGACGCTGGATGCGCGAACACTGGAACGGCTACCTGCGGGCGCGCTGGCTCGAACACCTGCAAGGCAAATGCTTCTGGATTGAACTCGACCGCGGCGACTTCGGCCTACTCCTCTCACAATTCCAAGACCACGCTGAAGTTCTCACTCCGATCCTCGAACGCCTCAAGCACGGCGAGGAAAACCTGCCGATCATCAATTGGGCCATCGCCAACGGGCTGCCCATCTCAACGGTTCTGACGATCCTCGAAGCCCTCGATATCAACAGCCGTCGATTGATCCACCGATTCGACAACTGACCGGTTGCCGATTCCGCCGCGTCGCGGTTGATCCTCCATGAACGCGACCGACGCCACTTCCGACCGCGCCATCGTCCTGTACGACGGCGACTGCGCGTTCTGCCAGCGTTCCATCCGCATCCTCCGCGCGCTCGACTGGCTCGGCCGGCTCGCGTTCCAGAGCGCCCGCGACACCGACCGCCTCCCGGCGACCGAACCCCCGCTCGATCCCGCCAAACTGATCGAAGAGATGCACGTCGTCCCCGCCGCGCGGGGCCGTGTGCGCGCCGGCTTCTCCGCCTTCCGCTGGATGGCGTGGCGGCTCCCGCCCACCGTGCTGCTGGCCCCCTTCCTCTACCTCCCCGGCGTCCTTTGGCTTGGCAACCGCGCCTACCGCTGGGTCGCCCGCAACCGCTTCCACCTTGTCCCGTGCCATGACGGCGCCTGTCAGGTCCCCCTCCGCAAGAAATCCTGAACACCGGGCGTGCCCGCGAACCGGCTCCGTAAAATGCCGGAACGTCCGCATCCGCGCCGAAAGGAACGCCACCGGTGTCCGCCAATATCAGCGAGTACCTCACGCAGTTCGCCCAGCACCGCACGCAGATGGTCGACCAGCTCAAGCGCGTGGTCGTCGGCCAGCACGAAGTCATCGAGCAGATTCTCGCCGCCATCTTCACCCGCGGGCACTGCCTGCTCGTCGGCGTGCCGGGCCTCGCCAAGACGCTCATGGTCAGCAGCATCGCGCAGATCCTCGACGTCCACTTCAAGCGCATCCAGTTCACCCCGGACCTGATGCCCTCGGACATCACCGGCACGACGGTGCTCGACGAAACCCCGGAGGGGAAGCGCCAGTTCCGATTCGTGCAGGGGCCGATCTTCTCGAACATCGTGCTGGCGGACGAAATCAACCGGACGCCGCCGAAGACGCAGGCGGCGCTCCTGCAGGCGATGCAGGAGCGCGAGGTGAGCATCGGCAACGACACCCACAAGCTGCCGGAGCCGTTCTTCGTCATCGCGACGCAGAACCCGATCGAGCAGGAAGGGACGTATCCGCTCCCCGAGGCACAACTCGACCGCTTCATGTTCAACGTGAAGGTGGACTACCCGACGGCCGAAGAGGAGCGCCGCATCGTGAGCATGACGGCGAAGGACGAAACGGCGGAGCTGACGAAGGTGCTGACTGGCAAGGCGATCCTGAACCTGCAGAAGCTCGTGCGCAGCGTGCCGGTGGGCGACTACGTGACGGAGTACGTGGTGAAACTGGTGCGGGCGACGCGGCCGAAGGACCCGACGTCGCCGGAGTTCGTGAAGCGGATGGTGGACTTCGGCGCCGGCGTGCGGGCCGGGCAGTACCTCGTGCGCGCCGGGCAGGCGTTCGCGGCGATGGACGGGCGCTTCAGCGTGGCGATCGACGACATCAAGAAGGCGGCGGTGCCGGTGCTGCGGCACCGCGTGGCCGCGAACTTCCAGGCGCAGGCCGAAGGCAAGACGAGCGACGACATCGTGGAGGAGTTGCTGAAGGCCGTCGGCGACCCGGAGCCGGCGAAGTACGTGGCCGCGGGGGCGAAGAAGAAGCTATAGGAGTGAGCGATGCCGCTGCACGATTGGTCGAAGATGAGCGCGGGACACTTTCACGCGTTCCACACGAGTTGGCTGATTCACATGGCGGAATTCTTGAACGACGGCGTTCTGCCGGACGGTTTCCACGCGCTTCCCGAGCAGCACACCGAGGGATTTATTACCGATGTCACTACCTACGAAGTGGATCCGATCCCGACGCGCAAGAAAACGAAGGTAGGCGGCGGGATTGCGCTGGCCGAACCAAAATCCGAACGGCGTGTTATTGCGAAGAAGGTGGTCTACCCCGGCCGGCACATCGCGATCCGTTACGCCGAAGCCCCCCGTATCGTGGCCGTGATCGAACTCGTGTCGAATTCAAACAAGGACCGTCGCGAGACTGTGGGCGAGTTCGCTGGAAAAGTCGCGGACTATCTTCGAATGGGCGTCCATGTCCTCGTGGTTGATATCCTGCCGCCCAGCCGCTCGACGCCAAACGGGATGCACGCGGCGATCTGGAGGAGTCTGGACCGCGATGCAACGGTGGAGTCGCCTCCGGAAGACCGGCCGTTTTTGATCGCCAGCTACCGCGCGGAACGGAAACCGATTGCATACATCAATTCGATCGCCGTCGATCAGAAATTGCCGCAGGGGCCGATTTACATCGACTCGACTCGTTACGTCGAACTGCCGCTCGAAGCCTCGTACATGGAAACTTTTCGACGTCTGCCGAAATTCTTAAAGACGAAACTGGAGCCCCGTTGATCGCTTTCGCAAAGACGCGATTACCAACAACCCCACCCCCGCCAGTACCGCTCCCGCCGGGGCGGGCACGTCCACCGGCGGCGGAGTCAGGTCCGGGTTCTCCGTCACCAGATACACCGTCGTGCCGTCGAGGCTCGCGCTCTCGGCCAGCACGTCGCCGCGATCCGTGATCGTCGTCGCGCCGGTCAGCGTGAAGCCGCCGGCGTTTGTCACCAGCAGATTCAAATCCTGCAGGCCGTTGATCGCGTCCCACAAGAAGGCGCGGTCCTCGCCGGCGGCGTCCTGGGCGGTGCCGACGACTTGGCCGAGGTTGTTGATGCCGAAGGCCGTCGCGTTCTCGCCGCCGAAGGTGCCGAGGTCGGTGAAGCCGGTCACGGGGTCCCACAGGAACGCGCCGAAGGTGCCGTCGCCACGGTCGCTGCGGCCGACGACCTGGCCGAGGTCGTTGATGCCGAACGCGCGGCCGAGGGAGTCGGCTCCGCCGAGGCCGCCGAGGTCGACGAGGCCGCCGGCTTCGGTCCAGACGAACGGTCGCGTGCCGCCGCCGGTCACGTCGCTGGTGCCGGCGACGACGGCGAGCGCATTCACACCGATGGCCGAGGAGTTGTTGCCGCCGAGCGTTCCCAATGGGGTCATCGTGTTCGTATCGAGTCGCCAGACGAAGGCTTGAGTCGAACTGTTCCCCGACGTCTGGCTGCTGCCGACGACGAAGCCGGCGGCGTTCACGGCGGACGCCGAGGAGTTCGTGCCGCCGAGGGTGCCGAGGTCGGTCAGGCCGACGCCGGGCCGCCAGAGATAGGCATGCGAGGCGGTCGTCGCGGGATCGACACGGCTCGCGCCGATGACCCAGCCGGAACCGTTGATCGCCGCGGCGCTGCTGCTCGCGCCGCCGAGCGTACCGACGCTGGTGAAGAGCGTGGCGGCGTCCCAGCGATAGCCGCGGAAGCCTTCGCCGGGGAAGTCGCGCGTGCCGGCGAACTGGCGCGCGTCGTTGACGGCGACCGGTTGGAGGCCGAACGCGTTCAGGTCGACGGCGACGAAGTCGGCGCGGGCCGAACCGCAGAGCAGGGCGCAGGCGAACGCCGGCAGCCAGAGGCGAGGGGCCATCGGAGATACTCGAGGGGGTGGCCGCGCTTCATGCGTTGCCATGAGGGCAGAGTAAGGCAAAGGGCCAATCACGGAAAGCCGAACCGGAGAATCGGCACAATCGCTACCGTCGGAAAAATCGACGATCAACCGACGAGGTTTTCCTTCGCGACGGTCATCGCGTCCAGCAGGACCGGATTCACGGTAACGCCGGTGCCGCTGCCGACGAGCATCGGGGCCTTGCCGCCGCGGCGGAAGGTGATGTCGTCGAGGATCACGTTCTTCGCGATGAGGTGGCGGTCGTAGCTGCCTTCGAGGTAGCGGATATCCTTCACGCTGCACGCGAACATGCGGCCGGCGCCGGAGAGGATGGCGGTCTCGCCGACCTGACAGCCGAGCTGGTAGCCGAGGCCGTGCCGCTTCGCGAACTGGGCGAGGCGGAGGCTGGGGATGAAGCCGCCGCACTTGCTGATGCGGATGTTGAAGAGGTCGCACAGGCCGTTCGCGACGGCGCGCTCGGCGTCGACCATCGAGCAGAGCGATTCGTCCAGCATGATCGGCGTCGTGACCTGCCTGCGGACCTCGGCGAGGGCGGCGACGTCCTCGTGGCGCACCGGTTGCTCGACGGAGGTGATGGCGAACGGCTCGAGGTCGCGGATCTTCGCGGCCGTCTCGTCGGGGTTCCAGGCCTCGTTGGCGTCGACGCGCAGGTCGATGCCGCTGCCGACTCGCCTTCGAATGATGCCCAGGCGAGCGGCATCGTCGTGCCCGGCGATGCCGACCTTCACCTTCACCTGCCGAAAGCCGTAGAGCCGCATCGCCCAACCCATGATGCGCGCCTTCCAGCCCTTTGCGCCCATGATGGCGCCGCTGTAGCGGACTTCCGGCTTCGGTTCGTAGAGGTCCGGCGCGAGCGCCTTCGTCACGTGCGTGAGCGGTTCACCGAACGCACGGCCGAAGGCGTCGAGGTACGCCAGCTCGACGGCGCAGCGGGCGGCGTTCCCCTGGCATTTCCGGTCGTCACCGGGCACATCCGCAAGTGTCAACTCCTCGGCGTGGCGTAGGGCGTCGGCGAAGTCGGTGCAGGGTTTCAACTGCCGTTCGAGATCGCTGCGCTTCAGCAGCGCGATCGCCGTCTCCACCGTCTCGCCGGTGACGTAGTCGCGCGGCACGCCTTCGCCATAGCCGGTCGAGCCGTCGCCGAGTTTGATGCGCACGACGATGTTGTCCGTCTCGGTGCGGACGTGCGAGGCGTGCTTGATCGGCTTCTTGAGCGGAACGCGAACGTGGCGGACCTCGACTTCGACGACGCGCATGGGTGAGTCTCTTTTAGCCACAGATCAAAACCGATGAAAACAGATCAGAAAAAAGGGATTGATTTCTGATCTGTTTTCATCCGTGTTTATCCGTGGCTAATTGTTTTGATTGACGATGGGCTTCGCGGGCATGAGCATCTGCACGCCGTCGCGGGCCAGCCAGAGGCCCATCGCCACGAGCAACGCGGCGCTGACGACGGGGAGCAGTTTGAACCAGCGGCGCTCGCCGTATTTCTTCCCGCCGCGGCGGTGCGCGAGGACGACGGCGACACCGAGCAGCACCAGCACCGCCGCAAGGCCGATGCTGAAGGCGATGAGCAGCGGTACGGCGAAGGCGAGCCGGCCGAAGGAGATCGCGAGGAAGAGGAGCATCACGGCGTCCCAGCACGGCACGAGGCCGCCGCCGATGCCGAGGAGGATCACGCGCGTCCAGCCGGGCTTTTCGGTCGGGTGGTCGTGCGTGTGGTCGCAGTCGGGGCCGTGAACATGATCGTGGCCATGTTCATGCGCGTGATCGTGGCTGTGTACGTGGTCGCCGTGATGGTGATGGTGACCGTCGCCGTGGTGATGGTGGTGGCCGGCGCCGAAGTGAACGTGGTCGGCCTTGCCGGCGGCGCGGCGGGTGAGCAGCCAGAGGCCGACGAGGAAGATGAGCATGCCGCCGGCGAACTGGAGCCAGCCCTGCGCTTGTTTGGGCACCCGGCTGCCGTAGAAGTACCAGAGCGCGCCGGCGAGGACGATGACGGAGCCGGTGTGCGCGATGGTGGTGGTGAGGCCGAGGACGAGGGCGTGCTTGATGGTGCCGCGTTCGCCGACGAGGTAGGCGGCGACGAGGGTCTTGCCGTGACCCGGGGTGAAGGCGTGCCCGGCGCCGAAGACGAGGGCGGCGAAGAGCAAGACGCCGATGCCGGCGTCGGAATCGAAGAGCGAGGAGAGGCCGTTCGTCCAGAGGCCGGCGACGAGACCGGGCTTCTCCTGCGGTGCGATCGGCGCTTCCGCCTTCTCCGGAACCGTCGGTGCGACCGCGTCGCCGGTGCGCGTGAACTCCGCCGTCGCCGTGCGCAGGCGGGCCTTCTCCTTCGGCGTCAGGTCGAGCGGAGGCTTGCCCTGCAGCTTGCGCGGGTCGTCGAGGTCCGCCACGTCGATGTTCGGCCCGTCCGCGGCGAGCGTGAGGATGATCTTGCCGGGGAAGGTGTCGGTGCCGTCGGCGTTGGCGAAGGTGTGATCGTCGATCGTCAGCTTCGATTTCGTGCCGACCGGCGGGTTCCATGGCGCCTCGAACTCGAAGCGGATGATGAACTGCTGGTCGCTTTCCGCGACGATGTCGAGGCGGTCGTCGCGGTGCTTCAACGCGAGGCGGTCGCCGTTGTCGAGCTTGGCGTCGAGGCCGTCGGCGAGCAGCGCGGCCTTGCGGGCGGCGTAGACCTTCGCGAGGTCGCGCAGGCCCTTGATCTTCGCGATGTCGTCCTTCGCGAGGATTTGGTTCCCCTCGGCCGCCATCGTGACGGCGTTGATTTCGAGCTTGTATTTGACGCGCACCGTCGACGCGGAGAAGCGCACGGCGATCTCGCGTTCGGCTCGCATGCCGGGGAAGGTGTGCGCGGAAAGGCCAAGCGCGAGGCAGAGGAACGCGGCGGCCGCGAGGAGGGATCGCATCCGGTCATTCTAGCGGAGCGGAGCGGCCGGGGGATTCGCAAATCCGAGCCGTTCGCCGCCGGCATAGACGTTGAAGCGCCCGTCGCGGACGAAGCCGAGGAGCGTGAGGCCGAAGCGCTGGGCCAGTTGCACGGCCAAGCTGGTGGGCGCGCCGACGGCGGCGAACACCGGCGCGCCGGCGACGGCGGCTTTCTGCACCAGTTCGAAGCTCGCGCGGGAGGTCGAGAAGAGCACGCGATCGGAGAGCGGCAGCCGCCCGGCGAGGAACTCCGCGCCGATCACCTTGTCGGCGGCGTTGTGCCGGCCGACATCCTCGCGCAGCGCCAGCAGGTCCCCGAACGCGTCGAACAAGCCGACGGCGTGCATACCGCCCGTCGCGGCGAACGACGCCTGCGCCGCCCGTAGGCGATCCGGCAACCGGTGGATCGCGTCGAATGTCAACATCGGCCCCGCCGACAACGCGGCCACGCCCTCGGCTTCGATCGCATCCAGCGTCGTCTTCCCGCAGACGCCGCAACTGGAATTCATTGCGCCGCGCCGCTGGAGGCGGTCGAGGTTCCCGGTGACGCCGGGCTTGAGGTCCACGCGAATGGCGTTCGCGTCGGTCGACGCGACGGCGAGGAGGTCGGACGGATCGACGAGCAGCCCTTCACCGACGAGGTAACCGACGGCCAGTTCGATATCGTGGCCCGGCGTGCGCATCGTCACGGCCACGGCCGAGCGGCGGCGGTTGGTCGCCGGCCCGTGGACGAGGACGATTTCGAGCGGCTCTTCGATCGCCAGCGCGTCGGGCTTCTCGGCGGCGGCCGCGCCGTCAACGGCGGTCACGGTCGTGCCGAAGGTGGGAAGCATCATGCCGTCAGTCTATCGGCCCAGCTTCGCCTTCGCGTCGACGGCGGCGCGCTGCACGGCCGGCTCCAGGTCGTTCGCCCAGGCGTCCAGCAGCTTGAGGTAGGTCGGGTCGGAATAGCCGATCTCGGAGAGCCGGGCGATGCAGTGCCCGCGCACCACGCCGGCCTTGTCGTTCGTGGCGGCGTGCAGCAGCGCCTCGATCGCGGCCGGATGCTTCGCGTACGCCGACTCGGCGAGCGTCGTCGCGTTCTCCATCCGGAACGACGGCCGCTTGTGGGTCTTGATATCCTCGATCATCAGCTTCACGTCGCGCGGCAGTTCCCCCGAGGTGACCATCGGAACGGCTGGGGCCACCGCGACCGACACCGGTTCGGCTGGCAGTGCGGGCACGGCAACTGCGGGCACCGAGACCGTCGGAATAGCGACAACCGGCTCCGTGACTGGCGGGACGACCACGGCGGGCACATCGGGCACCGGTGCCGGTGCTGCGGCGATAGCCGGCACGGGCACATTGGGCACCGGGGCCGGGGTAGGTGCCGGGGCCGCGGCGATGGCCGGCACGGGCACCACTGTCGGAGACACGGCGGGAGCCGGCGATGCGGCGGGTTCGTCGATCTTGGGCAGCACTACGCCCGTGGGGGCCGTCTGGCTGTCGAAGAGACCGGTCGCGGCGCTCGGCTTGGCGTTGGCGTCGATCGCGGGGATCGCCAAGGCGACGGCCGCATCCGTGGGCTTCGCCATCGCGGGAGGCGGCACCGCCGCGACGGCCGGCTTCGGCACCGGTAGCGCGGGCCGCGGCGACAGTGCCGGGTCCGCCGGCCGGGAGATCGGTTGCGCCGGCCCCGCTGTCGGGGTCACCACCGTCACGCCGGGGACCGCCTTCGGCTTCGGCGCGAGCGCCGTCGCGTCCACCGGGGCCGGCGGAAGCACGCCCACACGCGGCAGCGGTTGGTTCTTCATTGGGTCGCCGAACACCTTGGCCATCACGTTGGGCGGCTCGTTCGGCGAGCGCGACGCCATCCCGGCCAGCAACGGATCGGTCTTGCGGCCCCGCGCTTGTGGCAAGCCGTTCGCAGCCGCCTGGTCAACGGGCACGAGACGTTCTTTGACAGGGGTGGTGCTCGCCGTTCGCTGGTTCGGGAACTGGCCGAAGAGTGGTCGCGGGGTACCGGGTGCGAACGCGGGCGATGCGGGTGCGGGCAGCGGCGCGCCGGCCACCGCGGCGGGAACCGCGGGCAGCGGAGCGGGCGTCGGCGTCGGAGCGGTCACGCCGACCGATGGCGTCGCCGGGGCGGCCGGTTTGCCGAGGAACGCCGGATTCGTCAGCGTGTAGATCGTGCCGGTGCCGAGGTCCTTCACGTCGGTCAGGATCGAACCGTCGGGCTGCGTTTCACTCTTGAGGACTTGCACGCGACGTTCGGGCTGGCCGGCGGTCTTCATGACATACACCGGCCCGCCGCTGGGTGCGGCCGCCGGCGCCTGGCCGAACACCGGAACGACCCCCGTCGCCCACGCAGCCGTCACCAGTGCCAACCGCGCCTGCCGATTCATGGACGAGCCTCCGTGCCCACCCGGGCGCGAAGACGCGCCGGGAGACTTCCGTGTCTCTCGTTTGTATCGGTTGTTTGGATCAGGAAACTTGAAGGGATTGGGGAAAATCGACCGGCGCGTCACGCCTTCGCGGCAGTGACGCGGTCCGGTACGGCGAGACCGCGGCGCGCCAGCGACGGAGCACCGAGGTGGCGGTCGAAGAATTCCACGAGTTTATCGTGGTAAGTCTCGCCGGCGATGTGCAGCGCCATGTTGTGCTTGGCTCCGTCGACCATCCAGAGTTCCTTGGCGGCGGATCGCTTGGCGAGGCCGACGAGCGTCTCGGCCATTTCGGGCTTGATGTAGGTGTCGCCGCCGCCGTGGATCGCGAGCCAGGGCTGGCGCATCTTGCGCACGGCTTTCTCGACCGACACGAACTCGACGCCGCGCTGCTTGCGGACCTCGTCGAGCGCGGCGTTGCCGAGCAGGCCGTAGAACCAGTCCGGGATGCGCTTCCGCAGCCATTCGCGGCGCTTGATGTAGATGCTCACCCATTTACGGATGAACGGCACCATCGTGGTGTAGGTGGCGAACGCGCCGTCGGTGGCGATGCAACGGACGCGGCGGTCCTCGGCGGCAAGCAGAAGGCCGAGGCTGCCACCCTTGCTGACGCCGAAGAGGCCGACCCCGTGCGGGTCGGCGTCGGGCCGGGAATGCAGGTATTCCAGCGCAGCGCGGGCGTCGTCGAGGTCGCGGTCCGTCACCCATTGCAGCGGTTCGTAGGAGGCGTCCTTGTCGCTGTCCCCCTGGTTGCGGGGTTCGTAGGCGAACACGTCATACCCGTCGGCGCGGAGGCGATCGCAATAGGACTGGCTGGACCAGCGATCGGAGCCGAATTCGAGGCCGAAGAGGATCACGCCCTTGCGCTGCGACTGGGTCGTCGGGAGGTAGCAGCCGCGCAGGGTTCGGCCTTCGGGCGTGGGGATGCGCACGTCTTCCGCCTCGGCGTTCGGTTCCCCGCGCGGGATCACGAACAGCGGCTTCTCCTGGAAGATGCGCGTGATGACGTGGACGTAGTACCGGCGGTAGTACAGGTAGCAGGCGAGTACGAACAGCGCCGTGATGGGCACCGGACCGAACACGAAGATCAGGACGAAATACATCCAGTCGGGCACTGGAGCAGTCTCCGGAGGGAAAACGATTCAACACCGGGCAACGTTCAGGGTAACGGGAAATCCGGGAAAACTTGCCCGGAAATTCCCGTCCGAACTCAAAACCGGCTGGCGATCAGCGTTATATTCTGTCCGCCAAACCCGAAACTGTTGGAGAGCACATTCCGAATGCCCGCCTTTTCGCGGGCGACGTTCGGCACATAGTCGAGATCGCACTTCGGGTCGGGCGTCTCGTAGTTGATGGTCGGCGGCAGCACGCCCCGCAACATCGCCTGGATGCTGAGGATCAACTCCACCGCGCCCCCGGCGGCGATCAGGTGGCCGAGCATGCTCTTGCTCGAACTCACCGGGATTTTATAAGCTTTCTCGCCAAAGGCACCCTTGATCGCCGCGGTTTCGCACTCGTCGTTGGCGGCCGTGCTCGTTCCGTGGGCATTGATGTACCCAATGTCATCGGGTGCCAGCCGGGCATCCTTGAGCGCGTCGCGCATCGCTTTGACCGCGCCGCGGCCTTCGGGGTGCGGGTCGGTCATGCGGTAGGCATCGCCGGTGGTGCCGTAGCCGGTCAATTCGGCATAGATTCGCGCGCCGCGCTTCTTCGCGTGCTCCAGCTCTTCCAGAATCACCATGCCCGCGCCTTCGCCCAACACGAACCCGTCGCGATCGAGGTCGAACGGGCGGCTGGCGCGCTTCGGCTCGGCATTGCGAGTCGACAGGGCGGTGAGGCGGTTGAACCCGGTCACGCCGAGCGGGTGGATCATGCTGTGCGCGCCGCCGGCGAGGATCAGGTCGGCGTCGTTGTGGCGGATGAACTCGGTCGCCTCGCCGATCGCCTGGGCGCTGGCGGCGCAGGCGGTCAGGCAGGTGAAGTTCGGCCCGAGCAGTTCGAACTCCTCGGCGAGGTGCCCCGCCGTGGTGTGCATCTCGAACTCCGCTTCGCGGCGCGGGTCGAAGAGGTCCTTGGCGGTGCGGCAGAACTGGCCGGCGTCGGCGCGGAAGCCGTTGGCGTCCGCGGCGCGGCCGATCGAATCGATGAGGCTGTAGAAATCCTCCGCCCCTTCGCCGGAGCCGAGGTAGACGCCGAACCGCGTGCGGTCCGCGCCGGCGGACTGCAGCAACCCGGCGTCCCGCAACGCCTGCTGCGCCGCCACCAGCGCGAACTTGGTGTTCTCGCCCGCCTTCACGTACTCGGCGGCGTTCGGCAGCCAGTCGTCCAGGCGGAAGCCCTTCACCTCCGCCGAGATCTGGGTCGGAAAGGCCCGCGCGTCGAACCGCGTGGTGTAGTCCACGCCGCACTCGCCCCGCAGCGCGGCCTCGAACGTCGCCTCGGGCGAATGGCCCAGCGGCGTGATCGACCCGATCCCCGTGATGACGACGCGACGACGCATGGTTGGACCCAGACCTCGAACGACGGAAGCGATCAACTCGCCCCCAGAAAGACCGCCAGGAACAGAACGGCGGCACCGACCAGGCAGGACATACCGATCGCCCAGCCGCCCCAGTAGCCGTTCGGGCGCTCCGCGCGACCGAGCGTCCGGCAGAACCGGACATGCTGCCAGGCCGACCCCAGGATCGCCATCGCGCCCAGTACGACCAGACCGGCACCGATGAGCGCGGCACCGCGCGTCTCGACGGGCGATCCGGTATTCGTTCCCACCAGCCGCAGAAACAGCCCGAAGCGGGACACCACAAAGCCGAGGCCCGCGATCGTCAGGCCCGTCCGCAGCCAGGCGAGCAAGGTTCGCTCCGCGGCGAAGAACACCCGCGGATCGTTCTCACCCACGGTCCGTTCCCCCGTCGATGGTGGAAATCAATCCTGCCACCGCTTCACGACCGCCACGGCGCACTGGCCCATGTCCGTGTAGTTGATCTTCACGGCGTAGGGCTTCGCCACCGGCCGCGGCGCGCCGACGTGAACGGTCACGGGGCATTCCGTTCCCACGTCGGTGCAGTTCTGCGTGCCGGGCAATTCACCATGATGGAGCGAAAGCACCGTGGCCGCCAGTTCCAGCGCGCCGGAGGCCGCGCCGGCATTGCCCGTCTGCCCCTTGAGGGCGAACACGGGCACGCTCTTGCCGAAGACCTCGTGGATCGCGCGGGCCTCGAAGGCATCCAGGGCGATCGAGCCGCCGGCGTTCGCATTCACATGATCGACATCCGCGGGTCCGATGCCGGCATCCTTGAGCGCGTTGCGGATCACGCCGGCGAGCACCGGCCCGCGCTTGCCGCGATCGAAGCCCGACGCGAACCCGGCGAGTTCCGCGAGGATCGTCGCGCCGCGCTTCGTGGCGTGCGACAACTCTTCGAGGCCGAAGATGACCGCCGCTTCGCCGGCCGCGACGCCATCGCGGTCCCGGTCGAACGGCCGGACCGCCGTCGCGGGGGCGGCGTTGTTCCGCGTGAACGGGACGAACAGGTTGTTCCGCGTGAAGCTGAGCGGATTGATCTTGGAGTCGGTGCCGCCGACGAGGAAATAATCGGCGGCGTCGCGCTGGAGGAGCCGGAACGCCTCGCCGAGCGCCAGCGTGCTGGCCACGTCGCCGCCGGTGATCGTGTTGTTCGGCCCCTGCGCGTCGAAGAAGATCGACACGTGGCACGCCGGCATGTTCGGCAGATACTTGAGCATCCACAAGGGCGTGATCTTTTCCAGCCCTTCGTGGCCCCACTTCGCCATGTCGATGACGCGGGACGTTTCGGTGATCGTATGCTTGGCGGCGCCGGCCAGGTCGTCCAGTTCGCTCGCCACCATCACGCAGCCGATCTCGATGCCGAACCGGAACGGATCCATGCTGCCCGGCTTCGGGCCGCCGGCGTCCATGGCCAGTTGCGCGGCGCAGAGGCCCATCTGCACCGTCTTCGCCATGTTCTTGAGCGATTTCCGGCCGTCCTTGTTGGACGCCGGAATGTACTTCTTCGCGTCGAAGGGCTGGGGGAATTCGCCGGCGATCCGGCACGGTAGCGCGGAGGCGTCGAACGCCTGGATGGTGCGGATACCGACGGTCCCGGCGCGGAGGTTGTCCCGGAAGGCGGGGCCATCGCCGATCGGCGTGATCGCGCCCAGGCTGGTGAAAACGGCCCGGCGGTGCGGTGCGGACATAGTGGCCACGCTCGTTGTCAATGCTCGTCCGGTCGCCGTCACGCCGGGGTTTCCGGCACCGCGACCCGCTTCGCGATACCCAACAGGTATTTCAGCTCGCCGCTGAAGACGAAATTATGGTCGCCGAACATCTGGGCGGATCGGTTCTGATCCAGGTGGGCAAAGAAGATCTCGGCCTCCGCGATGGGGTCGCCGTCGGAGGTCACGCGGCCCTTGATCACGGCCCCCTCGGGCCGCAGGTCCACCATCTCGGCCGTGTAGGTCAGTGTTTCGCCGGGCATCGCCTCGCGGTGGAACTTCGCGTTCGGGATCTTCGCGAGGACGACCTTCTCCCGGAAGTCGTTCGCTTCGCCGACGAGAATGCCGCCGGTCTGCGCGAGGCCTTCGAGAATCAGCGGCGCGGGCATCACCGGGTAGCCGGGGAAATGCTCGCCGAAGTGATCCTCGGCCTGGCTCAGGCACTTCACCGCCGTCGCGGACTTCTTCGACTCGAAGTGCGTGAAGCGGTCGATCCAGATCCAGCGCATGATAATCGCCGGAAGCCCAGGGATGATCGTCCCTGGGCTTCTCTTACGCGCCCAGTTTGGCCTTGAGGTACCGGACGATCAGGTTCACCGTGAACAGGTCGCCCATGTTGTCGAGTTTCGGGTCGGCCGCGAACTTGTCCAGCTCGGCCGGGTCCGCGAACGGCATCTTGTCGCGCAGTTCCGCAAGGCCCTTCTCGGTGATCTTGCCGCCCGCCACCAGCGACGGATCGCCCTGGAAGATCGACTCCGGGAACAGCTCGCCGCGCGGAATCTTGATCCCGAACTCGCGCTCGAGCCGGAAGACGATGTCGAGGAAGTCGATCGACTCCGCGCCCAGGTCCGCCTGCAGGCGGGACGAAGCGGTCACTTCGTCGTCGTCCCGGTTCAGGGCGTCGACCAGCGTCGCCTTCACCTTCTGGAAAATGTCGTCCTGCGTCATTGCAAATCCCTCATCCGGTCACCGCGCCGAGGCTCAGGCCGCCGTCGACGGTGATGACTTGTCCGGTGATGTACGCGGCCCCCGGCCCGGCCAGGAACGCCACCACGTTCGCGATATCGTCCGGCTGGCCCAGACGGCGCAGCGGGACCAGTTTCTTCTCGATGAAATCCCCGGCCTTCGAACGGACCGCTTCGCTCATGTCCGTCGCGATGAACCCCGGCGCCACCGCGTTCACGGTCACGTTCCGGCTGCCCAACTCCACCGCCAGCGCCTTCGTGAACGAGTTCACCGCGCCCTTGCTCGCGGCGTAGTTCGTCTGTCCCTGGTTCACATGCTCCGCCGCCACGCTCGACACGTTGATGATCCGGCCATAGCGCTGCTTGAGCGCCATCTGGTTCGCCACCGCCTTGCAGAACCAGAACGTCCCGTTGAGGTTCGTCTGGATGACGGTGTTCCAGGCGTCGGCCTCCATGCGGATGAACAGCCCGTCCCGGATGACCCCGGCGTTGTTCACGAGGATGTCCACGCGGCCCCAGTCCGCCAGCACGCCGCCCACGACCACCTCGGCCGCGGCCGGGTCCGCCACGTCGGCCTGGATCGCCTTCGCGACCCCGCCCGCCGCGGTGATCTCCGCCTGGAGCGCCAGCGCCGCGTCCTTCGCCCCGCGATAGACGAACGCCACCTTCGCGCCTTGCGCGGCGAGTTTCTGCACGATCGCCTTGCCGATGCCCCGGCTTCCGCCGGTGACGAGGGCCACTTGGTCCTTCAACTGCATTCTGTTTCTCCGCGCTCCGCTCCGAAGACTCCGCGTCGCCGCTAAACGATTTTTGTCTTTAACTCCGCACTCCGCACTCCGCATTCCGCACTGGCCGCAATTCCCCGGTCAACAGCGCCCATCGCTCGCGCCAGTGCTTCTGCAACTTCTCGTCCGCCGCCACCCCGGCCGGGCCGCGCTCGCTCAACGAGTAACCTCGGAGCGTGAACTGCGCCGAAACCGTCGCCTCGCCGGCGTCGTTGGTCCCTTTTCCGCGGAACACCGCCGTCGCCCCTTCGTCCTTCACCAGATCCACGCTCACGTCCAGCCGGTGGCCGGGCTGCATGAACGTGCCATACTTCACGTTCCGAACCTCCCGCAGCACGATGGCGGGATGCCGGTAATCGGTCGATGCCCGCCAGAGCCACGCCGCCGCTTCGACTAGCGCCTCCAACATCAGCACGCCCGGCATCACCGGGAAGCGCGGAAAGTGGTCCGCGAGGTACTCTTCCCCCAGCGCCAGGAACTTCGCCGCCCGCAGGTTCTTGCCCGCTTCCCAGCCGTCAATTCGATCGATCAACTGGAACCGCATCGCTGCAAGCCCTGCATCCCCCGTCCACGACGGTCCGATTGTCCGAAAGACTGAAATTCTACCGATGAAGTCGGTTTCGACAACCCGGCGCCGTGTCGGGACTTATCGTCCATCCTGAGGATTATCGCGAACCTCTTCAACCGGTAGAGTCTGCGAAATCGCCGGGTTGCCGGTTGGACTCTGCTTCGCTTGCCTCATGACGGGGTTGGGACGGATTTGACCGCCGCGACGCGCGGCCGGGGAATCGCTACAGCTTCACATCGGAACCGAAAGCGCGGACAAATCGACGATCGTTATTTCATCCGCTCGCGGGCCGCCATCGCTTCCCGCGTTTGCATCGCTCCCGCCGCGCCTCCGGCCAGATCGCGGATCACGCTCCGTGCCTCCGCCGTCCCCATCCATTCCAGGATTTCGACCGTGCGCACCGCTCGAATCGTTTCCGGGGTCGGCTTTCGGCCTTGCTTGAGCAACGTCTCGATCCGCTCCCGCACTTCGGCGGAATCGGTCGATTCCAGGACACGCGTCAGTTCCGGGACCGCCAGCTCGCCGAGCGCCCGGAGCTCCTTCGACGCCTTTTGACGGTCGGCGAATGCCGGCGCGTCCAGGTTCGCCAGCGCCCGCGCGAGGGCCGGGGCGTCCGGCGGCGCGGCCGGTTTCAGCCGCTCCTTCAGAAAGCGGATCGCTTCGGCCGGAACCCGCGCCATGCGCCGCGCGCTCCGGTACGCCTTCGTCGCGTCCGCGCCGATGAGGTCCCGCCAGGCCGCCTCCCACTCCTCGGCGCGCAGTCCCGCCGGTTCCGAATCGCCGGTCAGATCCCACAGGATGACCGGCCAGCCCGCGCCGGCCACCGCCAGCGTGCGACCATCCGACGCCAACGCCACGGCGTGCGCGTCGTGATTCCCCAACACGAGCTTCGATCGGACCTGGCCGGTCAGCAATTCATACACGCGGACTTCACCGTCAACCGTCCATGCCGCGGTCCGGCCGTCCGCCGCCAGCGCCATCCGCGGCCCGGACCCGTTCGCCACGGGGCCGACGCGCAGGAGTTCGCGCCCGGTCTCCGGTTCCACAATCAGAAGGTTCTTCTGCTGGTCGCCGTCGCGCGTCGTCGTGGTGAACGCGATCGCCAAACTGCGACCGTCGGGTGTGAACGCCAGCCGTTCCGCCGGACCGCGCAGCGGAATCTCGCGCAGCGGCCGATCGGCGGCGAGCGAGAAGATCTCGACATGCCGGGCGTCCGAGACGGGGTCGTACCCTTCGGTGGCGGCGAGGCGTCCGTCGGTGCTCATCGCCGCCACGGTGCCGGCACCGCGGTTCGCGAATCGGCTGCGGATCACCTTCGCCGTGCGGGTGCTCATCTCGAAGCGCGTCAGCCCCTCCTCGTGGACCGCGACGGCGGTGCGGCCATCCCCCGACAGTGCGCCGAGCCGTTTCAAGCCGGAGGTCGAAAGATCGAACCGGAAGGTCGCCGGGGTTCCGCCCTCGAGATTTCCGACGGAGAACTTACCTTCGGTCGCCGACAGATACGATTGCCGATCGCGCGCCAGCCCGATCACGGCGTCGTTCCCCGCCGGCCGCAGCAGCGTCGCCGTCGGTTGGTCCTCCTTCCAGACGGCCCAGCCGCCATACTCCGGCAACCGGCCGACCAGCGCGCCGTCCGGCGCGAAGTGGAGTTCGTCCGGCAGCCCCGGCAGGTCCGCGGAAATCGTCGCGAGCGTCGCCGGCCCGTCGGCCGGGAGGTCGAACAGCACGACGCCGTCATGGACGCGCGTGGCGATCCGCCGACCGTCGGCGGACACCGCGGCGCGGTCGGCGACGGGAATCGGAAACTCCCGCTCCCGCCGACCCGTCTCGACGTTCCATTCCCCGACGGCGCCGGACTCGGCCACGGTGAAGAGCCGGCCGCCGGGCGCGAAGCCGAGCGCGAGCTTCTGCTTCGGCAGGACCGGCCGGGGTGTGCCGGTTCGCCCGTCCCACACGACGACGCACTCCTGGCGGCTGTTGCCGGCGATCCAGCGGCCATCGGCGGACATCGTCAGACCCGACACGCCGGCGCTGCGGATATCCGGCGGGCGATCCAGTTCGCGGATGCGCTGGCCGGTCGCGCCGTCGTGGAGCGCCAGCGCGCGCTCGGTGCCGACCACGACGCGCGAGCCGTCCGGCGCGATCGTCGGCGGCGCGTTCGGCTTGCGATCGAGCGTGACGCTCCAGAGCTTCGCGCCGTTGTTCACGTTGAAGACCGTGACCGTCTTGTCCCGTTGCACCAGGAGCCGCGAGCCGGCGGCGTCGAACTCGGAGTGGTCGACCGCCGGCGCGTCGATGACGGTTTCGGAGACGACCTTCGCGCGCTTCGGGTCGAACCGCGAGACGAAATGCCGGGAGTTGTCGGTCTCCGATTTGGAATGGAAGAGGAGCAGGGCGCCGTCATCCCGCAGGCGGCCGCTCTGGATGCCGCCGACGGGGTACTCGGCGTGGTGGAGCGTGCGGCCGGTGGCGAGGTCGAACCACCAGAGTTCGTCGCGGCTGGCGGCGAGGACGACGAGTTTGCCGTCGGGGGAGAATTGCAGGCCGTGGGACGAATCGCTGCGGGAACGGAGGCGCGGCGAGCCGAGGCGGGCGATGGTGCCCGCGGGGAGCGCCCGCCCGGCGTTCAGGTCGCCGATCGGTTCCTTCTTCGGCGGGTCGGGGTTGAACGGGATCGGCTGCGCCGCGAGCGGCTCGCCGAGCAGGACGATCGCGAGGAGCCACCAACGCATCGGGCACCCTCCGGGAGTAGCGCAATTAGACCGCGCCGGACGGACGTTGGCGAGAGCAACCGCGCCACCGGTGCCCAGTTCGCGCGCAGTCCGTAGAAGCCGCGCCGCGATTCGGGCCACGAATCCAAGCCTTTCCGTTCTGGCATCGAACCTGCAACTCCCACGCCGTCCGTCCTCTCACGACCGGATCGCCCACGGCACTCCCCCTCCGCCGCCGGGCCAACCCGACACAAGGATCACGAAGGAATCATGAACGAGACGTTCGGCTTTCTCATCGACATGGACGGCGTGCTGTACCGAGGCCCGGAGCTGTTGCCCGGCGCCGGAGAGTTCGTCCGCCAACTGCGGGACCGCGACATCCCCTTCCGCTTCCTCACCAACAACAGCCAGCGCACCCGGCGCGACGTCGTCGCGAAGCTTTCGCGGATGGGCATCGACGTCGAGGAACAGCACGTCTTCACCAGCGCGATGGCCACGGCGCGCTTCCTCGCGCAGCAGAAGCCCGACGGCACCGCCTTTGTCATCGGCGAAGGCGGCCTGCTCACCGCGCTCCACCAGAACGGCTACGCCGTCGTCGACCACGACCCCGACTACGTCGTCGTCGGCGAAGGGCGCACCTTCAACCTCGAACTCGTCGAGACGGCCACGCGCATGATCCACGGCGGCGCGATGCTCATCGCGACGAATCTCGACCCGAACTGCCCGACGCAGAACGGCGGCGTCCGCCCCGGCTGCGGCGCGATGGTCGCCATGCTCGAACTCGCCACCGGCGTGAAGGCGTTCAGCGTCGGCAAGCCCAGCCCGGTCATGATGCGCGCCGCCCGCAAGGAACTCGGCCTCGCCACCGACGAGACCATCATGATCGGCGACACGATGGAGACCGACATCCTCGGCGGCGTGCAGCTCGGCTTCCACACCGTGCTGGTCCTCAGCGGCGGCACCCGGCGCGAGGACCTGGTGCGCTACGCCTATCGCCCCGAGACCGTCGTCGCGAACCTCGCCGAGTATGGCGAAATGCTGGCGCGCCACGACTGGCACCCGCCGCACCTCGCGGACGAGTCCCGCGACCTCGTCGCCGTCTGAGCGACGGCGGCGTTTCGCTACAATGCACCGCGTGGCTTCCCTCCCCCATCGGAGATTCCCATGCGGATCACCCGGTTCCTGCTGACGCTCGGACTCGTCGCGGTCACTTCGCTCGCCGCGACCGCCGAGAACAAAAAGCTCCTGCTCGTCACCCACAGCGGCGGCTTCATCCACGACTCCATCGGCGTCGCCGAGGATGTCCTCAAGGAGATCGGCCCGAAGAACGGCTACGACGTGACCTGCTGGCGATTCACCGGCGACCCGGACGCCAAGGTAAAGTACAAGCCGAAGAAGGACGGCCCGGAAGTCACGACGACCGCCCTCGAGAAGTACAGCGCCGACTACCGCGCCCGTACCGGCAAGACCGTCGAGAAGGAGAACTGCGGCCGGATCAACAAGGAGACGTTGAAGAACTTCCACGCGGTGCTCTTCTTCACCACCGGCAACCCGACGACGAAGGAAGAACTGAACGACCTGATCGAGTGGACCCGCGCCGGCGGCGCCTTCGCCGGCACCCACTGCGGCTCGGACACGCTCTACAACCTCACCGCCTACGGCGAACTCCTCGGCGCGTACTTCAAGACCCACCCGCCCATCACCACCGTGAAGGTGAAGATCGAAGACCCCAAGCACCCCGCCGCCGCCGGCTTCACCAACGGCCAGTCGTACAAGGACGAAATCTACATCTTCAAGGACGAACCCTACAGCCGCTCGAAGCTGCACATCATTTTCAGCTGCGAGGACGGCTCCTTCAAACCGAACGCCAACCAGTTGCGCAAGGACAACGACTACGCCCTCGCCTGGTGCCGGGAGGAAGGCAAGGGCAAGGTCTTCTACACCGCCTTCGGCCACATGAAGGAAGTCTGGAAGGACGCGGGCTTCCAGAAGCACCTGTTCGGCGGGTTGAACTGGGCGACCGGGCAGCTCCCCGGCGACGCGACGCCGAGCGCAAAGATCAAGTAAGTAATCGCATCTCTGAAGCCCGGTCGAGGACCGGGCTTCTTCTTTTCCCACCTGCCATGTCCACCATCGCCGCCGCCGAGCGCTACGATCCCGCCGCCGACCTGGTCCTGCTCACGACGTATTTCAATTCCCACGGCTATCGAACCAAGCGTTGGAACTACGACCGCTTCCGCGAACGCATGGAAGGGAGCGGGCTGCGGCTCGTCACGGTCGAGTGCGCATTCGGATCGGAACCCTTCGAGTTGCCGGCGGATCCGAACGTGCGACGGGTTCGCGGCCGCGATTTGATGTGGCAGAAGGAACGGCTACTCAACCTCGCCATCTCCGAACTGCCAAAGTCGGTGCGGAAGGTCGCGTGGCTCGACGGCGACATTCTCTTCGAGCGCCCGGACTGGGCGGTGCGGACGGCGAAGCTCCTCGACGAGTTCCCGGTCGTGCAGCTCTTCGATCGCGCGATCCGGCTGCCGCGCGGGCACATGACTTACACCGGCGAAGGGGACGCCTGGGCGAGCTTCGCGGCCGTGTATCGTCGGCAGCCTCAGCAACTGCTGGCGGGCGACTTCGCGGCGCACGGGCACACCGGGTTCGCGTGGGCGGCGCGGCGGGACTGGCTGGACGCCCACGGGTTGTACGACGCGTGCATCGCCGGCAGCGGCGACCACATGATCGCGCACGCCGTCTGCGGGGACTGGACTTCGCCGTGCATCCGGCGCATCATTGGGGACAACAACCGGCACCGCGACTACTTCGCCGCCTGGGCGAAGCGCCAGTACCGCGACGTGCGCGCGGCGCTCGGCTGCGTGCCGGGCACCGTGCTGCACCTCTGGCACGGCGACATCGAGAACCGGCGCTACGTCCTCCGCAACCGCGAGCTGGCGGAGTTCGGATTCGATCCGGCCGCCGACGTTCGCGTCGGAGCGAGCGGTTGCTGGGAATGGAGCAGCCGCAAACCGGCGTTGCACCAGTGGGCGCGGGACTACTTCGGCCACCGGAACGAGGACGGCAACCCCAACCGCTGAGGGACGATCATGGGCCTGATCCGCTGGCTTTTGAATCTGCTCTTCGGTTCGAAGGCGTCGAGTCGCCGTTCGAGCGGTTCGGAGGAATCGATCGAGGACGTGGCCGATCGGATCGATCGGTTCGGGGATCGCTGCCGGAATGCCGGCGATACGGCCGGGGCGGACGCGGCACGGGACGCGTCGCGAAAGGCTCGGCAGGCGCGGAGCGTCGAGGCGGCGTGGCAGATCGAACGCGACCTGCTCAACAAGCGAGGCCATCGCGAGCCGAAGATCGTCAAACCGCTGACGGGTCGGGATTCCCGCGGCGAGCCGATGGTGCGCTACCGGAACGAGACGCGCGTCGGCGGTTCGGTGGGCTGGCGGAACAACAACCCCGGTTACATCCGCTGCGACGATCGACTGTCGCGTTATGGCGCGATCTCGTGCGATGGGGAGTACGCGATCTTCGAGGACGAGGCCGCTGGCCGGGGCGCGATGGTGGTGTATTTGCGGCAGGAATATCCGAGCCACACGCTGGAAGAGGCGCTGCGGATGCAACTGCCGGCGGAGGCAGGCCCGGACGCGGTGCAGAGGATCCTGGAAAATGCCCGGCTCGATCCGGGAACTCGCGTGGAGGAACTGACGCTCGATCAAATTGGCACGGTGGCGGACACGTTCCCGGAGATCGCGGGCTGGCGGTTGGGTGAGTCCGTGGAGAGCGTAACCGACGAATCGAGCGGCCCGGCATGGGACGATCCCGTGCCGGGTCCGGCGAGCGACAACAGTTGAGGGGGATCACCCTCCCGGAGCGATGTTCCGCATCCGGTCGAGCAACTGTCGTTCGTTGTCCTTGGAGATCCAGCGGTTTTCGTCCGTTTCCGAGCCGTCGGTCACATAGTCCCAGAGATACTTGTATTCGCCTTCGGTCACGAGCCAGCGGGCGACCGCGTCGGGGCCTTGAGCCACGACGGGGATTCGTTGCTTCACCGTGGGGTCGGTAGCCGCGGCCTTCACGAGTTCGGCGGCCCGCGCGACTACGCGAGGGTCGAGGACCGTGACCAGCGTACCCGCAACGCGACGCGCCAGGTTCAACGCGATGATCTGGCGAAGGGCGTCTTCGTCGGCGCCGGTGATGACGCCCCGGGCCGCCACGCTCATCTTGCGGGCGAGCGAATCGACTTCCGGATCCAGTTCGAGCAGGCGCGTCAGCTGCATTTGCGTTTCGAGGAGATCCTCCTCGGCTTTCTGCGAGCGGTTGCGGTGGTACGCGGGAAACCGGCGCAGCGCCTGGCGGTAGAGGTTGATCCCTTCCGCATACAGTTTCTTGGCGCTGGGTTTGTCCCCGGCGGTATCGGCCTGCTTGGCCTCCATCAGCTTCTTGCGGGCGTCGATCATGATCGGGTCCCGCTCGGTTTCGCTGCTGCTCACGAAGTACTCGATGTTCGTAACCGGCAGTTGCTGGTAATAGGTGCGCAACGCCATGCGGGCGTCGCGGCCGCGCTTGGTCAGCCCGCGCATCTTCAACTGCTCTTCGTCCATGTTGAGCAGGCCGTAATCGTCCGGCACGCCCTGGGCGTCGCGCTCGAGGTTGGCGAGGGTTTCCGGCGAGAGGCGCAGGCCGTTGAGGCGCGCGTGGTCGGACCAGAGGGAAAAGGCGCGATCCCATTCGACCTGGGAATTCGAGGGGGTCTCGAGCACCCCGTCGACGCCGCGGGGGAACCAGCGGTCGGCCTCGGAGTCGGCGCGGAGGTCCGGCCGCCATTTCGAGTCGGCGTCGAACCAGCCTTCCTTGGTGTGGCGCTCGGCGCGATAGGTCTGCGCCCGCGGACACGCCTGGCGGAACAGGATCAGCATCGGCGATTTCGGGATGCGGTACTTGAAGCGGTCGACCCCCTTCAGGTCGGGGGCGTATTCCGGCAGGCCGCTCGCCGGCGTCGGCGGCAACGGCTCCATGGAGTACGCGTACCACGCCCCGGCCGCCTGGAAGGCGTCGAAGGAGTCGTTCGTCTCGGACGGCGCGACCATCGCCGTGAAACGGAAGCGGTCGGCAAGCGCCTTGGCCGAACCCGACTCCGGCAGCTTGATCGGCAGGGCCGGGAACTGCTGTTCCGCCGGAAAGAGCCGGTCGTTGCGGTTCTTGTCGAAGCGCGTCGGCACGTTCTGGTTGTCTTCGAGGAACTGCACGATCTGCTCGGGCCGCGTGTACCCCAACTGGTCGTAGAGGCGGCGGCAGAGCTGCGGGTTCTTGCGGGCGAAGTCGCCGAACTCGGCGAGGTCGATCTGACCGTCCTTGCGGAACAGCTTTGCGTTGCGCTCCCCGGGCGGGATGTTGCTCAGCTGGAACAGCGACGACAGCGTGCGCACCTTGTCCGAGACACTGAATTTGTTCTGGTAGTAGAAGCCGATCTGGTAGCGCATGTCCGGGGATTTTCGGTTCATGCGCTCGCCTTCCGCCAGCAGTTCGATGCCGCGGGTGATGTAGAAGTACATGTCGTTGAGGCGATCGTTCTCGACCGACACGTTGTACGACAGGTTCCAGCTCTGATAGATCCAGGGCGTGGTGAAGTTCGGCTGGAGGCGGGTGACGGTGCGGACGAGGAACTCGAATTCATGCCATTCGTTGCGCTTGAACTTCTCGATGGCGGCCTTCCAGAGCGCCGTGATGACGAAGCCGCGAGAGCCGAGCGTGCCCAGACGCATCGCGGTGCTGGTGATCTCCGGGTCGCCCTGTTCGAGTTCGCGGAGTTCGAGCGCGTCGGCGCTGGCCTGCTTCTCGATGGTCCGGCTATAGAGCCAGTCCGCCGCCGCCGCCACGGCGTTCGTCGCCGGCTCGGGCGCGACCGCCTCGTCCGCCCCGCCGCGGCGCAGTTGGTTCAGGTAAGTGGCCCGATCCTCGTTCGCCAGTGGCAGGGGGATCTTGCCGCGCCAGAACAGGCTCAGCGTGAACAGCCCGATGATGAGCAGGAAGTAGGTCCACTTCCGGCGCGTCACGGCTTTCTGGAACGGGTTGGCCATGGTAGCAGGAGCTCCGAGAACGATTTGGCGAGCGGGGGGCGTCAGCCCCCTGATTCTGTTCGAGCGATACGAGAATCAGGGGGCTGACGCCCCCCGCTCGCCATGTTACGCCGCCACTTCGCGGTTGCGGATCAGGTAATACGACAGCAACGCCCACGGCAGCAGGTAGCCGAACAGGATGATCGCGTTCACGATCAGGTACTCGACGTTGATGTTGAAGCCTTCCTTCAGGTAGTTCGTCCAGGTGAACGCGTCGATGTTCGGCACCACGTTCTCGTAGCGGCGGAACACCCACTGGAAGATCCGGTCGCCGATGTCGATGGTGGTCTTGGTGGCCGTTTCGTCGAGTTGCGCCGTCGGCGTGCTGGCGGAGAGCAACCGCGTGAGCGATTCGAACGGACCGCCGCCGGTGCTCTGGCCCGTCGCCACGTCCCGCAAGTGCTCGGAAAAGTAGGCGCTGATGTACAGGAACATCGTCGCCAGCAGCGAGATCACGCCCGAGAGGTACGTGCTGAGCGTGACCGCGATGCCCACGAGGATGAGCGCCCGGCAGAAGAGGCCGACGGCGTTCTTGAAGTAGTTCTCGCTGAACGATCGCTCGCTGTCCATCAGGTAGAGATCGCCCTGCGCCATGCCGAGCATCTGGCCGCCGGAAAGACACTTCACGTAGACCGTGACGCGCGGCGCTCCGCCGGGCGGCGTGCCCGCGCGGGCGTTGCGGAACAGCCCGGACGGGATGCGGATCGACGCGGGGTGGTAGTCGTACACTTCGACCGAGCCGACCTCGTAGAACCCGAATTCCTCCGCCAGCCCGTCGGCGAGCTTCCACGCCTCCGGCACTTCCGGCTTCGCGTATGCCAGCGACGGCGGGGCGTTCGGACCGCCGACTTCCTTCTTCCGCAGCTTCTCGTCGATCGCGTTCCGCTTCGCTTCATACGCCGCCTGCTTGGCGGAATCGGTCCAGCGCCACAGCCCGTCCTTCACGTCCGCGGGCGGCGGCTCCTGGCCGCACTGCCACGTCACCACGCGGATGTTGATGTCCACGCCCCGGTTTTCTTCCCCCTTGGTCAGCCGGAAGATGTCGAAGGTGAATTCGCACGGAACGGAATCCCGGCCCGGATCCGCCAGCGACGCCGGAACCGCATCGAACGACCAGAGCGCCCGTTCGGAGGTCGACTTCGAACCGCCGATATACTTGCGGTATTCGAACTCGCGACCCACGTTCACGCCGACGTAATCTTCTTTCTTCGCCTTGAAGTCGATCTTTCCGCGGATCGGCACGCGTGCCCGCTGGCTTTCCTCGACGGCCTTCGGGTCGAACGTCGTCCCGAACGTGATGTAGACCCAGCCGACCAGCGTCATCAGCCCCAGCGCGATCGAGATCAGCGTGACGAAACCGAGGAACCGGCCCAGCACGATTTCAAACCGCTCCACCGGCTTCGTCACGATCGTGTAGATCGTCTGTTGCTTGATGTCGTCCGGGATGCGGAACGCCGAAATGATCACGGCCGGTACCAGCAGCAACAGCGTGCTGGCGAACGCCGTCACGTCCAGCGTCAGGCGGATTTCGTCTTCGGGCTTGTTGTTTGGCAGGAACCACTTCACCGGGAACAGGAAAATGCCCATGAAGATGAGGAACACGACGAACAGCCGGTTGCGGATGGCTTCCTTCACACTCAGCTTGGCGATCGCGTAGATGCGGCGGAAGCGGAGCTTGAACAGGTCGCGGACGAACGGCTGGCCCAGCCCCAGCAGCGCGAACAGCCCCCCGGCGGCGAGCAGCAACGGCTGAGGCCGCAGCGAGAGCTTCGGGGGCACGTACGCCATCGCTTCCGTGGCGATCGCCGCGGATCGTTGTTCCTGGATTTCCTTGCCGATGCCGGCGATGAAGCAGGCCGCGAAGGCGGCGTAGCACAATAGCGACACCACCGCCATCAGCAGCATCGACGACGACAACGGCATGCGCAGCTTCGTCGATTCGGAGTTGTCGGATGTGCCCCAGATCGCGGTCAGGAGGTACGCGAACAGCCCGACGGCGGCGAATCCGCCGGCGTCCTGCAGCCAGACCTGCACGAGGCCGGGCAGGTGCTGGAACGCGAGCGGTTCGCGGTCGAGGATCAGAATGCCGAACAAGGCCGGGCCGGTCATCGCGAATCTCAGAAGTCAGAGGACGGAAGACGGGGATCGGAACGACGATCAGCTCTTCGCCGCCGCGTCGGTCGGCGGCAGGTAGCGGCGGCCGGGCCGCGCCTTCGATTCCTCGATGATCCGCAGGAAGAGGTCTTCGAGTGTGCTCTTCGGGTGTCCGTAGTCCACCACGGTGCCGCCGTGCTTCTCGATCACGCCCCGCAGGTCGTTCTCGAGCGCCGGGGTCAGTTGCAGTCCGCTCGCCTGGATCTGCACGCGCTGCTGGTCTTCCACCAGCTTTTCGACCGCGCCGAGTTCCTGCAGGTCCCCGTTGTGAAGAATCGCGATCCGCCCGCAGACGTCCTGAACGTCTTCGAGGCGGTGGCTGCACATCAGGATCGTCTTCCCCTTCTTCTTCAGGTCGAGGATGAGGTCCTTCATCCAGCGGGTCCCTTCGGGGTCGAGGCCGGAGGTCGGTTCATCAAGGATGACGAGGTCGGGGTCGTTGATGAGCGCCTGCGCGAGGCCGATGCGCTGCCGCATGCCCTTGGAATATTCGCGGAGGATGCGTTTCTTGTCGCGCGACAGGCCGACCATGTCGATCAGCTCGGCGGCGCGCTTCTCGCGGACGCTGGAGGAGATGTTGAAGAGCCGGCCGTAGAAATCGAGCGTTTCCTCGGCGTTGAGGAAGCGGTACAGGTACGATTCTTCCGGCAGGTAGCCGATCTTTTCGTTCTTTTCGACCTTCGCGGCCGGCTGACCGAAGACGAAGGCGTCCCCGCCGGAGGGGAACAGCAGGCCGAGGAGGAGTTTGATGGTGGTGGTTTTGCCGGAGCCGTTCGGCCCGAGCAGGCCGAAGATTTCGCCCTTTTCGATGGTGAGGTCGAGGGCGTTGAGGGCGGTTTTCTTCTTTCGGCCCCAGAAATCGCGGTAAATCTTGGTGAGGCTTCGGGTTTCGACGACGACTTCGGCCATGTTCGCGCTACTCCACGCCAGGGGCTTGGGGGCAAATACGACGCCCATCCGCCCAAGGTTCGCGCGGGTTGTTGTATTCGGCGCTCCGCCGCGCGGGCAGGCGGGACTTACCCCAACGGCCGGACAGCCGCCCCTTCCCAGGCGTACCGTGCCGCCGGACGTGACGAACGCCTCCGCTGGCCCGCAGCGCGTAACCTGCGGATCATCCCGGCAATTGTCTCGGCACGGGTTGGCGAGTTAGAAAACGAATTTGATGGTTATTGCGTTACGCCTCTCTCGCGACTTCGTCTGGGACTTTATATGTGCACCAACTCTTGGCCTTCACGTTCCGCTCCGGACCACCGCCATGCCCGCTCGCGCCCGCAATCCACCGCCGCAGTTCGACTGTGCCACCAAGCACCGCGCCTGCGGCCTCTCGTGGGACGCCGCTGTCCGCGAACTCGGCCGCAACAATGAAGACTCTGCACGAGTGGGAGAGGAAGTCTCCCCGCGAATGGGCCGCCATCCTTCACCAGCGAGTGCTGTCTAAATGCTTAGCTTTCTCGCATTGAATTGCTGAATATTCGAGTGTGATTTGGCTCGAATGTGATTGCCCAAATCGATAACCGAGCGAAATATGTACACGGGCTTTGGTTCAATACCGGGGTGTGCTGGATCGCCGCCAAGCTGAGAATCAACCGTCTGGCGTTTCGCGGGTGCCTCGTCCAGCCACACCCCCGTTCATCACATAGGACAGCTGTACAGATCCTATCAAGGATTCCCGGGAAGAAATTCCCGGGTTTGCGAAATACGGCCGTTCTTATTATTTCGTTTTGATCGTAAAGTTTTTCGAATCGTTTTGGCCTTTCTGCAAAACCGCAGTCAAATCGGTACGATCGACGCTGGAGTATTTCTCCGGCAACAGGTGGATGCTTCCTCCGCTGGCACCGGATGCAATACCGAGTTGGTAATCGTCGATTCCGTCGCCTTTGTCGAAAGTCTTCGTTCCGGGTTTCGCCTGCATTTTCTTGGCGGTCACTTTATAGTTGCCTTCGCCGGCATGGGCCTTGAACATGATTTCGTACGAGCCGTCATCCTGCGTATTCACGGTTCCGACGGCGACTTTTTCGCCAGGGGAGAAAAAGGAGAGGGTTACACCGCCCATCGCTTTTCCGTCGACTGTCACATTTCCTTTGACGATGATGTTTTCCCGTTTATCCGTTTCGCCACAACCGACCAAAACGGCCGGAACGAAAGTTAACGCGAAACAGAGGCCGAACCGAATGATGTTGCCGCGTCGCATGGAAGGGAAACTCCCGAAGTGATGAAAAGTGGGGATAAAACCGGAAACCCAAAGGCGATCAACCCGTCGTTCGGATTGATCGCCGGGCTCAATTAGAAGTCTTCCGTGAGGGTCTCGCCACCCGCCTTGGTGTTCATCCAGAAGAAGTTCGAGTAGGTGATCGTCTCACGGATATACCGGACGGATCCATCGCACATGACGAAGTTCGCGCCGCCCGAGTGGAAGCTGCCGAAGACCCAAGCGTACGTGCAGCGTGGTCCCTTCGGTGTGCAAGTGGGATCAAACTGGGCGTTGATGGCGAATCGCGGATCGGTTTCGGGAACACGTCCGATCGTGGCGGTGTGGGTACCGGATCCCCAATACGGCCCGAACGACGTGCTGGTGCCCGTGCCTTCCTTTCGCTGCACCGATTCCCCGATGGCAATGGTGTTGCTGGTGCCGTCCGTGATTTCCGAAATCTTTGTCCGGGTATTGTGGCCGAAGGCACCGCCATAACGGGCGCTCAGCCATGCGGTCGGAGCATCGTAGTCGGTGTATTGTCCCGAGCTAAACAGGTAATTGCTTCGCGCCGTGTTGGGGCGTTGATAAAAGTCCGTCGCCGATAGCGCATTGGAAACGATTTCTGGTTCACGGTCGGACGGACAGGTGAAGACCTTCAGTTTCTGGCTTTGGACGAACGCGTTCGGGTGAGTGGCGCTGAGCAGTCCGGCGTTCGGCGCAGCGGGCATTCCGTACGGGTTGGATAGCGAACCGGGGACGGTTTGATCGTATTGCCGGAACAGACTCTCTTGTTCCAGGTTGGGGAGCAGGAAGATGAACCCGCTGTGGTTATAGACGTACCAAGCCGTGTCTCGCGGGTAGTAGTACGATTGGTTGGCGGCGCAAGCGGTGCCGCAGTTCCATCGCCCCGAGTTTACGAGGGCCGGAGGCAGATGTCTGTTCGTGCCTTCGAAATTGTGTAGAGCGAGGCCCATTTGCTTGAGGTTGTTGGTACATTGGGCTCGCGCCGCGGCTTCGCGGACCTTTTGCACGGCCGGCAGCAGCAGGCCGATCAGAATGGCGATGATGGCGATGACGACCAGCAGCTCGATCAGTGTGAAACCGCCACGTTTCACACCCAAGCGAGAACGAGAACTCATGGGGAACCCCCTGAAAGAGAAAAGCGAACCGAGAATCGAGGAATAAAAAAAATTGGCGAACGGACCGAAGAGGTGGAACTCGCCAATTATTCCGGGATTTCCAACGAATGGAAGATCCCATGCGAACAGACTAATCGATTGGACAGGACAATGCAACGGTTTATTCGCGGAAGCATTTGATTTTCTTGGTTCGCGGTCCCGCCCCGGAAAACCGGTCGAAAAAGACGGGTCGACGGCGGGGAATGCCGGGGCGCGAACGTTTTTCCCTTGGCTTTCCGGCCGTGGTGTCGTGCATCCCGTCGGCCGGCGATTTGACATTTGTACACCATCGCTTACCCTTCGCGCGTTCCGCTCCGGAGCGCCGCCATGCCCGCCCGCGACCGCAAGCCCCCGTCGCAGTTCGACCGCGCCGCCGAGCACCGCGCCCGCGGCCTGTCGTGGGACGCCGCCGCCCGCGAACTCGGCCGCAACGAGAAGACCCTGCGCGAGTGGGCCAAGAAGTTCCCGCGCGAATGGGCCGCTGCCCTGCGCCGGCACGAATCCACGATCGCGCGCGAAGCGACCGCCGAATCGGTGCACGCCCTGCGGAAACAGCTCCGAAGCGAGGACGAGAAGATCGGCCGCGCCGCCGCCGCCTCGCTCATCCAGTATGCCCTGACCAAGTCCCGCAAGTCTCTATCCCGAAAGGGCCGTCCCGCGGCGCTCGCGCCGGACACGGCCGCCCTCGCGGAGTTCGTGGAGGGATTGACCGATGCCGAAGCTGAAACGCTCCTTCGCGAACTCCGCGCGGCTCCGCCCGCGGCTGGAACTGGCGCTGACGCTGCGCCTGCTCCGACCACGCTGGCGGAGCGATCCGAATGAGTTCATCGCGTTCAGCCTCGGGGACGCGGCGGGCCGTCGGATCTCCCAGGCGCGCGTCCACCGCGAGTTGCAGGCGTTCCTCACCGAGCACCGCAAGGCGCTCGTCGAGTTACCGCGGGACCACGGCAAGAGCACGCAAATCTGCGGGCGCATCCTGTGGGAACTCGGCCACGCGCCCGGCCTGCGTGTGAAGCTCGTCTGCGCGACGGACGCGCTCGCGCAGGAGCGCACGCGATTCCTACGGGATGCGATCGCCGGAAACGTTCGGCTCCGTCTCGTCTTCCCGCACCTGCGGCCGGGGAAGCCGTGGGCGGCGGAGGGGTTCACGATCGCGCGGCCGGGCGACGGCATCGGGCCGAGCGTCGCGGCGTTCGGCGTCGGCTGCGCCTCCACCGGCACCCGCGCCGACCTGCTCGTCTGCGACGACATCGTCGACGTCGCCGCCATCCACAGCCGCGCCGAACGCGATCGCGTCAGCGCCGCCTTCCACGACAACCTGCTCAACCTCCTCGAACCCGACGGCCGCTTCTGGGGCCTCTTCACCCCGTGGCACGCGGACGACTGCAACGCGCGGCTGAAGCGGACCGGCGCGTACGCGCATTTCCGCCGCGCCGTCGGGCCGGACTTGGAGTCGGTCTGGCCGGAGAAATGGCCGACCGACAAACTCGCCGAACGGAAGCGCGAGATCGGCGAAGCCGCGTTCGCCCGCGGCTATCGCCTCACCCCGATCGCCGAGACGGAACTGCTCATCCGCCCCGAGTGGGTGCGGGTCTGGACGGAGCCGACGGCGTGCGACTTCACGCTGCTGGCGGTGGACCCGGCGACGAGCGCGCGGACGGAAGCGGACCGCACGGCGTTCGTGGTGCTCGGCCGCGCCGGCGCGGAGGTGCGCTGCCTGGCGGCGGTCGCCCGGCGGCTGGCCGCGCCCGAACTCGTGCAACTGCTCGACGAACTGGACCGCGCGTGGCAGCCGCAGGTGATCCTGTTCGAGTCGAACGGGGCGTTTGCGGCGATCAAGGACCTGCTGGTGCGGCACGCGCGCTTCGGGCCGAAGATCAAGGGCGTGACGCAGTCCCGCCGCAAGGTGGATCGCGTCGCGGCGTTCGCGGTGTCGGTGGAGAACGGCTCGTTCCGCCTCGGCGAAGGTCAGGGGGAACTGTTCGCCGAGATGACGACGTTCCCGTTTGGCGAGCGCGACGACCTGGTGGACGCGGCGGCGATGGGCACGGCGCACCTGCTGGCGGGCGCCGCGGAGCCGCGCGTGTGGGTGTGAGAGTTTTGCATTTTGCATTCGGCATTTTGCATTGGTCCGAACATGGCGCGCGTTCTACCGGGGTTCACGATGATTGAAACAATTCAAAATGGAGAATGAAAAATGCAAAATGGAAATCTCATCACGATCCGCTATCCGTTCCGGCCCGCGCGTAGGAGTTTGGCGGTCGGCGAAGTCGCCGATCTGTTCGGGCTGGATGGCTCCGAAGGCGAGCACGTTGTCGCGGAGAATCTGGAACTGGATGCGCGGCCGACGGATGTGGTGCTGTTCACGGGGCCGTCGGGATCGGGGAAGTCGAGCGTGATGCGGGAGGTGGCGCGGCGGCTCGGGGCGGTCGATGCGGGAAGCCTCGAATTGCCGGCGGTGCCGTTGGTGGACGCGCTGCCGGGGGCGGTGGAGGACCGGCTGGCGACGCTCGCGGGCTGCGGCCTGTCGGAGGCGCGGCTGCTGCTGCGCACGCCGGCGGAACTGAGCGAGGGGCAGCGCTATCGCTTCCGCATGGCCTACGCGCTCGCGACGGCGACGGCGCCGATCGTGCTGGACGAATTCACCGCCGCGCTGGACCGCACGCTGGCGAGGGTGGTGGCGTTCAACCTGCGCAAGCTCGCGACGCGCGCCGGCATCGGCGTGCTGGCCGCCACGACGCACGAGGACATCGCGGACGACCTGAACCCGGACGTCCACGTGCGCTGCCGCGGCGAGGGCGCGATCGACGTCGAGTACCGGACGGTAAAAAAAAAGCGATCGGCTTCCACGATGAGCTTTGGCTCTCGGACGGCACCCGATCCGACTGGCCGTATTTCGCTCGGTGGCATTACCGTGGCCACGGCCTCGGCTTTGTCCGGCGCGTGATCGTGCTCTGGCACGGCGCGGAACCCGTGGGCATCTGCGTCTTCGCCGCCCCTGCCGCGTCACTGACGCTGCGCACGAAGCACTTCGGCCTGGCGAACCCGCGCACCGCCGTGGCGCTCGCCGCACTCAACTCCCACCTCTGGCTGTTGTCCCGCGTGGTGCTGCACCCGACGTACCGCGGTGCAGGTATCGCGGCCGCGTTCGTCCGCCGCGCCTGCGAGCTGTGCCCGGTCGACTGGATCGAAACGCTCAGCGCGATGGGGCGGAGCAATCCGTTCTTCGAGCGTGCCGGCTTCACGCGCGTGGGCGTGGTGCGGCACGCGCCGGGCGGCAACCTCCGCGGCGCATATGGCCGCGCGTCGAAGGGATCGACCACGCACCGGCACGCCGAGCCGGCGTATTTCGTGTTCGACAATCGGCGGCGGCTTGCATCTGAATAAATGTATCGTATCCTCGGCCGTCCGTTTCCCACGGAGTGGCCGCCATGATCCCGCTGTTGATCCTCCCGTTCGCCCTGGCCCAGACGCCGGAACCGACCATCAAGCTTCCCGCCGAGGTGAAGGGCCAGCCCGGCCGGATCGTGCGGCTGACCGCCGAGACCGCCGGCAAGCATGTGCGCTGGCACCTCGTTTCGGAGGACGCCGACCTCGTGCCGTTTCCCGAAGGCAAGGTCGCGCTCTTCACCGCGCCGAAGGCGGGGCGGTACATCGTGCTCGTGTGGACGGCGGCGGGCGACGTGCCGAGCGACGCGGCGAAGTGCGTCGTGGTCGTCGGCGAGCCGGCGGTGCCCGGGCCCGCCGACCCGTTCGCCCGTGATCTGAAGAAGCAATTCGTCGATGACGGTTCCGCCGACAAAGCCAAACACCTCGCCCAACTCGCCGCGCTCTATCGGGAAGCGATCGTGTACGCCGAGAAGGCGGACGTGATGACGGCCGGGGACCTCGCGAACCGGATTCGCGCGGCGGCGTCCACGCTGATTCCCGCCGAGGCGCTCGTCGGCGTGCGGAAGCGGATCGCCGAGGAGATCGCGAAGGAGCTGCCGCTGGATGGAGACAAGCCGCTGGACGCCGAGACGCGGGCGAAGGCGGCCAAGCTGTTCGAACGGATCGCGACCCGCCTGGAGGACCTGAAATGAAAGCCCGTCTCGCTCTTGGCATTCTCGTTGTCTCATTCGCCGCGCTCGCGCTGATTCCGTCGCGGCCGGAACCGACCGCGTTCGGCTGGGTGCCGGACGCGGAGCAGGTGCGCGTCGTGGCGGCGACGCTGCCGCAGCCGGATTTCGCGGCGACCCCGGCGTACCGGGACGTCTACGCCGGGCCGGACGATGTGCTTCTGTGGGATGCTTCGCGGAAGGTCTTGGGAAAACTCATCCCGCCGCGCGATCAGGGGAACGTCGGTTCGTGCGTCGCGTTCGCCACGGCGTCGGCGATCGAGCACCTGCTCTGCGTGCAGGCGGCGAACGGCGCGAACGAGGAGTACCGCGACCTCGCGCAGGAGATCATCTACGGCGGCTCGCGCGTGGAGATCGGCGGCGGCCGGATTCGCGGCGACGGCAGCGTGGGCGCATGGGCGGCGAAGTTCGTGGTGGAGTACGGCGTGCTGCCGCGGGGCCAGTTCGGCCGGTTCGACCTGCGCACGTACGACGTACCGCGCTGCCGGGAGTACGGGCGCACCGGCGTGCCGGACGAGCTGGAGCCGGAAGTGCGGAAGCACCCGGTGAAGGCCGTGTCGAACGTGAAGACGTGGGACGAGGCACGGGCGGCGATCCGCAACGGCTACCCGGTCATCGTGTGCAGCAATCAGGGCTTCCGTGCCGCACGAGACGCCGACGGGTTCTGCGCCCCCGGCGGCACCTGGTACCACTGCATGGCCCTCGTCGGCGTGCGCGGCGAGGGCCGGCCCGGCGGCTTCCTGCTGAATTCGTGGGGCGAACGCTTCCACTCCGGCCCGACCGGCCTCGGCGATCCGTCGCCCGGCGGCTTCTGGGCCGACGCCCGCGTCCTCGACCGGATGCTGCGGCAAGGGGACAGTTGGGCGTTCAGCGGCGTGAAGGGGTTCCCGTCCCGGAAGCTCGACTGGTACGCGAAGGCAACAGATAGCGGTGGGCTTGCCCACCGGGCGGGGCGAGTCTTCGAGACCCGCCGCGAGGGCGTCCGGTGGTGAGTGAACCGCGAGTTCGCAAAGGATCACGATCGTCCAAGGTCCGCGGATTCTCGCGGACTCGAATCCGCCCGGTGGGCAAGCCCACCGCTATCTGGAGGTTCCCATGCGTTCCATTCTCGTTCTGATGCTGGTGTCGAATATCGCGGTGTCCGCCGAGCCGGGCGATCGGCTGCGGGCGAAGGCCGCCCTCGCGCTCGCGTTCGCGCCGCCGACGTACGCCGAGCAGTACGCAAAGGCGATCCAGGAGAAGAAACCGCTCGTCGTCTTCGTCGGACAGCCGGCGAAGCCCGTCGGCAGTTGCGTCTGCGTGGCGTGCGAATCGTTCGCCGACGTGAAGACCGATGGCGTGGTCATCGGCCTGCCGGACGGCGCCGGCCTCCGCCGCCTCGACCTCGCCGGCCAGCCGACCGCCGAGCGCATCCGCGAGGCGCTGGCGGGCTTCCGGCCGGATCGCGGATCGACGAGCCTTCCAGCCCGCCAGTGAGGAGAGAACGAGAGAAGGAGTGAGGAGAGAAAACCCGATACAATTTCCGAGTCCCGGTTTTCGTCTTCACTCCGCACTCCGTACTCCGCATTCCGCACTGGAACAAACATGTCGATCGCCACGCGGCCCCTCGGCAAGACCGGCGTGAACGTCTCGATGCTCTGCATCGGCGGCTGGCACATCGGCCAGCCCGCCATCACCGACGATGCGTCGATCCGCCTGATGCACACCGCCATGGACGAGGGGATCACCTTCTTCGACAACGCGTGGGACTATCACTGGGGACGCAGCGAGGAACTGATGGGGAAGGCGCTCGCGGAGGGGGGCCGGCGCGAGAAGGTATTCCTGATGACGAAGAACTGCGGCCGCGACGCCGAGACGAGCCGGCAGCACCTCGAAGACAGCCTGCGCCGCCTGAAGACCGATTGCATCGATCTCTGGCAGTTCCACGAGATCAACTACGACAACGATCCGGACTGGATCCTCGAACGCGGCGCGCTCGCCTTCGCACTCCAGGCGAAAAAAGAGGGGAAGATCCGCTTCATCGGCTACACGGGGCACAAGTCGCCGCACATCCTGGCGAAGATGCTGCCGCTGTACGACTGGGACACCTGCGAGCTGCCGATCAACGTCTGCGACCACTTCTACCGGAGCTTCGCGAAGGAACTGCTGCCGGAACTGCTGCTGCGGAAGATCGGGCCGATCGGCATCAAGAGCCTCGGCGGCGGGAACCTGGAGTTGGGCGGCGTATTCGTGAAGAACAACGTCTGCACGCCCCGGGAGGCGATCCGCTACGCGCTCACGCAGCCGATCAGCTCGCTGGTGGTCGGCATCGACTCGATGGAGATCCTGAAGCAGGACGTGGAGATCGCGAAAACGTTCTCGCCATTGGAAGGAGCGGAGTTGGAGGCGCTGTTGGCCAAGGTGAAACCGGTCGCGGGCGACGGACGCTACGAGTACTTCAAGAGCATGCAGACCTACGACGGCCCGTACCACCGCGAGCAGCACGGTTTCGCGGTGTGAAGCCCGTGCGAATCCGGTGGAGTTTTGCCCGTTTGCGCGGTATGTTGTCCGAATACGCCAACGGGTCAATCGATGAACGGACGCCGACCGGAGAGCGCGCCGCCGGATGCAGACACGCGTACGCAGGTCCAAGCCGACGCACCCGCGCCGGCGACCCGCGATCTTTCGGCCGACCCGACCGCCGTCAGCCCCGCGTTCCCGATGCCCGGCGGCGTGCCGGCTTTCCCCTTCTTTTCACCGCCCCAAGCCCCGGACGAAATCGGCCGATACGGCGACTTCCGCGTCTTCGCCAAGCTTGGCGAGGGGGGGATGGGCTACGTCTTTCGCGCCGAGGACCAGGTACTGAAGCGCGTGGTGGCGTTGAAGATCATGCGGTTGGAGATCGCGCAGAAGCCGCTGGCGGCCGAACGGTTCTTGCGCGAGGCGCGTGCCGCCGCCGGTCTCAAAAGCGATCACATCATCACGATCTACCAGGTCGGCCAGGTCAACGGCGTGCCATACCTCGCGTCGGAATATCTCGAAGGGACGAACCTCGACGACTGGATCAAGCGGCAGAGTCGCGCGATCCCCGTGGCGCAAGTGATGCGCATCGCACGGGACACGCTGCGCGGCCTGGCGAGCGCGCACGAAAAAGGCCTCATCCACCGCGACATCAAGCCGGCGAACCTCTGGCTCGAAAAGGGGATCCACCGGATCAAGCTGCTGGACTTCGGCCTGACGCGCAGCGCCGACGGCGACTCCCGCCTCACCGCCGACGGCGCGGTCGTCGGCACGCCGGCGTACATGTCGCCCGAACAGGCCGTCGGCAAAGACGTCGACGTCCGCTCGGACCTGTTCAGCCTCGGCACCGTCCTCTACACGCTGCTCCACGGCCGGAACCCGTTCAGCCGCGGCGAGGTGCTCGAGACGCTGCGCGCGGTTTGCTTCGAGGCGGTCCCGCCGGTGACGGCCGTGCGGACGGACGTGACCCCGGAGTTCGCGACGTACCTCGAGCGGCTGCTGGCGAAGGAGCCGGATCGACGCCCGGCGAACGCCAAGGAGGCCCTGCGCGAGTTGGTCGCGATCGAGAAGGCGCGGCAGTCGGCCGCCAAGCCGGCGGCGTTCACGGCCGTGATGCCCGCGCTCGAAATGATGGCGCCCCCGGCCGCGGCGGCCGCTCCCCCCGCCGCCCCCAAGGACTGGCAGGAGCTGACGAACAGCGACGGCATCGTCGTGAAGCCGAAGCCGCTCCCCTCCGCCAAGACCCAGAGCTATCGCAACCTGCCCGCCGACCCGCCTGAGACCAAGACCCGCGGAACGACGATGATGATCGCGGCGGGTGTCGTCATGATCGTGGTCGCGGCGGTCGTCTTCGCCCTGATACTCTCGAAATGAATCGAAGTGACCGGCGTTCGATCCCGAAGGAAACCGACCGATGGCCGATCGCCGACCCGATTCCCCCGCGCCCACCCCGCCCGATGCCACGCGCGAGCAGACGTCGCCGCCGCAGACGCACGACTTCTCGATCGACCGCACCAATCCCTCGTTCGGGTCCGTCCCGACGGTCGGCGTGCCCGGTTTTCCGTTCCTCACGCTCCCGCAAGCCCCCGACGAGATCGGCCGGCTCGGCGATTATCGCATCCTCGGCAAGCTTGGCGAGGGGGGCATGGGCTTCGTCTTCCGCGCCGAGGAGACGGCGCTGCGCCGACCGGTCGCGCTCAAGGTCATGCGCCCGGAAGTGGCCGCCAAGGCGCAGGCCGCGGATCGCTTCCTGCGCGAGGGCCGCGCCGCCGCCGCGCTCAAGAGCGATCACATCATCACGATCTACCGCGCAGACAGCGCCAACGGCGTGCCGTACCTCGCGATGGAGTTTCTCGAAGGGCTGCCGCTCGACGCCTGGATCAAAAAACAGACCAAGCCCGTGCCGCTCGCGCACGCCCTGCGCATCGTGAAGGACACGCTCCGCGGCCTGGCCACGGCGCATGTCAAGGGCCTCATCCACCGCGACGTCAAACCCGCCAACCTCTGGATCGAGAAGGGGAACTCCCGCATCAAGTTGCTGGACTTCGGCCTGACGCGCAGCAACGACGCCGACATGCAGCTGACGCAGGAGGGCGCCGTCGTCGGCACGCCGGCATACATGGCTCCCGAGCAGGCGTCCGGCAAGCCGGTCGACCCCCGCGCCGACCTCTTCAGCGTCGGCGTGCTCCTTTACCACCTCCTTGCCGGCAAGAACCCCTTCGCCCGCAAGAGCCTGATGGAGACGCTGGGCGCGATCGGTTACGAGGTGCAGCCACCGTTGATCTCGGTGCGCCCCGACGTGCCGAAGGAGTATTCGGACTTCGCCGACCGTCTGCTGGCGAAACTGCCCGAAGGCCGACCGGCGCACGCCAAGGCCGCGCTCGCGGAACTGGTGGCGATCGAGAAACGGGTGCAGGACGGCGGCCAGACGCTCGCACACTCGGTTGTCGTCGTGCCGGTGCCGGACGCGGCCCCGCAGGTCTGGGGCGAGCTGGATTTCGACGCCGCGCCGACGGAACGCTCCGCGATCGCGCGGTCCGGCGTCGCCCCGCCCCCTGCCGCCCGAAAAGACCGTTCCGCGCTCTACTACGGGGCCGGGTTCGCGATGTTCCTCGTCGCGCTCGTCGCGATCACCCTCGCGCTGACCGGCGGCGGGAAGACGAATCCCAACTCAGGCGTGACGGATAACGCGAAGGGCAACGAAGCGAAGAAAGATGTGAAATCGTCGACCGGCGTGGCCAAGAAGGCCACGTCAAAACCGCCGATGGACCCCGATCGCAAGGCCGCGGAGTTCGTGCTGTTGAACGGCGGCTCGATCACGATCGCCGAACGGATCCTCTACCAGAAGGACGTGGATTCGCTCCCGACCGAACCGTTCAAGATCCATCACATCCTTTTGACGACCCGCGAGCTTTCGGAGTCCGAAGCCGAAATCCTCTTCAATCTGGACGGATTGAAAACGCTCGGGATCCATTTCAAACTGACGGATCGGAACCTCGCGAAGCTCTCGAAATTACCCGCCGCCCAATCGCTCGCGACGTTACACGCCGACATTCCGGAATTGACCGACGCGGGACTGAAACTGTTCCGCAACTTCACCGCGATTCAGGACCTCCGCTTGAACGATGTCCGATGCAGCGGTACCGGTTTCCAGGACTGGGCCGGTTGGGAATTGCCGACCCTTCAACTTCGTCTGCAACAGGGATTCGTCGAAGACAACCTGCAACTGCTCGGCGCGATGCCGAAACTCGCGGCCGTTACTATTCACGGTGCATCCTTTACGGATGTCGGCGCAAGGCGTTTGGGAGGTATCCCATCTCTTGTGGATGTCAATTTCTATTCCACCAAGATCACGAATGCCGGAATTGCCGCGCTGGAGACGTTGCCAAAAATCGAGTACTTGCGGGTGCAATCCGATGGTGCGCCGACCCTCACTCGAGAGTGCCTGACGAGCGCGGCGAAGATGAAGAAACTCCGGTGCCTCGTGCTCGACGTACCTTTGCGGGACGCGGACATCCCGACCCTTTTGAGCATCGACAGTTTGGGCGAAATCATACTGAACGGACTAAATCCCGAGTTCACCGACGCTGGGCTGGAATCGCTAGTTGGGCTGAAATCGCTGCATATCCTCGGCGTGAGCGCCAGCCGCATTACGTCGGATGGCGTGCGGAAGTTCAAGGCCGCCCGGCCCACGGTGAATCTCCTCGGCGAGCTGCTCGCGCTTGCCGATCCCGACCGCGCCGCGGCGGAGTTCGTGATCGGCCGCGGGGGCTCCGTGACCGTCCACAATGTCGGCGGCGTGAACGCCATCGCGAATCTTCCGGCCGGCCCCTTCGAGATCCGCGACATCAACTTGAGTCTGGCAACAGACCCGATCACCGACGCCGATCTGGATCGATTCCGCGACCTGACAAAACTCGAGCAACTCGACTTGAAAGGGACATACACCGATGCCGGCATCGGAAAACTGACGGCGTTCCAGTCTAAACTCCTCCACACGGTGAATGTCCGTTCGCCCGCGATTACCGACGGTGCCTGCGCGACCTTGGCGAAGCTGCCCGCGCTCGCTCAACTCGAGATCATTGGCTCGACATCATTCACTGGTCGTGGACTCGCCGAACTGAAAGGAACCGGTTTGGTCCGCCTCTCGATCGTCGGTTGTCTGGCGCTCGAATCGGCCGAACTCGCCAAACTCGCGGACCTGCCAAAACTCACGGAACTCCATTTCCTGCATGGCAATCTCCAGGATGAGGGACTCCGGCATGTCGGAGCACTTTCCGGGATCAAGATCCTCAGCGTCTATGCGATGCTCGGCGTGACGGACGCCGGCGCCAAGCACCTCGAAAAACTCGAGACTCTCGAACGGCTTCATGTCGCCGTTTCGCCCTTCACGAACGTGGCATACGAATCGTTCGCCAAACTGCCGAAGCTCACCGCGATCACCGCGAGTGCCAATCCTCAAGTCTCGGATGCGGTCGCGAGCGCACTCGCGAAATCTCCCGCATTGATGTCGATCGGTTTGGAAGTGACTTCGATCGGCGATCCGGGGCTGGCGGCGCTTGCGGAGTGCAAAACGCTCAAGAACCTCAACGTCCACAAGACCAAAATCACCGCCGCCGGGGCGGCGGCGTTCCGCAAGGCGCGGCCGGACGTGGTGCTGCAATGCGATTTCCCGGAAGACAACGACCGCAAGGCCGCCGAAACGATCCTCGCGCTCGGATCGCTCGTCGTCGTCCGCGTCGACGGCGTCGAGAAACCTCTCCGCGACCTCGACGAGATCGCCGGCAAGGCGATCGAAGTAGTGAGCGTGAACGTGAACCGGAACAAGTTCGTCAACGACGACACGCTGGAATGCCTGCGCGGCCTGCGCCACCTCACGAGCGCCCAGCTCACGAACACCGCCGCCGGCGACCGCGCGCTCGAATGCCTGAAGGACTCGGCCAATCTGGAAACGCTGATCCTCTACAACTCGAAGATCACCGACAAGGGACTGGAGCACCTCGCGGGCTTCGCGAAGTTGAAGAACCTGAACCTGACGCAACTCCCGAACCTGTCCGAGGCGGCGGTGAAGGCGCTGGCCGCGAAGATCCCGCAATGCCGGATCGCCTGGAATGGCGGTTCGATCGAACCGACGAAGTGAACGGAACCCTGGTAGAAATCGCCGACGCGATCGCACGACGGACCGCCGTGCATTTCGGATACCGGTCTTGGCCCCGGCAGGGGCCGTGGGTTGTAGTGACTGTATCGGAAGTCAATACGAAACTTCAACGTCCGAGTGTTGCCAGGTGGTCTGGTTGTGGACCATGGCGTTGGCGATCGTCAGGAGCTTGTGGGCGACCGCGACCAGCGCGACCTTGGCCGACTTGCCCTTGCCCCGCAGCCGGGCGTAGAGGGCCTTGGCGACCGGGTTGCAGCGGCTGGCGCAGACGGCGGCCATGTACAGGACGTTGCGGACCTGTTGGCGTCCGCCGACGATGTGCCGCGGTCCCGAGGTCTTGCCGCTGTCGTGGGCGACGGGGGCCAGACCGACGAGCTGGCCGATGACCTTGCGGTCGACGCGGCCGAGTTCGGGGAGTTGGCCGATCAGGGTGCGGGCGGACTGCGGTCCGAGGCCGGGGATCGACTGGAGGATGCGGTCGAGTTCGCGCCAGCGGTCGTTGTCGGCGATGCGGCGGTCGAGTTCGGCTTCGAGTCGGTCGATCTCGCGGCGGATCCAGGCGAGGTGGGCCTTGAGGCTTTTTTGGGTGGGTTTGTCGGCGGCGGTGGCGAGGCGGTTGGTCTCCATGGTGCGGATGTCGACGAGTTGGTTGCGTCGGTCGAGGAGGTCGCGGAAGCGTCGGGTGTCCTCGTCGGGGAGGGGTTGGATGGTGAGGGGGACGGCCTGTCCGAAGCGGGCGAGGACTTCGGCGTCGATGGCGTCGGTCTTGGCGAGTTGTCCGCCGGCCTTGGCGAAGTAGCGGGCGCGTTCGGGTTTGATGACGGCGACTTCGAATCCGGCGGCTTCGAGGGCGAGGGCGACGGGGAGTTCGAATCCGCCGGTGGCTTCGAGGACGACGCGGATGTCGGCGGGCCGCTGGGCGAGGGGGAGGAAGGCGGCGACGAGTTGGCGGTGTCCGGCGGGGGTGTTGTCGGCGTGGGCGGTTTGTTGGAGGGGGAGGATGTGGGCGTCGAGGGTGTCGCGGGCGACGTCGATGCCGATGAAGACCGCAGGCATGGGAAGAATCTCCGAGGGGTTCGCGAGGGTCCTGCGACCGCGCGTCGACCGAAACTCTCGCTGGCGAATGCGGGCTCGAGGCCCGGGTGACTGTTCGAGTTTGGTGGTCGACAACGCGAGGGCGGGCCCAACTACAACACGGTTTGGAGAACCAAGCCACGGGACGGCCTCATCCCTCGCGTCGGGGTCGGTGCCGCCTCCCAGTAGGAAGTGGGATCCGGGCGGCTAAAGTGAACATACCAGCCACGGGTGCAGCGCAGCGGAACCCGTGGTCGTCATTCCATGCCCTTCGACCCCGGCAGGGGTCGCGGGACGATCGTGGCCCCGTCGCCCCATCCGGGGCGAAATCTCCTTCATCGCTTCCACGGGTTACGCTGCGCTGCACCCGTGGCGACAACCCGTTGCCCCATTCGGGGCAAGTAACCAAGAGATTCGGCGCTCACGCGGTCCCGCTCGCAGCGATCGACGTTAACCCGACCGCGGACGCGGCCAGGTGGCGAAGTCAGCGTTTCTTTTTGCCTTTTTCCTGCACGGCCTCGATCGCGGGGGCTGCCGCAACCTTGCCCGGCTGGCTCCGCCAGTACTGGCGGGGAATCATCCCGACGCCCATCAGCGCCAGCTGGCTGAGCCAGAACCAGCGGCAACCGGCGGCGAGGCGGTTATCGAAACCGTACGCGTGCAGGCCGATGCCCAGCTGATTCGTGCCGAACCAGCTCCACGCCGTGACCATGTTGCCGAAGAGCGCGAGCACCGCCATGCCGCGCACCTTGATCATGCCGCCCCAACGGGCGTGCAGGATCAGGGCGTTCCAGATCACGATCAGTACGGCGCCGTTCTCCTTCGGGTCCCAACCCCAGAAGCGGCCCCAGCTGTAGTCCGCCCAGATGCCGCCGAGGACGGTGCCGACGAAGCTGAGCAGCGTGGCGAAACAGATCACGCCGTACATCATCTGGCCGAGGGACTTCGCGGTCGCGTCGTCGAGCGTGGTGGTGCCGACGCCGCGGATGATGTACACGACGGCGATCATGCCGGCGACGAGGGTGGCGGTGTACCCGAGCGTCACGGTGGTGACGTGGGTGGCGAGCCAGAAGTTCGTGTCAAGGACGGCGACGAGCATGGCCATCGTGTCGCCGCTGCCGCCGAGGAAGTGCGCGAGCTGGAGCGTCGCCGCGCCGACCGTGCCGGCCACGAGGCTGCCGACGCCGTTCTTGTAGTACCACTCCAGCAGCAGCGCGAGGCCGACCGCGCCCCAGCCGATGAACACGGCGGAGGCGTAGAGGTTCGTCACGGGCGGCCGGCCCTGCACGTACATGCGCAGGATGAGCGCGAGCGTGTGCACGGCGAAGGCGAACAGGCCGAGCCAGAACGCCGCCCGCAACAGCGGCCGCATCCAGACGATCCACGACACGAGCGTGAAGATCACCATGGGCAAATACAGATATTCACAGTGGTAGAACGGCGCGAACTGGCCGAGCCACTTCGCCTCGAGCCGGTTCTTGAACTTGTCCTCGTCGGAGACGTGCGCCAGGAACTCGGACTGGTACGTTTCGAGGAACTTCGCGTTGAATTCGCCCTTGTCGCGGCGGGCGGAGTCGAGGATCGCCGTGAACGTCGCCGCCGCCGGGCTGACCTTCTCGCGCCGGCTCCGGCCCTCCTGCAACAGGTCGAAGCGCAGCTTCTGCTCCGTCTCGCGCTCGATCATCTTGCGGCCCGGTTCGGGCATGCGGCTGAGGTCGCCGAACTGCCGTTCGTATTTTTCCCAGATCGCCTTGCGGGCGGACTCGTGCAGGTCAACCTGTTCCTGTTCGGAGAGCGTTTCGGCGGCGCGCAGGTCGATGGTCGCCAGGGCTTCCCAATCGCCGTTCGGGGACTGCGGCGGGATCGGCCGGACGACGTTGCCGCCGGCGCGCTCGGGCGGGGTGCGCACGAGGCGGGCGAATTGCTGCTGCTTGCGGGAAATCTCCTCGAGCTTCGCGTCGTAGAGGTCGAGCGCCTTGCCCTCCTCTCGCTTCTTCTCGGACTTGGCGAACTCCTCTTCGAGCTTGCGGCCGTTGCGCAGGATCTCCTTGAGGGAGTAGCGGTAGAAGCCCGGTCGGCGCGGGAGTTCCAGCACGCCGAGGAGCTGGTCGTGCTCGATGCGGAAGATCTTGTAGTCGGCCGCCTTGCCGTAGTAGGCGTCGGGGTTGTCGAAGACCTGCACGAGCCATTCGACGGCGGTGGCGACGACTTCGCCGTTTTCGTTCTTCACCTCGGTGAGGCCGCTGATGGATTGCAGCGAGGTGCGCGCGAGGGCGTCGAAGGGCATCACGCGCCCGCCCTCCAGGATGGGCAGCCGGCCGATGGCGGCGTAGTCCACTCCGCCAGGCGAGGGCTTCGGCGGCGCCGCCTTGCTGAACAGGTACCCGCCCAGGACGAGTACCACCAGGAGCGGGAAGTATTTTTCGAGCGTGGTCGAGTTCATGCCGCCACCGCCTTCGGTTTGTTCAGGAAGCCGGACAGTCGGAAGCCGAAGTGGACCAGCATGCCGAGCGTCACGAGGATGCACGAGATGTACGGGATCAGCCGACCGCGGTTTTCGACCACCTGCAGCACGGTGCCGGTGTCGCCAGGGAAGAACTGGTGCTGGTAGAGCGAGTCGTCGCCGAGTCGCAGCGGATTATTCATCCAGATGCGCACTTCGCGGCCGTCGCCGCCGGCCTGGTCCCGCACGATGACGGTGCTGGCGAAGTCGCGGGCGATCTCGGTGCCGGGGTATTTGCCGTGCTCGAACTTCTGGAGTTCGATCGTGTAGTCGCGGAAGACCCGCTTGTGCCGGAGCATCAGCCAGTAGGTCTTCCCGCCGACCGTGACGGTGCGTTCGGCGAAGGCGAGGAACCGCTTGTTCCGCTCGAAGTTCGGGTAGAACCAGAGCGAGAGGAAGTGCTTGCCGAGGTCCTTGCCCGTTTGCTTGTCGAGCGCGCGAACGATCACGGACGGCGCGTCGGAACGGGATTCGGTGTCGACGCCGGCGCCCTCCGCCTTCTCCGCGAAGCGGTACCACCGCCCTTGCGGGATGCCGAAGACGAACTCGCCTTCCGGCCGCGTCAGGAACTCCTCGCTGGACGTGTTCGGCCAGTACGCCACCACTTCCAGATCGAACGGCAGCGATTCGTGCTGCACGGTGCCCGGCTTCTGGAAAAACCGCATCGGCACCACCGTCGTCGTGTCGTGGTCCTTGTCCGACGGGTCGACGATCGCAATCTCGAACTCGCGCGTCACGTCCAGGAAGTTCGATTTCTCGCCGATCTTCAGGGACATCGTGGATTCGACGGCGTAGAGGCCGGTGACGAGTTCGCCGATCATGAGCAGGATGACGCCGGCGTGCAGGAGGATGACACCGGAGCGCTTCCACGTCAGTTTGAAGCGGACCAGGTGCGCGGCGACGAGGTTGGCGAGCATGGCCGCGCCGATGGTCCAACCGCCGGGGAAGGGGAACGCGAACGGCCACGGCGAGCCGTCTTTCGGCAGGTCGAAGAAGACGGTGCCGAACTTGCGGATCAGGTCGAACGGTATCCAGACGATCGCGGAACGGAAGTATTGATCGACGACGGTCCAGAGACCGGCGGACATCATGGCGACAGTGCCGAAGAAGACGAGCACCATCGAGAGCGCGAACAGCACCACCGTGAGCTGGAGCGACGCGAGGGGCTTGAGGACTTTATGCGCGACTTTCCGCCAGTCGGTCGGCGGCGTCGCGTCGGGGTGGACGTTATCGGTATCCATGGGATCGGTCTCGATCGTGGGTCGTGGTTTCGGTCGGCAACGTTCCGCACTCGGCTCCGAAGACTCCGCCTCGCGGCTAAACGGGTCGCTCGTTTGTTTTCATTCCGCACTCCGCACTCCGCACTATCTCCCGCCCATCATGCGGCGGGCGGCGGGGTTGCGGGGGCCTTTCAGGTCGGCGAAGAGGCCCTTGATTTTGTCGGCTTCGATCGGCTTGGTCAGGTTGGGCAGGTCGGCGCGGGTGAGATCCTTGTTGCCGAGCAGGTCCACGTGCCAGCGACGCACATTCAGGAACGGATCGCCCTGCGCGGAGGTGACGGTGATTTCGAGCGCCTTGTCGCCGTCGATGAGGATCGTCTCGGCCGGGCCGGCGATCATGATGCCGTTGAGGGTCTGCCCCGGCCGGCCGCCGCCGAGTTTCCACCCCGCCGGCGGATCGAAGAGCGGCGCGTTCTGCAGGCCGTTCGGGAACCGCACGGTCGCCAGCATCTTCACGAACTTGTCCTTGTGCGGTTCGAGCTTGTCGGCCGGGCCGACGATACGGAAGAACCACTCCGGCTGGTCGGCCGGAAACATCGCGCCGAGAATGCGGAACTCGCCGGTCGCCGGCGCGTCCGGCAGCGCCGCCTCGGCGCGCGGCGCGTTCGGGTTCGGCGAGTCCGCCGACTTCGGCGTCTTGTAGGTTTGAATGTCGTCGGGTTTCTGGCAGCCGACCGCGGCCAACGCCAGAACCACCGCCATCGCTCGCAAGATCATCGGAAACCTACAATTCCAAAGGGCTGTCGGGCGGGAACCGTCCCCCGTCCGCGTCCATTCTGGACCGGTCGGGTCAATCGCGTCAACCCGACCCCGTGGGGGTGGGCTTCAACAGCCATTCTACGAACGAAAGTCCGCGCGGAATCGATGAAACTCCGCCGGGGGAATCCCCTAAACTGCCAAGGTCCCAATCCCGCGCGTTCCCGCCATGCGTACTCTTCTCGTTTTCCTGCTCGTTCCGTCGATCGCGTCGGCCGGCGTCTACGCCACCGCCGAGCCGTGCCCGTTCGCCATCAAGCCGGATGGTTCGGCCGAGGAACTCTCCTTCAAACCGGACAAATCCGGTCGTTTTAAACAGGAACTGACGAAATACGAGTTGATCCTGAACCCGGAGAAGAAAAGCCCGGAACGGGACGCGGTTCTCGCGCGGCTGGCGAAGGACGCATCGCCGGCAGACCGTGCCGCCGACCTGATCCGCCTCGGCCGGCTGGACGACGCGCTCAATCTCCTCGAACCGAGGACGCGGGACCGCGTGCCCGACTTCCGCGTGCTCGCGAATCTCGCGCACGCCTACGCCGTACGCGGCGACTACCCCGACGCCATCCGCAAGCACGCGGCCGCCTGGCTCGACGCCGAGTTCCCGACCGAACTGCCCGGCACCACGGCGGCGCAGGTGAAATGGCTGAAGCGCGTGGAAAAGGACTACTACACCCGCTGGCTCAAACTGCACCGCGACCGGAGCGAGAAGAAAGGATCGCCCGATGCCGAGGAGGTGCTTCCGCTCTTCGACGGGAAGCCGCCGCCGGACGCGATCGCGATCACGCAGCAACTGCTGCTCTGGGCACCGGCGGATACGAGCCTGCTCTGGCTGCTCGCGGAGTTGTACGCCGCCGACGGACGCGTGCGCGAGGCCGAAGTGCTCTTCGACGATTGCGCGTGGAGCCGGTCGTACTCGAACCGGAAACTGTTGATGGCGCACCGGGAGGCGGTGCGGCGCGCCGTGGCCGCGCTGCCGCCGCCGGTCGAGGAATCGCTGGTGCTTCCGACGACTCCGGACAAGCCCAAGAAGGAGGCGACGCTCGAGGACATCGGCCTGAGCGAGAACAGCCTGATCGCCTTCGGCGCCGTCTTCGGTTCCCTCGCGGTGCTGCTGATCGCATTGCAGATCCGCGCGATCCGACGGCGCTCGCGGAAGTAGGATCGTCGAGATCACGAAAGCCCGAAAGGACGAAAACCCGAAGTCGCCGAAATCGGTAACGTGTTTTCGTCCTTTCGGGCTTTCGTGATCTCTTCCCTCGGTGCTGCGAGGTGAATATCCTTTCATCATGAACGCATACTACTCCAAGGCGCAGCGGCACTTGGCGAAGCGATGCCCGACGATGAAGTCGATCATTGAACGCGTCGGTCCGTGCCAGCTCACGCCGCGGCCGGACGAACCGCTCGCCCTGCTCGTCCGTTGCGTCATCTCGCAGCAGATCTCCACCAAGGCTGCCGACTCGATCCATGGGCGGCTCGCGGAGAAGGCGAAGGCACCGCCGTTCACCGTCGCCAAGCTGCGCAAGCTCGCCGAGAGCGACTATCGCGAATGCGGGCTATCGGGCGGGAAGTTCCGCGCCATCCAGGCGATCCTCGACCGGATCGATTCCGACCGCGCGTTTCTGAAGGCGCTGCCGACGCTCGACGACGACGCCTTCCGTGCGTCGGTCACGTCGATCAAGGGCCTCGGGCCGTGGTCGGCGGACATGCTGCTGATGTTCGGCTTTGGCCGGCCGGACGTGCTGCCGGTCGGCGACCTCGGCATCAAGCTGGCGATCCAGGATTTGTGGAAGATGGACAAGCTGCCGACCGCGGCCGAGATGCACGCCATCGCGGAGCCGTGGCGGCCGTACCGGACCGTGGCGTCGTGGTACCTGTGGCGGACGCGCGACGATTCGTGGTGATTCCCGACCGGAGGCCGCGCCGTGCCGATTCAGGCGATCGTATCCGGAAGTCCGAACCTCGGGTTCGCGGGCGAACCGGCAGTCGAGCCGTTGCGGGGCTGGCACCGGGAGCTGCACGGCCCGGAGGGCTGGCGCGCGTGGTGGATCCTGCCGACCAGCCGTCGCCGCCGCGCCGTCGCGCGCACGGTGCGCGCCGCGGCGCGGCTGCCGCGCGCGATGACGATCGAAGGACTGGTGCAGCAACTCCTCGGCTTTTCGCGCCTGCAGGCCCGCACGATCGGCAACACGGGGCGCCTGCTGCGCCTCGCCCGCGCGTGCCAGCAGGTCGACCCCCGCAATCCCCCGACGGTCGGGCGCGTCCTGCAACTCGACGCCATTGCGACGCGCTGGCGGTCGGCAACCGAGGCCGCCCCGACCGGCGGCACGGGATCGATCCTCGCGTGCTACGATGAGATCCTTCGCGCCGAAGGCGTTCTCGACGCGCCGGCCCTGATGCAGGCGCTGGCGCGCGAACTCGCCGACCCCGATTCCGCCCTCGCGCGTCGGCTCGCCGGTCGATTGATCGTCTTCGATGGTTTCGAGCGCTTCGCCGAGGCCGAACTCGACCTGATCGACGCGCTCGGGCGCGTCGCCGACGTTCGCCTCTGGCTCGTCGGCGCGCCGGGGCACCCCCACCGCCCGGACGCCGAAGCGATCGTCGCCCGATTGCGGATCGCGAACCCGATCGACGACCCGTGCGAGGCATCGAAGCCGACGCACATCGACTTCCACGAGGCGGCGTCGCCGGAGCGCGAATGCCGCGCCGTCGCCGCGCACGTCAAGGACTTCGTCCGATCCACCGGCGCGCGACTGGCGGACGTCGCCGTCGTGATCCCCGACGACGCGTACCTGCCGATGCTGGCGGACGCGTTCGCCGCGGCCGGGCTGCTCGCCACACCGGTCGCCGAGTCGTTCGCGCTGACGGCGTCCCGCCCCGTGCGCGCCCTCCTCGCGGCGCTGCGGCTCGTCCGCCGCGGCTGGCCGGCGGACGCGCTCGTCGACTTCCTCCGCCAGCCCCTCGTCCGCCGCCGACTCCGCCACGACTGGGCGCTGGATCGACTCTCCACTTCCGCCCCGGTCGAACGGTCCGACCTCGATGCCTGGCTGCGGCGCTGGCGTTCCGCCCCCGACGACGATCGCGTGATGGAACTCGTGGATTCCATCGAAGAACTCCTCGCGCCGCTGCGGGACCTCGACGCCGACGTTCTTCCGGATCGTTTCGCCGCGCTCGTCGCCGCGTTCGGGCGTTGGCTCGATCGGCTCGGCCTCGGCGAGCGCCTCGGACCCACGAACGTACCCGATTGGACCATCGTGCCGCCGCGCGAGTGGGAAATCGACCAGCTGGCGTTCAACAACCTCCGGGACGTGTTCGACGAACTGCGCAGGACGCCGTCGGCAGACCTGCCCGCGCGGCCGGATGGCACGGTGGACGTGGCAGGCCTGCTGAAACTCTCGCTCGCGGCCGAATCGTTCCAGACCGGATCGCACGACGACGCCGGCGTGCAGATCGTGCGGGCGCGCGCCGTGCGCGGCACGCGCTTCCGCGCCGTTTACGCCGTTGGCCTCGTTGAAGGCCTCGTGCCGTTCGATCCCGGCCGCCCGGCCGCCGACGACGCGCTCGCCGACCGCAAACGCGCCTGGCGCGACGAGACGCTGCGCGAACAGCACGGGCAGTTCGTCCAGCTCTTTGCCAGCGCGGCGGAGCGGCTGGTGCTGTCGCGGCCGCTCGTGTTCGACGGTGTTCCCGCGCGCGAGAGCCGGTTCCTGCGGGAATCTCGGGGCGACCGCGAACTCCGGCCGTTCCCTTCGGTTCCGGTCGCGGACTTCCGCAACGCCCTCGCCGATCCCGCCGTCGCGGCGGTGGAACTCGCCGGACCGCTCGAAACCCGGCGAGTGTGGCGCACGCGGCCGGCCGACGACGCCCTGCGCATCGAAGACTGGGCGATGCCGACATTCGCCGATCGCCACCCTGCGCACAAGGCGTTCGGCGCAACCACGCTCGAACTGTATGCGACCTGTCCCTTCCGGCACTTCGTCACGGACACGCTTCGCTTGGGCGAACTCGAAGCCGACGACGAATCGCTCCGTTGGGGCACGCTCGTCCACGCCGCGATGGACGGTGCCTACCGAACGAAGGACGATCCCCGGCCGATCGACGTCCGATTCCGCGACCACCTGCGCGCCGCGTTCGATTCGGCCCGGCCCCCCTTCGACAGCACCCGCCTGCACGACTACGAATACGCCTTCTTCGCCCTCTTTGCCGCCGTCTCGGGCTTTCTCGCCGAGCACGGATTCACCCAGCAGGAATCGGAGTGGGAACAAAAAGACTTCGAACTGCCCGACGGCGTCGGCGGCTCGTTCCGGCTACACGTGAAGATCGACCGCATCGACCGGCGGGCCGACGGCGCGGAGTTGATCTGCGATTTCAAGACGGGTCGGATGATGGGGAAGAAGAAGATCGTGGAACGGCTCGATTCGGGCCGCGCGCTGCAGTTGCCGCTGTACGCGCTGGTCCGGCAGACCGCGACGGGCCGCCCCGTCGCGCACGGCGTCTACGTCCACTTCCATCGGGGCATCCAGGCCGATCCGGCGTCGCCCGCGAAGTTTCTGATCCAGATGCCGGAACTCGCACCGACCCGGGACCGTGTGAAGCTGCCGTTCGATCCGGCGTCCGCCGGACAGACGGCCGCCCGACTCGTCCGGGAATTGCGCGCCGGTCGGATTCCCCTGACCCGGTTCGACGTGGACCATTCCGACCCGGCCTGCGCGGCGCACTGCCCGGCGCGCCACGCCTGCCGGCACCCGAAGGGCTATTGATCCGCCATGGCCTTCCTCGACACGCCGATCCTGCACAAGCTTCACTCCGAGCAGGCGCACGCGCTCGACTGGACGCGCAGTCTCGCCGTGCGCGCCAACGCCGGCAGCGGCAAGACGACGGTGCTCGTCGAACGCATCGTGCAGCTCCTGCACGCCCACCGCGACCTCACGCTCGACCAGATCGTCGCGATCACCTTCACGCGCAAGGCCGGCGCGCAACTCCAGGAGCGGTTGCACGCCGCCCTCGCTGCACTCGCCGTCGGCGACGATGCGTGCTTCTGGCAGGCCCGGCTCGACGAACTCGCCGGCTGCCCCATCGGCACCATCGACGCACTCGCGCACCGGCTGCTCCGCCGCGGCATCGAAGCCGGACTCGTGCCCGACCTCGACCCCGCCTTCGGCATCCTCGACAACCTCGAGCGCGCCGAACTGATCGACCTCGCCCTCCGCGAGACCGAACTCGAACTGGCCGACCACCCCGATTGGGACTGGTGGCTGCGCACCCAGGGCCGCAATGAACTGACCGGCGCGCTGCGATTCCTGCTCACGCGCGGCCCCGTTCCCGGTCACGCCGACGCCGCCGAGGCGGACATCCTGAACCTGCTCGACCTGCCGGCGCTGCGCGAACCGCTCGCGCGGATCGCCGCACAGCGCACCGCATTGAAAGGGGAACTCGCGGCCGCGCTCGCCGAAATGCGCGCGTCGAAGAAGGGCGAGGGGAAATTCGCCGGCAACATGATCGCGGCCATCGAGGATTGGCTGCCGCGCTACGATGCGATGTCCGACCTCGGCCTCGTCGATAATCTTCGATCGGCTTTGTTCACCAAGGGCGAAGGCACCATCCCCACGAGCGGCTTCGCGGACAAGAAGGGCGTCTACTTCCCCAAGCTCGACGCGATCCAGCGCGACTGGGCCGCGTGGATGCCGGGCTGGAATTTCGAGTCCGGCGAGTTCGACGGCTTCGATCAGTCGCGCTCCCTCGCCGCGATCCACGCCGTCGCGGTGCGGCACTACCTCGCACTGTGCCGGGAAGAAAACCGCTACGATTTCGGCTTCCTCGCCGAGCGCGTCGGCCGCCTGCTCGACGACTCCGCCGCGGCCCGGCGGCTCGTCGCCGATTACCGCTTCATCCTCGTTGACGAGTTCCAGGACACGAACGAAACGCAATGGTCGCTCGTCGCGCGGCTCGCCGGCACCGACCCCGCCGGCGCAGTGGCCACCGACCGGCTCATGATCGTTGGCGATCCGCAGCAATCGATCTATCGCTTCCGCGGCGCCGACCCGACCGTCTTTGAACGGACGATCGCCAAAATCCGGGCGGGGAACCAAAGCCGGCTCGCGACGCCGACCATCGCCGACGGGCAACCGGGGGCGACACCGTCGGACGAGGAGCAGCGCTCCGGTCTGATGCGCCTGCGGCGGAACTATCGCTCGCACCATCCCGTGCCGCTCTTGTGCATCAACGCGATCTCCGAGTTCGCGTTCCGGTCGGTCGGCGCCGATCCGCAGCCGCTGGTGCCGGGGCGCACCGGGGACGATTCCCGTGCGGAGGTCGTCTACCTGTTCCCGCCGGCGGACGAAGTGCAAAACGGGGAGAAACCCGCCGAGGAATCCGACGACGCGGCCGCGCCGGCGGAGACGATCGACGGCGACCAGTTGGCGTTGCTCGCGGACGAGCTGCTGCGCCAGCGAGCGAACGGCTACGCGTGGGGGGACATGGCGATCCTGCTCCGCAGCCGCACCACGCACTTCGCGAATCTCGAAACCATCCTGCGCGCCGCGGGCATCCCGTTCCGGCTCGCCGGCCTCGGCTTCTGGACGCGACAGGAGTTGCGCGATCTCGTCGGCCTCGCGAACGCACTCGCGAATCCGTCGGATGAACTCGCGCTCTTCGCCACGCTCCGCGGGCCGCTCGGCGCGCTGACCGATTCGGAACTCCTCGTGCTCTCCCAACACGGCGGGGGACGCCTGTTGGAAGGCCTGCGCCGGGTCGCGGTCGAATCGGCCGAACCGTTCCCGGAGGATCGCCGGGCGCACCTCGCGCTGGTCGCGGAGCGCCTGGGGCCGGACGGCCGCTGGCGCTCGCGCGTCGATCGCGTGCCGCACGCCGACCTTGTGGCCGCCGCGCTCGCCGAGAGCGGCGCGTGGGGCGTCGTCGCCGACGGGCCGGACGCGGCCGAACGTGTCGCCACCGTGGAACGGTTCCTCGCCGAACTGCGGCGGATCGAGGCGGAGCATCCGGCCCCGCTCGCGGCGACGGCGCGACGGCTGACCGCCCTCGTCGACGACAACGGGGAGGAGCCGGCGGACCGCGAGCCGGACGACGCCGACGCCGTGCAGGTGATGACCGTTCATGCCGCGAAGGGGCTGGAATTCCCGGTCGTCGCCGTCGTCGGGTTGGAACGGAGATTCCGGGACGACACCGGGCGCGTCCGCCTCTTCGATCGCTTCCAGCACGTCCGCCGCGAAGCGCGCGACGACGTGCTCGCGGTGAGCCTGCACGGCCGGCCGGTCGTGAGCTTCCTCCATCCGGAGAATCCGCTGGCGCGGGAGAAACCGCTCCTTTATCAGGCACTCGGCGCGATTGAACGGCGGCGGAATGACGAAGAGGAAGCCCGTCTCCTGCACGTGGCGCTCACGCGCGCCGAATCGGTGCTGATCCTCGCGGGCCGGGGCGTGAAGGACGGCAAGGCGCCGCCCGCGCGCTCGTGGCAGGCGTGGGTGCATCAGGCGCTTGGGATCGAGTCGGACATTGCCGAAGGTGTGCGCGATCTCGTCGGCGGCCCCGTGCGCGTGGTGCGTTCGCCCGCCGCGTCGTCCACCGCCGCGCCGCCGGGGCCGGAGGTTCGACGCTACGACCTCGCGCCGATCGCGGAGGAACCGCTCCGGCGCACGATCGCCACGACGGCCCTGTTCGACTGGTTGAATTCCGAAGGGGACAAACGCCGCGAAAGGGAGTTTCGAGAGTTGTATCGGCTGGGGTTGCGCCCCGGCGCCCTCGTCCGCGCCGACCGCGCCGACGCCGGCGAGTTCGGCAAGCTCGTCGGCACGCTCGTCCACCGGTCGCTGGAACTGGGCGCGGCGCTGCCCGCGGATCGCGAGGCGCGCCGGGAGTTCCTCGAGGTCCGCGCCGCCGCGCTCGCCGCCGACGGCCTGGATCGCACCACCACCGACGCGATCGCGCAGGCCGCCCTCGAGATCCTCGACGAGGTCCTCGCCGATCATCCATTCCGCGAACTGTTGGACGCCGAGGGGGAATCCGAGATCGACTTCGCGCTGCCGCTCGGCGACTGGGTCGTCACCGGACGGTACGACCGACTCGTTCGCATTCGGGGCGAATGGGCGATCGTCGACTGGAAGACCGATCGCGGCGCGCCGGATTCGATCGCGGCAAAGTACCGCGAACAGATGGCGCTCTACGCGGCGGCGCTGTGGGAATCGCTTCCGGATAACGAACGGCCCGCAACGGTGGATGTTTACCTGGCGATGACCGGCGCGCGGGCGATCCGCACCCTGCGCTTCGGGGCGGACGAGCTGCGCGCGTTCCGGGAGAGCCTGCGCGCGCGGCTCGAAATCCTGGGAAAGCCGTCCGACGCCTGACGCCGTTCAGGCCGCCGTCTTCAGGCGGATCGGACCGATCACCGTCGAATCGACCGTCGGCACGAGGCTGTACAGCTCGCGCAAGGTCTGCTTCAGCACCGCGCCGACGACCGACTCGGGATCGGCCTGGCGCACGAGCGCCGCGATCTCGCTGGTGGCCCACGCCACCTCCGCGGAATCGATCACCGGTGACGACGGGGCAACGGACGGACGGGCTTGCGTCTGCATGGCCGGGAACCTCCTTGTTCGAATCGGACCAAGCCGGATTGTGTGCGGAAACGGAAGTCCGCCGCAAGTCCAATTGACTCCCGCCCCGACCGCGGCTATTTCCCCCGCCGCTTGGGGGGATGGGGACATGCAGCTTTCACTCGCGCGGCTCGCCCGCGCGCTCGTCCGGCGCGTGCCGCTCGCGCGCCGCGTCAAACGCTACCTGCGGCCCGCGCCGCCGCCTGCGGCGCTCGCCGATCCGACCTTCGACGCCCGCAAGCGCGCGAAGCTCGAACGGATCCGGCCGATGCTGCGCGCCGACATGCCCGCCACGCGCGACCCGCGCTTCCACGACTTCCTCAGCGACGAACTGCGCCGCCAGTTCCACATCGTCGACACCGACAACGTCAGTGCCAACGAATACGACGAAACCGCCCGCGCCATGATCGATGAATTCCGGGAGGGTCTGATCCTCGATTGCGGCGCGGGGCTGCGCCCGGTCTACCACGACAACGTCGTCAATTTCGAAATCTGCCCCTACCCGACCACCGACGTGCGCGGCGTCGGCGAACGGCTCCCGTTCCGGGACGGCGTCTTCGACGCGGCCTTCTCCTTCGCCGTACTCGAACATGTCCGCGATCCCTTCGCTTGCGCCCGCGAGATCGTCCGCGTCCTCAAGCCCGGCGGCAAGCTCTACTGCGTCGTGCCGTTCCTGCAGCCGCTCCACGGCTATCCGCACCACTACTTCAACATGACCCACCAGGGCCTGCGCAGCCTCTTCGAAGACGCGATGACCATCGACCGCCAGGACGTGATCGCCAGCGGCAAGCCGATCTGGACGCTGACGTGGTTCCTGAACCGTTGGCTCGCGCAGCTTCCGACCGCCGCGCGCGCGGAGTTCGAGCAGCAGAAGATCGCCGACCTGCTGGCCGACTCGCGCGAGTATTTCGAGAAGTCGTTCGTCCGCGACCTGCCGCGCGACGCGAACTTCGAACTGGCGTCCACGACGGCGCTGTTCGCCACAAAGCGCCGGTAATAACTTTTCTTACGCTCGAATCGGTCGGGCCTGTCCGTGTCGCTACGACTTGATGACGACAAGTCGGATCGGCGAACCGTGTTTGGTGTCAGCCCGACTCCTTCACCTGACGACCATGCGGCGCACCCCGAACAGGGGCATGGAAATCGGTCTTTGGAATGAACGAGCGAGAGGCTACTTCGGCCGCTTCGTGTGCCAATCCGTGGCGGCCTCGTACATGCGCGCGATGCGCAGCATCCGCTCCTCGTCGAACGGCGGCGACAGCAACTGCAAGCCGATCGGCAGGTTCCCCTTCGTGAAGCCGCACGGGATGCTGATGCCGGCGATGCCGGCGAGGTTGCAACTGATCGTGTAGATGTCGCTCAAATACATCGCCAGCGGGTCGTCGCTCTTCTCGCCCTTCTTGAAGGCCGCCGTCGGGGCGGTCGGTCCCATGATGACGTCGCACTTCTCGAAGGCCGTATCGAAATCGTTCTTGATGAGTCGGCGGACCTTGAGCGCCTTCAGGTAGTAGGCGTCCTTGTAGCCGCTGCTGAGGGCGTAGGTTCCGAGCATGATGCGGCGCTGGACTTCCTTGCCGAAGCCTTCGCCGCGGCTCTTCGCATAGGTGCCGATGAGGTCGGCCTTCTGCTTGGTGCGGTGGCCGTAGTGCATGCCGTCGAAGCGCGCGAGATTCGAAGACGCCTCCGCCGTCGCGACGATGTAGTAGACCGCGACGGCGTAGTTCGAATGCGGCAGCGATACGTCGACGAGCGTCGCCCCCTGCTTCTCGTACTCCTTGAGCGCCGCCCGGATCGCGCCTTCCACTTCCGCATCGAGGCCCTGGCCGAAGAACTCCTTCGGCACGCCGATGCGCAGCTTCTCCACCTTCTGGTTCAGCGTCTTCGTGTACTGCGGCACCGGGCGGTCGATGCTCGTGGCGTCGCGCGGATCGTGGCCGCTGATGATCTCCATCAGGAGCGCGTTGTCGGTGACGTCGTGGGTGAAGGGGCCGATCTGGTCGAGCGAGGAGGCAAAGGCGATCATGCCGTAGCGGCTGACGCGGCCGTAGGTGGGCTTGATGCCGACGATGCCGCAGAGGCTGGCGGGCTGGCGGATGGAGCCGCCGGTGTCGGTGCCGAGGCTGACGGGCGCGAGGCAGGCCGCGACGGCCGCGGCCGATCCGCCGGAGGAGCCGCCGGGGATGCGCTCCGGATCCCACGGGTTGCGCGTGGTCTTGTAGGCGCTGTTCTCGGTGGACGAGCCCATCGCGAACTCGTCCATGTTCGTCTTGCCGACGATGACGGCGTCGGCCGCCTTCAGCCGCGCGATCACCGTGGCGTCGTAGGGCGGCACGAAGTTCTGGAGGATCTTGCTGCTGCACGTCGTGGTCAGGCCTTTGGTGCAGAGCACGTCCTTGATGGCGATCGGCACGCCGGCGAGCGCGCCGAGCTTCGCCCCGCTCTTGCGCTTCGCATCGACGGCGGCGGCCTGCGCCTTCGCGCCGTCGGCATCGACGCGCATGAACGCCTGGATCTTGCCGTCGCGCTCGGCGATGTTCTTCAGGAACGCGTCGGCGATTTCGACGGCGGAGGCTTTGCCGGCAGCCTGCAGGGCGAGCAGTTCGGTCGCGGTCTGTTCGGTTAAGGACACGGCGGAATCTCGTCGGTCGGTGGAGCGAGCGGAGGATGAGGGGATAAGTTTATGGTCGAAGAGAGGAGGTTAAAGGGCGGGGGGGGGCGAGGAGCAGGGATGGATTTGTATTGGGCGGTGGGAACGATTCGGCCAACGTCATGGGACGGCCAGCGCAATTATCTCGGCTCGTGTCAATCGGACGTGCGGCTCGGCTGGAATGGTACCGCGAACAACCTCCGGCAGGCCGGTAACGATGGCCGATACGTCATAGGTAATCGGGAAGACTGCTTTCAATGACAGTCCGAGAAACGCCGCCAGAGCGGCGGGACCTCGCTCGGTGGCGTCGAAGTCATGGTAGCGGGCCAGGTGGAAGATCGCACCATCGGACCGGAACACCGAGACGGTGAGGAATTGCTCCGTAAGGCGGACGTTGGCGGGGTCCAGGTTGCCGAGATTACCGGGGACCACCGCCCCGTTCGCCAAGCGTAGGGGGCAGCCGACGATACAGCCAGACAGATTCTTGGCGGGTAGTCGCCTTACCGGTGTCACGTAAGTCTCCCGCGGTCTGTCGGAGTTGGTGAAGCGCCAGATCGGAAACTCTGCGAAGTCTTTTGAGGTCAGGCTTTCGATGTCGCGTTTCATATAGACCGAAAAGATGAGTAACACAATCCATTGATCCCATCATACCGAGCTCTGCATCCAAGAGCTTCTCACTGCCCAACAATGCTTTGCAACGGCGTCACGACAATCGCTCGTAAACCCCCTCCGTCCCCGTGTCTGCAGGCCAACGGCCTGGGAGTCCTCAGCCCCGGGTAACGCCCGGGGTCGCCGCGCCCGCACGTCCGCAGCCGGAAAGCGGACCCCGGGCGTTGCCCGGGGCTATGCACTCCCAGTCATTCGGACTGAAGAGGGGTGGCCGGGCACATTTCATTGCCGGCTCGCTCCCCGCGGACGGTCGTCCGCGGACTTCGCCCTCGTCAGCCGTAGACGACGGCGCACTTGTGCTCGACGCTGAGGCGGAACGCCTCGAACATCGTCAGCCAGACCTTCCGCTCGATCCAGTACGGATGCGAGCCGTCGGCTTCCTTCGAGATCGCCCACGCGGCCTCGTCCGAGAGCTGCCCGTCGTTCAACGGGATGCCCAGCAGCGGGGCCGTCTTCACCAGCTCCGCGAGCGCCCGCTGGCTTGATCCCAGGTTCCGGCCCGTCAGGCCGCCCTTGCGCGTGTCGACCAAAATATCCGGGAAATCCACCGGCACGAAATACCCCTGCGTATCCGAGTGGCAGATGATGTGGGACTCCGCGAAGGTGTACAACTCGGCATCGACGCGCTTGTCCTTGGACGGTTCCTCGCCCTCGCGGACAGGGCGGAACTCGGTCGGCGCCCGGCGGGCGTACGCGATCGCCCGGTAGAGGTATGGCGTCCAGGCATAGGGGAACGACGGGCACGATCCGCGAAACGGGAAGTCGGGCAACGTCTCCGGCTCCTCGTGGAGCGGCAGTCCGCTGGCGGCCAGCAGGCGGTTGATATGGCGGAAGTTCTTGCGGTCGAGTTTGACCGCGTCGGGATCGGCATTGGGGCCGCCGGCCAGCACGCCCACCGCGATTGCGAGACCCATGGTTGCTTCCGCTTGCGACTCCCCCGCGGACGGTCGTCCGCGGGCTTCGCCCCATTATACTTCCCGCGCGTCTCTACTTGCCGCGCTTCACCACGAGGCGCTCGGCGCGGCGGAACGATTCGGCCGTCAGGCCGGTCGGGTTGCTGCGCAGCGTGATCGCGCCGGAGGTCCAGGTGTCCCACACTGGCGCGCCGCCGGCGTCGCCGGGTCGCACGGCCGACTCGGAGCGGTTGCCGCGCGTGACGGCCACGAAGGCCGGCGAACACCACCGCACCAGTTCCGGCGAGAACGCGGCCCGGCTGCCATGGTGCGGGGCCATCAGCACGTCGCACGGCACCGGCGGCAGACCGAGCACGCGCACGGCACCCGCCTTCTCCAGGTCGCCGGTGAGCAGGATGGAATGGTTTCCGTGCTTCACGTTAAGGACGAGGCTGCGCTCGTTCTCCGCGCCGTCCGGCCCCTCACGCGGCGGATGAAGCACGTCCAGCATCACTTCGCCGGCGGCGAAGCGGTCCCCGGCCGACGCGATGCGGCTCGGAATCTTCCGCTCGCGAATCGCGAGCAACACCTCCGCGACCTCCGGCGTCGGCTTCGTGGCGAACGACGGCGTCATCGTCACCTGACCAACGGGGAAGCGGTGGAACAATTCCGTCACCCCGTTGAAGTGGTCGAGGTCCGCATGTGAGAGAAATAACTCGTCGACGCGCGCGATGCCCCGGTTCCAGAGGAAGGGGGCGATGATTCGCCGCATGGCGTCCGGGCCGGCCATGGTGCCGGCGTCGTAGAGGAACGTGCGGCCGTCGGGAAGTTCCAGGACGGTGCAGCCGCCATGGCCGACGGCGAGAAAGGTCACACGGAGTTCGTCGGTGGCCGGGCGTGGCAAGCCGACGAGGCCGAGGCCGAGCCACGCGAGCGACAGGTAGAGGAACCGTCGGTCTGCGAGCAGGATGTACGCGACGAGTATCGCGTAGAAGGCGACGGTCCACCACACCGAGGGCGTGGGGACATAGACGCTCGCGCCGGGGAGGGCGTCCGCGAAGCGGACGAGGGAATCGCACCACGACAGACCGGCCCCGACGACGAAGCCGAGCGGCGGGATCGAACCGACGATCAGGAGCAGGAAGCCGGCGAGCATGGCGATGGAGGTGAGCAGGATAAGCGGGGGGCCGAGGACGAGGCCGGCGGGAGGCACGACATTCTGGCGCAGCATGACGAGCGGGGCATTCGTCACGGTAAGGACGAAGGTGATGCCGTACCAGACGAGCGCGGCGCGCAGGGCGGCACGCAGGAGTTTCTCGAAGGTCGATCGTGATTCGGCGAGGAGTTGCTCCATGGGGGTCGGTTCCTTCGGTGCGAACCAGCGGACGGTGCCCCACATCAGGACGAAGACGGAGAGGAAGGAAAGCTGGCAGCCGGTGGTGAACGGGTCGGTGGGGTTCCAGGCGAGGACGGCGAGCCAAGCGAGGGCGAAGGTGTTGGCGCGGTGGACGGGGCGGCGGAGGAGCAGGCCACCGCAGGCTACGGCGACCATGATCGCGGCGCGGGCAGCGGAGGGTCGCAGGCCGGTGAGGATGGCGTAGCCGACGACGAGCGCGACGACGGCGAGGGCACCGGTGCGTCGGCGGACGCCGACGAGGCGCAACGTCCACCAGACGAACCCGGCGAGGATGATGAGGTGCTGGCCGGAGATGGCGAGCACGTGGAGAACGCCGGTGCGGGCGAAGGCGTCCCATTCGTCGCGGTCCATGGCGGAGCCGTCGCCGAGCAACAGCGCGCGGGCGAGCGCGGCTTCGCGGGGCGGGAGCGTGTCGTCCAGGAGTCGCGTGAAATGCCCGTGCAATCGGGCCAGCACGGCCCAGCGGCGACCGCGATCGTCCAGCCGCGCGACGGCGTCGTCGGCCTTCACGCAGCGCAGCTCACCACGAATGCGTTCGTCCAGCAGGTGCTCCGCGAAGTCCCACTCGCCAGGGTTGCCGGGCGGCGACGGACGGGAGAGCAGGCCGGTCGCCTCGATCTCGTCGCCGACGCGGAGGGCGTCGAAGGGTGGCCGGTCCGCGGCTCCGACGATCCGTTCGATGGTGAGTCTCAATCGACCGGAGACGGGAATCCAGCCGCCGGCACCGTCGGCGAGTTCGGTGGCGTCGAGGATCGTGGTGGCGCGGTCGACGCGCCGGGCCGGGCCGAAGAGATCGGTATCGCTGCGCCGCACGACGGGGGGCCGGTCGAGGAGGCCGCGGACGCGGGCGACCGCCGGCTGCTCGCCGAGGAATCGGCCGATGTCGTCGGTCGGGAACACGTTTCGGTGCGTGTGGTGGTGCGCCGCGGCGAGTCCGGCGACGGCGAGCCAGAATCCGATGGGAACGCGGGCGGCCCAGCCGGCGATCAGACCGAGTGCGGCGGCGAGGAACGCGAGCGCGAGAGGCGGGCCGGCGAAGCGGTCGACGATCAAGCCCGTCGTCGCGGCGAGGGCGAAGGGGACGAGCGGCGCCCGCACGAACTCCCGCCACGGCGGCGGCGCGGACGGCGTCGGAAGGGCTTCGAGCATCGCCGCATCATCCGCGAACGATCGGCGGGGTCAAGCGCAAATGCGATCACTCGTCGATCCTCGCCATGCGCCCGACAATAGCCGGATGGAATCCGTTCGCGTGAATTTGGGGCCGCGCTCCTACGATATCCGATTCGCGGGGGAATCGGGCAGTTTCGCCGACTTCGTCCGGTTCTCGGTGCCGCGCGCGCGGCGGGCCCTCGTGGTCGCCGATGCCAATACCGTCTCCCATGCCGAGAACGTGCGCGATTCCATCCGCGCCATCGGAATCCGGTCCGAACTCGCGCTCGTGCCCAGTGGCGAAGCGACGAAATCGCTGGCCCACTTCGGCCAACTCCTCGACGCCCTCGCGGACCTGCCCGCCGACCGGCAGACTCCGGTCTTTGCCGTCGGCGGCGGTGTTGTCGGCGATCTCGCGGGTTTCGCGGCCGCATCGTACAACCGCGGCTTGCCCCTCGTCATGGTGCCCACCACGCTCCTATCGATGGTCGATTCGTCCGTCGGCGGCAAGACCGGCATCAACCACGCGAAGGGGAAGAACCTCATCGGCGCGTTCCATCAACCGGCTGGCGTCTGGATCGATCCGGCGTTCCTGGACACGCTGCCGGACCGCGAGTTCCGCAGCGGCCTTGCCGAGGTCGTGAAATACGGCGTGATTCAAGATGCCGAGTTCTTCACGTGGCAGGAGGCGAACGCTCCGGCGATCTTGAATCGCGACAAGACAGCGATCGAGTTCCTGGTCGCGCGGTGTTGTCGTTTGAAGGCGGACGTCGTCGAACAGGACGAGCGCGAGGAGACCGGCCTGCGGGCGATCCTGAACTACGGCCACACCTTTGCGCACGCCTTCGAGACGCTCGGCGGCTACGGCGCGTGGCTGCACGGCGAGGCGGTGGCGGCCGGCATGGTCTGTGCGTCCCGGCTGGCGGAACGGCTTGGCCGCATCGACGCGACCGTGACGCAGCGCCAGGTGAAGCTGCTCGAAGCATTCGGTTTGCCCGTACTGCGGAAGCCGGATTGGCCGGCGGACGCGCTCATCGACATCATGCGCCGCGACAAGAAAGCCGCGGCCGGTCGGCTGCGCTTCATCCTGCCGACGAAACTCGGGCACGTGGAACTGGTGGACGATGTGCCGGAGGAGATCGTGCGCGAGGTGCTCGAAGAAAAACCTTTCGTCGTTTAGCCGCGACGCGAAGTCTTCGGAGCGGAGCGCTGGCTGTCGCGCCTCGAAGCGCTTTCATGGAGCGGTCCGCGCTCGGCTCCGCGGACTCCGCCTCGCCGCGAAACGTAAACACCATGACCCGCGAAAGTGTCGTCGATTTCCTCCGCGATCGCGTCTATCTGGCGAAACTCGCCGCCATCATCCTTTGGGTCTGCTACGCCCTCAGTATTCTCCTCGGGGATGGTTACGGCACCTTCAACCTCAAGGGCGAAGTCAACGGCGCCGATCACCTCGCCTGGTACACCGCCGCCCGGCTCATCGCCGAAGGCCACCCCGACAAGGTCTACGACTACGACTACGTCGCCCAGTACCAGCATGACCTCGTCCCGAAGGAACGCTGGAACTCGCTAATGGCGTACCGGAATCCACCGTTCTACGCGCTCCTCTACCTGCCAACCTGCCAACTGCCGTTCACCGTGAGTTGGGCACTCTGGTGCCTCATTTACCTGGTCTGGCTCCGGCTCGCCGTGCGCTGGCTTGGTGGCGACCGACGCGATTTCCTCTGGCTGCTCACGTTCTTTCCCACCTTCACCGCCTTCAGTTACGGACAGAACAGCCTCATCAGCTTCACGATCCTCGCTGCCACCTATCGCCTGCTGAAGGACGATCGCATCTTCTATGCCGGCCTCATTGCGGGCCTGCTCTGGTTCAAGCCGCCCATGCTCACCGGCCTGGTACTGTGGGGCCTGCTCGACTTCCGCCGACTCTGGCCCGCCGCCCTGGGCGTCCTGCTCACGGGTTTGATCCTCACCCTGGGCACCTATCCGATCGTGCCCGAAGTTTGGGACGGCTTCATTCGCAGCCTCACGGGCAATGTGAAGTTCGACAACTTCGAACAGTTCAAGATGCACAACCCGCTCGCGTTCTTCCGGCTACTCGCGCCGGACGCGAAGGCGTGGCACTGGCCGCTGGCCGCGGTTTGTGCACTGCTGGCCATTGCGTGGTTCGTCCGCGTCTGGCGCGTCCATCGGCGTGACCTTACCGTGATGTTCGGCGCCGTCGTCTTCGTCACGCTCTGGGGTTCGCCGCACGCGCTCATCTACGAATGGAGCGTGCTCGGCGTCACGGCCGTGCTCTGGTGGAAGAAAATGGAACCAGACCCGTCGGCACGGTTCGTGCTGTTCGGTACGGCATGGCTGGCGTTCTTCCTCAGCACGCACTTCGCGGAGATGCAGGTGAACAACACCGGACGCGCCGTGCAGATCAGCGTGCCGATTCTGGCGGCGGTGGCGGTGTTCGCCCTTAGGTTCCTGCCGCGCGATTCCGCCCAGCCGGACGGAGGTGTACAATGAGGGGCATGACTCCGACGATCGCCGAACCCATCGTTGCGACCCCGCCGAACGGCGCCCCGCCGCGCCGCAAGCTGCTCACCGCCGCCGACCTGGCGGCCATGAAAACCGATCTGCCGGGCGGAACAGTCAAGTACGAACTCAACGATGGAGTCCTCGTCGTCATGGCCCCTCCCGGTGGTTTTCACGCAAGGTATCAGGCCAAAACCATCATTCGCTTGGATGCGGCGGAATCGCTGGGCCTCGGAGAAGTCCAAGGGGAAGTCGGCATCATTCTTCGTCGCAATCCCGATCGCGTGGTCGGTGCGGACGCCGCGTTTATTCTCAAAAAGTCCTTACCGGCTCGAATGTCGCCCGAAGGCTACCTCGAGACCATTCCCGAACTGGTCGTCGAAATCCGCAGCAAGAACGACACGAACGCCGAGATCGCTGTCAAAGCCGAGGAATACTTCGCCGCCGGCGTGCAGGTCGTCTGGATCGTCGACCCGACCGCGCGAACGCTCGCGGCGCACCGGCCCGACACGTCGGTCATCGTCTTTCGCGGCGACGAACCGGTCACGTGCGACCTCCTGCCCGGCTTCGCCGTACCCGCCGCGCGGTTCTTCGATGGCGTCTGACTCCGGCCGATTCTGCCGTTTGCGGTATGCCCCGCCGCCCCGGCGACGCCCCGCGCCCGCTTGACCTCTTCGCCCTTTCATCGACAATAACCGTTCCTCCCGCCCGCGTGCCTCTCCCAACACGGACACCATGCCTGACCGACGCGTAGGAATCTGGCTCATCGGCGCCTTCGGCGGTGTTGGCACCACCACGGCCGTCGGCCTCGCCGCCCTCGCCGAGGGCCTCACCTCGACCACCGGACTTGTCACGGAACTCCCCGCCTTCCTCGGTGCCGATTTCGACGCTCCGGCAACATTCACGGTCGGCGGCCACGACATCCGCCAGACCACGTTCGCCGCCGCTGCCCGCGAATTGCACGAACGTTCGAACGTTTTCTCCGCTCCGCTGCTGGCCGCCATCGAATCCACGCTCGACACCTGGTCCAAGAATGTCCGCCCCGGCGTGATCTACCACGCGAATGCCGCCATCGCCGCCATGGCGGACCGCAAGGACGTGCGCGCCGCCGCCAGCCCCGCCGCCGCCATCGAACAGATCCAGTCCGACCTCCGCGCGTTCCAGCGCGAGCATCGGCTCGACCAGCTCGTCGTCGTCAACGTCGCCAGCACGGAGCCACCGTTCGAGTTGGCCGAAATCCATCACTCACTCGCAAAACTCAAGGCGGCGCTGGCGAAGGACGCCGCCGAGTTGCCGACGAGCAGCCTGTACGCCTACGCGGCGATCGACGCGGAATATCCGTATGTGAACCTGACGCCGAGCCGGGGCGCGACGATGCCCGCCCTGGAGGAACTCGCCATCGAAGAGGGCGTGCCGACGTGTGGACAGGACGCCAAGACCGGCGAGACTTTGATGAAATCCGTGCTCGCCCCACTATTCGCGCGGCGGAACCTGCGCGTCCTCAGTTGGGTCGGCCACAACATCCTCGGCAACCGCGACGGGCAGGTGCTCACCGACCCGCAGAACAAGGCCAGCAAGGTGAAGAGCAAGGACGCGCTCGTCGCCGAACTGCTCGGCTACAAGCCGCAGACGATCGTCAGCATCGAGTACGTGCCGTCGCTCGACGACTGGAAGACCGCGTGGGACCATATCCACTACGAGGGTTTCCTCGGCACGAAGATGACGCTGCAATTCACCTGGCAGGGCTGCGACTCCATCCTCGCGGCGCCGTTGGTGATCGACCTTGCCCGCCTCGCCCTGCGCGCCCAGCGCCGCGGCGAAGCGGGCAACCTCCCCGCCCTGGCCTGCTTCTTCAAGTCGCCGATCGGCGCGACCGACCACGACTTCGGCCGGCAATTCGAGATGCTGGAGACTTATTTAGCCACGGATCAACACGAATGAGAACAGTTCCGCGAACAGCTCACGAGACCGTACCCGCCCCGCATACCACGATGGAAGGTCGAGCCATGGAACGATCGAAGTTCGTCTTGGCGGCATTCCTTACGGTGTTCGTCGCCTTGGGAAGCGTTCGCGCGGCCGATCCCGAGACGTTCGCGGGCACCGCCTCGGCTTCGGGCACGCACAAACGGCCGCTCCTGATCGTGGACGGCAAGCGCTACGAACTCAAGGCCTCCGACAAGGCCGACCCTGCCGTGGCGAAAACACTGACGAAATTCTCCCAAGGGGACACCGGCACCTATACGGTCCGCGGCACCCCCGGCACCGTCCAAGGCAACGACGGCATTATTGTTGAACGAATCGATCCGGCCCCCCCTGCGAATGCCGCCAAAACTCCCGTTCCAAAGAAGGCCGGATACCGAATCTACGACCACGCCGTGAAGGCCGCTCCTCCCGGCGACGCCGATCACCAATTCCGGCTCGTGATCCCGGACAATCTCACGACGGTCCGTGGCCTGCTCGTCGTCGGGCCGTATTCCGGCGGCGATTCGCGCGATTACCACGGCCAAGTTTGGTATCGCGAGTTCCTGAATCTGCACGGCTTCGCCTTCCTCGGCGCGAAAAACTACTACCTGCACGACTACGCCGTCATGCGAACGGCCCTCAAGCAGCTCGCCGAAATCACGCGACACCCGGAACTCGTGAACGCCCCGTACGCCGTGACCGGCTTCTCGGCGGGCGGCGGGTACACCCGCAAGCTGATGCACGCCGATCCCGCCAAGGTGATCGCTGGCGTCGTCGTCGGCTCCACGATGAAGCTGCGCGGCGAAATCACGAACGACCATCGCCGCGTACCGATGTGCATCATCAATGGCGAACTCGAACGCGGCCCCGGCGAAGGCCCCGGCATGGCGAAGCACCTGGAACCGGTCCTGGCCGAACAACGACCGAACGGGGCACTCTGGGGCTGGATGGCGGTGCAGGGCGTCGGCCACGAGTTCGCCGGACAGGAAGTCCTGACCATGCCGTTCCTGGACGCCGCCGTGCGCCTGCGCTACCCCGCCGACGCCGACGTGCGCCAGGGGCCGGTGCCGCTGAAACCCGTCGCGCTCGAGTCCGGCTGGATCGCCGACAACTCGACGTGGACGAGCGGAGCGACCGCCATCGCGCCGGCTCCGACGTTCAAGGGCGACCTTGCGAAGTCGAGTTGGCTTTTGAATGAGGACATCGCGTTCCTCTATCGGGCTTACTCGACGTTCGACCGCCCGCTGAAAATCACGTCGCCCGATCCGATGAGCGCCCAAGGCGAAGTGTTCGACGCGGGCTCCGCCGTCACGATCCGAGTGGACGATTCCAAGCTCCCCGGCTGGACGAAGCTCGAACTGCTTGACGGGGCCACGAAAGTGGGCGAATTATCGAAGGGAAAAGCCGAATTCAAAATCACGAAACTCAAGGCAGGTTACCGCGCGTACTCCGTCCTCGGCACGGATGCCAAGGGTAACGTCCGTCCCTCCAACCCCGTGCTCGTCGTCGTGCGGAAATAGGAATGGAACCGGAAAACATCGCGACGGTGACCGATCGATTTCATTCGTGTTGACCTGTAGCCATGAATTGGATGGAAACATGAAGCTCGCTTTCTCGACGAACGCCTACCTCAATCATTCCTTCGCGGAGACCTGCAAGCGGCTCGCGGAGATCGGTTATCGCGGCGTCGAGATCATGGCCGATGTGCCGCATGCCTGGCCGGCGTACCTGCTGCCCGAGCAGAAGGACGGCATCCGCGAGGCGCTCAAGAAGCACCGCCTGAAGATCTCGAACATCAACGCCTTCATGATGCACGCGATCGACGACCCGCGCCAGAAATACTGGCACCCGTCCTGGATCGAACCCGATGTCAATTATCGCCGCATCCGCATCGAGCACACGAAGAAGGCGCTGACACTGGCGAAGGAACTCGGCGCGCCGTGCATCACGACGGAACCCGGCGGCCCGCTCGAGGGCCGGCCGTGGAAAGAGTGCCTGAAGCTGTTCGTCGAAATGTTGAAGCCTGTCGTCGAACACGCGGAGAAGGTCGGCGTGCCGCTGCTCGTGGAGCCGGAGCCGGACCTGCTCATCGAGACGGCCGACCAGTATCTCGAGTTCGCGGACTACTTTCAAACCCCGTTCCTCGGCCTGAACTTCGACATCGGCCACTTCTATTGCGTGAAGGACGACCCCGCCGCCACGGTCCACAAACTCGCGCCGCTCATCCGCCACGTCCACCTCGAAGACATCGCCGCGACGCGGGTCCACCACCATCTGATCCCCGGCGAGGGCGTCATCGACTTCAGCGCGACCTTGAAGGCGCTCGACGACGTGGGCTATCAGGATTGGGTGACGATCGAGTTGTACACCTGTCACGAGAACCCGGACGCCGCCGCGAAGACGGCCCGCGAGCGCGTGCTGGCGATCGCGAAGAAGGCGGGCGTGGATTTGTGATTTCCGGTCAGTTCCCGAGCGAACCGCTTTTCGCATCCAGCGCCTGGCGGACGGCCTTGCCGAGGCCGCCGGCGGTGTAGGGCTTGTCGAGGAATAGCACGCCGGCGCCGGCGGCGGCCTTGGCGCGGTCGGCCGAGTAACCGCTCGCCAGGATCACGGGCACACCGGGGTCGAAGTCGCGAATCCGCTTCATCGCATCCAGCCCCGACAGGTTCGGCATGGTCAGGTCCAGGATCGCCAGCTCGAAGGGCCGCTCGGCCGCCTCGAACAGTTCGACTGCCTGCTGCCCGTCTTCCGCCAGCGTCACCGCGTAGCCGAGTTGCTTGAGGATCGTGCCCGCGAGCGTGCGGATCATCGGCTCGTCTTCGGCGACCAGTACGCGTTCTCCCTGGCCGAGGGGCGAAGGCGCGGGCGCGGGCGTGGCCGTGCCCACCGGTGATTCGCCCTTGAACTTCGGCAGATACACGTCGAAGGTCGTGCCCTGGCCCGGTTCGCTGTCGCAGGCGATCCAGCCGTCGTGCGCCTGCACGATGCCGAAGACGACGGCGAGGCCCAAACCTGTGCCCTGGCCGGTTTCCTTGGTCGTGAAGAACGGTTCGAAGATCCGATTCCGAACCGCTTCGTTCATGCCGGTGCCGGTATCGCGAATGCGCAGCCGAACGTATTCGCCGGGTTTGGGCCCCATGTCGGGCGGCGTATCCGTGGGATCGATTGTGACATTGCCGTTGCTGATGAACAGGCGTCCGCCGTCGGGCATCGCATCGCGCGCGTTGAGGCACAGGTTCATCAGGATCTGCGTCACTTGTCCGGCGTCGGCCCAGGCCCACCAGCCATAGGGCCGCGGTGCGGCCTCGATGACGATGCGCGGGTCGATGGTGCGCCGCAACAGGCCGATCGTCTCCCGGATCAGGTCCGCCGGGTCCACCGGGCCGAACTGCAGCGGTGCCCGCCGGGCGAAGCCCAGCAACTGGCTCGTAAGGTCCGCGGCGCGCTTCGCCGCCTTCTCCGTCGGCCTCAGTAGTTCGTCCAGCGGTTGCCCGCGCTGCATCTCCCGCGCCAACTCCAGGTTCCCCAGCACCACCGTCAGCAGGTTGTTGAAGTCGTGGGCCACCCCGCCCGCGAGCTGGCCCACCGCTTCCATCTTCTGCGCCTGCCGCAACTGATCCTCCAGCCGCTTGCGGCTTGTGCCGTCCCGACCCACGACCACCAGGCCCGCGATCGCCCCGTCTTCATCCCACACGGGCGAAATCAGGATGTCCAGAAGTACGTCCTGTCCGTCCGGGTAGCGGATCCATTCCTCCTGCCGCGCCGAGTTCCCCGTCCGCATCACGCTGTCTTCGAGGATGCGAATGCGTTGCGCCCACGGCGCGTCGAACAGTTCGTCGCAGGTCTTCCCGAGCATGTCGCGGATCGCCATGCCCGCCAGTTGCTCGAACGCCGCGTTGCCCCCGGTGATGCGTTCTTCCCGATCCTTCTGGCAGATCACGTCCGGGATCGCGTTGAACAGTGTTTTCAGGAGGGCATTCTGTCGCCGCAATTCCTGTTCGGTCCGCCGGCGGTCCGTCACGTCGCGGAAATTCAGCACGATGCCGCGCACCGCGTCGTCGTCCAGCCGGTTCACGCCGACCATCTCGATGTCGCGCACCCGACTGTCGGCGTGCTTCGCCCGGAACAGCGATGGAATCTCCGCACCGGGGTTCGCCAGGATCTCCTTCAGCTTGTCCTTCACGTACGGCCGGTCTTCGGATGTCACGAGTTCGAGGCACGATCGTCCTTCGAGCGCCAGCGGCGTATGCCCCAGGATGCGCGTGACGGCCGGGCTGACGTACCGCACCGCGCCGTTCGACTCCACGACGAGCGTCCCGTCGCCGGACTTCTCCACCAGCGCCCGGTAGCGCATCTCGCTCTGGCGCACTTCGCTTTCGGCCTGTCGCGCCCGCGCCAGCGCCGCGCGCCGGTCCGTGTCGTCTCGCACCGTGTACAGCGCGATCGTCTTCGGCTTCACGTGCAGCCGCGTTACCGTCACCGTCACGGGCAGCCACCCCGGTGCCGGTTTGATGCGCAGCTGGAAGCCCCCCTTGCCGTGGAAGACCGTGGTCTTCCCCGCCGCCCCGCGCAGACGGTCCGCCTCCTTCGAACCCTGCTCCAGCCGAAACAAATCCGTGGCGCGGGCACCCACCAGTTCCGCCTTGTGAAACCCCGTCAATCGCAACGCCGTCTGATTGGCTTCCAGCACGAAATCGGTATCGGGATCGATGAACAGCAACGCATCGCCGTTCTCGTCGAACAGCGTGCGCGCAAAGTCGGATTCATCGAAGGGAATCATGGGGGACCTTGTCCGGGATGGCGTTGGTCCCACCCATTGGGCAGACATGGGCGTTGTGGCCTCGAGTCCGGCATGGCGGATAAGGGAGAGTTTAGCATGGCAAGCGGTGACGGCACGATCAATAATAGCCGTTCTACCTTTTCTCCGTTGGGTTCCCTCATGACTTCGTTTCCCGATCGCCGCGATTGGCTCCTTGGCACCGCCGGAATGGGATTCCTCGCCAGCACCTCCGTCGCCGCCGATCCCACCCCGGCCCCCAAGGCCGAATCGTTGGGTTACTGCCTGAATACCAGTACCGTCCGCGACAACGGCAAGTCCCGGCCGATCCTACAACTGATCGACATTGCCTCCAAGGCCGGCTACCACGCCATCGAACCCTGGATCGCCGAACTCGACGCCTACGTCAAGGACGGCGGCGACCTCAAGGACCTCGGCAAGCGAATCGCCGACGCCGGCCTCAAGGTGCCCAGCGCTATCGGTTTTGCCGAATGGATCATCGAAGACGAGACCCGACGCAAGAAGGGCCTGGAGACCGCGAAACGGGACATGGATTGGGTGCAAAAAATCGGCGGCAGCCGGATCGCCGCCCCTCCCGTCGGTGCGACCGGTGGCACCAGCGCCCGTGACGACCCGAAAAACTCCAATCCCGTCTTCGACCTCGTCGCCGCCGCCGACCGCTACCGCGCCCTCCTCGAACTCGGCCAGTCGATGGGCGTCACGCCGCAGGTCGAAATCTGGGGCTTCTCCAAAACGCTCCGCCGGCTCGGCGAAGCCTTCCTCATCGCCTCCGAGTGCGGCAAACTCGGCGGCTGCATCCTGCCGGACGTCTACCACCTCTACAAGGGCGGCTCCGACTTCCACGGCCTCAAGATGCTCGCCGGCGGCGCCATCGGCATCTTCCACGTCAACGACTACCCGAAAAAGGACCGCGCCGCCATCACCGACGCCGACCGCGTCTACCCCGGCGACGGCGTCGCGCCCCTGAAGGAAGTCTTCCAATCGCTGAAGGCGATCGGTTATCGAGGCTACCTCTCGCTGGAGTTGTTCAACCGCGATTACTGGAAGCAGGACGGCCTGACCGTGGCGAAGACCGGCCTGGAGAAACTGAAGGCGGCAGTGGCGGCGTGAGTGTCACTCCGGCACGTCGTAGCGGGCACGCTCGACTGGTGTGAGAGAGCGGGGGGCGCGCTGCGACAGGACGGCCACCGGATCGGTGGGCCAGAGGCGAACGAACCCGTCGTCGCCGGCCGTCACAAGGCTGCCATCGGGCCGAAACGCGGCGTGCCGGATCGGCGTCGGTGAACGGTGGACAATGCGCAATTGGCCGGAGGGAAGGTCCCACACGACGGCGGTGCGGTCGTCCGCGAACGAGAGTAACCGTTTGCCGTCCGCGGTGAAGTCGACCCCGCGCACTGGTCCTTCGTGGCCGATCAATTCCCAAAGGATGGCACCGGTCCGCGCATCGATCAGAAGGATGGCGGACGAACTCGGCACGGCCATCCTATGGCCATCGCGCGTGTAAACCAGTGCCGCTGTCGCCGGACGGGGAATCTCGAATTTCATGGTTCCGTCCGCGGGATCGCGCAGGACAATCTTGAGGCTGCCCCACGTCGCCACAAGTGCATTCGCCGGAGGCAGCGTCGCGGCGTTCTGCCAAGTTTTGTCCGTCGCCCGCCACGCCTCCGCGCCGGTTGCCGCGTCGTGGACGATGGCACCCTTGGCCGTCGGGAGAGCGAACCGGCTGCCACTGGCAGCGATCGACGGCACCGCGCTGCCCTGAATGCGCTCGGCCACCTCGTACGCGACCCGCCGCGTCGTCGCGTCCCACACGCGCACCCAGCCATCGAATTCCGAACTGGACCGCGAACCGCTCACGGACCCGCCGAAGGATCGGCGATTGCCGTCCGCGACGGTGAGGATGCGCCGCCCGTCTGGCAGGAACGCGGCGAAGCGCGCCCCGTAAACGTGCGTCGGGAACGAATACAGGTCTTCGCCAGTCTTCGCGTCCCAGATGTGGACGGCCGAGTTGTTGACGACCTTGCCGCCACGGCTGCCCGTCGTCACGTCCGAGGCGGTCACGATCTGCGTGCCGTCGGGGTGGAAACGGATGGAGCGGATGCGGCCGAGCACGGCGCCCCTGCCGAACTCCGCGAGTTGCGCGCCGGTGCGCAGGTCGAGCACGCGGACGGGGGCGTCGTCGCTATCAATGGCGACGGCAAGCCGCGCTCCTTCGGGGCTGACGTCGAACGCGGCGACTCTAGCCATTCCGAGTGGGATAAGTGTCGCCAGCTCCGGCGGCTTGGCAATCGACCAGAGGCGCGCGGTATGATCGCTCCCGACGGAGACGACGGCGTCGGGGCCGAGGAATGCGGCGTCGTGGATTCGGCTGCGATGGCCGAGAAGACTCGCAAACCCACCCGTGCCCTTGTGCGCTTCGCCGGGCCAGACGGCGAGGTCCGTCGCGCCGATCACGAGCCGCCAGCGTTCGTCCGTCGCGTGCCGCACGGCCTTTTTCGCCCCCGCTCCGTAGCCGTTGATAAATGTGGGCGCACCGGCACCGGCACGGTATTCGTGCAGCCGGCCGTCGTCGCCCACCGTCTGAATCGTCTGGCCGTTCGAGGTAAAGCCGACATCGTTGACGGAACCTTCGTGGCCGGTCAGCAGGTACAGTTCCGCGCCGTCCTTCGTGGCGTCCCAGATGCCGGCGAGTTTGTCGGTGAAGGCGAGGGCGACGTGTTTCCCGTCGGGGCTGAAGCGGCCCTGCGTGACGGTCCAGTTGTGGAAGAGTTGAGTGACGGTGCGCTTGCGGCGTAGGCCGGCGACCTGCTTGCCGGTGGCGGCGTCCCAGACGCGGGCGGCGAAGCTGTCGCCGGCGGATGCGGAGCCGGACTGCTTACCGACGATGTTCAGGAATCGGATCGGCCGATCGGTCGGGCCGGGATCGAACCGGGGCGGGTTCGGCGCCTTCTCGAGTTCCTTCCAACTGTCTTCGTATTCGATACGGCCGGAGGGTAGGGCGAGGATGCGCGTGCCATCGGGGCTATAGCGGGCGAGCAGGAGCGAGCACTCGTGCGCCATGGGCGGGCCGATCGGTTCGCCGGTGGTCGCATTCCACTGGCGGGCGGTGCCGTCGAAGGACGCGGTGAGGATGCGCGAGCCGTCCGGGCTGAATTCGATGGAGACGACGCGCTCGGTGTGTCCGCGAAGGTGCAGGAGGTCGCGCCCGGTGGCGGTGTCCCAGACATAGACGGCGCGGGCGGTATAGAGTGCGCGGTCTTTCTTTTCCCCATCGCCGATCTCGGCGAGCATCGCGCCGATCAGGGCGGTGGCAGCCTTGGTGCCGTCGGGGCTGAGGGCGATCGCGCCAACGTCGAGGCCGAAACCGGGCCAGGAGACGCCGGGCTTGCCGGTGGAATCGAAGATCGTCACGGCTCGCGCCTTGGCGCGCTCGCCGTGGTGCCCGTCGGTCACGGCGCAGGCGAAGCGCTTCCCGTCGGGAAAGACGGCGAGCGGCGCGGCGATGTTCGCGATCGTCTTCGTCTCGTGCAGGGCGGCCGCGGCGTCGGCGAGCGCGGCGAAGGTGAGGTGGTGCGGATGCCGCTTCACGCCTTCGATCGCGAGCAGCAGGGAGAGTGCCGGATCGGTGCGCAAGGCGTTGGTGGCTTCGGCGCCGAGGCGAAGGCCGTCGGCGCGCACGGCGGCCTTCTCCTTCGCGATGCGTTCCGTTTCAGCGCGCGCCTGTTCGGCTTCGGCGGTTTTGCGGGCGGTCTCGGCCTTCGCGCGTGCCTCGCTCTCGGCGACGCGGGCGGCATCGGCCTCCCGCTTTTCGTCGATCGCGGTGCTGCGCGCCTTGTCGGCCTCGTCCCGTTGGTGCCGCGCTTCGACCAGACCCCAGACCGCGCCGGTCAGCCCCGCTACGAGTGCGAAGAGAATCGCCAAAGAACCGAGCACGGCGGCGCGGTGGCGGCGGGCGAACTTGCGCAGCCGATAGCCGGCGCCGGGCGGCCCGGCGCTCACCGTCTCGTTCGCCAGGTGCCGCTGGATGTCCGCCGCCAGCGCGTTCGCCGAATCGTACCGCCGCGCGCGGTCCTTCTCCAACGCCTTCAACACGATCCAGTCCAGTTCCTGCACGTTCGGCACGCGCAGGTTCGCCAGCTTGGAACTGGGCGGCGGCGGCTCGTCCTCGCGGACGACGCGGAGGATTTCGAGGAGGCCGGCGGCCTTGAGCTTTGCCCGGTCGTGCGGCGGCGCGCCCGTCAGCATTTCGTAGATCAGCACGCCGAGGGCGTAGACGTCCGAGCGCGTGTCGATGTCGGCCGAATCGGCGGCCTGCTCCGGCGACATGTATTCCGGCGTGCCGACAATCGCGCCGTGGCCGGTCTGCAGCGTCGTGTCGGTCAGCCGGCCGCCGGCGGCCTTCGCCACGCCGAAGTCGATCACCTTCGGCACCGGCCGACCGTCGTACTCGGCCACCAAAACGTTTGATGGCTTGATGTCCCGGTGGATGATCCCCTTCTGATGCGCGTGCTGGATCGCCTGGCAGACCGGAACGAACAGCTCCAGCCGCTGCTTCGCGTCGAGGTTCTTCGCGGTGCAATACCGCGTGATCGGCTCGCCGCGCACCAGTTCCATGACGAAGAACGGCCGGCCGTCGTCCGTCATGTCGGCGTCCAGCACCTTCGCGATGTTCGGATGGTCCATCATCGCGAGCGCCTGCCGCTCGGCCTCGAAGCGCGCGAGCACCGCCTTCGTGTCGGTGCCCGTTCGAATGAGCTTGAGCGCCACAAGCCGGCGGACCGGTTCGGTCTGTTCCGCCTTCCAGACGGTGCCCATGCCGCCTTCGCCGACCGGTTCGATGAGTCGATAACGACCCGCAAGGAGGCGGTCGGCGTCGCGCGCGTCGTAGTCCGCCGTGCGCACGCTCGGTACGAATGATTCCGTGGGCGGTTGCGGGTTGGGGGACGGGTCGGGCATGGTTCGGCCTCGGTCGTGCGATTATCGCACGCCGACGGCCGGAACGGAACAGGCGGGGCGGGGAATCAGTCCAGCCAGTTGGCGAAGCGGAGGCCGGGGACCAGTTCGAAATCGCGCCGGTTGGCCGTCAGGAGCAGGGCGTTCCGCGCCACGGCGATGGCGGCGATCTTGCGATCGGACGAACTGATTCGGATGCGGCTGTAGGAGTCGAATAGCGCGGCGGCGGCGAGATCAAAATCGGAAATCTCAAAACCCGAAACGAACCGAAAGAGTTGGGCCAAGCGAGCGTAGGAGCGAACCTGCCGCGCCGCCTGTCTTTCTTTTGCAATCGATGCGATCCATCCTCTCATCTGTTCTTCGACGTTCACGATCGTCGTGCCGATAACCTCGGTGGTGAGTGCCATTCGGGCGATGAGCCGATCCCGACGGGCTGATCCGGGGATCTCAAACACGGTCAAGTGATCGGTATCCAGAAGGATCACTCGGCAACTCCTCGTCTGGCCGCTTCCCGCTCGGCATCACGAATCGCGAGGATTTCCGAAACGACTTCTCGTTCGAAATCGGGATCGTCATCGAATAGTCCAACCGACTTGCGCCAGTCCTTCGGTGGCTCCGGCTTGGCGGCCAACTGATCGTTTACCCGTTTTTCGAGTGCTGCAATACGTGCCGCTAGACTCTCGAGTGTGATTTCACTCATGGATCGTCACCCTCAACCGTTTGTCTTGAAACCATTAGCTTATGTGTCGTGCAGCCCGGCGCTCCGCTTCGCGCATTTCCGCCACGGTCGCATCGAGTTGTTCGATGAACTCGTTGCCCGCGAATATGCCGACCGTTTTGCGCCAATCTTTGGTACGCGCCGATTTGGCTCTCTGCGCGGCAACTTGCTTTTCCATCGCGTCGATCCACGCCGTCAGGATTTCGAGCGTCAATTACGGAATCGCAGGTCCCCCTCGTACGTTCGCGCCGCACTCGGCTCCGAAGACTCCGCCTCGCGGCTAAACAAACTCATTTCTTCGTCTGGCCCCGCGCGAAGATGCTCGCCACGAAGTTCAAGACATCCGTCGCGCTCGATTCGTTGTAGCCGTAGTTGCGGATCAGGCGGCTCTTCACCACGTCGATCTTCTCCTGCGTCGCCTTGTCCACGACGTTCGAGACGATCGTGCTCAGCTTGATCGAGTCCTTCTGGTCCTCGAACAGCTTCAGCTCGAGCGCCTTCTGCAGTCGCTCGTTGGTGCGGTAGTCGAACTTCTTGCCGTCGATGGCGAGGGCGCCGATGTAGTTCATGATCTCGCGGCGGAAGTCATCCTTGCGGCCGTCCGGGATGTCGATCTTCTCCTCGACGGAGCGCATCAGCCGTTCGTCCGGCTCGACGTAATTGCCGGTGTAGCGGTCGCGGACCTTCTCGCGCTGCGTGTAGGCCTTCACGTTGTCGATGTAGTTGCCGCAGAGCTTCGCGAGCGCCTCGTCGTCGGCGGCGATGGCGCGTTGGACCTCGTTCTTCACGATGTCCTCGTACTCCTCGCGCACCACGGCGAGCAGTTCCTTGTAATAGCGGTACTGGTCCTCGTCCTTGATGAGCGAGTGGTGGCGGAGGCCGTCCTCCAGTTCCTTCATCACCATGAACGGGTTGATGTTGTCCTCGTCCGGGTGGGCGACGAGGGCGTTCGAGATCTTGTCCTGGATGTAGCGGGGGCTGATGCCGGTCATGCCTTCGTTCACGGCGTCGCGCTTCAGCTCGATCACGTTGTCCTCGGTGAAGCCGGGCAGCGTCTTGCCGTTGTAGAGCTTGAGCTTCTGCATCAGGCTCAGACCGGCGTGCTTCGGCGGGTTGAGCCGCGTGAGCACGGCCCACATGGCCGCGACCTCGATCGTGTGCGGGGCGATGTGCTTGCCGCGGACGCGCTCGGTGTTGAAGTCCTTCTCGTAGATGCGCACCTCGTCCTTGAGCCGGGTGACGTACGGCACGTCGATCTTCACCGTACGGTCCCGCAGCGCCTCCATGAACTCGTTGTTCTGCAGCCGCTTGTATTCCGGTTCGTTCGTGTGGCCGAGAATCACTTCGTCGATGTCCGTCTGGGCGAATTTCTTCGGTTTGATCTTGTGTTCCTGGCTGGCACCGAGGAGATCGTAGAGGAACGCCACGTCGAGCTTCAGCACTTCGATGAACTCGACGATGCCGCGATTGGCGATGTTCAGTTCGCCGTCGAAGTTGAACGCGCGCGGGTCGCTGTCGCTGCCGTACTCGGCGATCTTGCGGTAATTGATGTCGCCGGTGAGTTCGGTGCTGTCCTGGTTTTTCTCGTCCTTCGGCTGGAAGGTGCCGATGCCGATGCGGTCCTTCTCGCTGAGCACGAGGCGATAGACCTTCACTTCCTCCGCGAGCATCTTCGTCCAGTCGCCGCCGTACTTGGTCAGGCGCGTCTTGAACTCGTAGCGGCTGTACGGTGAGAGATCGCCCTTGATGGCGATGTCGTACGGGTAAGGTTTGGCACAGTTTTCGTTGAGCATGGCGAGGATCTTCGGCCGGTGCTCATCGGGGATGAGCTGGAGCGGTTCGCCGTGCATGGGGTCCTTGGTCCAGCCGTTGCCGTCGGCGTTCTTCCAGGCGAAGCTGTAGAGTTGGCCGCCGTCGGTGCGGGAGTATTCTTCGAGGCCGCGCTTGAGGAGGCGGGCGATCGTGGACTTGGCGGAGCCGACGGGTCCGTGCAGGAGGATGACGCGGCGTTCGGTTCCGTAGCCGAGGGCGGCGCTCTTGAAGGTGTTCACGAGTTGCGCGATGCGGCGGTCGAGGCCGTAAATACCGTCGGCGTGCTTCCCGGCAAACTCGGTGAAGAACTTGTAGCGGGTCTGCTTTTCCTTGTTCTCGTAGACGTCCTCGGTGCCGTGGCTGAGGATCATGTCGTAGAGCCGCTGGAAGGCAGTGCGGGTGACGCCGGGGTTTTTGAGGACGATGTCGAGATAGTCCGCGAAACCGCCTTCCCAGTGGAGCTTCTGGAAATCGGTCGTGTCGATTTCGGTGCGGAGGGAGTCCAGAATCGCCGTTGCCGTGGCCATGGGATTCCTCGATGTCAATCCGCCGGAGTCCGGCGGCGGGGATGTCGGTCGGAGTCGCTCGGCGTCCCGGCCGGGGTCTGGGCGCCGCGGAGAGCGGCCGGGACGTGAACCGGCCATTCCAGCCGGTTGTTCGCAAGGGAAGCCAAAGCATTCTACGCCAGCGCCGGGGACCGATTCAATCGAAACAAGGAGAGGCGACCGGACCGGCAGGTTCGAAGGACCATCAGATTACCGCGTGGACCATGCCGAAAGCAACGTGATTCGGGTGATCCGGGGTCACCAGGACCGGACTTGACCCGCGAGAAGATGGGCAAAAATTGCGGAGAATGTGAATTGCTCCGGCTGTGCGGTCGATAACAGGTTTGCGGATCGAAGGGCTTCAACCGCGCGCCCTCCGCGCCGCGAACGGAATCGAACCATGCACGGAACACGGCACTGGCTTGTCGCCCTCGCGGCATCGGCGTTTCTCGTCGGCGGCCTGCGCGCCGAGACACCCGAGATCGAAGTCTACGTCGGCACGCGCAAGGTCCAGCCGAAGCCGGCCGCGGATCCGGCTGCCGCGCCGCGCGCCGTCGCCGGACTCGTCGAGACCTTGCGGACTGCGACCGGTTCGGCGATCGACTCGGCGAGCCGGGTGATCACGCGGATGCTGGAGCGTGCCGTTCCCCGATGGGAACTGCCGACCGTTCCCGTCGTGGTGAACGTCACGATTCCGCCGTCGCCGCCGTCACAGTCTTCGATCATGCCGGCCGGGGCGTTTCAGCCCGCGGGCCTTGGCGGTGGCGTCGGCACGCCCGGCCTGCTGCCCTGGGTGAAGTCGAACGCGACCCACGAACTCTTACCTGTCCGCAGTGAACCGCGCGAGGAGCCGAAGCCGACCATCATCGTCGTGCGCGAAGCCTCGCCGGTCGTGCCCGTCGACGCGCCCGGTATCCGCCTTTCGAACGAGGTCCTTCTCGCGACGGCGGCTCTCTTCGGCTTCGCCCTCATCGGCACCATACTGGTCGCGACCCAGCGTTCGGCGGCGCGGGCGCGCCAACCGATGCCGCTGGCGGTGGCCGCCGGTCATGTCGCCGTCGGAGGGCGCGACGCCGGACCACTACCCCAGGCCGAGAAGTTCGACTTGGGGCCCACTTACGCCGAACAGATCGTCCAGCTTCAAGTGGCCGAGAAGGCCGGCGAAGACGCCATGCTGCTGAACATTCTCGATCAGAACCTTTCCTTGCGGGCCGAACTGGCCGACCACGAAACCACCCACGGAGAACGATAATGTCCGCTTCCAATGCCGTGTTCGTCGGGATGGATCTCGGCACGTTCAAGACGTCCGTCGCCAGCTCCACGGGCTATCGCGACGTGATGCAGACCGCGGTCGGCTGGCCCAAGGACCACGTCGCCCGGACACTGCTCGGCCGCGACCTCGTCTTCGGCAAGGACATCGTCGAACATCGCCTGGCGCTCGACGTCGTGCGCCCCTTCGAGAAGGGCGCGCTGAAGTACGTCGACGGCAAAGCGGCCGGGCTGGACGAGAAGCAGGTGAAGAAGCACGCCGACGCCACGCGGCTGGTCGTCGAGTACGCCGTCAAGATGGTTCACCGCGAGCCGGGGCGACCCGTCTTCGGCGTCATCGGCGTCCCCTCCCGGGCGAACACCCTCAACAAGAAATTCATCCTCGACGCCGTCGACGGCATCTTCGAGTCCGTCGCGATCGTCTCCGAGCCGTTCACCATCGCCTACGGCATGAACCGGCTGACCGACGCGCTTGTCATCGACATCGGGGCCGGCACCATCGACATCTGCCCGCTCTTCGGCACCTACCCCAGCGAGAAGGACCAGGTCACGCTCTCGATGGGCGGCGACCTCGTCGACGAAGAGTTCGAGAAAAAGCTCAAGGCCAAGTACCCGCAGGCGCAAGTGTCGCGGAACATGGTGCGCGAGATCAAGGAGAAGTTCGGCTTCGTGAACGACGTGAGCGAACAGGCCGTCGTGCAGCTGCCGGTCAACGGCAAGCCGACGAACTTCGACATCACCGAACCGCTCAAGGCGGCGTGCAACACGATCGTGACGCCGATCGTGAACGCCGTGCGCGAGATGATCGGCCAGTTCGACCCGGAATTCCAGAGCCGCCTGCGGCAGAACATCATCCTGGGCGGCGGCGGGAGCCAGCTCAAGGGTCTGGACCGCGTGATCGAATCGTCGCTGAAGGACTACGGCGGCGCGAAGGTGACGCGCGTGGGCGACGCCTCGTACGCCGGCGCGGTCGGCGCGCTGAAACTGGCCATGAACATGCCGACGGACGGCTGGACGCAACTGAAGGGCGCCAAGGGCCGCAAAGCGGTCGCCGCCTGAACGCATTCCCCCGAAATCGGAGACCTGACATGACGCCGATGCCATCGTTGCGGTTCTGGCTGGCCGCGGGCTGCGCGGGTGTGGCGGCATCGAGTGCCGCCGCCCAGGCCCCGTCGATCCCGCCGCCGAAGATCGACTTGCCCATTTCGACGACCATCAAGCCCGCGCAGGCCGCTCCGCCGCTGGTGCTGCCGGCCCGCGTCGCACCGGTCGAAAAAATCGGTGCCGCGCCGGTCGAGAAACTGCCGCCGGTTCCTGATGTGCCGCCGCAGCAGGCCCCCGCGCCGGTCGAATCGGCGATCGCCGCGCCGTGCGAGACGGGCACGGCCTGCGCCACGCCCGTCACTCGAAAGCACAGTCACGAAAAATGCGACTACACCAAGTCGGGCAACCTGCGCACCTGCAAGATTCCGCCGACCGGCGCCGTCGCCAACGGCGCCGTGGTCCGCAGCATCTTCGAGCGCCAGAAGCAACTCGCGATGGCCGAGTACTTCGTCGTCTATCGCGAAGACTTTCTGACGAACTCGGCGACGATCAACGATACAGGATTGCGTCATGTCTCCGGGATCTACAAGCGGCTCGACACGATTAACGATTCCATCCTGGTCGAACCGACGGGTAACGCGAAGCTGGACGAGCAACGCCGCGACGCCGTGATTCGCGCGCTCATCGAACTGGGCGCCCCGAGCGGGGTCTCCGGCCGGATCGCCGCGGGGACGACACGAGCCGAAGGCCTGCGGTACGAAGACGTGCCATCCGTCGGCCGGCGCAACCCGCTCTCGGGCGGCGGGTTCGGTTTGAATGGCAGCGGGGGATTCAGCGGAGGAGGCGGTGGTGGCCTGTCCGGTGGATTTGGAGGATTTGGCGGCGGGATTCGCTAAGTCCATGTCCCGTCGCGGCGACCAAGCCGCGACGGGACACCATTATTCGGCACCGCTGAAGATGGGCGTCGATCGGTCCTGCAACTTCACGAGATGGCTGGCTCGTGGCGTTCGATAGTACGTGTAATCCACACCGTAGATGGATTCGTCCACATTGTGCCGGTATACACCCATCCAACTCCACTTGCTCTCGACGATGACGGGCTGGCCCGGTTCCACGGCGCGAACGATCGCGGTATGAGTGATTCCGACGCCGTTGCGGTAGATCGCCAAGTCGCCGGGCAACGGCCGGGTCGTGGGTACGTAGCCATTGTCTGCGAGAATCATCTCGACTTCGGCATTCGTGAGATTCGATCGACCTCCCGTAAAGACCCAACCGTGGCAGTTGGTGTCTTCCGTAGGTCCTCCAGTTCGAACGATCTTGGGCGAGACGTGGATGATTGACATGCAACGCGATTCGCGCTCGTGAAGTGATTCAGCGTCCCAACGCGTCGATGGTCGCCAGAGAGTCAGGGCACGGCCGCGGTCGGTGTGTGCGACGAGTTCCGGATCGGGTTCCCGTTCCGGAATGTAACCCGGAAGCGTCATCGCTTCCGTGTCGGCATCGAGTTTGGCGTTCAGAGCGGTTTCGTAGCGGGCGACGGCAGCGCCCAGAATCACGGCGCCGAGTACGGACACCACAGCACCCGTACGGCGTGACGAGCCGAGATCCCACGCGGCACGACGGGCCAGGGCCGACAATACCAGACCCGTCACCCCTGCAGCGAAAGCGGCATACGTGAAACGGTCGTCTTCGATCAGGTTTGCGGAGCCCAGCAGTGCCAGCCCCAATCCCATGCCGGTAAGGGCCACGCGCCACGGCAAGGTCATACGGGGAAGAAGGATTTGAACGATACCGACCACCGTCAAGCCCAGACTCACGGGGGCCGCCATCATCAACTGCCGATCAAACTCTTCCATCTCAATTCCTTTTGCAATCCGACGGAGTGTTCCACGCAACATTGATAGCACGACCGGGGTGAGCAATCGGTGAGACGGAACTGAGAAATCGCTGAGAATCGCAGCGCGGAAATGAAAACGGGCCATCCCGTTGCGGGATGGCCCGATGCTCGTTCGCGAGCACGAATCACGGAAGCTCGACCTTCTGCTCGGCGGCCCGTTCGCGGAGGAGCTTCATCCCGCGGACGTTGATCTGCCGCACACGCTCCTTCGTGATGCCGAAGTGCTGGCCGATCTGCTCGAGCGTCATCTGACCGCCGCCCGCCAGTCCGGTCCGCATCTTGATCACGTCCCGCGTCCGGCTGTCCAGGTGGTCCAGCAGGTCGTGGACGCGCGCCTTGGCCGCATCGGCCACGGCGAGCATTTCGTGCTCGTCGGTCCGGCCGTCCTGCCGCGCGTCGAACACCTCGTCGGCACCAGTGAGATACCGCTGCCGCCGCGTATTCTCGTCCGGGATGCTGCGGGCGAAGTTCTTCATTACTGCCCAGGTGGCGTAGGTGCTGAACTTGTTCCCGCGGCCGTAGTCGAACTTCTCGACCGCGCGCATCACGGAAATGTTCGCGTCGGACTTCAGCTCGTCGAGATTCTGACCGACCTGCATGTGCTTGGTCGCCAGGGAGTGCACCAGCCGCTGGTTGCACTCGATCAGCAGGTCGCGGACGCCCTTGATCGCGTTGCGCAGCTCGTCGACGCGCTGGATGTCCTGCACGCGCGCCCGGCTCGGATCGAGATTCGCGCGCAGCTTGTGTAGCTTGTACTTCAGGAAGTTCATCTTCCGGAACAGGTGGGCCTCCTGTTCGCGCGTCAGCAGCGGGCGCTCGTAGAGGTACGCCATGTGCGCCTCGACATCCTTGGGCGGCCGCATCGAGCGGACCTTCTCGAAGAATTCCTCCTCGCCCGGCATGGGGCCGAGGATGATGGATTCCTTCGACGGATCCTCGAATTCGGTGTTATGGATGTAGTCGATCGGCTGGGCGACCAGACGGGTCGCCTTCACTTCGTTCACGACACGGTACACGCTGGACCGCGTGCGGTTGAATTTCTTGGCGATGGAATCCACGGTGGTACCCTCCTGGAGGGCGGTGTAGATGCGTTCCTTGTCGGTCGCATCCAACGGGCCGGTGTGTTTGGGAAAGACCGCCGCATCCGGGTGCGTGCGATCGAAGTTGCGGATCGTGTATCGCACCGCCTCGGGGGAGCGATGCAGTTCGCCGGCAATCTTGCGGCTGACATCGACGAGCGATTCGCCGCGGGACGCCAGTTCGCGCGCCGTCAGCACGATTTTCTCGCGCTCCGGCTCGCTCAAGTGGCTGAATCGGGCCCCCTTGGCGACCCGGTCGCCGTGCGACGCGGCGAACGCTTCCACGCTCGCGAGCGGGAAACCGAGCTGGCTTCGGCCGTTCGCCTTGAACCGCCGTGCCACCAGGCCGCGCAACCGCCAGCGGCCGATCGTCTTCTGCGAGACGTTGAACCGGGCGCAGATCTCCTCCAGCGTCAGCATCTCCTCGCCGACCTGTTCGCGCGGCACCGGCGGCAGCGAACGCTCCACCTTGATGATGAACAGCGCGAGATCGTGCTTCAACTCGTCGCCGCGGATCAACAGATCCGGATGCGCGTTCGAGCGGAACTCGGTCAAGCGATAGCAAACGAACTGGTACGGATATTGTTTCGTCGGCTCGGTTTCGGCCAACAGTTTTTCGGCGTTCTTCAATTGCTCGCGGCGCTTCGCCGGCGGAGCAAAACGGACCTGCTGGGCCGTCAGCTCTTGCAATGCGGGATATTTGAAAGCGTTCATCGCGGTGTCCTCCCATCCCGTGGTCGGGAGATCAGATCTCCCGAGTTGATCCGTCATTCGCTCCAAAGTCGGTTCGATTGGCCTACCGGGGAATACACTGTCCCGGACCGTTTCTTACCCGCTCGGGTTCGGGCGAAAAAAATCGCTCTTGCAGGATCGAATCCCGAACGATATTGCGAACCATTCCGAGGGTTTCGCGAGTCCCCGATCGACGTCTCTCAATCGAGCAACATTCGCGCCGGCTCGCAAACAATCTCGTGGTCAGACCTGCTCCTGACCGTAACCGCTAATGAGTCTTCGCTTTGCGGCGGCCGAGATTTTTCGGATTCCCAAGTGTCCGGTGATCATCGATTGGCCGCGCGGCGGTCGTTCTGCCTTTTACCGATCCCGTGTGTAGTTTTGCACACAGGTCAGGTGAAAAACGCCAATCCGCAGAGTTTTCCCAGTCGCCCGTATTCCCCTCGTTTCGCCTGATCGGCTCTGTTGACTCTCGAACGGTCGATTTCCTCAAGTTTGCGCCGCGAAAGACCGAACGGGCGCGATTACGATGCACGGGTGACCGTTGCGACTCTTCAGGACCTACGTCGATGTTCCGTTGTTCGTTGGGGCTACTGCTCACGATCTCATTCCTTGGTGTCGTTCCGGCAGCCGAACCGTACGTTCTGGCGGAGTCGTTCGCCGCGGGCGCGATTTATCGCGTCGAGCAGAAGACCGAGCTTTCCGGCCGACTGGCCCTGACCAAAGACGGCAAGACCGAAACGATCCCGCTCACGGGAGGTGGCACGATCGTCTTCGATGAGCGCGTCCTCGATACCGACGAATCGGACTCCCGAAAAGTCGTACGCCAGTATCGCACGTTCGAAGTCCGCCGCCAGCTTGGTAGCCGTCCGCAATCGGCCGAGTTGCGTCCGGCGGTCCGCCGGATGGTCGTGCTGCGCGCCGCGAAGGGGAAGTCGCCCTTCTCGCCCGACGGCCCGCTGCTCTGGAGCGAGATCGACGCGGTCCGCACTGATCCGTTCCTGCCGGCGCTGGTGCCGGGACTGTTACCGACCAAGCCGGTCGCGGTGAATGACACCTGGCCGATGGCCGCGGACGCCGTCGCCGAACTCACCGACCTCGAGAAGGTGACCGGCGGCGAATACACGCTCAAACTCGTCGGCGTCGTCACCGTCAACGGACGCCGCCAGGCGCGCATCTCGCTCGCGGGCACCGTCCGCGGCGTCGACGACAACGGACCCTGCAAACACTCGCTCGACGGCACTGCCTATTTCGACCTCGATGCGAACCGCTTCGCCTATCTCTCCGTGAAGGGCACGCACGAACTGCTGGACGGGTCGGGGAAAACCGTCGGAACCATCGAAGGCCGCTATACACTCACGCGCACCGCGAGCGAGGCGAAGGAACTGGCCGACGCGGCGCTCAAGGGAGTCGAACTCAAGCCGACCGACGAGAATTCGCGGTTGCTATTCGACAATCGCGAACTCGGCGTTCGCTTCCTGTACTCCCGTCGCTGGCGCGTCGGTGCGGTGCAGGGCCGGCAGGTGACGCTCGACGGGCCGAACGGCGCAGGCGTGCTGCTCACGGTCGAGACGGCGAAGACGCTGCCGACGGCGGACGAGTACGCGAAGGAGGCTGCGGCCCAGCTGTCGAAGTCGGCGAAGGACGTGGCGGTGCGCGACCGACCGCGGCGCGTGGCCGACAACCCGGCGCTCGACCGATTCGTCCTCGCCGCGACCGCGTCCGATGGCGCGGTGCGCATGGACTACGCGGTGCTGACGAACGCCGATGGCACGGGTGCCACGGTCGCGGCCCGTCTGCCCGACGCCGACGCGAAGGAATTGGTTAAGGACGTGGACCACCTTCTCAAAACGCTGGCCGTGGGTCGGAAGTGATTGGTAGGTCGGGCCGAGTCATCGAGGCCCGAGGCGGGATTCTAACGCGCAGCGAAGGCGAAGCGGGCGAGGCCGAACATCAGGGCGAAGAGGAACCCGTGGACGAAGTGCCCCGACCCGTTCGAGGTTCCGTTTTTGGCCATCCATTTCGCAATGAGGTACGACACGGCACCGGCGACGAGCGGCGCCACGATCAGGTTCGCGATGCGCAGGGCGGCGAGGGGCAGGAACAGCTTCGGGGCGATGAGCGTCGAGATCCAGCCGAGTCCGCCCCCGAAGAAGATGTGGAGTAGCAGGATCGCGCAGCCGTCTTCGCGCTTCGAGGTGGTTGCACGTCCGATGCCGTCGAGGAGGCCGCTGCCCACGACCTGGATGAAGAACTCGAAGAACAACTGAAAGAAGATGACGAGAATCTCTTCCACGGCGGTACCCCGTTCGATCCTGGCAGTCTACCCGAACGTTCGATCGTCACAAGCGTAGAATTCCCACCATGCGAACCTTGGCGATCGGCGACATCCACGGCTGCTCGGCGATGCTGGACGACCTCCTCGCGGCCGTCCAACCTACGCCCGACGACCGGCTCGTCTTCCTCGGCGACTACGTCGACCGCGGCCCCGACAGCCGCGGTGTGCTGGATCGCCTGATCGCCTGGCAGGAGAATCCCAACGTCGTCTGCCTGCGCGGGAACCACGAGTTGATGATGGCGCGATCCCGCCGCGACAAGTCCGAATACAAGATGTGGTACGCCGTCGGCGGCATGCAGGCTCTCGCGTCCTACGGTCCGGCGCCGGGGAAAATGGGTACCCTCGCGGACGTTTCCGAGCGCCACTGGCGGTTCCTCGAAACCGAGTGCGTCGATTACTTCGAAACCGATTCGCACATCTTCGTCCACGCGGGAGTGGCGTACGACCTGCCGATGGAGGAACAGGACGAAGGCGCGCTCTTTTGGGACTTCTTCGATCCGGACGCGCCACCGAGCCACGTCTCCGGCAAGACCGTCGTCTGCGGGCATTCCTCGCAGAAATCGGGCAACATCCTCGACCGCGAATCGGCGATCTGCATCGACACGTTTGCTTACGGCGGAGGCTGGCTCACCTGCCTCGACGCCGACTCCCGCGCGTTCTGGCAGGTCAACGTGCTGGGAAAGGTGCGCACGGGGCAACTGTAAAACGCATCGCGCGACGACCGCTTGCGGTTCAGGCCGCGATCCGCGATAATGCCGATCCCGCCGTTCCCCATTCTCCGGGGTCGAATCGATGGCTCTCCCGCCGTGTCCGGGTCCGAAACTCTCCCGACGGACGATGATCCGCGCCGGCAGCGCCGCCGCACTTGGGCTGTCGCTTCCGCAACTGCTCCGCGCCAACCCGACGAAGACGCACGCAGACCACTGCATTCTGATTTTCCTGAACGGCGGGCCGCCGCACCTGGACATGTGGGATCTGAAGCCGGAGGCGCCGGCGGAGATTCGCGGCGAGTTCAAACCCATCCCGACCTCCGTGCCGGGCGTGCAGTTCGGCGAACGCATCCCGAAAATGGCGAAGTGGATGCACCGCTCCGCCCTCATCCGTTCAGCGCACCACAGCGTCAACAACGCCCACGCCGCCGGCGTCTACACCGCGCTCACCGGCCACGATCGCGGCGACAACTCCGCCGCCACCTTCTCGCCGAACGACCACCCCGCCATCGGCTCCGTGATGGGGATGCTGAAGCCGCCGAAGTCCGCCGTCGTGCCCTACGTCTCGCTGCCGTACGTCACGAAGGAAGGCGCGGGCGGCCCGCCCCAGCCCGGCTTCTACGGTGGCTTCCTCGGCAAGCCCCGAGATCCGTTCTTCATCCTCAAGGATCCGAACGCGCCGAACTTCGACATGCCCGAACTCGCGCTCGGGCCGGACATCGACCCGAACCGCCTCGACCTGCGCAAGCAACTCGTGACCAAGCTTGGCGGATCGACCACGAGCCTCGAACATGACGCGATCCAGGCGAAGGCGTTCGACCTGCTGACGTCGCCGGAGATGCAGAAGGCCCTGCGCATTGACAAGGAAACGCCGAAGGTGCGGGACGCCTACGGGCGGAACATCTATGGGCAGAGCGTGCTGCTCGCCCGGCGACTGATCGAAGCCGGTTCCCGCGTCGCCTGCATCAGTTGGGCGCCGGACGCCAACGCCACCTGGGACACTCACGGCAACAACTTCGGCAAGCTCAAGAACGAACTCCTCCCGCAACTCGATTCCGCCGTGGCGAGCCTCTTTGCCGATCTCGAGGATCGCGGGTTGTTCGAGCGCACGCTCGTCGTCATCATGGGCGAATTCGGGCGCACGCCGAAGGTGAACGCGAACGCGGGTCGTGATCACTGGAATTTCTGCTACTCCCTGATGCTCGCTGGCGGCGGGATCCAGGGTGGGGCGGTGTATGGCGCGAGCGACAAGATCGGTGCGAAGCCGAGCCGGAACCCCGTGACGCCGGCGGACGTGATCGCGACGGTGTACCACTGCCTGGGGATTCCGCACGACACGGAACTGCGGGACCGCCTGGCGCGGCCGTTCACGCTGGTGCCGTGGGGGTCGCCGATCGCGGAACTGGTGGGTTGACGGAGGCCAGAACCTCCTCGTGCACGAACCGGTTGAACTTCGGCGAGAACGACGCCTGCCGCAACTCCCAGTGCGTCCGCACGTACTTCAGCGCGAAGGCCGCGCGCATCGACCCGAGCATCGACTGCCAGTAATCCTCCGGCACCGTGTCGATCACGGAGAGCACGCGGGATTCGTAGAGGAGGAACGCCTCCTCGTACAAGTTGACGATGCAATTCGCGAGGAAGCGATGCGGGTGCGTGGGGCCTTCGGGGTTCGTCGGATCGTCCTCGGCGGCGGTGTATTCCTCGCGCTTCATCCGCTCGAAGAGGTGCGGGTGGTCGGCCAGCTTGAGCAGCACGCCCTGGAAGCGGCCGTAGATCTGGCTGTACGCGCCGGCGCGCAACGAGGTGAGGACGGCGAAGGTGCTGACGAACCCGCCGGAGAGGATGACGAGCGTGGCGACGCGCAGGGCGATGTCGGCGAAATCATACCAGTCGCGGACTTTGGCGGGTGCCGGCGTGGCAAGTGAAGGTGGCTCGGCTCCACCCTGCGCGTAGACGACGCCGACGGCCAAGCCCAAAGCCGACGCCACGACCAACAGCAACACCAGGGCGATCTTGCGTTCCATGGCTACTTGGACAGGTCCGGCACGACGAAGTTCGGGTTCGCCGGCGGATCCTTGCGCAGCAGGTCCACCGGCACCTTGACTTCGCCCGCGAGCACCTTGGCGGGATCATCGATTTTCATCGCCGGCAGTTTCTCGGGAATCGTGAGGCCGGTCGGCACAATGAGATTGTCCACGATCGCCGTGGGAGGCGGTGTCGGGGCCGCGACGGCCGGCGCGGCCGGCTTCGACAGCGTGCCCACGAAATACGCACCGCCGACGGCGGCGAGCACCAGAACGATGATCAGGGCCTTGCGCATGGGTTACCTCCGAGGCCGCGGACTGTAACGGCTGCGACGGATTCTGTCGAGGGGGAGTGGACCGCGCCGCGCGGCCGTGGTTCGGCGCTCTGGACGCGAGGTCGGTTTTCGGGTAATTTTCCCGCCACCGGCCGGTCGATGGAGTAGAATGCCAGCGTCGAACCGGTCGCTTGCTTATCGAATCCGCTGTCGAGGTGTTCCCATGACCGAATACATCATCGAATACATCATCGAGTGAAAGCCGCCAACCCGACGGGTCGGCTTCCCCAAATCGAATCCCACGCGCACGAGCCGTGTTCGGCTCGTGTTTTCATTCCGTTACCAATCGCTGGAATTCCGGTCGGTTCCTGACCGGATTCCATTCCCGTTGCTGGTCCGTGCGCGCCAAGGACTTCAATCCCGGCCAAATCTGGATTGCCTGATCGAGAATCCGGATCGCCTTCGATTCCAGTTCGGCCTTGCGCGCGTCGTTGGCCGGGAGATCGTTGGCCTCGGCCATGTGGAAGCAGGCGATGTTGTAACGGAAGTCGGCCTCGTCCTTCGCGGTGAGGCTGCCGGATCGGCGCATCGCTTCGATCGCCTCCTCGCAAATCCGGATACCCCGTTCGTACTCCTTTTTCTTGATCGCAAGGAGCACGCCGAGGAGCATGTTCGTCTTGCGGCGGTCGGGTTGGAGTTTGCGGGCGGCCTCCAGGAGACGAATGGCGTCGTCCACCTCGTGAGGCGGCGCATCGGGCAACTCGGCTTGAATGCCGGCAATCTCCGCGTTGATGATCGCGAACAATTCGAGGCCTTCGGTCTTCCGGGCCGTCTCGTCGAGTTTCTGCTGGTCCAGCCCCTTCGATTTCTGGTCCGCTTCGCGGAAGCGATGGCTGAGGATCAGCCGCATGTAGAGGTAGCCGTAAAGGAAGCCGCAGACGGCGAAAAAGAGCACGAGTCCGCAGGCGAACGCCCGGGCACTCGGATCGCCCATGTCCTTGGCGATGTAGTCGGCAAGGTCGACCATGTGGCCGGGGATCTTACGCAGTTCCACGAGACCAAGGCCAACGATGATTTTGGAGAGCCAGTCGGAAATCTGTTCGAGGTTGGTGTTGATATCCAATCCGTAGCCGTCGGTCCCGCGGGGGGCGCGCTTGGATTTCGCAGGATCGCCTGCCTTCGTCGGATCGGCGGTTTCGGATTCCCGTTCGACCGGTTCGCCCTGACGGATGCGCGGCAGGCAGAACAGGAAACCGGTCAGGGTGCCGAGCGCCAGCGTGCCGAGCGCCCAGATGAGCGGGATCAGGACGCGGCTGGCGTTCGCGAAGAAACCGTAGAACGCGATCCCGATGAATCCGGCGATGATGATGCGAGTCAGGATCCGGCGCCCCGGCCAGTCCTCGTCGATCGGAGACGCCTTGTGCTCAGAAGGTGGAGGGGCATCCGCGGGCCCGGAGGTGATGGTCGTGGTTCGCAGATTGAATTTCGGCGGCTCCTCGCGAAAGCCGAGGACGTAGCCGAGGCGGAGCCAAAAGGCGCGGAAATCGAACATCGGCACCCCGCAGAGAAGCCGTGCAAATTGTCTATTTTCTCCAGATTAACGGATCATATAGGCCCCCTACCGCGACTGTCAAAAGAAAATCCCACTTGTAAGCGTTGTCACAACCCCCAGTTTCCGCCCCTTGCCTTGCCGGAACGGATCGCCTAATCCAGTCGATGCCGGACGGCCACCGAGTTGCACCCACGATCCGCCTCGTCGAGACCGTGCCCGCCATGATCGTCGTTCAAGACCTTTTCAAATATTACGGCGAATATCCCGCGGTTCGCGGCATCTCCTTCGAGGTGCCCAGAGGCCGTGTCGTCGGTTTTCTCGGACCGAACGGTGCCGGGAAGTCGACCACCATGCGGATCCTCGCCGGCTTTCTCACGGCCACGTCCGGCAAGGCCAGCATCGACGGGCGCGACGTGTTCTGGGACCCGATCGAAGCCCGCCGCCGCATCGGCTACATGCCGGAAAGCTGCCCGCTCTACGGCGACATGCGTGTCACCGAGTATCTCAAGTTCCGCGCCGGGTTGAAGGGCTTGGGCTGGAGTACCCGGCGCAAGCGACTCGACTATGTCCTGGAGCGCTGCTGGCTCAAGGATGTGAAGTCCCAGCTTGTCGGCACGCTCTCGAAGGGCTACCGCCAGCGCGTCGGTCTTGCCGACGCCCTGCTCGCCGACCCGCCGGTGCTGATCCTCGACGAACCGACCGCCGGCCTCGACCCGACCCAGATCCGCGAGACGCGCAAGCTGATTCGCGAACTCGGCCAGCAGCACACGATGTTGCTCAGCACGCACATCCTCTCCGAGGTGGAGGCCGCGTGCGATTCGGTCATCATCATTTACCAAGGGCAGGTCGTTGCCGACGGATCACTGGCCGCGGTCCGCGAGCGCTACGGCAACCAGAACCTGGAAGACATCTTCATCCGCCTGACCGGCCAGGAGGGGATTTGAGAAATGCGGAGTGCGGAGTGCGGAGTGCGGAGTGAAATCCGAAACCCGAAATCCGAAATCCGAATTCCCAACGCCATGAGACCCACACTGAGCTTAATTCAACGCGAATTCACGGCGTACTTCTTCTCGCCGATCGGGTTTGTCACGCTTGCCGTGTTTCTGCTCGTGACGGGCCGGCTGTTCGGCCTGGCACTCGGCCTGCTGACGGAGCCGGGACCGCGCGGCACCGAGTTCCCGATGCAGACGCTGCTCGGCGACGAGAAGTTCTGGCTCGTCTTTCTGTTCATTCCCCCGCTGCTCACGATGCGACTGCTCGCGGAGGAGCGCGGCACCGGCACGCTCGAAAGCCTCATGACCGCACCGATCCGCGACTGGCAGGTCGTGGCGGGGAAGTATCTCGCGTGCCTGCTCTTCTACGTGGTCTTGTGGCTGCCAACGCTCGCGTATCTGCCGGTGTTGCTGGATCTGGACGCGAACTGGAAGCCGCGTATCGACCCGTGGCCGGTGGTGACGTCCTACGTCGGCGCGTTCTTCGCCGGCGCGATGTTCCTGGCGATTGGTCTCTACGTCTCGAGCCTGGTGAAGAGCCAGCTCGTGGCGGCGATGATCGCGATGATTCTGAGTTTGGTGTTCGTGGTGGCAGCGTTCTGGCGACCGGAGTACGACGCGGGATCGCTGACGACGCGGATCGTGTATTTCCTGAGCGTGCCGGAGCATTTCCGCCGGGACTTTACCCGCGGCATCGTCGATACGCGCCATCTGGTCCTCTATGGATCGATCACGCTCTTGTGTTTGTTTCTGACGGTACGCAGCTTGGAAGCGAGACGATTGCGATAACCATTTTGCATTTTGAATTCCTCATTTTGCATTGGTTCGGAAACGGTTCCTCGTTCGGACCAATGAAAATGAAAAATGCAAATGACGAGGGACACGATGGCTGACGCACGACAGCGCACGACGCTCGGCAACCTGTTCCGCTTCACGCTCCGCGCCCTCGGCCTCACGGGCTTGCTCGCGGCCGCGATCGGCGGCGTACTGCTCGCCACCGAATCGCCGAACCTCGGCCCCGTCGAGTCCGTCGGCGCGGGTGCGACGGCGGTACGGAATCAGTTTCAGACCGCCTTCTCCGGTGGATTTGGCGAGGGGGCGAAGTTCGCGAGTTGGATCCTGGGCGCCGGCGCCGTGGCCGTGCTGCTGTGGGGCGCGGTCGAATTGCTTGGCGCACTCACGCTCGTCACGGGTCGTCGGACCGCAGTGGGTGCGAACGGCTGGCTGCAGACCGGTCTCGCCGTGGCCCTCGTGCTCATCGTCAATTTCTGGTCGTTCTCGCACTTCCAGCGTTACGACTGCACGCGGGACAAGCAGTTCACGTTGCCGCAGGATGTCCGCGACGAACTCCGAGCGATCACGCGGCCCACGGACGTGATCGTTCTCAAGCAGCGCAAGACCGATGCCGTCAACAATTCGACCGACGACAGCCTCGTCTCGGCCGCCGACCGGAAGGTGACCGAGAAGGTCCGCGACCTTGTGGATCTCTTCCGCGAGATCGGCCCGCAGTTCCGTGTCACGGTCCTCGATACCACGGACGAGAGCTACCTCGACCAGCTCGACGACCTGACGAAGGAGTCCCCGAACCTCCGCGCCGCGCTCGAGTCGGCCCCGGAGAACAGCATCTTCTTCCACGCCGACGGCAAGGTTCAGCGATTGAGCTTCGGAGAGTTTCTGCTGCTCGACAAGACCGCCTCGCAGGAGATCGTGAAGCGCGCCGACGGGACGACGCAAGCCAAGAACAAGAATCTCGTGCTGATCCCGCAGGGGATCCGACCGTTCGCCGACCGCGTGTTCAAGCTCGGCGAAAAGAAGCCGAAAGTCGGCCTGCTCATCATCCACCCGTTCTTCGCGTCGCAATCCGCCGGCGACGAGGAGGCGGATCGTTACACGAGCGGCGGCCTGCGGCGCATGCTCGAGCGCAACGGCTTCGAGATCGTGGACGTGTTCACGCGGCGCGGCCTCGGGCGCGGCGCGGGCACCGCGGCCGGCGACACCTTCGCGGAAAACGAACTGACTGCGATCGAGAATGCCTACGCCGTTCTGAGCGCGCGCCAGCCGCGCCTCGAATTGCAGCTGATGGCGTTCACGAAATCCAAGGAGACCGTCGACAAGGAACCGCTGAACCAGATCGCCCGGAAGCTGGAATTCGTGAAGTTCAATCAGGAATTCGAGACGGAAGACGATCGCAAGGCCGCGTCCGAGTTTCTGGTCGAAGCGATCAAGGGCACGCAGGATCGGCTGAAGGCGAATCAGGAAGAGTTGGACAAGATCCGACCGAAATACTTCGACGCGATGAAGAACGAGCGGGCGGTGGAGTCGCGGCGGACGACGGACGTGAAACGGAAACTCGCGCAAGCCATCGCCGATTGCGACGTGCTGATCGTGCCGCGCCAGACGACGCCGAATCTCGTCGCCGGCGACTACCTGCCGAACCTGATCTACGCGCTGACCGAGGAACAGGCCGATGTCGTGAAAGACTTCCTCAAGGCTGGCAAACCGGTGCTCGGTCTTTTCGGTGCGGTCAATCCCGCGGACACCCGGCCGATCCCCGGATTCCCCGAAGATGCCCTCGAGGGTGTCTTCAAGCGGCTCGGTTTCGAGTTCAGCAACCTCACCGTCATGTTCGATGCCGAAACGCGCGCCATGATCGAGCAAAGCGGGGAAACGCTCCGCGCAGGTGGAACGGTGACGGTACCGCCCCTGACATTTGATCTCCCCGGCAAGGGCCAAGCTCCCAACCCGATCGCGGCGGCCATGCTGGTATCGGGCCGCACATCGGAGGCGCAGGCGCAACTGCGGCGGAACTGGTTCCGGCCGATCTATCTCAATTCTCAAGTGGCGGCGCGGCAGAAGTTCACGGCGACGATCGCGGAAAGTTCGAAGGACGCGTGGGGCGAGGACAAGCCGGTACCCGAAGGGGACTATGTGCCGGAGTATTCGCCGCCGAAGCCGGACGATCCGAAACGCGGCACGCGCGACGAGGAGCGGAAGGGGCCGTTCCCGGTCGGCGCGGCGATCGAACGCACCGTGCCGGCGGAGTGGTTCCTCAACAAGGACACCGCCCAGAAGGCCACGGAGCAAGCCGCCGCCACCGTCGGGGCCGCGATCGGCAGTTGGGGCGGCCTTTCACCGCTCGTGGTCGAACCCGAATTGTACGCGAACGTGCTGAAGCCCGCAGACCGAGCGAAGACGCCCCTCGTGCGCGTGGCGGTCTTCGGCCACGGCGGCCTCATCGCGGGCCGCACGCTGGACCCCGCCCACGAGAAACTCATCGTCCACACGCTCAACTGGCAGCTCAAACGCGAGGATCGTCTGCCCAAGGATCTGCCGGCCGAACAGAAATGGCAGTACCCGCGCGTCACGTTGAATGACAAGCAATCGCTGTACTGGCGGCTTGGCACCGCCATCGGGCTGCCGATGCTGTGCGCCTACCTTGGCGTGCTGATGCTGATGATGCGGAAAGTCAGATAGGACCAACACCGATTTACCGCGGAGAACGCGGAGGACGCAGAGAGAAGAATGGATCACGATCGGATTCGTTGTCTCTGCGATCTCCGCGTCCTCCGCGGTGAAAAACTCTTCAACTGAAATTGCCATGCGCTGGTTCACCACGATCCTCCTCGCCGTTCTCGTCGCCGGGTCCGCCTTCTGGGTCTGGAAGGGCGACGCCCTCGCGCCCTCCCTGGGCGTCGGTACGCCGGTCGCACCGGCATCCCCGGCCGTCGAAGCCCTCGCGCCGCTGAATCCCGCCGACGTGCGGACCGTCTCCCTCACGATCGATAAGGACACGCTCGCGCTGGTGCGCGGGGCCGATGGTGTTTGGACTCAACCCGGCAACTGGCCCGTCCGCCAGAGCGAAGCCGAAGCGCTCGTCGCCGCGCTGGCCAATCTGAAGTCCCGCTTCCAACCGGTCGCGCCCGAAGCCGACCTGAAGCCTTACGGCCTCGACGCGACTCAGAAGCCGATCGTCGCGAAGCTCGGCACCGGTGCCCGCACCGTCACGCTGACCCTCGGCCGGCCGGACGCCAAGCCGAACGAACCCGAATACGCCCGGCCGACCTGGGTGAAGGTCGACGACCACGCGGACCTCCTTCGCTTCGATTCGGACCTGATGCAGGTCGTTGCCCGCAAGCCGGAAGAATACCGCCGCAAGCAACTCTTCCCGGAATTCGAGCGCGTGAAGCTCACGGGCGGAGAATCGCTCGCACCGAACCAGACCACGCCGCCGGGCGGCCGTTGGGCCGTCGCGAGCAACGACATCGTCGCGGTGAAGCTGGAGACGGCCGATGCCGGCGTGGCCATCAAGCGTGTGGCCCCGAACCCGCAGCCGAAGCCGGAGCGCGACTCCACGGGCGAACCGGCGCTGACCGCGAACAAGCTCGCGACGGCTTGGGAGCTGGAATCGATCGGTGTCGGTCAGGCAAACAAGACCTACACGGCCATTCGCGATCGGCTCGACCCGGCCAAACTCCGCGGCATCCTCACGGCGATTCCCGAAATCTGGGTCGAGCAGTTCCTGCCCGCGAAGCCCGCTGCCGAGACCGGCCTGGACAAGCCCGAACGCGTCCTCGTCGTCACGCGCAAGGCCGGCCCGACGACCCTGCGGGTCGGCAAAGTGTCGCGTACGATCGTGAAACCGGGCACGCCCCCGCCGCCGGCCCAGCCCTTCGCCCCGCCGCCCCCGCCGCCGCAGCCCACCATCGAGACCTATCACTTTGCGAGCATCGACGGACTCGACTTGCTCTTCGAAGTGAAGGCCGACCGGTTCGCCGACCTCTTCCCGAAGGCCGACGATCTGCGGGATGCGCAATTGGCCCGCTTTGAAACCGACGACGTGCAAAAAGTGGAGATCGCGCTGAAGGGCCAGCCGCCGGTGACGCTCACGAAGCGGAAAGGCAACAAGAACGCCGAAAAGGAGGACGACAAGCAGGACCGCTGGTACGTCGGCGACATCCTGGCCGAGTCGACCAAGGCGACGGAACTGATCGACGCGCTGGCGAAATTGGAGGCGAAGAACCCGGCTGGCATGGCCGACCCGCTGATCGTCGCGCAGCCGATGGGCGAGAAGAACGTGGTGGACAACCCCTCGCCGATGGCGCTCGCCTCGATGGGGATCGACGGCATGAGCGCGATCACTCTGACCATTCAGGAAAAGGCCCCGGAAGGCCAGACCCCGCCGGCGCCGCAGACGGTGAAATACCTGATAGGCAAGCACGACGCCGACAAGAAGAAGCTCAACGTGCAGGTGGCCGGCTGGCCGCGCGCCAACGTCGTCGCCGACGACGCGAAGAAGCTGATCGATCGCCCGGCCCTCGCCTATCGCGGTCGCCGGCTCTTCGACATGGCCGAACTCAAGCTCGCCGGGCTGACCGTGACGAAGGGGACCGACACCTTCGCCCTGGCGAAGACCGCCGACAAGTGGAAGCTGACGAAGCCGCTGACCATCGACGCCGACGACGCGAAGGCGAACCAACTCACCGGCGACCTCACGCGCCTCGAAGCCACCGAGTACGTCGACGACGCGCCGAAGCCCGAGGACCTCGACAAGAAGTACGGCCTCGCGAAACCGGCGATGACGCTCGAACTCGCCTTCGGAGCGAAGACCGAAAAGATCGACATCGGGATTTCCCCCGAATTCAAGCCCGAATACTACGCCCGTCGAAACGGTGCCGGCTCCATTTTCACCGTGCCGAAGGCGACCATCGATTCGCTCAAGGACGGCGCTCTCGCGTTCCTGCCGCTCCAACTCTGGAGCGTGCCGGCCGACAAGGTGACCGCCATCGAAATCCAGCGGAACGAGGGGAAGGAAACATACAAGCTCGCCGGCGAGGGGGCGAACTGGAAGATTTCCGGTCCGTTCGACGCCCCCGCGCCGTTCCTCGCGGCGACCGCCACGGCCTCCGCCGTCGCGAGCCTGCGGGCCGAGAAGTACGATGCCGCGACCATCGACCCGGCGAAGCACGGCCTCGACAAGCCCGCGATCAAACTCGTCGTCTCCTACAAGGAATCGAAGGCCGACGATCCGAAGGTCGAGACGCCCGTCACGCGGACGCTTCTGATCGGCAAGCCGGCCGACGCGCCGAACACGCGCTACGCCAAGCTCGCCGATGGACCGAACACGGCCGTATTCACGGTAAATGACACGATCCTGAAGGACGTCGATAAGCCCGCGCTCGAACTGCTCGACAAGACGGTGCTGAACCAGAAACCCGATGCGTTGACGAAGGTCCAGATCGTCGGCCCGAAGGCGGACGAGAACGTGACGCTGACGAAGGACGCGATGGGCGTGTGGAAGGCCGAAGGCGCGGCCTTTGCGCCGGACAAGCCGACCGTCGATCAAATGCTGAGTTTCCTCGCCCGGCCGGCGGTCCGCGAGATCGTCGCCTACGGCCCGACCGTGAAGTGGGCCGAGTTCGGCCTCGACAAACCCGAATACACGATCACCGGCACCTTCACCGCCGACGGCAAGACCGAGACGCACGCGGTGAAGCTCGGCAAGCTCAACGGCGCCGCCCGCTACGCCCGAGTCGACGATGGCCCCGCGGCCGTGCTGCTCGCCGAACCGGCCGCTCAGGCGCTCGCCCGCGGCAAACTCGACTTCGCCGACCGCGCCCTGCTTTCCTTCGACGCCCCGGCACTGACGACACTCGTCCGCAAGATGGGCGCCGATGAACTGGAGATCACGCAGGGGGCCACCGTCGGCTGGGACATGGTGAAGCCGGCGAAGTTCAAGGCCGACCAGACGATCCTCGACGACCTTTCCGATCAGCTCTCGAAGCTGCGGGCCTCGAAGGTTGCGGCGTTCGCGCCGAAGGATTTGAAGCCGTTCGGCCTCGACGCCCCGGCCGCGACCTTCACGCTCAAGGTCGGCCTCGACAAGCCGGTGGACAAGGTCCTCAAGATCGGCAAGCCGGTCGACGACAAGCAGCCCGAGGGCGATCGGTTCGTTCTCGTCGACGGTGCAAAAGACGTTTCCGTCGGCGTTCTACCCGGCGCGCTCGCGAAACGCCTGCTGGCGGATCCGCTGAAATTCCGCGACCGGTCGCTGGCCCGCTTCCCGAAAGCCGACCGCATCGAGATGACCCGCGGCGAGCGCACCGTCACGTTCGCCGAGATCAACGGCACCTGGAAGATGGTGCTTCCCGTCGAGGCCGAGGCCGAGCAGGCCGACATCGACGAGTTCATCAATGCCCTCGCCAAACTCCAGGCGGAGGAATTGGAAGCCGAGAAGCCGAAGGACCTGAAACCCTATGGCCTCGACAAGCCGGTGGTGAAGTGGACGCTCAAGAACGGTGCCACCGAAGTGCTGAGTCTGCTCGTCGGCAACGAGAAGGGCGGCAAGGCCTATGCGAAATTGGAGAAGGGCGACCTCGTGGCCGTCCTTGACCGCGCCCTGACTGCGAAGGTCACGGGCGAGTATCGCAAGCGCACAGCCTGGACCGGCGTGGACGCGTCGCAGGTCGAAGCGATCGACTTCCAGGCCGGCGAGCAGAAATGGAAGTACACGAAGGTCGGCGCGAACTGGGTCGACGCCGCCAAGCCGACCGACCTCGTCGATCCGGCCGCGATCACGGAACTGCTGGACGCCCTCGCCGGTCTGAAGGCGCAACGCTATGCCGCGGACAAGGGGGCGGACCTGAAGCTCTACGGCCTTCTCCCGCCGCAGCGGACGATCACGCTCTCCCAGCGTGGCGGCGTGACGAAGACGCTCCAGATCGGCCGCGAGGAGGGCGGGAGCAATGGTACGCGTCTCTATGCCCGCGTGGACGACAAGGACCGTACCGATGTCTTCATCCTCGGCGAAGCCGACGTCCGGAAGATCGCCAAGGATCGCGCGGGGTTCCTGAAGAAATCACCGTGATCGCGGTGGCGGCGCGAGTTCCGGCGTTCGCTGAGCCAGGCCGGGTTCCGTGTACGGCTGGCCTTGCTGGAACAACTCGCGCTGCTTCCGCATCTGCGGGCCGCCGCGCATCTCGATGTTCGGGAAGTTCAACGCCCGATTCTGCAATTCGATCGCCTTTGCAAAATCCCCGGCCGCGGCGTGCGCGACCGCGAGCGTGTCGATGAAGTTCGGGTCGTTCCAGCGCGACGCCTCGCAGGCGCGCGTCGACAGCTCGATCGCCCGTTTCGCGTCGCGGAATTCCACCGGCCCCGCCGCGAGGATCCACGCGAGGCTATTGAGCGCGGCGGCGTGGCGGGCATCGCGTTCGATCGCCTGCTCGAAGCAACGCATCGCGCCAAACAGGTCGCCTTGCGACTGGCGCAGGTCACCGAGGTTGTACCACGGCGGCGCGTAACGCGGATTCAGCCGCGCGGCTTCGTGGAAGCATGCGATCGCGCGATCGGGGTCTTGCCGGTGCTTCCAACAGAAGCCCAGATCGAGCCACGCAGTGACGTTGCGCGGGTCGAACTGTATTGCCGTCTCGGTCACGACCGTCGCTTCGTCGAGCTTTCCTTGCAGGCGAAGCTGATAGGCGAGATCCAATTGTGCCTGGGTGTAGCCGGGTTCGACGGCAAGGGCTTCGCGGAACTTCGCGATCGCCTGGTCCCGTTCGTTCCGCCGGAGGTAGATCGTGCCAATGTTCCGGATCGGGATGGCCGCGCGCGGATGGATTTGATGGGCTCGCTCAAAGCAGCGCAGCGCCTCGTCGAGTTGCCCGGCGTCGCGAAGCATCGCACCGAGGTTGTTGTGAAAGTGGATGTTGTCCGGATAGCGTTCGGTCGCCTCGCGGTAGGTGGCGATGGCGTCGGGTAGTCGGCCGGCGTCGCGTTGAGCATTCGCCAGTGCGATCCAGTTCTGCTCGTTGTTCGGTCCGATGCGCACCGCTTCCCGGTAGCTGTCGATCGCGGCCGCGGGTCCGTCACGCCTGAGGAGAACGTATCCCCGGAATGCGATGTACGAATAGCTTGCCGGGTCGAGATCGGCGGCCTTGCGGAACGCGGCGAGCGCGCCATCGTAATCGCGCTCATCGACGCAAATGTGGCCGAGGTTCATGTGGGCGAGAGCGAGTTCGGGCTCGATTTCCAAGGCTTTCACTATATGTTCGCGGGCGCGATCGATATGGCCCTCGGCACGGTCAAGCAGGGCCAGATCGACATGCGCGATCGCATATTTCGGATTGATCCGGAGCGAATCTTCGAAATGTACCCGGGCCTTCACAAGGTCGCCGGTCTTATGGGCGAGCGTGCCGAGGTTGCGTCGTGGATTCACGTATGTGGGATCCAGACGGATCGATTCCTCGAAGCTCTTGCGGGCATCGTCGTGCCGGCCCGAGTCGCGTTGCGAGATGCCAAGGTTGTTCCACGAGATCGTGTTTTTCGGAGCCTGGCGAATCGCCTCGCGGAAGTAGAGGATGGCGTCGTCGTAGTCGCCGCGGTGGTGCAGCGCGAGGCCGATCCCGTTGAGCGGATAGATGTTGTTCGGATGGGCCGCGAGCGCGGCCTGAAACCAGCGCAGGCGTTCATCTGACCCCGTTCGGCGATTGGTCGGGAACAGGTAGCCAGCGTTCACCAGCACGCCGGGATTGTTCGGCCAGCGCAGGACGACCCGATTGACGATGTCCCGACGGATCGTTTCGGGGACCGGGCTGGCCCACGCGGCGATGCCGACGAACCCGGCCGGCTGTTCGAGGAACTCCGGCCGTTCGATCATCGCGGCGATCGTCTTGGAATCGTTCGCGACGATCGCGGCGCGAAAACGATCGCGGTAAGGGTCCGGGTCCACTTTCGCGAGCACCGTGGCAACATCGGCCTCGCGATACACCCAGAGCATCCGTTCGTAGATGTCGACGACCCGATCGCGCAGGGGCGAGTCGGCGAGCCGGGCCGCGATGGCCTCGCCCCGATCCGGCATCGGCAACAATCCCAATTTGGAAAGTGCCACGACAAAGCGCTCGATGACAAGCTCTTTCGCGGGCATGAAGCCGGTGTCCCGATCGGGCGTCCAGCGGTATTCATCGATGGCGATCAGGTCGCGCAGGAACATCACGTCGGCGCCGAGGCGGCCGAGACGCCGCTCGTGTTCGTCCGCGCCGCCTTCGGCCATCAGCCGTTTCGCCTGATCGATCGCCAGCGCCGCCGTTTCCATGTCGTCCCGGCGCAGCGCTCCTTCACCCCGCTCCAACAGGGCGGCGACGGCGGCGGCATTTGCCGACTTCCGTTGCTGGTCCTCCAGTTCCCTTCGCAGCGCCTCGGCTTTGCGCTGCTCCGCCTGGTGATCCAGCCACCACGCGAACGCCCCACCCGCGAAGAGCAAAAGCGCCACCGCGCCCGCCAGCGCCGCCTGCACGCGCCGGCGCTTCCGCAACTCCTCCGCCTTCACCCGCGCCCGCTCGCGTTCCAGCTCGGCGCGCTTCGCGCGCTCCTCGGCATCGGCGCGCAGCCGTGCCGCCTCCGCCGCCACCACGTTCGCGTCCGCCGGCCGATCCGCCTTCTCCGAACTCAGGCACCGCTTCGCCAAAGCGATCCACTCCGGATCGGCCCCACAAGCGTCCAGCCGCGCGAACGCGTCGTCCAGTTTCCCCTTCGCCGCCATCTGCCGCGTGCTCTTCGCGTCCCCGCCGACGAACGGTGGCTGTCCCGTCAGGATCGCGCACAGGATCGCTCCGAGGCCGAACACGTCCGACTGCGCATCCACGTCGTCGATCGCGCCGATCGCCTGCTCCGGCGGCATGTACGCCGGCGTGCCCAGCACGTCGCCGTCCTGCGTCACGTCGTCGGTGGAATCGGCCGAGCGGCGGATCGCCGTACCCAGCGCCGTCGTCGCGTTCGGGTCCTCGGCGATCATCCGCGCTTCCGGCCGGTCCAGCACCTTCGCCAGACCCCAGTCCATCACCTGCACTTCGCTGAAGTTCCCAACCATCACGTTCGCCGGCTTCAGGTCGCGGTGGATGACCTTGTGGGCGTGCGCGTAGCCGACCGCCTGGCAGACCGCCTCGAACACCCCCAGCTTGTTCGTGCCGTCCCGCTCCTTCAGAATCTCCTCGAGCGTGCGGCCCTTCACGAGTTTCATGGCGAGGAACGGCCGGCCGTCTGGCAGCGTGCCGACGTGGTGGATGGGCGGGATGCCGGGGTGCTGGAGTTGCCCGGTGATGCGGGCTTCGTCGACGAACCGCCGTGCCGTTGAGCTGCCGATCGGGTAGCGGTCTTGCAGGATTTTGATGGCGACTTCGCGATCGAGGGCGCGGTCGTGGCCGCGGTGAATGGTTCCCATGCCCCCGCGCGCGATCTCAACGCCGATCTCGTAGCCGGTGTCGGCGGGGGCGCTCGGCTTGGTCGCCGGCTCGTCCGACGGCGATGGCGTGGGGGCTTGCGTGAGGTCGTCGCTCATCGCGGCAGCTCTCGGGACCAGGGAGAATCGCTCGGTGGCGGTCGATGGAATCGAATTGTAACCGTTCGGCGGCGCCGCGCCGATTCAAAATGTGGCTTGCGAGACGGGAGCGTATGGGAATCGAACCCACTGGGAGCGTTGTTCACACCCCCCGCCGGTTTTGAAGACCAGGGCCGGCACCAGCCGTGCAAACACCCCCGAAAGGGTTTTGTGGGGTTCGGCGGCCGTTCGGCAAGGGTGGATATGCCGCCGGATATGCCTGGGTCGGGCAACGCACCCCCTGGCGTCTTCAGTCCGGAACGAGAAGCGGGCGAATGTCGTCCCACGTCAAGGCTTTCGGCGACCTCACGTAGAGTTCGTCGGACAGGCTTTTGATGCGTTCCCATTTGGCCTGGTCGTTACAGGCCGTACAGGCTTGCTGTAGGCCAATCCTGATCGCTTCCGAGTCGTTCTTGTACTGGTTGGGCAACCGCGTGATGTCGTCGTAGCTGATGGCCGCTTCGACAGGCTGCCCTTCTTCCGGTACGTAGAAGTAGAGCGGTTGGCCTTTGACCCCCTTTTTGAAAAGCTCCTCTGCTTTGGGGATGTACGCCATCAGTGCTGCGAGCAACTTGGCGTCGATGGCCACCGTCGCCTTCGCACCGTACCGTCGCTCGGCCAGCCCCTTCGCTTCCGCCACCACGCCCCCAAGCGGTACGGGCAAGTAACCGAGCAGTGCTTGCGGACCAGGAAGTTCAGAAAGCCCCTCCCACTTCCCGTCCTCCTCGTAAACCCTGGCCGTTACGGGAGAGGCGAACTGGAACTCGTTTGCGAAGTAGCAGTGCCCACTCTCGTGGTCGGCAGCCGCCCGTTTCTCTCTCATGGCAGAGTTCCGCTCGTGCATTGCCACAGTCAACACGCACGGTCAGCGTATTCCTTCATTCTTGCCCCGCAAGTGCAGGGTTTGGGGTGCATGGAGTCGGCACTTCCATCCCGCTCAACACCGACAGGTCGGGCGTGCGCAGCCGCTGGCTCTCGGCGGCCAGTTGGTCCAGTTCGCGGTGTGTGTACCGCTGGACGATGCCGCCCGTCGCCCGCGACAACTGCTGCCGCATCCCGTCGCCTACTCCCACCCGTTCCAAGTTTGAGATGAACGTGTGGCGTAGGCTGTGGAAGTCGAGTACGCGACCCCCGTTCGCGGCTTTCCCCTCGCGGCCGATCACGATGCCCGACTTCCTGGCGTCCACCCGGAGGAAATCGGCGGCACTCCGCGACTTGATCCAGCCGGCCGGCACCCACTTGCCGTCCTTCTCCTCCCATCCGCCCGGCCACAGGAAGGCGTCGTCCGGCAGGTCGGCCGCGAAAGCGGCGAGTGCCTCCCGTAGTCCCGGCGGAATCGGCTGGTTGGCCTTCTTGCGGTTCTTAGTGAACTCGCCGGACAGGGCGACGAACGCGAAGTCGGGTGTGAAGTGGCGTTTCTTCACCGCTGCTGCCTCCCGCGACCGGAACCCGGTGCAACTACAGAAGGCGTACAAGAGTGCCCGCTGTGGCCCGGTCAGCCCGCACAGCGTCGGCCACTGCACAGCGGCTTGCATGAGGGCGGTCACTTGTTCCAGGGAGAACTCGCCGCGGTTGTGGACGACATCCGCGTCCGGGTCCACGTAAGTGACTTGCAGCCGGTCCAGTGGGTCCGACGGCAGGCGGTTGGTCGTGTGGCACCACCTTGAAAAAGCTTTCACCGCCCGTTCGTAGTGCTTCCGCGTTTGGGCCGTGCGGATGCTGCCGTCTCGAACGCTCTCGTCCAGGAAGGCGTTCACCCGCTCCGCGGTCAACCCCTGGACCGTCGGGATACTGCAACCGTCCAGCACCACACGCAGCCGGGCCATGGTCGTGCCTGCGTGATCGCCGCTCACCGGTGCCCGTTTCCCGCGTTTACGAATTCGCCCCGCCCGCAAGTCTGCCTCGAACGCCTGTAGACACTCGCTTATGTCGAGCCGCTGGCACTGTTGCCGGTGATTCTCCCGTTGCTGCTTGAACGGGTTGTCCAGGCCGACCTCGCCCCGCTCCAAGAGGTCGGTGAACTCGCGCAACCGGCGTTCAGCGTTGCTCCGCTGGCCGCAGAAGGTCGAGATCACCCAGGACCGATTACGGTGCGGGCAGCGGTAGCGGATGGCCCAGAAGTTGGCCGTCCGGGCCGGCTTGTCCTTCGGCTTGGCTTTGGGTCGGATCAGGGTCGGCACAACCTACTCCTCGTGGAATGTCAGTCCTGCTTGCGGCGGCGGAACTCCGCCATGCTGTTGCACTCTTGGAACAACTCGATGTCGGCGGCCCGCCAGCGGCTGGCCTGCGAGCGAGTGCGGCCGTCGGACCGCCGTACCCTACCCACCCGGATCGGCGGGGGAACCAACCCCTGATCCACCCACCGCCAGAGGGTGGACCGCCCGATGTTCAACCGGGCGGCCACGTCCGCATCCACCAACCACCGCGACGAACACTCCGGCTCCCGCCGGCGGACTGCGAAACCGAGCATCCCGTTCCCCCATTCCAATCCAGGTGGTGTGCGGCTGGAATTCTTGGAGTGCGAACCCGTCGGCCCGCACAGGCTGGCGATTCAGACGCGGATCTGGTACGGTAACAACGCCGATGTTACCCCGTGACGGCACGGGGGTATATTAGTGTTACCCACCTGTCGGGGTCAACCCGCAAATCGGAGCATTCGATGGCGATTGAAAAGCTGGTAGACGTGGACGGCGGGTTGATCCAGCGGGCAGCGGCCACCCTGGTCGCGGACGGCCAAAGCGTAGACGACATCCCCGCCCGCGAGGTGTTCGCCCGGTCGGTCGAGACGTGGCTGCCGGTGGTGGTCGCTCTGGTCCGTGCCGGTGGCCTCGTCCACGCGGCGGCGCAGAAGCGGCGACCGCGGCGGTTCGAGGAACAGACCTGGGAAGCCCTGGACAACGCCGAGAAGTTGGTGGACGTGGCTCGCGTTGCCCTGTTGCGGTCTTCTCTCGAACTGCAAGCCCAGCACGGCGACGGTGTGCGGCGGTTCCTCCGGTCGTTGGCTGCTACGGTGGGCGAAGCCGAACGGGGTCTGCGGGACGAGTTGCTACCGGACACAGCCGACGAGTAAGGGGCGATTCCGCAGCCCACTACCCCTTGCGGGGGGAATAATTGTGCCGGGCCGTCTGGTGTGATTTTTTGGAAGGGGAGAATCCTTCCCCCATTCCAGAGGCCCCCCGATGCCTGCCAGCACCGACACCATCCACCGCGTCTTCCCGCTGCCCGACGACTTACGGCAAGCCCTTCAAGCCACCCGCGAACGGCGTGGCGAGACGAACGCCCGCGTCGTGGCCGACGCCGTGGCGACCCACCTACCTGTCCTGGTCGAACGCCTCCAAGCCCTCGGCTTCGGTCGCCCTTCCAGCCGCGTCCGACCGGCCCGACTGCCCTTCTCCGAGCAGACGCTGAAAGCCCTTCGCGTGGCGAGCCAGGACGTAACGATCCCGGCCTGTGCCCTACTCACCCTCTGCCTGTCAGCAGCAACGGCAGAAGCCACCAAGCCAAAGCGTGGGCGGCGTGGCGGGAAGAAGAAAGTGGCTCCGTCGGGTGTTCCCGGATGATGCGTGCGATCACTCGGCGGTCTTCTCGACGGAACGCAGCAGAGAGGACATGGTGGTGTGCAACGCGGTCGCCAGCTTCTCGACGACCAGGATCGACGGAACCCTCTTGCCACGCTCCAACAGGCCGACGTAGTTTCTGTGCAACTCGGCGTCGGCGGCGAGGGCCTCCTGCGAAAGCCCGGCCGCCTCGCGTCTGCGGCGAAGTACCTCCCCAAAGCGTTGCTGAATCGGCTGCACGGCTGCCTCGGTCGAAAGCAGCCACTGCACCCGATAGTGTGAATAACGGTCTACACACAACGAGTTTGCACACAGTTGTGTTCTTGTCGTAAGCGGGGTACTTTGGACGGGCCGGGGTTGTCGCGGCCCAACGCGACGGTTATTCCCACTGCGGCTCGGATTCCGCACCCGCCAAGGGCTGGACAAGTGCTGACAGACCCGACGGATAAACCTGTTAGCGGTGCGAGCCGCGACCTGCCCAGCACCATTGCGTCGAGCCTGTTGCAGTTGGTGCGGGCTGACGACCAGGATGCCTGGGTGCGAGCGGTCAATCAGTTTTATCCGATGGTCTACGGCTGGTGCCGGCGGGCGGGACTCCAACCCGAAGACGCGGCCGACGTGTGCCAGGACGTGTTCCGCGGGGTGGCCGGTCGGGTCGGAGAGTTCCGGCGAACGGCACCGGGCGACACCTTCCGGGGTTGGGTGCGGCGGATTACCCAGCGGCGGCTCGCCGACCACCGGCAACGACGAAGCCGCGAGCCGGAAGCGTTGGGGGGCAGCGAAGCTCACGCCAGATGGCTGGAAGTGGTGGACGGGGCGGGTGACGACTGGTCCTGTGAACAGGGTGAGTCGGGAATCATCGGGGCACTGCTCGAACAGGTCCGTAGCGAGTTCGAGAGTGCCAGTTGGCAGGCGTTCTGGCGGGCGGCGGTAGACGGCCAACCGGCGGCGGTCGTGGCGGACGAGTTAGGCTTGACGGCGAACGCGGTCTACCTGGCCAAGTCCCGCATCCTACGTCGGCTGCGGCAGGTGCTGGCCGAAACTGTTGGGCGGACAAGGGGAGTGGATGGTGCAAGAGCGTCCGAGCCGTGAGCAATTGCGAGCCTACGCCCTCGGCTTGCTGAGCGAGCGTGAGCAGTGGGCGGTCGCCGATTATCTCGACCAGAATCCGGAGGCGGTAGCCGATCTGTCCGCCGTGGACAATGAACCGGACTTGCTGGTTGCCGCCCTGCGCCGACCCGCTGCGGATTACACCGTCGAACCCGCCTTCTGGCGTGGACTATCCCAGGCCCGTGGTCTTCAACCGCCCGCAAACCCCGACGACGGCAACCGTGGGGAGGCCGTCCCCGCCGTCCCTCTCGCGGAGCCGACCCGGTTGGGCCACTACCGGCTCGAACGGCGTGTCTCCCAGCGTGCCGAGAGCCGCGTCTACAGGGCAGTGGACGAGTGTGCCGGAACACCCGTTGCGGTCAAATTGTTGCTGCCGCAGCATGACCAGGGGCACGTTGCCGCACGCTTTCGCAGAGAGGCAACTCTGGTAGCCAACCTCCATCACCCGCACATCGTCGCACACCGAGACTTCGGGGAAGCAGCCGGCACCCTCTTCTTGGCGACGGAGTGGCTGGACGGCTGCGACCTATCCGCCCTGGTCGAAAAGGTCGGGGTGCTGCCCGTCGCGGCGGCGTGCGCCGTCGTGCAACAAGCCGCCGTCGGACTGCAACACGCCCACGAACACGGTCTGGTCCACCGTGATGTCAAGCCATCGAACCTGTTTCTCACCCGCGACGGGAGGGTGAAGGTACTCGATTTGGGTCTGGCCCGGTGTCTCGTTCCGGGCACGGATGAGGAGTCGCTCACGCACAGCGGGCAGTTGCTCGGCACCCTGGATTACATGTCCCCAGAGCAGGCAATGGACCCCCAGGCGGTGGACGCACGGGCCGACATCTACGGCCTGGGCTGCACGCTGTACAAACTGCTCGTTGGACACGCTCCGTTCGGCGGGCCGAACTCTCGGTATCCCCTTCGCGTCTTATTAGCCCATTGCTCGCTGCCGGTGCCCCCGGTGCGAGACCGGCGTCCCGAAGTACCGGAGGGGTTAGAGGCCGTCGTACTCCGGTTGCTGGCGAAGAACCCGAACGACCGGTTCCAGACGATGGGTGAAGTCTCCGAAGCCCTGGCCCCGTTCGCGGCCGGGGCTGACCTGCCGCCGCTGGCCGCTCTGGTCGCTTCCGAATCCGATGATGCCACAACCGAACCGGGTAGCCCCGTCGGAGTACCCGCGTCCCCGATGCGTCGTACGCATCCACGACGGGCCGGTAGCCGCCGAATGTTGTTGTGCGTGGCGACTGTCGTCGCCGCGGGTTTGGCGGTTTGGGTCGGAGCCATTTTCCACCAACCCACGGCACAGACCGGCACACACCCGCCTGAGAAGGCTCCGATGCCCCCTTTGCCGCCGGCCGTCGTCGCAGAACGCGGCTTCGTTCTCGCTCCTGTGCCAGGAACCGGACGATGGGACTTGGTACCGAACGGCGATTTCGAAGAAGACGTACCGGGGCACCCGGCAGGCTGGCCGCCACAGGTGCCGGACGACAACCGCGGGCTGGGAGTGTTCCGCCGCTCGGCGGCGCAAGCCTTCCAGGGCCGGGCGAGTGCCCAGGCGGTGCCGGCGAAAGACATCGCCAACACGGGGTTCGCCCACATCACCGATTACCTGCGTGTCGTCCCGTACCGCCGCTACGTCCTGAGTGCCTTCTTCCACACCGAAGCGTTAACCAGCGGCGAACTCTCACTCGACCTGGCGTCGGTGTCGTTCGATGTGCGGGTGGTTGCCCCGCCGCGTGTGAAGGGCTGGCAATTCCGCTGGTGCAGTTTCACCCCAACCCAGGATCGCATTCGTATTCGGCTGGTCCGCGACGGAAAAGTGCGGGCTGGCGAGTCGGGGTTTATCGACGGCGTGGCCGTCACCTTGGCGGACGACTTTCTACCACCGGAATCAACCGGAAACTGACCCACACCACGAGACGAACATGCCCAGCGAATGGTTCTACGCGGTTGACGGCAGCAAGCACGGCCCCGTCTCCAGCAAGGAACTGACCGATCTCGCCCGAAGCGGCAAGCTCCTGCCCACGGCTCTTGTCTGGAAAGAGGGCATGGACGGGTGGAAGCCCGCCGGGAAGGTGAAGGGCTTGTTCCCGGTTGCCACGACAGCACCACCACCGCCGCCGGCACCGCCGGCCCCCGCCAGCCCTCCCGACATCGCCTCCGCAGCCAAGGGGCTGTTTGGTGCCGTGACCAGTGCCGCGAAGCGGATCGGCTCGAAGGTGGCAGAAGCGGCGAAGCAACCGCCGGAAACTGCCGGCACCAACCAAGAGGCCAAATCGGCTCCGGGAACCCCCGATGAGTACCCGCCGCAGCCGGACACGCCCGCAGAGCAGACTGCCTTCCCGAAACTGTCTCGCCGCACGGCGGTCGTGGCCGGTGTCGCCGGCGGCGTACTGCTGTTGTCGTGTGTCGTGTGCGGGGTGATCGGCTCATTGGTTGGGCCGGGTTCTGTTAACAAGCCGCTCACCTCGGAAGAGCAGAAGCACGTAGAGAAGTTCGGCCCCAAACCCACTCGCAGCAGCTACGACGGCTCAGTCGAGGAAGTCAAAGCGTACTTGGCGAAGAGCCTCAACGACCCTGGAAGCGTTGAGTACGTGGAGTGGTATCCGGTGGTCATGAAAGAAGACGGGTGGCGAGTGATCGTCAAGTACAGAGCGAAAAACATATTCGGCGGTGTCATCACGAAAGAGCAGCGGTTCACGATTCAGAATAGCCGGGTCGTCGATACTTCCGAGTAGTGCTTCTTCTGGGTGAAGGACGCCGCCTACGAGTACGGGGGCGGTGGTAAGCGTGCGGGATAGATGAGGAGCCAGGGATACCGCACTATGACTGGCTGACTGTCACACCGGACACACAGATCGCAGACCCAAACCAAACCCGGATGCTCTGATGCCCGACAACTGGTACTACGAGGAATCCGGTCGCAGGGCCGGACCTGTGACAAGCAAGGAACTGGTCGCCCTCGCTCGCGATGGCAAACTCCGCCCCACCGACCTCGTTTGGAAGGAGGGGATGAAAGAGAAGAAGCCCGCGGGGAAAGTGAAGGGGTTGTTTCCGACGAACACTGCGACACCCCCGCCGCTACCCCCGCCGCTGCTGCCGCCAACTCCGAAGGCCACGCCGCCCGACCTCCCGACGGCGGCAGAGGGCCTGTTCGGCGCAGTGGCGACGGCGGCCCAGCAAGCCGTCGCCAAAGCGACCGAGGCGGCCAAGCAAGCCCAAGAAACACTGCCACAGCCGACATCGCCCGTACCTCTGTCGGGTCGCCAGAAGCGGGGGATTCTGATCGCCGGGAGCGTGCTGGCCGTGGGGACCGTCGTGGTCGTCGTCGCCGCTGTGATCGCCCTGCAGGGGAACGGCCGGGGCCAACCGACAAACAACCTCCCAAAGCGGGTGGGCGAGTTCGTAGAACTCCGATCGTTCGCCGAAGTGCCGCTTCCAGTTCAAGAGGCCGCGGACGCCGGCCATGAAGTGTGGGAACTGACCGGCTGGCACCAGGAGTCGTTGCAGAGCTATTGCCTCGACGCCTCGCTCTATGTCGTTCTGGAACATGGCACCCTGGCCCGGCTGATTGAAAAGCAGCACCACAAGAAAGGCTCTGTCTTAGCCGGCAAGAATGGCAAAGACCGAGAGGTGTTCCAGTGGGCGGAGCAATCGCTCGACAAGCTCCCAGCGGAAGAAAGCAAGTTCGAGTACCACTGGCGACTTCAAGTCGAGACGCCGACCCGCTATGTTCTCAGTCAGAAATCGGTTCTGGAAACCACCACCGAGGACGCGACCACAACAAAGACGTTCACCGTGGTTATCGACGACAAAGTGAAAGAGGGTTACTGGCAGGGCGAGAGGAACAGCCACTACAAGTTCCGCGGCCGGATGGCGAAGTTCCCCGACAAGCACACGAGTGAGAAGGTTGCGGGCGGTGCGGTGCGGCTGCTCGGCCGAAGATCACCCCCGCGTCCGGCAGCACAACCGCCGAAAGCCGATCCTAAGCCCGACCAAGGCAATGCCGGTGCGGTTGCGCCGCCGGAGCCTCTCGCCGTGGTCCCGAAGGACGCTGGGCCACCAGCACCAGCCCGCCCGCCGATGCAAGAGTCGAAACCGGCCGTCCCTGCCGTCCCGGAGCCGAAGGCGGTCGTGCCGGCGAAGCCCAAGTTGATCCCGGTGTACAAGGTCGTCTTCCCCGGCGACGTGTTGCTGACGACGAACGAGGAGGAGGTCAAGAACATCGTGAAGGTCTACCCAGGCGAGTTCAAGGGCGACAAGGGCCATTGGACCGGTACGTTCGGGTTTGCCTACGCCGAGCGGCAGGAGGGCACCGTACTACTTCGGCGGTATCTTGTCGGGAACAAGCGTGTCTTCACGACTCGCAAGCTGGACAACCCCAACTACAAGGAAGAGGGGATGGGGGCGTGGGTGAGCGAGAAGGAACGGGACGGCACAACGCTGCAACTCGGCTTCTTCCGCAAGAAGGACGCGGCTAAGGAGTATGGCTCGGAGAAGACGACCGAGTTCTTTGGCAAGCTGGGGTACAGCCCGTCGGAGTTGAAGTTCTACATGTTCGACAAGCCGGAACTGCCGTAGTGCTGCCGACAGGAAGTCTACCTACTCCAGTGGCCTCGGACCCACTCCCAACGTTGGTAATCGCGGACCCAGCGCCAGTGGCCGTGGACCCACTTGGACTTGTGATACGGTCGCACGCCGTGCGGCGGTTCCCGGCGGTCGGGCGGCTTCGGCGGTCGGTGTTGGCTGGGCACGGCAGCGGCTCGTCTGGTGGGCAGGTACGCAATGTTTGCCGGCACAGGTTGAAGCCCAAGGGGGACGGTTGGAGATATTCGATAGGGAGGACAGGTACTCCCCCTGACGCACGGGTCCCTTCTTTTCGGCCCGCCGCCAATACTTCGGGTCGCCGCTCGGCCGACCGATAAACGCCTGCTCAACTTGTGGAATTATTATCTCGCTTGTTTTAATGACGACCGGGATTCCTCCCCCGGCCGGGCTTTGTGCCCGGCCTGTTTTTTCGTCTCGAAACGGAGCGAGTTCGATGGCCGGCAAGCCCAAGAGTAAGGCCGAGTGGTATCTGGCCGCCGCGGATCTGGCCGACCGTATCGCCGCGAAGTTGGTCGCCAGGGAGACGGACTGGCTGGACGCGAACAAGCAGTTCGTCG
>JAHBXO010000012.1 GCA_019636445.1 Gemmataceae bacterium | reverse complement strand
CGCGGCGGTCATTGTCGTGCTCATCCTTCTCGGAAAATACTTTGAAGCCCGGGCGACGGGACGCACGACCGCCGCGATCAAGAGGCTGGTCGGGTTGCAGGCCAAGACTGCTCGGATCGTACGAGGCGGGGTCGAGCAGGATGTGCCGGTCGAGTCTGTGGCCGTCGGCGATACGGTGCTGGTGCGGCCGGGCGAAAAGATCCCGGTTGACGGGCGCGTGGAGAGCGGCCGGTCGGCTGTCGATGAGTCGATGCTGACCGGCGAGAGCATCCCGGTGGAGAAAACGGCTGGCGACAGCGTCTTCGGCGCCACCATGAACTCGACAGGAGCACTACGGCTGGTTGCGACGAAGATCGGCGCCGACACGGCGCTGCAGCAGATCGTCCGGCTCGTACAGGAAGCCCAGGGAAGCAAGGCCCCGATCGCGCGACTGGCCGACCGCATCAGCGGGATCTTCGTACCGGTCGTCATCGTCATCGCGGTGGCAACCTTCGCGGTCTGGTGGCTGATGTGGACGGGAGACGAACGCCTCAGCATGGCCCTGATCGCGGGTGTGTCGGTGCTCATCATCGCGTGTCCCTGCGCGCTCGGCCTGGCGACGCCAACAGCGGTCATGGTCGGCACCGGACGGGGCGCCGAGCAGGGGATTCTCATCAAGGGTGGGGAGGCTCTTGAGACGGCCCACAAGCTGACCGCGATCGTTCTCGATAAGACGGGCACAATCACTGAGGGCAGGCCGTCGGTGGCTGATGTGGCGCCCGCCACGGGGTTCGATGACGCCGAACTTGTGAGGGTGGCCGCGTCCGCCGAACGCCACAGCGAGCATCCGCTCGCCGCCGCGATCGTGCGGGCCGCGACCGAGCGCGGCCTCGCGACGGTTCGACCGGAGTCGTTTCAGGCCATCACCGGCCGCGGGCTCGAAGCGACAATCGAGGGAAAGATGGTCCTCGTCGGCACGGCCCGCCTCCTGAAGGAGCGGGGAATCGACCCGGACACCGCCGACACCGCCCGACTCGCGGAGGATGGGAAGACACCGGTGCTGGTCGCGGTGGATGGTACTTTCGCCGGCACGCTCGCCGTCGCCGACCCCATCAAGCCGACTTCCAAAGAGGCGGTCGGGATGTTGAAGGCCCTTGGCCTCGAGGTGGTGATGCTCTCCGGCGACGCCCGCCGAACGGCCGAAGCCGTAGCCCGCGAGGTGGGCATCGACCGGGTTGTCGCCGAGGTGCTGCCCGAGGAGAAGGCCAGCGCCGTGGCCGATCTCCAGCGCGAAGGGCACGTGGTCGCGATGGTGGGGGACGGGGTGAACGATGCTCCGGCGCTCGCGGCGGCCGATGTGGGCATTGCGATGGGTAGCGGTACCGACGTCGCGATCGAGGCGGCCGATGTAACGCTCGTCCGCGGAGACCTGCGCGGAGTCGCGGACGCCATCGCTTTGTCGAAAGCCACCATGCGCACGGTGCGTCAGAATCTGTTTTTCGCGTTCGCCTATAACGTGCTGGGCATCCCGGTAGCCGCAGGCGTCTTATACCCGTTCACAGAATGGCTACTTAGCCCCATCCTCGCGTCGGCAGCCATGGCACTATCGTCGGTCAGCGTGGTGACGAATGCGCTCCGGCTCCGCGGGTTTTCTCCAGCCGGAAGCAGATCGAGCGGGGAGAAACCCGGACACGGATGAACGGATCAGGACGACGGGCGGCAGAGCGTTCGCCCTGTGGTTCTGCCTCGGGCCAAAAAAGACGACCCTTGGCGTGGCGTACAACGAACGGCGTACAGAGTGAGGAGGTAACGGTCCGAGGGGCATACACCCTCTGATTGGATCGAGGTTGAGGCCGTCCGAACCATGCGGTTCACTCTCGTGGGGGAGGACACGAGCGCTGGTATCGCCGAGGTGTGGTTTACGTATTTGTCGTGGTGAGTCGTTACACCGGGCGAAGCAATTGATCGAGTGCAGACGATTATGGACCGCCGCAAGCACCGGGCACGACTGTTAAGAGATTCTGCGGTGTGAAACGCTCAAAATCGCTGAAAAATATCAATGAAAAACGCCCTGAGTCAACTCAGGGCACCCGATTGTAAGAACTACCGAAAAAGTTGCGGCGATAGGATTTGAACCTATGACCTCCAGGTTATGAGCCTGGCGAGCTGACCGGACTGCTCCACGCCGCGATGTGATTTCAGTATAGCGCGCCGAATGGATTCGTAAAGGGGGCGAACCGCTCTTTTCGACACTCCGCACCTTGTACTCGCCTCCCCCAACCGCGACAATTTCGCCGTCGATCCCATGGAGACGAGCGATGACGAAACCCGCCGCCCGAGCTGCCGAGCTGCGCGAACTGATCGACCACCACAATCGGAAATATTACGTCGATGCCGCGCCGGAAATCTCCGACCGCGAATTCGATCGACTACTCCAGGAACTCATCGATCTCGAAAAAGCCCATCCGGAACTGGCGACGCCGGACAGCCCGACGCAGCGCGTCGGCGGGGCGCCGATCGAGGGGTTCGCGAAAGTCGAACACCGCACGCCGATGATGTCGATTGAGAACAGCTATTCGCCCGAAGATTTGAAGAAGTTCGATGGTGATGTTCGCAAAGCACTCGGCAAAGCGGAAGTCGAGTATTCGGTCGAACTTAAGATCGACGGCGTGAGTATCTCACTGACCTATGAAGATGGACTGTTCGTTCGTGGTGCGACTCGTGGTAGCGGCGATATCGGCGACGACGTGACGCACAATCTGCGCACGATCGCCGGGGTGCCGTTGCGGCTGAATGCGATCGCGCCGCCGGCGGTCGTGGAGGTGCGAGGTGAGATTTTCATGATGCGAACGGAACTGGCGCGGCTCAACGTGGAACGGACGAAAGCCGGTGAGGAACCTTATGCCAACGCTCGGAACACAACGGCGGGCACGCTGAAGCAGCTCGATCCGAAGGAATGTGCGAAACGGCGGCTGAGCTTGTTCGCCTACGCGGTTGGGGCGATTGAGGGGGTCGCGTTCGCCACGCAGGAGCAGTTGCTGGCAGGGCTCAAAGGCTGGGGATTCCCGGTGAACGAGCACACGAAGCTCTGTCGTTCGATGGATGAAGTGATCGCGTATTGCGATTCGTGGAGCGAGCGTCGGCACACGCTGCCGTACGACACCGACGGCATGGTGGTGAAGGTGAACGATGTGACCGCGCGGGCCAAGCTCGGCGCGACGAGCAAAGTGCCGCGCTGGGCGAAGGCATACAAGTTCGAGGCCGAGCAAGGGATCACGAAACTGGGCGGAGTCGAGTTCTCCGTCGGCAAGTTCGGCGAGCTGACGCCAGTGGCGTTATTCGATCCGCCGGTGCAACTTGCCGGCACGCGCGTGGGCCGGGCAAGCATGCACAACGCATCATGGATCGATCAGATGGACGTGCGGCTCGGCGATACGGTCGTCGTTGAAAAGAAAGGGGAGATCATTCCACAGGTCGTCGGTGTGCAGGTGGAAGCGCGAACGGGCGGCGAGAAGCCGATCGAATGGCCGACGGCGTGCCCGGTCTGCGGTGGTCCGGTCGCCAAGAACGAATCCGCAACGAGCTACGGCTACTATTGCGGCGACGTGGGCCGTTGCCCCGCGCAGGTGGCCGGCCGCATCACCGCCTTCGCGCGCCGCGAACGCATGGACATCGACGGTCTCGGCGAGGAGATCGCCAAGCAACTCGTCGACACCGGCCTCGTGCAATCCGTCACCGATCTCTACGCTTTGACGAAGAACCAACTGCTCGCGCTCGAGAAGTTCAAGGATGCGAAGGCCACGAACCTCCTGAAGGGGATCGCCGCCAGCAAGGACCGCGGACTCGCCCGACTGCTCGCCGGTCTCACGATCTACGGCGTCGGCGAGAGCATGGCCGAATTGCTTGCCGATCAATTCGGTTCGCTCGATGCCATTCTTGGCGCATCCGAGGAGGAACTCGCGAAGGTGAAGGGATTCGGTCCGGTAAGGGCAAAATCGGTCCGCGACTTCTTCCACAGCCCGGAAGGGGTGAAACTCGTCGCGGGGTTGAAGGAGCACGGCCTGAAGCTGACGCAGGAGAAGAAGGCAATCGCGCCCGGCTCGCCTTCGCTCGCCGGCAAGACGTTCGTCGTCACTGGCACGCTCTTGAAGTACGACCGCGCAGGGATCGAAGCCAAGATCAAGGAACTCGGCGGCAAGGCGAGCGGGAGCGTGTCGAAAAAGACCGATTATCTCGTGGCGGGCGAGAACGCCGGCAGCAAGTTGGACAAGGCCCGCGAGCTTGGCGTTCCCGTGCTGAGCGAGGACGAGTTCGAGAAGATGATCTCTTAAGCCGCCCGTGCCGCCAGTGGAACTTCGAGGTCGCGCATCGCTCGGAGACCGTCGCCGAGGGCTCGGATCGCCTTCGGGCCCAGCGCGGCGCGCAGGCGAAGGCGGTCCAGCCATGGCGAGCGCGGGCGCGGCGCGTCCTCTTCCAATTCCTCGATCGTCCGGCGGACGATCCGATCGCAATCGAACCCATTCACGAACGCCACCGTCTGATGGAATGAATATTCGGTGACCCGGTCCGGGCCGACGGCGTGGATCGTTCCGTTCGTTTCCCGTCGTGCGAGTTCGATCGCGGCTTCCGCCAGGTCCGGCGCGTAGGTTGGCTGGCATTGGCGTTCAGCCGTCGTTTCGATGGCGTCATCGTCGGCCAATCGTCGGATCGCGGTTGCGGCCGGGTTCTTGCCGCGCTCTTCGGGACCATAGACCCAGTTTGTGCGCAGGATGAGGTGCCGGTGTGGGAGCAGGTCTCGGATCGTGTCTTCGGCGCGGGCGGCGGAGCGGCCGTGGGCGTTGAAGGGTTCGACGGGCGCTTCTTCGCGACGGGCGCTGCGGCACTCGCCGAAGACGTGCGCGGTCGAAAACGCGATGAGCGTCGCGCCGCATCGGGCCGCGGCCTCGGCGACGACAGCGGCACCGTCTTCATTCACAGCGCGGCATTCATCCGGATGCGCTTCGGCGAAATCAATCTGATTTAAACCGGCCGCGAGGTAGATCGCATCGGGCTGGAAATCCTCGACAAGCGCGATGACGTTGGCTTCGTCGCAGATATCGAGGGGCGCGAAGTCGTGGTGCGGCCGGCGGTACCAGGTGCCAAGCACGGCGTCGCCACGGCGTTCGCAGGCGTCGACGAGGGCCGAGCCGATCAATCCGGTTGCTCCGAGAATCAAGCTGCGCATCGTGGGGTCCTCGTGTGGTGGTTCAGGCGGCCGCGCGGAGCGGTTCGGAATCGGTTTGCGTCGCGTGGCGTTCGTACCAGTCGAGTGTGCGGGCGGCGATTTGGTCCAAGGCATCGATCGGGGGCGTCCGGGGTCTAGCGATCCGGTCCCGGAGCTCGCGGGCGGTCGTGGTGGCCGGGGCTTCGTGCCACAGGCCGTTCGACGGCGGTTCCGCCAACTCGGTGAGCCATTCGGCGGCTTCGAGCAGGGCATCGGCGGCATCGGCGGCCCAGATCAGCGGCTCGTCTCGCTCCGGTGCGGCGATCGCGCGGCCGCGCGAGGCTGCCACGAACAATCGTGAGGACCACGAATCCGCGGCCGTGTTTCCTGCGCCGAAGAGCGCCGGGAGCCGAACGAATCCGACGCGCATTTCGCCCAGCGGGTGGTTGCGGAACTGGATGGCCGATTCGGTGCGGGCGACGGGCACAACGACGGGCAGCGATGGCGAGAGCCGCGCGACGGCGCGGAGGAATTCCGCCGTGATCTTGTGTTTGGCATGCGATTGCCCCGAGACGGCGGCGAGTTGGAACACGGCGGCGGGGCCGTGGATGGCGATGAGGCTGCGCAATCGCTGCGGGTCGGCCGGGCCGCGGACGACGCGGATGCGGCGGTGCAGGTTGTCGGCGAAGAATTCGGAAGGACGCTGGGAATCTCGGATCAACCCGGTGACATCCGCGCCGCGTTCGAGCAGCGTTCGGACGACGTAGGTGCCAAGAAATCCGGTACAGCCAAGTACGAGCGTGCGCCGGCCGCGCCAGAACGTCGAGGGATCCATCCGCCACTCCCGCCCTCGTCCACCGATCGCGTCCTGCGAATCGGTATTCGGACGAAAGGAGCGAAGTGTAGCCCTTCGACCAGCATCGGGTCAAGAGCGATCGAATCGCGCTTCCAGTTCCGCTTGTCGCATCGCGCCGGATTCGCGTATGGTGCGGCCGCGAGTCAGAACCGAACGCGATCGAGGCGTGCTCCATGCCGTTGCCTGAGCCGTTGTCCCCATTGTTGGAGTCACTCGCCACGGCGCCGCACAACGAGCGCGTCGCGGTGCTCGAGAAGGTATTGGGTCGGGCCGCTTGCCGGCAGATCGGCCTGTACCCGTTCCCGCCCGGCTGGAAACTCTCGGTCGTCATCCCCGTCTACAACGAAGAGCGCTGGCTGGACGGCCTCGTCAAGCGGGTCCAGGCCGTCGACATGCCCAAGGAATTGATCCTCGTCAACGATCGGAGTACCGACGGTACCCCCGCGATCCTCGATCGGATCGCGAAGGAGTACGACAATGTCCGCGTGTTCCACCAGCCGAAGAACATGGGGAAGGGGGCTGCGCTCCGCGAAGGCTTCAAGCACTGCACCGGCGACGCTGTCATCGTGCAGGACGCCGATTGGGAGTACGACCCGGCCGAGTACCCGAAGCTCGTGCAGCCGATCCTCGACGGTCAGGCGGATGTCGTCTTCGGTTCACGATTTATCGGTGAGAAGCACCGCGTCTTGTACTTCTGGCACTCGTTGGCGAATCACGGCCTGACGCTGCTCTCGAACATCTTCACCGACCTGAACCTCACCGACATGGAGACCTGTTACAAGGTCTTTCGCCGCGAGGTCATTCAGAGCCTCGACTTGAAGTCGGACCGCTTCGGATTCGAGCCGGAAGTGACGGCCAAGGTGGCGCGAAAGGTGAAAGGCCAGTTCAAGTGGCGCGTCTTCGAGGTGCCGATCAGCTATTCGGGCCGCACGTACGCGGAAGGGAAGAAGATCGGCTTGAAGGACGCCTTCAATGCGCTCTGGTGCATCATCCGCTTCAAGCTGCGCGATTGACGGTACGGTGTCGACGATGTCCACTTCGGGGATTTCGATGTTGCCGGTTCTGCGAACGCTCCAATCCCGAGTTGATCGATCGTTCGCGGGCGTTCCGTTGCGCCCCGCCACGGAATGGCTGCTCTTCCTCCTGTCCGTTGGAATGATCGCGGCGATCGTGTGGGGGCAGGTGCGCGTCACCGGTCCCGTCGTGCTGCTCGCGCTCACGCTGGCCGCCCGCGCGCTTGGCACGATCGATCGAGCGTCGGCCATGCGTCGAATCGCCGTCCTCGCCCTTACGGTCACCGCCGCGTACCTGTTTCGAAACTACGCACCCAGCCTCGTCGCGCACCGTGTCGGGCGGCTTTCGCTGGTCTTTGGCGTCGGCCTGACGGCGTTGTTGTCGATGCCTGTGGAACTCCTGCTTCGCATTCGCGAGTTGAACGAACGGCTCCGCCAAGAGCCGCGATCGCGCACCGCCACGCTGGTCGCGATCTTCGGCGTCGCACTGCCGTCCGCCACTCTCTACTCGACAACGACGCACCACGTCTGGACGGGCGACACGATGCCGCTCGTGCCGACGGTGGTACGGATGGCCACACATGGCGAGCGCGAACTTTCCGCGTTTCTGCCGGGCGCGGGGCTATACCGCTGGGAGGTGTGCGGGCCGGGCCGGCCGTACTTCACGCGCGAGGTGCCAGGCCGACCGGGAATCTACTCGACCTATCCCGCGGGGATGGAGGCGTTCGTCTGGCCCACAGTGTTGGTCCTTCATGCCTGTGGCCTCGAGTTGATGAACGACGACCTTCACCTGCAGATCGAAAAATGGACCGCGTCGCTGCTCGCCGGGGCGTCGCTCGCGCTCTTCTATCTCGTCGCATTGCACTTCGGTTCCCCGGCGGGGGCATTGGCAATTACGTGGCTGCTCGCCACCGGATCGGTCTTCGCCTCCACTCTCGGCATGCTCGTCTGGCAGCAGGGCGGCATCGTCTTCTGGATGCTGCTCGCTCTCGCCGTCGAGTTTCGCACCGATGGCAAGCCGGGTTGGAAGGGGCTGGCGATTCAGGCACTCGCGTGCGGGTGGATTCTCGCATGCCGCCCTTCGGCCGTCACGTTCCTTGTACCGTTCGGCCTCTGGGTGCTGGCTCGCGATCGGCGGCGCGGGATCCTGCTTCCGCTCCTCGCACTCGTCGCCTACCTGCCGTGGGCCGCGATCTACTGGTCGATCTACCGCAATCCGTTTGGCCCCTCGATGGGGTTCCTCGGCGAAAACTGGACCATCGGCGAACACCTGCCCGGCGTCCTGTTCAGCCCCGGCCGCGGTTTGTTCGTCTTCCAGCCGGTGCTGCTCCTCGCGTTCCTCTACCCGTTCGTGAAGTCGGAAGAATCCCCGCGCGCGCCCGCCGGTTGGATCGCGTGCCTGTTCGGCGTCGTTGTGCTGCACCTGTTGCTGATCGGTTCGTGGCCGATCTGGTGGGGCGGCTTCTGCTACGGTTCGCGGCTGGTCGCGGAGGTCGTGCCGCTGCTCGCGCTTTTCGCCGTGCGGCCCGCCGGCCGGCTGCTCGCTCGACCCTACGGATGGATTCCGCTCGCGACCGTCGCGGCGATCGGATTGGCGATCCACGTGCCCTGCCTGTACTATGATGCGTGGCTGTGGAACGCGTATCCCGTTTCCGCCGACGCCCACCCCGAACGGATGTGGGACTGGCGGCACCCGCCGTTCCTTTACGGCCTCGTCCCGAACCCGTGAGCCGCCATGGCGCGCGAGAAACCGATCCCGGCCAAGCTCCACGAACTCCGGCCGGGTCCGCCGCCCGCCGATGTCTTCGCTCTCCTCGCCGACAAACAGCTCGTCACGGCGCGCGGTCGCACGTTCTACCGCTGCAAGTTCCGCGATCTCCGGCGTGTCGTGGAGTGCGCCGTTTGGAACGACGCGCCGCTTTTCAACGATTGCGAACGCGCGTGGATGGTCGGAAAGATCTATAAGCTGCGGGTGCTTTATTCGGAACATGAGCGATACGGGCCGGTCATCGACGTCATCGCCATCCGTGAATCAACCCCCGACGACGGGCTGAACCCGGCCGACTTTTTCCCGCGATCCCGGCATGATCCGGATACGCTCTTCGCGGAACTCGTCGGCATCGCGAACGACGAGATCCGGGACGCCTCGTTGCGGCAACTGGTGCTGAACCTCTATGAAACACACGCCGTCGCGCTCAAGCGGTTGCCCGCCAGCCCGCGAGCGTTCTACCCATTCCCTGGCGGCTGGCTTGAGCATGTCGCAAACGTGACAAAGAATTGTCTCTGGCTTGCGGATCAGTACGCGGCACGCTTCCCGAACCTGCAGCCGTTCAACCGCGATCTCGTCGTGGCCGGGGCGCTCCTGCACGAGATCGGCCGCGTCGCGGAGTTGCCGGCCGAATCCGAAGCGACGGAGCCGACCGTGGACGGGCAGTTGTTCGGCGCGGTGATCCTTGGTCGGGATCTCGTGCGCGAAGCGGCGCGTAACGTGCCCGATCTCGACGTGGAACTGCTCCGCCTGCTGGATCACCTGTTGCTCGCCTACCTGACGAAGCCGGAGTGGGGATCGCCACGGCTTCCGATGATTCCCGAGGTATTGATCCTGCACAACGCCGACGACCTGGACGCGAAGTTCGAGATGTACGCCCGGCACCTGACCAACGATCAAAAAACCGGACCGATCACGGAGATCGATCCGGTGCTGAAACGGCCGTTGTTGAAGGGCCGGACAAAATAGGGGTCAGCGAGCGATAATGCCGGAGAGCGGGCTGTAGGACGCGCCGGTGAAGGGATTGTAATAGACGCCACTTCCGTAGATCGGGTTGCCCCACGGGTTATAGGCGGTGGTTCCGGGGACGCGGTAGAAGGTGCCTTCGCGGGTGTGGGCGAAGCCGCGGATCGGGTTCAGCACCGTGCCGCTGTACGGGTTCACCGCGAGTTGCGGATTGACCGGGATGAAACTGCCGACTTCACGTTCGTAGCGGGGATACACGCCGAAGTCGGTGTACGGGTTCACGAAACTCGACGGATAGGCAATGCGATTGAACGGGTTGTACGAGTAGAGGCTCGGATTGAGAACCGACTGGTAGTTGAACTGAACAGTCGCGTTGAAGTAGTTCGCGGCGAGAATCGGTTGGATTCCGCGGTATTGCTGCCAGGGGTTGTGGATGGGCGTGCCGTTGGGAAGTCGACCGACCTGCGGGCCGTAATAGGACTGCGAACCGGCATAGCCTTGTAGCCATGGATTGGGTTGGCCACCAAAACCCCACGGATTGAACCCTTGGGCCGAGGCCTCGCCTGCGAACAGGGCCAACACGGCGATCACGGCGAACGTTCGGCGGCGCATTTTCCACCCCTCCGGTGCTACTCAAAGTATAACGCGCGGGCGAATGAATCGTTGGCGGAATCGAGACCACAGGACCGATTCATCGGTCGGGCGCGGAATAATGGGAAGCTTGCGCGGAATCGGTTGGGATTTACTTCGACAACGGTTTGACGAACTTCACGCGGACGGCCAATTTCATCACCCCATTACTTCCTTCGATGAACACTTCCCCGCGGTCGAACGCTTTCAGAACTTCCGATATGGTCTGGAATTCCTTCGCAACCTCGGCAACCGGCCGGTCCTGTCTGTCGGCCACCCATTTTGCCAGGGCGGGGCCGTGGGTTTCGAAATACTCTCGGAATGCTTCTCCCGAGACGCGCAGGAACGGCGTCCGCGGGCCGGCCTTCGGCGTCGCGGCGACGCGGAACGCTCCGACCAGTTCCGGCGAGCTGGCGAACACGATGTGCCCGTCGACGAGACCGAACGCGGGGCGGTATCCTGGCGGGAACAACGTCGGGTTGGAGAAACTCTCGACAATGGCATTTTCAACCTGTTCCGACTTCGACTCGATGGCGTCGTCGTGCTCGCGATTGTACTGCACCTGAAGCAGTTGCAGGTAGAACTGCACGGTCTTGAGGACCGCAGGCGAGACGGTCGCGTCGGTGGCATCGAGTCGCACGGCCGCTGTCACGCCTGGAAACCCGCCCGCGACGGTCGGCGGTGTGGCCCAGACGGCCCAGTCCGGTCCGACCCCGCCAAGCATCGCGGACGCCTTGTCCTTGCCCACAACGGCACCGACAGCCTTTTCGATTTCCTTGCGGGCGGCCGCGCGATCTTCCGCCGGGGCGAACGAAAGCGCCGCGTCCAGGAGTTCGTTCCCCGAGGCGCGGCCGGCGAATGCGGCGAGCGCCTTCTCCGGTACCGACGACCAGAGCGCCGACGGACGCGGCGGCGATGCCAGAACGGCTTTCAATTCCGCCGGCATGGCGTCTGCCCGGTAAGCGGCGGCGAAGCCGAGCTCTAATTCCTTGCCTGCGTCCAGATAAATCGCAAGGTCGTCCGCGGCAGACCAGATTCGGGCGAATTGGCGGCGCGTCGCGCGCTCGCGTTCGTTCGCGGAGGCGGCGACGTGGGCCATGACCTCGGCATCGAGCCGGCGCGGGTTGAACCAGCAGTACAGAAAAGCTTTGTCTACGCCGAGCCGTGCGGCCGACTTCGCCACGAGGCCCGGTTCAGGTTTCGCATCCAACCGGCGATCGATCACGCTGTGGATCGCGGCTTCCTGAGCAGCGAAAACAAACAGGCCGTCGTCGAGCAGGTAGTATTCGCCGCCCGCGTCCCCTTTGGAACGTCGCTGGTATTTCCGATCGCGGTGCGTTCGGGCGTCGATCGAGGTCAGTTCGCCGGAGCTTTTCTGGAGGGAATTGAGTTTGTCGACGAGGGCGGCGAGTTTGGCGGGGTCGCGGGCCTTGAGCATGACGAAGCCCCGTTCGCCGTCGGGCTTGCCGGGCGGACCGGGCTGGTAGCCCAATACGATGGCGTCGCCGAAAATCTCGTCGCGCAGGTCGGCGGGCGTGACGCCGAGGAACGTGGAGAAGAGTGTTTCGACTTCTTTCAGTTTCTGGAGTTCGGGGGCGGTGCCAAGCGTGGACTTCGCGTTCGCGCCGATCCAGTCGGCGAGCGGAGATTCTCCGACGGCCTTGGAGCGATCGCGCAGACCTTGCACGACCAGACAGATAGCTGTGTCGTTAGGAACGAGTCGAAGCAGTTCATCGCGGGGTTCGGCCGCACGGGCGGCGAATGGCGAACCGACGATAGCAATCAACACGAACCAACGCATGGGAGGCACCGTCGTGGGGGAGCGTCAGGATTTCCGTTGCGGGCTGGGTGCGAGGCCGCCAACGTCGCGAATGAAGAGGTTGATTGCCCGGCGCGCCGTATTGGCAATGGGGGCGATCGGAGACGCTACGGGCAGTGTGTCCGGACGGGGCGGGTCGACCTCGGGGATTGCGTCGGAGAGTTCAATGCCGGCAAGCAGGTTGCGAGCGGGTGTAAGGGTTTCGATGGCGGTTCTCTTGGTGAGACTCACGAACGCCGTGCCTGCTTCGCGGAGCGATCCTTCGATTGCGGGCGGTTTGACAAGGTTCGGTTCCGGCGCGGGAACGCGATGCGTAACCGCGCGATCGTTTGGCCGGGTGGGATACCAGAGCGCGACGGCCGCGAGCACCGACGCTGCAAGGGCCGCGGTGGCCGCCGCGCGATGCATGAATCGCTCACGGCGCCGTTCGGCCAGCACGACAGGTATCACGTCCGCCACGAAGTCCCGCGGAGGGATCGTGCGCGCAAGTGCCGCGATCCCGACCTCCAGCGATTTCGCGGAGTCGGCGATCGCCCGGCAATCGTCGCAGGTCGCCGCGTGGTCGGTATCGAGTGCGGCGCGCGGCCGATCGCCGTCCAGCACGGCTTGCACGATTTCCGCGAACGTATCGCAATCGGTTCGGTTCATCGCTTTTCGTTCCGTTCGTTCAGCCGGCCATCTTCTGACTTCTCGGTCCGATCGGCCGGCACCAGCCCCCTTCGTCGCAGTCGCTCCATCACTTCCGTTCGGGCGCGGTGCAGCCAGGTCTTGATCGTGCCCACTGGTCGATCGATCGCAGCGGAGATCTCCTCGTACGATCGCCCGCACTCGTGGAAGAGGACGAAAACTTCGCGATAATCCGGTCGGAGGTCGTCCACGGCCACGCGGATGGTCGCCGCCAGTTCGCGGCTATCGTCTTCCGGCTCCGAACTGGCGGTCTCGTGCAAATAGTCAACCGTCTCCGGCCGCTTGACCCGCTTCGCCAGCGCCGTACGGCAACGATTGATGGCGATACCGAGGATCCATGGCCGCAATTGTCGCGCCGAGTCCCAACGCCGCAGGCTGCGGAACACCCGAACGAAGACCTCCTGGACCACATCTTCCGCATCGTGCGAGTGCCGGAGGATCCGCAGGCAGACGCCGAACACCTCCGATTGGAAGCGTTCGACGAGCATGCGCATCGCGACCGGATCGTCGTGCAGACACCGGCGTACCAGTTCGACGTCGGTGTCCGGAGCCACGGCCGGCCTCGCGAGATCATACCCCGATCTGGGGCGGCAGGTTTCGCGATGGGTGATTCGTGCGGGGAAAACGGAAATTGTGATTTAGTGGCCGGTGCGTTCGTGGGCTTCCCGAAGCAGGTCGATGGCCTTGCGAACCGAAACTTCCGGCAGTCGCTTGCCCGTTTTTTCGAGGGCTTCCGAGAAGCGGATGGCCGTTTCCTGCATCCTTTCGTGGGTTTCGCGAGAGCCACCCACCAGGATCATTTCATCCGTTCGCGTGATGCGCTTCTGCCCGTCGGTGGCGTCCAAACCGAGGCCGAGGATGCCGCTGACGCGGGTCTTGCGACGCCGTTTACGGGGCGAATTGTTCGCCATGAGAGTTTTTCCTGTCCCGTAAGGATCTCTTGGGAACCATTCTATCGTGGAAACCCTCCTACGGATGCCCGTTCCGGTCGATTCCGGGCGTTTCTTGCATCCGAACCACCGGACGGGTAAGATCACACAAGTTCCATCGCGGATCGTACCGCCGTTCCCGCCTCTTCGCGGTTGGTTCGCTCGAGGGCCGGTCGCCATGCCGACGCTGAAGCTGATCAAAGCTCCGGGGATGACGGGTCCCGGGCAGACCTACCAACTGTCGAACAACGGTCACGAGATGGTGATGGGCCGTGAGGAGGTCTGCCAGATCGTGGTCCCGAACCACGCAGTTAGCCGGAAGCACGCGCGGATCTTCCACGACCATGGCCACTTCTACATCGAAGATCTCAAGAGCCGGAACAAGACGATCGTCAACAATCGAGAGATCACCGAACCTTGGCTGCTCAAGCACGAAGACCGCATTAAGATCTGCGATTTCCAGTACCTGTATCAGGACGATCCCAAACCGGTTTCCACTCAGCCCAAGATTCCGGTCGAGTTTGGACGAAATCTCGATCCCAACGACACGCATGATTCGGACGCGCCAAGTGAAACGAGCAGCATCGAACACGTTTTGCAGGCCAAGGGGTCGGAAGCCGACCTGATTCTCGGTCAGCCCAGCGACAAACTTCGGGCGCTGCTGGATATCAGTGTCAGTCTTTCCAAGCCGGCGGATCTCGAGTCACTGTTGAACGCGATCGCGGACACGAGTTTCGGCGTGTTCCGACAGGCGGATCGCTGCTTCATCATCATGGCCGAGGACAAGCGCCTGGTTGCGAAGGTGACCAAGACGCGCCGCAAGGCCGATACCGACACCGCGAGTTTCAGCAAGACGATCGTACGCAAGTGCATGGAGTCCCAGACCGCGTATCTCAGCGAGGATGCCTCCAGCGATTCCGCGATGGGTGCGGCCCAGTCGATCGCCGAATTCCGCATCCGCTCCGTCATGTGTGTGCCATTGCTTGGATCGGATGGTACTTCGATCGGAGCCATGCAACTCGACACCCAGGATCGCGGCAAGAAGTTCAAGCAGGACGATCTGAAGCTCTTGATGATCGTGGCGAACTTGGCCGGGGTTGCCATCGAAAAGGCCCGTTTGCTCGAAAGCACCCTCCTGCGAGAGAAACTTCAGAACGAGATCGAGATTGCCCGCAAAGTGCAACTCGACTTTCTGCCGCGCGAGATGCCGAAAATCCCTGGCTACGAATACTTCGCGGCCTACAGTGCGGCACAGACGGTCGGAGGCGACTACTACACTTTCATTGAACTTCCCGACGGGCGAATCGCCGCGCTCCTCGGCGACGTTGCCGGCAAGGGAGTCCCTGCGGCGCTGTTGATGGCCAAGCTGAGCGCGGAAGCCCGCTTTTGCATGCTCACCCAGCACGACATTCCCAAGGCGATTCAAACTCTCAGCGACTCCCTCATCCGTGGCGGCATCGGCGACCGGTTCGTCACCATGGCGGCGATGGTACTCAATCCGAAAACCCACCGTGTCACCATCGTCAATGCGGGGCACCTGAACCCGATGCGCTACCGTGTCGGTGATCGGTCGCTTGTCGAAGTGATCTCGAACGAACAGAGTGGACTTGCTTTGGGGATCGTCGAAGGATACCCCTATGAATTGATCGAGATCGACCTCGAACCCGGCGACACGCTTCTGACTTTCACGGACGGCGTCACCGATGCCATGTCGCCGCAAGATGTCATGTTCAATTATGACGGCATCACGGCGACGATCACCCGCGGCACGCCCCGGGGGCCAATCACGCGTCCGAAGGCGCTCGGAGACCAACTCTTCAACGCCGTCCGCAAACACGCCAACGGCCGCCCGCAAAACGACGATATCGCCATCGTGGCGTTCGGCCGCCTGGGACTCGACGAAGACGATCCCGCCGACACCGCCCCGCAGCCCAAGTACGTCGGCAAGAGCTGAGAGTTCGGCGAGGAACGCAGATGAGCAACACCTTGACGATGCCCGAACTGGAAGAGCAGACCGACCGGCGGACGCGCCGCCAGCCCCCTTACCACGTGGTACTTCTCAACGACGATGATCATTCCTACGCGTACGTCATCCTGATGCTGAAAGAGTTGTTCGGGCACCCGGTCGAGAAAGGTTACAAGCTCGCGGACGAAGTGGACAAACAGGGACGAGCCGTTGTCTATACAGGGACGAAGGAAGTCGCCGAACTGAAACAGGAGCAGATCCACGCCTACGGACCGGATCCGACGATCAAGCGATGTCAGGGATCGATGACCGCGGAATTGGAGCCGGCCGAATAGCGGCCGGCTCCGCAGCTCCGATTTACTTCTTTTCGATCTTCACCGACTTGATGACGATGTCGTCGTTGGGCACATTGCCGTGGCCGCCCTTGTTGCCCGTCGGCACGGCCTTGATCTTGTCAACCACGTCCATGCCCTCAATGACCTTCGCAAACACCGCGTAGCCGTCGCTGCGCGGCGACTTGTCGAGGAAGGTATTGTTGTCGACGTTGATGAAAAACTGGCTGGTTGCACTGTCCGGGTCGCTCGTTCGCGCCATCGCCAGGGTGCCGCGCTTGTTCGACAGGCCGTTGGAGGCCTCGTTCTTGATTGCAGCCTTGGTCTTCTTTTGTTTCATGCCGGGTTCGAAGCCGCCGCCCTGGATCATGAAGTCGCGCTCGGAGTTCTCCTTGCCCATGACGCGGTGGAAAATCGTGCCGTCGTAGTGCTTGCTCTCGGCATAGTCGATGAAGTTCTTGACGGTGATCGGGGCCTTTTCCTGATCGAGTTCGACCTTGATCGTGCCCATCGAGGTTTCGATAACGGCGACGGGGTTGGCCGCCCGCGCGCCACCGGCGGCGACGGCGAGGCCGACGATGCAGAGCATTAGATTCTTGATCGACATGCGTTTCTCCGTGGGATTCCGTGGGAATCGGGCAGTCCGTTCCCCTTGCGGAATTCTACGCCGTGTCCGGCGGCTTGCGAGGGGCCACGCGAATCCCTAACGTCAACCTTCGACCCATTTCCCGCCGGGGCGCCGCCATGAAACGTTTCACTTCACTCGCGATCGTGTTCCTCTCGGTGGGGCCGCTGGCGGCACAGCCGAACTTCGAAGTGCCGAAAGCCGTCGCCATCGACGCCGAGACACTCACGAAGATCGAGGGGAAGATCGAAGACCTGAAGGTGGCGCTTGACGGCTTGCCGCGCACGCTCGCCGCCGGCATCCGCGAAGACGTGGAGGTTTACCACAAGGCCGCCGTTTGGATGGTCCGCCACGGCGAGTACTTCGCGAAGGACACGGCCAAGCAGACGCTCGCTGTGCTGGATGCGGGACTGGAGCGAGCGAAGCACGCCGCGAAGGGCGAGGCGCCGTGGCGCGAAGTGCGCGGCAAACCGCTGGTGCGCGGACATAATTCGCCGATCGATGGCTCGATTCAGCCGGTGAGCGTTCTCGTACCCGCCGACTTCGATCCCACAAAACCTGGATTTCACATCGTCGTGGTCTTGCACGGCCGGGACCAGACACTGACCGAGGTGAAGTTCATCGCCGGCAAAGAAAACGCGAAGGCCGGGACCACCGCGAACCGGATTGTCGTTGAAGTTTACGGGCGCGGAAATAACGCATTCCGTTGGGCCGGTGAGCAAGATGTCCATGAAGCGATCAACATCGCACGTCGTACGGTCAAAGTTGCGGGTGCCGCCGCCGAAAAGGCGATCATGACCGCGCCGGTCTTCCTTCGTGGTTTCTCCATGGGCGGCGCCGGCACGTGGCACATCGGCTTGCACCATCCGTCGATGTTCCGCGCCATCAGTCCCGGCGCGGGATTCACGACGACGCACGGCTACATCAAGAACTTGCCGAAACTGCCGGATTATCAGGAACGTTGCCTGACGATCTACGACGCCGTGAACTACGCCGAAAACGCGTTCAACGTGCCGGTCATCGCCTATTCGGGCGAGAAGGACCCGCAAAAGGCGGCGGCCGACAACATCGAGAACGCTCTCAAGGGGTTCAAGGAGACGCTGAGCTTCCAGCACATCGTCGCACCGGGACTGGAACACAAACAACCGCCGGAGTGGCTTGCGAAGATCGAATCCGAGTTCGCGAAGATCGGAGCGGCCCCAAAGCTGACGACGCCCGAACGAGTCCGATTTGTGACCTACACGTTGCGCTATCCGGAATGCAAATGGGTGAGGATCGAAGGGCTGGATCGGCACTATGACCGCGCCGTCGTGGACGCGGTGCCGAAGGATGGGACCGTGACGGTAACGACTCAGAACGTCTCGCAGATCAAGCTTGAACTCAAACCGGAATGGAAAATTGTGATCGATGGCCAGTCGGTTCCGGTAGCGAACTCACAGAGCTATGAAAAAGTGAATGGGAAATGGGCCGTTGCAAAGCTCGATTACAGGCTCCGCAAGCGCCCCGGCCTGCAAGGCCCTATCGACGACGTCTTCCACACGCCGTTCCGTGTCGTCGGGCCGACGAAGTCCGGCTGGATCGACGACCACGCCAAGGCGTCCCTCGCCCGCTTCGGCTACGAGTGGGACAAGTACTTCCGCGGCACGCTGCCTACGAAAGTCCACGGCGAACAGTCGGTCCTGCTTTTCGGCGATCCCGCAAGCAACCCGGAGATCGCGGCTGTACTGCCCAAGTTGCCGATCACCTGGACGGCCGAGAAACTCGTCGTCAATGGAGTGGAATACGATCCAAAGACCCACGTGCCGGTGCTCATCTATCCACACCCGGACCTGAAGGGGAAATACGTGGTCCTCAACAGCGGGCATACGTTCCGCGCGGCCGACCTCAAGGGGACGAACGCATTGCTTTATCCGCGCCTCGGCGATTGGGCCGTGCTGAAGCCGAACCCGACGAAGGCCGACCCGGCGGCGGCGGATGTGGTCGCGGCCGGGATTTTCGATGAGAACTGGCAGTTTGAAAAATAAGACGACGTTCGATCGGCGTATCGCACGTCAGACGTGCAACTCGACCGTTCGACCTGTCCGGCCCGCGTAGCGTTCGCGGATGGGCTGGATTTCGTTCTGCAGGAATTCGTCGACCTGTTCCGGCGAGCGCCCGACGAAGGCGCTCGGCTCCAATTCCCCCGCGAAGTCGACACCGGCAAACGCCGACTCGCCTTTGAGGCGATCGATGATTTCCGTGGCCGAGCCGACGCCGTTCTTGATGCGATCGGTGACGGCGTGGCTGTGGGTCTTCACAAGTTCATGGACGTGCTGCCGGTCCGCGCCGGCGCGCACGGCCGCCATCATCAGGTTTTCCGTCGCCATGTAGGGCAGGTATTCGCGCACGTTCTTCGCCACAATCGGCCGGTTGACGATCAGCCCGCTGCCGACATTCTGACCGATGCGCAGGATCGCGTCCGCCGCGAGGAACGCCTGCGGGATGTACAGCCGCCGTGCGGCCGAGTCGTCGAGCGTACGCTCGAACCACTGCGTGGCTTGCGTCCCCGCCGCCATCGCCGGAATGCCCATCAGGAAGCGAGCCAACGAACACATCCGCTCCGCCCGCATCGGGTTCCGCTTGTATGCCATCGCGCTCGAACCGATCTGCCCGGCCTCGAAGGGTTCGTCGACCTCCTGACGATGCGCGAGCAGGCGCAGGTCGTTGCCCCATTTGTGGGCCGATTGGCCCAGCCCGGACAGCGCATCGAGTATCTGCGAATCGATCTTGCGGGAGTAGGTCTGTCCCGTGACCGGGAACACGTAGTCGAAGCCCATCTTCTTTGCGACGAGGCGATCGAGTTCGCGGACCTTGGCGTGGTCGCCCCGGAACAGGGCCAGAAAACTGGCCTGTGTGCCGGTGGTGCCCTTGGTGCCGCGGAACGGGAGTTCGTCCCGCCGACGCTCGAGTTCGCGCAGGTCGAGGACGAGGTCGAAGAGCCAGAGCACGGCGCGCTTGCCCACGGTCGTGAGTTGCGCCGGCTGAAAGTGCGTAAAGCCGAGCGTCGGCTCGGCCCGCCAGCGTTCGGCGAACGTCGCCAGTGCGTCGACGAGCGACGCCAGCGATCCGCACAGGTCGTCGAGCGATTCCCGCATCAGGATCAGGTCAGCATTGTCGGTTACGTAACAGGACGTGGCACCGAGGTGGACGATCTCCTTTGCACCCGGGGCGACTTCGCCGAGGGCGGCGACGTGGGCCATCACATCGTGACGAGTGATCTTTTCGAGCGAGGCGGCGCGGGCCAGATCGACGTCGTCGAGGTGGGCGCGGAGTTCGGCGAGGTGCGCCGGGGTCACGCGTACTCCACTGCCTTCGGCGGCGGGAAGGCCGAGTTCGTGCTCGGCTTCGGCGAGGGCGAGCCAGAGGCGTCGCCAGGTACGGAATTTGCGCAGCGGTCCCCAGCGTTCGGCCATGGCGCGGCTGGCATAGCGGCCGATGAGCGGATTGTCGTAGAGCGTGTCGCGGTCCGAATCGGGCATGTCGAAAAGAACTCCGGCCAACTTGAAACGAATCCATCGGATTCACGGAATGAAGCCCGCGGCACGGGCGACCCGACCGATGCTTCGGTTTTTGTAGGTTTTTCGCGTCGCGCCGGCCGGCGTGCGGGGTCTTTCCGAGCCGCGAGGCGGGATGGGTCAGCCGGCGGGTGCGATTGTGACGATGAATCCGCTAGACCCGACTCGGAGGATCAAACCATGCGAAGCGGAATCCTGAAGGCCCTCGTCGCCGCGCTGGCGCTCGGCGCCTTCGCCTCGAGCGCCTGTGCTGGCGACCCGCCCCTGCCGCGCACGTTTTACTACCCATACCACTATTTCCCGCACAGCTACTGGCCGGCGCAAAGCCCCAAGTACCCGGAATCGAAGGGCAGTCCGTACATGCGTCCGCCGGCGTACATGGCCTACCCGCCCTTCAAGGAACCGGGCTGGCGCTATGAACTGTGGTCGCCGATGCGCTACCACCGCGGCAACCACTTCTGGCTCGATCAGTTCTAAGCCAATCGCGAACGCGTCGGGTCGGACGGGCAGGGAGGCCCGTCCGACCCGTTTTCGCGATTGGACACCGCGAAGCGATTTACTAAAAGAATACCGTCACCCGCGCGGCCAAAGGTCGGCCCCGCGAGCGCACACCGACGCGGAGAACGAACATGGCCCACATCGTCACCGAAAGCTGCAACGACTGCAAGTACACCGATTGTTGCGTCGTTTGCCCGGTGGAGTGCTTCTATCAGGACGAGAAGATGCTCTACATCGATCCCGATGATTGCATCGACTGCGAAGCCTGCGTGCCGGAGTGCCCGGTCGAGGCGATCTACGGCGAAGCGAACCTTCCGTCGCAATTCGCCAGCTACGTCCAGCTCAACAAGGACAAGGCCGCTGCACTCAAAGGCAGTGGAGGCCAGATCACGGAAAAGCAGGATCCGATCGAAGGCCCCGGCTGCAAGAAGAAGTAATCGGGGGTCGGGAGTCAGGAATCAGGAAAGCCTGCGGATGCTCCGCAGGCTTTTTTCATCGACCTCCGTCTATCATGTCTTCATTCCGCATTCCGCATTCCGCATTCCGCAATGTCTAAGACCGGCATCCTGCTCATTCAACTTGGCACCCCGGACGCGCCGACCGCGGCCGCGCTGCGACCGTACCTCCGGCAATTTCTCTTCGATCCGCGCGTCGTGGAGACTGCGGCCGACACTGCCAGGTACATTCATCCGGGACCGCCGCGCAAGGCGAGGCCCAGTGTCGCGCGGTGGAAATGGTCGGCGATTATGAATCTGTTCGTACTGACCTTCCGCCCCAAGGATTCCGCTGCCAAGTACGCCCGCATTTGGGACGCGAACACCGGATCGCCCTTGATGCACCACACGATCCGCCAAACGGAATTGCTTCAAGCGCGGTTCCCAAACGCCACCGTCCGGTTTGGAATGATGGTCGGCAATCCGTCGGTCGAGTCGGTCACGCGCGAGATGCTGGCGGCGGGCGTTGACCGGATCGTGGCCGTGCCGATGTTCCCGCAGTATTCGAGTACGACCACCGCAAGTGCCACCGATGCCCTCGCGAAACTGATGCTCAAGCTCCGTGTCGTGCCGGCCCTGCGCATCGTGCCACCCTATTACGACGACACCGGCTACATCGACGCCGTCACTGCCGCCGTGCGGGACGACCTCGCGGCGATGCCGTGGCAGCCGGAGCACGTCCTCGTCAGCTTCCACGGCATCCCGCAGAAGTACGCCCAGCGCGGCGACCCGTACGCGACGCACTGCGTCCGCACGACGCGGGCGCTCGTGGCGAAGCTCGGCTGGACGCGCGATTATTGGACGCAGACGTACCAGAGCCGCTTCGGTCGCGACCCGTGGCTGAAACCCTACACCGACGACGTGCTGGAACGCCTGGCGAAGAGGGGCGTGAAGCGGGTCGCCGTGGTGTTGCCCGGCTTCACGGCTGATTGCCTGGAGACCGTCGACGAGATCGGCCGCGAGAGCGAGGAGGTCTTCCACCACGCCGGGGGCGAAAAGCTGCGAGCGATCCCGTGCCTGAACGAGCATCCGAAATGGATCGACGCGCTGGAGGCGATCGTACGCGCGGAAGGGCAAGGGTGGCTACAGAGTGCGGAGTGCGGAGTGCGGATTGCGGAGTGAAAACCAAATCCAAGATCAGGTCAGCAATTCCTTCACGACTCGGCCGTGGACGTCCGTGAGCCGGAAGTTCCGGCCAGCGTAGCGGAACGTCAGCTTTTCGTGGTCTAGGCCGAGTTGGTGCAGGATCGTCGCGTGCAGGTCGTGCATGTGGACCTTGTCCTGCACGGCGAGGCTGCCGAACTCGTCGGTGGCGCCAAAGGCGGTGCCAGTTTTGAAGCCGCCTCCGGCGAGCCAGACGGTGAAGCCGCCGGGGTTGTGGTCGCGGCCGGTGCCGTTCTTCTCCGCATAGGGCGTACGGCCGAACTCGCCGCCCCACCAGACGATCGTGTCCTTCAAGAGCCCCCGGCGATTCAAATCCTCCAGCAGTCCCGCGATCGGCTTGTCGACCGCCTTCGCGTGGTCGCCATGCTTGGGCAGGTTCGAGTGCTGGTCCCAGGCCGGGTTCGCGGAGTTGTCGCCATAGGTCACTTGCACGAAGCGCACACCGGCTTCGCAGAGCCGCCGCGCCATCAGGCACTCGCGGCCGAAGGTGTCGGTCGGCTTCTCGTCTATGCCGTACAGTGCCTTCGTCTCCTTCGTCTCCTTTGAGAGGTCCAGCACGTCCGGCGCATTCTGCTGCATCCGCCAGGCGAGTTCGTAGGAGTTCGCGACGGCTTCGAGTTCGGAGTCGCCGGGCACGCGCTTCAATTGCTCGGCGTGCAGCTCGCGGAGCAAGTCGAACGGGGCGTTCGTCGCGCCGACGTTGCGGAGCGCGACGTCAGAGGCCGGTCCGCCGGCGCGGCCGAGGGCGGTGCCCTGGTAGACGGCGGGTAGGAACGCGGTGCCGTAGTTCCGCGCCCCGCCGTTGCCCACGGACGGCGCGATCGACACGAAGCCGGGCAGATTCTGGTTCTCCGATCCGAGGCCGTAGAGCACCCACGACCCCATGCTGGGGCGGACGAAGCTAGTGGATCCGCAATGCAGGAAGAGCGTGGCCGGGCCGTGCGCGACGCCTTCGGTGTGCAGCGAGTGGACGAAGCCGAGGTTGTCGATCTGTGTGTTGATCGTGGGGAAGAGGTCGGAGGCCCACCGGCCGGTCTGGCCGCGCTGGGCGAACTTCCAGAGTGGCTTCATCACTCGGTGCGAGCTGGCGCGGTTGCCGGTGTTCGCTTTGATGCGAGCATCTTCAAAAGACATTTGCTTGCCGTCCTCCTTCAGGAGGAGCGGCTTATAGTCGTAGGAATCGACGTGGCTGACGCCGCCCTGCATGAAGAGGAAGATGACGCGCTTCGCCTTCGGAGCGAAGTGCGTCGGCTTCGGGGCGAGCGGGTCGGCCGTCGCGGCGTCGGCGGTGGAGAGGCCGGCGAGCGCGAGCGCGCCGAAGCCGCATCCGGTGCGGGAAAGCCAATCGCGGCGGGAGAGAGTGTGCAACACGGGAGGCCTCAATTCACGAATCGGAACTCGGCCGACGCGAAGACGGCGTGGATCAGCTTTGTCCAGGCGTCCTTCGCGTCGGAGCGGTTGCGGAGGAAATTCGTCGCGACGGTCCGTTCGCCGTCGGTCGGTTCGCGGCCGATTGTCGCCCGATACAGCGAGACGATGCGAGCATCGTCGGCGTCGTTCGCTGCCATCAGCTTCGCGGCGGCCAGCTTCGCCTGCTCGGCGACGAACGGGTTGTTCATCAGGTAGAGCGCCTGCGGAGCGACGGTGCTGACGTTCCGCACGCCGGTGACGGTGCTCGGATCGGCCGCGTCGAAGACTTCGAGCAGTTCCGGCAGGGCGTTGCGGAACATCGGCAGGTAGACGCTGCGTCGCGTCGAGTTCGCCTTGAAGTTGTAGTCGGCCGCGAGGGAAACCGGGAACGCCGGTCCGCCGCGTTCCTCGGAAAGGGTGCCGGCGATGCGGAGGATCGAATCGCGGATCGCCTCGCCGGTCATACGGCGTCGGTTCGCCCGGCCGAACAGCCGATTCTCAGGATCGGCCGCGAGCGCCTTCGGATCGCCGACGCTCGATTGCTGATAGGCCTGGCTGAGTACGATCGCGCGGACGAGCTTCTTCATCGACCAGCCGTCGGCGACGAATTGCCGCGCCAAGTGGTCGAGAAGTTCGGGGTTCGACGGTTTCTCGCCGGTGGTGCCGAAGTTGTCCGTTGTCCGCACGATCCCACTCCCGAAGAGCCAGTGCCACGTTCGGTTGACGATGACGCGCGAGGTCAGCGGGTTCTCCTTCGACGCGATCCAGTTCGCCAGTTCGAGGCGGCCGCTCTTGTCTTTCGGGAACGAAATCGAGTCGAAACTCGCGACCTGTAGGACACCGCGCGGGGCGGCCTCTCCGAGGTTGTGGGGGTTGCCGCGGATGTGGACCTTCGCGTCCTCGATCTGCTTCTCCTCGACTACGGAGATCACCTTCGGCCGCTTGGGAGCGGTTTCCTGAAGCTTCTTCAACTCGGCTTCGAGCGCCTTCGTCGAGTCTGCTTTGGGCTCGATCTTCTTCGCCGAGGTCGTCGCGTCGGTCGTTTCTGGAACGTATACAACGGCATCGGCGGTCACGTGGCCCTTCGTGTCCTCGTTCGACACGATAACGTGCGAGAAGCCGCCCTTCTCGAAGCGATACTCGCCGAGCGAGACGTAGCGGCCGTCGATCGGCGGCCCCTTCTGCATGTCGATCGTCAGTTCCTTCTCGCCGTCGGCGCTGAACACGGAGACGGGCACCTTGTTCGAACGCGACGTGCCGGCCGAGTAAGCGAGGCGGACTTCGTACTTGCCGGGCGGCAGGTTCTCGGGCTGGAAGGTGAGCGTCTTCTCGCCCTTGCCGTCGTTCTTGTCGTGGAGGTAGCCGTCGCCGATGTAGCTGCCGGAGTGCTGGGAGTGCATCCAGTCGCCGACCTTCTTGGCGGCCGCGTCGTCGACGACGATGCCGGGAATATCCTTGGCGAGCAGGATGCCGCCAACCTTCGCGGCACCGGCCTTCGACTTCTCCGCTTTGATGCGAGCCTGGAGCGACGCGATCCGCTTCTCCGCCTCGGCGTACTTCGCCTCCATTTCCGGTTCGACCGGAAGCGGCACGTCGATCCACTTCGACACGTTCGCGTGCTCCAGCGTCTTCGCGTTCCGCAGGATGCCGGCGAGCGCGTAGTAGTCCTTCGTCGGGATCGGATCGAATTTATGGTCGTGGCAGCGGGCGCAGGTGACGGTCTGTGCGAGGAAGCCTTTCGTGATGACATCGAGTTGTTCATCGACCACGTCCATGCGGAGCATCTTCTTGTCCTGCTCCTCCAGGTTCGTGTTGCCGAGGACGAGAAAGGTCGTCGCGACGATCTGCCGTCGGCGCTCGGCCGGGTCGGTAGCGGTCATCAAGTCGCCGGCGATCTGCGCGCGGATGAAGCGGTCGAACGGCACGTCGGCGTTGAACGATTCAATGACGTAGTCACGGTAGCGCCAGGCTTCGTCGAGGATGAAGCCGCGGAGCGTGACCGACTCGGCGTAGCGCGCGACGTCCAGCCAGTTCCGGCCCCATCGCTCGCCGAAGGCGGGGGACGCGAGCAGCTTGTCGACGAGTTTCTCGACGGCGTTCGGCGACTTGTCCATCACGAACGCATCCAGTTCCTCCGGCGTCGGCACGTAGCCGGCAAGGTCGTAGTAGAGCCGCCGAGCGATCGTCGCCCGATCGGCCGGCTTCGCGGGGGACAGCCCCTTCGCTTCCAGCCCGGAAGCGATGAATCGATCGATTGGGTTCGCGTTCCAATCCTTGTTCTTGACGGTCGGAGGTTCGACGCCCTTCGGCGGGATGTACGACCAGAACTTGCGGCCCTCATCCAAGGTCAGGCCAATTTGCTTTTTGACCGCGCCCGTTCCGTCGCGCGGGTCCGGTGCGCCCATCGCCACCCACTTCTCGAAGTCCGCGATCACGGCGTCCGGCAGCTTCCCTTTCGGCGGCATCTTCAGGTCACCGTCGTACCGCAGCGATTTCAAAAGCAAACTGTTCTTCGGTTCCTTCGAATCCAGCACGGCACCGCTCTCGCCCCCGGCCGCGATGCCGGCTTTCGAATCGAGGAGCAGTTGGCCCTTCAACTTGTTGTTCTTCTCGGCCTCGGCCGAATGGCATTTCTGGCACTGCTCGACCAGGACGGGACGAATCTTCTGCTCGAAGAATTCGACGCCCTTCGGATCGGCGGCGGAAATCGCCGAAGTGACGCTGAGAGAGACAAGGCCGGCGAAGAGTCGACGCAGAGGCATGATCGAACCGTCGGGAGGCGGGAGAACCTACGGCATTATTCTGCCAGATTGGGGTACGTATCGCAATCGTCGATTCGGAAATGCTTTCATTCGACCGGTTTCAGTACGTGCAGTGTCACGGTCTTCACGAAGTCCTTGACCCTGGGACGGTAGGCGTCCATGTGCGGCGCTTTCGAGTGGGCGTCGAGCGCGGCGAGGTCGGCCCACTTCTCGACGACGACAACGACGTTTTCGCGTACGGGCGGTTGGGCCGCGGCGCCGCACGGCACGTCGATCGCGGGGCCGTACTCGATGCACCCGGCCTCGGCACGGACTTGCGGTACGAGCTTGCGGAACTCCGCGAGGAACAACTCGCGCGTGCCGGGGTTCAATTCGATGGTCGCAATGACGTGGATCATGTGTTCACACTTGGGGTAGATTGCCTGCGAGGATGTCCTGTTCCCATTGCTCCTGGAGCGGCCATTTCACCGCGCACGTTCCGAAGTCGGCCATGTACTGATACTTCGTCAGGCGGTCGATCGTCGCTTGGAGTTGCTTGTTGTCCTTGCGGAAGTACGGGCCGTGGCTCGGCAGCAAGACCTCGATCTCCGAATCGTCGCGGATGCGTTCGAGCGAAGTAATGAAATCCGGCAGGTGCGAGCCGTGGTGCGCGTCGATGACGCCGACGCAACCGTCGGCGTAGATGTTGTCGCCGCTGAAGAGGAGGTTGCCAATCTTGAAGCTGAGCTGTCCCGGCGTGTGGCCGGGCGTGGACCAGACATCGAGCTTCAGCTTGCCGACCTTGATCGCATCGCCGTCCTTGAGTTTCACGTCGATCTTGCAGGGCGGCATCGCGATGTCGAAGTCCTGCGCCGAGATCCGGGCGTAGGTCTGGTCGCGTTCGCCGGCCTCGAGCAAAACGGCCGCTTTCGGATGCGCCGCGGCCTTCGTCTTCAGCCGCTCGCGCGCCTTCGCCAGCGCCTGCACATGGTCGGCGTCGGCGTGCGTCGCCACCACCATCTTGCACTTCGAGAGCGGGAAATCCATCGCGCGGATGAGGTCGATTACGTCGCCGAGCGATTCGTCCAGGCCGATGTCGAGCAAAACGAATTCTGTGCCGCCGTCGATGAGGTAGATGTTTACGCCGAACGCGCGCCCCGCCGCGACGTTCAGCTCGATGACGTTGGGGAAAATGTACTTTCGATTGTTCATGCGCAGTCCCGGTCGGTGAGCGCGGCTGATGGAAGCATTCTAAGAATGGCCCGCTCATGACGCAGACCTTCGGACGCAGATGAAGAGGATAAAACGAGAATATCCATTCTTATCATCTTCAATCTGCGTTGAAATCTGCGTCATCTGCGGGCCATTCTTCTGCCTCATTCCGGCCGCAGCAGCGGGAACAAGATCACGTCGCGGATCGTCGTCGTGTTCGTCAGCAGCATCACAAGGCGGTCGATGCCGATGCCGAGGCCGCCGGCGGGCGGCATGCCGTGGCGCAGCGCCCGGACGAAATCATCGTCCATCTTCGCCATCGAGTCCTCCGCGTTCAGCCCGGTGAGCTGCCGGCGGAAGGTCGCTTCCTGCGTGATCGGGTCGTTCAGTTCCGTGTAGGCGTTTGCCAGTTCCATGCCGGCCACGTACAGCTCGAACCGCTCCGCCAGCTCCGGCGTCTCGCGCTTCCGCTTCGTCAGCGGGCAGAGCGCGGCCGGGTAGTCGTACACGAACGTCGGCTTGTCGGCCTTCGCCAGCTCCGGCTCGACGCAGTGCTCGAAGAGTTCGTGGACGAGCACGTCGTGCTCCTTCGGCGTCGACGTCTTCGCCTTCTCGTCCTTCAATTCGAGCGGAATCTTCAGTTCGAGCGCCTTGGCCTTCACCCCGTCGCGATCGAAGAGATCGACGCCGGTGGTCTGCTTGAAGATTTCCGAATACCGCACACGCGGCCATGGCGGGGCGAAGTCGAGCTGCCGTTCGCCGTAGGCCAGCGTGCGCGATGTTCCGAGCGCGTCAACGCACTTCACGAAGACGCCTTCGGTCAGGTCCATCATCGTGAAGAGATCGCCGTAGGCGCAGTACAGCTCGAGCATCGTAAATTCGGGATTGTGCCGGCGGCTGATCCCCTCGTTGCGGAAGACGCGGCCGATCTCGTAGACCTTTTCGATGCCTCCGACGAGCAGGCGCTTCAGCGGCAGTTCGAGCGCGATGCGGAGGAAGAGCGGGATGTCGAGCGCGTTGTGGTGCGTGTCGAACGGCCGCGCCGCAGCCCCACCGGCGATGGCGTGCAGCGTTGGGGTCTCCACTTCCAGGTAGCCCTGATCGTCCAAATAGTTCCGGATGGTACGGAGCACCTTCACGCGCTGAAGGGCACGGCGCAACGTGTCTGGCGTGTAGACGAGGTCGAGGTACCGGTGGCGCAAACGGTACTCTTCGTCCGACATGCCGTAGTAGCCGGTCGGGTGAGGCTCGAGCGACTTCGTCAGGAATGTGAGCTGGCTGGCGCGGATCGTCGGCTCGCCCATCTTCGTCTTGCCGAACTCGCCATCGATGCCGACAAGGTCGCCGAGGTCGAGCAGTTCCGCGACCTTCCAGCCGAGTTCGCCGATCTGCTTCGAGCCGAGCATCACCTGCACTTTGCCGGTCTGGTCCCAGAGGTCGAGGAAGTAGACCTTCCCCATCTTTCGGCGGCCGACGACGCGCCCGGCGGCGCGGACCTTCGGGCCGGGATTCGCATCGTCGAATGGATTGCACGGCAGCTCGCGGATCGTTGCGATCGGTTGATGGCCATCGAACCGCTGGCCCCACGGGTCGATGCCGAGGGCTTCGATCTGCTTCAGTTTCGCGAGGCGGACTTCCGCGTGGTCGTTGGTGTCGGCAGGCGGAGGTGATGTCGGTTCGGAAGCCACGGAAGTCGCCTTTCCTTCGGAAACGGGTGCGTGTTAGACTGAGCGGGAAATTTTAGGGATTTGACGACGGAACGCGAGGGCGGGTTCACGATGAACACGACGGCCGATCGCCTCGAATCGGAACTACTCTTCCACGACGAGCAGGCTTCGAAACGGGCCGTGAGCTTTCGGACCGGCCGCGCCGACCTGCGATTCGCGGATGAAACGTACCTCGACCACGAGACCTGGATCCGTCCTGCGTTCGCCAAACTTGGCCCATTGATGGCAAAGCGCGTCCTCGACTACGGCTGCGGGCACGGCATGGCGGCTGTCGTAATGGCACGTGCCGGAGCGGCCGTGAGTGCGTTCGATCTTTCGCCGGGGTACGTTCGCGAGGTTCGTGAGCGGGCCGGGGCGAATGGCGTGGCCGTGAATGCGATCGTCGCCAATGGCGAGGAACTGCCGTATCCCGACGCGTCGTTCGATGCCATCTGGGGCTGCGCGATCCTGCATCACCTCGATCTCGCGAAGGCCGCGTCAGAGTTGCGTCGCGTTCTGAAGCCCGGCGGCGTCGCCGTCTTCTGCGAACCGTGGGGCGGGAATCCCCTCCTGAGCCTCGCCCGCCGTTGGCTCCCGTACCCCGGCAAGCATCGCACGCCGGACGAGCGCCCGCTCGTTGCCGCTGAGCTACGACCGCTCCGCGAGGCGTTCCCGAACCTGACGGTGCAGGGCTTCCAACTCCTCGGCATGGTCCGCCGCGTCATTCGTTCGCACGCGTTGAATGGCGCTCTGGATCGCGTGGATCGCCGAATGCTGCGAGCGGTGCCGGCGCTCAAGAATTGGTGCCGATATATGGTGTTGATGCTGCCGAACGGGTAAACTGCGTGCATGGACGCGCCGTCGCCAGTCCCGCCGACATCCCCTTCTCGCTCGCCGGAGCGGTTCGCCATCGCCGTGGCCGTAATCGTCCTCTTCGGCCTGCTCCTCTATCGCGGCTACGGCAACGGCTACCGCGTCCAGCCCTCGCAGCAAGCCGCCGCGCCGCTGCCCCTCGATGTGAATGCCGCCGACCGCGTCGAACTGCTCCAGATTCCCGGCGTCGGCCCCACAATCGCCGACGCGATCCTCACGCACCGTTCCACCTTCGGCCCGTTCCAATCCCTAGACGAACTCGACGGCGTGCCCGGCATCGGCGGCAAGACGCTCGACAAGCTCCGCAACTGGCTCGTCGTTGACGCGAAAGCACCCGCGAAACCGCTCGAACCGAAGTTCGAAACGCTCGTACGCCCCGCGCCGCCTTCGCCGGCCCCCACGACGTCGACCACGACGAAACTCGCACCCGGCCAGACGCTCGACCCGAACACCGCGACCCTCGCCGAACTCCAACAACTCCCCGGCATCGGCGCGAAGATGGCCGAGCGCATCGTCGCCGAGCGCACGAAGAAGCCCTTCGAGTCGATCGACGACCTCCGCCGCGTCAGCGGCATCGGGGCGAAGACGCTCGACAAGCTCCGCCACCATCTCGCGATTGCGCGACGCTGATCCTACAATAGCGGCACACCTTCCACTCAAAATGGGTCGCCCATGCCGCTCGCCATCGACTCCGCCGCCGCCGTGGATCGTTTGCTCCGCTTCCTTTCCGTGGAGGGCATCACCGGTCAGGAGGCGAACATCGGTAAGGAGATCGTCGCCGCGCTGACGGAGGCCGGCGTGCCGGCATCGGCCATCCGCTACGACGATGCCAATACTCGCATCCCGGCCCCGACGCAGACGGGCAACATCATCGTCGATCTGCCCGGCACGCTGGACGCGCCGCGCATCCTCTTCATGACGCACATGGACACCGTGCCGCTGTGCGCCGGGGCGAAGCCGAAGCGGGCCGAGAACCGCATCGTCAACGAGAACCCGAAAGCGGCCCTCGGCGGCGACGACCGCACCGGCTGCGCCGCCGTCGTCACGCTTGCGGCCGAACTGCTCAAGCAGAAGCTCCCGCACCCGCCGATCACGCTCTTCTTCACCGTCCGCGAGGAGAGCGGCCTGTTCGGCGCCAAGCACGTCGACCCGACCGTCCTCGGCGGCCCCGTCATGGGCTTCAACATCGATGGCCGCAGCGCCAGCGAGATCACCATCGGCGCCATCGGTGCCGACCGATGGGAAGTCGAGATCCACGGCCGTGCTTCCCACGCCGGCGTCCACCCCGAGCGCGGCATCTCCGCCAGCGTCGTCGCGTCGCTCGCCATCGCCGACGTCCACGCGAGCGGTTGGTTCGGCAAGGTCGTCAAGAAGGGGAAGGAAGGCACCAGCAACGTCGGCAGCATCGGCGACGCCGACGGCAAGAGCGCCGGCAATGCCACCAACGTCGTCACCGACTACGTCCTCATCCGCGGCGAGAGCCGCAGCCACGACGCGAAGTTCGTGCGGGAGATCACGGCCGCGTACAAGCTCGCCTTCGAGAAGGCCGCGAAGAAGGTGAAGGACCACAAGGGGAAGCCGGCGAAGGTGAAGTTCACGAGCCGGCTGGACTACGTACCCTTCCGCCTGCCGGACGGCTCGCCGGTCATCAAGCGGGCGATGGCAGCGGCCAAGAGCATCAAGCTGAAGCCGACGACGAAGGTGACGAACGGCGGCCTGGACGCGAACTGGATGGTGAAGCACGGCATCCCGACGATCACCTTCGGTGCCGGCCAGAACGAGATCCACACCGTCAACGAGTTCGTGGACCTGAAGGAGTTCGAGGCCGGTTGCCGGCTCGCGCTGGCGCTCGCGACGACGGGTTCCTAGGGGCATGGCTCTTTCCGCCGACACCGCGCCACCCTCCGGCGGAACGACGCCCGAATTCCGGAAGCGCCTATGCCGGATAACGACTTACGTCGATTCCGACTCGCTCCGTCGCCCCTCCGGGGCGAAGATTCGCGCGAGTGTTCCACGGGTTCCGCTTCGCTCCACCCGTGGCTACAGCCCGTTGCCCCTTTCGGGGCAAAAATGCCCGCGATCGACCGCTCCGTCAGGCGGGCCGAGTCTTCGAGGCCTAGTAGTGGTGGGCGGACGTATGGGGTTCTTGGTTTTCGGCCCCGGATGGGGCCGCCGGGGTTCTTGGTTTACGGTCCAAGATAGAGCTGCCGGGGTTCTTGGTTTACGGTCCAAGATAGAGCTGCCGGGGTTCTTGGTTTTCGGCCCCGGATGGGGCCGCGGAGTGTAGCCACGGGTGAAACCCGTGGAGGAATGGCCCCCAACACCGTTCGACCTGCCCCGGAGGGGCAGCGGAACGCCTCCGTCGCCCCTCCGGGGCGAAGAGTCGCGCGAGTGTTCCACGGGTTCCGCTGCGCTTCACCCGAGGCTACAGCCCGTTGCCCCATTCGGGGCAAAAATGCCCGCGTTCGGCCGCCTTTCCCCCTCACCCCTTCACGATCCAGCGCCCGATGTCCTTGAGCTTCGGCGATTTGCCCTGCATGAGGAAGCCGACGCGGAAGATGCGGCCGGCGGCCCAGACGCAGGCGACCGTCGTCAGCGCCACGATCGCGGCGCCGGCGAGGAGCTGCACCAGCGGCACCCCCGGCGGCACGCTCTGCCGGGCGACGAGGATCATCGGGGCGCTCGTCGGGATCAGCGAGCAGATCACCGCCAGCTTGCCGTGCGGGTCCATCAGGATCGGCCCGATGGCGAACATCGGCATCACCATGAAGAACATGACGGGCGTGAGCAGCGTCTGCGTGTCCTTCACGTCCTGGGCGGCGGCGCCGACGGCGATGAAGATCGAGCCGAAGATGAGCAGCGCCATCGTCAGGAAGACGAAGAACCAGAACATCAATTCCGGCGTGATGGAGTCCGTCAGGCCGTAGCGGCTGGCGGCGACAAAACCACCGCCGAAATAGATGGCCGCGGTCGTGAGGGCGATGCCGACGAGGCCGAGGAGCTTGCCGGCCATCAGCTCGAACGGCGTGACCGAACCGAGCAGCACCTCGGCGATGCGCTGCCCTTTCTCCTCGACCACGCCGTTCATGGCCGGGGACGCGCCGAACATGATGACCATGAACATCAGGCCGATGAGCACGCCGGGCAGCAGGAAGTTCGCCAGCCGTTTCTCATCCGCGGCGTCTTCGATTTCGCCGGTCTGGGCGTTCCTGGTCGTCAGGCCTTTGGTCTTCAGGGAAATCGGCTGCTGGATCGCCCGCAGTTTCGCGGGGTCGACGTTCTCGCGGGCGAAGCGCTCGCGCTGCACCGCGTCGTTGATGCGCCGTTCGAGGTAGCGGCCGAGGAAGCCTTCGCCGGGCTTCTTCGATTGCAGTCGGACCGCCTGCACATCCTCCGCCGATTCCGGGTTCGGGTCGGTTCGGGTCTGGTAAATGTCCGGGCCGATTTCGATGAACGCTTCGATCTCGTTCTTGCGCGACCGTTCGGACAGTTCGAACCGCTGCTGACGGATTGCGATGTCGGAGCCTTCGCTCGGCGGAACGACTTCGATCTTGAGCGCCGGGTGGATCTGCTGGCCCGTCGTGGGGTCCTTGATGATGACGGTGTTGTAGAGCACGGTGTCCGCTTCGAGCGCCGCCGCGATCTTGCCGCCCGGCGAGCGGTCGACCACGGCGTAGGTCTTCTCGGAGGTGTCGTCGAGCTTCTTCGAGAGCGCCGACAGGCCGATGCTGCCGCCCATCATCACGGGCATGAGGATGAGCGAGACGAGGAACGCCTTCGTCCTCACGCCGGCGAGGTATTCGCGCTTCGCGATGGTCAGGATTTTCCGCATGGCGGGTCACTCGTTCAAGTACAGTGGCACGGGCATTTCAGTCGGAGGGACAGGCATGGATTTCTCCCTCTCCCCCGGCTTTGCGGGGGAAAGGGTCGGGGTGAGGGGGAGAGCCTTTCCGCTCACGACAAGCTGTTGCAATCCCCAAGACCCCCTCACCCTCTCCCCCGCAAAGCCGGGGGAGAGGGGATCGGACTGAACCTGGTATGGATTTCTCCCTCTCCCCCGGCCTTGCGGGGGAGAGGGCCGGGGTGAGGGGGAGAGCCTTTCCGCTCACGACAAGCTGTTGCAATCCCCAAGACCCCCTCACCCTCGCCCTCTCCCCCGCAAAGCCGGGGGAGAGGGGACCAGACAAAACATGGGCAAGTCTGTCCGTGCCACCCAATCCAACTCGCATCACGGCTCGTCCTTCGGGTCGGCGATGCGAACGAAGATGTCGTGGAGGTTCGGGCGCGTCTGCTCGAACTGGCGGACGGCACCGCGGCGCATCAGCTCCTTCAAGATTCCCTGCGGGTCGGCGCCGCGATTGAGCCGCAGTTCCTGGTATCGACCGAAGTCGGTCAGCTTCTCCACGCCGTCGAGGCCGTCGAGCGTGCCGCCCTCCAGCCGGACGCGCACGGTGTCGAAGCCGTAGGCGTCCTGGATGGCGTCGAGTGTGCCGTCGAGGACCTTCTTCCCCTTGTAGATCATGAAGACGAAATCGCAGAGCTGCTCGGCGACGGCCATGTTGTGGGTGGAGAAGATGATGGTCTTGCCGGCCTTGCGCAGGTCGAGGATCGCCTTGCGGAAGAGGTTCTCGTTCACGGGGTCGAGGCCGCTGAACGGTTCGTCGAGGATGATGAGTTCGGGATCGGAGACGACCGACGCGATGAATTGGACCTTCTGGCTCATCCCCTTCGAGAGCTGATCGACGCGCTTGTCGGCCGCGTGCGCCAGCTCCATCCGTTCGAGCCATTCGGCGATCTTCGCCTGCGGGGCGACCATCCCTTTGAGTTCCGCATAGAAGCGGATCACATCGCGGACCTTCATCGGCTTGTAGAGGCCGCGTTCTTCGGGCAGGTAGGTGACGCGGTCCTTGGCGGCGTGCCAGGACTCGTCACCGAGCACGCGGATGGCGCCGCGGTCGGGCAGGAAGATGCGCATGATCATGCGCAAGGTCGTGGTCTTGCCGGAACCGTTCGGGCCGATGAAGCCGTAGATCGTACCGGCGGGCACGACGAGGCTGAGGTCGTCGACGGCGGTCTGGGTGCCGAAGGTCTTGGTCACGCCGTCGATTTCCACCGCGGGCGTCATGGGTTCGCTCGTAGAAGGGAATGCGGTGCCGGCTATTCGCTCGGGCCGGGGAAATCTTGGTCGTGTTTTCCGTTTGGTTCCCTCTCCCCCGGCTTTGCGGGGGAGAGGGATAGGGTGAGGGGGTCTTCGCGTCTCGATTCCCGGCTCTGGAGCCGAGTAAGCCTTTGCCCCCTCACCCCGGCCCTCTCCCCCGAAACGGGGGAGAGGGGGAAAACTCGAATGGAATCACGACGGAAATCCTGTCGCGATTCCGAGCGGCGTCTGGTACGAAATACGGAACGCCTCCCCATTGGACACGACCATGCCGCGATCTCTCCCGCACCGCCGCGCCGCGCTCGGCTCCCTCGCCCTCGGCACTATGGCAATTTCGGAACTGGGCGCCGCGCCGGCCGCGCCGAAGGCGCTCGTCGTTGTCGGCCCCAGCCAGCACCCGCCGGGCACGCACGAGGTCGCCGCCGGCGGACGACTGCTCGCGCACTGCCTGACCAAGGCGGGCCTCGACGCGAAGGCGGTTACGGAGTGGCCGAAGACGGTGGACGATGTCTCGACCGTCGTCTTCATCGGCGACCTGTTTCCGCCCGAAGTGATGCCGGAGCGTGAGCGGATCATGAAGGACCTCGCCGCGATGATGAAACGCGGCGGCGGCATCGTCTGCGTCCACTACGCCACGGGTCTCGAAGCCAAGCACGTCGGCCCCGATGGCGACCACGCGCTATTGCACTGGATGGGCGGCTACTTCGCCACGCGCTGCAACCATCACAAGTCGATCGCCAAGGTCTTCCGCGAAGCGACCGTCGAACCGGCCGAGGCGAAACATCCTGTCTTGAACGGATGGACGAAGTTCACCTTTCACGACGAGCCGTACATCAACAACTACTTCGGCCCGTCCGGCCCGGGCAAGGGCGTGACGGCGCTGGCGACGGCGATGCTGCCGCCGGAAGCACCGAAGAAGGAAACGATCGCGTGGGCGGTCGAGCGGCCCGACGGCGGGCGCGGCGTCGGCGTCGTGATGCCGCACTTCTACCGCAACTGGAAGCTCGACGACTTGCGCACGCTGATCCTGAATGCGATCGTCTGGACGGCGAAGCAGGACGTGCCGGCGGGGGGCGTGCGGGTGAAACTCGACGACCTCGCGGCGTTCAAGCCGGACGCCGTCGAGCCGCCGGTGAAGAAGAAGTAATCACCGGGAAAGGTTGAACTGCCCGCGGTCCCTTCGGGACGAGAAGGTCGCGTTGAAGGTGTTGCCGGTCGCGGCGGCGTCGAAGGCGAACGTGCCGAAGCCGAGCAGGCGCGAGGAACCGGCGAGGTAGACGACGCCATCCGCGGAACCCGTGACGTGCAGCGTCTCGGCGTAGCGGAACGGGACGATCTTGAGAAACCGACCGGTGAAGACGACGCGGTATTCGTCGCACCCGGTCTGGCGGAAGCGGGCATTGAGGGGACCGGAATGGCCCGTCGACTCGCTGGACCAGTTCCCGCGCCAGCGGCCGGACAGGTACGGCTCCTGGGCTGCCATGTTGGTGGTCAGGAACAATAGGAAAGCGATCGCGAGACGGGATGACATGGCGGCGACTCCGGGGATCGCATTCATTCAAGCAGGATCTCGAATCGAGAACACGGGGAACGGCTCACCGCAGCACCGCACCGGGGTTCGACCGTACCCGTTCGATGGATTGAATCGGTTTTGTCAGCCGAATAGATAGGATTGTCGCACCGGAACCCGACACACCGACGGCCGAGGCGAACCGTGACGACGATCCATCATCTGAACTGCGGCACGCTTCGGGTCCACGGGTATCCGACCGTTGTCTGCCATTGCCTTCTACTCGAAGACGGCGATCGGCTGGCGTTGGTCGACACGGGGATCGGCCTACACGATGTCCGCGATCCGGTCGGACGGCTGGGTCAACCGCTCCTTGATCTGGCCGGCTTTCAGTTCCACGAGTCGGACACCGCCATGCGGCGGATCGAAGCTCTGGGACTTTCTCCCGAGAAGGTGCAGCACGTCGTGCTAACCCACGCGGACCCCGACCATGCCGGCGGCCTTGCCGACGTTCCGAAGGCGCAGGTCCACCTCTCGGAGGAGGAACTCCGGAATGTTTCGAGCGGTCATTGGCGCTACGTCCCCGCGCAGTTCGCCCATGGCCCCGCCTGGAAGACCTACGGCCCGTCAACGCGTACGTGGTTCGGGTTGGAAGCCCGGCCGCTCTCGTTGGGCCTTTCATCCGAAGTGTTGCTGATCCCGCTGTTCGGCCACACGCTCGGCCACTGCGGCGTCGCGGTCCAACAGGGCGATCGCTGGCTCCTGCACGTGGGGGACGCGTACTACCTTCGGACCGAACTGGAGACGGACGAACATCCCGTATCCCAGATGGCGGCCCAGCGTGCCGACGCCGACGTCGCACGTCGCGCCAGCCTGGACACATTGCGCCGCCTCTTGCGGGACCACGGCGACGAAGTGGAACTGATCGGCTATCACGACCTGACCGAACTGCCAGCCGGTTATCCGCTTCCAGACGGTTCGTAACGCTGACGAACCGAAAACGGGAGAGAACCCGATGCGCATCGTAATCGCCGTTCTGTCGATCTTCGCCGGGGTTCATCCGGTCCTGTCCGGGGAACGTCGCGTCCCGCAGGACCACAAGACGATTCAATCCGCCATCGATGCCTCCGTCTCCGGCGACACGATTCTGGTTTCACCGGGCCAGTATGCGGAGCGGATCAAACTGAAGCCGGGGATCCGCCTTCGCAGTGCCGGGGATGACGCCAAAGGGATCGTGGGATTGAAACGGGTCGAGGCGACCGTGCTCGATGGCGGCGGTAACGATGGAAAATCGGCGGGTGTCGAACTGGCGGAGGGGTGCACGCTGGACGGGTTCACGATCACCAACGTCGGAGTCTACGACGAAACGATCTGGAAAAAGCATTTCGATTCGAAGGGCGAAGAATTGGGCGACGAGGAAGGCGCGGTCCAGGCGGAGGGCACAAGCCCCGCCATCCGCATTTGGGGCGTGAGCGGCACCGTTTCCAACTGCATCGTTCACCATAACGGCGACGTGGGAATCGGCATCGTCGGTCGGGAGAAGACGAAAACGGCCCCTGTAATACAAGACAACATAGTCTATCGCAACATGGGCGGCGGAATCGGCGTGGCGGACGGTGCCGAGCCGATTGTTCGACGAAACGTCTGCAAGGAAAACCTGCGGGCCGGGATCGGATGCCGGAACGCGAACCCGATCATTACGGACAACGCCTGCTTCCAGAACATTCGGGCGGGCATCGGCTGTCGGGAGGGATCCAAGCCGGTAATGCGCGGCAACCGGTGCTATCAGAATCGGCGGGCCGGCATCGGCATTCGGATGGACGGCACCGCTCCGCTGGTCGAGGCGAACACCTGCTCCGAAAATGAAATGGCCGGGATCGGATGCCGGGATCGTGCCAGTCCGATCTTGCGAAACAACGTGTGCCGCAAGAACAAGATGGCCGGGATCGGTTGCCGGGACGGGGCGAATCCGTTGATCGTCGGCAACGAGTGCCGGGAAAACGAAATGGCGGGCATCGGCGTGCAGTCGAAAGGGAACGCCATCATCCACGGCAACAAGTGCCTCGATAACAAGTTGATCGCGATCGGCGTCACCGACGGGTCCACGGCGACCATCACCGAGAACGAACTCGCGCGAACGGGCGGACAACCTCCGATCCTCGCGGTGAAGGATGGTTCGACGGCGACGATCCGCGGGAATCGCATATCGGGCGGCGGCGTGGCGGCCGTATTGGTGCAGGGCCACGCCACCTTAAGCGGGAATACCTTCACGGGAATCGGCGAGAAACAGGGGAACGCCGTGTGGGTGTGGGAGAACTCCACCGCGACCATCATTGACAATACGTTCGATGGCTACCGAACTGCGGTGAACGCGGGGAAGGCGACGGTGGTGGTCTCCGGAAATACCATCAAGCGATTTCAGGGGATCGCGATCCTCGTGAAGGACAGCCCGAAGCCTAGCCACGTCTACGGCAACACGGCGGTTTCCTCGGCCCCGAACGCGAAGGCGGTGGAGATCCAAGGCCAGTCGGGAATCGTGGCGGAGAATGCAATCTCGAACGAGAAGTAACCTAACGCTCCGTTGGAGTCCCCCGTGGCATACGACGACTCGCTCGCCGCCCGCGTGCGCGATGGACTCGCCCGCGAGCGGGACATTGTGGAGAAGAAGTTGTTCGGCGGCCTCGGTTTCCTCCTGAACGGCAATCTGCTCGTCTGTGTGTGGAAAGACGCCCTCATTGTCCGACTGGGTCCGGAACAGGCCGAGGTCGCCATGCTGGAACCGCATGTCCGGCCGTTCGACGTCACGGGTCGCCCGATGAAAGCCTGGGTGATGGTGGATTCGGACGGCGTCGAGGACGACGACTCACTCGCGGTTTGGATTGAACGGGCGATCGGATTCGTGAAGTCGCTACCGGGAAAGTGAACCATGAACCCCGGGGATTATCTGCTGTTCGTCCTGTCGCTGATGCTGGCCACGATGTCCCTCCTGCTCAACGGCGGGGCCATGAACGGCATCGGGCCGGCGCTGCTCGCCACGGCCGGCGGCGGCTGGTATCTCGGGATGCAATGGCTCCGCCATCGGAACTGGCTCCGTTACAAAGACTCCGACTTCATCCTCGGCACGCAGCACCTGGCCATCTCGGGCTGGCTCGGCTGGTCGATCGCGATATTCACCGCCATGTTCTGGATCATGCGGACGTTGAACGTCCGGCCGCACTAGGATCGATCGGCGCTCCCGCTCACGATGCCAAACGGAGCGTCAGGAGCACCGAGGCATCCTCGATGCAGCGGACCGCGTGAGGCTCGGCGGCTTCCAGGTACAGCATCTGACCTGCCGTCAGCTCGTGCGTCTGGCCCCGCGCCGTGAAGGCGATCCGTCCCTCGAGACATTGGACCGTGATGGCGCCGGGGGCTTTATGTGCCGCGATCTCCTTGCCGGCGGGCAGCACCAACCGCACGACTTCCAGTTGCCCCGACTTGATTAGTGTCGTGGTCCGTGCCGACGCCAGCGCCGCGCCCAACGGTCGGACGTCGATGACCTCTCCGGGATTCGCATGCTGGATCGCCATCGTTCCGCCCTCATTGTGAAGAGAATTCTTCCGGTTTCCCGGGCTTTGCCTCGACGATCCGCGTCCGGAGTTTGTCGAGCATCGTGCGCGAGTCCAGCCCGCGCTCCCGGCAGACATATTCCAGAGACTTTCCGCCGCAGGAGCTGTCGATGCCGCATTCCTGAAACAAGGGGTACGTTTCAGGATACTCGATGATCCAGTCCGGGATCGACGAATCCAGATCGCAGTTCCAAGTCGATTCCATCGTCGTTTTCGCCTCCCGTTCGGCCGCATCGGATTCGACCGTTATTCGGCGACTCGAATCTCGGACAGGATCGTCAGCAGTGCGACGCTCAGAAGGGTTCGAGCGCCGCATCAAAGATCGATGGCATGAAGTCCTCTCTTTGCGCATGCTTGTTTCCGCCGTGATCGACCGCCGTGGACCGCATACGGTGGGTGGCAGTCTCCGCTCGGTCTACTTCTCGCCGATCCGCAACCCCGTCTTCATATCGGCCACGGCGATGCGGGCCGAACCGGTGCAGCCCTTGTCCTTTTCGCATTTGCCGGTGGCCGACAGGAAACGGCCATCGGGCAGGCCGACGATACCCAGCGAGCAGTCGAACTCGTACCGGCCCTTCATCTGGAAATCGGCGTCGGTGACGAGCAGGATTTTCGGATCGCCGTAGCAGCCGAACCACCAGCGGTCATTGGCAAACGTGGCCGTCTGGATGCCAAGGCGGGTGTGGCCGCTCTTGATGACGTGCTTCTTCTGGAATTTGAACTTGGCGTCGTACTCGTAGACGTAGTTCTCTTCGACGCCATCGGGCAATCCGCCCACGACGAAGAAGTGGCCGTTGCGAATGCCGATGCCGCCCGCACCGTGGAAGACCTCTTGGACCTTGTGACGGGCCAGTTCCTTCAGCGTGGCGGCATCGTAGACGTACACCCACGAATCGGCATTGCCCTTGGGATCGTTGAACTTGCCGAGGTTCACGGCAACGAAGAGCTTGCCATCGTGGAGGCAGAGGTCGCCGTGGTGGTTGGCGGCCGGCACTTTCTTCAGCAACTTCCCGTTCAGGTCAGTCTTCACCAGCGTCGTCGTGAAGGACCAGTAGATCGCGTCCTTGTCGGCACAGATGCCTTGCAGGTGATGCGGGTACGTCCCTTCGCAGGTCACGTTGCGGAAGTCTTGAGCATGAACCGACGAAACGGCGAGCAGCACCGCCGCAAACGTGATGATCGTTCTCATGGCTGATCCTCTTGCTTCTTCTTGTCAATGGCCCTTAACAGCGGGCATCCTTCCCCGTTCGATTCTCCCCGCCGATACCGGGCCAGCAGTTCCTTCGACCGCTGGGCCAGTATACGCCGCACTTCGCGCCGCTTGCCTTTCACCCGTGGGATGGTCATCGAGTCGTAGGCGGTCGTCTGGTGCCGCATCCAAGCAATGACGGCGGCTTCGGCCCGTTGCTCGACCGGGATCCGCTTCGTGCGGGCGACCGTGCCGCTGCCAACCGGCGTGGCATGATCGGCAACTACTTTCGCGAGTCGCTGGGCAAGATCGGCATGAGCAGGGTGGAAGGCAAGGAAGCTCACCACGGCTCCGGTGAAGTCGTCGACGTAAATCTCTTGGGCCTTCTCCCGTCGCTTGGCGTCGGCTACTTTGCGTTTGGCATAACTCTCGGTGGATCGCTCGGCTTCGAGTTCAGCTTGAATCCGCTCGATGGTCGTTGCCGGTGCCCACACGCCCCGTGAGAAGACCTTGCGGCCTTTCTTCTCCTGCACCACCCAATGATCGCCAGCGGCCTTCACTCGACGGGTCAGGGCGGCGTCACCGGGCGGAAGAAGTACCCAGCCGACTGGCACGGTCAGAACTTTGCCGTTGGTATCTTTGACGGAGTTCGCGGTGAGTCCGGGGGTAAAAAGATTGGTCATACTTGTGCTGTCCGGTCGCCCCGCCACCCGGCGCGACGCCGTGCCAGTGACCATCGGGTTCCTCGAAGTTCGATAATATAGCGGCAATCGATTCCCGTCGCCGGGTGCCGCATGAACCTCTCCCGCCGCGAAGCTCTCGCCGCATTCGCCTTGGCCCTGACTCCTTCCCTACGAGCCGAGGAGAAGAAACCGCAACGGATTCTCCTGCGCTCGTCGTGGCAGACGGTGAACATCGGCGACATCGCCCACACGCCGGGGATGCTTGCTCTTCTCGAGAAGCACCGGCCGAACGCCGTCATCACGCTCTGGCCCAACTCCCTCAACGCCGAAGTCGAAACGCTACTCAAAAACCGCTTCCCGAAGCTTGCGATCGCGAAGACGGCCGACGAGAAGAACGCCGCCCTCGCCGCCTGTGACTTCTTCCTGCACGGCTCCGGCCCCGGCCTCGTCGGCGCGAAGGAGGCCCTCCTCGCGAAGAAGGCCGGCAAACCCTACGGCTTTGCCGGCGTCACGCTCAGCGATGCGGAGTTGAAGACGCACAAGGATCTGCTCGCCGGGGCGAAATTCGTCTTCACGCGCGATACCGATTCGCTCGCCGCCCTGAAGAACTCCGGTGTCACAGAGCCGACGATGGACTTCGGACCGGACGCGACGTTCGACCTCGACCTGAAGGACGACGCGGCCGCGGACAAGCTGCTTGCCGAGCACAAACTCAAAGCGGGGCAGTTCCTCTGCGCCGTGCCGCGGCTGCGCTGGACGCCCTATTGGGAAATCCGGGATACGGTGAAGCCGAACCCGGAGCGGAGCGCCGTGAACGAAGCGTTCGCCGACCGGGACCACGCGAAGCTGCGCGAGGGGATCGTCGCGTGGGTGCGCGAGACGAAGCGAAAGGTCTTCCTGGTGCCCGAGATGACGTACGCGGTGACGCGGCTGAAGCCGCTGCTCTTCGATCCGCTGCCCGCGGACGTGAAGCCGAGCGTGACCGTGATGGATCGCTACTGGCTGACAGGCGAGGCCGGGAGCGTGTACGCGAAGGCGGCCGCCGTCGCGAGTTTCGAGATGCACTCGCCGATCATGGCCGTCGCGAACGGCACGCCGGCCGTCCACCTGCGCCAGCCGACCGACACGCGCAAGGGTCAGATGTGGCGCGACATTGGTTTGAAGAATTGGATCTTCGAGATCGACGACGCGACCGGGAAGCAGATCGCCGAAACTCTTCTCGCCATCGCGAAGGACCTCCCCGCGGCGCGGCGAACGGCCTCAAAGGCGCGAGCATACGCACATGAGAAGATGGCCGCGATGATCGCCGCGATTCCCGCCGGATAATTCCCCCAGATTACGCACATCGCACGACCGTCACGCCCCCGCCAACCGGTAAAAGGTGGCGCGGGGCGGAACTTGAATCGAATTTTCCATTTTCCCGTTTCCGGTCTCCGCTCCGTCCGTCACCTACAGTTCAATCGTTTCCGCCCGACGGGTTTCGCCCACCCGCACCACGAGCAGAACGGTTCCGCATGCGTCCATCGCTGTATTCGCTCCGCGTGGAGCGACTGGAAGACCGCACGACGCCCGCGCTCGCCGTGACCGACGCCTTCGCCCCGGACCGCGTTCTCGTCGCATTCGGCGACGAGCGCGTCGCCGATGCCGTGCGTTTCGAACAACTCGCCGACTCCGTTCCGACGTCTTCCATCACGCCTCTCGGTTTCGGCCTCTACCGCGTCGACCTCGCCGCCGGCTACCCGCTCGATCAGGCGCTGGGGGTACTGTCCGCGGTGCCGGACGTTTCCGCCGCCGAACCGGACCGCATCGTCCGCTCGAACGCCGCTTTCAACGACCCGCAACTCGCCGCCCAGACCGGCCTCGCCGCCATCCAGGCCGCCGCCGCCTGGGATCGCGGCACAGGAACCCGCAATACCGTCGTCGCCGTCATCGACACCGGCATCGACTACTCCCACCCGGACCTCGCCGCCAACCTCTGGTTCAACACCCGCGAAATCCCCGGCAACGGCCGCGACGACGACGGCAACGGCTTCGCCGACGACATCATCGGCTACGACTTCGCCGCCAACGACGCCGACCCGTCCGACCACGACGGCCACGGTACCCACGTCGCCGGCATCGTCGGCGCCGCAGGCAACAACGGCATCGGCGTCAGCGGCGTGAACCCCAACACGCGCATCATGGCGCTCAAGTTCATCGGCACCGACGGCAACGGCTACACCAGCGACGGCATCCGCGCCCTCAACTACGCCGCCGCCAACGGCGCCCGCGTCGCCAACGCCAGTTGGGGCAGCAACGTCTACGACGCCGTCTTTGCCACCGCCATCGCCCGTGCGCAATCCGCCGGCCTTATCCTCGTCACCTCCGCCGGCAACGATTCGTCCAATAACGACGCCGTCCCCTTCTACCCTGCCAGCTACTCCGCCACGCTCGCGAACGTGATCCCCGTCGCCGCGGTGGATGCGAACGGCCAACTCGCCGGCTTCTCCAGCTATGGCGTGAACACGGTCGTCCTCGGCGCGCCGGGCGTCTCGATCCTGAGCACGCTGCCGAACAACCGCTACGGCTCGTACAGCGGCACGTCGATGGCCGCTCCCTTTGTCGCCGGTGCCATCGCACTCCTCTGGGACGCGAACCCGACCTGGACCTGGCAGCAGGTCGTCGCGAAACTGAAGGCCTCCGTCGATCCGCTGTCATCCCTCGCCGGCCGGACCACCACCGGCGGCCGGCTGAACCTCGCGAAGATGCTCGACGTGGCCACGCCGCCGACAGTGCCGCCCTCGGTGCCCCCGCCCGCTTCGCCTCCGCCTGCGACAACGCGAGAAACCGACGGAGCCCGCGTCCTCTCGGCCGTCTTCCACGGCTCCGCCGTCGATCGCTTCGACCGCGTCCGCGTCCAGTTCAACGAGAAGATCAACGCCGGCTCGTTCACGATCGCCGATGTCACGCTATCGGGGCCGGACGGTGGATTCGCGGCCCTCTCCGTCGTGCCCGTGAGCGGCACGAACAACACCCAGTTCGACATCGCATTTCCTCCGAAGACGAAGCCCGGAACGTACTCGCTCACGCTTGGCGTGGACATCTTCGACATCGCCGCGAACCGAATGAACCAGAACGGCAACGGCGTCAACGGCGAGCCGGGCGACCGCTTCACAGGCACCGGCACGCTCGCCTCGGGATCGACTTCCGCGAACCCCACCGTCGCCCTGCCACTCGCGATACCGGACAGCGGTACGCTCGAAATCCCGATCGTCGTCAACCGCGATGGTTCCGTCTCCGACTTGAACCTGTTCGTGTTCCTCGAACACTTCCACGTCGGCGACCTCGTGCTCAAGCTGCGCTCGCCCGCCGATCGCACCGTCACGCTCGTCGAGCGCCGCGGCACCGACGGCAGCGGCTTCCGCGGCACCACCTTCGACGACGAAGCCCTCGGCCTGGTTTCCAAGGCGAAATCCCCGTTTCTCGGAGCAGTCCGTCCCGAAGAATCGCTCGCCGCGTTCGATGGCCAGCCGGCGCGCGGCGTCTGGACGCTCATCGTCGAAGACCGTTCCCCCGGCAAGACCGGCCGCGTCACGGAACTCCGGCTTGATATTTCGACAACGAACGTCCTCGCCGGCAGCGTTCGCACGCAGGCGTTCGCCGACGGCGCCCCGGAGCTGCGCGTCGAATCGCAGGCCTTGATCGGCCGCGAGGAACCGATGCCTGCACCGCGGATCGACCTCTCGCAATTCCTCGCATGGATTCTCGAATCGAATCAAAAGTCCCGCACGTCCGGTCCGACGCTTCCCTAAAATGCCCCCGCCACGCCGGGAGCCGTCGATGTCGCTGGATACCGTCGAGTTCGACGTCCGCACGGACGAAATGCTCATCAACATGGGGCCGCAGCACCCCAGCACCCACGGCGTGCTCCGCCTCGTCCTGCGCACCGACGGCGAAATCGTCCGCGAAGTCGTCCCGCACCTCGGCTACCTCCACCGCTGCGCCGAGAAGATCGGCGAGAACGTCACGCCGATCCAGTTCATCCCGTACACGGACCGGATGGACTACCTCGCCGGCATGAACATGAACCTCGGCTATGCATTGGCCGTGGAGAAGCTTTGCGGAATGGTGATACCCGAGAAGGCGCAGGTCATCCGCGTCCTCGCGTGCGAAATGAACCGCATCGCCTCGCACCTCGTCGGCATGGGCGCCTACGGCCTCGACCTCGGCAGCTTCAGCCCGTTCCTCTACGCCTTTCGCGAGCGCGAGCACATCCTCGATCTCTTCGAAGACCTCTGCGGCGCCCGGCTGACGTACAGCTACATCACGATCGGCGGCGTCCACGACGACCTGCCCGCCGGCTTCGTCGAGCGCTGTCGCAAGTTCCTCGACTATTTCGAGCCGAACATCGCCGACTACCACGCGATGCTGACGGACAATCACATCTTCGTGAAGCGCACCGCCGGCGTCGGCGTCCTCTCGCGGGAGATGGCGATCAACTATGGCTGTACGGGTGCCGTCCTGCGGGCGTCATTGGATCGCACCAAGGGCGACCCGCTCTGGGACCTGCGCAAGATCGAACCGTACTCCGGCTACGAAGGCTACGAGTTCGACGTACCCGTGCCGCCGTTCGACCGCGCTCCGCCGGGCGCGATGATCGGCGATTGCTGGCACCGCTTCTTCGTGCGAATGCTGGAAGTGGTGCAGAGTGTCCGCCTCTGCCGGCAGGCGCTCGACCGCTACCCGTCGGCGACGGGTGCACATCGTATCGAACCGCCGCGCGCTCTCTCGCCGGGCGAAGTGTACGTCGAGACGGAAGCCCCGCGCGGGCAGATGGGTTTCCACGTCGTCGGCCGGCCGAACAAGGACGCGGTGCCCTTGCGTGTCCGGGCGCGGTCCGGCTGCTTCAGCAACCTCAGCGTCGTCGAAGAACTCTGCCGCGGCTGCCTCCTCGGCGATATCCCCGCAGTCCTCGGCAGCTTGGATATCGTGATGGGCGAAATCGATCGGTAGCCACACTAAGGTTTCTTCGAGATCGGCTTCATCCCGCAACCTCACACGCCCTCAGCATCGTTGCCAGCGGTTCCGGGTCGGCCAGTCGGTGATCGCTGCCGACTTCGATCAACTTGGCCCCGCTCTTGCTCGCCAACTCATCGCTGTCGGCAAATGGGATCACGTCGTCGGCCCGGCTGTGCAGGATCACGGTGTCGGGTCTGACCGACTTCACCGTGCCCCAATTCTTCCAGGCCGGGCAGAGCAGGACGAGCTTGGCATCGCCGCTGCTGATGTTCATGGCGACTGCGCCGCCACGGGAACTGCCGACCACGACTTGAGGCAGATGTTTGTCGAATGCTTCTTGGGCGGTGCGGACAGCGGTCTCGAAATCATCGTCATCGAGAGCCGGATTGATGACAGTGTGGCCGTGGTCTCTCAGGTAGGTCGGTTTGACGCCGCCCGGAAGCGAGTGCCAGCCGTGGAGGAAGAGAATCACCACACCGTCACCCTCCGCGCCCTTCTCCACCATTCCATCTCGAACACGGCGTTGTTCCTGGCCCACCTCGACGAATCGCGGAGCTGGTTCCGCGCGGTGGTAGCGTGCCTGATAGCACTTCGAAGTTCGGAACAAGAACGATTCCCATTGTAGGACGGACTTCAAGTCCGTCTCTCCAAGTTCGGACGGACTAGAAGTCCGTCCTACGGGTAAATCATTTCGTGCCGCTCGCCTTATCCTGCGAAATAGCGCGAGCGAACTTCGGGATTGACGACCCATTCGTCGGGCCACTCCTTCGCGAGGAGTTTCACGATGGCACGGGCCGCGTAGGTGGCCATGTCGCGGATGCTTCGGGTGTCCACGCCGGCGGTGTGCGCGGTGAGGACGACGTTGTCGAGGGCGAAGAGCGGGTTCTGCTTGGCCGGTTCGTGCTCGAAGACGTCGAGGGCCGCGCCGGCGATTTTCTTTTCGGTCAGGGCCTTCAACAAGGCTCCTTCATCCACGACCGGACCGCGCGAGGTGTTGACGAGGTATGCCGTCGGTTTCATGAGGCCGAGCGTCCGTTCGTTCACCATGTGTTCCGTCAATGGCGTCATCGGCGTGTGCAGCGTGACGTAGTCGGCCTGGGCGAAGACCTCGTCGGCGCTGACAAGTTTGGCGCCGAAGCGTTCGAAGAAGAGGTGGTCCGGCGCGATCTCGCAGGCGAGGAGGTTCATGCCGAACGCGTGGCCGAGGCGGATGACCTCGTGGCCGATCCGGCCGACGCCGATGACGCCGAGGGTCTTGCCGCGGATCGGTTCGTTGGCCTTGCGGGGCCACTGGCCGGCCTTCGTGGCGGCATGCTGCGGAAGGAGTTTCCGCGCCAGCGCAAGAATCAGCATGAAGGTGTGCTCGGCCACGGCGAGTTGGTTGGAGCCGGCCGCGATCGTGACGGCGACGCCGTGCTCCGTGGCGGCGGACACGTTCACCTCGTCGTACCCGACGCCGGCGCGGGCGATCACCTTCAACCCTTGCTTCGCCGCCGCCGCGATGACGGTGGGAGAGTACGGCTCCGAACCGGCGAGCGACGCCACGCAACCGGGGAGGAGTTCGGCGACCTGCGCTTCGGTGAACTTCGGCGTGACCGGCCCGAAGACGGGCACGAGGCCGGCGGCTTCCAGCACGGGCACGTAGGCTTCCGGGATCTCGCGGAGCGGGGCGGGGCCGATCAGCACGCGGTTCATGGCGGGGCGCTCGAAGAGGTAGCGAATGGCGTCAGCATACCGACCGCGAACCCGCGCGTCCGGCGCGTGTCCGTCTTTCAATCCATGAATTCCCGGCGAAATCCAAAATGACTGTTGATTTTTACGATGGACGCGTCGAAGATTCCGATAGGCGGCCGGGTTCGTTGTCCCGCGCCGCCGTTTCCGTATCTTCACCCTTTCCCGAGGGCCGGACCCACGCTCACGGCAAATCGAGTATCGATCTTGCCCCAGCACCAACGGCCATCGGGAGGACCCATTCCACCCCCGGAGGCCGCTTGAACAACGTCGCCACTCCGATGCCGATCTCCAACGGAGCGATTCCCGCTCCCATCGCGTCTCGTGCCAATCTTCCCAGCGGCCTGCACCGCGCCTGTCTCGCCGCCAAGGTGGCCCGCGAGAACAAGGGCGACAAGGTCGAAGTCTTCGATCTCCGCGACATTACCACGGAGTTCGACTTCTTCGTGCTCGCCACCGGCGCGAGCCGGCGGCAGGTGCACACGATCGTTGAGGAAGTGGACGCGGCGATGCGGGCGGCCGGCGACACGCGCATGGGCGTGAACGGCTACGAGGCCAGCAAGTGGGTGGTACAGGACTACGGCGACGTGATGGTCCACGTCTTCGACCCCGACACGCGCGATTATTATCGGCTCGACGAAGTGTGGGCCGACGCCAAGCCGGTCGATTGGGAAAAGGAAATCGACTGATTCGATAGCGATTCCGTAGAATTTCATCGTCGGCCTGCCGGCGTCCCGCGTGGGGTGCCGACCGGCCGACGATTGTTTCGGGGACAATGATGAGCCTGGTGGTTGCCATTCGAGACTTGTTCGAGCCAATCCTCGCGGAACTGTCGCCGGACCGCGCGAAGGTGGCCGACTATCTGGCGATGGTGAAGCCGGCCGCGAACGCCGACCACGGCGATTACCAGGCGAACTTCGCGATGGCGCTGGCGAAGGCCGTCGGCCAGAAGCCGCCGGAGCTGGCGAAGGCGATCATTGCGAAGATTCCCGCGAACGATCTGATCGAGTCCGCGACCGTCGCGGGGCCAGGGTTCATCAACATCAAGTTGAAGCCGTCGTACCTCGAATTGCAGATTGCGGCGATGGCGAAGGACGCTCGCCTCGGCGTGCCGTCGGTCGCGAAGCCCAAGACGTTCGTCATCGACCTGAGCGGCCCGAACGTGGCGAAGCCGTTGCACGTCGGCCACCTTCGCAGCACGATCATCGGGGATGCGCTCGTGCGTATCCTGCGGTTCTGCGGCCACACCGTCGTCGGCGACAACCACCTCGGCGACTGGGGCACGCAGTTCGGCATCCTGATCTACGGCTATAAGCACCACCGCGACGACGCGGCCTATGCCGCCGATCCCGTGCGCGAGCTGGCGCGGCTCTACATTCTCGTTCGAAACCTGGCGAAGGCCAGCGAAGACGACGAAGAGACGGCGACCGGCGACATCATGGACGCCTGCCGTCAGGAGACGGCCAAGCTGCACGCCGGCGATCCGGAGAATGTCGCGCTCTGGAAGAAATTCATGCCGGCTTGTCTGGAGATGCTGCAACCGATCTACGAACGACTCGACGTAAAGATCGACCACGCCCTCGGCGAGAGCTTCTATCATTCGATGCTGCCCGGCATCGTCGAGGACCTGCTCGCGAAGAAGATTGCCGTCGAGAGCAACGGGGCCGTCGTGGTGCCGAACGCCAAGGGAATCATTCCGAAGGACGACGAACAGGCCAAGAAGGAAGAGCCTCCCGCGTTGATCCGCAAGCGGGACGGCGCGTTCACCTACACGACGACCGACCTCGCCACGATCAAGTATCGCGTCGAGACTTGGAAGCCGGACGTGATGCTCTACGTCGTGGATGCCCGGCAGGCGCTGCACTTCAAGACGCTCTTCGCGAACGCGAAGCGATGGGGCTATACGAACGTCGATTTCCAGCACGTTCAGTTCGGCTCGATCCTCGGCCGCGACAAGAAACCGTACCGGACGCGCGACGGCGGCACGGTCGAGCTCGCGGCGCTGCTCGACGAGGCGGCGGAACTGGGACTGAAGAAGTACGAAGAGAGCTACGCGTCTCGGAAGGCCGTCGGCCACGAAGTGCCGGAACTAACGGACGACGTGAAGCGGACGATCGCGGAGACGGTCGGCTACGGAGCGGTGAAGTACGCCGACCTGAGCGGCAACCGGACGAGCGATTACATCTTCGATTACGACAAGATGCTCGCGACCGAGGGGAACACGGCGACGTACATGCAGTACGCCTACGCTCGCTGCCGGAGCATCTTCCGAAAGGGCGACATCGACGAGATGGCATTCAAGGCTCAGTTGCCGAAGGTCATGATCACGACGCCGCAGGAACGCGCTCTGGTCGTGCAACTGCTGAAGCTTCCCGAGGCCATCGACGCGGCGGCGACGGAATATCTGCCACATTACCTGACCGCGTATCTTTGGGACCTGGCGAAAGCCTATAGCACGTTTTTCGAGGCTTGCCCGGTGCTGAAGGCCGAAACGCCGGACCTGCGGGACAGCCGGCTCGTTCTGGTCGACCTCGTGGCCCGCGCGATTCAGCTGGTCCTCAACCTGTTGGGCATCCGCACCGTGGAGCGGATGTAAGGGAAATCATGTTTGTCGATCGTGTCGAACTCTACGTGCGGGGCGGGGATGGCGGGCGGGGCATGGTCTCGTTCCGCCGGGAGAAGTACGTGCCGCGCGGCGGGCCGGACGGCGGCGATGGCGGCGACGGTGGGTCGGTCATCGTGCGCGCCGTCGCGAACGCCGACAACCTCGCGCCGCTCACCACCAAGAAGCACTGGAAGGCCAAGCCCGGCGACCCCGGCGGCACCTCGCTCTGCGCCGGCAAGGACGCGGCCGACCTGATTATTCCCGTACCGCCCGGAACCATCGTCCGCGACCGCGATCGGGGCAACATCCTCAAGGACCTCGTGAATGTCGGCGACGAGGTGACGGTCGGGCAGGGGGGCAAGGGCGGGCGCGGGAACAAGTACTATGCCACCGCGACGAACCGCACGCCGCGCCAGTTCGGCCCCGGAGACGACGGCGAGGAACGCTGGATTTCCTTGGAACTCAAGGTGATCGCCGACGCCGGCCTGGTCGGCTTCCCGAACGCCGGAAAGTCGACTCTGCTCTCGCGGCTCAGCCGGGCGACGCCGGAGATCGCCGATTATCCGTTCACGACCAAGTCGCCGAACCTTGGTATCGTCAACGTCGGCGGCGACCACGGCTTCGTCCTCGCCGACCTGCCGGGCCTCATCGAAGGTGCTGCGCAAGGCGTCGGACTCGGGCACGAGTTCCTTCGACACGTCGAGCGCACGCGCGTGCTCGTCCACCTCGTCGAGCCGTTCCCCACGGACGAACGCGATCCGGTCGAGAACTACCGCGCGATCCGCAAGGAACTGAGCCTCTACAGCCTGCCGCTGGCCGAGAAGCCGGAAGTGATCTGCGTCAGCAAGGCGGAGTTGACCGACTCCGAGGCGGTGCGCGATCGGCTCGCGGCCGAGTTGGGCCAGGAGGTGCTGCTGATCTCGTCCGTCACGGGGCAGGGGCTGGCGCAACTCGTCGGGCGCGTGGCGCAGACGATCGCGGAGTTGAAGCGAGAGGAAGCCGTGGAGGCTGCTAAGCGGAAGCCGATCGAATTCCCGTTGGAGAAGGCCATCCGCGAGTCGCCGTCATGACGCCGGATATTGTGGTGGACATCGGCAACAGCCGGATCAAATGGGGCTGGTGCGAGGGCGGACGAGTCGAACGAGTCTCGAACCTCGGCGACGACGAGGAGGAATGGAATCGCGAGATCGCCGCGCGATCCGGGCCGGTGAACTGGGCCGTCGCGAGCGTGCATCCGGAACGGGCTTGTCGGTTCACTCGCTGGATCGAATCGCGATCCGAACCGGTCACCGTCATCGATTCGTTCACGCAGATCCCGCTGAAAACGGACCTGACGGACCCCTTGAGGGTCGGCATCGACCGACTGTGCGCATCGTTGGCGGCCCATCGACTGCACGGCCCGGGGCCAATGCTGGTCGTCCAGGTCGGCACGGCGGTTGTCATCAATCACGTCGGCGAGGACGGCGAGTTCCTGGGCGGAGCGATCCTTCCCGGCTTTCGCATGATGGCGAAGGCGCTGGCCGCGGGGACGGCCCGGTTGCCGGAGGTGGATTTCGCGGAGAACATGGGCGGCGAGGGCGGCAAGAACACGGTCGACGCGATCCGCAACGGCATTTACCTTTCCATTGTGGGCGCCTGCAATTACTCCCGATCCCTCTGGCTGCGCGATGTGCCTCGCGATCGCCAGAAGACGATCGTTACCGGCGGAGACGCCGAATTGCTGATCGATAAACTCCTGCCCCCATTGATCCACGCGCCGATGCTCACGCTCGAAGGCATTCGACTCGCTGCCGAGGGCTTGCCGTGACGACCGTCGCGCTACTGACGCCACCCGGCATCGGCGCCATTGCCGTGCTGGAAGTCGCGGGTCCGGACGCGTGGCCGATCGTCCGCAAACATTTCCGTTCCGTCGGGAGGCCGTTGCCCGATTCGCCGATCCTCCATCGAACCTGGCTCGGCATGCTCGACGACGAAGTCGTGCTCGCCGTGACGCGCGTCGTACCGGAGCCGACGATCGAGATCCACGCCCACGGTGGAACTCAGGTCGTCAAACGCTTGCAAAGGCTGTTTGAGGACAATGGCTGCCTGGCGAAGCCCGCGGACGAACGTCCGAGCGGTCCCCGGGTGCCGGTTGAGCATGCGCGAACCTTGCGCACCGCCGCGATCCTCCTCGACCAGGCGCACGGCGCATTCGATCGCGCCATCCGCGATCCTCGAAACCTTCCCCGTCTGGCGGCCCTCGCGCCGGTCGGCCGGCATCTTGTTGTACCGTGGAAGGTCGTGATCGCCGGCGCGCCGAACGCCGGAAAAAGCTCCCTCGTGAACGCCATCGCCGGCTTCGAGCGCAGCATCGTTTCGCCGGTCGCCGGCACGACGCGCGACGTCGTGACGACGTTTGTCGCCCTCGACGGGTGGCCGGTGGAGCTGGCGGATACCGCTGGCCTTCGCCGTGCGACCGAATCGCTCGAAGCCGAAGGCATTGCGCTTGCGCGTCGGTTCCTCGACCAGGCCGATCTCGTCGTTTGGCTGCTCGACGGCACCGACCCGAATCCGATCTTTCCCGACAGCGGCGAACCGATTCTCGTCGTCAACAAGTGCGATTGCCCAGCGGCATTCGTGCCCCCCGTCGGCGCGCTCCCGGTTTCCGCCTCGACCGGGGCGGGAATCGAAGCGTTGATCGCCGCCATCGTCCACCGGCTGGTCCCCGTCGCGCCCGAACCGGGCGAAGCTGTGCCGTACACGCCCGAACTCGCGGATCGCGTGGAAGCCGAGGCCGCCCACGTTCGCGAATCGTAGACTGCCCTTATCGAACTTCTCCCGGGGTTTCCCATGCAATTCGGTAAGGTGCGGCGCGCCAGCGGCGCGGTGACGGTCGTGATGATCGAGGGCGACAAGGCCATTCCGCTGAGCGTGTCGCGCCATCCGACGGTGCGCTGCCTGGCGGACCTTCTCTCGCTGCCGAACCCGTGCGAGGCGGCGCGAGGCCTCGTCGACCCCGCCATCCCGCCCGAACCCGCTGCCGGGCTGACGTACCTCGCTCCGGTCGATCGTCAGGAGATCTGGGCCGCGGGTGTCACGTACAAGCGCAGCAAGATCGCCCGACAGGAGGAGTCGGTTGGCGCCGCCCAGTTCTACGACAAGGTCTACTCGGCTCCGCGACCCGAACTGTTCATGAAGGCGACACCCGAGCGCGTCGTGAACCCCGGCGACGCGATCCGCGTGCGGGCCGACAGCACCTGGAGCGTGCCGGAACCGGAACTCACGCTCGTCGTATCGTCCGACCTGCGCATCGTCGGGTATACCATCGGCAACGACGTCAGCGCCCGCGACATCGAAGGCGAGAATCCGCTTTACCTGCCGCAGGCGAAGATCTACGCGAAGTCGTGCTCGATCGGTCCGGTGGTCACGCCCGTCGCGGCGATGCCCAAACTGGAGGAGACGGAGATCACACTCGTCATCCGTCGCGCCGGTCAGGTGGCCTTCGAAGGGAAGACGAGCCTTGCGATGATGGCGCGGACGCCGCACGACCTGGTGAAGTGGCTCGGCACCGAAAACGAATTCCCGCACGGCGTCCTGCTGCTGACCGGCACCGGCATCGTCCCGCCGGATGCCTTCACACTCAAACCGGGCGATACGGTCGACATCACCATCGGCGGCATCGGTACGCTGTCGAACCCGGTCGGGACTTGATCACGCCCGGCCGAAGTGCTTGCGACCGTCGTCGGAGATGAGGGCCATGAAGCCCCAGATGCCGACGACGACGCCGACGAAACAGCAGCCGATATCCGGCGAGTTCACGGCCGCCAGCGCGCAGGACAGGAAGCAGATCGGGTAACCCCGGCGAAGCGCGAGGCAGAACGCGCCTGCGAGCACGCCGAGGCTCACCACCGCGAAGACGATCCGGATGCGGATCATCCCCTCCACCGAAACGCGCGCCGCCGCGTCCTTGGCGAGTTGCCCTTGCTTCTCGGCCAGTTCGTCACGACGTTTCTTTTCTTCTTCGGGTGTGAGTTTTTCGTCCTTTCCGTCCTTCGTCTTCGCCGCGGGCGGATCGGTTTCGAGCATGAAGAAGAGGTTGGCCTCGGCGAACTGGCGAGCGGCCGCGGGTTCGTTCATCATCCAGACGGCGAGGTAGACGTTGATGAACAACCCGGCGAAGCCGAGCAGCATCAGACCGAAGGTCGGGATGAAGAGCTTGGCCGGGATGCGCGTCGGCTTGGGCAGCGGCACGGGTTCGGTCAGGCCCTCGCCGTCGCGCACGGGGGCACGAAACGGCGCGTGGCATTCGAGGCAACTGACGACCTGGCCGAGATAGTCTTCCGGCAATCGGAGGGCGTGGCGGCAGTGCGGGCAACGGGTGAGCAGCGGTTCCGGCATGAAGATGGGGTACGGAAACGACCGGGGCCGGGAAGGGGATGCCTTCCCGGCCCCGGATCGCCTGGACAACGTTACTGCGCGGCGCCGCGCGTGATCTTGTACTCGTTCTCGCCGGAGATGTGTTTCTTGACCCCTTCGCTGGAGGTGTCGAATTCGAATTCCTTGCTGATCGTCGCCTCGACGACGACGCCGGTATCGATTTCGACCCACGCCAGACCCTTCACACTCCCGCTCACGGTTTGTTTGGAACCGGGGGCCTGGATCGACTTGCCTTCGACCTGCACCACCGCTTCCTTGCGACCGTTCCGCTCACGCACGCCGAGGTAGGTGTAGGTCACCATGTCGCGATACTTGAATTCGCGCGGCTTGGGCTGCCGGACCGAGACCTTGCCGCCCGCGTCGGGCGTCAGCGTCGTCGGGCCGCTGATGATGTAGAATCGCATGTCCTTCGTGGAGGTCCATGTCTCGCCCGGGTTGACCTGCCGATTCGGCATCGGCAGAGACGTGGCCTGAAGCGCTTCGAGGGCGTCGCCCGCCATTGTGTTCACGAGAAACGTGAAAAGAGGATCGGCGGCACCGCGGACCCCGATCGTGTACTTGTACATTTCGCCGAAACGGTTCAGGAGTCCATACGCTTCCGCGACCTTGATCAGCGAATTCAACTGCTCCTGATTCTTCTTGCTGATGATGTCCTGCTTGATCGCACCGCCAAGGGCCTCGATGCCGAGGTTGATCGATTCGAACCGCAGGCGAAGCTTGGCGGATTGGATCTGATCGGTATTGTCGGGCTTCTCCACTGTTTCGTTCAGCTTGAGCGTCGTGGTGAGTTTGGTCTTTTCATCCTTCGATTCGCCTTCCCCTTCGTGGGATTCGGTCAGGTCGCTGCTGTTGGACAATGTGACCGCGCGACGCGATCCCTGCTTCGGATTGGAGACGAGGTTGGCCGGAATCCGTTCCACCGGTGGGCCGGACATCGGCACCTTGATGCCCGGCAGGGAGTAGGAGGTGAAGACGTTCGAATAGTACGGCTGAACCCAATAGGTGCGCCCGGTCGGGGCCTCGTTGTAAACGAGTTCGCCTTTGGCGGTGTTCGTGGCGGGGTTGTACGTCAGTTCAACGGTGGATTCGTCGGCGTCGTTCGGTTCGCCCGTGGGACGGAATCCACCCGGCGCGCGATACTTCGCATTGATGTCACCGATCCAGGTTCGCGCCTTCACTTCGATGGTCTTCTTGAGCGGGTTCAGCACCTGTGCGGTGACGGGGACCCGGATCTTGCCCTTGTCGCGGTATGGTGTGCCGTATTCGATGGTGGAGACGCGGCCGGCGACGAGGCCGTTGACGTACTCGGTGGGCACGCAAAGCGTGATGAAATTACCGCTGGAGGAGCCGCCGTTGGTGCCGGCGACGACCACGCCGACGACTTCGGCGTTCGCGTCGATCACCGCACCGCCCGAGTTCCCCGGATTGGCACCGCTCTCAAGTTTGACGCTGCGGGGCTGACCGTACTCGTTCGAGGCCAGGCCGAAGTAGGAAGTCTTGCGGGCCGAGACCTCCGGTTCCTTGGAAGATCCACCGGCCACGGCGGCAAGCGTGTATCCCAGCGGATAGCCGATCGTGAAGACGTTCTGGCCGAGTTTCAGTTCCGAAGACGGCTTGACCTTCAGCGGAGAAGGCAGATCGGGCGTTCCGATCACTTGAATCACGGCGAGATCGATATCGCGGTCGACGGCAAGGATCTTGAGTTTGGCGTGGGGGATTTCGCGCTGATCCGGCGTGCCGGCGTTCAGGTAGAAGGTGAGTTTCTTGGGTTCGGGGCTGTTCGGAGACTTCATTCGCAGGACATGGGCGTTCGTGAAGACGATGCCTTCGTCCACGCCGAACCAGCCGCTCCCCGTTCCCATTCCGAGATCGGTTTCACACTTGATGAAGACGCTGGCGCGGGTGGCCTGGCGCATCTTGTGGTCGGGGATGTTGCCGTTGAAGTACTCGGCATCGGAGAGACCGGATGGATTCCGGCTCGTGCCGGCGGTCCCGCGGCCGATGGCGACCGGTGGCTCGTTCTTCATCGGCATCGGGGTTGTCGATGGCGGGTTGCGATCGACCGACGTGGCCGTGGTCATCGGCGCGGGAGCCGGCGTCGGCGGCATCGGCGTGACGTTCGGCATCGGGGCCGGCGGAGTCGGCGGCTTCGCCGTGTTCGTATTCGACGGATTCGGCTTGGGTGTGGGCGTGGGATTCGGCGTGGGATTCGGCACGGGGTTCGGCGTCGTCGCCGGGTCCTTGACATTGGCGTTTGCCGCGAGCGGCGCATTGTCGTCCGTATTGCCGTCGAACACGCCGGACAGGGCGGCGGCACCAAGGCCGCCGCCGATCAAGACCAGCGCCAAAAGGCCGCCAATCAACAGGGGCTTCTTCGATTTCGGCGCGTCCTCGTCACGGCTTCGACCGCGTCCGCGTCGCGGGCGATCGTCGTCCTCCTCGTCCTCGTCTTCGGATCGCCGCCGGGATCGCGCTTTGGGAGTTTCGTCTTCCTCTTCTTCGTCGTCATCCCGGCGACGCGAGGGCCGGCGCGGGGTGTCGTCGTCCGATTCCTCCGCGCGGGCCTTGGCGGGTCGGCGGGGGGAATCGTCTTCGTCGTCTTCGATCTGGATGGCCGGTTTGGATTTGCTCGGCGCGGTCACGGGCATCATCTCGCCGCACTTCTTGCAGCGGATCGTTTTGCCGATGAGATTTTCGCCGACGGGATAAACGGCATCACAGCCCGAGCAGGTAATCGAGAGCGCCATGATCTGGAAACTCCAGCGGGCACGAATGAATGGTAAACAGTGTACTCGTAGAATCGTTGGTCCGTAACTGCAAAATAACGGGATACCGAAACTCATTTCGTCGCTTCGAGGGTTCCATCGGGCCGGAGTCGTTGGAAGTAGTCGGTCAGTTCCGCGTCGTATTCCGCCAGGGTCTTGCCGACGAGTTTCTGAAACGCCGGCCCCGGATCCCCACCCGAATTGATCGTAGTCAGGTACCGATCCAATTCCGGCGTGCCGAACAGTCGCCGCTCGAAAACCAGATGATACGCAACGGCCCAGGCACCGAGATACATTCGGTCGGCCATGGCCTTCTGCACGGTGTGCGAGGCGAGAAACGACTCGCCGCCGACACGGTTGAGTTCCGCCACCGCCGGCACTCCCCCCTTCGCACGCAACTCGCGGAAGCGCTGGAGCCGGTCGCGGTCGGCATGGCCGACGCGGAGTTCCCCACCGTCCAGGATGGCGGTCTCGAAGATTTGCGCCAAACCCTCGTTCAGCCAGCGGGGCAGTTCTCCCGTGCCTTTGCCGGCCTTCACGTCCGCCGGGGGCATCGGCGGGTAGACGAAGGTCGTCACATAGGCATGGAACGATTCGTGGTACAACAGCGCGAAGAGCCGCGCCGTCGTTTCATTGAATTTCGTTTCGTTGGCGGCCTCGACGTCCCAGATTTTCTTCCGTTGTTCCGCGACAGTCGCGAGATGGCGATCCCGTTCGGTTCGGCTGTCCTTATACAGTCGCCGCACGTCCGCCTCGTACTGGTCGATCGTGGCGAGTTGCTGGACATTGTGGACGCGGGCGGCGGTGAGGTCCTGGCCGAGCCGGCGCAGGTCGGTCCCGCAGGTGATCCGGTTGCGGACCGGATCGTAAATGGCGGGGTTCAGGATCGGACCGTTCAACCCGACGAGGAGTTTCGCGTACTCGGTCTTGTCGGGCGCGAGGTAAACCGTGAGCGGTTTGTCCGCGGCGGGTCGGACGCGTGGCGGGAGGAATCGACCGTAAGCGATGAAGATCTGCTCCAGCCGCACCGCGGCGCGGCGCGTGATCTCCTCCGACGCTGATGAAACGAGTATGAATTGCTCGGCATCGTACCGTTTCGCGGCGTTGGGCGCGCCGAGCCATTCGGCGGCGGTCAGTTCGAGGCCCTCCATCCGCTTCCGTTCTCCGCTGCCGGTCGGATCGAGTTCCGCCAATTTGATCTTCAGGGCGGCCCGGTCGGCGTCGGAGATTTTTTCGATGCGCGCGACTTCGTGCTTCAGAAAGAACGAGGTGAAGGTGACGGCGGAGCGCCCCGGCGGCCGCCGCACGACTCGAAAACGTACGCCTTTGTCGGATTGGTCCAGCACGAGGCCGCGATACCGTGCCCCGTTGACGGCGATCAGTTCGTCGAGTTTCCACTCGATCACCGGCATGGGGGCCGGTTGACCCAGAAGGAGCAGGCCAAGGAGTGCGGCAGTCATCGAATCGGATTCCCGTGGAAGGGGCTACCGGTTGGCGTCCTATCGTGATTGTGTCCGGGCGGAGCGCGAAGGGAAAGCGGAGGAGTGCAAATGGCGGCGAAAACCATCGTTCTGGGTGTGACCGGCGCGAGCGGGTCCGTCTATGCCGTCCGGCTACTCGATGTGCTTCTCAACGCAGGTTGTTCGGTCCACCTGTGCATCAGCCCGGCGGGGGTGGAGGTCTTTGAACGCGAGATCGGCCGGACGCTGAAACTGGATTCGTTCGATGCGAGGGTCTTCCTCGGCCACGCGCCGGCGGACCTTGGGCGGCTGGTGTATCATCATTTCCGGGATTTCTCCGCCGGCATCGCCAGCGGGTCGTTCCCGACCGATGGCATGGTGCTATGTCCGTGCAGCATGGGGACGTTGGCGGCGCTGGCGCACGGAATGTCGGAGAATCTGATCCAGCGGGCGGCGGATGTGCATTTGAAGGAGCGGCGGAAATTGATCGTGGTGCCCCGTGAGACGCCGTTGGGTCTGGTGCAACTGCGGAACATGACGGCGCTGACGGAGGCGGGAGCGGTCGTTCTTCCCGCGATGCCGGGGTTCTATCATCGGCCGCAATCGGTCGCCGATCTGGTGGATTTCGTGGTCGCGCGGGTTTGCGATCAATTGGGCGTGCCGGTGGATCTTTCCGCCCGCTGGGGAACGCAAGCGGGCTGAAATTGACAGGCCCGGATCGGGCCGGTATGGAGCGGGGAAAGCCAACGAACCGTTCGGTTTCCGCGATGCCCCACGACGTGCCGCACCTGAGACTCTACGCGCCCGAATCCCCGGATGCGACCGCCCTTGACTTGGCCAGCCGCGAACTGCTGCGTCCCGCCGGGGAGCGCGGCGGAGCCCGCGATCTGGAGCCGTACTCGCGGGCCTGGTTCGAGGAAATCGAGCAGAAACGCTACACTCGAGCCGGGGAGTGGTTGCCTCGCGTTCTGGAATTCACCCGTCACCGGGACGAAACGCTCCTCATGCTCGGCCCCGGCCTCGGAATGGATGCCATCCAGTACGGACGGCATGGCACCCGAGTCACGATCGCCGTCACGTCCGACGATCCCGTCGAAGCGATCCGTCGCAACTTCTCGCATCGTGGCACCGAGCCGCCGATCATCCCCGTTTCCTCGCGTGAACGGCTCCCGTTCGCCAACGGAGAATTCGATCTGGCCTACTGGAACCTGATGCACGATGCGCCCGAAGACCCAAGGCCCACGATCGGCGAATTGCATCGTGTCTTGAAATCGGGCGGGAAACTGTTCGCCCTCGCCCCCGCCCGCCACGATGTGGACCACTGGCAGCGCTGGCTGCTCCCGTTCCGTCGGTTCTTCGTGACGCAGACCAATTTGTTTGGAGCAACCAAGCGTTCCGCACGCGAATTGCGTCGGGTCTGCATCGGCTTCGAACGGATTTCGATCCTTCAACGGCACCTGCGCCGATCCGAATTGCCGCCGCTGTGGCGGGCGTTGCCGCCCAGCCTGCTGGAACGGGTGGCCGGGCGCGTCCTGGTCCTGCGGGCGACGAAGCCGATCCGCGTCCCCGCCAATCCGGCACGGATCAGTGCCGCCTGATCGATCCTCTTTTCCCATGTTCGCCGGCAAGTCCGGCGACTATGGATAACCTGACCTCTCCGTGCTAGATCTTCGGAGCCACGCGATGGCCCGCGACTCGTTTGCGAACCACTACAACGCCGACCTCGTCGACGACGCCTACCGACGTTGGAAGGCCGACCCGGACAGCGTGGAACCGACCTGGCAAGCCTTCTTTGCGGGTGCCGAATTCGCCGGCACCATCGGAGGCGCGCCCCCGTCCGGACCCGCGATCGCGGTCGATTCGCGGTTGCAGACCGGCGCGGTCCGGCTGATCACCGCCTACCGCGACCTCGGCCACCTCGCCGCTCACCTCGACCCGCTCAACCCCGCCCCCAACAAGGAACCGTGGCTCATTAGCCTCGGCCGGTTCAAGCTCTCCCCGGCCGACCTCGACTCCGAAGTCGACGCCTCGATGTACTTCGGCATCGACGGCCCGCTGAAACTCCGCGAACTCCTGCAGATCCTCCAGGAAACGTATTCACGCACCATCGGCGTCGAATACATGCACATTCAGGACATCACCGCTCGCTCGTGGCTGGCGAAGAAGATGGAGCCGCGCCGCAACCAACCCGAGCTGTCGACACGGCAGAAGATCCGCACGCTGATGTCGCTCCACTATGCCGAACTGTTCGAGAAGTTCCTGCACACGAAGTTCGTCGGCCAGAAGCGCTTCTCGCTCGAAGGCGGCGAAACTTTGCTGCCAATCCTGGAGGCCATTGTCGAGAAGGCCCCGAGCGCCGGCGTGAAGGAAATCGTCATCGGCATGGCGCACCGGGGGCGCCTCAACGTTCTCGCGAACATCCTGCGCAAGCCGTTTCAGGAGATCTTCAACGAATTCGAGGACCGCTTCTATGTCGACGCCGATGGCGGCGACGGCGACGTGAAGTACCACATGGGTTTCTCCGCCGACGTGACCACCCTCGATGGCAACTCGATTCACTTGAGCCTCGCGCCGAACCCCAGCCACTTGGAAGCAGTGAATCCGGTCGTCGAGGGACGCGTCCGCGCCAAGCAGCGGCTGTACCGCGACGCCGATCGCGCGATGGGCATTCCCATCCTCATCCATGGCGATGCCGCCTTCGCCGGACAGGGTCTCGTCGCCGAGACGCTGAACATGGCGAACCTCCACGGCTACCGCGTCGGCGGCACCATCCACGTCGTCGTCAACAACCAGATCGGTTTCACGACGAATCCCCGCGATTCCCGCAGCACCCAGTATTGCACCGACATCGCCAAGTTCATCCAGGCGCCGATCTTCCACGTGAACGCGGAAGACCCCGAGGCGTGCGTGTACGTCTCCGAGCTGGCGCTCGAGTACCGGCAGCAGTTCAAGAGCGATGTTGTCATCGACATGTTCTGCTATCGGAAGTGGGGGCACAACGAAGGGGACGAACCGTCGTATACGCAGCCGCTGGAGTACAAGCTCATCCGCGCCAAGGAGAGCGCGTCGGCGGTGTACACGAAGCAACTCGTGGCGAACGGCACGCTTTCGCCGGAGGAAGCGGACGCCATCGACGCTGATTTCCGCGCCAAGCTGGATGGCTCGCTCTCAGAAGTCCGCGCGACAGCGCCCCGCAAGAAGGGGATGAAAGGGTTCAGCGGGGTCTGGTCCGGTTTGACCCGCCAGTTCACGCACACGAGTCCGGAAACGGCGATCTCCTACGAGACGATCGACCGAATTGCGAATCAGATCGCGGTCGTGCCCGACGGCTTCACGATCCATCCGAAGCTAAAGGACATCCTGGAGAAACGCCGCGCCGACATTCTTGCCCGCAACAGGATCGACTGGGGCGCCGGCGAAGCGCTCGCGTTCGGCTCGCTCGTGCTCGAGGGCCATCCGATTCGATTAAGCGGCCAGGACAGTCGCCGTGGCACGTTCAGCCACCGGTTCGCCTATCTCTACGACTTCGAGACCGGCGCTCCCCACTGCCCACTAGCGAACCTCGATCCCAATCAAGCCCCCTTCGACGTCTTCGACAGCAACCTCAGCGAGGCCGCCGTCCTCGGTTTCGAGTACGGCTACTCGCTCGACGACCCGAACTCGCTCGTGCTCTGGGAGGCGCAGTTCGGCGACTTCGCCAACGGCGCGCAGGTCATCATCGACCAGTTCATCAGCTCCGGCGAATCGAAGTGGACCCGCAGTAGCGGCCTCGTGATGCTCCTGCCCCACGGCTACGAGGGTGCCGGGCCGGAACACTCGTCGGCGCGGTACGAGCGGTTCCTCCAACTCTGCGCCGAAGACAATATCCAGGTCTGTAATTTCACGACGCCGGCGAACTATTTCCACGCCCTGCGCCGGCAGCTGAAGCGGCGGTTCCGCAAGCCGCTCGTCGTGATGTCGCCCAAGAGTTTGTTGCGCGTGCCGCTCTCGCCGGTGTCCGATTTCGTCGAAGGAAAGTTCCAGGAAGTGATTGACGACGATGTACCCGCCGACGGCGTGCGACGGGTCCTCTTCTGTTCCGGCAAGGTTTACTACGACCTGCTCGCGAAGCGGACCGAGCGCGGCACGAATGACGTTGCGATCGTGCGGGTCGAACAGGTCTACCCGTGGCCGGAGGCGCCACTCGCCGCCATCGCCGCCAAGTACCGGCGCGCCGTCGAGTGGCGCTGGGTGCAGGAAGAGTCGCAGAACATGGGGGCGTGGTTCTTCGCGGAGCCGCGCCTGAGGGCGCTCGGCCTGCCGGTCGAGTACATCGGCCGCGACGCCAGCGCCAGCCCGGCCACCGGCTCGCACAAGATCCACGAGCACGAACAAAAGGAACTGATCGAGCAGGCGTTCACGGCCACCGGCGGCTACGCCGTGACCGCCGGCAAGAACGGCACCAGCGTCATCGCCCACGGCGTGAAGGTCTAAGCCCACCACGAGAACGATTCATGGCCATCGAATTGAAGGTCCCTTCGGCCGGCGAGTCCGTGACGGAGGCGCGCATCGCGCGCTGGATGAAGGGCCACGGACAAGCGGTGAAGGTCGACGAACCGCTTTTTGAATTGGAGACTGACAAAGCCTCCTTGGAGATCGCCGCGCCGAACGCCGGCGTTCTCTCCATTTCCGTGCCAGCCGGGCAGATGGTGAAGATCGGGCAGGTCGTTGGCTCGATCGATCCGAACGGCATCCCGACGGTTGCCCCGGCGGCGATCCCTACGATCGCGCCGGTCGCGGCCCCGAAGGACGAGGGCCGGCCCGACGTGATTCTGTCCCCGGCGGCGCGGGCGATGGTGGCCGAATCGGGCGTCGATCCGAAAGCCATCGCGGCGACTGGGCCGGGCGGCCGCGTGACGAAGGAAGACGTGCTGAACCATTCCGCGCCGAAGCCGGCCCCCGCGCCGGTGAAAGCCGACGGCCCGCGCGAGACGCGCCAGCCGATGACGATGATCCGCCGCCGCATCGCCGAGCGGCTACTCGAAAGCCAGAACACCACGGCCACGCTGTCGACCTTCAACGAAGTCGACATGACCGCCGCGATGGACCTGCGGACGAAGTACAACGAGAAGTTCGAGAAGAAGCACGGCGTGAAACTCGGCTTCATGTCGATCTTCGCCAGGGCCGCCGTCGAGGCACTCAAGGCCTTCCCGCTCGTGAATGCCCGCATCGACGGCGGCGACGTGGTGATGCAGCACTTCTACGACCTCGGCATGGCCGTCAGCACCGAGAAGGGGTTGATGGTACCGGTGGTGCGGAACGTCGACCGCCTCGGTTTCGCCGAGATCGAGAAGGAAATCGCCGCCGTCGCCAAGAAAGCCCGTGACGGAAAGATCACGCCTGCCGACATGATGGGAGGCACCTTCACGATCACGAACGGCGGCATCTTCGGTTCCATGCTGAGTACGCCGATCCTGAACCCTCCGCAATCCGCAATCCTTGGCCTGCACAGCATCCAGAAGCGGGCCGTCGTCGTGAACGACGCGATCGTGATCCGTCCGATGATGTACCTGGCTCTCAGCTACGACCATCGCCTGATCGATGGCCGCGAGGCGGTGCAATTCCTGGTGCGGATCAAGGAATGCGTCGAGAACCCGGAGCGGATGCTGCTCGACATTTGAAGAAGATGAACCACAAAGGGCACAAAGGACACAAAGAGAAGACCGAAGATTGAGTTTGAATTCAAAACTCTCTTCTGTCTTTCTCTGTGTTCTTTGTGTTCTTTGTGGTGGATGCCTTTCGAGGTCGATATGTACGATTTGATCGTCATCGGGGCCGGTCCCGGCGGATACGTCGCGGCCATTCGTGCGGCGCAGCTCGGCAAGAAGGTCGCCGTCGTCGAACGGCGCGCGAACAAGGCGCTTGGCGGCACCTGCCTGAACGTCGGCTGCATTCCCTCGAAGGCGCTGCTCGATTCCAGCGAACTCTTCGACATCACGCTCAACAAGCTCAAGAAACACGGCGTGCTTGTCAGCACCGTCGGCCTCGACCTGCCGACGATGATGGCCCGCAAGGAGGCCGTCGTGAAGTCGCTGACCGACGGCATCGCGTTCCTCTTCAAAAAGAACAAGATCACGTCCGTCTACGGCACCGGGAAACTCCTCCCCGGCAAGAAGATCGAAGTGACCGCCGCCGACGGCACGAAGAGCGTGCTCGAAGCCGCGAACGTGCTGCTCGCCACCGGCAGCGAGAGTACCGAACTGCCGTTCCTGAAGTACGACGGGAAGTTCGTGGTGAGTTCCACCGAGGCGCTGGCGTTCGACGCCGTGCCGGAGCACCTCATCGTCGTCGGGGCCGGGTATATCGGGCTTGAACTCGGCAGCGTCTGGAAGCGGCTCGGCGCGAAGGTGACGGTGCTGGAGTTCCTGCCTCGCATTCTTCCCGTCACCGATAGCGAGGTGGCCGCAAGCGTGCAGAAGATCCTGACCAAACAGGGGATGGAGTTCCACCTCGAAACGAAGGTGACCGGCGCGAAGGTCGACGGGAAGAAAGTGACCGTGACGGCGGAGCAGGGCGGCAAGGCGGTGTCGTTCAGCGGCGACCGGGTGCTCGTCGCCGTCGGCCGTCGGCCCTTCACAGCCGGCCTCGGGTTGGACGACGCCGGCGTGGCTTACGACAAGAAGTCCGGCAAGGTCGCGGTCGACAAGCAGTTCCGCACGAACGTGCCCGGCGTCTACGCCATCGGCGACCTCATCGACGGCCCGACGCTCGCGCACAAGGCGATGGAGGAAGGCGTCGCGTTCGCCGAGATCCTCGCGGGCCACAAGCCGCACCTGAACTACGACCTGATCCCGAGCGCCATCTACATTTGGCCGGAAGTCGCGGCGGTCGGCCAAACGGAGGAGCAGGTGAAGGCGAGCGGTCGGCCGTACAAGACGGGGAAGGTGCCGTTCGCCGCCAGCGGCCGCGCCAAGGCGATGGATGAACAGGACGGCTACGTGAAGATACTGACGGATGCGAAGACCGACCGCATCCTCGGTGTGCACATCCTCGGCCCGCGGGCCTCGGACCTCATCGCGGAAGCGGTCACCGTGATGGAATACCACGGCAGTGCCGAAGACCTGGCCCGCTGCGTCCACGGCCATCCGACGCTGACGGAAACGGTCGGCGAAGCCGCCCGCGCCGCCTGGCTCGGCGCCGCCATCCACGCGTGATGGGACGACACGATGCCGAAATCGTTGCCTCAGCGCCTGGCCGCCGATACCTGCGGCGAATTCTTGGCCGCAGCCGAATGCCGGTACGAAGAGGGACTGACTTTATACGATGCGGGGTGGCGGGCCGGAGCGATCTACCTGTGGGGCTATTCCGCCGAGATGCTTTTGAAGGCGGCCGTGTTCCGCGCGATGGGAAGTTCCTTGCGGGATGAAATCCGTAAGGACGATTTAGAGGCCGCGCGAAGTCTGGCTCGTCAGAACAACCTCCGTTGGAATGGAAATTACCATTTCCTGCCAGGCTGGGCCGAACTTTTGCTCTTCGTCCGGACATCCGTGCCGGGATTGCGATTTCGCGATGTCTCGCTCGGATCGACGATCCAATTTCACGCCATCGAAGTCAACCGGTTCTGGCGAGAAACGATAAGATACCACAAGAACATCGCGTATCGATGGGAGGCGGCAAGGGTTCGACAGTCGGTCGAATGGTTGCTCGGAAACGTCCAAGTCCTATGAGGGGGAAGTTATGCCGTACCTCGCTTCGCCGGTTCGCGATAAGCCGAAGGCTATCGGCTCGCTCGTCGAACGGCTACGAAACGAAATTGAATCTCCGAAAGAATTCGGACAACCCCTCATCGAGGTGCGCGATTTTTTCAAAACCGGATTGAAAGGTATCGTTGTAATTTGGGATTCGTGGCAAAATCATGCACCCGCCGAACGGACTGCTACGATCATTCAAGCATTTGAAATGGCGAAGGGCCGGGACTTCGCCGATCAAATTGCCTTCGCCTCGGGTTTGACTTTTCTGGATGCAGGCGAAGCGGGAAAGTTGCCGTTCCTCCTTACACTCAGGTGGGAAGGAATCGATGCCGAATTGTCCAACAAATGTCGTGCGGCAATGCGGGAATTGGGTGCCACTTCCAAGTCTGGAACTGTCGGAGATACTTATCCCGTTTTCCGGCTGCCGACGCTTGATGAAGTCGATCGTTACAAGGCCGAATTGACCAAAAAAATCGGACAAGACGGCCTACCTTGGCGAGTTGTCGAAATGGGCTTGCTGGAAGGCGACTGATACGGATTCCATGGGCCGATTCACCAACATCGCCGCATACCGGTTCGCGCCGCTCGCCGACCTCAAACCTCTCCGCGAACGGCTGAAGACGTTCTGCCTCGCGCGGAATCTAAAGGGGTCGATCCTGCTCGCCACCGAAGGGGTCAATCTCTTCGTCGCGGGCCAGGCCGAGCACGTCGAAGCGCTTCTCCTCGAATTGCGTTCCCTGCCCGGACTCGAAAGTCTTGAAGCCAAATTCAGCGAGAGCGAGGAGCAACCCTTCACGCGGATGCTCGTGAAGATCAAGAAGGAGATCATCGCATTCGGCGTCGATGGCGTGGACCCGGTGCGCGACCCGGCCCCACGCATTTCGGCTCACGAACTCAAACGGTGGCTGGACGAGGGCCGACCGTTCGAACTGCTCGACACGCGCAACGAATTCGAGATCGACCTCGGCACCTTCCGGAATGCCCGCCGCGCCGGCGTCGCCCATTTCCGCGATTTCCCCGCCGCTGTCGAAATGCTGCCGGAGGAGATGAAACAAAAACCGATCGTCACGTTCTGCACCGGCGGCATCCGCTGCGAGAAGGCCGCGCCGTACCTGCGATCGAAGGGCTTCACGAACGTCCTGCAACTCGACGGCGGAATCCTCAAATATTTCGAAGAAGTCGGCCGCGATCATTATGAGGGCGAGTGCTTCGTCTTCGACAAACGCGTCGGGCTGGACCCGGAGCTGCACGCGACGGGCCGGGCGCTCTGCTTCGCCTGCCAGGCACCGCTCGCGCCGGCGGACCTTGTCGATGCGAGGCATGTCGAGGGCGTGTCGTGCCCGCACTGTCACCGGTCGTTGGAGGATCGGAAGGCGACCGCGATGGCCGAACGCCAATCGGCACTCGTTCGAGCCGTGAATCCGTTGCCGGGAAGCGTGCCGTATCGGAACGAACGCCCCTTGGTCGTTTCCGGTCGATACGACGGCCGCGCGGTGATCGACTTCCTCGTCGCGATCCTTCCACAGTATCCTCGTTCGACATGGCTCGCCGAGTGCGCGGCCGGGAACGTCCGCGACGCGTCGGGCCATGTCGTGATGTCGGACCGGATCGTGAGGTCCGGCGAGCGGTTCGTCCACGTGCAACCGCTCGCGGCCGAGCCGGACGTGAACGCGGCGATCCGGCTCCTGTGCGAAGACGACGCGCTGATCGTGGTGGATAAACCCGCCCCGCTGCCGGTGCATCCGTGCGGGCGGTTCAATCGGAACACCTTGCAAGAGATCCTGCGCACGGTCTACGCCCCGCAGAAACCCCGCCCGGCGCATCGGCTGGACGCGAACACGACGGGCGTGACGGTCTTCACGCGCGAGGCCCGCTACTCCGGTTTCGTGCAAAAGCAGTTCGAAGCGGGCACCGTGGAGAAACTCTACCTCGCCCGCGTCCTCGGCCATCCGCCGTGGGACGCGATGATCTGCGAGGCGCCGATCCGCGAAGCGCCCGGCCCGGCCGGCGCGCGGGACGTTTCATCCGACGGCCTCCAAGCCCGCACCGAACTCCGAACCCTCGAACGCCGCGCCGACGGCACCGCACTCGTCGAAGCGGTTCCGCGCACCGGCCGTACGAACCAGATCCGCATCCACCTCTGGCACCTCGACTTCCCCATCATGGGCGATCCGATGTATCGGCCCGAGCGGGCGATCGGGGAAACGCAGACGCTCGCGGTCGGCGACCCGCCTCTGTGCCTGCATGCCCGGCGGTTGAGTTTCCTCCATCCGTTGACGCGTCAACGATCCACGTTTGAAGCCGATCCGCCCGCGTGGGCTTCATAAGATTCCGGTATGTCCGCACCGCTCACGCTCATTCAATCCGCTCCGCCGCCGGCCATCCTCGACCTTTCGCCGGAGGAGTTCCGCGCGTGGCTGACGGCGCGCGGCGAGCCGCCGATGCGTGCCAAGCAGATCCGCCGCTGGATTCTCCAGGGTCGCGCCACGAGCTTCGAGCAGATGTCCGACCTGCCGAAGGCCTTGCGAGCCGAACTGGCGAACGCCTTCTCCGTCTTCGGCTCCACGATCGACAAACATCTCGCCTCGCGGGACGATACGCACAAGCTCCTCGTGCGCCTCGCGGACGGGAAGCGGATCGAATGCGTGCTGATCCAGGACGACGGCCGCGCCACCGCCTGCATCAGCACGCAGGTCGGCTGCGGCATGGGGTGCGTCTTTTGTGCGAGCGGTCTCAACGGCGTCGAACGGAATCTGACCGTCGGTGAAATCCTCGAGCAACTCGTGCTACTCCGCAACCTCACGGTCGACCCGAACGGCCCGCCGCAGTTCGGTCAGACCGGCCCGCTCGCCACGCGACTCACGCACATCGTCGTCATGGGCATGGGCGAACCGCTCGCGAACCTCGACAACCTGCTGGCCGCGCTCGCCATCGCCGGCGCGAAGGACGGACTGGATATCGGCGCCCGGCACATCACGATCTCGACCGTCGGTCTGCCGGCGAAGATCGAGCGGCTCGCCGAATCGGGGAAGCAGTACCATCTCGCGGTCTCGTTGCACGCGCCCAACGACGAACTCCGCTCGCGGATCGTACCGACCAATGACAAGACCGGCATCCCGGCCATCCTCGCCGCCAGCGACGCGTTCTACGCGAAGACCGGCCGGCAGGTTACTTTCGAATACGTCGTCCTCGGCGGGTTGAACGATCAACCGGTCCATGCCCGGCAACTGGCGATGCTCTTGAAGGGGCGCAAGGCACACGTCAATCTGATTCCGTGGAACGATGTCGAGGGGCTTCCCTATCGCCGCCCCCGGGACGAAGATCTGAACGGTCTGATCGATGAGCTGAAACGCAGCGGCACGAGCGTCAAGGTCCGCAAGCGGAAGGGATCCGAAATCGACGCCGCCTGCGGCCAACTTCGCAGGAAAGCCGAAGAACGCACACTGGCGTCGGACCCGGTGGAACCGGTATCATGATGGCATCCTCCCACCCCATGTTCCGACTGCCGATTCCATGACTGGCCAAACCAGCGCCATGATGGCCGTCCGCGACCCGGACATCCGACTGATGCTCCGCGTGCGCGACCGGGACGATCAGGCCGCGTTCGGCGATCTGGTCGAACGGTATCAGCACCGGCTCGTCGGCATCATGCACCACATCGTCGGGACGAAGGAAGAAGCGGAGGACCTCGCACAGGAAGTGTTTCTCCGCGTCTTTCGGACCCGCAAGAAGTACACGCCGAAGGCGAAGTTCAGCACCTGGCTCTTCACCATCGCGAACAACCTGGCGCTCAACGCCCTGCGGGACCGCGGACGGCGGAAGCAACTCCCGTTGGAACTTCGCGATTCCGGATCGCTCGCGGCGCGCCCCGGCGTCGCTCTCGCCTCGCACCGCGATGCGCCGCCGCAGCACGGCGTCCAGCAGGAGGAACTCGCCGACGTCGTGCGGCGGGCGCTCGACGACCTCAACGAACGGCAGCGGGTCGCGGTAGTGCTGAACAAGTTCGAGGACATGGGTTATGCGGAAATCGCCGATGTGATGGGGCTGACGTCGAAGGCGGTCAAGTCGTTGTTATGTCGGGCCAGGGAACGGTTGCGCGAAGCGTTGCAACCGTATATTTACATGGACCGCGAGCCACCGTCCCCCGCGGACGAGGATTGATCCCCATGCCGGACGAAGCGCCCGTGCCGGACGATCTACCGCCCGACGATGAAACGTCGGAGGATATGGTCGCGTATCTGGACGGGGAATTGGACGACGTGGAATCGCGGGCGATCGAGACGCGGCTGGCGGGCGACGATGCGGCGCGGCGGAAGATCGAGTCGTTCAAGAAGACTTACGATTTGCTGGATTATCTGCCGACGACGGAACCGTCGCCGTCGTTCGCCAGCCGCACGCTGACGCAATTGAGCCTGGCCGCTCCGGTGGGCGCGCCGTCGCATCCGGCGGCACCGGTCGCCGCCGCCACGTCGGGATTTGTGATCCCGCCGCCCGCGCCGCGCCGCGTGGGCCGGTTCCTTGCGGGTTGGGCCTTCGCGCTTCTGGCGACCGGCGCACTCGGCTATTTCGGGCACCTGCTGGCCCGCCCCCATCTCGAAACCGCAGACCCGACCAAACGCACAAGCGAGCAGGTGCGCCTGCTCGAACGACTCCCGCTCCTGCTCGGCGTGGACGATTTGCCGTTCGCCCAGCAACTGGAGGCTCCCGACCTCTTCGGCGATCCGAACGCCGAAGAAGGCACGCACCCCATGCCCGTCGACACTCTGACATCGACGGAATTGGAACGATTGGAAAACGTCTTCAAGACCTATCCGCTTGCCCGCCAACAGCAACTCCGCAAGCTCGACGAGGACATCGCGTCGCTGGACGCGCCGGCCCAGACCCGTTTACTGGCTTCGCTCGATCGGTACGCGATCTGGCTCGATCGACTGCCCGACAGTTATCGCAAGGAAGTTCTCGGCGCGCCGGCCCCGTTCGAGCGAGTGGAGGCGATCCGGATCGTCAAGGCGCGGCAGTGGCGCGAGGGCCTGCCGGCGAGCGTTCGCGAGCGGATCCAGAACGCGGAAGGCGCCCAGCGCGATCAACTCGTCGCGGACATCCGGCAACAGGATGCCCGCCGGCGAAATACCTGGGAGATCGCCAAACGGGAGTGGGCCAACATCCGCACCGATCGCCGACCGTGGCCGTTCGACAACGACGAACTGACCCGGCAGGTGAACGAGTACGTCGATAATGTATTGCGGCCCCGCCTGACCTCCAACGAACGCGCGGAACTGGACGCGCACCGCCGGGACCTCGCGCAAGGGGGGGATTGGTTCAAGTGGTACCTGTACGGGAACAATCTGATCCGACTTTCGGACCAGCACCCGATGCTGCCCGAACCGGCGAGCGGCAAGCTCGTGAAAGCGATCGGCGACCTGCCTCCGGAGTTCCTTCAGCAACTCCGCAAGAAGTCCGGTCCGGGTCGTCGTCAGCTCGCGCAACACCCGTCGGCGGGCAAGTGGCCCGATTTCGCAGAGGTCGTCGTCCGTGAGTCCCACGAGTTGAAAGTGCCTCTGCCGGCCGGATTGGTCTTCGGTCCTTCCAAGCCCGACGACTACCAACCGGCGGTGAAGGCGTTCCTGGAAGCCGAACTGGGATCGAAAATGTCCGCTGCGGAGAAGGCGGACCTGAAAAGGCAGGAATCCGCTCCGTGGCCGGACCACTCGCGGAGAATGCTGGAACTGGCACGCAAGTACGACCTGGCGGTGCCGGGCGTGACACCGCCCGGTCCGCCGAGCAAATGGGATCAGATCTACCGGAACCGCCCCGGCAAGAAATAGTCGCTTACGCCTCGGGATAAAGCGCGGTGCTCAGATAGCGTTCGCCCAGGTCGGGCAGAATGACGACGATTGTCTTGCCGGCGTTTTCCGGTCGGCCGGCGAGTTTGATCGCGGCGCTCATGGCCGCGCCGCACGAGATGCCGCAGAGCATCCCCTCTTCCTTCGCCATCCGCCGCGCGACCTCGAACGATTCGTCGTCGGTGACCTGAACGATTTCATCGATCAACTTCCGGCCTCGTTCTTCGGCGCGCTTCAGCCCATCCTGCACGATGCCCGGAACGAAGCCCGCGCCGATCCCCTGGATCTTGTGGCGGGCCGGTGTCACCTTCTCCACGGGGACGCCGTTGACGATGTGCTGCGTGAGCACGTTGCTGACGACCGGTTCGACGGCGACGATTCGGATGGCGGGGTTGCGGTCCTTGAAGATCTCGCTGCAACCGGTGATCGTGCCGCCGGTGCCGACGCCGGAGACGAAGATATCGAACTTGCCGCCGGTCGCGGTCCAGATCTCCTCGGCGGTGGTGCGGCGGTGGACGGCGGGGTTGGCGGGGTTCTTGAACTGCTGGGGGATGAACGCCTTCGGTTCGCCGCCGAGTTCGCGGGCGAGATCTTCGGCCCGGGCGACCGCGCCGTTCATTCCCTTGTCGGCGGGGGTGAGATGGAGTTCGGCGCCGAACGCCTTCAACAGCCGGCGGCGCTCCATCGACATGCTCTCCGGCATGGTGACCACGAGCTTGTAGCCCCGCGCGGCGCAGGTGAACGCCAAACCGACGCCGGTGTTGCCGCTCGTCGGTTCGATGATGACCGTGTCCTTCGTAATCTTCCCCTTCTGCTCGGCGTCCTCGATCATCGCCACGCCGATGCGGTCCTTGACCGACCAGAGCGGGTTGAAGTTCTCGAGCTTGCCGAGCACGATCCCCTTCGCGCCGTCCGTGATGCGGTGGATTTTGACGAGGGGCGTGCCGCCGACGGTGTCGGTGATGCTGTCGTAGACCTTGGGTCGGATGTCGGCCGTCGGAAGCATGGGAGACTCCTTCTAATCGGATCGGATTACTGTAGGGTCCGGTTCGAGAGTTTCGACCTCGATGCGTTGGAAATACTCCAGCAGGGCGAGGGTCGTCAAGACGCCGAAGGTGTGCCAGAGCCAGTGGGTGCCCATCGGGAGCGATCCGGGGAGGCCGTCGGCAAGGCGCAGGAACCAGGCGATGGCGAAGCTGGCGAGCGCGGCGAGGACGAGGTTGCCGTGCCGGAATCGCGTACGGAGGAGGACCGCCCCGAGCGGGATCAGCAAGACGGCGGCGAGGGATGCGTAGGAGATATTCACGATCATGTGCCGGTTGCCGCCGAGAGCGCCAAGCAACCCGCGGAACAGAACGCCGTTGAAGAGGAGGTACGCGCCAACGGCACCGGCGGCGGCGAGGCCGACTTTGAGCCAGCCGCTCTGTCGGGCCAGGCGCGCGGCGAGGTAGATGGCGCCGGCGAGGCCGAGGAGATTGATCGGGATCACGTCGAGAAGGAAATAGGCATAGCGGGATCGGTGCATGTGGTAGAGCGTCCCGCCGATTCCGCCGGCGAGTAAAATCGGGAGGCAAGCGAGCGTGAACGGATGCCGGGCGTAGTGTCCGCGCAATCGGATCAACCATGCCAGGGCGAGGACCACGAAGAGCAGCGCCGTGGCCGTGTTCCACGGTTCCGCGATCGCACCGGGCGGAAGATTGGCCGGATCGGCCGGTGATTCGCGGTAGATCGGCCCGCCGTCCGGCAGCCGAGGCCCGGAGTTCCCCACGAAAAAATAATCGGGTGGCTCTTCCGGCCGGCCCGCAAGTTCCTCCACGGTGGTCCTCCGTCAATCGATGACTTTGTCTCAGAAATCGTGACTTTTGCATACATTATCGACCTTCGCGGTCCGGGCCGAACAGGAACCGCGAAGGATGTCGGAAAAACCGCTTCGTGCGCTTGACAGGTCGGGGCCGGTCGCTAAAGAAGCGTCTACTTGAAAGACACCCAACGTATGGACGGTCGCCGAACGTGAACGGCCGATCCCATCCGATACCGAATGACTGCGGCGAATGCCGCTGTTTCAGGGAGTTTCGACGAGCGGACACCGGATTGTACGGCATCCGCTGTCACCACCGAACCGGAGGATTCGAACGATGGCCGTGAAACTGCCGGCAGTGCCGATCCGGCCCCAAGAGGAACGCGATTGGCTGGATCGCCTTGCGGGATCCGTCCGCATGGCGACCGACGACGAAGACGAACTCGAAGACGACGATGACGACCTCGAAGATGATGACGAGGAAGAAGACGACGACTTCGACGACGAACTCGACGACGACTTCGACGACGACCTCGAGGACGACGACGATCTGGACGACGAAGAGTTCGACGATCTGGACGACGACTTCGATGACGACCTCGATGACGACGACGACGATGACGACGACGAGGAGGAAGAGGACTTCGAAGACGAAGAGGATTGACCGAGACTCGAACCCGCCCGGAGCCTGTCTCCGGGCGGCGTCATTTCCTGATCGTCGACCGTTGCGGAAGCGCAAACCGCTCAGGTATACTCAAAAGAAATCGATCCACCGTCCGACGGTTCGCCGGAGATCGACCATGCCGCTATTCAACGCTCAACCGGTAGGCTCAGCGATCACGGCCCTCGCGGAACGGCCTCAAGTCGATTTCGAAGTCGAATTCTTCGACCGAGTACTCGCCCAAGTACCGGATTACGTCGAGGTGCTGCGGGCGCAAGCCAGCAACCTCACGCTCAAAGGACGGATCCGCGAAGGGCTGAAGGTCGATCAGCGACTCGTCGCGACAAGACCCCGAGATGCGACGGCACACTACAATCTGGCGTGTCGGTACGCCGTGCTCCGCCAACGCGAACTGGCGCTAATGACGCTGCGCCGCGCAGTCGAACTGGGGTACCGGGATTTCCGATACATGGTCCGCGATTCCGACCTGGCCTCGATTCAGAAGGATCCGAAGTTTCTCGAACTCCTTCGGGACTACGGCGGAATCGCGAGTTGATTCCGCTCAACCACGCAGACGAAGCGAAACCGGCGCGGGACGGGAGGCGTTGTCCCGTCGGATCACACGGCGTTCGCCGTCGCTTCCCACGATGCGCACGAACGGCAGCAAATTCGTACTGGTCGAGTTCTCGATCGCGCAAGTGTTGTACCGCGTCCGAACCATTTCGTAGCGAACGCGGTTGATGAGATCGCGGATGGCGGTCGATTGCGGGTCGCGAAACCGTGCCTGAGACAGGATGCGTTGTGCGGTCGCCAGCCGGCCGGACTCGCGGAGCCCGTCGATCACGATGGCCAGTACTTCGGCGTTCGCCGGCGCGAGCCGCACGGCACGGCGCAAGGCTCGGTTGGCCACTCGGTCGAGTCCGCAACGGACGGCGGCGCGACCGAGTGCGGCCCAGGCGATCGCATCGCTCGGATCGAGCCGGGTGGCACGCCGGTACGCACCGGCGGCGCGGCGGTCATCGCCGTACGGATCGTCTTCCCACGCCTGTGCCAGTCGACGACAGGCGGTTGCGGTTGGGTCGAGGCGAATCGCGGCCGCAAAGTGGCGGCGTGCCTCGGGATATCGAGCCGAGCGAAGGTGCAATCCCGCCAGCGTCCGATGCGCGTCGGCGAGTTGGCCTTCGGGAAGGTCCGCCATGGCCAGGATTTGCTCCAGTTGCCGCCGTGCGGTCGCGGGATCAATCACCGCGGCGACGCGAGCGCGCGACCACGCCATCCAGGACAGGTTGAGCATCCTGCTCATCTTGCCGTCTCCCTGACGATTCCAAGGTGCCGAACGTTGACCGGCGAGTGTTTCATATAACGGAGCGATCAGTCGGTTCGCAAGTCAAAATCCGATGCCATTCGGCAATTTCTGTCGGGAAATTGAGTCAAATATCGAGACAAAGTTCGGGCATCCGTTCCTCGGCTTCAAGTTGTGCTGGCCGTGAGGACGATACCGTTCGGGGGATCGCCGCGCCACGGCGGGAAAGGTCGGCCATGACTTGGGAACGGTTGGGACTGACACGGCGACCGTTTCGCGCTACGCCGGCGCTCGATCTCTACGTACCGGTGCCGGCGCACGAATCCGCGATCGGTTTGCTTCGAACCGCGTATCAAGGCGGAGCAGGTCTCGCGCTGCTGGACGGCGTCGCGGGGACCGGTAAATCGCTGATCGCGCTTCGGTTTCTGGAATCCCTCGGCAGCGATGTGCTTCCGGTTTACGTGCCCTCGGCCCGATTCGGCTCGGTCACCGATCTGCATCGCTCGATCCTCTTCGATCTTGGTCGCGACTATCGCGGCCTCCCCGAACATGAACTCCGCCTGTCGCTGGTCGATCTCTTCTTGAAATCCCTGGCGGACTCCAAGCGGGCGGTCCTCGTACTCGACGAGGCGCAGCATCTGTCCTCCGACGTACTTGAAGAGTTGCGGTTGCTGGACAACTGGGACGCGCGCGGCGTCAAGGCGACGTTCACGGTCCTCGTTGCCCAGCCGGAACTGCGGACCCGACTCCAGGGGCCGGAAGATCGCTTGATCGCCGGTCGGATCGATCGTCGTGTGGCTCTCGAGCCCCTCTCGGCCAACGACGCCCGAACATTCCTTCGCGCTCAACTGGAAGCCTGTTCCCGGCGGCCCGAGGAAGTTCTGACCGACGAAGCGATCGACTGGATCGTGAGCCAGTCCGGCGGGATTCCTCGAACGCTGAATCGTCTGGCGGCGGCGTCGTTCGATCTTGCAGTGGCGAACGGGATGGATTGCGTCGATTTGGAAGTGGTGATGGAGGCCGGTGCCGGTGTCGGTCTCGCAGGGGAACCGGAAAGTTCGTCAACGTCGTCGCAACCGGCCAAGTCCAATGGCGGTGGAACAGGGGATGCGCCGGAAGGTCGTGAATCGCCGACGGGTCGGTCGCCGAAGGTAAAGGCACGGAACCGCCGAGCCGCATGAATGGGCTAGCCGGTCGCGACCTCGAAAGGAATTCGGATCATGGGCCGCATGTTTCGCTTGATTTCCGAAGGTAGCTTGGATTATCCGGGCCGCTCGACGGCGGTGGAGAACGGGCCATTCATCGAGGGTTCGGCACCATACATCGAGGTTGGCGGTCCGCAGCCGGTCTTTCACGGATTGCCGAAGCTGCCCTCGCGGATCGCGCCGCCGACTCCCGTCACGGCCGAAGCGCCGAAGCCGGAACCGGTTGACGAGCCGCGATACGTGGCGGCCCGGATGCACGGGATCGCGCCGAAGCCCGCGGTGGAGGCCGTGCCGGCGGTGCATCCCGCGCTGGTTGCGTTTCATCATCCCGATCACGCTTCGAGCGAGGAATACCGGAAACTCCGCGACGAACTCCGGCGGCAGACGGCCTGCGACGGGGCGTCGAAGGCGATCCTGTTTACGGCGGCGGCGAGCGACAACGGCACGACAACCGTGCTGTTGAATCTCGCCATTACGCTGGCCCGCGAGCCGCACACGCGGGTTTTGGTGGTGGATGCGGACTTCGACCGACCCTCCGCCGCCCGAGCCATGGGCCTGTCGGATGTACCCGGTCTGAGCGAAGTCCTCGGACAAACGATGCCGGCCGCGTGGGTACTCCAACCGACCCCGGTCGCGAAACTTCAAGTTCTCGGGGCGGGCAAACCCTCCGCCGACACATTCCCGCTCATGGCCACCGATTTCCCGAAGTTGATCGGCCAGTTGCGACAGTGGTTCGACTGGGTCCTCGTCGATGGCGGCGTCTGGGGCGAACGGCCCCACCGCGATGCGACCAGTCCGGCCTTCGACGGCGTTTACCTCGTGACCCGTCAGACCGAAATGGATCGACCCGTATTCAACAACCTCCGTAGCCAGGTCGCGCGACATGGCGGCCTGCTCCGAGGGTTTATCAGCACCAGCATCTGATTTTGCCCTCGCAGAGACATTTCGGGTTTTTGCTGTTTCCTTTTCCTCGGCGATCGTTTGAAATCCTCGGTAGCGAGACCACTCGTTACCGGGGATTCCCATGTCGTTGCGTACATCGCTTTGGAGTCTGGTTGGAATCGGCTTGAGCCTCGGTTCCGTCGCGGCGCAGCCCGGCTTGGAATGGCCGGGGTTTCGCGGACCGAACGGATTCGGCGTCGGCACCGCCAAAAACCTTCCCGTCAAATGGAGCGCGACGGAAAACCTCGTCTGGAAAATGGCACTGCCCGGTGCTGGGACGTCCAGCCCCGTGATCCACGGCGACAAAATCTTTCTGACCAGCTACAGCGGCTATAACGTGCCCGGCCAGGATCGCGGCGAACAGGACCGGCTCCGGCTCCACGTTCATTGCTTGGACCGTGCGACCGGCGAGATTCGCTGGACGAAGAATGTGGCCCCGAAACTCCCCGAGCAACCCAAAATCCGAGACGAGCACGGTTATGCTTCCAGTACGCCCGCCATCGACGCCGATCGACTCTATGCCTTTTTCGGCAAGTCCGGTGTGCATGCGTTCTCGCACGCCGGCGATCATCTCTGGACCGCGGACGTCGGTTCCAAACTCCATGACTGGGGCAGTGCCATTTCGCCCGTGTTGGTTGGCGATCTCGTCGTGATCAACGCCAGCGTCGAAAGTGACCAAATCGTCGCGCTTGATCGCAAGACGGGAAAGGAAGTTTGGCGAATCCCGGGCATCCGTGAATCGTGGAATACGCCGATCGTGCAGACGATCGACGGAAAAACCGAGATCGTCGTGGCGATGCTCCGCAAGGTCCTCGGTATCGACCCCGCCAAGGGGACCATCCGTTGGACCTGCGACACGGGAATCGACTGGTACATGGTGCCGGGGATGGTGGCGAAAGATGGCGTTGTTTACTGCATCGGCGGCCGGTCCGGCGGGGCGCTCGCCGTCCGCGGCGGCGGTACCGGCGATGTCACGGCGGATCGCCGACTCTGGACCGGTAAGAAAGGTTCCAACGTCTCGTCCCTTCTCCTCCATGACGGCCACTTGTACTGGATGAACGACAAGAACGAAACCGCGTACTGCGCGGACGCCAAGTCGGGCGAGATCGTTTATGAAGAACGAATTCCCCGCATCGGCGAAGTCTACGCGTCGCCGGTCCTGGCGGACGGCAAGATCTATTACCTCTCACGCAACGGCCGCGTGGCGGTCGTGGCCGCGAAGCCCAAGTTCGAGTTACTGGCGCTCAACGATTTCGGGGACCGCAGCGCGTTCAACTCCAGCCCGGCCATCGCGGGCGATCGCATCTTCATCCGCTCGAACCGGTTTCTTTATTGCCTCGGCGCGAAGTGACGACTCGTGGCGTCAGTGGACCTCGGCCCTCCTGGTGCGACAGCCATGACCAATCCGGATGCGGACAACGAACTTCGCGCCAGCGAGGAACGGTTTCGCGAGTTGATCGAGAACGTGCAGGATGTCGTCTGGTCGGTCCGGTTCGCCGAAGATCCCCTTCTCGCGCCGACCACGTTTGTCAGCGATCAATCGTCGGAGATTCTGGGCCATCGACCCGAGGAGTTTCGCACGAACTCCAAACTTTGGTCCAGTGCCGTGCATCCGGACGACTGGCCGAAGGTCGTGGCGGCGACGGAGCGACTGGCCGCCGGCGGGCCGAACCTGACGCGCGTCTATCGGTTCCGCCATGGGCGCACCGGCGAGTATATCTGGCTCGAAGACCGCCTGGCGCCGTGCCGCGATGCTTCGGGCGCGGTGATTGGCTTCTTCGGCATCGCACGCGACATCACCGAACGCAAGCGGGCCGAGCAACGGGAACACCACCGGGCCGCCGTGCTGGAACGCATCGCGCGGAATGATTCCTTGCCCGAGATCCTCGTGGAAATCGTCGCCCTCGTCGAAGCGGAATCCGGCGACGCACTCTGTTCGGTGTTGCTGCTGGATCGGGACGGACGGCACCTCCGCCACGGAGCGGCGCCACGGTTGCCGGAGTTCTACAATCGCGCGATCGACGGCGTCGCGATCGGGCCGACCGTTGGTTCCTGCGGCACCTGCGCGTTCACCGGCCGGCGCGTCATTGTCGAAGACATTTCATCCCATCCGTTCTGGTCGGCCTTTTGCGAATTGGCCGAACGCGCCCGATTGCGCTCCTGCTGGTCCGAGCCGATTCTCTCGTCGTCCGGCCGGGTGCTGGGGACGTTTGCGATCTACCACGACCAGCCACGGTTGCCGACTCCGACCGAACTCGAAACCATCGGCATTGCGGCCACATTGGCGAGCATCGCCATTGAACGCCTTCGCGCCGAGGAATCACTACGCGAGAGCGAAGAACGCTTTCGCGTGATCTTCGAACAGGCCGCCATTGGCGTCGTCCAACTCGACGTGCGGACCAATCGTTTCGTCCGGATGAACGAGCGATACTGTCGGATCCTCGGCCGGTCCGAACAGGAGTTGCGCGCGTGTGATATCGCGACGGTCACTCACCCCGACGATCGCGAGTCCTCGACCCGGTCGCTCGCGCGACTCGTTTCCGGGGAAGTCCGCGAATACTCCCTCGAGAAGCGTTATCTCCGGCCCGACGGCGAGATTCGTTGGGTGAACCTGAACGTTTCGGCGATGTGGCGGCCCGGCGAATCGCCGTCCCTGAATATCGCCGTCGTAGAGGACATCACCGATCGCAAAAAGGCCGAGGAGGACCGCCGGCGACTGGAAGTTCAACTTCGCCATGCCCAGAAGCTCGAAAGCCTCGGCGTGATGGCTGGCGGCATCGCACACGATTTCAACAACCTGCTCACCGGCATCCTCGGTTATTGCGATCTCGCGCGCCGGGAACTTCCGTCCGGATCGACCGCGGGCGATTTGATCGAGCAAGCCGTGCAAGGCGCCCGCCAGGCCGCGGACCTCACCAAGCAGATGCTGGCCTACTCGGGCAAAGGCACGTTCGTGGTCGAACCCGTCGTCCTTTCGAATCTGATCGAGGACATGGCTCGCTTGCTGCAGATTTCGATCTCGAAGCGATGCGTGCTGCGCTTCGATTTCGAACCTCGCTTGCCGGCGATCGAAGCCGATACCGCCCAGATCCGGCAAATCGTGATGAATCTGGTGATCAACGCTTCGGAAGCGATCGGCGACCGGGATGGAACGATCGCCGTTTCGGCCTCGAACCGCGATTGTGACCCCGCGGCGCTGGCGGGGGCAATCGCCGATCCGCCGTTGCAGCCGGGACGATATGTCGTCCTGGAAGTCGCCGATACCGGTGCCGGGATGACAGCGGAGACCCGAGCCAAAATCTTCGATCCGTTCTTCACGACCAAGTTCACGGGTCGCGGACTCGGCCTCTCGGCCGTCCTTGGCATCGTCCGCGGCCATCATGGCGGCATCCTATGCGAGAGTGAACCAGGTCGTGGGACCACGTTCCGTCTCTTTTTTCCGGCCGCGACCCGTGAAGCGGATCGTGTGGCCGAACCATCGCGGACGACCGATCTCTGGCGAGGTCGCGGCACCGTGCTCGTGGTCGACGATGAAGCGTCGATCGTACAACTGGCCGGGCAAATGTTGAAGACGATGGGCTTTTCGGTACTCACCGCTTCCGACGGGCGGTCCGCCCTGGAGGTCTACCGTTCCGCGAGGGAGCCGATCGACCTGGTCTTGCTGGATCGGACGATGCCCCAAATGGATGGCGACGAGACCTTAAGGGAACTGCTGCTGTACGATCCCGGCGTTCGCGTGGTCATGACCAGCGGCTACAGCGAACAATCCGTGGCCGCCATCGGACACAAACTCGCCGGATTCCTGCAAAAACCCTATCGGTTCGACGAATTGCGAACCGTGGTGCGTCGAGCTTTGCTTCAAGCGGTCCGATCGACCTCCTAGCCGGCGTTTCACCCGATACACTATTGCTTCGCAACCGCTCGGAGCCATCGAATCATGACGAATCTGCCGTGGTGGGTCTATGTGATCATTGCCGGACTGGCTTGGGGCACTTACGTGCCGATCATTTTTTACGGCGGCACGGAACTGACGACGAAGCCGGGTACCATCGGTGGTCGGCTGGCCTCCATCCTCTGCGTCGGCATCGCCTATTTCGTAATGGCGGTCGTGATTCCGGTCGTGCTCATGATTTCCAATTCGGAAGATCAGCCGGTGTGGAAGTTCAACGGCCTTGTCTTTAGCGGATTGGCCGGAGTGATGGGAGCGATCGGCGCGATTTGCGTGATCTTCGCCAGCAAGCAGGCCACGGAAGCCGCGAAGGTGGAATTCGAGGATCGCGTCTCGGCCCTCAGCGCGAAGCTGGATGCGGAACCGGACGCAGCGCGGAAATCCGAACTGGAATCCGAACTCGCCGGATTCAAAGCCGATCGCGTCAAGTATCTCGCATCGTATCGGATCTACATCGCACCGTTGATTTTCTGCCTCGCGCCACTCGTCAACACGTTACTGAGCCTGGTGTGGCACCCGAAGCCCGGCGAACCGATGCATTTCGATTTCACCGTGCCGTCGTGGCACTTGCCGCTCGGCATCTTGTTGGTCGCCGTGGGCACGTTCCTCGTGCTGTACTCCAAGGAGGCGGCGGAGGCGAACAAGCCCGCGGCGAAACCCGCTGTCGCGCCGGGGGCCGGATCGTGACGACGGAGGCGGCGGTCGAACGGTTGAATGCGATCCTCGCGCACGCATGGATGGTTCGGACGTTTCTGAAGCATGCCGAGGAGATCCAGGGCAGCACGGATATGCTGGAAGTGCCGCGCACGCTCTTCGACGCGATCCGCGCGGCCGAGCCAGCCCGGGAGCGCGGCGACATTCCCGAGTTCCTTCGACGCATCAAGGGAAAGGTCGGCAAGATCCGCCGCGCGGCGAACTATTTTCGCGACCATTTCCGCGAATATTCCCCGCACACCAACTTCGAGATGGCCTGTGCGTCGTTGTTGGGGGTCGTGCGGGAACTGGATGAAGTCTTCGCGAACGTGACGATCCCGCCGCCGCCGAAACCCGTCGCCGACCCGATCGAGGAATTGGAGATTCCCGATGTCTGATCCCGAGCCGGAGTACCGGCGGGAACCGAATCTCGGAACGGACGAGTTCATCGACGTACTCGTGCGCTCCACGCTGGCGGAACGGCGGCCGGTTCATGATTCGGCGCGGATCGAAGCGATGTTGAAAAACGCCGGCCTCATCATCACGGCCCGGTGCGGCGGTCGGCTGGTCGGCGTGGCGCGTGCCGTCACCGATTTTTCCTACTGTGTTTACCTGTCCGATTTGGCGGTCGATGTTGCCTATCAAAGGCGAGGGATTGGACGGGAATTGATCCGGCGGACGCACGAGGCGGCCGGTTTGCAATCGACCCTCGTGCTGCTGGCGGCACCCCATGCGAGAGATTACTATCCGCACATCGGTATGACGCCGCACGATTCGTGTTGGATTGCCCGCGGCACGGACTGATCAACTCGCGTCGAAATGGAGCGTATTTATCCCGGCTTTCAGATCGGCCTTCAGCGGAGTCGTATCCGGCTTGGCGTAGTACTCCGGCACGCCCGGGCCGACCAGCGTTACGAAATACGCGCCGATCGGCAGCGTCGTGGCGATTTGATACCGGCCGTCGTGTTCGCTCCGCGCCGTCGCCAGCGGTTTGGTCGTGCGAGCCGGTATGAACGAGACCGCCACGTCCGCGGTCGGCTGTCCCATTACTGCGATGATTCCCGATACGGCCGCTTCGGCGGGGCGTTCGCGGTCCGATCGCTGTTTGAGCGCCGCCTTGAGTTCCGAGCGGATTTGATCGATGACCTCGTGAAGCCGGAACGCCTTCAACTTGGCTTCGGCCTGAGACCGGTCGATCTGTTCGAGGCCTTCCCGGATCGTGTCCTGTTGCTGGGGTCGGTGGGCAAGGAACGGCTTCGCGACGATCAATCCTCCCTGATACAGGCGGAACGCCGACGCGTGATCGCCGACGTTGTAAAGCTCGGCCCCTCGATTGTGCACGTCCTTGAGGGTATCCAGCACAAACTTGTCGTGATCGGCGAGTGCGCACGTCGTCGTCATGGGCGATGGAACCGTACGGGTGGAGTGTCCGCGTTCAGTGTAATCGAACGCAGAGGTCGAGGACACCGCGATTGGTGCGGTTGCGCGATCGGGCTTGCGGTCGCGGGCCGGTTCGGGATAATTTCGTCCCGCATGACGGACAAACAGACACCCTTGATCCTGGACGCGCTGGCGCGCGCCGCGGCCGAACCGGCCGGGGTATCGGCCTACGCTTCGAAAGCGGAACCGGGATTGTTCCCGAAGACGGCCGTGGGCAAGGCCGCCGCCAAACGCTGCCTGGACGAACGGATGCTGCAAACGATCCCCGGACCGTCCCGAGAGTTGTGCACGATCACCGAACGGGGGCTACGGCATCTCGCCGATACCGGGAATCCGAAAAAAATCCTCGAGGATTTCGTTCGGATCTTGGAAGAGCGAAGCGAACAGGTTCGCGGCCTTCTGGAAACGGCCGAACGGATGGCTCGAAATCTCGAAGGGCTCCGCGCCTCCGTGGCCGCGGTAATTCCTCGAGTCGACGCCGCTCGCGTCGCGGTTCCGGTCAACCGCCTGGCGGAATCGCAATCCAACGCGAACGAGTTGGCACCGTCGATCCTGGCCCATCTGGCCGATTGGCGATCGGACTCCGGGGGCGACTGCCCGCTTCCGGAGTTGTATCGTGCGATCGCGTGCGTCCGACCGGAGTGCACCGTGGGCCGATTCCACGATGCCCTGAGGGAGTTGCAGGAAACCGGCCGCATCTACCTGCACCCTTGGACCGGACCGCTTTACACCGTGCCCGAACCGGCGTACGCCCTGATGGCCGGTCACAATGTCGCCTACTACGCCAGCGCCCGCTGAAGCCAACGACCGTCAAGGAGGATCAACAATGACCGCGACCGCGACACTCGGCCACCCCGCCACCGGAACGACGCGCGAAACCTTGAAGCTCGCCGGAAATCCGTTTCGCAATTACTTCGCCCGCAATCCGGACGACGACGTTTGCAGCCGTTTCCACGTTCCGGAGCTGTTCGCCACCGAGCGAGAACTCCTGCACGCGATCATCGATCAATTCCGGAACGACATCGGTACCCACAGCGAAGTGGTGCCCATCCTGGGCAACAAGGGCGCGGGCAAGACCCACTTGCTTCACAGCATCAAGCACGGCGCCGGCGGTGCCTGGCAGTTGCTCGTCACGCCCGGCGTCTTCCAGAAGGACACCGAGTTCCTGGAATATCTGCTCTTCCAGATCGTCGATACGTTGCTCGGCGGCGGCAAGCAGAAGGGCGCCCGGCCGCTGGAGTACATCGGCGAATACCTGGTTCGTGGCTCGCTGATCGGCGCCTTGCGCGGCCTGACCGGCGACGAACGCGTCGAGTTGTTTCCCCCGCCGGGCATTGGACGCTGGGCGCGGCGCCTCGGCATCGGTCACGCGCAGGCGGCCGAGCGATGCGAGTGGCTGGCCGATTCCCTCGGCAAGCCGGGCGCCCTGCCCGTGCGCCAGGCGATCGCCGATGCGGGCCTGACACCGGAACGCGCCTACGATCTCATCGTCGCGCACACCCAAAAGACCGAACCGCATAGCGCGACCGGGCTGATGCGACGCAGCGTCATCGCCGGGTTCGCCAAGGCCGTGTTCTTGAAGGACGAGAGCGAACTCGCGAATTTCCTCACCTTCGGCTTTACCGAAATCGACTTCCAGGTCCGCCCAACGCGTCAGGATCTGGTGCTCGCCCTCTTCAAAGTGATGATGCAACTGCTCCGCGAGCGGAAGATCCCTGTGGTCGTCGCGTTCGACCAGTTGGAGGACCTGCTCCTCGCGCGCCGGAACGACGACTGCCATCGCGTCGCCGAAGCGTTCTTCGCGGGCATCGTTCAGGTCATGCACCAGATCGATGGCCTTTGCTTCCTGATCTTCGCCGAACGGGGACTCTGGAACCGATTTGTTCCCTCGCTGGATGGCTACATCCAGGATCGCCTCAACAATCCGGTCCATGTCCCCGGACACGGGACCGTCAAAACCTTGCGACTCGAAGCCCCGCCGGCGGATCTCGTGCGCCGGGTGGTCGAAGCGCGGCTGCGGCCGGTTCTCGATCAACTCCCGGTGCATGAAGGGCAAAGTTCCATCTATCCCTTCAGCGAGGAACAGATCGTCCAGGCGGCCCGCACCGAGCCGACACTGCGGGACATGTTGCAGCAGTTCCGTCATCTTTACGATCACATCGTTTCGGATGAATACACGGCGACCCGCGTCGAACCCGTCGCCAACTTTGTTCGCGGGGCATTCGCGGATGACACCGTGCCGATTCTTCCGGAACCGCGCGTTTCGTTCGAAGAGCCTTCGAACCGCGTGAGCGCCCTGCTGGGATTCGACGACGATGTGAGCGTGAAGGCGGCCGAGATCGTGACGGCCGAACCGGTGCCGTCCGTGGAAATGACGCGGGCCGGACTGTCCCCGGCGGCGCTCGTGGATTTGTGGGAGACGGAATTCCGCTCGGCCCGCCGCAAACTGGAACCGGAGGGTGCGCTCACCGGGGCCACGCGTGAACTCCAGGCCGCGCTGGGAAGTTTCCTCGCGACGTGCCACGAACACGGCGTCAAGGTCGGCCCCTGGCGGCTCCAGCACGTCGTGCCCGAATGGAGCTACGGCGACCACCCGACCTATGGCATCGTCTCGCTCGCACATTGGGCCTGCAAGGATGGCCAACCGTGGAAAGTCGGCGTCGGGCTGTTTCTCGCCAAGGGGCCGGGCAAGCCGAAGGATCTGGAGATCAAGCTCGCCGCGATGGAGGTGCAGCCGACCGTTGTGGACCACCTCATCCTCATGCGGACCGAAGACGATCTGTCGTTGACCGGGAAGAGCAAGACCCTGTGGGGCGACTCGCAGAAGCGCGGCCACCATGCCCGATTGGAAGCGGTCACGCTCGATGCGTTCGCGATGGTCTACAGCTTCCCGCGATGGCTCGCGGCCGTGCGGGAGTCGCTGCCAGAGGGAACACCGATCCCCAATCTCGCGGATATCATTCAGGAGAAATGCGAACGGCTGCTCGAGCAGGTCTGCATGCCGGTGCAAGGGTAAGGGCGGGAATCGCAACACAGTTCGGGGGTCGCTTCCTCGCGAAGCGATCCCCTTTCTATTTTGTCACATTCAGCGACCGTCGCGCCAGGACAACCGCGCCGACCGCCGGTTCATGCACCGGCGTCACGATACCAGGGACGAAGCCGAGTTTTCCGAGCCGATTCAGAAACAGTTCACGGTAGAGATCGCTATTCAGTAACAATCCGCCGGCCAGCGCGACGGGCACGCCGGCTTTCGGCAGATCATGGTTGACGATCGCGCCGTAAGCCGTGCGGGCGAACTGTTCCACTTCGTCCTCGACGATGCGACAGGCCACGGCGTCGCCCGCTTCGGCCGCGTCCAGGACCAGCGGGGCGAGGCCGGCGATGGCCGCGCGGTCCCAGGGGCCGCGATACACGGCCGGGATCAGTTCCGGGGGCGACGACACGTTCATCCGCTCGACGAACCGTTCCAGGAGGACCGTATGAGGTTCCACGCGATCGTGCGCCCGACAGGCGGCTCGCAGCGCGCGGTGAGCTATGACGTAGGCGCTGCCTTCATCGCCAAGCGTGTAGCCCCAGCCACCGCAGCGCCCGACCTTGCCGTCCGGTGTTTGTACGAAGGCGATGGAGCCGGTTCCGGCGATGACGGCCAATCCCCACCCGTCCGGTGTTCCGGCGGCCAGCAGGAGCGTGGCATCGTTCGCCACGCGCACCCGCTCGGCGACGGAACGACGCTCCGCCCAGCCATGGATGATGTCCAACCCTTCCTGCCGGTCGACGCCGGCCAGCCCGAGACCGATCGCGCCGACCGATGCACGCGGAAGATTCGCGGCCGCGAACGCATGATCGATGGAGTCGTCGAGTGCCCGCAATGCCGTCTCGACGCCGACCGATTGGATATTCGATGGACCGGCCTCGGCGCGCCCCAGGATTTCACCCGTTGCGGCGGACGCAAGGAGGGTGCGCGTACTCGTCCCGCCTCCATCGATACCCAGAACGAGATCGGACCGGACTGAACGATGGGTGTTCAAAACCGAAACGGTATTTGTGCCAAGGGCGGAACGGATACGACCCTGCGCGGCCGCCAACCGCTCTCGTGCGGTATCGGGCCCAACGCCGGCGAGGTGAGCGACGATCGCCGTCTTGACTTCGCCCTGACAGCGATCCAGCAATGCATTTGCTACTGGTGTTGGCAGTTCGGTTACGGTCTGCACGATCCGCTTGGCGCGCTCGACCAATTTGTGATTCGACGCCTTGAGGTCGACCATCAGGTTGCCGTAGGTCTTGCCAAGCCGGACCATCGCGCCGGTCGTCAGCATGTTGAGGACCATTTTCGTCGCCGTGCCGGCTTTGAGCCGGGTGGAACCGGTGAGGACCTCCGGCCCGACGATCAGTTCGATTGGTAGATCGACCGCTTTGGACAACTCCGAGTTTGACGTGCAGGCGATGCCGAGCGTGAACGATCCCGCGGTGCGGGCGGAGTCGACCGCGCCGATCACGTAAGGGGTGCGACCGCTCGATGCGATGCCGCAGACGATGTCGTTCGGTGTCGGATTGAGGTTCCGGATTTCCGCCGCCCCGCGTTCCGGAGAATCCTCGGCTCCCTCGACGGCGCGGAACATGGCCGACTCGCCGCCCGCGATGAGTCCGATGACCTGGGACGGCGGCGATTGAAACGTGGGCGGGCATTCGCTGGCGTCGAGTACCCCGAGCCGGCCGGATGTGCCGGCACCGCAATAGATCAGACGACCACCGCGGGCCATGCGCTCGGCGATGGCGTCGATGGCTTGCGCAATGGCGGCTTTTTGGGTCGCCACCACGCCGGCGAGGGTCGCATCCTCGCGGTTCATCAACTCGACGATCTCGATCGAAGTGAGTTCGTCGAGTCGATCCGAGGCGGGATTGCGAGCTTCCGTTTCGAGACGATCAAGCATGGAGAGAGTTTAGAACCCGCGGCCCGCGATGCGCAGCCGAAATCGCTACGCCAGAACGTCCTTGAGCACGTTGCCGAAGACATCGGTAAGGCGGAAGTCGCGACCGTTGTGGCGGTACGTGAGTTTCTTGTGGTCCAGACCGAGCAAGTGAAGGAACGTCGCGTGCAGATCGTGTACGGAAGCCCGATTCTCGACGGCCTTGAAACCGATCTCGTCGGTGGCGCCGTAGCTCACGCCGCCCTTCACGCCGCCGCCGGCGAGCCAGAAGGTGTTCGCATGCGGGTTATGGTCGCGGCCGCCACTGCCCTTCTGGGCGATGGGAAGTCGACCGAATTCGCCACCCCACACGACGAGAGTCGAATCGAGAAGGCCACGGCGGGCCAGGTCTTCCAGCAAGCCCGCAATCGGCTGGTCGGTCTCGGCGGCGAATCCGCCGTGGTTCTTCGCGATGTTGTTGTGGCCGTCCCAACTCAGGTCGTTGTCCATGCCGCCGGAGAAGATCTGCACGAAGCGGACACCGCGTTCGACGAGTCGGCGTGCGGTCAAGCACTGTTTGGCGAAGTGAGTCGCTTTCGGATTATCGAGTCCGTAAAGCGATTGCGTTTCCTTCGTTTCCTTCGAGAGATCAAGCGCCTCGGGCGCGGCCATCTGCATGCGATAGGCAAGTTCGAACGATTCCACGCGCGCGGCAAGGTCCGGATCGGCCGGATGTTGGTCGGCGTTCTTCCGGTTGAGTTTCGAGAGGAGATCCAGTTGGTTTCGTTGTCGCTGCGAATCGAGATCGGCGGGCCGGACCAGATTGTCGATCGGTTCGCCCTGGGGCTTGAAGGCGGTGCCCTGATAGACGGTTGGCAGGAACCCTGCTCCCCAATTGAGCGCGTGGCCCTTCGGGATGCCGCGGCCCAACGTGTCGTACATCACGCAGAACGCGGGCAGGTTTTTCGATTCCGATCCGAGGCCATACGTCACCCACGAGCCGACGCACGGGAAACCCATGCGCGCCATGCCGGTGTTGATTTTGAACAGCGCGGGGGAGTGGTTGTTCGAGTCCGACCAGAGGGAATGCACGAAGGCCATCTTGTCGACGTGCCTGGCCATGTGCGGGAAGATTTCGGAGACCCATTTCCCACATTGCCCATGCTGGGCGAACTTGAACGGCGACTTCATCAACGGCCCGACCTGGCCGGTGAAAAAGCCGGTGTTCTTATCGAATCCCGGCAATTCCTGTCCGTCACGTTTGACGAGTTCCGGCTTGTGATCCCAAGTGTCGACCTGACTCGGCCCGCCATTCATGAACAGCCAGATGATCGACTTCGCTTTGGCGGGGAAGTGCGAACGCTTTGGTGCGAGTGGGTTCGTTTCCGCGGCCTCGCCCAGGAGACTGGCCAACGCCAGCAACCCAACCCCCCCGCCCGTTCGAGACAGGAACTGGCGACGCGAACCTGACGGCTCGGCAAAAAAACGGGGCCGTTCCAACATGCCTTACTCCGTATACACGAATTCGTTCAGACAAAGCAGGATCTGACAGAAGTCGATCAGGTTCACCTTGGGGTCGGCACCGAGAAACGCGATCGCGTCGGTCAACTCGTCTGGAGTCGGCTCACGCGACAGCGCCAATTGATACGCCTTCGTTACCGCGGCCTGCGGGTTATCGTTGTCGACTCGTCCCGCGAAGGCCTTCGCCGCCCGCCGCACCTGGGGCTTGTTCATCAGATGCAAGGCCTGTGGAGCAATGGTTGTATTCGAGCGGTCGCCGATCCCCACCGTGCCGTCGGGCGCGTCGAACACCGTCAACGACGGTATCAACCGACTCCGCTTTACTGTGAAATAAATGCTGCGCCGCTTCGAGTCTTCATTCAAGCTTCCGGGGCCATACAAGGTGCGATCCAGTTGCCCGGACACCGTCAGGATCGCATCGCGAATCGCCTCCGCTTCCAGACGACGCACGGGGAAACGGCCCAGCATGCGATTTTCGGGATCGGCTTTCCGAAGCGATTCGGGAGACGCGGAGGACTGTCGGTAAGTCTCGCTGGTCACGATCATCTTGTGGATCGGCTTGAGTCGCCATCCGTTGCGGATCAGTTCGCCAGCCAGGAAATCCAGCAACTCGGGGTGCGTCGGCGGTTCGCCGCGCGTACCGAAATCGCTCGGCGTCGCGACGATGCCCCGGCCGAAGTGCTTTTGCCATAGACGATTCACAATGACACGTGCGAACAGGCGGCCTGCTCCGCGTTCGGTGTCCGTCAGCCATTCCGCCAGTGCCCGGCGTTGATGACTCGTGCGACTCCCGACCGGCGGCGCGAGGTTCCAGAACGAAGCGGCGTCCGCGGACGGCATCAGCGCCTGCAGGTACGAGGCATCCGCGACTCCCTCGGGTTGCGTCGGATCGCCGCGACGCAGGAAGTGAGTCTCCTTCAAAAAGTCTTCGCCCTGCGTATGCAATCGGACGGCTGGAACGCCTTCGGTGGAAATCAACACCTTCATCGTTCGCGGCTTCGGTGCCTGGGCGAGATGGGCGCTTCGGCTCGCGTCCAATTTCACCCACTCCTGATCTTGCGGAGCGTACCATCGAAGCAACTGGGCGATTTGATCGGCCGAGCGCTTCTCGATTGGCGTGGCGAGGGCTTCCGGAATGGCCGCAGGCATGGCCGGAGCCGTCAGTTCCGGGAGGGCGTCGGCCGTCGTGATGCTGATCCGGGGCCGACCCAGACCATGCCCGGTGTTGTTGTTGAATTTCAGGGTCACAGTCCACAGTTCGCCGGCTTTGGTCGTGAAGGGCGATTCGAATTCGAACGAGGCCGCGTGATCCTTGCCGAATTGCGGATCGACGGCCCAGGCCGAGTTCGGGTTGTCGTCGATGGCCGCCAAGACGGGCAAGCCCTTCTGCTCGAAGGTCGCCTTCGCGTTCTTCAGTTTGCGTTTCGAACCGTCGGCCGTCGTGACACTCAGGTCCGACAGGGCGAAATTACCGTTTGTCGCACGGCCCGGACCGCCCTTGACCAGACCCGCATGGGAAAGGGCTTCGATACGTAAGGCTCGAATCGGCCGTCCGATTGCTTGGAACTGAAAGGTCAACGTCTCCGAGTTTGGATTCTTCCCGGTCACGAGGACGCTGCCGTCGCTCTGAATCGTCGTCGCCGCTCCGCCCGCGGACTTCACTGACGCGAGACGGGGCAGTTCCCAACCAACCGGCAACGCTCGGCCGGCACGCTTCGCTTCCCATTCCGCGAAGCGACTGGGCAAGGTCGTGGTTTCGTAATCCTTCAGGCGTTTCTTGAACGGTGCGTGCTCCGTTTCAAACGCGGCCTTCGCGATCCGATAGCCTTCCGGATCGAAATCCAGGTCCTGTTCGGATCGAACCGTCTTCGTGAATGCGGACACCATCCGGTAGTAATCGCGCGCAGGGATCGGGTCGTATTTGTGGTCGTGGCAGCGCGCACAGCCGATGCTCAGGCCGAGGAACGTGGTGCCGATGTTGTTCACGATGTCGTCGAGTTCGTCATAGCGATGCTTGGCGACCTCGTTTGCCGTGATCTGCGTGCTGTGGACGCCGGCGGCGAGGTAGCCCGTGGCCGACAGGGCCAGCGCGTCGTTCGGGGCGTATTCGTCGCCGGCGATCTGCCACTTTGCGAATGTGTTGTAAGGCATGTCGCGGTTGAGCGCTTTGATCACGAAATCGCGGTAGTGGTACGCGGTGGGCCGGTCGTAATCGTGCTCGAAGCCGTGGCTCTCGGCGAACCGGACGAGGTCAAGCCAGTGCCGCGCCCAGCGCTCGCCGTAATGCTCGGAGGTGAGCAATCGATCGACGAGTTTTGCGTAGGCGTCCGGCGAGGCGTCCTTCATGAACGCGTCGACTTCTTCGGGTGCCGGGGGCAGGCCGATCAGGTCAAACGTCACGCGGCGGATCAGGACGCGCCGGTCGGCCGGGGGATTCGAGGCCAACTTCGCGGCGATCAGCTTTTCGCGGACGAAGTCGTCGATGGACCGTTTCGGAACGGTCTTGAACGGTTGAAATGCCCAGTGCTGTTTCGCAGTCTCCGGGACGACCGTCTTGGTCCACGCGGCCGAGTCGCGCCCGGCGAGGGGTTTGTCGTACGCCGACCCGAGGTCGATCCATTCGGCGATCTTCGCAAGCGACGCGTCCGGAAGTTTGGCCGCGCCCTCGGGCATGTGCGGTTCTTTGGCGTGATTCACCAGTTTCACGAGCAGGCTTGCTTTCGCGTCGCCGGGCACAACAGCCGGCCCGGCGAGTCCGCCCTTCAAAAGCGCCTCGCGCGTGCCGAGGTCGAACTCCGATTCCGTCTTCTTCCCACCATGGCAGCGCAGGCAACTCGTCTCGAAGATTCCCCGCACTTGCGTTCGAAACAAGTCGGCGCTCTTCGCCATCCGTGCAACGTGGTCGGCCGAGACGGGTGGAGTTTTTTTGGGTGCGTCGGCGGCGATCAGGATGGAAGTCAACAACACCAGGGCGAGGGAGCCGCGCATCACGGGGAGACCTCAAACGAAACTGCGAACCGGCGGTGACTTGAGATTAGCAGAAGCCAATCGGTCCGGAAACGAAGAAACCCACCGATCCGCGGTGGGTTTCCAAGCGGCGGGTGGAATCACTTGTCGGCCTTCTTCTTCAATTCGCCGAGCGGTTCGAATTTTTCGTATTCGGACTTGCTGACGGTGCCGTCCTTGTTCGCGTCCATCTTTTCGAAGGTCTTGTCGGCGTCCATCTTCTCGGCCAGCTTCTTGGCCTTTTCGCCGCCCTTCTCGGCCATCAATTCCTTGAGCTTGTCGAAGCCGGCCTTGAATTCCTCCTTCGAGAGCTGGCCGTCGCGATTTGCGTCGAGCTTGTCGAAGGCCTGTCCCTTGTCGAGTTTGCCCTTGAGTTTCTTGCCGTCCTGGGCATCGGCGCCGGTGATGGCGAGGCCGGCGGCGAAAGCCGCGAGGAGGAACGCTTTGCGGAACATGAAATACTCCGTGTTGGAAGTGGGTATCTCGTCAACACGGCACACGATGGATTCTTACGGTTCGCCGCGGAGTTTCTCCAAATCCCGCCAGAAGCCCGGATACGTCTTCGCGACGCAGCCGGGGTTGCGGATCACGACACCGGGGATCTTCAGCCCGGCGAGTGCGAGGCTCATGGCCATGCGGTGGTCGTTGTAGGTGTCGACGGCACAGCCCGTCAGCGGCCGTGGACGGATCGTCAGGCCGTCGTCGCGCTCCTCGACGACCGCGCCGAGCTTGCGGAGTTCGGTCGCGACGGCGGCGATGCGGTCGGTCTCCTTGTGGCGGATGTGCGCGACGTTGCGGATCGTCGTCGGCCCCTCCGCGAAGAGCGCGACGACGGCGAGCGTCATTACCGTGTCGCTGATCGCGTTCATGTCGACATCGACGCCGCGGAGCGGACCGCCACGGATCGTAACGGCACGGCCGGACCAAACGACATCGCAACCCATGCGTTCGAGTACCGAAAGGAATTCGACATCCCCTTGCAAGGCCGTGCCCGGTTGGGGCATGTCGTTCAAAGTGATGGTGCCGCCGGCGATTGCGGGTAGCGCGGCGAAGTAGCTGGCGGAGGAAGCGTCGGGTTCAATGGCATATTCCGCTGGCGGAGCGGACACGAAGCCCTCGACGAGGTAGCCGTGCCGTGCCGTCGTCCGACGAACGACGCCACCCCACTGCTCGACCATCCGCACGCTCATCGCGATATAGGGTTCGGACACGAGGGGGCCGGTCGTTTCGATTTCGATCGGCTTGCCGGCGAACGGCGCGGCGAGCAACAGGGCACTCAGAAACTGGCTGCTGACATCGCCTCGCACCGCGACGTGATTGCCGTGCCAGCCCTCGGTTTCGATGAGGACGGGCGGGCAGCCCGTGCCGCGTTCGCAGGTCGATTTCACGCCCAACTGGGCGAGGGCGTCGAGCAGGTCCTGGATGGGCCGTTCGCGCATGCGCGGGATGCCGTCAAGTCGATACCGGCCTTGGCCCAGCCCGAGCATCGCGGCGAGGAACCGGACGCTGGTGCCGGAATTGCCAACGAAAAGATCCGCCTCCGTTGCGGGAATCATGCGATCGCTTCCGGAACGACCGACTACGATGCGAGCGCGTGGCCAGTCGGTCGTGACGCGGAAACCGAGACGACGCAGACATTCCACCATCACTTCCGTGTCTTCGCTCTGGAGCGCGCCGGTCAGCACCGTTGCCGCGGTTCGGCTGCCCAGCGCCGCCAGCACGAGCGCCCGGTTCGTGATGCTCTTGCTGCCCGGCACGCTCACCGTCGCCAGCGGCGGTTTTGTCAGTGGTTCGATCGGCAGTTCGACGGGATACGCGAACTCGGACATGATTCGCCTTTCAGTTTTGCAATGTTCATTTCTCATTTTGAATTGGTTCAAAATCATCGGACCAATTCAAAATGAGAAATGAAAAATGCAAAGCGGAGGATCAATACGTAACCCTGACCAAAAATAGCCCCTGCGGCGGCGCGGTCTGGCCGGCCTCGCGGCGATCCATCGCCTCCAGAATCTCCTTCACCTTCGACTCCGGCCAGTACGCCCGGCCGACCTGATACAGCGTGCCCGCGATCGACCGGCACATGTTGTACAGGAAGCCGTCGGCCTCCACCTCGATCCGTACGCACTCCTCGTGGCGGTAGACTTCCAGCGACGAGATCGTGCGAACGCTGCTGAGTCGGTTCGGCCAGTGCGTCTCGAAACAGCGGAAGTCGTGCCGGCCGACAAGGCTCTGCGCCGCGCGCCGCATCGCGTCCTCGTCCAGCCGGCGCAGCGGCTGCCACGCGTACCGGCGCAGGAACGGGTCGGGCGTGCGCGTATCGTTGATGACGTACCGGTACATCTTCCGCACGGCGTCGCGGTTCGCGTCGAACGCCTGTCCGACCTCGTCGCACGCCATCGCTCGAACGTCTTCGGGCAGCTTGGCGTTCACCGCCTTCAGGAGCGCGGCGCAGTCCAACTTCGTAGCGGTGTAGAAGTTGCAGACTTGCGCCAATGCGTGGACGCCCGCATCCGTCCGCCCGCTGCAATTCGCCCGGATGCGATCCTCGCACGTGATGCCCTGGATCGCGCGTTCCAACGTCTCCTGAACTGTGCGCTGGCCGGGTTGCGTCTGCCAGCCGGCGAAGTCGGTGCCGTCGTAGCGGACGATCATCTTGAGGTTGCGCATGGCGTCGCCGCTACTTCACGATCCCGCGGCGCACCAATTCGAGGGCGCACTGCACCGCATTGCTGGCCGCGCCCTTGCGAAGGTTGTCCGCGACGAGCCAGAGGTTGAGGGCATGCGGATTCGAAAGGTCTTGCCGCACGCGCCCCACAAAGGTGTGATCGCTGCCGGCGGCGTGGACCGGTTGGGGGAACTCGCCCTTCGTTTCGTCCAGAAGCACGACGCCGGGGGCTTTCGCCAATGCCGCCTTCGCGTCGGCGACCGTCACGGGGCGATCGAATTCGACGTTCACGGCCTCGCTATGCGAAACCCGCACCGGCACCCGCACGCAGGTCGGGCTGACGCCGAGCGCCGGCAAACCGAGGATCTTGCGTGTCTCGTTGACGACCTTGTTCTCCTCTTCGGTGTACCCGTTCGGGTCCAGCGTCCAGTCGAGGGTGATGACATTGTCGACGAGTTGTGCCCGGTGCGCGGTCGGGGCGGGTACCGGCTTGCCGGCGGCGAACGCGGCCATCTGTTGGCCGAAATCCGTCAGCCCCGTGGCACCCTTGCCCGACGACGACTGATACGTGCACACTACGACGCGTTTGAGGTTACCCAACGTCGCCAGCGGCTTGAGCGCGACCGTCAGCGGGATAGCGACGCAATTCGGGTTCGCGACGATCCCCTTCTTAGCATGGTGCAACTGCTCCGCGTTCACTTCGGGCACGACGAGCGGACAGTCCGGGTCCATCCGCCAGGCTGACGAGTTATCGACGACGATGGCACCGGCTTTCGCCGCGATTGGGCTGAATTCCTTGCTGATCGACGACGGCGTGGAACTGAGGACGATCTGGACGCCGGCGAAGGCGCTCGCGGAGATCGGTTCGACCGGGTACGATTTCCCCGCGAACTCGACGGTCTTCCCGGCCGACTTCGCTGAGGCCAGGAATTTGATCGTTTTCACCGGGAAATCGCGCTCGACGAGCACCTTGCGGATCAGTTCGCCCACCGCCCCGGTCGCACCGACCACCGCCACGTTCACGGCCACGGAAAACCCTCCGGTTGGATTGTTCGACAACGGGTATTGTCCGAACGGAGGGTGGGGCCGGCAACCGGGTTCGTCTATTCGGCGAGGAGTCGCTTCGCCTCGGCGGCGGCGGAGAAGTGGGGATGGATGCGTAGTGCGTTCGCGAGGTGTTCCTTCGCGCGGGCCGCGTCCTTGCGGGCGTGGGCGATCGCGCCGGCGTGGTAGTGGAAGAGGGCGTCCTTCGTGCCAAGCCGCAAGGCGTCCTTCGCGGCGGCGTCCGCCTCGGAGAGTCGGCCGTTCTTGAACAGCGCCCAAGCGAGCGTGTCGCACGATTCCACGTCCCGCCGCGTCTTCGCCTCCTTCGCCGCCAGATCCAGCGCGAACGGCAGCCGGTGGTTCCGGTCGCAGTAGTTCAAAACGAGTTCCCGCACGGCGACGGGCGTTTCACGATCGATCTTGCGGTCGGCCATCGCGTAGGCGTCCTTCGCCTTCGCCGGGTCGCCGGCCACGGAGAGGGCGTCGCCGAGCAGAAGATACGTGTCGGAGTTCTGGCTGCTGGCCAGCGACTTCAATTCTCCCGGCGCGGTGCCCGCCTTCGCCACGAACGCTTCGATGTCGCGGTCCGCCTTCACGAGTTCGTCGAGGATGGCGGCGGCCTCCTTCGGCTTCCCCTGCGCGAATCGAACGCGTGCGAGAATCACCTTCTGCGCCGGCGAGCCGGGATTGTCGCGGATGGCGGATTCGATCGCCGACTGGGCGGCGTCGAGTTTCCCCTGCGACAGCGCCACTTCGGCGATCCGCGACGAATACCACGCGAGCGACACCCGCATCGCTTCGGCCTCGCGATCCGCCTCGCGCGCGCGGCCCAACAGCGAGATCGCGCCTTCGGGGTCGCCGCGCAGTTCCAGCAGTCGCGCCCGCCTAGCCATGAGGCTCGGTGGCATGGGGTTGGTAAGGTCCTTTTCGAGCTTGGCAAGGATCGGTTCGACCGCGTCGTAGTTCCCCAATTCGAGGTTCACGTCGAAGAGCAGCACGCGCAATTCGGCATCGTCCGGGTCGTCCTTCAAGAGCGCTTCGACCGCCACCTTCGCATCCGCGAAACGGTGCTTCGCGTGCATCACGTGGATGCGTCCGACCTTCGCCGGGCCGTATTTGTCGAAGAGCTTCAGCGCGTCGTCGAACTGCTCGGCTGCGCGATCGACGTTGGCACCGTCGCCGGTCTCGCGAGCAAGCCGAAGGAAAAGCGCGCCGAGCGTCGTGCGGCTGGCGTAGTCGCCGGGGTCGCGCTTGCAGCGTTCGCGAAAGACCTGGATGGATTGCTCGGTGGTGTAGAGGAACTTGTACGGTTCGTAAGGTTCGGTGTCGGGGCGGACGGGAATCGGCCGGTCGATCGCCGGGACTGCGGGCACCGCGGCTCCGGGCGGCGCGACGGGGCGGGACCGCTGGCGGAGGGCCAGGTATCCGATGCCGACGGCGACGAAGAGCGAGAAGGCGACGGCGGCGCGGGTGCGGTTCATGGTGGTTGGCATCGACGAAAAAGGCCGGGACGGAAACCGTCCCGGCCGAGGGTGGAATGCAACGGGTTACGGGCGCGGGAAGGAGTTCCCGGCGCCGTTGAGCGGCAGATTCGCGGCCCCGATGTACGGGAACGCGACGGGGCGGAACGTGCCGTTGGCCCGCATCGTTCCGTCGGTGATCTTGTCGCCGTTGTCGTCAGCCACGTTGTCGGTCGTGATGCCACCGCCGGTGAGAAGATTCAGTTCCAGGTCGATCACGTCGTCGCGCATCCGGCGTCCGTTCGGGAACCCGTTGGCGTCGGCGGCGTTGGTCGTGAACGCGGTGCTGGTGTTGAACGTGAGGATGTCCGGCAGGAGGAAGTCGGCAAGGCTGCTCGCGCTGGTCGGGAACGGACCATTGAGCGGCCGACCGTAAACGTTCGTGAGCGTCGCGATCAGGTCGGCGCGGAACGCGCGGCGGTCGTTGCGGGGCAGGCCGGCGTTGAACGCGTTGCGGCGGTCGCCGCGGCCGAGGCTGTTGCGCGGGACGGGTGGCACGAGCGCCGTGTTGATGGCGGGTCGGCCGGTGCGATCGAGTTGTACGCCGTTGCGGACCGTCGTCGTGAACACGCCAATGTTCGGATTGCTAGGAGCGGAGCGGAGCGTCGCGGTCGGCAGTTCGAGCGAGATGGAAAGCGTGTTGCCGTCGGGGCCGAAGAAGTTCGCGGCCGTTCCTACCGGTCGCGGGAACGGCACGGCGCCCGCGGCAACGAACTGGCCGAATCCGGTGGCGTCGAAGAAGAACGGGTCGTCCTGCACGGCCGCGCGGACCAGGCCACCGCCACGGACATTCACGTTCGCGCCGGTATTGCCAGTGGCGAGGATGCCGGTCGGCGGGAACTTCGTCGACGGCAGGCCGCGCATCGTGAAAGCCTGCACGCCCTGACCGTTCGGCGCGCCGAACGTGAACCGGAACGTGATGTCTTCGACCGCGTCGCCGGTGTTGTCGACCTTCACGTCGTAGACAAGCGTCGGGTCGAACGTCGCCGGCGTGCCGCCGCCGCCGCCGGGGAACGGCGACACGGTGAAGATGATGACCGTGTTGTTGATGTTGCCCGGTGCCTGGAAGAGATAGATATCATTGATGTCCGCGCGGCCGTTCGCGGGCGTGTTCGCGAAGATGGGGCCATCGCGGTGGTCGGCCGCCTCGGTGCCGTCCTGCGAAATGGCCGCGACACCAAGGGCCGCCACGGCACCGACGGCGACATAGCCGAGCCGCCGGCGGATCGAGTTCAAGAATCGCATTTCATCGTCTCCTGGAGTGGATAGTCGAAGGTTGTGAGACAGTTCAACCGACAAAGACGCCGCCGGTGAAGCCGGGGAATCCGTCGAAGGACAATTCCGGCGGTGGGGCACCCGGATTGGCGGCCACAAGCACGCCGAGGTACGCGGTGACGGTGCTTCCGCCGCCGGTGCCGCCCCCCGTCACGATGTCGGCGAGGGCGTCGCCATCGAGGTTCTTGGTCGTCAGTCGGATGCCGCCGCGGAGGTTTGGATCGCCGGCGAAGAAGTTGGCGACTTGGATCATCGCGGCACCGCCGGTGCTCACGAGCATGGCACCATTGAAGGCGGTGACGCGCGGTCCACCGCCCGGTCCGCCGCCGGCGATTACTTCCGCCATCCCGTCGCCATCGAGGTCGCCGAGTGCGATGAACACCCCGTTTCGTAGCGTCTGTTCGAAGGCGAAGAAGTCGTTGAAGAGCCGGGTTGGGTCCGCGTTCGAGATCGTTGTACCGTTGAAGACCGCTACTCGAGGGCCGCCCCCAAAGCCGGCCGCGACGGCCAGATCGGCGCGGCCGTCGCCGTCGACGTCGCCGATGGCGGTACGGGCACCGCCGCGGAAGTTCGGATCGGCGATGCCGAAGAACGTGCCGATCCGGGTCAGACTCGTTCCGCCGGCGTAGATGTCCACACGGGGGCCGCCGCCCTCGTCGGGCGAAACGGCGATGTCGCCGATGCCGTCGCCGCTCAGATCGCCGGCCGATACGTACACGCCACCGGTGAAGGACGGCTCGAACGGCATGAAGTCGAAGAGGATTTCCTGCGTATCGCCGTCGATGACGACCACGCGAGTGACGATGCCCGGCCCGGTGCCGGCGATGATGTCCGCGATGCCGTCGCCGTTCACGTCGGCGGTCGCCGTGCGAACGCCGCCCTGGAAGTTGGGATCGAACGGAATGACACTATAAAGCTCGGCCCCGTCGCCGTTGAAAACGCGAACGCGGTTGAGCGCGCCGCGGTCCGTGCCGGCGGCAATGATGGATGCGGCGTTGAACGGATTCCCCACGAAGATGCGGGCGATCTGATTCGCGGTCGTCTCGGCGGCGACCAATGATCCGTTTGGCGTCGTCGCGATGCCGGCGAGTCCGGCACTGTCGGTCAGCCCGTCCGACGTTTCCGACGCCACGCCGCCGACGCTGATCTGGCCGAGAGCGTTCACATTCGCCTGCGTGAACCACAGCCGCCCGTCGATGGCCGATGCGATGCTCGTCGGTCCGCCGTTGGCCGCAACGGTGGAGAATTCGGAAATGATCCCCGCCGTATCGATGCGGCCGATCTGGCTGCTCGCGAACTGGGTGAACCAGACCGCCCCGTCCGCCCCGAGCGTTATGCCCAGCGGCACGCTATCCGTGCCCGGAACGGCAAACTCGCTCACCACCCCCGCGGCCGTGATCGCTCCGATTTCGTTCGAACCACTTTGCGTGAACCAGAGCCGGTTATCCGAACCGAGCACGATCTCGAACGGTGCGCTCCCCGCGCCGGGCACGTCGAACTCGGTCACGGTGCCGCTCGTGTCGATCCGACCGATTCGATCCGCCGCCGTTTGGGTGAACCAGAGCGCCCCGTCCGGACCCGTGACGATGTCGCGCGGGCCGGCCCCCGTCACTTCGAATTCCGTGAGGATTCCCGCGGGCGTGATCCGACCAATCCGGTCGCCGCCGAATTCGGCGAACCAGATATTGCCATCGGGCCCGGCAGTGATCCCGCGCGGATCCGACAACGCGTTCGGTAGCGAGTATTCGATCAGGACGTTTGAGGTCGAGAGCCGACCGATCTTGTTCGCGTCCGACTGGCTGAACCAGACGGTACCATCCGAGGTCGTCGTCAGTTCCGTGGGGCCGCTGGAAGCGACCAGTTGCGTCGTCGTTTGGACGCCACCTGTCGTGATCTGCGTGACGGCCGCGGCACCCGGTTCGGTGAAGTACAGGTTGCCGTCGGCGGCGGAGACGATTCCCGTCGGCATGCCGCCAGCCGTCGTGTCGAAGGTGTCGGTAATCGCGCCCGTAGTATCCACGCGGGAGATGCGATTGCCCGTGCTTTCCGTGAACCATAGAGCGGCATCCGGTCCGCTGACGATGTCGCCGAAGTTGGTATCGCCGCTACCGATCCCGGCGAATTCCGTCAGCACGCCGGCCGTGGTGAATCGGCCGAGGTTCCCGGCGTCGGAAGAGCCGAACCAGATGTTTCCGTCCGGACCGGTGGTGATCGCCGCGCCCGGCGCGGTGATTGTCCCAGTGGAGAACTCCGAAAGGACGCCGGCCGTTGTGATCGCGCCGACTTCGTTGGAACCGAGCTGGGTGAACCAGAGACGGCCATCGGGGCCGGCCGTGATGCCGAAGGGCGTGTCACCGGGGGTGAGTGTGACGACGAATGAGACGACACCGGCCGTGGTGATCGCGCCGATCTGCTCGGTACCGGCCGCGGTGAACCAAAGCCGACCATCGGAACCCGCGGCGATTTCCAGCGGAGCCGTGCCCGTAGGGAGCGCGAACGTCGTGATGGCGTTCGTTGCGGGGTCGAGTCGGCCGATCGCATCGATGCCGAATAGCGTAAACCAGAGTGCGCCGTCCGTGCCGACTGCGATGCCGCGCGGATCGGACAGTGCGGTTGCCAGTGAGAACTCGGTCACGAGACCGCCGGGTGCGATCCGACCGATCTTGTTCGCGCCGGGGTCGGTGTACCAGACGCCGCCGGGGCCATCGACGATGCCCTGCGGGGTTGGTAACGCCCCACTCAAAGCCACTTCCGTGATGACGGCCGGCACGTCACGGGCCTCCAAGGCTTCCATGCGGGGGCGGAATCGGTTCGCGGTACGGGCGGTGCGCGACACGGTGATTCTTCCTGATTTGCGGGGAGACGAGTCGAACTGGCGTCAATCTCGTTAACTTGGGAAAGGTTGTCAAGAAAAAAGCGAGGCTGTTTGATTGAATTCCTCAAAATGTTGTCATGACATGATCTTATTATTTCATTTTTCGTAACATCGCGGCATGGACGCCGATCTCATTCAGTTCGCGAATGCCTTTGCACGGTACGACGGTTTCTTCCCGGTCGCTCTCTCGAATCGCACCGCGCAATCGGGGTTGGTTCGCGGCACCATTCCTGCATATGATGGCACAACGACTGTCCGAAAACTCGAGGAGGACCGTTCACGATGTTTGAACGCTTTACCGACCGCGCACGGAAGGTGATGCAACTCGCCAACCAGGAAGCGCAACGGTTCAACCACGAGTACATCGGCACGGAACATGTGCTGCTCGGCCTCGTCAAGGAAGGTTCCGGCGTCGCCGCGAACGTCCTCAAAAATCTCGACATTGACCTGCGTAAGATTCGGTTGGAAGTCGAGCGGATCGTGCAACATGGCCCCGGCGGCGACTCCGCGACGCTCGGCCGTCTGCCGCACACGCCCCGCGCCAAAAAGGTTATCGAGTACTCCATCGAGGAAGCTCGGAACCTCAACCACAACTACGTCGGGACCGAACACTTGCTGCTCGGCCTGCTCCGCGAACAGGAAGGCGTCGCGGCGCAGGTGCTCATGAATCTCGGTCTGAAGCTCGAGGATGTCCGCGAAGAGGTTCTCAACTTACTGGGGCACAACATGCCGAATGAAAACGAGTCGGGCGGCGGAACGGGCGAACGGGAACGCGGCGGCGGCTCCGGCGAACGGCAATCTGGTGGCAAGAACAAGAGCAAGACGCCCGCGCTCGACAGCTTCGGCCGCGACCTCACCGAACTGGCGCGCCAGAACAAACTCGATCCCGTCATCGGCCGCGCCAACGAGATCGAACGCGTCATTCAGATTTTGAGCCGGCGCACGAAGAACAATCCGGTGCTGCTCGGCGAAGCCGGCGTCGGCAAGACCGCCATCGTTGAAGGCCTCGCGCAAATGATCGTCGACGGCAACATCCCGGACCTCCTCCGCGATCGCCGGCTCGTCGTCCTCGACCTCGCCATGATGGTCGCCGGCACCAAGTACCGCGGCCAGTTCGAGGAGCGCATCAAGGCCGTGATGAACGAAGTCCGCCGCGCGAAGAACACTATCCTGTTCATCGACGAGTTGCACACGCTTGTCGGTGCGGGTGGAGCGGAAGGTGCCATCGACGCCAGCAACGTTCTCAAGCCGGCGCTCGCCCGCGGCGAGATCCAGTGCATAGGCGCCACGACGCTCGATGAGTTCCGCAAGTACATCGAGAAGGACCAGGCACTCGCGCGGCGATTCCAGGACATCATCGTCAATCCACCGTCCAACGTGGAAGCGGTGGAGATTCTCAAGGGCCTGCGCGACCGCTACGAGGCGCACCACCGCGTGCAGATCACCGACGGCGCATTGAAGGCTGCTGTCGAGTACTCTGACCGCTACATCTCCGGCCGCTGCTTGCCGGACAAGGCGATCGACGTCATCGACGAGGCCGGCGCCCGCATCCGCCTCAAGTCCATGACGCGGCCGCCGGACCTGAAGGAGATCGACGAGCAGATCGAGAAGCTCAATCAGGAAAAGGAGTCCGCCGTCGCCGAGCAGGACTTCGAAAAGGCCGCCAGCCTTCGCGACCAGGCCGACAAGCTCAAGAAGAAGAAGGAGAGCATCACCAAGGACTGGCGCGACAAGGCCAAGGAAGCCGATGGCGTGGTCGATGAGGAAGTCATTGCGGAAGTTGTTTCCAAGATGACCGGCGTACCGCTCAAGAAGGTCGGCGAGGACGAATCCAAGCGCCTGCTCAAGATGGAGGACGAACTGCACGGCGCGGTCGTCAGCCAGGACGAGGCGATCCACGCCATCGCCCGCGCCATCCGCAAGAGCCGCGTCGGCCTCAAGGACCCGAAGCGCCCGATCGGCACGTTCATCTTCGCCGGCCCGACCGGCGTCGGGAAGACGCTGCTCGCGAAGTCGCTCGCCAAATTCATGTTCGGCGACGAGACGGCCCTGATCTCGCTCGACATGAGCGAATACCAGGAGAAGCACAACGTCAGCCGGTTGTGGGGCGCGCCCCCGGGCTACGTCGGCTTCGAGGAGGGCGGTCAGCTCACCGAGAAGATCCGCCGCAAGCCGTACAGCGTCGTTCTGCTCGACGAAATCGAGAAGGCCCACCCGGACGTCTGGAACGCTTTGCTCCAGATCATGGAGGATGGCCGCCTCACGGACAGCGTCGGCCGGACGATCGACTTCAAGAATTCGATCCTCATCATGACCACCAACGTCGGCGCCGAGACGATCGTGTCGGCCGACGACATGACCGCGACGCTCCTCAAGGGCCGCAAGCAGGACGACAACGTCAGCTACGCCGAAATGAAGAAGAAGCTAGTCGCCCGGATGGAGAAGGAGTTCCGCCCGGAATTCCTGAACCGTCTCGACGATATCATCGTCTTCCGCAAGCTGAACACCACGAATCTCAAGCAGATCGTGGACATGGAACTGGCGAAGGTGGCGAAGCGGCTCAAGGAGAAGGGCTACACGCTCACCGTCAACGAAGAGGCCAAGGATTTCCTGATCGAAAAGGGAAGCAGCACCGAATTCGGCGCACGGCCGCTCCGTCGGGCCGTCGAGCAGTACCTGGAAGACGCGATGTCCGAATCGCTGCTTCGGGGCGAGTTCGAAGGCAAGGACACGATCCGCGTGACTCTCGGCGAGGTCGAGGGCGAGAAGAAACTCGTCATCGAGTCGTCGGCAACACCGGCACCAACCGAACCGGAACCGGTCGCCTCGGGCGAAGCGAAGTAACGAAGAATTGTTCCGTTCAACGGGCGGAGGGTTTCCCCTCCGCCCGTTTTTCGTTTGAATCGATGGACACCCGTCGTTAGACTCGCAATTCTGTGGAATCTTGAAAAACTCTCCCGCTTCCCATGACGCCACTCCGATTCGCGATCGTGCTCGCGTGCTTCTTCACGGGTATCACCCGTGCGGACGAATTTGAGCGAACGATCGCCCCGATCCTGCTCAACCACTGTGTCGAATGCCATTCCGGTTCGTCGCCGTCCGGCGGGCTGGACGTGACGTCCGAGAGGGGCTTCCGCGCCGGCGGGAAGAAGAAGGACGCAAGCCTTGTGCTGGATCGCGTCCACGCGGGCGAGATGCCCCCGCCGAAGGGCGAGACGCCCCGGCCTCTGCCGAAGGAGCAGCAAGCCGCGCTCAAGAAATGGATGGAGGCCGGCGCAGTGTGGCCTAAGGGCCGTGTATTGGACTGGTTCGAACGCACGATCGAAACGCGCGCCGGCCGCGACTGGTGGTCGCTGCAACCGGTGGTTGTTACCAGTTTCCGGTCGCAAGTTCCGAGTCCGATCGATCAGCTCGTCGGTTCGAAGTTGAAGGAGAAGGGATTCGACCCCGCGCCGGAGGCCGACAAGCGGACGCTGATCCGCCGGCTCTACTTCGACCTGCTCGGCTATCCGCCGACCTTCGAGCAGGTCGAAGCTTTCGCGAAGGACGCCGCGCCCGACGCCTACCCGATGCTCGTCGAATCGCTCCTCGCGTCGCCCCATTACGGCGAACGCTGGGGACGGCACTGGCTCGATATCGTCCGCTACGCCGAGACCTGCGGCTACGAACGCGACCAGGTGAAGCCGCACGTCTGGAAATACCGCGACTACGTCGTGAAGGCGTTCAACGACGACCTGCCCTACGACCGGTTCGTGCGCGAGCAACTGGCCGGGGACGAACTGCCGGATCGGACCGAGCGGTCCGCCATTGCGACAGGCTTCATCCGCCTCGGCACCTGGAACGACGAGCCGAACGATCCGAACGAGTACAAATACGACCGCCTCGAAGACATGGTCGGCGCGACGAGTTCGGCCTTCCTCGGCCTGACGGTGAAGTGCGCCCGCTGCCACGACCACAAGTTCGACGCGATCCGGCAGACGGACTATTACCGGATGGCCGGGGCGTTCTGGGCGGGGTTCATCGAACCGGGGCCGCGCGAGCACCTCGGCGGACCGGATCCGAAGCAGATCGGCGCCGAGGTCTTCTCGTGGACCGATCGCGGGCGGACGGTGCCGCCGATCAAGCTCCTGAAGAAGGGCGACCCGAATCGGCCCGGCGAGGTCGTCGAGCCTGGGCACCTCTCGACGATCCCGTCGCTCGACAAGCCGATCGCGCCGCCGAAGGAAGACGCGAAGACCACGGGGCGCCGCCTCGCGCTCGCGAACTGGATCGTCGATCCAAAGAACCCGCTGACGGCGCGCGTCTGGGTCAATCGCATCTGGCAGTTCCATTTCGGCCAAGGGATCGTCCGCTCGCCGGACAACTTCGGCTTCACCGGCGAGAAGCCGACGCACCCGGAACTGCTTGACTGGCTGGCCGGGGAGTTGATGAAGAACAACTGGTCCACGAAGCACATCCACCGGATGATCTTGAATTCGCGGACCTATCGTCAGGTGTCGCTGCATCCGAAGCAGAACGAGTACGCGAGGACGGATGCCGGGAACAAGCTGTGGTGGCGGTTCGAACGCCGTCGCGTCGAAGCGGAGGTCCTGCGCGATTCGATGCTGTTCGTGGCCGGGAACCTGAAGTTGGACCGCATCGGCGGGCCGAGTTTCTCGCCGGAGATCGCGACGGAGGCGCTCGAAGGATTGTCCACGAAGTCCGCCGCGTGGAAGGCGTCGCCGCCGGAGGAGCAGGGCCGGCGGAGCCTCTACATCTTCAGCAAGCGAGGATTGCTACCACCACAGCTCACCGCCTTCGACTTCCCCGACACGACGCTTCCGTGCGGCCAACGGGACAGCACGACCGTCGCCCCGCAGGCGCTGACGCTGATGAACAACCGCTTCGCCCACGAGCAGAGCGACGCGCTCGCGAAGCGCGCGATGAAGGAATCCGACGAAGCGAAGCGAATTGTCGCGGCCTGGCGGACCGCGCTCGCCCGCGATCCGAGCGCGACCGAAACGAAGGCTGCCGCCGATCACCTGGCGAAGCAGCGGGCGAACTTCGCCGACCGCAAGGACGCGGAGTTTCGGGCGCTGGCGTCGCTATGCCACGTGCTGCTGAATCTGAACGAGTTTGTATACGTCGATTGATCGACTCGCGGTCGCTCGCCATGAGGTTGCCATGAACTTCCCCTGCGGCCAGACCCGGCGCGAGTTCGTTTGGGAGATGGGCGGCGGCTTCGCCGGCCTCGCCCTCACGAGTTACCTCGCGGCCGACGGCTTCTTCTCCCGGCATGCATCCGCATCGGAAACGCCGAAGAAGCAGCACTTCCCCGCAAAGGCGAAGTCCGTCATCTTCCTCATGATGAACGGCGGACCAAGCCAGGTCGACACGTTCGACCACAAGCCGACGCTGGAGAAGTTCGCGAATCAGCCGCTGCCCGCCGACAAGAAGTTCATCAACTCCGGCGGCCGCAAGATCGGCTTCCTCACGCCGTCGTTCCGCAAGTTCCGCCCCGGCGGCCAATCGGGTCTCATGATCTCGGACTTCTTCCCGAAGGTCCGCGAACACGCCGATTCGCTCGCCGTCATCCGCTCCTGCCACACCGACAGCCACGCGCACGGCTCCGCCCTCGTGCAGATGAACACCGGCAAGACCTTCATCGGCCGCCCGTCGCTCGGCAGTTGGGCCGTCTACGGCCTCGGCACCGCGAACAGAGACCTCCCCGGATATGTCGTCCTCATGGACAAGCGCGGCGGCCCCATCAGCGGCCAGCCGAATTGGTCCAACGGCTTCATGTCCTCCGACTACTCCGGCACGCTCTTCCGCCCGACCGGCGATCCGATCCTCGACCTTCGCGGCCCGCTGCCGGCCAAGGCCCAGCGCGAACAGCTCGACCTCCTCGCGAAGCTCAACCAGGAACACCTCGACGCCCGCCCCGGCGGCAAGGAACTCGCCGGCCGCATTGAGAGCTACGAGCTGGCCTATCGGATGCAATCGGCCGCGCCGGAGGCGGTGGACCTGACGAAGGAATCGAAGAAGACGCTCGACCTCTACGGCGTCGGACAGCAGCCGACCGACGAGTTCGGCCGCAACTGCGTGATCGCCCGCCGGCTGGTCGAGCGCGGCGTCCGCTTCGTGCAGCTCTACTCCGGCGGCGGCCACCTTGAAGAGACCTGGGACGCCCACGCGAGCATCGAGAAGAACCACGGCCAGCACGCCGGCGAAGTCGATCAACCGATCGCGGCGCTGCTGACGGACCTGAAAGCGCGGGGCCTGCTGGACAGCACGCTCGTAGTCTGGGGCGGCGAGTTCGGCCGGATGCCGTTCAGCGAGGGCAAGGGCGAGCCGGGCCGCAACCACAACCCGTACGGCTTCAGCATGTGGTTCGCCGGCGGCGGCGCGAAGGGCGGCACCGCCTACGGCGCGACCGACGAGCTGGGCTTCGAGGCGGTTGAGAACAAGGTCCACCTTCATGACCTGCACGCGACGATCCTGGCGATCCTGGGCCTGGACCACGAGAAGCTGACATACTTCCACCAGGGCCGCCACGAACGCCTGACGGACGTGTACGGGAAGGTGGTGCGGGAGGTGATCGCCTGACGAACGAAAAATACTTTGGACAACTCCGCGCGGCACGCCGTCTAATCCGGTATGGGCACCGCGTCCGATCCTGCGAAAATCCTCGAGCCGTACCGACCGTACCTGACTGTACTCGCGACGGTGCATCTCGATCAGCGGCTACGCGGTAAGCTCGATCCGGCCGACATTGTCCAACAGACATTCCTCCGCGCCACGGTCGCGCTGGCCGAACTCCGCACGCACGATCCGGCCGCGATCACCGTCTGGCTGCGCAAGATCCTCGCCCACGAACTCCACGACGCTGCCCGGCATTTCGACCGCGACAAGCGCGCCATCGACCGTGAACGCCGCCTTGAAGAGGATCTCGATCGCTCCGCGTCCGGACTTGTCGCCTGGCTCGCCTCCGATCAGACCAGCCCGAGTGCCAAGGCCTCTCGCAACGAGGAACTCCTCCGCCTGGCGGACGCGCTGGCCCGGCTGCCGGAACGGATGCGCGAAGTCGTTGTTCTCAAACATTGTCAGGGCTGGACCCTCGAACAGATCGGCCAGCGCCTTGGCAAGACCGTTCCAGCGATCGCTTCCCTGCTCCGCCGTGGTCTCGAACAACTCCGCCTCCAGATCGGCCCGAAGGAAACCTCGCCATGAATACGCAGTCGGAAGCGACGGGCGCGTACGACATGCTCGATCGCATCGTCGCCGAGTACATCCAGGCGACCGAAACCGGTCGATCGCCGGATCGGGCCGAACTGCTGGCCCGGCATCCCGATCTCGCAGCCCGCCTGCGGTCGTTCTTTCTGGACTTCGATCGTTTGGGGAAACAGGCTTCGGCATTCCACTTGCCAGGACCGGACGAGACCGCTTCGGCCGGCGGACCCGGACGCGCGGACCTTCCGAGTGTCCGCTACCTTGGCGACTACGAACTCGAAACCGAGATCGCCCGTGGCGGCATGGGCGCGGTGTTCCGCGCACGTCAGGTTTCGCTGAACCGGCCCGTGGCGGTGAAGCTGATCCTGGCCGGCACGTACGCCACACCGGCCGCGATCCAACAATTTCGCCGCGAGGCCGAAGCCGCCGCCAATCTCGAACACCCGAACATTCTGCCCATCTACGAAGTCGGCGAAAACGACGGGCACCAGTACTTCAGCATGAAACTCATCGAAGGAGGCAGTCTTGCGGACCGTTCGGACGATTACCGATCGAATCCTCAGGCCATCGCGTCACTTGTTTCGACGCTCGCTCGCGCTGTCCACTACGCCCACCAGCGCGGCATTATCCATCGCGATCTGAAGCCGGCGAACATTCTACTGGATCGCGACGGCACGCCCTCGATCACCGATTTCGGGCTCGCCAAGCGGGTCGATGCCGACGACGGCGCCACTCGGACCGGCACGATTCTTGGCACGCCGAGCTACATGGCACCGGAACAGGCCAAAGGGGAAAAGGGTCTCACGACGGCTGTGGACGTATATTCACTCGGGGCCATTCTCTATGAGTTGCTCACGGGCCGTCCTCCGTTCCGGGCCGAAACGGTCTTCACCACCGTGAAGGAGGTCATCGAACGGGAACCGGACGATCCGCGCGTCCACAACCCGGCAGCAGATCGCGATCTCGGCGTGATCGCCTTGAAATGCCTTAGTAAAGACCGCGAGCGCCGTTACGAGAGCGCCGCCGATTTGGCGGAGGATCTGGATCGCTGGGCACGCGGCGAACCGACCATCGCTCGGCCGCCGGGGAGCTTCGAGTTGGCCCTGCGGTGGATGCGCAGGAACCTGGCGACCATCGGCAGCGTGACGGCCACGGGGGTGCTCTGCGGACTCGTCGCGACGTACGCGCCGTTCGCCCTGATTCGCAACAGCATTCCCGTGCTACTGCCGCCCGATACGCCCCTGATGAATCCGTTGCGCATCCTCAACCTTGCTCAAACGGAACCGGCGGTTCGCTATTCGTTCCTCGCCGCCGCCTCGGTCCTCATCCTCTTTGGAGGCTGGTTCGTTCGGGGCATGGTTCGTCCGCGCTCCTCGACCGCGGCAATGGCGTCGGCGGCCGCGGTCGGGCTGATTACGCTCTTCGTCGCATTCGCGATTCTCAGTCCGATGATGGTCTCGCAGAGGATTACCCTGCGCGAACTGTACCTCCATCCCATCCAGCCGCTCGATGAAATTTTCGAAAGCGGCCTCAGCGAGCAGAGCCTCGGGTGGACGACCGTGCCGCCGAAGGACGCGGAATACCTGCGGCAGTACCTCGCGCCTGAGGAGTTGACGCTCGACGCGCGCGGCCAGAAGCGGGCGCTGGAGAACCTGCAACGCCAGGCGCTGGACGCGAACCGGGCCGCCGTCGGGCTGATCATCGGTTGGGTGATGCTGGTCTTTCTGTTCATGTTCATCATGACGTGGGCGGTGCATTCGGCCTGGTGCGCCGACTATCTGATCCAGTCCAGACGATCCATGGCCGGGAAGTTGGCGATCTACTTCGAACTTCATCTGCCCGTCCTGGCTTGGGTGGTGTTTGTCCTGATCGCCATCGGCGTCACGATCACAATGCAGTTCCAGAACGTCATTGGTGGTCCGTTATGGGCCTCGCGGCTGATCCCGACCCTGGGCGGACTGGGCTGGATTGTCTCGACTCACATTGGGGTGCTGCGGCGTTGGCCCATCTGGCAGCGAGTCGTGGCCGTATTGGGTTGGTTCGCTGCGTCCGCCGGGTTGATGCATCTGATGGGAGCGCTTCTTTGATTTCCCCGTGGACGGAGTCGTGCCGAAGATAATTGTTTGGACACCTATCGCCTCTACGGGAAAACCGGCCGCATCAACCCGCGGTGGCGATTCGGCTCTTCGGTAGAGAGGCCTTCCTTGGCCTCGGGCGCACGTTGGCGCGCATCCGCGCCCTCGAAGACCGAATCCGTCGTTCGCACGACATCGCGGTTCGTTTCGATGGCGAAGTACGACGTTGTGGGTGCCTACTCCGGGCCGTACATGCGTTCGTACTGCGGCCATTCAAGGGGGTGGAGTTGCGTTCGCTTCAGGCCTTTGGTCTTCGCCGATTCGAGGAATTGCCGGCGACGGTCGGTTTCGTGGAGTTTGTCGGCGGCGAGCGCGGCGTGGAAATCGTAGACGGCGCGCGGGTCGGTGAGGCGGGCGGCGGCGAGGTCCTTCATCGCTTCGTCGGGCCGGCCGGCGGCGAGATGGGCGATGGCGCGCGTGTCGAGGACGTGCCCGCGCGGACCGGCGGCGGCAAGGGCGCGGTTCGCCAATTCGAGTGCGCGGGCGGCCTTTTCCGGCGCGTGCAGGGCCAATAACGACGACAGGTTGTTGAGGGCGAGCAGGTTGTTCGCGTCCAGCGCGAGCGCCGACTCGTACGCGGCGATCGCATCCTCGGTGCGGGCCTGCGCGTCGAGGATCGCGGCGGTCGCGAGGATGAGGGACACGTCCTTCGGGTTCGACTTCCGCTCGGCGTCGATCCACTTGGTGATCTCACCGACGAGGCGGTCCCACTCGGCGAGATCGGCGGGTGCGATGGCGGCGCGGGGCCGCGCGGCGATGGCGTTCTTGAGTAGAGTCGCCTTGGTCAGGTTCGGCGGCAGGTCGGCGGGCGCGAGCGCCCAAGCGGTCGTCATGGCGTCCAGCGTGCGGCCGCGTTCGATCAGGAACATCGCGAGCGCGGCGTGCCGCTGCGGCAGCTTCGAACCGGCGGCCGCGGCGCGGTACGCGGCTTCGGACTCGGCGTCGCAGCCGAGTTCGGCGAGCAGGGGGCCGGTCGCCAGCAGTTGCATGTCCGGCTTGTCGGCGTTCGGGAACGCCTTGACGAGGCTTGCAGCGCGATCCTTGTCGCCACGTGCGGCGGCGGCGCGGGCCTGTTCGGCGGTCGCGTCCCAACTGCCGGGCATCGTGGCGAGGATCCGTTCAAGCGTCGGCTTCGCCGCATCGAACCGCTTGGCTCGCAACTGGACCTGGTGGAGCAGAATCAAGTGAGCCGGCCGGCACGTCGGCGACTTCGTCGCCTCGCGCAGGTCCGATTCAGCCGGTTGCAGGCGGCCTTCCTGGAGGAAGAGCGTCGCGCGCTGAGCGGCTTCGTCCGGCGAGAGCGGATCGCGCGCCGCCGATCGCTCGAGGATGGCGTGCGCGTCCAGCCGGCGGAACGGATCGCGTGCCATCAGGAACGCCTTCAGTCGCAAATCTTCGGGGTGTTCGACGGGTTGGAAATTCGGGGCAAGCGCCGCCAGGGCTTCGTCGAGCCGGGCGTGGGCGTTCGGCCCGGAGGCGAGTCCGAGCGCGAGGCCGCGCCGCGCCCAGCGCCGCGAGTCGTCGTCGGCTTCGGCGGCGAGGATCGCGCGGCAGCGAGCGTCGGCGTCTGCGTGCCGGCCGGCGCGGCGATAGAGGTCGGCGAGCGAGACGAGGACGGGCACGTCGTTCGGCGTCGCTTGCAGGCCCGCGAGGTAGGCGCGTTCGGCGGCGGCCGCGTCGCCGGCGAGTTCGTGGCAGGTACCGACGGCGTGCGCGGACCGCGCGGGCGATTGACCGGCCGCCAATGCGGCGGCAGCCTTCGCAGCCGTGGCGCGGGCGGCGGCCGGATCGCTGGCCGCCTGAACGCGCACCAGCGCGATCCAGGCGTCGGCGAGTTGCGGACCGAGTTTCACCGCGGCTTCCAATGCTTGAATCGCAGCGGAGCGATCGCCATTCAGCGCCAGCCAGCGGCCGCGGAAGAGTTGCACCTGCGCATCCGTCGAATCGGCGGTCTTGCGCACGATCTCGCGGCTGCGCTCGCCGCCCTTGCCGTTGGCCGCTTCCAGCAGGGCGTGCGTTTGGAAGAGGTCCGGCGGCAGCCCGGCGATCTTGTCGCGATCGTCCAGTATTCGATATGCCTCGTCGGTTCGACCGCGATTGAGCAGCAGTTCGAGGAGCCGACGGAAGGTGGCTTCATCCCGTTCACCCAGTTCGAACGCCTTGCGGAAGTGCTTAAGTGCGGAGTCCGGGTCGTTGACGCGCAGGGCGAGCTCGCCGAGCAGGGCGTGCGGGCGCGTCCAGACTTCCCGTTTGCGGACGACGGCGTCGAGTTGCTCGGCAAGGCGCTTCGCCGTGGCCGCGTCGGGCTTGGGCGTGCGAGCCAGTTCGCCCATCGTCGATGCGTAGAGGAACAGCGGCCCGCCTTCGCCGTCCAGTCGTTTCAGGTCGGCGATCACGGGGTCGAGCTTGGCGTGCTGGCCCGCTTGGAGATAAATCTGCGCGAGTAGCATGCGGGAGTTCAGATCGTGCGGCCGATCGCCGGCGACCTGGTTCGCGAGCTTGGCGGCTTCGTCGACTTGCTTGAGGGCGTACAGCCAGTTGGCGAGGCCGAGCAACAGTTGATGGCGTTCGTCGGCGGGAAATTTTCCGGCATCGGTAGCGAGGGCCGACACGGCGGCCGCGTCGCGCGCCCGACCGGCAAGGCCCGCCTTCGCCAGCCGGAACGGCACGGTGTCCCCGATGGCGGCTTCGCCCGCCGCGATGGCGTCGGCGGCTTCCTTCGGGCTACGCCGCGCGGCGAACTCCGCGATCGCGACATGCACCGCCGGTGCATCACCGGCGCGGGCGACGAGCTTCTTGAGATGCGCCTCCCCCTCGGCCGGCTTACCCTGTGCCGCCAGGAGCTTGGCCTTCAACACTTCAATGCCGACAGGGAAGGGCGGCTTGCCGAAGGCGGATTCCACTTCGGACCAGTTTCGTCGGTTTACCGGTCGCGTCAGCATCTCCGCGAACTTCGCGTTCGCCAGCGCCAGCCGCGCCGCCGGCAAGGCGTCGGCGTACTCGCGCAGGATCGGCTCGGCATCCTTCAATCGATTCAATCGCAGCAGGGTCTCGGCGCGGCCGAGCTGCGCCGCGTTCATCCGTGGGTTCGCCGCCACCGCCCGCGTGTACGCTTCCAGCGCGCGCTCCGGGTTGTTCGCGAGCGTCTGGCACTGCGCGAGTCCCACCTGCGCCTTTGCATAGTGCGCGGGGTGCTTTTCGAAGAACTCTAGGCAGCGCGTGAGCGACGCCCGCGCCGCCGGCCAATCGCCCTCCACCAACAGGACGCGGCCGACGAGGTAGTCGTGCGTCGGTCGAAACGTTTCCTTCCCCTTGTAGCGCCGCTCGATCTCCCGCTTCGCGAGGTCCAATTCGCGATTGTCGATCATCAGGTCAATCAGGTCGAGCGTGCCGGGATCGTTGTTCTTGGCGAGTTCGACGGCTTTGCGGAGCTGTTCGTCGGCCTTGGCCTTGTCCCGCAGTTGGTCGAGCGTCTGATAGTACGCGGTGCGCAGGCGGGCGTCCTTCGGGTTCTCGCCGATGGCGCGGGCGAGCGCGTCCCGGGCAGCGTCGAAGAGCCGGTCGCGCGCATAGTGGTCCGCCAGCAGCAGGGAGAACTCCGGACTTTTCTCCGCGTCGCGCACCTCCTTCGCCGCCGCCGCGATCTCGGCTCGCGCCTCGTCGACGCGGCCCGATTGATACAGGTGATGGATGCGAACGACGCGGGCGCCGGTGTCGTTCGCGCGGTCCTTGGCCAGTTGTGCCATCACCTTCTCGGCTTCCTCGAGGGCCGTCGTCGTGTTCTCCTTGCGATAAACGTCCGCCAGCTTCTGATAGACCTCCGGCCCCGCGCGGCCGGTTGCGATCAGCCGCTTCAAGATCGCCACGCCATCGGACGAACGCCCAAGTCGAAATTCACAAGTGGCCAGTTGCTTTAGCAGGTCCGGGTCGTCCGGCGTGCCAGTCACGGGGTCGAGCAGCGGTGCGAGGTGGTGCTTCGCGGACGTAAAGACCTGATACGTCAGATAGAGGTCGACCAGTTTCCTGCGTTCTTCCGCCCGGTGCGGAGCGACCCGCAGCAGACGCTCGTAGCCATCGAGCAGCGAACGACGCGCCTTCGGGTTCGTGTCCGATTCCAGCATCGCGGCGTATTCGGCGATGGCGTCCACGTCGCGCGGTTGGAAGTTCAAGTACGATTCGTACAGTTGCAGGGCGTCGCCGCGGTTCTGGTCGTCGCGTGCGGCGCGCGCGAGGTCGAGCATCCGGTCCGCGTTGCGGCGCACCTGGCGCTGGTTGGCCGCATACCCGGCCCCGCCCACCGTGGCGAGCACTGCCAGCAGCAACGCGGCCCGCTTGTAGTTCATCTGTCGTCGCGAACTCCAGACGCTCACGGCAAGACTCCGGCGTGGAAACGGCCCACCATTCTAGAAGACGATCGCGCGGCGCGGCCGTTCTACCCCGCCGTTTTATGACCTATCTTGATGAAATCTCCAAACCGCGCAAGGAACGAACGGGTGGGCGAGACTTCCGGATTTCCCTGTATCCTCAGCTTCGACGTGGAGGAACACTACCGCATCGAAGCCGCGTTCGGGCTGGAATGCCCGCCGGTTTTGAAGGACGAGTACGCGCGACGGATGGAAGCGACGACGCGAACGATCCTGGAACGCCTCGCCGCCGTTGAGGCGAAGGCGACATTTTTCATCGTGGGCGAAATCGGGATATCGCATCCGAAGCTCGTGCGCGACATCGCGGACGCCGGGCACGAGATCGCTTCGCACAGCCACGACCACCGCCGTGTGGATCGTTTCACGCCGGCGGAGTTCGCCGAGGACTTGCGAAGGAGCAAGGACGCGCTGGAACAGGCCGGTGGCCGCGCCGTCGTCGGCTTCCGCGCGCCGACCTTCAGCGTGACGCGCAAGACGCCGTGGGCGATCGACACACTCGTCGAACTCGGCTTCCGCTACGACAGCTCGATCTTCCCCGTCCGCCACGACCGCTACGGCATCCCGGACTCGCCGCGCATGCCGTTCCTCGCCGTCGGCCGCGAACGCACGATCCTCGAACTCCCCCCGGCCACTTGGCGACTCGCCGGCCAGAACCTGCCTGTCGCCGGCGGCGGATACTTCCGCCTCTTCCCGCCCCTGTTCATGCGGCGCGGCCTCGCACAGCTCGAAGCCAAAACCTCGCCCGCCGTCGGCATGCTCTATTTCCATCCCTGGGAGTTCGACGTCGACCAGCCCAAGCTGCCGCTGAAGCGACTCTCGAAGTGGCGCACCTACGTCGGGATCGGCAAGAGCCTTGCGCGCCTCGAACGGCTGCTCGCGCGCGGCGGCTTCCGCCGCGCCGTCGACGTGGCCGATGAACTATTGGCATCCCCGGATTCGCTCAGGCGGTTTGCCATCGCCCCCGCCGGCGGATAGCGTGGAGGCAAGACCTCCCGGAGATCCGCCATGCGCCGCCGTCTCGTCGCGCTCGCCCTCGTCGCCGTTCCCCTCGTCGCGATCCTCGCGTATCGACCTGCCGTCGCCGATGATGCCAAGACGTTGCAAGCCCTCGTCGACAAGGGCGGTCACGTGCGCATCCCCGCCGGCACCTATCGCATCGAAACGCCGCTTGTCATCGACCTCGAGAAGACCGACTTCACCTGCATTGAAGGCGGCACGGTCGCGCGCATCGTCATGGCCGGCCCCGGTCCCGCCATCCGCTTCGTCGGCCACCACGAGGGCACCGCCGCGCCGAAGTCTGTCAAACCGCTCGTCTGGGACCGCGAACGGATGCCGGGCCTCGACGGTGTGGAGATCGTCGGCGGCCACCCCGAAGCCGATGGCGTCGAAGCCAGCGGCACCATGATGCTCACGATCACGCGATTGCACGTCCGCGACTGCCGCCACGGCATTCACCTCGTGAAGCGCAACCGCAACGTCGCCATCGCCGACTGCCACATCTATCAGAATCGCGGCGTCGGCGTCTTCCTGGACGGCGTCAACCTGCACCAGATCAACGTCACCGGCAGCCACGTCAGCTACAATGACGATGGCGGCATCGTCGTCCGCGGCGGCGAGGTCCGCAACCTGCACATCACCGGCTGCGACATCGAATCCAATCACGGCAAGGATCGCCCGCCCACCGCCAACGTGTACGTCGACTCTCGGGGCGGCTCCCACGCCGAAGTCGCCATCACCGGCAACACCATCCAGCACAACCATGAAGCCCCCGGCAGCGCGAACATCCGCATCCAAGGGCCTTCCGTCGCCCGCGCTAAGATCGACGAACTCCGCGACGGCCACGTCACCATCACCGGCAACATCCTCAGCGACGTCCACACGAACGTCCACCTCGACCACGCCCGCGGCGTCGTCGTCACCGGCAATACCTTCTGGACCGCGTACTCGCACAACCTGCTCGTCGAGCACAGCGCCCACGTCGTCGTCGGCCCGAACGCCATGGATCGCAACCCGCGCTACCGCGGCGAGGAAAGCCCGACGACGACGAACTGCGTCATCTTCCGCGACAGCTCCGACTGCACCATTACCGGCCTGCACGTCTCCGGCGTGAAGGCGGCGAAGGCCGGCATGGAGTTCACGAACTGCGATCGCTTCCACGTCACCAACTGCACGGTGCTCGACTGCGAACCGGTGGGCGTGCTATTGAAGAACGTGACCCGTTCCCGCTTTTCCGGCTTCCTGATCCGCGACGACCGCGAGGGCGCGAAAACGCTGCCAACCCAGGTGGAGGGTGGCTTCGGCAACTGGATCGGCTGGTAGGGCGGTGGAACGGTTGGTATGGTTCCGCCGCGTCTGCGCCACCCCTTGGCGGACCCAATGCGGAATTCCGGAACCATACTGGCCTCGAAAGGACTTGCGTCGACGGAATGATCATGGCGGAACCCGTCGGACGATGCGCTTTCATCACGGACGGATTCATCCGAGTACGACTTCGCAAAATCCAGATGCTTCGCTATCCTTCGACTCGCCGATCGATTATCCTTTAATGGATCAGCCGACCCCCGCCGCCGTCCTCTTCCCGCCGTCGACATGATGGACCATTCCGGTTTGCTTCGATTCGTCATCGCGGTCGCGATGCTATCCGCATCGGCATTCCTGCCGGGCCGGCAGTGTGCGGCCGCGCCGTTCGGCGATTCGATCCGACCATTCCTGAAGTCGCACTGTGTTCGGTGCCATAACTCGAAGAAGCCGAGCGCGGAACTGAACCTGGAGCGGTTCGGGGACGCGACGGACGTGGCGAGCGAATTCCGTGTCTGGGAACTCGTCCTGCGGTCGGTGCGGCATGAGGAGATGCCGCCGGAGGATGCGCCGCAACCGGCCGCGAAGGACCGCGCCGCGTTCTCGAAGGAGTTGAAGAATCTGCTGCTCGTCGAGGCGCGGCGCAGCGACGGCGATCCGGGGCCGGTCCCCTCGCGTCGGCTTTCCAATTCCGAATATGACGCCACGATCCACGACCTTACCCGCTTCGACATTCGGCCGGCGAAGGATTTCCCGGTCGATCCGGCCTCCGGCGAGGGGTTCGACAATACGGGCGAGGCGCTCGCGATGTCGCCGGGACTGTTCCGCAAGCAGTTCTCCGCCGCGGAATTCGTGGCCGACCACGCGGTCCTGACCGCGCGCGGCCTGGAGTTCGCACCGCATCCGGTGGTCTCCTTCGCCGACCGCCAGAAATACGGCGAACAGGCGATCCTCCGCTTCTACGAAAAACATGCCGTCGATTACGCGGTCTATTTCGAAGCCTTGCGAGCGTACCGTAACCGGCCGGCGAACCAAAACAGCCGCTCACTGGAGGAATGGGCCGGGGGTCGCAAACTCTCGCGGCGATATCTCCGTGCACTCGACGACGCGCTGGCGGCGACGGACGGCGATGCGTATTTCCTGAAATGGCTGCGAGCGAGGTGGAACGAACTGCCGGCGGATCCCGCAGCCGCCCGGGACGGCGTACGCAAGCTGGCCGGCGACGTCGCCAAACTGGCGCGCGAGCTTGGCCCGAAGGAAGACCCCGCCATCGTGGCGAACGCCGGCAACGGGCCGATTGATCACCTCGCCCGACGCGCCCGCACGGCCGCGGCTCGCGGGACGTTCGACCCGGCGAATCTCGCGAAGCTTTCCGTTTCGATCTCCGACCTCCCGACGGAATCGACTCCGCCAGCCGTTCGGAAATCCGGCGAAGCGTTCTGCCGGCTGTTCCCGAACCGGTTCGGCTACGTCGACCCCACGCGGGGGCTTTCCGCCGGCTTCCACCTCATCGAAGGCTTCTTCCGCGACGACGCTCCACTCCGACGCCTCGTGCTCGACGACGACGAAAACCGTGAACTCGACCGACTCTGGAACGAACTCGAGTTCTCCACCAACATCGCCGAACGGATGCTGCGAGGCTTCGTCTTCTTCGAGCGTTCCGAACGGAATTTCCTCAAACACCGCGATTTCGACGGCTTCAAGGAAGAGGACCCGGACCTGACGAAGGACGATACGCTCGCACGGTTCGAGGCGGTCTACCTGAAGCGATCCAACGTGAAGGCCACCGGGGACGAACTCGCCCGGCACCCGATCACCCGGTTCTTCGCGGACATCCGCGCCGGCCTGCGCCGGCGCGCCGCCACCCTTGAAGCGGCGCGGCCCATCTACCGGATAGACATCCTCGCCTTCGCGGAACGGGCCTACCGTCAACCGCTCGCGCCCGACGAAACCCGCAAGATCGAAGCCTTCTACGACGCGCTGTGCGGCGATCCCGAACACGGCGTCGAGGCCGCCGTTCGCGCCGCGATCGTCCGCATCCTCGTGTCGCCGAAGTTCGCGATGCTGGACGTCCCGGCCCCGCCGGGCGATACGGTCGCCCCGCTCCCCGACTTCGCGCTTGCCTCGCGGTTGAGCTATTTCCTCTGGTCCGGCCCGCCCGACGCGGAACTTCTCGCGCTCGCCAAGGCCGGAACGCTGAACGATCCGAAGGCGCTGCGTGAGCAGGCCCGGCGCATGATCCGGGACCCGAAGGCCGAACGGTTCGCCCGCGAGTTCTTCGGCCAATGGCTCGGCTATCGCGATTTCCTCCGCCAGGAAACGATCGATCGACGGACGTTTCCGAAGTTCGACGACTCGCTCAAGACCGCGATCTTCGAGGAACCGACGCGGTGGATCGCCGCCATCGTGCGGAACGACGAACCGATCCTGCAACTGCTCACCGGCGATTCGACATACGTCAACAAGCCGCTCGCGGCGCACTACGGCCTGCCGTTCCCCGGCGGCGGCGACGAATGGGTGCGCGTCGAGGGGTTGCGCAAGCATGGCCGGTCCGGGCTGTTCGGCATGGCCGTCGTCCTCGCACGGCATTCGCAGCCGCAGCGGACCAGCCCGGTGAAACGCGGCTTCTGGGTGGTGCACAAGCTCCTCGGCGAACATATTCCGCCGCCCCCGCCCGACGTGGCGGTGTTGCCCGCGAAGGAGACCGACACGAACGGCAAGACGATTCGCGAACTGCTCGCGGCGCACGTCGCCGACGCGAAATGCGCGAAATGCCACCAGCGTTTCGATTCGTACGGCCTGGGAATGGAGGGGTTCGACCCGACGGGCCGCGCGCGGTCGAAGGACCTCGCCGGCCGGCCGGTCGACGACCGCGTCCGCTGGCCGGACGGCACCGAGACTCGCGGCACGCCCGCGTTCGCCGACCGCGTCGCCGCTTCGCGTCTCGACGAATACACCGATACGCTCTGCCGGAAATTCCTCGGCTACGCGCTCGGCCGTTCGCTCCTGCTCTCCGATCAACCGCTGCTGGACCGCATGCGAGCCGAACTCGGCGCGAACGGATACCGCCTCGCGCCGCTCTTCGAATTGGTCGCGACGAGTCCGCAGTTCCGCCAGCAACGCGGCCGGGATTTCTCGGCCGCCCGATACCGCGAACGACTTTCCACGGGAGCCAGACCATGACCACGCCGCGAATGCCGACACGCCGCGCGATCCTCCAAGGGTTGGGATTCACGGTCGCGCTGCCGTGGATGGAGTCGGTCGCGGGCGCGGCCGGGGCGAAGGCGCCGCCCAAGCGGTTCGCCTGCCTCTTCATCGGCGACGGCATCTCGCCCGACCACTGGTGGGCGAAGGGCCAAGGCGCCGACATGGAACTCGGCTCCAGCCTGCGATCGCTCGCGCCGTTCCGTCAAAAGCTGAATGTGGTCAACGGACTTTGGAACCGCGAGGGCGACGGCGGGCACGCCAAGTGCACCGGCAACATCCTCTCCGGCGCGGCCCTGAAGCGCGGGCGCACCATCCAGGGCGGCGTCAGCCTCGATCAGGTCCTCGCCAAGCGTTTCGAGGACGAAACGCCGCAGCCGAGCCTCGTCCTCGGCTGCGAGCAGCCGGTGAGCGGATTCCACGAGAGCCAGTACTCGATGGTGTACGCCTCGCACATCTCGTGGCGGACGGCGGATTCGCCCGTGCCGATCGAGTTGAATCCCGCGTTGGCGTTCGACAGCCTCTTCGGGGGCAAGGCCGGCAAACTGCGGGGCAGCATCCTCGACGACGTGCTGGAGCAGGCGAAGGATGTCGGAGGCCGCGCCGGCGGCACCGACCGGCGCAAGCTCGACGAGTATCTCGAATCGGTGCGGGAAACCGAGCAGCAGGTGCAGCGATTGAACCGGACCGGCGCGGGCGGCGGGAACGACGCGCCGGCGGGTGCCCGGCCCCCCGCCGGCCAGCCGAAGGACTTCCGCGAGTACGCCCGGCTCATGTGCGATATCGTCGCGCTCGGCTTCCAGACCGACCGCTCCCGCGTCGCCACGCTCCTTCTCTCACGGGACCTCTCCGGCCAGGTCTACCCCTTCCTCGGCATCCGCGACGACCACCACAGCTACTCCCACTCCAACGAGGGGAAGGAGTACCAGGCGATCGTGAACTGCCACGTCGAGCAGTACGCGTACCTGCTCGGTCGGCTCGCGAAGATGGAGGAGGGGGACGGAACGGTGCTCGACCATTCGTGCGTGATGTTCGTATCGGAGCACTGGAACGCGCACAACGGCCGGCAAGTGCCGCTGGTGCTGGCGGGCGGGTTGGGCGGCGCTCTGCGAACGGGGCGGGCGCTCGACTACCTGAAGGCGGGCGACGACAAGCGGAAGCTGTGCGGGCTGTACCTTTCGATCCTGGACGCGATGGGAGTGCCCGCGGCGACGTTCGGCGACGCGAAGGAGCGGCTGGCGGGCTTCTGAGCCGTCGGGCGGACGGCTAGCGCTGGTAGATGGGCAGGTAGTTCGACGGGACGCTGAGGATGAGGACGGCGATGGCGGTCTGGTAGGACGCGCCGTTGTGCTGCTCCATCCGTTCGAGCCATTCGCCGCTGGCGCGCTGGCGCGTTAGCAACGTGTCCTTCATGCGGGAGTAGTAGTCCTCCCACTTCTTGCCGCCGACCTGATGGAAGGCGTGCGCGGCGTAGTAGTGGCCGTACCAGTAGTGCTGGCGGTCGTTTTCTTCGCGTTCCATGTACTTGACGGCGGCTTCGATCTGCTTGGCCTCATAGTCGCCGCCGAGTTGGAGGACGCAGACGCCGGCGGCGGTGCGGGCGTAGCCGGCGCCGGAGGAATAGGGCATGTACTTGTAGCCGCCGGTGCGGAGGTCGTGGCACTTGTCGATGTACTTGAGGGCGTCCTTGATTGTGGCGTCGGGGACGTGCAGGCCGCTATCCTTGGCGCCCCGCAGGGCCATCACCTGCATGATCGTGACGGAGATGTCGGCACCGGTGGGGGACGGATCGTAGCGCCAGCCTCCCTCGGTGTTCTGGCTTTTGACGATGAGGTCGACGGCCTTCTTAAGGACCTTCTTCACTTCCTCGTCGCCGGTCATGCCGTAGACCTGCGTGAGAGCGAGCGTGGCCATGCCGTGGCAGTACATGTTGCCACCGCCGCGGCCGGCGAGGTAGCCGTCCTCCTTCGCTTCGGCGAGGAGGTGGCGGACGGCCTTCGCCACTTCGGGAGCGTAGAGGCCCTGGTTGGGCACGTGGCCGTTGGCCATGAAGGCGAGGAGGGCGAAGGAGGTGACGGCGGTGTTGCCCCACTTCCCGTCGCGGTCCTGGTGGTCCTTGAGCCAGGCGAGCGCCTTGTCGACCGACTTCTTGGTGTCGGCGTCGATCTTGACCTTCTCGTCGGCGCGGGCGGGCGCGGCGAGAAGGGCGAACGACACCGACAGGACCAGCAGCAACCGCGTCATGGATCGGTCCTCGATTACGGCTTCTTCTCTTCGGGCTTCGCGGGAGCCTTCTCCTGCGGCTTGCCGGCGTTCTTGATGTTGATGTTGTAGTTCTTGAGCTTCTCGCGGAACTCGGCGGGGAAGGCGGCTTCGGCGTTCTGCTGGACCTTGTCGCGTTCCTTCTTCTGGAGGTTGATGAAGGAACCGTCGGCGTCCTTGGCGGTGCCGCTGGAGGCGGCGTTCTTCATCTGGCCGGGGCCTTGGCGGTCGCCTTCGCCCTTGGCCTGGTTGTTTTCCTGATTGTTTTGGCCCTTCTGACCGGGCTGCTGGCCGGGTTGCTGCCCCTGTTGACCCTGCTGCCCCGGTTGCTGGCCGGGTTGTTGCCCCGGTTGCTGGCCGGGTTGTTGGCCCGGTTGTTGGCCGGGTTGCTGGCCCTGCGCCTGCTGGGGCTGGCCGGGTTGCGCTCCGGGTTGGCCCATCTGCTTGGCGGCTTCGTTGAGCGATTGGAGCGCCTGGCCGAGTTGCTGGGCGGCTTGCTGCTGCGACTGGCCGGCTTGCATCGGCTGGCCCTGACCGAGCTGCTGGCCGGCGTCGTTGAGCTTCTGCGCGGCCTGGTTCAGTTGCTCCTGCACCGAGGTCGGAGCCTGCGCCTGCGCCTGGTTAAGGGCGGCCTGAGCGGCCTGATTCGCCTGCATCGACTGTTGAAGGGCTTCGGTGGCTTCCTTCAGTTGTTGTTGAGCCTTGGCGAGCTGGGCGTTATTCTTCGGCTCGCCGGACATCGGCTGACCTTCGCCCTTCATGGGTTGGCCTTCGCCCTTCATGGGTTGGCCTTCGCCCTTCATGGGTTGGCCTTCGCCCTTCATGGGTTGGCCTTCGCCCTTTTCGCCCATCATCGGTTCGCCGGGCATCGGCTCACCCTTGGCGGCATCGTTCAGCTTTTCGAGCGCCTTCTGCTGCTCTTGCAAAGCCTTTGGCAGGTCGCCCTTCTCGAGCGCCTTGGCGGCCTCCTGCGCGTCGGCCGCGGCGTCGGGTTGCTTCATCTGCTCGGCCTGCTTGGCGATCTGCTTCTGCTGCTCCGCGAGGTTCTGCGCCTGGTTCTTTTGAAGCTCCTCCGCCTTCTTCGCCTGTTCGGCGGCCTTGTTCGCCTGCTCGATCGCCTTCGCCAACTGCTGGGCGGCGTCCTGCGGGTTCACCTGGTTCGGCTGCAGCGCGGCCTGGTCGGCGATTTCCTTCGCTTTCAGCTCCTCCGCCTTCTTCTGCAGCGCCTCCTGGGCTTCCTCGAGCTTCTTGGCCGCTTCGTTCCCCTTGTCGGCGGCGGGCATCGGCTTGTTCTGGTCGAGGTCCTTCTTGGCGGACTCCATCTTCTCGGCGCCTTCGTCGATCTTCTTCGCGGCGTCGGGGGCGGCGTCCTTCACGTCCTTGGCCACGTCCTTCGTCTGGGGTGTCAGTTGTTCCTGCTTCTTGGCCAGTTCCTCGTTCTTTCCCTTGTCGGAGTCGGTCGACTTCCTTGCCTCGTCCGCGATCTTCTTTTCTTCTTTGGTCAGTTTCTCGAGCTTCTTTTGGGCCTCGTCGATCTTGGCCATGTCCTCGCGGCGCTTCTCGATCTCCGCGGCCTTCTCGTCGAGCGCTTTCTTCGCGGCTTCAAGCGCCTTGAGCGTCTCGTCCTGCTTGGGTTGGGCCTCGTCCTTCTCGCGGTTCGCGAGCTTGTCGGCGGCCTTGTCGGCCTCGTTCGCGGCCTTTTTCAGGGCCTCGGTGGCGTCCTTCTTGTCGGGCAGGGGCAGGTTCTTGAGTTCCTCGGCCTTCTTGGCGATCTCCTTCTGCGCCTGGGCGACCTTGTCGAGGTTCTCCGGCTTCTTCGCGTCCTTCGTCTCGGCCTGGACCTTCTTCTGCTCCTGGATCAGCTTCTGCACTTCCTCGGCGGCCTTCTTCGTCGCGGCGAGGGCGTCGGATTTCTCCTTCTCGGCGGCGGCGATCTGCTTGTCGAGTTCGTCCCGCGTCTCCTTGAGGCGCTCGGCGGCGTTCTCCTCGGCGGGCACGGCCTTTTCGGGGCTTTCGTTGATGCGCAGTTCGTCCTGCGCCCGCTTCATCTCGGACTCGGCCGGCGTCAGTTTCGCAGCGGCCTCCTTCGACACGTTCTCCAGCGTCTTGCGGATCTCGCGCGTCTCGAATTCCAGCTTCGCCTGTTCGTCCGCGAGCCGGTGCGCTTCGACCTTCTTCGGGTCCTGGGCGTAGCGCTCGAATCGGTCGGGGTCGCGCTTGCGCTCTTCGGGGTTCTTGGCCTTTTCCGTCTCGGCCTTGAGGGCGGTCTCGGCCTGGAACGCCTTCTCGACGCGATCGCGCAGCTCCTTCATGGCGGCGATCTTGTCGCGCGGCGATCGGAGCGCGGCGGCGAGCGCCTGGAGTTCCTTGGCCACACGCAACTGCCGGTCGGAGGCGCTCGAGAATTGCCCGCCATTCAGATTGCTGGCGGCGATCTGCATGTCGGCCGCGATCTGTCCGCCCTTGCCGTGCGCGTCGGCCGCATCCAGCCGAGATTTCTGGTCCGGGTTCAAATTCGGGCGAAGGGTGCCAAGCTGCGTCGTGATGGCGAGGATTTCGTTCCGCAGGTCGCCTTGGCTGTCGGCTTGTTCCTCGCGGTCGTCCCGCACGATGCGCCCGGGGCGCGTGGCGACCGGTTTGAAATTCTCCGCGGAGACCGCCTTCAAATGCAAGGCGAGCTGGTCCTTGGCCAGTTTGTCGATCCGCGTCGCCGCCTGGTCGAGCGTCTTGAGGATGTCCAGTTTGTGGACGAGACCCTTGAGCGACGTGACGATCTGCCGGTGCTTGAGGTACGCCTCGCGCTGTTCCTTCGTGGCCGTCTCCTCGTCCGGTGCCTTCAGCGCGCCGTCAAGGTGCTTGAGGACGGCCTTGACCTGTTCGTCGCTGAGACCCTTCAGCGTCACGGCCACTTCGTCGAGCATCTTGGACTCGGTGCCGGCGTCGAGCTTCTGGTAGCGCATCGCGCGGAGCGTCGTGCCGATCCGGCGGGCGGTCTGTTCGATCTCCGCCTGCACCTTCTTCTGCTGGATCTTCTGCGCGGCCGGATCGAGGTCCGGGTTGGCGGCCGACGCCGGGAGGCCGAAACCCGCGAGCAGGGCGGCGAGCGCGAGGCGACGAATCGACATGGACGTACTCCGAACGGAAGCGCGGGGCGGAGAGACGGCCCAGCGGAAGGTTAACTCAGTATCGACCCTTTTCCGTCGCGGTGCAACGGAGAAATCGTCACGGTTTGCGGAACGGGTTGCCGGCGGCGGGAGCGGCCCCGCCGAAGACGCCGCGCTGCCGTTCCTCCAGCTGCTTCAACCGCTCGCGGCTCTGGTCCCGCTGGCGGTTCCAGTCTTCCCACTGCGACTGCGTCACGACCGCCTTGATGCGGCTTTCGGAACGCCCCGGCAGGCGGTTCGGGTCGGGGTTACGGTCATAGACCGCCACATGGAATTCAACCCGGTCGCCGACTTCGAGTTTCGTTTCCTTCCCGTTCACGGTTTTCTTGAGTGCGGCCGTCTCGAAGTTGTAGCGCCCGCCGGCTTCCAGCCCCGGGGGTTCGCTGTCAATATCCGGGGATGGGAAGCGGTAAAAGTCCACTTTGCCATCCTCGCCGGAATTCTCGAAGACGCCGAGTTCGGGAATGAACTTGCCGGTCTTCGCGAGGTCGGCGACGGTCGGGGCGAGGGGGTAGGGGGTCCAGGATTCGGAATCGTTGACGCGGTACATGATGAACGCGCGGTCGAGGCCGAGGGGCGAGCGAGCGGCGTAGCCGATCTGCACGCGGCCGCCGAGGACGAGGGGCATGCCGGTCACTTCGTAGTCGTCGATCGGGCCGGGGTCGCGCGGGTCCTTGAGGATTTCGGGCAGCAGGTTCACGCGCGGTGGGTCGTCGGGCGCGATGCCGATGCCGCGGCGGGGCGGGTTGAGGTTCGCGAAGTCATTGTCGTCGGTCACGAGAATGCGGTAGCCGACGGCCTTGGCCGGAATCGCCGCGACGGCACTCGCGGCCGTGCGATCGGCGTCGAGCGCCATCGTCGTCGGTTCGCCGAGCGGTTCCTCGACGCCGGCGGCCGTGCGCTGGAGCATCACGAGGCTTGCGCTCTTCAGCGGCTTGGACGATTCGATCGCCACGCGCAGTCCGCAGCCGGGCAGGGCGGTCACTTCGCCTTCGGGCTGGAAGCGTTCGTAGGTGCGTTTTCCCTCGGGGTCGACGTAGGTCGGCATTCGCAGCCAGGCGCTTACGGTCTTGACGACCGGGCGCGGCTCGAAGCGGACTTCGCCGGGCACGCGCGTGCGGCCGTCGTGCAGGCGGGCGCGGAACGTGAACGGCACGCTGGAGGGCGGATAGTCGGCCGCGAATCGCGCCGTCGATTCGTCGATTCGTTCCAGGAACTTCAGGTCGTACGTCTCGGCGGGAAGGCCTTCGGGTTCGACGATCGCGGTGCCGACGGAGGATTCCGTGAATTTGCCGCTGACGCGGAAGGTGAGCTTCACCGGATCGCCGCTGGGCCAGAGTTTCGCCGTGTCGGGGACGAGGGCGACCGATCGCGGGATGTCCGCAGGCAGCAGGGCTTGCCGGGCGACGAGCGCCAGCACCAGCTTCGGATTGAAGGCGAAGATCGCGAGGGCGACGAGCGCCAGCGGCGCGAGGACAAGGGCGGCGCGGCGGAGGCGATCGGTCTCGGCGAGTTTCGTCAGGTCGTGACGTGCGGCGAGGGCGACGGCTTCGCGCGTCACGTCGCCGATGAGCTGCGGGGACATCCCCTGCGTCTTCGCCGTCGGCCGGTTGAGCTGCAGCGCCGTCACGATCCGGTGGTCGAACTCGGGGAACGCCGTCTCGGCCTTGCTTGCGAGCACATCGATGGACGGCGTGCGAAGTCGATACAGGAACCAGACCGCCGCCGCAGAGTAGAGCGCCAGTTGGCCGAAGGTCATCAGGATGCGCAGGAGCATCGGCGTGTCGCGATAGCGGTCAATCGTCCAGTCGACGAGGCAGCACGTCGCCAGCCCGCCGAGCACGACGGCCGACCAGCGCGCCAGTCCCCACGCGAACCGGAACAACCGTTCCCGGCCCTGCCAGCGCTTCAGTTGGTGGATCAGTTCGTCCATGCGGTTCAGCTCAGGCTGTTGAAATACCAAATGATCCCTTTCCACAATCCCCGACTTCCGAAGTCCGGCTTCGACTTCGGAAGTCCTCGGTGCGATCGACTTCCGAAGTCGAAACCGGACTTCGGAAGTCGGGCTTTGCATTTCAGCTCAGGCTGTTGAATTTCCGGACGATCCATTCCACCGAGAACAAACCGATGACGAGGAGCATCGCCCATTTGTTCCAGAGCAGCGTCTCGTCGCGTCGACTGAACGGCGCGGTCTTCGGCTTCACGCTCGCGGCGAGCGTGTGCAGGTCCTCCTCGCGGTGGAACGTGCCGCCGGTCGCTTCGGCGAGTTTGCGGAGTTGTTCCTCGGCCAGCCCGCCGGCGGCTTGCTCGTGGTCTGGCGGCAGGGCGACGCGATATTCGAGCGACGCCGGATCGCTGCCGTTGTCCACTCGGAGGGCGAAGCGGCCGACGCGGTTGAACGGGATCGTCGCGATGAACTCGCCGGGTACGCCGGGCAAGGCCTTGAGTTCGATCGGCAGGCTGCGGTCGCGGTCGTCGACGGCGGCGTCGAGCCGTTCGAGCCGGGCTTCCAGCCGTTCGGCGGCGATCGGTCGCAGGTCGGGGTTGTAGAGCCGCGCGTAGATCTGGCCGGTCTTCCCGAGCTGCGGGTCGGACGTATCCAGCGAAAGCTGCGTAAGCTTTGTGCCGACGGTCCGCGGCACGCCGGCGACATACACGCCCTGGCTCCAGAACCGGGAGAAGTACTTGTCGGCGGCGTTGAACCGCCAGCGCCACGTCTCGTCGAAGCCGACCCAGACGCTGTACCCCTTGCCGTAGTAATGGGCGGCGTAAATCGGCATCGGCTTGTCGTCCGTCGTGCGGTCCTTCGGGTGCGTCAGGTACGCCTCGGCCGCGGGCTTCAACTTCGTCACCGGATAGTGCCAGTAGAACTCCGGCAGTTCCTTCCACACCTTCAGATTCTCGACGGGGTCGTCGTCCAGCGAGAGCACGGCGGAACGAACGCCCGACGGCGTGAGGTCCGGCCGGTAGGACACGGGACGGGTTCCCGTGTCGATGGCGAATTTCTGCGATTCAATTTCCACCGGGAGCACGTCGGCGAGCGGCGTGCCGACGTAGCTCGAAGGGCCGTGGTTCCGCCCCGCGATCTGGAGGAAGCCGCCGCCTTCGGCGACGAACTCGCGAATCATTACCTGCTGATCGGGGCTGAAGAACGACGCCGGCACGTCGCCGAGGATCAAGAGGTCGTAGTCGAACAGTTCCGGCCGCGTGGCGGGGAACTGCGGCAGGAACGGCTCGCCCGACTTCATCGCCCGCGAGTCGCCGTCCGTCAGGTAGAAGCTTGCAACGACGCGCCGGTCGCGGAGCAGCGAGCGCTGGAGGAACTTGAAATCCCAGCGCGGAATCGAATCGACGACGAGCACCTTCACCTTGCGGTCGACGATGCGCACGGATTTGGTCACTTCGTCGGTGACGGTTTCGAGGCCGGAGACGACACGCACGGTCGTCGTGATTTCCTGCTTGCCGGAGAGGGCGTCCTTCTGTTGGGGCACGAACGAGAGGATTTCCTTGAGGTCCTCGCCATCCTTCGCGTCGACGGTTTTGCGGGCGACTTCCTGGCCGTTGAGCTTGAGGACCATCTCGACGACGCCGTCCTTGAAGCCGCGCATCCGGTAGCGGACGGGGACGCTGACGGTGTCGTCGACGAAGAGCGTCTCGTTGACGACGGCTTCGCGGATGCGGAGTTGACCGAAGAAGGAGCTGCCGACGCCGTAGACGTGGATGGGGATCTGGAGCCGCGCGCACTCGGCGGCGAGGTCGTCGAGGCTGCGCTCGCTGGCGTTCTCGCGGCCGTCGGTGATGATGACGATGGCGGCAGGCTGTTCGTTCTCGTCGCGGCGGAGCAGATCGAAGCACGCATCCGCGATGGCGGTGCGCGGTTCGCTGCCGCTGAGGAGGTCGACCCACTGGCCGTCGCGCGCGTCCTTGGCATTGCGGCGCAGGCCGAACGCGGCGGGCTGGACGGGACCGACGGCTTCGAGTTTCTTGATGAGGTCGAGCTTCGGGTGCTTCAACACGGCCTGCGCGAGTTCCAGCCGCGTCGGCTTCTCCGGCGTCGCGTCCGGCAGGTCGCCCGCGGACGGATTCACCGGCATCGGCTTGTCGGGCGGCACAAGATTCAACGCCACCGCCGTCCGCCACTTGTCGGGGAAGTTCAGGCGCGGGTCGCGCGACTTCATGCTCTCGGAATCGTCGACGAGCAGCGCGATCGCCTTCGGCCGTTCGCCGTTCGTTTCGGACAGCCACGACGGACGCATGACGAGGAACAGGATGGCGGCGAGCGTGGCGGCGCGCAGCCCGGCCATGAGCGCCCGCATCGGCGTGGAGACGCGGCCCGCCTCGCGCCGGTACAGCAACACGACCGACGCGACGGCCGCGACGCCCAGCAGGAGCGCCAGCCAACCGGGGAACCACCCCCGCAACGCCAGTTCACCGAACAGTGGAGTCATCCGTTACCACGCCTTCCCGCAGAACCAGGCCCAAACCGATTCGCCAACCGCCAGAATGAACAACGCCAACAATAGCCAGACCGTCCACTCGCGCTTCGCACGTTCCGTTCCCAAACTCTCCGGAACGCCGGCGTCGAGGAACACCGGCCGAAAGCCGAGCAGTTGCTCGATCTCCGGATTCGCGAGAGTCGCCAGGTCGTCCGTTTCACGCAGGTCGGGTACGACGGCGAACTGCGGGCCGTCCTTGCGGTCCTCGTTCTCCGGCACGATCCGATAGACGCCGGCATGCGGCGTATCGGAGGTGGTGATCGTCGGCAGTTCGCCCGCCGCCTTCGGAAGTTTCACGCGCTTCGCGTCGGGCGGTACCAACGCGTAGCCCTTCGCGGCGTCGGGAGGGGTCCAGACAATGGGTTCGCCGGCCACGCGGTTCGCCCCGCGCGCCGCCTTGCCGCTCAGGTGCGCCAGTGCGATCTGCTGGAACGAGAGGAACGAGCCTGCCTTCGCCGGCCAGTTGCCCCAGCGTTCATCCATGGAACCGGCGACAAACAGCACCTCGCCCTCGCCGAGCAGACGCGAGCAGACGAACGGCCGCTGATCCGCGAGCCGCATCAGCACGCGGCCCGCCGCGCCGGCCTCCTTCACCGTCAGGATGCGGGACAGGTCCGCGTCCGCCGTCACGGTGCGGTACGGTTCGCCCTGGAAGCGATCGAGGAACGACGGCGACTCCGTCGTGTCGGGTGCGATCTTGAACGGCTTGTCCGGCGTCGCGCTCGCCGGTTCGTCGAGGTCGAACGGGAGGACGTTGATCCCCTGCGAACCGAGCACCTGGTTGTAGCGGGCCGGGATAATGTTGTCGCCGGAGCCGATGACGAGACCGCCGCCGGCCTTCACAAAGCCTTCGAGGCGTTCGACGAATTCGCGCGACAGGCCGGGGATGCCGGGTCGGTCGGCGTTCGAGGCGGGCACGTTCAACAAATAGCAGACGTCGCACGCGCCAAGCAGGCCGGGGCCGGCCTCGTCCGACGGCACGACCTGCACGCGCACGAAGTACGCGTCCTGGTCGCTCGCCGCCACGGGGAGCAGGGCGTTGCGGACGAAGTGGCTGCCCGATTCCTTCGGATCGCGCGTATCGGGCGTACCGTCGATCAGCACCACGCGCACCGTCTCGCGCACCGGCACGATTCGATCGAGGCGGTTGTCGCCGGGCAGGTCGTCGCCGGTCACGGTCGCGGTGATGACGCGCGGGCCGGCCTGATCGAGTTTCGCCGTCAGGTTCACCGGGTACGTCTGGCCGGGGCCGACCTCGGCGACGGTTTCGGTTTCCTTGTCGACCGCCTTGCCGTCGACTTCGAGGGCGACGGTCACGTTGCGGACCGGTTCCTTGCCGGTGTTGCGCAGCATGATGGAAAACGGCATGCGCGTGCCGGTGTGCGGGATGCCGTCGGGGTATGAGATGCTGGCGATGCCGACGTTGCGCACCGGTCGGTCGGCGTTGCCGCAGCGCACCAAGAGGAATGCGGCGCGTTGCTTGATCTCCTCGCTCTTGGCGCGGATCGCGGCCGACTGGCGCTCCCAGCCCAGCTTGTGCAAGTCGGTGAAGACGTAAATTTCCTTGTTCGTGCCCGCCCCGCGATCGAGGGCGGAATATGCTTCCGTCAGGCCGGGCAGCAGGTCGGTGGCGAGCGACGTCGCTTCGAGGTTCGCGACGATCTGCCGGGCCTGGTCGATGTTCCGCGGCGACAGCGGCCCGAGCGCGACGGCGCGGTCGGCGCAGCCGATGATCTGGATCGTGCTGTTGTTCGGCAGGTTGTCGAGGATGGCGGCGGCGGCGTCCTTCGCGCGGTCCAGCCGCGTCTTCTCGCCGTCGCGCGCCGTCATGCTGGCGGAGGTGTCGAAGACGAAGATCGCGTCGACCGATTCGCCGCGCCCGCCGACGGTGGAACCGGTGATCGCCGGCCGCGCCAGCGCGAAGGCAAGCAGCAGCATCGCCGCGCAACGGAGGATCAGCAGGATCAGTTCCTGGAAGCGCAGTCGTCGGCTCGTCTGTTCGATCGCCTGCTTGAGGAACGTCATCGCCGCCCACGGCAGCCGGCGGTACCGCGCGCGGTAAAAGAAGTGCAGGACCAGCGGCACGGACACCGCCAGCCCCCCGAGCAACAGCCACGGCGACAGGAAACTCATCCGCTATCCTCGTTGCAACCGGCGCACGAGATATTCCCCAAGCGCCTGGCGTACGGGTGTATCCGTCACCATGCGGACATATTCGATGCCGCCGGAATCGCAGCCCTTCTCGAGTTCCTTCAGGTACGCCTGCACGATGCGCAGGTACGCCGGGCGGAGCAGGTGTGGGCGCGTCATCAGTTCGTCGACCCCTTCGAGGTCGATGAAGCGCACGTTGCCGTCGAGCGGGAAGTCGACCTCGTCGCGGTGAAGAATGTGGAAGAGGACGACCTCGTGGCCGCGGAACCGCAGGTGCCTCAAACCCTTGAGGAGCGAAGGCACGTCGTCGAATCCATCGGTGAAGATGGCGATGATGCCGCGCCGGGTGATGCGCTCGACAAGCTGTTCGAGCAGCGGCCCCGTTCCCGTCTTGTCGACCGCCTGCAGGTCTTCGAGCGTCTTGCAGATCGTGTTGATGTGTCCCATCTGGCTGCTGGAGGGCAGTTCCGCCCGCCATTTGGAATCGAAGACGCGCAGGGCCACGGCGTCCCGTTGCTTGACGATGACGTAGCTGAGCGAGGCGACGAGCAACTTGGCGTATTCGAGCTTGTTCTGCGGCCCCTCGCCGTAGCGCATGGAGTTGCTGCCGTCGACGATCAGGTTCGCGACGTAGTTCGTCTCCTGCTCGTATTGCTTGATCGTGTACCGTTCGCTGCGGCCGTAGCTCTTCCAGTCGATGTGGCGGATGTCGTCGCCGGGAACGTATTCGCGGTGCTGGACGAACTCAACGGAGAAGCCGCGGAATGGCGACTTGTGGTCCCCGACGCGCAGGCCCTCAACGAGTTGGCGCGCCGCCACGCCAAGGGCTTCGGCTCTCGCCAAGACGTCAGGTTGAAGTAAGGTCGATATCATAAGAATATTAAGCCACAGATAAACACGGATGAAAACAGATCAGAGTGAAGTCAGTTCTAAAATCCATTCCGTTCTTATCTGTGTTCATCCGCGTTTATCTGTGGCCATTCTCTTCTTCAAGCCGCGACCGCTTTCGCGGCGCCGCGGATCAGTTGCTTGATGACTTCGTCCACCGTGATGCCTTCGCTCTGGGCCGCGAAGTTCACGATCAACCGGTGGCGCAGGATCGGCAGCGCCACCGCGACGACATCGTCTCCGGAGACGTGATTCGAGCCGCGGAGGATGGCGTTCGCCTTCGCCGCGAGGATCAGGTTCATGCTCGCCCGGGGGCCGGCACCCCAGGTCAGCCACTTCGTCGCGAAGTCCGCCGCCTCCGGAGTGCCCGGCCGGCTCATCCGCGTGATTCGCTTCGCGAAGTGGAACACCTTGTCCGACACCGGCACGCGGCGGACGACCTGCTGGAGCGAGATGATGTCGTCGCCGTTCAGCACGCTCGTGACCTTCGTCACCGTGTCCGACGTGCCGATCCGCATGATCTGCTCTTCTTCGGAGTCGGTCGGGTAATCGACCTTGATGAGGAAGAGGAAACGGTCGAGTTGCGCCTCCGGCAGCGGGTAGGTCCCTTCCTGTTCGATCGGGTTCTGCGTGGCGAGGACGAAGAACGGGTTCTTCATCGCGTGATCCTGCCCGCCGACGGTCGCCTTGCGCTCCTGCATGGCTTCGAGCAGCGCCGCCTGTGTCTTCGGCGGCGTACGGTTGATTTCGTCGGCAAGGACAATGTTCGCGAAGAGCGGGCCGGGCAGGAACTTGAACATCCGCTGCCGAGTGACGGGGTCGTCCTGAATCACTTCGCTGCCGGTGATGTCCGACGGCATCAGGTCTGGCGTGAACTGGATGCGCTTGAAGCTGAGGTCCAGCGATTGCGCCAGCGTGCTCACCATCAGCGTCTTCGCCAGCCCTGGCACGCCCATCAGCAGCGCGTGCGAACGGCAGAAGATAGCCATGAGCAACTGATCGACGACCTGTTCCTGCCCGATGATGACCTTGCCGATCTCACTGCGAAGCTTCTGGTGGGCGGCGCGAAGCTTCTCCACCATCTCGGCGTCGTTGACGGTTGCGGACATGCTGGGGTGTCTCGTTGGTTCGAGATTTGGACCGTGGGGAGGGTTAAAATCGAGAATACGGAGTATTGGGGGCGAGCGGGAAGGGAAAAGTTCCCAATTCGCCCCTCACTCAAACGGCTCGTCGGATCAACTGGCGACAAGCTTAATCCTGCATCGGCACATTCAGCTTCATCGCTTTGCCGTCGCGTAGGAGTTCGACCGCAATCCGATCGCCCGGCTTCCGCGCCATCACGCCGTGGGCGAGCAGGTCCGATTCGGAACGGAACGTCTTCGAACCATCCCACGACGTGATGATGTCCCCCTTGCGGAAGCCGGCGTTCTTGGCGGCGGCGTGCGCGCCATACTCGCCCACGTGCTTGGCGCGGAGGGCGAAGCCGTCGATCTTCAACTTCGCGCGGTCGGCCGGCTCAAGGTCCTCCAACAGCATCCCCCCCGTCGCCATCCGGCGCAGGCCCCACGACGACGCCCGCCACGAAATGTCCCCGGCGCGCCGCCATCCCTTCGGGAGATTCAGCACGAGCATTTCCGTCTTCGCGCCCCGCTTCACCGTAACCGTCACGGCGGCACCCTCCGGCGAGATCGTTTCCAACACCCACTGGACGTCCGCGATCGAAAGCAGCGGCTGGCCGCTCATCGCCGTGATCGTGTCACCCGCGTGGAACCCCGTCGACTCGGCGATCGAACCGGCCGAAACTTCCAACACCTTCGCCCGCTCTTTCGGATCGAGGATCAGCCCGATCGACTTCGGATGCGGGAACGGGTACACCAGCGACTCCGGGATCGCTTCCTTCCGATGCCGGTAGAACTCCCGGCGAGCGTCGCCGATCTGGTGGCAGTGGATGCAACTGCGGACGACGTTGCCTTCGTAGTCGAGCTTGCTGGTGTACTTGTCTTTCAAGGTCGGGAACAATTCCGGACGGGCGAATTCGGGGGCTTTGCCCTTTTTGCCGGCAAGAGCGGCTTTGTTCTTCGGGTAGTCACCGTGTAAGTCGAGCGCGCCGCGCAGGGCGTTCGCGAGGCCCGGCAGCGACACGTCGCCGACCCAGTTCGTGCGGTGCGAGCGTGTACCGAACCGGCCATAGACCGTTCCATCGGCGTTGAGGAAGAAGACGGCGAACGATTGATCGGTGTCGAACTGGAACTGGCCGAGGTCGAGACCGTTCGTGCCGACGATGCGGACACAGACGAACTTCTCAAGCAGCGGGCGAATCTCGGGATCGGTGTTCACGAGGTCGTCGTCGAGTTTCACGCATTCCTCGCACGGCAGGCAGCGCAGCACCACCACGATCGGCTTGCCGTTCTTGGCTGCCTCGGCTTTCGCTTTGGCGAGATCGTTGTAAATCCAGAACCCCTCGGCCTCGACCTTCTTCCGGTCGTCGAGCACCTTCTGCTCGCGCGTCGGTTTCTGCGCGAACGCCAGCGAAGGTATCAACAATATGGCGAGTACGAACAATCGAGACATGGCGACCTCATCGCAGGTTTGGCCCGACCGGGAACGACCGGGCGCGGAGTTGCCAGATAGTTTCCCAGAATCGAATCTGCTGAACAACTCAAAATCGCCGCCCGCGCCGACTATAATCTCCACATCGCCAGGGGTGCCGGCTGCGGATCAGCGGGCTGAGAACAAACCCTTCGAACCTGAACCGGATGATGCCGGCGTAGGGAGGCGACCTCGCGAGCGCGGAGTTCGGAGTGCGGAGTTCGGAGTGAAAACCCGAACGGCATTTCGTCTTTTACTCCGCACTCCGCACTCCGCACTCCGCACTTCAAATGACTCAGCTTCAATCCGCCCGCGCCGGCACGATCACACCCGAGATGGAGTATGTCGCGAAGAGGGAAGACCTCGCGCCCGAACTCGTGCGATCCGAAGTCGCCCGCGGCCGCATGGTCATCCCCGCGAATATCAACCACCTCAAGGGCAAGCTCGAACCGATGTGTATCGGTGTCGCGTCGTCCTGCAAGATCAATGCGAACATCGGCAACTCCGCCGTCACCGGCAAGGTCGAAGATGAGTTGGAGAAGCTCCACACCGCTGTCCACCTCGGCTCCGATACCGTGATGGACCTCAGTACCGGCGGCAACATCGACGGCATCCGCCAGGCGATCATCGACGCCTCGCCCGTGCCGATCGGCACGGTGCCGATCTATCAGATCATCCAGAACGTGAAGGACCCCCGCGACATCACGCCGCGGATGATGCTCGACATGGTCGAGCACCAGGCCAAACAGGGCGTCGACTACATGACGATCCACGCCGGCGTGCTGCTCGAGCACGTCCCGCTGACGCGCGACCGCGTCACTGGCATCGTCTCGCGCGGCGGTTCGCTCATGGCCGCGTGGATGGTCGCCCACCACCAGCAGAACCCGTGGTATACCCACTTCGGCGAACTCTGCGACATCATGAAGGCCTACGACGTGACCTACAGCCTGGGCGACGGCCTCCGCCCCGGCTGCCTCGCCGACGCCAACGACGCCGGCCAGTTCGCCGAACTCAAGACCCTCGGCGAACTCACGCTGAAAGCATGGGAGCACGGCTGCCAAGTGATGATCGAAGGCCCCGGCCACATTCCGATGCACCTTGTGAAGATGAACATCGAGAAGGAGCGCGAACTCTGCCACGACGCGCCGTTCTACGTCCTCGGCCCGCTCGTCACCGACATCGCCCCCGGCTACGACCACATCACGAGCGCCATCGGCGCCGCCCTCGCCGCCGAAGCCGGCGCGGCGATGCTCTGCTACGTCACGCCGAAGGAGCACCTCGGCCTGCCGAACAAGGACGACGTCCGCCAGGGCGTGATCGCCTATAAGATCGCCGCCCACGCCGGCGACATCGCTCGCGGCCGCAAGAACGCCCGCGTCCGCGACGACGCCCTCAGCAAGGCCCGCTTCGAGTTCGACTGGAACCGCCAGTTCGAGCTGAGCCTCGACCCCGAAACCGCGAGGAAGATGCACGACGAAACGCTCCCGCAGGAAGTGTTCAAGAGCGCCAAGTTCTGCAGCATGTGCGGCCCGAAGTTCTGCTCGATGCGCATCTCGCAGGACCTGCGCAAACTCACCGACGAAGCCGCGAGAATCTCGCTGGAATTGTCTCCGACGGCCGGCTAAACTCGCACGATCCTTTCCCTCGGGAGTTCGTGCGATGAATCGCGTTCGTGGCATTCGTTTCGCCGGCGTTCTCGCCGTCGCGTCCTGTCTTTGTCTCACCGGTTGCGTCTCCGAGTCGCAAACCGGCACCGGTTCCACCTTCAAATTCCAATGGTGGATTCCTACGCTCATTACGGTGATCGCGCTCTTGCTCGTCGTCGGCGGCGTGCTTTTCACCGTCCGCAAGAAGCAGGGCGCCTGGGTCGCCATCCTCGTCGGTATCGTCGGCATGCTCTTCGGCCCGAACATGTTCTTCGACCGCGCCGTCATCGACGACGACCACTTTGAACTCAGCACCGGCTTCTTCTTCTCGCCCACCTACTTCAACATCAAGTGGGACAATGTGGCGAACATCCACGGCTCGATGGAAGAGAAGACCGGCCGCCGCGGCCGCAAATCGACGAGCTACTACCTGAACTTCAACCTGAAGTCGGGCGGTTCGGAGAAGGTGCCGTCCGGCGACCTGATGAAGAACGGACCGATCAAGAAGCTGGTCGAGATGGCGGCGAAAAAGGGAATCAAGGTCGACGGTCCGACGAACGCGAACCTGGACGACTGACGCGTGTCCGTTGACGGTGGGGGGTGGTACTTGTATCATCCCCTCACAAGGGCAGTTAGCTCAGCTGGTAGAGCGAACGACTGAAAATCGTTAGGTCCCCGGTTCAATCCCGGGACTGCCCACTGCGAAAATGCCTTAAAACGAAGCAAAAAAGCTTACCTTCAGACGTTCTGAAGCGCGTTCACAAGATGCTCTTGTTGCGGGAGTTCCCGCACTTAGAGAACCATCAGAATGACGCGCTCCAAAAATCCCATCCCGAACGTCCGCAATCACAAAGGTTCCGCCGTCATCGACGTATGGGAAGGCTCTTCCCGCCGTCAAATCGTACTCGGTCCGTGGAACTCCCCACAGGCCGAACAAGAGTTTGCCCGCGTCCTGGCGGAACGATCCCGGCTTCCGTCCGCTCCCCGATCCGGGGCCACGGTCAACGAGATATTGCTCGCCCACATGCGGCACGCTCGGAACCATTACGTCCGGGCCGACGGTTCCCCGACGACCGAAGTGAAGTCCTACGCCGACGTATCGGCCATCGTGCGGACGCTCTACGGCCATACGCTCGCCGGCGAATTCGGACCGCTCGCCCTGAAAGTCTGCCGTCAAGAATTCATCGAAAGGGGATGGTGCCGGAAAGTCGTCAACGCGCAAATCGGCCGGCTCAAGAGAATCTTCCGGTGGGCATGTTCGGAGGAACTGATTCCGGCGACGGTGTTCCACGGACTGCAATCCGTCACCGGCTTGGCACGCGGCCGGTCCGGTGTTCGCGATCACGAACCGATCCGTCCTGTCGATCCCGCGATTGTGGACGCAACCTTGCCGCTACTGACGCGCCACGTTCGCGGGCTTGTTCAGTTCCAACGGTTGACCGGATGCCGGCCGGGTGAAGCCTGCGCCGTCCGTCGGTGCGACCTCGATACGTCGGGGCCGGTCTGGTGGTATCGTCCGGCCGATCACAAGCTGACCTATCGCGAGAAGGAACGCATTATCGCCATCGGTCCGAAACTTCAGGCGATCTTGGCCGACTTCCCCACCGACGACCCGACCGACTTCATCTTCTCGCCGGCGCGGTCCGTGGCCGAAGTGTCCGCACTCCGATCCGCGAACCGACGGACGCCGAAGTTCGCTTCGCACATGCGACGCAACGAATCGAAACGAGTGGCCGTGGCGGAACGGAAAGCCCAACCGAGATACACGACCGGCAGCTATGGCCGTGCAATCAAAAAGGCACTGGAAGCGGAGAACGACCGCCGCATTTCGGCCATCTTGGACGCCGGCGGTAAGGCCGAAGACGCCAAGCTCATCCCGCACTGGCATCCGCACCAATTACGGCATCTCGTCGCAACGGAGATTCGCCGCGCCCACGGTATCGAAGCGGCGAAGTCCGCACTCGGACACGCGGCCTTGAACGCGACCGAAATCTACGCGGAGCGCGACCTCGGAGTAGTGGAACGCATCGCGGCGGCGAACGGCTGAAACGACGACCCCGTACAATCCCACGGGGACGATTGGAGTAGCTACCGATCGAAGGCCACGACGAAGACGCCAGTTCTCGCATTCTGGACTCTCTCGCCGTGGCCGTCCCCATCTTCAATGCGAGGGCGGCACCGATGGCCGTTGCGACTCAATCCGCAATTCTGTCTGAACTCATCACGACCGCGAAGGACTACAAGAAACGATACCCCAACGCGCTCGGATTCGTTGTGGCTTGGATTCGAGAAATGGATGTTCCCGCGTGGGAATGGATCACCGACTGGTACGGTGACCCCGTCGGCATCAAAGCAAAACCGCGTTGCGTTGCATGGTGCAACGGCGGGTAACCGTTCACAGTCCGTCGGATTGATCTTGCGCTTGTCCGGGACTTGGGCGATAACGTCGGGATGGAGATTGTCGTCACCCT
>JAHBXO010000011.1 GCA_019636445.1 Gemmataceae bacterium | reverse complement strand
GGCAACTCGACCGGCTTCTCCAATTGGTGGGATTCGCTGGCGGCGACCATTTCGTCGGCCACGGTGAGTGTCCGCGCGGCCGGCTTCTCCTTCGCGAGCATCTCCTTGTAGTCGGCGTAGCCCGCTTTGGCTTTCAGTTTCGCGACGGCGCCCGCGAGGCCCTTCTCGTTCTCGTCGGCGATGGCGACGATCTCGACATTCGGTACCTGCAGCCAGATCGTGTCCAATCCGTGGCCGTAATTGCCCTTACCGGTCCGGCCGATGACGGCCACGCGCACGGTTTTCTCGGCCACGATGCGTCCCCCTTCGCGATGCGGGTTGGTAGAGTGACGATGGTACCACCGGGATGTCCGCGATGCTACGACATTGGCAACTTCTGGCCGCCGGATTCTGGACCGTGCTCGCGGCGGCGATCCTGTTCCGCTCGTTCCTGTTCGAGGCGGCCGCACTCGATCGCATCCCGGTGCGCAACTGGACGGTCGCCAACCTGGTCTGTGGATTGCTGGCGATCTGGAACGTAGCGCGGTGGTATCAGGGGGTGCAGACGCGGCGGGAGGTGCCGGTGCGGCCCGCGCTGCGGCCGAACCCGGACGCCGAGCGGGGCTACGAGTACAACCCGGACCTCGACTTCCAGAAAATGGACCGGGAATCCACCGACGGCCACGAACCCCCGCGTGTGGTTCCGTAAGTTGACGGCAACTTGTTCGCGGGCGCGCCGTCGGGTACAGTCAAGCCGCCACATATTGGGGAATATCGATGGCCGGACGAAACGACGAACCGGGTTGGCGCGCGGCGGCGGGCGGACCGGCCCGCAAGGGGAAACAGCACGGCTGGCAACAGGAGGACCCCGAATCGAACGTCCGGTCCGGAACGCGCCGGTTCAAGATGCTCTTCCTCATCGGCGGCGGATGCGCCGCCGCCGGTGCCATCGTCTGGCTCATCCTGCTTCTCATGCCCGGCAAACGCCCCGGCTTTCTGGCGATTGCCGCCGATCCCCGCGAAGGCATCACGCGACTCGACATCCCGTACGACCCCTACGGCTGGCTCAGCGCCCAGCGCATGCTCAAGTGGATGACCGAAGCCGGTGCGAAGGACGACCAGGTCCCCAAAGTTCTCGCCGAAAACCCGCTCTGGCTCGACGACCAGTTCGACGAATGGATCGAAAAGGCCGCCGCGGATTCGGACATCGATCCGGTGGTGATCTACATCGGCCTACACGGCGGGGTGAACTCCGAAGGCCAGCCGATTCTCTACACCGGCCGCGATGCGCCCAGCCCGGTGCGAGAGTCGGATCGTCCGGCCGTTCAACTCAAGAAGATCCTGGACAAACTCGACGAGAAGGCGGCCAAAAAACGGAAACTGGTGCTGCTCGACACCAGCCGCGGCTTGCCCGATCCCAACATTGGAGAAATCTCGAACGACTTTGTCCGCGCCGTGAAAAAGCACCTCGCCGAGGATATCGCCAAGCGACCCACGATGACCGTGGTGCTGGCCGCCGATGACGGAGAACGCGCCTGGGACTCGGCCCACCTGGGCACCACCGCCCTGGCGCACGGGTTGCTGCAATCACTTTCCGGCAGCCGCGCGGGTTCGGTCGGGCGCGAGAACATGAGTTCGTACCGGGCCGATGAACTCTTCGCCGCGATCAAGGATGACGTCGTCAAATGGTCCAAGAACAACCGGGCGACGGCGCAGACCCCTCAGGTATTGCCGCCGCTGGACGATTGGCGGGCCGACCCGGTGCGGATGGAGAAGTACGCGGAGCGGAAGTTCTTTAAACCGCGTGCGAACACCCCGGACATCAAGGACTACCTGGCATCCGGTTCGCCCAGCATCTCGACGGATCTGAAGGACGAATGGGCCGCGGCCACGGCACTGGCGGGTCGACAGCCGGCACCCGCGACCTACACGCCGATCGCGTGGCGTCGCTATCGGGAACTGCTCTTGCGATTCGAACGTGCGACCCTGGCTGGCGATCAGGAGGGCGCGACGGTCGTCAAAGGTATTCTTCGGACAACGCGGGAAGACATCGAGCGTGGGCTGGACCTCAAGTTGGAGTCGGTCGATTGCCAGCTGCCGCTCGCCGCGAGTTTGGGCCTGCCGACGAGCCGGTCGCTCGACGCGGTGGCGGGTGCCGCGGACCTCGCGGATGCGGCCCGGCAGACGCTGGCGGCCATCGGACCATCCGGCCAGCGACCGGTCGAAGCGCACTTGCCGATCATGGTCAACCGCTACCTGCGGGAAGTTCTCAAGTCCAAGGAGGATGGCGCGCTCGCGACCGTGTGGAAGCCCGCCGTGGCCACGCGTTTGCTCGCGGAGCGCGCCGCGCTCGCGGCCCGTGCGAACCCCGCCGACTTCCCGTACAGCGAACGGCTCTGGCCCCTCGTCGCCAAGACCGTGATCGAAGGGGACGAGGCCCGTCGCCGGGGCGAAGACCGGTTGCACGGCGACGCCGACCAGGTCGCCTCCGCGACGGCGCAATTCCGCGAAGCCGACCGCCTCTATCGCGAAGCCCTCGCGCTCGCCGAGCGCATCCAGAACCCGCTCCGACTGCGCGACGAAGCACTCGCCGATCTGCCATTCCTGGCTCGCTGGCTCGTCGAGGCCGACGAGTCCGGCGGCACGTCGACCGCGATCGATCAGGCGAACCGGACCATGCGCGAACTCTGGACCGACACGATGGAGTTGTCCCAGCAAATCGATCGGTTGCCGGTGGACCCCGCGTCGCTGGCGAAACCGGCCGAAGCGGTGCGCACCAAACTCGCCCTGTTGCGGCGCCTCGCGAACGACCGGACCCAGACGGCCGCCACCGCCGACGCGCCCACGAACATCCAGACCATCGAGCACCTGCTGCATCTCGCGCCGCCGTTGATCGCGGGCGACGATCGCCAGCGATTGATCAATCGTGCCCGCACCATCGAAAAGACCCTGGCGGAAACGGTGACCGACTTTGCCGGCGAGACCCCGCGCAATTCGGAGAAAGTGATCCGCCGGATGTTCGCGATCGCGCAGTCGCTGGGCGGCGAATGGTATGCCTGGACGGCCACGCAACCGGAATTGCCCAAGATCGAAGCCACGTTGAAGGCCTCGGACGAAAACCTCTTTGCCGGCACCCCGAAATTGATGTCGGCGTTCGCCACCCACCGCCAGCGTCAGGCGGAATTCACGAAACACCCGGACGGCGGTCCGACGGAACGGGCGCTGGCGGAACTCTTCAGCCGCCTTGCGGTTCCCTTTTCGGTGTTCCCCAATCCCGAGCCTGCGACCACCAACGCCCGACGGCGCTGGAAAGCGATGCTCGAAGGCCAGGCTCGCCGCATCGCACTGGATCATTGGTACGACGAAGCCGGTCAGCCGTTCTTCACGGGCCAGATCGTTCCGAAATACCTTTCGGACGCCAAGAAACTCGGCGAGATCCTGGGCGATCGCGAAACGACGCCGAGCGACGACGAACGCGAAACCGCACGTATCCTGGCGGTCAAGCCGCTCTCCCTGCGCTGCCTCGACGCCGACGCCACCGCGATCCGCTGGACAACCGAACGGGAACGCTCGCTGCGCTACGCGCTCCAGACCACTCCGTACGGCGTACCCGGCGACGGCGTGCTCTCCTGGCTTTCCGACGAACCCGATCTCCTCGAACTGAATGTCGCAAGCCGGCAACTGGTCGATCTGCGCAAACCCCTGGAAGGCGGTGGCCCGCAGGTCGCCATCCGCACGGGGCCGCGCATCGAAGAAGCGGCCGCGGAACTGCGCGTGGCTCGTATCCGGGCTTCCGGCTACTTCCGCGGTCAGCGACTCGCGATGAACCAGACCACCGAGGTGAAAATCAACCGCCGGCCCGACCTCGTGGTCACGAACGTCAAACCCACCAAGCCCGCGGCGTTCGCCCTGCGCACCGACCGGGATTTCAGCCCGGGCGCTGTCAGCATCCTGCTAGACTACTCCAAGAGCATGGAACGATCCTGGGGTGAGAATGGTCCGGAAAAGAAGACGGCCATGATTCGCGTCCTCGCGAACATCCTGAAAGAACTTCCGCCCACGACCGATCTGAAGATCCATGCCTTCGTTGCCAGCGACGAGACGCCCAACGATCCCAAGACCGCCATTATCTTCGACCACGAACGGGATCGCGAGGATTTCCTGAATGCGCTCAACGCGACCAACGGCATTCTCCAGAAGCTCAAACTCAAGCCGGTCGGCGGGAACACACCGCTGCTCGGCAACATGCGCGATACGATCGACAACTTCAAGCGCGACAACGGCGGCAGCCGAACGCTGATCGTCCTGACGGATGGCGCCGACACGACCTTCTACGACGAAGTCTTCACGGATTTCAAGGAATTCCCGAAGGCCGAACAGATCAACGATCCGATCCACGCCGAGAAGAAATCGAAGCTGCTCGAACTGGTTCGCAAGGAAGTGAAGAAATTCGACGAGGACGGACTGCTGGTCCAGATGGTCGTGTTCGGCGAGAACAAGGATGAAATCAGTCTGGCGAAGGAGATGTTCGAACCGCTGACGAAATTCGAACGCGTTCCGGGGATCGTGAAGATCGCGGAAAACGAACAACAGTTGGCGAAGGAACTGGCCGAGTCGATTCGCCCGCGTCCGCGGTTGCTGTTCCGCAACGGGTCCACGGTGCCCAATATTCCCATCAGCGGCGTCCCGACGAATACGACCGATCAAGGCCCCGGACTGTTCTCCTGGCGCGGCACCGTCCCGGCCGACGCCTATCAGCTCAATTACTTCCGCACCAAACAGAACGTGGACTTCGAACCGGGAGACGCCTTCAGCATCCGCCTCCAACGTGACGCGAGGGGGCGCCCGTTCTTCCTGCGCGAGATCTACTACCGCGACGTCGATCGCACGATCGGCCCCGACCGCATCGACAATACCCATCCCGACTGGCACCTCGCCGTGCCCGAGTTCGGCAAGGACAGCACGTCGAACAATGCGTTTCTGGTATCCAGCGCCGCATTGGAATCGAAGCTGGCGACGCCCGCCCCGGGCATCGTCGAAACCGGCGAATCCGGCACGCTCAAACAGATCAAGCCCGCCTTCGCCTGGTGGGAACTCACGCGAATCGACAAGGGACGCGAAGAGCGGTTCCCCGGGCCGATCGCCGTCAACAATTTCGATGGCCGAAACACGCAAGGCTGGCGGGTCGTGGCGAACAACGGCTCGAACTTCGATGGGCTGGATACCTCGGAGTTCCGCCTGCGCGGCTGGGTCCGCAGCAACGACCTGCCCTTTTTCGGTACGCGTGCGCTCCGTGTCGGCCGGAAAGAACTCGAATCGGGTTTCCAGGACACCATTCAGGACGTGATCATCCGCGCGTCGCTCGAAACGATCCCGTTCGTGCGGCAGACCTCCCTGAACGTCGTACTCCCGGACAAATACCTGCAGGATCGGGAAAAGACCGCAACGGTGCCCAAGCTCTGTCTGGTGGTGCGCGTCGAAGACAAAGCCGGTCGGCGTTTCCAGGTGCGCGTGGACCGGAAATTGGAAGTCGACGTGGCCGAACACCGCTATTTCCACGACCGCGACGGCAATCAGCCCAATCCGAAGGTGGCCGCATACACGGCCGTTTTCGGCGAGGTGAACGCGGACAATCTCGCGCGCCTCGGTGAAATTGAAATCGGGCTGGTTTCGGTCTCCGACGCGACGGCCGACGCGGACCCGCGCAACAAGCCACTGAACGTGATCCTGCGCAACCCGGCTTCGCGCCTGCAACCGCCGGAAATCCCGCTGCCGATCGATATCCCCCGAGAAAAACGCACGCCCTAACTTGCGAGGCCCTCATGGCGGAACCGGCCGAGAACGCGAACCCGGACCAGCCGGCGCCACCCAAGCGCGTCGGACCGACCCCGAACTGGATGACCGCCGGGGGACCGGCTCCGGTCGGTCGCGGCAAGGCGTTGTTCGTCGGCCTGTTGCTGATCGTCGCGATCGCCGGCATCTTGTTGGGCATCCTTCTGGTTCCCGCCCAACCCGTCAACGCCTACCTCGTTTCCCTGCCGTTTTCGATCTACGAAGATACGTCCTTGCCTCCGGTGGCCTACGCGCGACAGGATGCGGAACTCCTGGTCGACACCCTGCCGAAGAATGCGGAGAACGCTTACAACGCAGGCGAACTCGAACCGCTGCGCAACAAACTGAAAGCCATCGCCGAGGGAAAGATCCGTCTGGAGCCGGGCGAGAGCAACGCGAAGAAGCTGGAAGATGGCCAGCCGTTCATCTTCCATGTTGTCGGCCACGCGGCCCTCGCCGACGACGCGGTGCACATCCTGCCCTTGAAAGCCGACCCCGACGATCCGAAAACCTGGCTGCCCCTCGCGGATCTCGTGAAGGCGCTGGCGGATTGCCCGACGAAGAAGAAACTGCTCCTGCTCGATTTGAGCCGGCCTCGGACGAACGCGTTCCTCGGCCCGCTCGCGGACGAGGTGACGCCGAAACTCCACGAATGGCTGGCGAAGAAACGGGCCGAACTTCCGTGCCCCGTCATTGTCTCGTGCTCGCCGGGCGAAGAGAGTCTGGTGATTCCCCAGGTTGGAGCATCCGCGTTCGCGTTCTATCTCGCCGAGGGTCTGCGCGGCGCGGCGGACGGTTATGGCGCCGCCGCGCCGGACAAAAAGATCAAGGTGCGCGAACTCGCCGAGTTCGTCCGCGTGCGCATCGCCCGATGGGCGCGCCAGAATCGAGACCTGCCTCAGTTGGCCAAGATCTACGAGCCGGCCGATTTCCAGGATTTCGATTTGATGCTGGACGTACCGGCCCCGATTCTCGAAGACCCCGAACCTCAAAAACGGCCCTTCACAAAAATCGGTGTGTCCGAAGGCTGGACGGCGCGCGGCGACCTATCCGGCGACGCCGTGCGTCGGTCCGCTCCGGTGCTCGCCCGCTGGGCCGCCACCGCGATCCGTGCCGAACAGGTCTACGCCGCGAATCCGGCCGACCCGCGGGTCGCCGACGCGGCCCGGGCCGCCGCCGCCTGGTGGGAGGAGGTCCGCCGCGCCACCAGCCCGCCAGACGTTCTGGCGTATCGATCGCTCGCCAATGTCGCCGTTCCACCGCCGCCAACCCTGCCAGCCGGATCGCCACCCATGCCCGACCCGGTCGCCGTCTTTCGCGCCGCGCTCGACCGCCACGCCCGGGCCGCGCTCCCCGAAACTGGAACCAAGATCGATGACGGCGAACTGGCCAAGGCCAAAGGCGATTTCGAAATGTCCTCCGGCGCGCTGGAACCTACGATCGCCGCGAAACTTGTCTGGGTCTGGTTGTTGGATCGCTTCCCGGAGAATGCGCAACCCCGCGCCCGAGATATCGCCTTCGCCGGCAACGCCATCACTTTCGTCCTTCGCAATGAGCCGGAACTCGCGGTGGAAGCGGCGGCCCTGAAACGGGTCACGGCGTTGGAAGGGCCCCCGTTCGAGCGCCCGGAAGCCCGCGCCACGATTCTGAAACTGCTCCGGTTGGAAGCCGCCGCGGCGAAGGCGTTGAAACGCGGCTCGCCCGGCTTTCTCTGGGTCCGTCCGTTCGCGGACGCCGCGGACGAGGCCAAACTCGCGGCCGAAGGACTGCTGTTCCGCGCAACGACGCGCGCCGAAGTCGAATCGGCCGACAAGGCCATCGACGCCGCCCGCGCCTTGTTCGAGGATGTGGACGATCGCCTGGGGACGCTCGCCGCGGCCCGCGACGCCGTCGAGGACGCGCTGGCGGCACTGGCGGGCACGGCGCTCTCCCAATCGGAATTCGACTGGCCGATTTCGAACGATCGCGAAGCCGCGACATTCAAGGACTGGACCGATCTCGCGAATCGGACGCGCGGGCTGGCCGATGAACTCTACCGATCGGCCCCCGCCGTCTGGGACGTTGCGGCTCTGAAACGCACGACGCGCGATGTCGCGGAGGGCGCGAAAAAGCTCCAACGCGATACGACCGCCGCGGCGGCCAAGCGATTCGCGGACGCTGCGCCGTCCGCCCGCCCCGTCGATCTCCGCCGCTACCACGCCGCACTCCTCACGTCCACGCTGGCCGGCGCCGATCGTGCTCCGGTTTGGGACGCAGCCGAAGCGATCATGGAGCGGCTCCACCTCGCCACCCGCAAAGATGCGGATTTGCTCGACAACGAAGCCCGCACCGTGACCAAGCCTCCGACGCTGCCGGCGCCCTTGCCCGATGGCCGCGCCCGCCGCGCCGAAATCAGCGTGCGACTGCTGGAACTCGGTGCCCACCCCACAGCCGGCAAGCTGCGCACGGCCCTTGACGATGTCCGCCGCGGGGAATCCTCCGAGAAATGGCGGGCACTCGGCGTCGAACTCCGCCGCGCCTGGAACCGATCGGCGTTCGGCAAGTTGCTCTCGGAATCGACCGACCTCGACTGGCTCGATCGCCTCGCCCGGATCGTGCCTCCGGGCTTGTGGCAGGATGCGCCGGACATATCGACCGCGCCGGATTGGCGGACTGCGCCGGCGCGTCGGCGCAGCCGCGATGAGGAGGCCTGGCGCGCCTGGCTCGCTTCCCACTACCGAAAATACGCTACGGCCCGCACCGACGTACCCGGCGCGGCCACTCGATACCAGAAGGCGGCCCAGGATGCCGACCGCAAACCCCGGAACTAGCGCACAATGGAGGATCGGGACGTTCCGACCACGAAAGGATGATGCCATCATGACGATTCGCACGGCCCTCCTCGCGGGGGTCTGGCTGGCGATGATCGCCGCCGACTCCGGCGCGGCCGAATTCCCCACCAACCGCGTCTACGCCTTCTTCAGCGATTCACCGACCCTGGATGCCCGCGTCAAACCGACGCCGGGCGAAGGCGGCATCACCCAGATCCTCCGCCTCCGACCCAACACCGACCAGTCCGCGTACGTCTACGCCTTCAACCCGAAGGACGACGACGCCACCGTCACGGTCGTTCTTTCCTCCAGCTATAACGCCGGCAGCGAGATCGCCCGCACGGCCCAACCGGTGGTCGTCCCCTCCAAGCAGGTGGTGAAGATCGCCCTGGCCGGCCGGGCCGCTCCCGCGCCGACGGCGGCGGCAAAGGACGCCAAGGAACCCCTGCCGTCCGGAACACGGTTGAATGACCAGGACAAGCTCTACCTGCGCGTCGAGGAAAAGGCCGATCGGCCCGCCAAGAACGACGAAGACCGGAAATACGAAGAGTTTCAGATCAACGTCTCCGATTCATTCGCCGGCACGTTCAGCGTCGAACCGATCGAACCGATCAGCCCGGGTTCGATCACACTCAAGGTCAAGTTCAAGAAACAAGTCGACAACCCGCTCTTCAACTACTCGCCGGCCAAGGTCCGCTTGGACCTGCGACCCGACTACAACACCGGCATCGATCCCAATAGTGTTGGCGAAGGCACCTTCGAAGCCGAGGTTCCAGTCGAGGGTGAGGCGACGCTCCATGCGGAAGGCATCAAGTTCGACAATGCCTCCGGCAAGCCGGCGACCGTTTTCGTGTCGGTGGATGGCTACGAACGGGCCTTCGCTTTCGCTACGGATTTCAAGTCCTCGCCGACCGCGCAGAAAACGCCGTTCGTGAATGTCCGACTCTCGACGCGCTTTCAGGTTCCCGGCAAACCCGCCATCGTGACGGTCGAAGCCGACGACAACACCAAGGACACCGTGCTCTCGATCGATCGCGTCGGGAATCAGAAGTTCGAAGTCATCCGCAACTACGAAAAGAAATCCCGCGAAAAGGCGGTCTACGTCAGCGCCGGCGGCGAGGGCGACGCCGTGAAACTGCACCCGATCGTGCGGGACTGGACGTACGAATTCAACACCGCCAACGTCGCTGGAGTCCGCACCTTCGAAGTGCGCAACGGCACGAACCCGCCGGCGATCGGCAAACTCGTCATCGACCGCACCGCACCCGCGAAGGTCGCGATCGTGCCGCCCGCGAAGGACAAGCTGTTGGTCGGATCGGAACATGTCCTCCAGGCGACGGGCGAAGATGCGGAATCCGATGTCGCGGCCGTGTACTTCTACATCGGCGACGCGCCGGCCGCGGATGGCAAGCCGGCTGGCGGCAGCAAGGTGGCCAAGGGGACCCGGAAAGCCGATGGAACCTGGATCGCCCGCGATCCCCTTCGCCTGCCCGAAACCAAGGGCGACGTGAAGCTCGGCGTGCTCGTGGTCAATCGCGTCGGGCTGGCCTCCGCGGCCGACGCCATCGTTTATGTCCGCGAGCCGGAAAAACCCAAGGATGAGAAGGCCGAGGAAAAAGCCAAGAAAACGACCGGATCGATCGAAGGCGTGGTGATGCACTCCATCCGGCCCCAGCCCGACCTGCCGGTCACCCTGCGCGATGCGGCGGGCAAGGAACTCAAGAAGACCACCACGAACTCCAGCGGGAAGTTCGAGTTCAAGGATCTCCCGCCGGGCGAGTATATCGTGTCGTCCGTCAAGAAGGCCGATCTCAATTCGAACGGATCGCAAACCGTGACGGTGGAGGCCGGCGACAAACCCGCCAAGGCGGAAATCGCCATCAAGCGATAACAACAATTCGGAATCCAAGGGCAGGGGCGGTCAACGAAACCCGTTGGCCGCCCTTCCCATTTCCATGCTTCGGCTTCATCATCACACAACCGGGAGCCGGATCAGGTTCCATGTCTGCGTCAGCAGCAACCCGCCCCGGATCGTCCAGGCAACGGTGCGGATCCAGTTCGTTCGCACGAGGCGGCGAAGCGTGGCCGGTTCGAACCGGCGCCCCAGTCGTTCGTGGCACGGAACCTGAACGAACCAGGTCGAAAGCCAGATTACGATGATCAATCCGAAGGCGAAAACGAGAACGGAAAGTGAGAGACCGGAGGGGCGGACGAAGAACAGCAGCACGCCCGATCCAACCTCGGTCAGCATCGTCGGGGCAACCAGCCAGGTAATGAGCCGCGTGTGACTCCGCCAGTAGTCGTGGAACCGTTCGGTCCCGACGAGCGCGAAGAGCGGATAGTGCACCACCTGCACGACCCAGATCAGGCCGACGAGGAAGATCGTCGTGGCCACGTGAACCAGCCAGATCGTATTCGCGTGGTCCTCAAACACGGGCGGCCGCCTCCGAGCCGGTCACCGCGTCTCGGGTCGCCTTGTGTCGGTACTCGAACATCGCCTCCAGTTTCCGGCGGACCAGCCAGCCGCCCAACCACCGGCCCCAGCAACCGAACGGCAAGGCGTAGGCGATTTCGTCGCGCAGGATGGTTCCGCCTTCGCCATCGTCCCGGAAACCGTGTCGGTGGTGCCAGTGTTCGAACGGGCCGGATTCCTGTCGGTCGGCGAACAGTCGCGGAGGATCATATTCCGTGTGCACCGCCACCCAGGTGAGCGGCACACCCAACAGGCTGCCACGTAGCACCACCCGCGTGCCGGGTCGGAGGGATGCGGGGGCTTTCATGACTTGCAACGGTTCGCCGGGGGGCAGCAACTTCGTCAACGCGTCGGCCTGCTCGTGAAAGCGAAAGACCTCCTCCGGGCTGGCGGATATCCGGCTCTCCTTCACGAAGGACTGGATCTCGAGTTCACGCGGGTCGCGGAGGGGGCGATGGAGGAAGGCGTCCCAGAGGATGAGCGCGAACGGGATCCACCACACAAGGTCGTTCGTGAGGATGGTGAGTCCGAAGCCCGGCGGAAAGACGCCGCGAGCCAACGCCATGGCGAAACCGATCGGGCCGAAGATCTTCCCGAGCAGACCGACGAGCACGATGGGCCAGTGCCGGCGGGGGTCGTTCGCGGCGATCCAGTAGCCGATGCCGTAGACGCCGACAATCATGCCGACGCACTGCCAGATCTCCGGATAGTTCGGGCGCGGCATGCCGAAGAGATCGAACAGGAGATTCGGAAACGCGATGACCACGCAGCCCCAGGCCAGATTGTAAACCCCCGCGCAGCGAAGACAGATTCTGGCCCAGGCGACTTCCGAAGCCGAACTGTCGTTTGCAGACATTCGTACCGGTCGCAATGGGTTCATACTGCATGGTAGACGCCGCGCGGAAATGATTTCCCATGTCGGATCACGCGCGAGGAATTGCCCAACGTTGAAATGGAAGACGGGATATCCGATGCGAGGCTTATCCTGCGGTCAGCGTGAGGGTGTCGGCGCGGTTCGTCTTGATGTCGTACGCGTTCACCACGACCTTTCCGCCGCCGGGTAACGGAATGACGAAAGGGTCGGTCAGTGCGGTCCGGTCCTGCAACGGCCCGTTCGCCAATCCTTCGGCTCGACTCGCCTCCACCACGATCAACAGGGCCGCCGACTTCTTCCAACCGAGCCGTTTCAATTTCCCGATATCGGATTCGATTTTCGCAAGCCACTTCATGCTAGTGTCGTCGTGCAGGAGTACGATCTCGGCGAACAGCCAGCAGTGGTCGGCGCCGTCGTTCGGGCCGCCCACGCGCAGGTCGCCGAGGTTGCGATCCGAATCGCCTGAGTCGGTTGCAACGCCCTCGCTTGCGTAGGTCGGCTTGGGCGAGACTTCGCAGAATGGGAAGTGCTCCTGCCGGAGCTTACAGGCAAGGTACGCCTCCCAGTTGAGCCATTCCTCGAATGAGTATCCGCTTTCGATCAGTAACCGCAGGTCGGCGGCCTTCGACCACAAGCGGTCGCAGATTGTGCGGAACACGTCGACCGCGAACGCGAGCGAATCGGGCATGGAATGATCTCGACTTTGGTGGGCCGTTACTCCGTGCAACGGTCAGGTCGTTGGGGTTCCGAGTCGTGGCCTTTGGTGGTTTCTTATTTTCTCTTTGGGGGAAGTGACAAAGTACGGTGCGAGTGGATCGTCTCCAACGGAATCGTCGCGTCTCCGCGACGACCAACCCGTTGTGTTTGGATATCCTTTGTAGAATGGTCTGGAAATCGGTTTGCGGACCGATTAAATTAGTATTCTGGATTAATTATCCCGCCCGCCGAACCCCCGCCCTTCTGGGGATGCCTCGATGATGCTTACGCTGCGATCCTTCGCCGCTCTTGCCCTGTTCGTAATGCCCGTCGCGGCCGCCGATCCGGTGCCGAAGTTCACGGCCGAGCAAGTCGCCTTCTACGAGAAGGACGTGAAGCCATTGCTCGTGAAGCATTGTTTCAAATGCCACGGCGAGGGGGAGAAGATCAAGGGCGGGCTGAGCCTTGCGACGCGTGCCGGCGCGATGGCGGGCGGGGAAACGGGGCCGATCGTCGACTTCAAGACTCCGGAGAAAACCCCGCTGCTACTGGCGATCACGAACGCGAAGCCGGACGAGATCAAGGTGATGCCGCCGAGCGGCAAGCTTCCCGCCGCCGACATCGCCACACTGACGAAGTGGGTGAAGGAACAGCTCCCGTATTCCACTGCCGATCTCGGCACGACAGAGCCCGCAGCGCCCGAGAAGAGTATCATCACCGATGCCGCGAAGAAGTATTGGGCCTACCAGACCGTGAAGCGCCCGGCCGTGCCGGGCAGGGGCCATCCGATCGATGCGTTTATCGACGCGAAGCTCGCCTCGAAAGGACTGACTGCGAACGGCCCAGCCGAGAAGGTCGCGCTCGTCCGCCGGTTGTATTTCGATCTTCTTGGCCTGCCGCCGACGCCGGAGCAACTCGATGCCTTCGTGAACGACCCGTCGCCGAAGGCCTACGAAAAGCTCGTCGACACGCTCCTCGCGTCGCCGCACTACGGCGAGAAGTGGGGCCGGCACTGGTTGGATGTCGTCCGCTTCGCCGAGACCAACGGCTACGAGCGCGACGGCCCCAAGCCCTACGCCTGGCGCTTCCGCGACTACGTCATCCGCAGCTTCAACGCCGATAAGCCGTACGATCGGTTCATCCGCGAACAGCTCGCCGGGGATGAACTGCCCGGTGACTCGGCCGACGCCGTCATCGCCACCGGCTACTATCGCCTCGGTATTTGGGACGATGAACCGGCCGACGCCAAGCAATCGCTCTACGACGGCTACGACGATATTGTCACCGTCACGGCGCAGGGGTTCCTCGCCATGACGGTGAACTGCGCCCGCTGCCACGACCACAAGAAGGACCCGATCCTGCAGGCCGATTACTACCGCCTGCTCGCGTTCTTCCGGGACATCCGCCCGTACAGCGACAACCGCGACGTGCGCTCCAGCGCGAACATGACGGACATCACGCCGATCGAGAAGCGCCGCACCTACGAGGGCGAGTTGAACGAACGCAAGGCAAAGATCGCCGATCTGGTGAAGGAGATGGTGAAGATCGAAGACGCGGCCATCAAGACGATGCCGGCCGAAGACCAGCGCGCGGCTGAAGGCATCGACCGGCCGCAGGTGGTGGCGAAGCTTGGCAAGTTCTTCACCGAGGCGCAACGGCGGGAGTACGGCCGGTTGAAACGGGACAAGGAAGGCCTCGAGCGCCGGCCGATGCCGAGCCAGGAGTTCGCCCTGTCGGTGAACAACTGCGATCCGCGCCCGCCGACCGTGTACGTGCTCGCCCGCGGCAACCCGCACGCGCCCAAGGAGAAGGAACCGTGCGCCCCGGGCTTCCCGACCGTGCTCGGCGTACCCGATCCGGCGATCGCCAAACCGACGGGGAAGACCAGCGGCCGGCGCACCGTGCTCGCGAACTGGATCGCCTCGAAGGACAACCCGCTGACCGCGCGCGTCATGGTGAATCGCCTGTGGCAGCACCACTTTGGCCGCGGCATCGTTCCGTCTCCCAGCGACTTTGGCCAGCTCGGCGAGGCGTCCACGCATCCCGAACTGCTCGATTGGCTCGCCCGCGAATTCGTCGAACCGACCGAAGGCCAGGCATGGAGCGTGCCGGGGCCGGCCTGGACCCTCAAGCGGATGCACAAGCTCATCCTGCTCTCGAACGCCTACCAACGATCGTCCGTCGGCAATGCCAAGAACCTTGCCGCCGATCCAGGTAACACGCTTTTCTGGCGCTTCAACATGCGCCGGCTCGTCGCCGAGGAAGTACGCGATTCGATCCTCGCCGTCAGCGGGAAGCTGAAGCTCGAGCAGTTCGGCCCGAGCGTCTACCCGAAGATCCCGCAGGAGGTCCTGGCGGGGCAATCGGTGCCGGGCCAGGGCTGGCTCAAGACCCGCGGTGGCGGCTACGACCCGAAGGATCCCGACGCCGGCAACCGCCGCAGCGTCTATTCCTTCGTCAAACGCTCGCTCCAGGTGCCGATCCTGATCAACCACGATCAGGCCGACACCGATTCCAGCTGCCCCGTGCGCTACACCACGACCGTGCCGACGCAGGCGCTGGGCATGCTCAACGGCGAGTTCACGAACGAGATGGCGGCCGCGTTCGCGAAGCGGTTGATCGCCGACGTGCCGGGGGACCGATCGAAGCAGATTGCCCGTGCGATCCGTCTGACGACGGGCCGCGTGCCGACCGCCGTCGAAATCGCCGCGGATGTGGCGTTTCTCGACAAACTCGCGGTGGAGGCGAAGCTCGCCCCCGAACCCGCCCTGGCACGCTATGCTCTCTTGCTGTTGAACGCGAACGAGTTCGTGTACCTCGATTGACCATTCGCTTGTCGGCCGCCGTCCGGGCCATAGAATTGTTGTTTCTGGCGGGGTAGCTCAGTGGTTAGAGCAATCGCTTCATAAGCGATGGGTCGCCGGTTCAAACCCGGCCCCCGCTACTTGGTTTCGTCCGGTTCCCGCCTATCCTCTCCCCGTTCGGCACGTTTCCGGGGAGATTTTCCATGATGCTCCGTGTCCTGGCCCTGTTCGTCGCGTTGCTCGGCGCCGAGGCCGTGCAAGCTCAGACCATTACCGACCCGCGGCAGCAGAAGGACTTCGTCGTCGCGAACTACACGAAGTACGAATATCGCATCCCGATGCGGGACGGCGTGAAGCTCTTCACGGCCGTCTACGTGCCGAAGGACGACGGGAAGAAATACCCGATCATGCTGAACCGCACGCCCTACAGCGTCGCACCGTACGGTATCGAGAACTATCGCAACTCGCTCGGGCCGTCGTTCGCCTACACGCAGGAAAAATTCATCTTCGTGTATCAGGACGTGCGCGGTCGCTGGATGAGCGAGGGCGAGTTCGTGAACATGCGGCCGATCAAGCACGACTCGCCGAACGAGACGGACGAATCGACCGACACCTACGACACGATCGAATACCTGCTGAAGACGCTGAAGACCCACAACGGCAAGGTCGGGCAGACGGGCATCTCGTACCCCGGGCACTACACCTGCGCCGGCATGGTGGACGCCCACCCGGCAATGAAGGCCTGCTCGCCGCAGGCACCGGTCACGGACTGGTTCATCGGCGACGACTTCCACCACAACGGCTGCTTCTTCCTGCCGCACGCCTTCAACTTCATGTCGAACTTCGGCAAGCCGCGCCCGGAACCGGTCCGCAAGGAGAAGTACCTCCGCTTCGATCACGAGACACCCGACGGCTACGACTTCTTCCTGAACCTCGGCCCGCTGCCGAACGCCGACAAGAAATACTTCAAAGGACAGGTGGCGTTTTGGAACGAGATGATGGCGCACGGGACGTACGACGAATTCTGGAAGGCGAAGAACATCCGGCAGCATTTGAAGAACGTGAAGCCGGCCGTGATGACCGTCGGCGGCTGGTTCGACGCCGAGAATCTGTTCGGCGCGGTCGAATGCTACAAGGCGACGGAGAAGGGCAGCCCGGAGAACAAGCACAACATGCTGGTGATGGGCCCGTGGGACCATGGCGGCTGGAACCGCGGCGACGGGTTGAGTTTGGGCAACGCCCGCTTCGGCAGCAAGACCGCGGAGTTTTACCGGCAGAGGATCGAACTGCCGTTCTTCAAGCATCACCTGAAGGGTGAAGGCGCGTGGTCGCCTCCGGAGGCGTGGGTCTTCGAGAGCGGAACGAACGAATGGCGGCAATACGACGCTTGGCCGCCGAAGCAAGCGAAGGCCGTGACCTTGCTCTTCGACGAAAAGGGAACGCTCACCGCGAAAGGGGGCAAGGACCCGATCACTGGCGCGGACGAGTTCGTCTCCGATCCGGCGAAACCTGTACCGTTCATCGAGAAGACCTCCGTCCGCATGGACTACGAATACATGACGGCCGACCAGCGATTCGCCGCGCGCCGGCCGGACGTACTGGTGTACCAGTCCCCGGTGCTGACGGAGGACCTGACGCTCGCTGGGCCGATCGACGTGGAGTTGCACGTTAGCACGACGGGCACCGATGCCGACTGGGTGGTGAAGGTGATCGACGTATTCCCGGCCGACCATCCCGACCCGGACCCGAACCCGAGCGGCGTGAAGATGGGCGGGTACCAGATGCTCATTCGCGGTGAGCCGTTCCGGGGGAAGTTCCGCAACGGGTTCGACAAGCCGGAACCGTTCGAGCCGGGCAAGCCGACGGTGGTGAAATTCACGATGCCGGACGTGTGCCACACGTTCCGCCCCGGCCACCGGCTGATGGTGCAGGTGCAGAGCACCTGGTTCCCGCTCGTGGACCGCAACCCGCAGACGTTCACGGACATCTACAAGGCCGAGGAGAAGGACTTCGTGAAGGCGACGCACACGGTCCACCGCAGCGGTAGCCAGCCGAGCGGCATCACGGTGCGGGTGGTGAAGTGATCTGCGACTTCCATTCTCATTGATCGCGAACGTCGTGGCATCGACTTCCGAAGTCGTAGCCGGACTTCGGAAGTCCAAACGAAGAACCCCCGTACCGGCGGAGCCGGAACGGGGGCCATGATAACTCGATTTCACCTTACCCCACGTACGCCCCGCCGACGAATTCGGGCATGAAGGCGAAGTAGGCGTCGAGGTCGCCGAGCGTGGCGACGTCGATGACGCGAACGCGGGCCGCGCCGCCGGGTCCGGGCGTGACGACGAGTTCGTCGCGTCCGTCGCCGTTGGCGTCGGTCGCGGCGACGCGGACGCCGCCGCTGAAGGTCGACTCGAAGGCGAAGAAATTGGCGAGGACGGAATTGTCCTTGCCGCTGAAGATCTGGGCGCGCGGGCCGCCGGTGATCTCGGCGCCGACGGCGATGTCGGGCGTATTGTCGCCATTGAAGTCGCCGACGGCGATGTTGACGCCGCCGAAGAAGTTGGCCTCGTAGGGGGCAAAGTCGCGGAGAACGTTGCCGACGTTGGTGCCGTCGAAGACGCGGACGCGCGTCGGGACGCCGAAGCCGGTGGTGGCGACGATATCGGCCTTGCCGTCGCCATTGAAGTCGCCGGCGGCGACGCGGGTGCCGCCGCGCTGGTTGGCGTCGAAGGCGAAGAAGTTGTTGAGGATGGACCCGTCCTTCCCGCTGAAGGTGGTGATGCGGGGCCCGCCGCCGACTTCGGCCCCGACGATCACGTCGCCGAACCCGTCGCCGTCCACGTCGCCGACGGCGACCCAGGTGCCGCCGCGGAAGGTGTCCTCGAAGGCGAAGAAGTTGCGGATCACCTGGCCGGTGGCGCCGTCGAAGACGACGGTGCGCGGGCCGCCGCCGATGCCGGTGGTGGTCACGATGTCGTCGATGCCGTCGCCGTTCACATCTCCTTGCGCGACGCGGATGCCGCCGACGAAGCTCGATTCATAAGGCGTCAGGCGGAACTTTTCGCCGCCGGTGGCGTAGTCGAAGACGCGAACCTGCGGCGAGATCCCCAGACCGGACGCGACGACGGTATACGCGGAGTTCGCGGCGGCGTTGTTCACGTTGAAGAGCGGCGCGAGTTGCACGTCGCCGCGCGTCGGTCCGCCCGGCGGGGGGATCGTGCCGGGCACGACCGGCTGGTTGCCGGACGAGCCGAGGAAGTTCTGCTTCGACGGATCGATGGTCGAGGGGCGCACGAGGCCGAAGTTCAGGTCGCCGCGGATGACGCCCGGAATGGTCGACACGCTCGAGAACCGGTTGTTCGTGATTGTGGGCAGCGGGTTCGTCGGGTCGTTGTTCTGCTCGCACCAGTCGAGGAAGGTCGTGGGACCGGCCGGAATATCGCCGCGGCTGACGGTATAGACGCCGGGCGGCAGGACGGGGAAGGAATAGTGGCCGGCGACGTTCGTGAGCACGGTGAGCCCGCCGGCCACGTCGGCCGCAGTGAGCGGGCGTTCGAGCGGCGTGCCCGCGAAGGCCGTGCCGGAGATCGTGACCGGCACGCCGGCGACGACCGGTTCGCGACCGTAGTCGTAGACGCAGTTCAGGATGTCGTCGACCCAGACGTAGCCGCTGACCATGGTCGGCGCGTATTCGCCGAAGTTGTAGAACTGGCCGTCGTCGTCCGCCATGAGCGTGACTTGGAGGACGTCATTGGACGGCGACGAGCCGCCGAGCGTGCCGGGGGTGTCGAAGGCGTCGAGCAGGCCGGCGGGCTGCGTTTCGCGAATCGTGTAGGTGCCCGGGGGCAGGTTGATGAACTGGTAGAAGCCGTTGCCGTCGGTCTTGGTGGTGCCGACGAGCGTGTTGGCGTTGTTGAAGATCTGGATGGTGACGCCGCCGATTGGGGTGTCACCGGTGGGCGAGGTGCCGCGGACGTATTGCCCGTCGAGGTTCGGATCGCGGTAGACGAAGCCGGAGACCTTGGCGGTCGGCGGGGCGACGAGGCCGAAGTCGCCGTTGAGGTACATGTTGCCGTTGGTATTGCCCTCGATCAGCGGTGCGCCGCCGACGGCGAGGGTGACGGTCGCCTGGATTTCGTTCCCCACCATCTGGCCGACGTTCTGGTTGCCCGTGTTCACCGTCGGATCGACCGTCACCGGCGTAAGGGTGAAGCCCGCCGGTGGAGTGAGGATTGCGGTGTACGTACCGGGCGCGAGGTTCGTGAACAGGTACTTCCCATCGGTGCCGGTGGTCGTCTGGCCGACGGTAGTGCCGCCGGAATCGACGAGGCGGACCACGGCGCCGGCGACCATTTGTTCGCCGGTGTCGAGGTTGCCGTTCTTGTTCGCGTCGATGAAGACGGTGTTGCCGAAGGAGAGCGGCTGGAAGAGGCCGAAGTCCTGGCGGAGGTTATCGAGGCCGTCGGGATTTCCGCCCACAAGCGGAGAGATGAGCGTGACGGTGGATTCGATGTTCGCGCCGACGGCGGTGCCGTGGTCGGCGTCGTTGGTGTTGTCCGAGAGGCCGGGTTCGAAGGGGCCGCTGGCGCTGCCGTTCTTGCCGGTGCTGGTGGCGAAGCCGGCGGGCGGGGCGACGCGGACGGTGTAGGTGCCGGGGAGCAGGTTCGTGAACAGGTAGTTGCCGTTCGCGTCGGTAGTGGTGCTGCCGACGACGGTAGCACCCTTCAGGAGCGAGACGGCGACACCGGCGAGACCGGCTTCGGCGGCGTCCTTCGTACCATTGTTGTTCACGTCCACGAAGACGAAGTTGCCGATCGCCTGAGGGCGCCAGAAGCCGAAGTCCTGGAGGAGGTTCGCCTTGCCGGCTTCGTCGGGGTTCGGCGCGATCGACGGATCGGTGAGCGTGACGCTCGAAGTGGCCTTGTTCGGCTGCGTGGGGTCGATGACGCCGTGGTCGGTATTATTGGCGACGCCGACGCCGTCGGAGTTGCGGTAGCCGGCGGGAGCGACGACCTGCACGGTGTAGCTGCCCGGCGGCAGGTTTTCGAATCGGTAGCTGCCGTCGGCGGGGGTGGTGGCAGTGCCGACGGTGTTGCCGAGTGCGTCGAACAGGGTGACGGTGGCTCCTCCGATGGGCGTTTCGCCTGTATCGAAAGTCCCGTTATTGTTGGCATCCTCGAAGACGAAATTACCCAACGCAAGCGAGATCGGCGAAAAGAGGCCGAAGTCCTGGCGCAGGTTGGCGAAGCCGCCGTTGTCGGGATTGTCGGCGGTGCCGGGCGTGGCGATGGTGATCAGTTCGGTCTGGATGAATGTCGCGGCGGTCGTGCCCTTATCCTCGCTGTCGGCGGTCTTGCCGGTGGAGGGTTCGTACGGCCCGCTGGTGGAATTGCCGGGTCCGTTGCCGGTGCTGCTGGCGAGTCCGGCGGGGGGCGTGATGCGGACGCGGTACTGGCCGGGGGCGACGGGGAACTGGTACAGGCCGTTCTCGTCCGTGGTGGTACTGGCGATCACGGTGCCGCCGGCGTCGAGCAGGTCGACGGCGACTCCGGGAATGCCCGCTTCGCCGCCGAGTGGGTCGAAGACGCCGTTGTTGTTCAGATCGGCCCAGACGAGATTGCCGAGGAGCACGGGGCGGTAGAGTCCGAAGTCCTGGGCAAGGTTGGCGGTGCCGCCCTCGTCGGGATTGCCGCCGGCGGGCTGGAGCGTCAGGGTGGTGACGATGACGTTGCCGCTGGTGGTGCCGTGGTCCTCGTTGTTGTTCGTGATGCCGGTGGCGGGTTCGTACGGACCGGTCGCCTTGCCGTTGGCACCGGTGCTGCTGGCGTAGCCCTGGCCGGCGGGCGGGGTGATCCGGACGGTGTAGTTGCCGGCGATGAGGTTGTCGAAGCGGTACTTGCCGTCGGCGACGGTGGTGGCGCTGCCGATGACGGTATTCGTACCGTCGAGCAGTTCGACGAGCACATTGCTCACGGGAACGTCGGCACCGTCGAACACGCCGTTGTTGTCCACGTCTTCGAAGATGAAGTCGCCGATCGCGAGCGGGCGGAAGAAGCCGAAATCCTGGCGGAGGTTGGCGTCGTTGGCGTTCACGATCGTGTCGGGGTTGCCCGCGTTGCCCGGATCGCCGAGGACGACCGTGGATTCGACGAACATGCCGGCGGTCATCTTGGAATTGATGGTGCCGTGGTCGACGTTGTTCGTCGTCGTCTGCGGGGCGGGTTCGAACGGTCCGGCCTTGCTGCCGACGAGGCCCGTGCTGCTCGTGAAACCGGTCGGCGTCGTGACGCGCACGGTGTACGTGCCGGGGATGAGATTATTGAACTGGTAGAGTCCGCCGCCGGCGGTGGTGATCGAGCCGCCGACGTTTTTGCCCGCCCCGTCGATGAGCTGGACGGAGACGCCGTCGAGCGGTGCCTCGCCGGCGTCGAACGCGCCGTTGTTGTTCTTGTCGTCCCAGATGAAGTTGCCCAGCGCAAGCGGTCGGTAGAAGCCGAAGTCGACGGTCATGTTCGCGGCGGCGTCGATCGTGCCCTGCGGGTTCGCGATGCCGACGAGGTCCGGCTCGTTGATCGGTAGCGTTGCGGCAGGTCCGACGACGGTGACGCCGCTGCGCACGAGGTTGCCGGCAATGGTGGTGCCGCTGTCGTCGCTGTCCGTCGTCGTGGGGGCGGCGATGGCGTTCGGCGCGGGTTCGAACGGGCCGCTCGCGCTGCCGTTCGTGCCGGAGCTGGAGACCGCGCCGGCGAGTACGCCGGTGGCGTCCACGACGACGACGTAGCTGCCGGCCGAAAGGTCGCCGGCACTTGCGGCGCCGAGCAGGTCGTCGAAGCGGTAGTAGCCGCCGTTCGCCGTCGACGTGGTGCGGAAGGCGGTCTTGCCGGCGATCAACTGGCCGGCGGCATCGAAGTCGGCGGGGCGGTAGAGCTTCACCGTTGCACCGTCGATGCCCGGCGTGGCACCGTCGGCGGCGTCGATGGTGCCGCTGTTGTTCTTGTCGAACCAGACGCGGTTGCCGAGGCTGAACGTGCGGACGAGGCCGAAATCCTGGCGGAAGTTGGCGGCACCGGCGCTGTCCGGGTTGCCGGCCGCGGTGAGCGTGACCGGGTTTGACCGGATTATGTAGCCGGTGAGATTGCTGCCCGAGATCGCCTTGCCGTGGTCTTCGTTGTTGTTGGCGCTGTTGCCGGCGAGGCCGGTCTCGAAAGGTCCGTTGACGAGGTCCGCTCCGCCGCCGCTGCTGCTGCGGAAACCGGCGGGCCCGACGATTTCCACGATGTAGTCGTCGGGCAGGAGGCCGGTGAAGAGGTACGCGCCGCCGCCGGCCGTGGACTGTGTGGCGACGAGCGTGGTCGGGGCGGCCGTCTTGTAGAGGTTCACCGTAATGCCATCGATGCCGGCTTCGGCCCCGTTGAAGAGACCGTCGTTGTTCGAGTCTTCCCAAACCAGGTTGCCGAGGCTGACGCCGTCGACGAAACCGGCGTCGGCGGTGTGGTCGCTGTTGCCAACGAGGTTCGTGGTGAGGTCGACGATCGAGACGGCGCTGGTGCCGACGAGGGTGAAGTCGGAATTGCGGAGGTCGCCATTGCCGTCGTTGGTGGCGCCGTCGCCGGTGTGCGTGGCGTTCGCGCCCGTGAGGACCAGCCCGGTAAGGGCGGCCTGCTGCGCGCCCGCGACGTTCGGGATCACCACCTGGTACTTCTGGCCGTTGACGAGGCCAGCGACGTTGTAGATCTCGTTCTTGCTGTTGGTGCCGGGGCCGTTGTTGAAGTAGTAGCTGCCGTCGTTGCCGGTGACGGCGGTGGCGAGGGTGACGCCCGCGAGGGTTTGCAACTGGACGGTGACACCGACGAGGACCGGTTCGCCGGGGTCCTGCACGCCGTCGCGGTCGGTGTCGCGGAAGAGGCGGTTGCCGATTTCGAGGGGCGGATCGAGTGCTTCGATGGCGACGAGGTCGCCGAGGCCGTTGGCTTTCCCGAAGGTGCCGTTGGGGTCCTGCGGCGTGCCGGCGAGGGCGTCGGTTTCATAGATCTGGTAGGCTTTTTCGAGCGTGCCGGTGGCGGCGTTGAACCAGCGGACGCCGCCGGTGCGGAGCTGGCCGTTGATCAGCGGGTCGAAGTGGGTGTTGAGGATGCTGCCGAAGCCGGGGATCTGCGTGATGCCGCCGAGGCTGGTGCCGCGGTGGCCGTTGCCGGCGTAGTCGTCCTCGCCGTAGAACTCGCCGCCGGCGGGGCCGACGCCGCTGCCGACGCCGGTGCCGGATTGGGCGACGTTGTTCGGATTGGCGCCGTTCGCCTCGATGCGGAACGCCGCGCCGTCCACGAACGCCTTGAGCAGTTCGCCGGACGCGACGCCCTCGACGCGCCCGGCGGCGCTGCCCGCGAGCAGAACGGGGCCGGCCTCGGCGCCGTTCGCGAGCGTGCCGCGACCGGTCTGATCCCCGTTGCGGTCCCGGATGCTGATCGACAGATTGCCCTGGCGGTCGAACGCGAGGCCAGTGAGCATCGGCTGCGGGTACTGCGACGACAGGCCGACCGTAGCGACCTGATTGAGCATCAGCCGGTTGTAGGTCGGGGACCAGGGGCGGTAGGTGTCGTTGCCGCCGAAGCTTGCCCCTCGGTCGTAGGAGAGGTCGAAGCCGAGTCCGCTGGCGTCGTTGACCAGCGAGGCACCGAAGGTGTTCGTGGTCGGGTTGAAGGCGTAGACGAAGCCGCGCAGCGTCGCCTGCGCCTGATCGCTTTCCGCGGAGTCAACGAGGCCAACATAGACCTGGCCGTTGTGGTATTCGACGGCCCAGGCGCGGAGATCGCCGGCCGCGACGCCCGCGGGGGTCGGCACCTGGATGGCGCGGATGTTCGCCGTGTCGGCCGCGCCGTTCGCCAGCACCGGAATGATGTACAGCCGGTTGTCGGCGAGGTTCATCACGTAGACGAACTGCCCGTCGTCGCTGACGTCGAGGCCGCCGAGCGATGACTTGCCGACGGCGTTCCAGCCGGTGTCGTCGCCGTCGCGGTCGTAATCGTAGCCGGGAGCGTTACGCGCCGCGAGGTACGCGCCGAAGCCTCCGAGCGTGTCCACGGTGAAGGTCGTGTTGGTCGCGAGGTCGAGCGCCGTCGCGCCTTGCAGGTTTACCCACTGCGTCGCGGTGGTCACCGCACCCGGCGTGTCGGCGGAGGGCAGCGCGAAGGTGTAGATCGCGCCCGGGCCGCCCGGCCCCATGCCGCTGTGGCGCTTGGTGAACGCCGCCGCGTAGCCCGCCTTCGCGTCGCGGTTGTAGCCGAGACCCCACGTCGTGCCGACCTGCGATGTTGGAATCGCGATCGCGTGCTGGTCGGGCTGCTGGATGTTCGAGATGGTGTTGTCCATCTGCTGGACGGAGCCGGACGCGTACGGGAACGAGAGGATGCCGGGGAAGTTCGCCGCTTGGCCACTCGCCGAACCGAAGTAGTACTGCGAGGTGACGACGAGCGGGTTCTGGCGGTAGTACTCGGCGTCGCGGACGAGGCTGAGGTTCACGTTCGTGGCGCCGTCCATGACGAACTGCGTCGCGGTGCCCGCGCTCGCGCCATGCGGGCCGTACTGCAAGCCGTTGAGCGGCACACCGGTGAATTCGACGCGGTATTGCTGCCCGGCGACGGTGAGGTTCGACTGCCACGTGCCGTCGGCCTTCGAGGTCACCTGATCGACCTTCGCGCCGGCGGCGTTGAAGATCGTCACCGTCACGTTCGGGATGCCCACGTCGATCGCCGTGGGGATCGTGCCGATCTGCGCCGGCGTACCCATCGTCGTGCCGCCGAGGTTCGTCAACTGGCCCGACGTGTCAAACGTGCCGCTGGCGTTGAAATCCTGGAACACGGTGCCCGAGACCGCCGGCATTTCGCGGGCTTCGAGCGTCATGGCCTCGAGCCGCGCCCGGGACACCCGCGCCTGAGGACGTCGCATCAAACCACGGGCCATACGAACGAAGAACGACTGACGGGCCATTAGTCGAATCCTCAAGCTTTCGAAGGGTTGTTCAGGGCTTTCGAGCGTCGCGACGCGCGCGGAAATTGCGCCGGTCGAAACCGAAAGACACGAATCAGGTATCGAACCGCAACTTTCGGGGCCTTCAAACGGACCCTGGTGTCGGATTCAATTCCAGAGGTGCGCGCCCAACCGCGAGCGAACGACCGGAACCGATGGAATATCGGGACGATTCACGCACGAGATAGAAGGGACGTACGACCGGTGCGGAAAGATCGAAAGAAATTATCGGAAGAGGCGGAAAATTCGCGCCGGCGTCGGATCGCCCGACGCCGGCGACAATGGCTCGTTACTTCGCCGCCGACTTTTCGGACGCCGACTGGATCGCGAGGATGGCGAACGCTGTGCCGGCGTTCGCAATGTAATGCGCCTTGTCGTTGCTGAGGGACCGCGTGAACCACCGGCCCGACTCGCGCTGATTCGCCTTGAGCCAGGCGACGCCCTTGGCGATGGCGGGATGGTTCGGCTCCGCCTGCCGCAAGACGAAGGTGACGAAGCCGGTGCCGTACCCGTCGCTCGCACTCTTCGGATCGTTCTTCGATTTATCCTTACGCGTGTAAGCACCTAGCGACGCCAAGCTCCAGCCGCCGTCGGATTGTTGTGCCTTCGCCAGTTCGGTGATCGTGGCCTTGCGTGCCTCGGGCGTCATCAGTCCATCGATTTTCAACGAGGCCCACAGGAGCATCGCGCGGTGGTGCAAGTCGGGCGCGGGGGTCTTGGTCAGGTATCCGGTGAGCTTGGCGAGGCCTTCCTTCGCGTCGGCGGACTTGGCGTAATCGCCAGGGGCGACGCCGACGGCGACGGCGGCCAAGACCGCGCCGTAGTAGTCGTCGTGCTCCATCGGCGGCCAGTCGCACTTCAGCCAGTTCCAGTAGCCGCCCTTCTGTTGCGTCTGCCACATCTTGGCAAAGGCGGCTTTGGTGGAGTCACTCAGTTTGCCGGTCGTGTTCGCGTCGAGGAACGCCAAGCCGGTCGCGGTGGCCACGACGTAGGCGTCGCCGCGCGGCTTGCCGGTCTTCCAGCCGGCCACGTCCTTCTCGAGGAACGCACGGACTTCCTTCCAGCCGGCGTCGTCGGTTTTCACCAGCGGCCGGGCCATGACGTACGGCAGGTTCGTGTGGCAGGTCACGCACTGCCGGTCGCGCGTCCAGTTCACGCCGACGCCGTCGAGGTATTCGCCGGCCTTCGCGAGGGAGAATTCCTTCGCGATCGGCTCGTCCGCCTTCGTCGGCTTCGGCTGGGGAATATCGGCCGCGGAGAGTGGCGATACCGAAACGAGGAACAAGAAGAATGCGCGCATGGCGGGATTCGAAAAGTGAAGGAAGCCCGCGGACGAACGTCCGCGGGCGGTGGGAAACTCAAACCGCTTCGACGATGTCGAAGCCCTTGCGATATTCGCGGAAGAGCATGTCGTTCGCCTTGGCGTGGCCGACGAACTTCTCGGTCTTCGGGTCGATCTTGAGCGTGACGCCCATGAGACCCTTGGCTTCGGCGAGGTTGACGCCATTGTCCTTGATGTGGTCCTTCATCCGCTCAAGGGCGGCCACGGCGTCCTTGCAACCCGTGAAGGCGTCGGTCGGCTGGTCCATCGTGCAAGCGGTGCCGAGGCGATAGCTGATGTTGCCGAGATGGCAGAGCGCCGCGCTCAGGTGGCCTTCCTCCACATCGCAATTCAGCAGCTTGTAGTCGTTGGCGCGGGCGGCCTTGAGGAAGTTGTCGAAGTGCGACTGGTCGCCGCCCCCCTTGAATTCCTTCACCTTGACGCCGTCCGGCGTGTAGGCGACGCCGCTGGAGTAGTTCGGGCAGACGACGTAGCCCTTGTCGCCGAACCAGATGTTGCCGACCTTCGCCCCCTTGTAGTCCTTGGTGTTGAGGCCGCGGACTTCGAACATGATGTGCGCGCCGGGGTATTCGTAGAGATTCAGTTGCGTGTTCGGCGTTTCACCGTCGTCGACGTAGCCGAAACGGCCGCCGATGCTAACGACGCTCGTGGGCAGGCCGGGAAGGTTCAAGCCCCAGCGGGCCTTGTCGGCCTCGTGGACGCCCTGGTTGCCGAAGTCGCCGTTGCCATATTCCCAGATCCAGTGCCAGTCGTAGTGGACGGGGCCGTTCTTGGTGTTGCGGGTGGGTTGGATGACGCGCGCCGGGCCGCACCAGAGGTCGTAATCCATGGTCCGGGGCGTGGACTGCACGCCGTCGGCCTTGCCGATGGATCCGCGGGGCTTGTAGCAGGTGCCGTAGGCGAGGTTCACCTTGCCGATGTTCCCCTCGTGGATGTAGGCGATGGCTTCGCGCATGCCGTTGGTGCTGCGGCTCTGCGTGCCGACCTGGCAGACCTTGCCGTACTTCCGCGACGCCTGGACCATGAGGCGGCCTTCGTGGACGTTGTGCGTCGCCGGCTTTTCGACATAGACGTGCTTGCCAGCCCTCATCGCCCACACGGCCGCGAGGGCGTGCCAGTGGTTTGGGGTCGCAATCGAAATCACGTCGATCGACTTGTCTTCGATGACCTTCCGGATGTCCTTGACGTATTTCGGTTCGCCCTTCTGCGCGTCGCCGATCTTCTTCATGGCGGGGCCGATGACCGCCTCGTCGCAATCGCAGACGGTGGTGATCTCGCAGTTGGCGTTCTTGCTGAGGTAGCCGCCGACGTGGCTCATGCCCCGGCCGCGCACGCCGATGACGGCGACCTTGAGCCGGTCGTTGGCGGAGCCTTTGGCGGCGGACGCCTTTTCCTCGGCGCGGACCAGTGGCGTGCCGGCGGCGACGGCGGCGGACAGGATCGCGGTGCGATTCAGGAATTCGCGACGGTTGAACGGACTCATGATGGCTCCTCGTGCGGGCACGAGAGGAAGGGAGGAAGGCGGGAAGTCGATGGCGTAGAGTCTACACGAACGAGCGGGGCGGGGTCAACGATATCGCAGTTCGATATTCCATTTTGCATTTTTCATTACCCAGTTTGCATCGGTCCCAAAAAAATGATCGGACCCATGCAAAATGAAAAATAATGTGCCCTACTTGAACGTGTGTTCTGGACCCGGGAAGGTGCCGTCGCGTACGTCGCGGCAGTAGCTTTCGATGGCCGTGGTCGCCTGCGCACCCAGTTCGGCATACGCCTTCGCGAACTTCGGGCGGAAGTCGGGGTAGAGGCCGAGGAGGTCGTGCCAGACGAGCACTTGGCCGTCGCAGCCTGCGCCGGCGCCGATGCCGATGGTGGGGATGCCGACGGCCTTCGTCACCTGCTCGCCGATTGCCGGAGGCACGCTTTCGATCACGATCGCGAACGCGCCCGCCGTTTCCACCGCCTGCGCGTCGGCCACGATCCGATCGGCATCCCGTTGCACCTTGAACCCGCCGAGCTTTCGCACGCTTTGCGGCGTCAGCCCCACGTGGCCCATCACGGGGATGTCCGCCCGGACGCACGCCGCGATGCGGTCGGCCATGCGCTCGCCGCCTTCGATCTTCACGGCGGAAGCGCCGGCCTTGAGGAATTTCCCCGCGTTCCGCACCGCTTGTTCCGACGACGCCTGATAGGTGAGGAACGGCAGGTCGGCGACGACGAGTGCCCGCTTCGCCCCGCGCACGACGCACCGGGTGTGGTAGAGCATTTGGCCGATCGTGACCGGCAGCGAGTTCGCATGGCCCTGCACGACCATGCCGAGGGAGTCTCCGACGAGAATGGAGTCCACGCCGGCGGCGTCGAGGATGCGGGCGGCGGTATAGTCGTAGCCGGTCACGACTACGAGTTTGCGCGTACCCTTGGCGGCGCGGAAGTCGGGCACGGTGACGGAACGAGCGGTCGGCGGGAGCGACGACACGACGGCGGCCTCGGCGGTTACTTGTCGGTCAGTTTGACGTAGCACAGGCCGGCGGCGTCGCGCAGCCAGTCCGGTGGAGCGGCGGTTCGGGTGCCGATGATATCGTGGAGGAATTGGCTGGGTCCGTCGCGGTCGCGGTAGCGGTCGAGGACGAGTTTGGCGCGTTCCCAGTCGTGACCGTCCTCGAACTCGTGGAGGGCTTCGTCGAAGGCGGCGAAGATGGCCTCCTTCATGCCGAAGGTGTCCTGCATTTCGGAGGGCATCATCTCGTAGATGGCGAAGGCGTCGTCCATGCCGGCGGGGCTGACGCGGGCGAGACGGCGGAGGCGGCCGTCGACGAGGCGCGGATCGGGGAGGTTGGTGGCAAAGGCTTCGTCGACGATGATCTCGACGCCGAATTTCTTGGTCATCCCTTCGATGCGCGAGGCGCGGTTGACGGTGGGGCCGAAGACGTCGATCTTCTTCATGTCGTAGTTGCCGAGCTTGCCGACCAGCGCGGGGCCGTGCGTCAGGCCGATGCCGATGCGCATGTTGGCGAGCGGGGACGACCGGTTCTGCCGGAGTCGTTCGAAGTTCTGGCGGATGCTGAGGGCGGCACGGGCGGCGCGCTGGACCTGGACGGCGGCGGGCGTGGGGTCGGGCCAGCCCCAGAAGCCCATGACGGCGTCGCCGATGAATCCGCCGATGACGCCGCCGTTGTCGTCGATGGCACGGCTCATCTGTTCGAGGGCGTTCTGGAAGACGCCGTCCCACTGGGCGCGGAGATCGGACCCGCCGGCACCCGCGACCCCGCACGAGCCGCGCAGATCGCAGAAGAGCACAGTGACTTCCAGCGTGCGGGGGGCCAACTGGGCGTCGTAGTCGGAGCGATTCAAAAGCCGCTGCACCGGCCGGGGCAGATAACCGACGGCCTCCTGATAGCGGGCGTTGACCCGGCTCATCCGTTCAAGGGCCGCATAAAGCTTCGCGAACAGCAGAACCACTTTCTGCGCCTGCGCGATGCCGGGATCGGAGCTGAGGTCGCTACCCATGCCGGAGTCGGGCATCGGGGCGGAGACGTAGAGGGCGAGTTGTTCCTCGTTGGCACCGCGCGGCGGAACGGGGGCGCAGACGGCCCAGCCGGGTACGCTGCCGGTGGCTTGTGTGGGAAGCCGCATCACCCCGGATGTCGCGGATTCCTTGGTGCTGGGCGCCACCACGCCGCTGCCGAACCGGGTGCCGGCCGCCGGGAATTCCCCGGTCTTGGCCATGGCGTCGGCCTTCCAGAACCCGGCGAGCACACCGCCGTTCTGGCCGACCTTGCGCACGGCATCCCGCACGAACGTGCGGCTGAACCATGGCAGCCGGTCCTTGCCGCGCGGCGTCGGGTCCCCCTTGGGCGGGATCACGATCACATCCGCCGCCGCTTGATCCAGCGCGACGGCGCGGCGCACGGCCTGCCGGAACATGTCGTCCAGCGCCTCGGGCGAACGGGTCGGGTCGAAGCGATCGACGATCTCGAGCAACCCGTTGATGACGTTGTCGGAGTCGACCAGCGGGGTGCGGAGCACCTCCGCCGCCTCGAGCGCCAGCGCGCTGGGGCCGCCGTCGGCCGCCGGTTTTTTCGGGGCGGCGACCCGCGGGCCGGACCGCGCGTTCCTCGCTTGCAGCGGCATTAACTGGTCCGGCCCCACCGACACGTTCAGGTCCGGTTCCGACCGATCCATTTCGAAGGCGGGAATCGGTGCGGCGGGGAGCGGGGCCTGCGGTCGGACGATGTCTTCGGTTTTGGCCGGAGCGGTCTGATAGGGGAACGACTGCGGCAGGGAATCGCTCAGGTCGAGGACCGTGAACAGGAACCGCGCGATGCGGAAGGAATCGCCGGGCCGCAGTTTCAGTTCGTCCGGGGCCGGCAGGCCTTTGGCGGTCAACAGGCCGTTCGTCGTTTTCTTGGGTTTGGTGCGGCGGCTGACGGAGAGGAATTCGCCATCCCATTTCATCAGGGCATGGTAGCCGTGGCCGCTGACATTCTTGTAATCGACCTCGGGCACGTCTTTTTCGGCGACGCCCAAGGTGACGACACCGCCGCGGCCGTCGTCGATGCCCGCGACCTGCGCCAGTGTGATCTCCTGGCCGACGACCAAATCGTGGACCCACAACGGCAGCGGGCCGCCGGCGGATCGGAGCAGGGTCGCCTCCAGCTTCGCCATTCGTCGTCCTCGATCCGGTCCGGCGGACGCGCGGATCCCGGTTTAGGTCCTCATCAATGTACGGACAGTACGGTGGTCGGCCCCGAATTCAGGACGGACCGCCTCCGGGAATTTTAGCGTTTCGACGAACCGGCCTCAAGTCGAGGGTCTCAAGCCTCTTGCGGTCGACACTGTGAATTCGCCCGACGCGTCGCTATCATCCCCTTGCCCCCGGAGTGTGACGGCATGACGATCGCGGATCAGTTCCCGGACATCGTGAAACGGGGCGAGCCCCTCGCCCCTTACACGCATTTGCGGATCGGCGGGCCGGCGGAATATTTCATCCAACCGCGCACCGTGTCGGAACTCGCCGATGTACTGCGTCAGTGCAAAACGAATCGGGTTCCTGTGCGCATGCTTGGCGGCGGCTACAACCTGCTCGTTCGCGACGAACCGGTCCCCGGCGCGGTCGTCCGCCTCCACGGCGCGGCGTTTGCCAGCATCGAACGCGAGGGTCGAACCATCCGTGCCGCCGGCGGCGCTCAACTCTTCGACTTGCTCGCCTTCGCCGTCCGCGAGGGCCTCGGCGGCTTGGAAACGCTCGTGGGCATCCGCGGCACCGTCGGTGGCAGCGTGCGCTGCAACGTCGGCGATCGGACCGGCGAAATCGGCTCCGCCGTCCGCCGCGTCGCCGTGCTGACCGACGACGGCAAGCAGGAACTGCGCTCGCGGGACGAGTTGAATTTTTCCGACCACAGCAGCGATCTCGTCGAACCCGTCATTCTTTGGGTCGAGTTCGATCTCGAGCCGAATGATCCGGAGGTGCTTCTGCGGCGGATGCGCAAGGCGTGGGTGCAGCGTCAGGCGGGCGAACCGCACAGCTTCCAGGCCGGCGTCCGCATGTTCCGCAATCCCGCGGGGGGCACCGCGTCGTCGCTCATCGAGCGGGCCGGACTGGCCAAGCACCGCTGCGGCGGAGCCGAGGTCAGCGAGCGGAACGGGAACTACGCGATCGTCCATCCGGGCACGACCGCGGCCGACGTGCTTGGCCTGATCGAGAGTGTCCGCAAGACAGTTCGGGAACGGACGGGTCTGGTTCTGGAACGGGAATTGAACGTGTGGTGAGGGGTGCGATGGCGAGCCGGCCGGAACGGCCACGACCGCGCCGCCTCGCGCCGGCGCTGCTGGCGGCGAGTCTGGGCGCGGCGCTGCTGGCGGGCATCGCCTGGCTCGGCACGATCGCGGGCGGGCGGATCGGTCCCCGCGACCGTTACCAGCTTCCTCTCGACGCCATCGACTGCCAGCCGCCCGCCTGGGTGGACGCCGGCACCTTCTGGACCGAGGTTCGCTATCTGGGCGAATTGCCGGATCGTTTCACGACGACCGACCCCGATTCGGTTGGCCGAGTGCGGGCGGCGATCGCGAAGCACCCTTGGGTGGAATTCGTGGCCGACGACGGTTACCTGACGGTCGGCGGCCGCTATCCCCTGACGGTGGGGTTCCGCCGGCCGGTGCTGGCCGTGACGCCCTCCGGAGGGTCGGGGTTCCGATCGGTCGACGGTAACGGTATCCTGCTGCCGGTCCACGAACCGATCCCTTCCCAGACGAAGTTGATCGGGGAGCGGCCGGCGCCCACCGCGGCCGCCGGCACGCCGTGGGACGATCCCATCGTCCGCCGCGCCGCCGAACTGGCCGTCCAGTTCGATGCCGTTTCGATCGAACGCCTGGCCGCGGGATGGCGCGTCGTGCGCCGGACCGGTCCGCCCCTGATGCTTGACCGCTGACTCCCGGTGGCTCCGCATGGCTCAGTCTTCGATCCGACTGCTGATCCGCGACGATCGCTTCGCGACGCTCACCTTCGACGCGCCCGACCGGACGACGAACGTCCTCACCGAACAAACCTGGCGCGACCTCGAAGTCGCGTTGCGCGTCCTGATCGTGCAGTCCGACGTCCGCGGCGTGATCCTGAAAAGCGCGAAGCCGGATAGTTTCATCGTCGGGGCCGATCTCAAACTGCTCGCCGGCGCGGTGCGCCACGACCCCGCCGTGAAGGCGGTGATCGACCACGGCCATCGCGTGCTGAACATGCTCGAATCGCTGCCGTGCCCCACGTGCGCGCTCATCGATGGCGCGGCGCTCGGCGGCGGGCTGGAGGTCGCGCTCGCCTGCGACATCATCCTGCTCGGCACGAATCGCAAGATCGAACTGGGTCTGCCCGAAGTGAAGTTCGGCCTCATGCCCGGCTGGGGCGGCACCCAGCGCCTGCCCCGGCTCATCGGGATGCCGTTCGCCGGCGATCTCATCGGCACCGGCAAAACCATCTCCGCCGTCCGAGCCGCCGAAATCGACCTCGCCCTCGGCCCGATCGACTCCGGCACGCTCCTCTCCTCCGCCATGCAGATCATGGGGATCGAAGGCTGGCAATCAGCCCGGCGGCAGAAAATGGAATGGATCCCCGCCGAGACGCGGGCACTCTACCGGCCGCAACTCGACAACGCCACCCGCGCCGTGCGCGAAGCTCTCACCGCCCTCGTCGATGGTTGCGCCCTTCCCCTGCCCGAAGCTCTCGCGCGCGAAACCGAGGGCTTCTTCCACCTCGTCGGGTCGGACGAATCCAAACTGCTCATCGAGCAATTCTTCGCCGCGAAGAAGTGAAATCGATTCCCGCGAACGACTCGCCAATCCCCGCGGCGTCCCCACAATGACCGGAATGGCCACACCCTTCCGCATCGTCCGGCGCGTCGAGTTCGGCGACACCGACATGGCCGGCATCATGCACTTCGCCAACTTCTTCCGCTTCATGGAAGTGGCCGAGACCGCGTTCCTCCGCGCCCGCGGCCTCTCCGTCGCCTGGACCGAAAACGGCGTCGGCTACGGCTTCCCCCGCGTCTCGGCCGCCTGCGATTACGAGAAGCCCCTCCGCTTCGAGGACGAAGCCGTTATCGCGGTCACGCTCGAGAAGGTGGGTGCGAAGTCGCTGAGCTTCCGTTTCGAATTCAGTCGGGACGGTCAACCGATCGCCGTCGGCCGCATGTCCGGCGTCTATTGCCGCAAGGGGCCGGGCGGCACGATCGAGCCGCTGGAAATCCCGCCCGCCATCCGCGCCAAGCTGGAGGCGTGAGCGTGGCCGAACCGTACCTCGTCAAACTGACGAACCAGCTCCTCGACGGAATCGAGAAGCTCCCCGACGAGACGCGCGCGAAGCACGCCGAGTACATCCGTTCGAAGCAACGGCCCGACGGCGGCTGGCCCGGCCGCGAAGGCGGCAGCGATCTCTACTACACCGGCTTCGCCCTGCGCTCGCTCGCCGTGCTGCAAGCCCTCGAACCGGGCATCTGCGAATCGGCCGCCGGCTTTCTTCGCTCGCGCATGGGGCAGTCCACTGGCGTCGTCGATTTCTTCTCGCTCCTCGTGGCATGCCACCTCGTTCCGCTCGGCGGCGGGCCGGACGTTTTGGCCGAGTCGCCGCCCGACTGGCGCGATCGCGTCGGTTCGCTCTTCGATTCCTTCCGCACGCCCGATGGCGGCTTCGGTAAGGTCCCCGGCGCCCCCGGCGGCAGCACCTACACGAGTTTCCTCGTCTGCCTCGCGCACGAACTCCTCGGCCGGCCGATCCCGGAACCCGATGCGCTCGTGAAGTTCGTGAAAGGGAGACAGCGCGAGGACGGCGGCTTCGTCGAGATCGCCGCGATGAAACGCAGCGGCACGAACCCCACCGCCGCGGGCGTCGGCGTCCTGCAAATCCTGAACGCGTTGGATGACGGCATCCGCAGCCGCGTCGTCGAGTTCCTCGTGCAGCTTCCGACCGAACTCGAGGGCGGCTTCCGCGCCAACGACCGCATCCCGGCCGCCGATCTGCTCTCGACGTTCACCGGTGCCTGGTCGCTGGACCAACTCGGCGCGGGCCATCGGCTCAAGCTCGCCGCGCTGCGGGACTACGCCGAGTCGTGCGAGGTGCCGACCGGCGGATTCCATGGCGGCCTCTGGGACGAAGGCCACGACGTGGAGTACACCTTCTACGGCCTCGGCACGCTGGCCCTGACCGCCGACGCCCCGCAGGAACCGGGAGCGTTTTCGAAGTAACTCCCATTTTGCATTTTTCATTTCGCATTTTGCATTGATCCAATTTGGAACAATTCAAAATGAGTAATGAAAAATGCAAAAGGACCGAAGGGAAACCGATGCCCCTGACCGTGACCGATCTTCGCAAGGAGTACCCGACGCGTGGCGAACCGCTGCGCGTGCTCGCCGGCGCTTCGCTCCAACTCGCCGACGGCGACGCCCTCGCCATCACCGGCCCCTCCGGCTCCGGCAAGAGCACGCTCCTGCACATCCTCGGTACACTCGATCGACCCTCGTCGGGCACAGTCGAACTCGACGGCCAGGACCCGTTCGCCCTCGACGACATCGCGCTCGCGAAGTTCCGCAACGAGCGGATCGGGTTCATTTTTCAAGAACACCACCTGCTGCCGCAGTTCAACGTCCTCGAAAACGTCCTCGTGCCGACGCTCGTGAATCCGAACCGGGACGCCGCGGCACTCGAGGCCCACGCGCGGAGCCTGCTCGAACGCGTCGGCCTTGCCGCCCGGTTGGATCATCGACCGGCCGAGTTGTCCGGCGGTGAACGCCAGCGCGTCGCCATCGCCCGCGCCCTGATTCAGAAGCCGAAACTGGTACTCGCGGACGAACCGACCGGGAACCTCGACCGCCACACCGCCCAGACGATCGGCGAACTGTTGCTGGAACTGCACCGGCAGGCCGGCACGATCCTCGTCGCCGTCACGCACAGCCAGGACCTCGCGAAGTCCTTCCCTGCCCGGGCCGAGATGACCGACGGCCGCCTCGAGCGGAGCGCCTGACATGCTCGCGCTCCGCTCGCTGCCGCTGCGTTCGATCCGCCATCACTGGCGTGGCAACCTCGCCGTGCTGTTCGCCGCCGCCGTGGGCGCGGCCGTGCTGGCCGGGGCGCTCTTCGTCGGCGATTCGCTCCGGGGCAGCCTGCGGGCGAAGTCCGAGCGTCAGCTCAACGGCGTGACGGCCGCGTGGACCGGCAACCGGCTCATCCGCACCGGCTCCGTCGCCATGCCGGACACCGTGCCAGCCCTGATGCTGCAAGGTTCGCTGGCGAACGAGGACGACGGCACCACCGTGCCTCACGTAACCATCGTCGGACTGACGGAGGACGGCTTCACGAAGTTCGGTTTGAAGCCGCCGACGGCGCGCGGCGTCCAGGCCGTGCTCGGGGCGCGCGTCGCAGCCAAGGCCGGTATCAAGGTCGGCGGCAAGCTCCGGCTCTCGGTGCAGCAGTTCTCCAGCCTGCCGCGCTCGTCCATCATGGGGAAGCGGAACGCGGAGGATACCACGCTCGGCTTCGATCTGACAGCGGCGGACATTCTGCCCGACGACCATGCCGCCAACGATTTCAACCTGCTGCCGAACCCGGCCCCGCCGCTGAACGTGTACGTCCCGCTGGAGGCGCTCCAGCGTCGGGCGCTCGGCGACAACCCGGACCGTGTGAACGCCTTGTTCGCCTTCGGCCCCGACGCCGGCGCGGTGAACGCCGCCCTCGAACGCACGCTCGACCTGCCCGACTGGGGCCTGCGCCTGCGCACGCGGCGCGACCCGCCCCTCGGCAACAAAGTGCCGAGTCGAAACCTCGCCTACGTCTCGCTCGAAACGGACCGGTTGCTGCTGGAGCCAACGGTTCTCGACGCGGCGGAGTCGAGCGCGAAGGAACTGGGCCTGCGCACCGCGCGCACGACCGCCTATCTCGCGATCGACATCGCGCACGAAAAGTATGTGATCCCGTATTCGATCGTCGCCGCCGTCGAACCGGGCGCGGCCGCGCCCCTCGGACCGTTCCTGCCCGAGGGTGTTCCGAACCTCGCCGACGACGAGATCGTGCTGGCCGACTGGCCCGAATCGCCGCTGAAGGCCGCGAAGCCCGGCGACACGATCCGCCTGAAGTTCTTCGCCCCGGACGTCGAAAGCGGCGAGCGCACGATCACTGCCGAGTTCAAACTCCGCGGATTCGTGCCGCTGTCCGGACCGACCGCCGACCCCGCGATCACGCCGCCGTTCCCCGGCATCACCGACAAGCTCGACATCGCCACCTGGCAGCCGCCGTTCACCTTCGATCGCACACGTATCCGCCCCGGCGACGTCCACGACAAATTCTGGAAGGACTACCGAACGACGCCCAAGGCCTACGTCAATCGCGCCGCCGGCGAGAAGTGGTTCTCCAGCCGATTCGGAAATGTCACGTCAATTCGGATCGCCCCGGCCGCGGGCGAGACGCCCGAACAGACGGTCGCCAAGCTCACGCCGCTCCTGCGTGCGAAGCTCACCCCCGCCTCCGGCGGCCTCGTCGTCGAGGATGTGCGATCGCGTCTCCTTGCCGCCAGCAAGGGCGGCACCGACTTCGGCGGCCTCTTCCTCGGCTTCAGCCTCTTCCTCATCGTCTCGGCGCTCCTGCTCGTCGGCCTGATGTTCCGGCTCAACATCGAACGCCGGGCGAAGGAGATCGGCAACTACCTCGCCTTCGGCTATTCGCCGCGAGTCGTGTTGCGGATGCTCGTCTTCGAGGGCTTGCTGCTCGCCGCGCTCGGGGCCATCGTCGGCGTACTCGCCGCTGTCGGCTATTCGCGACTGCTGCTCGCACTGATCGCCGACCTCTGGCCCGATCCGGGTGCGAAGTCGTTCCTCCGACCACACGCCACGCCGACCAGCGCGATCCTCGGCTTCGTCCTCACGCTCGTCATGACGGGCCTCACGGTCTGGCTTGCCGTGCGAAAGCTCGTCCGCGTCGCGCCGCCGTCGCTCCTGCGCGGACAGATCGAAACGACCGAACCCGAACGCCCCGCGGAGCGCCGCTGGGGCACGATCCTCATCGTCGGCTGCGTCGTCGCGGCCATCGCCGCGTTGTTCGGCAGCCCGATGCTGCCGAACCCGGACTTCCGCGCGATGGGCTTCTTCCTCGGCGGCGCGCTCCTCTTCGTCGCGGGGTTGCTCGTCATCCGCCGCCGACTCACGGCGCCCCGTTCGCTGGCCCGATCGCTCACCGACTTCGCCGTCCGCAACGCCGGGCGCGCCCCGGGACGCAGCGTGCTCACCGTCCTGCTCATCGGCTCGGCCACGTTCCTGCTCGTCGCCGTCGAGAGCTTCCGGCGCAAGCCCGAAGCCGACTTCGCCGGCCGGACCGGGGGCAGCGGCGGGTTCAACCTGCTCGTCGAATCCGACGTACCGCTCTTCAATCGACTCGATTCGAAGGCCGGGCGAGACGACGTACTCGCCGGGCTGGATTTGTTCTTACAGCGACAAGCCGAACGGAACCCGGACGCGGACAAGAAAGCCCTCGTGGCCGCCGCGAAGGAAAAGCTGACGGCGATCCGCGTGAGCGTGCCGGTGCGCGTCGTGAGCGGGGACGACGCGAGTTGCCTGAATCTCTATCAGGCCGGCAAGCCGCGCTTGCTCGGCGTGCCGGACGACCTGATCGAGCGTGGCGGCTTCCGCTTCGCCATGACCGCCTCCGGGGCCGGCGATAACCCGTGGACGCTCCTGAAGCAACCGCAGCCGGACGGGGCGATCCCCGTCTTCGCCGAGCAGAACACCGCGATGTGGATGCTCAAGATCATGGTCGGCGGAACGGTCGAGGTGGAAGACGAGCAGGGGAAGAAAGTGACCTGCCGGCTCGTCGGCACGCTGCAGGATAGCCCGTTCCAGAGCGAACTCGTGATGGCGGACGATGCACTCCGCAAACTGCACCCGCGCGAGGAGGGCTTCCGCCTGAATCTCGTCGAGACCGATGCGGCCAATGCACCGGAGATCGCGAAGCTGCTCGCCGCCGGCCTGCAGGGAAGCGGCGTCGCCGTCACGGAGAGCCGCGAACGCGTCGCGGCGTTCCAGGCCGTCGTGGGCACGTACCTCACCACGTTCCAGCTGCTTGGCGGCCTCGGCCTGCTCCTCGGTATCCTCGGCCTCGCCGCCGTCATCCTCCGCGGCGTGTGGGAGCGCCTCGGCGAGATCGCGCTGCTCCGCGCTGTCGGCTTCGCCCCCAGCGCGGTCCGCCGTGCCGTGCTACTCGAGAACCTATGGCTGCTCGCGCTCGGCGTCGCCCTCGGCCTCGGCGCGGCGGTGCTCTCCGTCCTGCCGAACCTCGCGCTCGGTGGCTCGCTTCCCTGGGCCGGCGTCGGTATCCTCTTGGTCGGCGTCTTCGCCACGGGTATCATCGTCGTTGCCCTCGCTGCCCGTAGCGCCCTCCGCGCGCCGATCCTCGCCGCCCTCCGTTCGGAGTAAATCCATGGTTCGCCTCGGTCTGCTCGATTTCGACACCTCCCACGCCGTCGAGTTCACCAAGCGCCTCAATCACGTCGACATCGCCGAGGCGCAATGGGTGGAGGGGGCGAAGGTCGTGATCGGCTGCCCCGGCGAATCGAAGCTCTCGCCGGAGCGCATTCCGGGCTTCACCGCGCAGATGAAGAAATATGAAGTGCCGCTGGTCGACAAGCCCGAAGACATGATCGGCAAGGTGGACGGCATGCTGATCGAAGCCGTCGACGGCTCGGTGCACTGGGAGCGGGCGAAGCCGTTCCTCGAGGCCGGCATCCCGTGCTACGTCGACAAGCCGTTCGCGTGTTCCGTCGAGGACGCGAAGAAGATGGTGGAGTTGTCCGAGAAGAAGAAGCTGCCGATCTTCAGCTCGAGTTCGCTGCGGTATGCGACGGAAGTCGTCGATTATCTCGCCGACGCGAAGCACGGCAAGGTGCTCGGCGCCTACACCTTCGGCCCGGCGTCGACGCACGAGCGCAACCCGGGCCTCTTCCACTACGGCATTCATGCCGTCGAGATCCTGTACACGCTCATGGGGCCGGGGTGCGAGCGCGTCACCTGTTCGCACACGAAGGACGCCGACGTCGCCACCGGCACCTGGAAGGACGGCCGCGTGGCCACGATCCGCGGGAACCGCGCCGGCGGCAGCGCCTTCGGCTTCACCGCCTTCGCCGAGAAGGGTTCGTTCTCCACGGCCGTCGGTACCGGCGTCATCTATCGCGAACTGCTCAAGAAGATTGTCGAGATGTTCCAGACCGGGAAGGCCCCCGTTGCGGCGAGCACGATGATCGAGATCGTCGCGTTCATCGAAGCCGCGAATCGCAGCGGGGCGAATCACGGCTCCGTTGAAACGGTGAAAATCTAGGAATCAATACGTCGCGCGGCCGCCGCTGATGTCGAAGCAGAAGCCCGTCGTGAAGCTGCACTCCTTGCTGCTCAGGAAGTGCACGAGGTTCGCCACTTCGTCCGGCTTGCCGGTGCGGCCGAGCGGGATCTTGCTCAGCATCATGTTGATCTGGTCCTGATTGAGCTGGTCCAGGATCGGCGTCTGGATCACCGCCGGCGAGACGCTGTTCGCGCAGATGTCGCCTTTGCCGACGAGTTCCTTCGAGAGCGATTTCGTCAGGCAGATCACGGCGGCCTTGCTGGCCGAGTATGGGGCCATCTTCGGGTTGCCTTCCTTGCCGGCGATGCTCGCGATGTTCACGATCCGCCCGTACTTCTTCTCGATCATTCCCGGCAGCACCGCCTTGCAGCAGAGCACGAGGCCCGTGACGTTGATGTTCATCACGTATTCCCAGTCCTCGCGCACGCTCTCCCAGATCGGCACGTCGCGGCCCTTGCGGCTGGCGACGCCGGCGTTGTTCACGAGGATGCTCACCGGCCCGGCCGCCTTCACGATCTCGCCGAAGACGCGCTCGAGGTCCGCCTCCTTCGTGAGGTCGCCGACCATCGCCACGCCGCCGATGTCCTTCGCGACGCGGTTGGCGTTCTCGGCCGACATGTCGAACACGCCGACCTTCGCGCCAGCGCTCGCCAGTCGGCGGCAGATCGCCTCGCCGATCCCCTGGCCCCCGCCCGTCACCACCGCCACCTGCCCGTCGAGTCGAAAGTGCGCCGTCATGAGTGTCTCGCTGGAGAGAAATCAAATGGTTCCGGGGATTGTGTTACCTTCGCCGGGCCGCGCTTCAAGGTGCGGCATTGCCTTCGGCGGAAACGCACCATAATAACCCGGACTCCCTTCCGCACGGACCGCCCCATGAAAGCGTCTCCCGCCGACTCCGAACACGCCCTCGCCGTGTTCATTGACTTCGAGAACCTCGCGATGGGCTTCAACGGCCGGCGCGACCGGTTCGAGATCAGTCGCGTCCTCGAACGGCTCGTCGAAAAGGGGAAGATCGTCGTCAAGCGCGCCTACTGCGACTGGAGCCGGTTCGGCCAGTACACCGGCCCACTGCACGAATCGGCGATCGAGCTGATCGAAATCCCCAAGCGGTCCGCCACGGGCAAGAACTCCGCCGACATCCGCCTCGTCGTGGACGCCATCGACCTCGCCTATTCGAAGGACCACATCGACACCTTCTGCATCGTGTCGGGCGATTCGGACTTCTCGCCGCTCGTGTCGAAGCTGAAGGAACTGGGCAAGCACGTCATCGGACTGGGGCTGGCGAACGCGACGTCGAACCTGCTGCGGGACAACTGCGACGAGTTCATCTACTACGAGGACCTGGCGAAGCCGGCGCCGGCGGTCGTGCCGGCGGTCGCCGATTCGGTGCCGGAGCAGAAGCGGAAGATGTTCGCCCTCCTGCTCGATTCGCTGCTGGCCCTGCGCCGGGAAAACAAGGAAGTGATCTATTCGTCCATGGTCAAGGACACGATGAAGCGCAAGCGCCCGTCGTTCAACGAAGGCTACTACGGGTACGAGACCTTCAGCGAGTTGCTGGAGGACGCCCAGAAGCAGGGGTTGCTGGAGATCGAGAAGAGCAAGAGCAGCGGGACATACGTGGTGACGCGGTTCGGGAACGAACCGAAGTCGCCGGAACGGAAGCCGCGGGAGGCGAATGGGCGGGAAGAACCGCGATCGGGCCGCAGTCGCGGTTCGCGGGGTGGCCGGGGTCGCGGAGAAGGTCGGGGAGAGGTTCGGCGGGAGCGAGCCGAGAAGCCTCGGCCGGTTGAGGCGGATGATGACGAGGCCATCCCGGACGTGCCAACGTATCGTCCGCGATTGGCCGCCCCGCCCGGCGATCTGCCCCCGCCGCTGCCCGTCGAATCCGTGAAAGCTCCGCCGCCGTTGCCGGTTCCGGTTCCGGTCGAGAAGGCTCCGCCGCCGCCCCGTCGCGCCGAGCCGCCCCGTCAGGCCCCGAAGCCGCCGCCGGCGCGGCGCGTTGAAGGCGATGGTTTCGGAGCGGGTTTGGACTTGGATTAGATGCCGTTCGCGGCGAGGAACTCCGCGATCCGGCGTTCCTCGCCCGCCGTCAGCCGCCACTCGGCCGCGCCGAGCAGTTCCTTCAACTGTCCCGTCCGCCGCGCGCCGACGATCGCCGCCGTGACCGCCGGCTGCCGCAATGTCCATGCAATCGCCACCACGCCTGGCGTCTTGCCGTGCGGCCGGCCGATCTCCTTCAACAGTTCCACGAGCGCCAGGTTCTTGGTCAGCTGCGGCTCCTGGAACCACTTGTTCTTTTCCTTCCGCCAGTCGTCCGACGGCAGCGCCGCGATCCGCTCCCGCGTCCAGGTGCCCGTCAGCAGGCCCGACTGCATCGGCGAGTAGACAATGGTGCCGATGTTCTCCCTCAGGCAATGAGGTAGGATCTCGGCCTCGATCTCGCGGCGGAGCATCGAGTACGGCGGCTGCAGCGACGTGATCGGCGCGATCGCCCCTGCACGCTTCATCTGGCTCACGTTGAAGTTCGACACGCCGATCCAGCGGACCTTTCCCTCGGCCTTCAGCTTCGCGACCTCGGCCCAGCCTTCTTCCACGTCCTCGTCCGGCTCCGGCCAGTGAACTTGATACAGGTCGATCACGTCGAGCTTCAGCCGCTTGAGGCTCGCCTCGCATTCCTTGCGGATCGACGCGGCCTTGAGGCACTTCCCGATCGTGCGCGTCTCGTCCCAGACCCGGCCGCATTTCGTGAAGACGTACGGCCGATTCTTCACCCCCTCGAGCGCCTTGGCGACGACCTCCTCCGATTTGCCAAGGCCGTAGACGGCGGCGGTGTCGATCCAGTTGATGCCGAGGTCGAGCGCTTCGTGGATAGTGGCGATGGAGTCGGCCTCGTCCTGGGCGCCCCAGCCGAAGGCCCAGCCGCCCCCGCCGATGGCCCAGGCGCCGAAACCGATGGGGGTGATATTTAGGTCGCTGTTTCCGAGGCGTCGGGTTTGCATGGGGGTTCCGAGTAGAGTGAAGCGAAACAAGACTTCCGAAGTCCGGCTTCGACTTCGGAAGTCCACGGCGCGATCGACTTCCGAAGTCGAAGCCGGACTTCGGAAGTCGAGTGGTTGATCGGGACTCACCCGATTTTCATGCACGAAACACGGCTTATGTTACGAATGAAGGCGAAATCCGATTCGGCGCGGTAATATTTCGGCCGGTCCGCGTTTATAGTCGTATCGGTTTCGCACACGTCCGGGTGATCGCCATGCGTTCGCGCGTTCTTTCCTTCGCCACACTGTCCGCAATTCTCGTCGCGATCCCGTTCCTCGGGGCTCAGGAGCCGGGGAAGAAGAACCCGTTCAAAGGACCACCGAAGGGGCTACCGCCGCTGTTCCGCAAGGCCCCGCCGAAGGCCGAGCCGGTGGCCGCGAAGGACTTCAACGACAAGCCGACGGCCGAGCAAGTGAAGTTCTTCGAGGCGAAGATCCGGCCGGTACTGGTCGAGCAGTGCCAGAAATGCCACGCGACCGACAGCGAGAAGATTCGCGCGAACCTGACGCTGGACACGCGCGACGGCCTGCGCGCCGGCGGCGACACCGGACCCGCCATTGTCCCCGGCAATCCGGCCAAGAGCCTGCTCATCGACGTGATGACGACCAAGGACGACGACCGGATGATGCCGCCGAAGAAGAAGCTGCCGGATTCCGTCATCGAGGACTTCAAGACCTGGATCACGATGGGCGCCCCGGACCCGCGCGACGGTGCGGCCAAGGCGGCCGTGAAGCACGAGATCGACATCGAGAAGGGGAAGCAGTTCTGGGCGTTCCAGAAGCCGAAGGCGACCGACGCGAAGAAGTCCGTCGATGACTTCCTGGCCGAAGCCCGAAAGGCCAAAGGGCTTTCGACGGTCGCCCCCGCAGACCCGGTCACGCTGGTCCGGCGGCTGTACCTCGACCTCATCGGCCTGCCGCCGACGGCCGACGAAGTCGACGCGTTCGTGAACGACAAGTCGCCGGACGCCTATTCCAAGGTCGTGGACAAGCTGCTCGCGTCGCCGCACTTCGGCGAGCGCTGGGGACGGCACTGGCTGGATGTCGCCCGCTACGGCGAGTCCACCGGCAAGGCGGTCAACTTCAACTTCCCCCACGCCTGGCGGTATCGCGACTACGTCATCGCCGCCTTCAACGCCGACAAGCCGTTCGACCAGTTCGTGAAGGAGCAACTTGCCGGCGACCTGCTTCCCGCCAAGGACGACAAGGACAAGGCCGAGAACATCGTCGCCACCGGGTTCCTCGCCATCGGCACGAAGAACGTGAACGAGCGCAGCCGGCTACAGTTCGAACTGGACCTCGTCGACGAGCAGATCGACGCGTTCAGCCAGGCGTTCCTCGGCATCACCGCCGCGTGCGCCCGCTGCCACGACCACAAGTTCGACCCGATCCCGATGAAGGACTACTACGCCCTCGCCGGCATCTTCCGCAGCACCGAGACCTGCTACGGCACCATCCGCGCCGTGCAGGGCCAGCATCCCTCCGCGCTCATCACCCTGCCGAACGACGGCACCGACGACGGCCTCAAGCCGCTCTCCAGTTCCGAACTCGCGAGACTGGAGAAGCAGGTCGCCGACCTGAAACAGGAACTTGCCGATCTCCAAAAGAAGTCCATTCAGGATTCGTTCCTCTCCGGCAACGGCGTCCGTCTCCGCGTCCAGATTCCGATGCTCGAATCCCGCATCAACCAGTACGAGAAGGACGGCACGCCGAAACGCCTCGCGATGGGCACGCGTGACCGGTTCCGCACGATGAACAGCCCCGTCTACCAGCGCGGTGAGCCGGACAAGCCCGGCGAAGTTGTCTCGCGTGGATTCCCGCAGGTGATGACCGATCGCCAGCCGACGATCCGCGGCGGCAGCGGGCGGCTCGAACTCGCCAACTGGGTCGCCTCGAAGGACAATCCGCTGACGGCGCGCGTCTACGTCAACCGCGTCTGGCTGCACCTGTTCGGCCGCGGCATCGTGGCGACGCCGGATAACTTCGGCACCACGGGCACGGCGCCGAGCAACCAAGCCCTGCTCGATCATCTCGCGACGCGCTTCATGGCCGACGGCTGGAGCACGAAGACCCTCGTCAAACAACTCGTCTCGACCGGCGCCTACAAGCTTTCCACAAGCTTTGACGCGAAACTGCACGAGAAGGACCCCGACAACGCGCTGCTTTGGCGGATGACGCCGGGCCGGCTGGACGCGGAAGTGATCCGCGATTCGCTGCTCGCCGTCAGCGGCGCCCTCGACCGGTCCCCGGCCAAGGGATCGTCGGCGCACGCGAACGGCGAAGGCTACGCCGTCCCGCGCGGCCGCCAACTCTTTGGCGGACCGCCGGCCGATGAATCGCACCGGTCCGTCTACCTCACGCAGATCCGCGACAACCCGCCGGAATCGCTCGCCCTCTTCGACGCCGCCGACCCGAACCTGATCGTCGGCGACCGGACAAACACGACGGTGCCCTCGCAGGCGCTGTTCCTGATGAACAACCCGTTCGTGATCCGCCAAGCGGAAGCCGTGGGGTCGAAGCTCGTGGCGAAGCTCGGCAGCGACAGCCAGCGGGTGCGGGAAGCGTACCGGATCGTCTATGGCCGCACGCCGACGGCGAAGGAGCAGGAGAAGGCCGAGGAGTTCGTGCGCAAGTACGGCGCGAAGCACGGCCGCCGCGAGACCTGGACGGCGTTCAGCCAGGCGCTCTTCGGCAGTGCGGAATTCCTGATGCGAAACTAAGAATCAATGGCCACAGATGAACACGGATAAGACGGATCAATCCGAAAACAGGATTTCTAGGTTTGATCTGTTTTCATCCGTGTTGATCTGTGGCTGAATTCGGGAGAGAATCATGATCTCGCGGCGTCACCTACTTCAATCCACCAGTTCCGGTTTCGGGTTCCTCGCCTTCTCCGCGCTGGCCCATCAGGCGGCGGCGCGGGATGCGGCCAACCCACTCGCGCCGAAGACGCCACACTTCGCACCCAAGGCGAAGCGTGTCATCTTCCTCTGCATGGAAGGCGCGCCCAGCCACGTCGACACCTTCGACCACAAGCCCAAGCTCACCGCAGACGACGGCAAGAGCTACAGTGGCGGCGGACGCGGGCGCCTCTTTGGCGGCAAGCTCCTCGGCTCGCCCTGGAAGTTCACGAAGCACGGCCAGTCCGGCCTCGCCATCAGCGAACTCTTCCCCGAAGTCGCGAAGCACGTCGACAAGCTCTGCCTGCTCAACGGCATGTACACCGACATTCCGAACCACCCGCAGGCGTTCCTCCAGATGCATTGCGGCCTGTTCCAGTTCCCGCGCCCGAGCCTCGGCTCGTGGGTGCTCTACGGCCTCGGCACCGCGAACGAAAACCTCCCCGGCTTCGTGACGATCTCCCCGCCGAACAACAACGGCGGACCGGCGAACTACGGCAGCAACTTCCTCCCGGCCATCTATCAGGGCACGAAGATCGGCGGCGGCGGGTTCGGCGGAGCCTATGGTGGCGGAAGCGCCGGCGTCAGCAACATCAAGAACCCCCGGCAATCGACGAAGGACCAGCGCGAGCAGTTGGACTTCGTCCAATCACTCAACAAGAACGCCCTCGCGAAATCCGGCGAGAACCCGGCCGTCGACGGGCTGATCGAGAGCTACGAACTCGCCTTCCGAATGCAGGCCGAACTGCCGAAGACGCTCGACGTGAGCGGAGAATCGAAGAAGACGCTCGAGTCCTATGGCATCACCGGCGGCGGCGACGGCGGACGATTCGGCGGCGGTGCCCTCGGCGGACGGCGCGGTGGCGGAACCGACGGTTTCGGCCGGCAGTGCCTGATGGCCCGGCGGCTGGTCGAGGCCGGCGTGCGCTTCGTCGAGATCACCAAGGGCGGCTGGGACCAGCACCGGAACCTCAAGGAAGACCTCGCGAACAACTGCGAATCGGTCGACAAGCCGATCGCGGGGCTGCTCCAGGACCTCGACCAGCGCGGGCTGCTCAAGGACACACTCGTCGTCTGGGGCGGCGAGTTCGGCCGCACGCCGTACGCGCAGGGCACCGACGGCCGGGACCACAACGCCAAGGGCTACACCATGTGGATGGCCGGCGGCGGCGTGAAGGGCGGGCACGTCCACGGCCGCACCGACGACTACGGCCACGAGGCCGTCGACGGCAAGGTCCACATCCACGACTGGCACGCGACGATGCTCCACCTGTTGGGGCTGGACCACGAAAAGCTGACCTACCGCCACGCCGGCCGGGATTTCCGCCTCACCGACGTGAAGGGGAATGTCGTGAAAGAAATCGTCGCGTAAAGTGTTCTTCAGGGAACCGATCCCGGAGAACACGATGCGAGCCATTGCCCTTCTCATCCTCTCCGCCGCAGCCGTCTCCGCGGCGGATTCCATTACCGAAGCCCCGAAGCCGCTGGCCGCGCGAGATGGCGGCATCGGCCGCTTCGTCGAGGATGCCGCCTTCACCGACTCCGCCGGAAAAAGTGGCAAGCTCTCGGAGTTCGCCAAGAGTCCGTACCTCGTCGTCGCCCTCACCAATTCCACCTGCCCGCTCTCAAGGAAATACGCCCCGACGCTCGCGAAGATAGAGAAGGACTACAGCGCCAAGGGCGTCGCATTCCTGTTTGTGAATGCGACGAAGGGCGACCGGCCGAAGCACGCATTCGCGTCCCGCTACGCCGTCGACGCGGAAGGTGTCGCCCGAGCGGTCGGCGCGACGAAGACGACGGAAGTCATCGTCCTCGACTCGGCCCGCACCGTCGTCTATCGCGGTGCCGTGGACGACCAGTACGGCCTCGGCTATTCGCTCCCAGCACCGAAGCACAATTACCTCACTGACACGCTTGACGCGCTCCTCGCCGGCAAGACGCCCGCCATCGCCGCGACCACCGCCCCCGGCTGCCCGCTCGACCTCGATCCCGCGAAGCCGGCCACGGTCACGTTCTCGAACCGCATCTCGCGGATCGTGCAGGCGAACTGCCAGTCGTGCCACCGCAAGGACGGCGTCGGCCCGTTCGCGCTCGAATCCTACGACGATATCGTTTCGCAGAAGGGGAGCCTCCGGCAGGTACTGGAGAATGGCACGATGCCGCCCTGGTACGCGGCGGCGCCGAAGGCCGGCGAACACTCGCACTTCCTCAACGACCGCTCCCTCTCCGCCGCCGACAAGGCCGACTTCCTCGCGTGGTTGAAGTCGGACCTCGCAAAGGGAAGCGAGGCCGACGCGCCGAAGCCGATCGCGTGGCCGAAGGATTGGCAGATCGGCAAGCCGGACGCGGTCTTCCAGATGACGAAGGCGGTCTCCGTTCCGGCGACGGGCACGATGCCGTATCAGAACGTGACCATCGAGACGAACCTCGACGAGGACAAGTGGGTCGAAGCCTACGAGATCAAACCCTCGGCGAAGGCGGCGGTGCACCACGTGCTCGTCCACGTGATTCCGAAGGCCGGCCTCGGCCGCTTCCTGCCGGGCCGCGCGGCCGTGAACCCGAACGTCGCCGATGAGCGCGAGGGGTACTTCGCCGCGTACGTGCCGGGCAACGACCACCTCGTCTTCGAACCCGGCTACGCCCGCAAGCTGCCGAAGGGAGCGACCCTGCGCTTCCAGATGCATTACACCCCGTTCGGCGAGGCGGTCGACGACCGCACCACCATCGCCTTCCGCTTCGCGAAGGAGCCGCCCAAGCACATCGTGAAGGTCGGCGCCGTCATGCAGCCCGGCATCCGCATCCCGCCGGGCGACGGCAACCACAAGGAAGTGGCGAACCTGAAGGTGCCGATGGAAATCTCCGTCCGCGGCCTCATGCCCCACATGCACGTCCGCGGCAAGGCCTGTCGCTACGAGCTGATTTCGCCCGACGGCAAGACGACGACCATGCTCATGGACATCCCGCGCTACGATTTCAACTGGCAGCTCCGCTACCAGTTCGCCGAACCGGTAACGATCGCCAAAGGCTCGACGCTCCGCTTCACCGTCTGGTACGACAACAGCGATAAGAACCCGGCCAACCCCGACCCGAAGAAGCTCGTGAAGTGGGGCCCGCAGACCTTCGACGAGATGCACCTTGGCTATGTCGAATACGTCGTGGATGCGAAGTCGGAATCGGCGGAGCCGTTCAAGAGCGACGAGAAGCCGATGATCCCGAAGAACGGCATCGAGATCCCGGCTCGCTTCAAGGCCGGCCTCGACCCGTACGACACGAACAAGGACGGCCGGCTCGACGAGAAGGAGATCGACGCGATGCCCGAGCAACTCCGCGGCCGCGTGTGGGACTACATCCGCAAGACGGTGAACTGAGGGGCGGGAGCGTGTTGCAGGCTCGTATCCCGATTGAGTGCGGGTTCTGGCCTGTTCTCTCCACTGATTCTGTGTGGCCTTGCTACCAGCCAATTTCCTCATCACTCACAGGCTTCCCGGCGACCACCCGCGCATCTTTACCGATGTTCCACGGTACTGGATCGAGGTATGAGCGGATGAACGCCTCGCGACCCCCGCTGCGTCGAGCATAGTCGACTGCCAACTTGTCGCCCCACGCCTGCGCCTCGTTTCCATCATCCGCCGCGACATAAAAGCAGGCGCACCATTCGCGGTCCTGATCTTCAGGCCTTGCGATCAGGTTGAGAAACCAAGCTACATATCGGAAGTCTCGCAACGCTGACACCCACGAAGTCCTTCCGCCGTACGAAACCGAGCATCTAGCGACTCCGGCTAGATGAGACGATCTCGCCTGCTTCTCCCACCGGGGACACGCGATGGCCTCGACGCTCCCCATTCTCACCGTCGTTCGCGGCGGATGCAACGACGAAACCGATTCCCGGCGAACGGCGCGGCGTCAGCATCCCATTTGTTGGCGGAACCTTTGTCGACACGGTTGGCCCTCTTCAGTCCGAAGGACTGGGAGTGCTTAGCCCAGGGCGAGCCGCTTCGGCGACGCCCTGGGTCACAATCGACACCGCATGCAGTCTGAAGGACTGCGACAGATTCCCGGCCGAGAAGCGTCTTGTCTCAGCCCTTCGGGCTGTGGATTTTTTCGCTCGCTACCCAGGGCGTCGTCGCAAAGCCTCCTCGCCCTGGGCTATGCACTCCCAGTCCTTCGGACTGAAGACACGCGGACGAAACGCTTTCGCCGCCAACAATCGTGATACCCTCCCTCCGAATGGCCTCATTTTCATTTTACTTGACTTTTGTCCACTCATCGCGAACGCTTCGGCCGACTGGGCTTTCGGAGTGATTCCATGCTCACCGCCACACCGACCGCCGCTCATCGAACAGACCGCCGCACGCCGCACGATTCGGCTTTCGCGGCCATGCTCGTCTATCGGGTCCAACTCGCACACCCCGACCCGGAGGTGGCCGAACGGGCGGCGAGGGCGATCTTCGATCTGGAAAAGAACCGGCTCCGTCGTGGCGAATTCGCCGCGACGGAGCCGTCCGTTTTTTGTCCGACCGCCCTTCCGATGGCGCTCGCATCACCCCAGCGGGTTGCGGAGGTTCTTCTGGTACGGCACGCGGACGCCACGGACGAAGAGTTGGTCGATCCGGTTGACGGTCAGCGGCACGCCGAAGTTGCGCTGGCCGGCATCCGTCACCACGTCGTCCTGGTCGACACCGTCGCCGGAGACGCCGAAGCCGCCGACGAGCCGGCCGTTCTTGTAGAGCGGGGCGCTGCCGGGGAAGAAGACGATCCCGTTCTGGCGGGTGATGTTGTTGGGGTCCCGGAAGTTGGTGCCGGGGTTGAAGGAGTCGAAGCCGACGACGGACTGGAACTGCGAGGCCGGGGCGCGGGGGCCGACCTGCAGGCCGGTGAGCGGGTCGATGCCGAGGTCGTCGTTGAGTTGGGAGAACGGCCCGGGCGGGGTGCCGTCGATGCCGAGCGGGAAGCGTGGCTCGCCGAGGTAACGGAAGCTGCGGTTGGTCAGGGCCGTGCCGGCGGGAATGCCCGGGATCTGGTCGATGGCCTGGAGGGAACTGGCATCGGCGTAGTAGCCGACGTTGCGCGCCTTCGCGACGGCGACATCGATGGAGAAGATCGTGGCGTCGGGCATGCGGTAGAGGCCGACGATCTCGCCGTTGATGTCGGAGACGGCGAAGACCATACCGGAACGACTGCCGAGCGGGAGGCGGATGGCGGCGCGGGTGGCCATGGCCTGGGTGATGCCGCGGTTGATGATGTCCTCGACTTCGGCGGCGGTAATGTCGGCGCCGTTGTGCGGGGTGACGAGCCAGCCTTCGGGCACGCGGAGGCCGTCGCGGAAGATGACGGGGTCGTTGGCGTTTCCGTCGTTGTTGGCGTCGGCGTCGACAGCCATGTTCACGCCGCCGTTCGGGTCGCCGCGGCCGACGACCGAACCGATTTGCTGCAGCGTTCGAATCCCTTCTTCGGGAATGCCGGGGCCGAAGATCTCGAGATTGATGCCGACGAGGTAGATGCTGTTGAGGTTGAGCTGGTCCAGCAGATCTTTGATTGCCGTCAGGGGCGTGATCTGGGACGGGAGAGCGACGCCGCCGATCGGTCCCGGTTCGCCGCCGAGCGCGGCGAAGGCGATCCATTCGGCTTCGAGCGTGCGGTCGGGTTTGGTCGGGTCGAAGGTGTTGCTCAGCGAGGAATTCTCTTCGGTGGCGTAGCCGGTCTTTCCGGGGAAGAAGACGCCGATGCCGCCGACGACCTGACCTTTTTTGAGGATGGGGATGCCGCCGGGGAGCGTGGCGATGCCGCGGCCCTGGGCGCCGGGGAGCATGCCGGATTCGAAGCCGAAGGAATCAGGCGGGAAGAGTTCCTGTCCTGCGGGCACGAATGCGTCGGGCAGGTCGAAGCGCTGCTGGAGCAGGACATCGTCGATGGTGCCCTTGATGCCGTCGGGTCCGACGTGGAAGGTACCGTCGCGGTTGGTGTGTTCGATCTGGAAGAGGTCGACCTGCGGCGTGAAGGCGATGTTGTGCGGGAAGTGGCCGCCGGTGGTGACGTTGGCGATGAAGCCGGGCCCGCGAACGGTGGAATTCGGGTCGGTGATGTTCGGGTTCGATTCGACTTCGCGCTGGGTGATGGTGCTTTCGGAGATGTTCTGGATGGTACGCGAAGTCAGCGGTCCGGCGTTGTTGCCGAAGAAGGCACCGGTGCGGGCCTTGGCGACGGCACCGTCGATGGCGAAGACGAGGTTCGCGTTGTTGCCGGCGATGGCGGGGTCGACGCCGGCTTCGACGCGCACGCCGAGGATGCGGCCGTTGCGGTCGAGGATGGCGATGATGGCGTCGTTGGACGCCGAGGCGGCGCTCGCCCGCTGGAGGAGCGTTTCCACTTCCGCCGCGGTGAGCGTCTCCTGCGGTTGGCCGAGCGAAGTCGTCGATGGCGGGATGACGCTCTCGCGGATGAACTGCGTGTTCGGGTTGCCCGCGGCGACGGTGTCGTTGCGACCGACGCGGTAGATGTTGTTCAGGCCGGCGCCGCCGTCGAAGGTGTTGGCGCCAAGACCGCCCTTGAGGACGTCGTTGCCATTGCCGCCGTTGATGACGTTGATGGCCCCGCCGCCGCTGATCCGGTCGTCGCCATCGCCACCGCTGAGCGTGGCGTTGATGAAGACGTGCGGGTCGATCTTGAGCACGTCGTCGCCGGCACCGCCTTCCATGCGGATACCGTTGGTGATGGCGGCCGCGGCGAAGCGGCCGATCTCGAGACCCTGTTCGGTGACGACGATTTCCGTCCCCTGACGGAAGACGTTGATTCGGTTGTCGGCGGCGTCGCCGGTCACGTCCAGCACACCGCCGTTCAAGGTGGCCAGCACGGCCGGCTGCTCGCGGCGTTCGAGCGCCTCGACCAGCAGGCGAATGCGTCGCGCCGTCGGCTCGTTGATCGTGTTCATCATCCGCTCCCGTCCGTGAGGCCGTCGAATCCCTCTTCCCCGTACAATCGGCAAAATCGTCAGGGGAAATCGCAAGGAATGTCGTAAATGGTTTCAGTTCGCGAGAGCCGGCGAGTGTCTGGGTGGGCTGGGCAAGCCTGCAGATTGCCCAAATTGCCCGACGCGAAGAATCGTTGCTTTCCTCATGTTCGGCGCGGCGAAGGCCGATACTTCCCCGAAGATCGCCATTCGCATGAAGGTCGGAGCGGGGGACCCACCGCTGCGATCGACCGGCGGGCGAGCGCGGGAGAACGCGATGAGACTGTTGACCCGAATCCGGTTGCTATCCGCCGCGGCCGTGTTGGTCGGAGCCGCCACCGCGTCGGCGCAATCGCCGCCTGCGCCCGCACCGGTGAAGGTGCAATTGGACGACCCGACCCGCCCGCTGCCGCGCGATCCGTCCGAGCGGACGCTCGAACCGAAGCCGGGCGACGGGATGGAAGTCGTGCCCGTGAGCGCCACCGACGTGCTCACCGCGCCGCCGTTCGATCCACCGCTCGGCTTCGCCGGGCCCAGCACGGTGATTCCGCGCAGCGGGTCGAACGCCGAGTTCGTCACGGTCGAGGACCGCTGGCGCCTCGGCTTCCCGGAATGGGACCGCTACGGCAACAGCCGCAAGTGGATCGCCGATTCGGCCTACCGTCTCGGTCGCGCCATCGACCCGTACAACCTGAACGTGCTGAAGGGCGACTACCCGATCTACGGGCAGCACACGTTCCTGAACATGACCGCGACGAGCATCTCGCTGTTCGAAGGTCGTCAGATTCCGACGGCGACGACGCCGTTCGAATCCACGGCGCGGCCGTTCCAGTTCGAGAACTTCGGCCGGCCGAACCAGTTCCTGTATTCGCAACTGTTCACGATGTCGTTCGACTTGTTCCACGGCGACACGGCCGCGTTCAAGCCGATGGACTGGCGCGTGAAGATCACGCCGGCGTTCAATGCGAACTTCATCGACGTGGACGAGTTGGCCGTCGTCAGCCCCGACGTGCGCAAGGGCACCCAGCGGGGCCGCTCGTGGTTCGCGCTCCAGGAGGCGTTCGGGGAAATCAAGATCGCGGACACCAGCCCGGAATACGACTTCATGTCGATCCGGGCCGGTAACCAGCCGTTCAGCTCCGACTTCCGCGGCTTCATCTTCAGCGACACCAACCGCGGCGTCCGCCTCTTCGGGACGCGCAACGGCAACCGGGACCAGTACAACCTCGCATTCTTCCGCCAGCTCGAAAAGGAAACGAACAGCGGCCTCAATACGATGGAGGACCGCGATCAGAACATCCTCATCGCGAACTACTACCGCCAGGACTTCATCTTCCCCGGCTACACCCTGCAAGGCAGCGTGCATTACAACAACGATGGACCGGATACGCTGTTCGACCGCAACCGATTCCTTGTGCGGCCGGACCCCACGGGGATCTTCCAGCCCCACCGCGTCGAAGTCGCCTATCTCGGCTTCGCGGGCGACGGCCACATCGACCGTTTCAACGTCTCGCACGCCTTCTACTGGGCCTTGGGCCGAGACAGCAAGAACCCGCTCGCCGGCAAACCCCAGTCGATCAGCGCCCAGATGGCGGCTCTGGAACTCTCCTACGACCGCGACTGGGCACGCTTCCGCGTGTCGGGCTTGTGGGCGTCCGGCGATAGCAATGTTTCCAACGGCCGCGCCACCGGCTTCGACTCCATCTTGGACAACACCGTCTTCGCCGGCGAAGGCAGCTTCTACAACCGCCAGAACCTGCCGCTCTTCGGGGTGCAACTGGTCCAGCGGAACTCGTTGTTCAACGGCCTTCGTTCCAGCAAGATCCAGGGCCAGACGAACTTCGTGAACCCCGGCCTCGAACTCATCAACTTCGGGTTCGACGCCGACATCACGCCGCGATTCCGCGTCGTCAACAACGCCAACTTCATGTGGTTCAACAAGACCGCCGTCCTCGAGCAGTTCGTCTATCAGAACAAGATCGACCGCGATATCGGTGCGGACTTCAGCACGCTGTTTGAATGGCGGCCCGTGCTGAACAACAACGTCATCATCCTCAGCGGTGCGTCCGTGTTCGTTCCCGGCGGCGGCTTCCGCCAGCTCTACAACCGCCAGGACGACTCGGTCAACCCGCTCGGCTCGCTCTTCATGGAAGTCGTGCTGCAGTACTGATCGAATTCGGACACGCGAGTCTGCAATCGCTCGGCCTGTGGACTACAATAACCCCTGCGATCCGCCATCGGATCGCAGGGGTTGTTCATTTTCCAGATCGCCGGGGCCGTCCATGTCGCGCTCCATCCTGGTTCTGAACGCCGGCTCGTCGACCGTCAAATGGGCGAGGTTCGACGGCGACCGCCGCGTCGCGGGCGCGACCGTCGAGTCGACCGACATCGATGCCACCGTGGAGGCGATCCTTGAATCGCAAACGGCTCGGTTCGATGCCATAGGGCACCGACTCGTCCACGGCGGCGACGACTTCACCGCTCCAGTCTGGATCGATGCCGAAACATTCACCAATCTGGAGCGCCTCGAACCGCTCGCCCCGCTGCACCTGCCCGGCGCGATCGCTGGCATTCGCGCCGTCCAACGGCTTTGCCCCGGTGTGCCCCAGGTCGCCTGCTTCGACACGGCGTTCCACGCGACACTCCCGCTAATGGAGCGGATGTTCGGTATTCCGCGCCGTTACTACCGCCAAGGCATTCGTCGTTACGGCTTCCACGGTCTTTCGTACGAGTCGATCGCGGGCCAACTGCCTGCGGTCTCACCAGCGGCCGCGAGCGGCAAAACCGTCGTCTGTCACCTGGGCAATGGGGCGAGTTTGTGTGGAATGCTCGACCGGACGAGCCTTACGACGACCATGGGCTACACGCCGCTCGACGGGCTGCTCATGTCTGCGAGGTCCGACCGACTCGACCCCGGCGTCGTGATTCAACTCATAAAAATCGAAGGTAGTCTGAATGTCGTGGAACGCGTGCTCGGACACCAATCCGGTCTGCTCGGGGTCTCGGGCATCAGCTCGGACATGCGCATCTTGTTGAGTGCCAAAGAACCAGAAGCCGCGGAAGCCGTCGAACTCTTCTGCCGTTGCGTCGCCAAGGAAATCGCGGCCGCCGCGACTGTTCTCAACGGGCTGGATGCGATCGTATTCACCGCCGGCATCGGCGAGCACTCCGCGCCCGTGCGTCAGCGAATCTGCGACCGTCTCGCCTGGCTCGGGGCACGCCTCGATTCGAATGCCAACGCGAAATCGGAACGGCTATTGCACGCCTCCGACAGTACGGTTGAGATCTACCAACTGCCCACGGACGAAGAATCGGTCATCGCCCGCCACACCGCAGCCCTTCTCGGAGACGCCCCATGAACGGACCACTGAACCCGACGGAACTTGAACGCATTGATGCCTACTGGCGGGCGGCGAATTATCTCTCCGTCGGACAGATCTACCTCTTCGATAATCCGCTTCTCCGACAACCGTTGACGCGCGACCACATCAAGCCCCGGCTCCTCGGCCACTGGGGCACGACGCCCGGCTTGAACTTCATCTATGCCCACCTCAACCGGGTCATTAAGCGGGACGACTTGAACATCCTCTACATCTGCGGACCAGGGCACGGCGGGCCGGGCATGGTCGCGAACACCTACCTCGAAGGGACATACACCGAGGTTTATCCAAACGTATCGAAGGATCTCGCCGGCCTGAAGACGCTCTTCAAGCAGTTCAGCTTTCCGGGCGGGATCCCGTCCCACGCGGCGCCGGAGACACCCGGATCGATGCACGAGGGTGGCGAACTGGGCTACGCGCTCTCGCACGCGTTCGGAGCCATCTTCGACAACCCGGACCTGATTGCCGCGACCGTGATCGGTGACGGCGAGGCCGAGACCGGTCCGCTCGCCACCGGCTGGCACGGGAACAAATTCCTCAACCCGGTCCGTGACGGCGCGGTGCTGCCGATCCTGCACCTCAACGGCTACAAGATCGCCAACCCGACGCTGCTCTCGCTGATGCCGCACGAGGAGTTGAAATCGCTGATGATCGGCTACGGCTACGAGCCGTATTTCGTCGAAGGCTCCGACCCCGCGACGATGCATCAACTCATGGCGCAAGCGATGGACATCGTCGTGAAGCGCATCCGCGACATCTGGCATCAGGCTCGCACGAAGGGATTCTCCGGCCGGCCGCGCTGGCCAATGATCGTGCTGCGTTCGCCGAAAGGGTGGACCTGCCCGCGCGAAATCGATGGGAAGATCGTGGAGAATTCGTGGCGGTCGCACCAGGTTCCGATGGGGGACGCTCGCAAGCCGGAACACGTGAAAGTTCTCGAGGGCTGGCTGAAGAGCTATCGGCCGGAGGAACTGTTCGACGACTCCGGATCGTTGAAGCCGGAGTTGGCGGCGCTCGCGCCAACGGGGAATCGCCGGATGGGCGCGAACCCGCACGCCAACGGCGGATTGCTCCTGCAAGAGTTGAAGTTGCCGAACTGGCGAGATTACGCCGTGACCGTGCCGAATCCGGGTGCCGTCGAACTGGAGAGCACCCGCATCCAGGGCAAGTATCTGCGCGACGTGATGAAGTTGAACATGGATGCGAAAAACTTCCGCATCGTCAGCCCGGACGAGAACGCGTCCAACCGCTGGCAGGATGTCTTCGAAGTGACGAAGCGATGTTATGTCGACCCCGTCCCGCCGAACGCGGACCTGACGTCGCCCGACGGCCGTGTGCTCGAAGTCCTCAGCGAGCACCAGTGCCAAGGATGGCTCGAAGGCTACCTCCTCACGGGACGGCACGGGTTCTTCAACTGCTACGAGGCGTTCATCCACATCATCGACAGCATGTTCAACCAGCACGCGAAGTGGTTGAAGGTCTGTCACGAGATTCCCTGGCGCAAGCCGATCGCGTCGTTGAACTACCTGCTGACGTCCCACGTCTGGCGGCAGGACCACAACGGCTTCAGCCATCAGGACCCCGGATTCATCGATCATGTCGTCAACAAGAAGTCGAACGTGATCCGCGTCTATTTGCCGCCCGATGCGAACACGCTGCTGAGCGTGACGCAGCATTGTTTGAAGAGCAAGAATTACGTCAACGTGGTCGTAGCCGGGAAACAGCCGGCGCCGCAATGGCTGGATGTGGACGCGGCCGAGAAACACTGTGCCGCCGGCATCGGAGTCTGGGAGTGGGCAAGCAGTTCCGGTGAGCCGGACGTGGTTCTTGCGTGCTGCGGAGACGTACCGACGCTCGAGTCGCTCGCGGCGGTTGAATTCCTCCGCGAACACCTGCCGAACGTGAAGGTGCGACTCGTCAACATTGTGGACCTAATGAAACTGCAATCGCCGAGCGAGCACCCGCACGGCTTGCCCGACGCCGAGTTCGACGCCCTCTTCACGACGGACAAACCGATTATCTTCGCGTTCCATGGCTACCCGTGGCTGATCCACCGCCTCACCTACCGAAGAAGGAACCACGGGAACCTTCACGTCCGCGGCTACAAGGAAGAGGGTACGACGTCGACGCCGTTCGACATGGTGGTGATGAACGACTTGGACCGCTACAAGCTGGCGTTGGACGTCATCACCCGCGTGCCGGGCTTGGCGGCCAGCGCCGGCAAAGTCGCCGAGCTATTGCTGCGCAAGCGGGCCGAGCACAAGGCGTACATCGCGGAGGTCGGCGAGGACCTGCCGGAGATTCGCGATTGGAAATGGAAGGGCAGTTGAACTCGCGACGACCCTAGCGGCCATCGAACGCGGTCTTGCCCTTGCCGATCGCCGTTTCGTTGTCCGCCAGCGTCGGCACCTGCCCGGTTTGCGGGTAGACCGGCCGTCGCTGCCGTGGATACGCCTCCGTCCGCAGGTGGCCGAGCATGTGGTGGCCGGCGCGGCGCTCGCGTTCGGCTCGCAACGCGGCGATGTCGATCCCCGCGACAACGATCTTCTCGCCCGGCCCCGGGTCGGCTTGCGCCAGAATCCGGCCGTCGTAATCCACGATCATGCTCCCGCCCGGCCACGAGAACGGCGGATAGTTGTCCAAGCTCGCCGCCTGATTGGACGCCACGACGTAGGCAAGGTTTTCGATCGCCCGGCAGCGGTTCACCACCGTCCACCAGTCCATCGGCGGTGTCGCTCCCCACGGGTCCATGTATGCCGAGACGCGCACGAGCACTTCCGCCCCGCCCAGCGCCAACTCGCGGATCGCCTCGGGGAACAGCCAGTCGTAGCAGATGGCCGCGCCGATGCGGCCGATCTCGGTGTCCGCGACCGGGAAGAGTGGATCCGGGAAGTCCGGGATGTCGTGCGGGCTGGTGTGGACTTCCCACGGAATCCATGGGTTCACCTTGCGGTACTTGTAGAGGATGCCGTCGGCCGAAATCAGGCACGTGGTATTGAACACGTGGCCGGGGAACCGCGTATCGGATTCCAGGAAACTACCGGTCTGGATGTAGCAGCGATAGCGTTTGCAGAACTCGACGTATCGGTCGGTGTGTTCGTTCGGGATCGGCACGGCGAGTTTGTCGAGGAGTTCGCCGGCGGTTTCGTAAACAGGGGCGGCGTGGCCGAACTCCGGAAACGCGATCAGGCGAACGTCGCCGAACGGTCGATAGCCAACGATGGCGCGTTCGGCCATTGTCAACATGATCGACGTTCGCCCCGCGATCTCCGACCGGTGTTTCGGATTGGGCCGATCGATCTGGCACGCGGCGGCGAGGTAACGGAGCGACATCGGCGGCCTCGAAAAAATTAGATTGCTACCACTACGTTGCGGGCTACCATGAAGGATCGAACGATTCACTTGCGTCGCACATGATTCGATCTCTCCCGAATCCGTTTCGTCTGATGCCCGCGATCGCGCTGATCGCGCTCGCGTTGTCGTCGTCGGACGCGCGAGCCGGGTGTGGCGAGCCGATGCTCACGTTGAACCATTCCGAGACGGATACTCCCGCGAAGCCGTGTCAGGGGCCGAATTGTTCGGCGTCGCCGTCCGATTCTCCGATTCCCGCGCCATCTACTTCGACGCCGAGATCGCCAAACGATTGGGCCATGACGACCACACAATCACCGACCGTATTCGATACGCCGTCGAAGCCCCCATTGTCCGATTCGTTCCAACTCCCGATCTCCATCTCGTCCGTTCCGTTCCATCCGCCGCGCGGCCGCTGATGGCCCCGTGCGCGCCGGCCGAACTTGGAAGCCAAACTATCATAATTGCTGGCGAACGCCCGCTGGGCGGTCCGTTCCGGCGTTTGGTTATCCCGTCGGTTGGATTCCCTTTCACATACCGAACGGATCCGATCCCATGAACTCTCCCGATCCCGTTCCGGCTCAGCCGGTCCCGCGGCCGCCCCGCAAGAAGTGGGTTCCCCCCGAGACGCTCAACTCCACCCTGTGGGTGTTGCTGTTCCTCGTCTTCTCGTCCGTGGCGATCCTCGGCGCGAGCGGCGCGTACCTCGGCGCCGTCAGCCTCTTCGACTGGATCAACCGCGCCCGCGGTATCACCTACAGCACCACGTTCACGCTCTGGATGTTCCTCGCGCACGGCGCCGTCGGCATCGCTGTCATGGTCCCCTTCGTCATCTTCGGGCTTTGGCATTATCGCAAAGGGAGCAAGCTCTCGAACAAGGCCGCCATCAATCGGGGACTTTGGCTCTTCGCCATCGGTCTCCTGATCGGCGTGACGGGTCTGGCGCTCTTCCAGATCGACGGACTCCCACAACTGCCGACCGGCACGATCTCCCGCAGCACCGTCTATTGGCTGCATGTCGTCCTCCCCGTCGCCTCCGTCTTCGTCTACGTCGCGCACCGGCGCAAGGGCCCCGCCATCCGCTGGCGCTTCGCCAAGCTCTGGGCGCTCGGCGTCGTCGCCTTCGTCGGCGGCATGCTCGCACTGCACAGCCTCGCCCCGCACACCTGGTTCACCGAAGGACCCAAGGAAGGGGAAAAATACTTCCATCCGTCGTCGTCGCGCACGGCCGATGGCAAGTTCATTCCGGCCGAATCGCTGATGAGTGACACCTATTGCATGCAGTGCCACAAGGAAATCTACGACGACCACTTGCACTCCGCGCACAAGTTCAGCTCGTTCAACAACCCGGCGTACCTCGCCAGCGTGAAGGAGACGCGCGAGTACTCCGAACGCCGCGACGGCACCGTGCAGGCCAGTCGCTGGTGCGCCGGCTGCCACGACCCCGTCCCGTTTTTCAGCGGCGCCTTCGACGATCCGAAGTTCGACATGGAGAAGCACCCGACGGCGCACGCCGGCATCACCTGCGTCGCCTGCCACTCCATCACGCACGTCCACGACACGACCGGTAACGGTGCCTACACCATCGAGTCTCCGGCCCACTACCCCTTCGCCTTCAGCGAGAACGCATCGCTCCGCAGCCTCAGCAATCAGATGATCAAGGCGAAGCCCGACGTGCACAAGAAGACCTTCCTCAAGGATTTCCATCGCACGACGGAGTTCTGCTCGACCTGCCACAAGGTCTCGCTGCCGATCGAACTGAACCACTACAAGGACTTCCTCCGCGGGCAGAACCACCACGATTCGTTCCTGCTCTCCGGCGCCTCCGGCCACGGCTCGCGCAGCTTCTATTACCCGCCCAAGGCGTTCCAGAGCTGCGCCGAATGCCACATGAATCTGGAAGAGATCGTCGATCTCTCGGTGAACTTCGGAGCGAAGAACTTCGACGGTTCCGGCAAGCCGAAGAACCACAACCACCGCTTCCCCGGCTCGAACACCGGTCTCATGCAGATACTCAAGGACGACCCGCGCTACAAGCACCTCTCCGAGGGCTTCGACAAGACCATCCAGGAGCATGTCGATTTCCTGAAGGGGCGTGATCCCGGCGGGAAGGACAAGGTACTGCGCGTGGACATCTTTGGTGTGAAGGCGGGCCTGACGACGGAGGCGGAGAAACTGCTGGTCGTGAGGCCGGCCTTGCCCGTGCTCGAACCGGGGCAGACCTACACGATCGAAACGATCGTGCGCGCCCTCCTGATCGGCCACCACTTCAGCCAGGGGACGGTGGACTCGAACGAGATCTGGGTGGACTTCCGCGCGACGGCCGGAGGCAAGGAGATTGCCCGCAATGGGGGCATGGCCGGGCCGGATGACTCCGGCGAGGTGGACCGCTGGGCGCACTACGTCAACGTCCACATGCTGGACCGCAACGGGAATCGCATCAACCGGCGGAACCCGCAGGACATCTTCACGCCGTTCTACGACAAGCAGATCCCGCCCGGTGCCGCGGCGATCGTGCGCTACCGGCTGGACGTGCCGAAGGACGTGACGGGCCCGGTGGAACTCCACGTGCGCGTCCGGTACCGGAAGTTCGATCAGGAATACATGGACTTCGTGTCGAAGGCGATCGGCCGGCCGATGCCGAAGCTCATGGTGGTGGACCTCTGCGAGGACAAGGTGACGCTGCCGGTGAAGGGCGTGGCGGAGAAGGTGCCGGAGCAGGTGTCGCCGATCAAGGCCGGCTGGCAGCGCTGGAACGACTACGGCATCGCGCACCTGATCGAAGGCGGACCCGGCAACAAGCGCGGGCACTTCCGTCAGGCCGAAGCGGCGTTCCGCAAGATGACGACGCTGGACGTGCCGGATGCCGTTGGGCAGGGGCACGTGAACCTGGCCCGCGTCTACATCGACGAGGGACGGCTGGACGAAGCCGCGAAGGAACTGGAACTGGCCAAGAAGGCCCAGCCCGCCCCGCCCTGGTGGACCGTCGCGTGGCTGAGCGCCGTCGTCAATAGTGAGAACGCCACGAAGCCCGAAGACCTCGACCGCGCCATCGAAGACCTCGAGCGCATTCTCGACCCGAAGAACGCGCCAAAGGATCGGTCGTTCAACTTCGAGAAGGATTACGTCATCTGGAACCTGCTGGCGAACCGGCAGTTCAAACGCCGGCAGTTCGAGACTGAAGGCAGCGACGCATGGCGGCAGTTCGTTACCGCATCCATCCGCTCGGCCGAGCGCGTGCTGGTCTTCGACAAGGAGGATGTGCAGGCGCACGACCAGCTCCGGCAAGCGTTCGACGCGCTGGCGAGCGAGAAGAACCTGCCGGACATGAAGACGGACAAACCGCCGACGATCCACGATTCGAGTTATGCGGCGGCGGAACTGGCGGAGACGGGAGCGCCGAAGGAGCGCCGGTTCGCGTCGGCGCGGGCGCTGCTGCTGGCGCTGTCGGGTGCGAGCAAGCTTCCGCCGAGTCTGGAGTCGCCGAAGATCCCGGCGATGCGGGCGCTGTACAAGACCGTGCGACCGGCGTTCGACGATAAGGATCCGGAGATTCGCGAGGCGGTCGCGGCCGTGCTCGCCGCGATGCACCGCGAGTTCCACCTGATCTACAAACCGGACGAGATCGCTCGCTCGACCGCCCGGCAGATCTACGGCCAGAAGAACCCCGCCGCCAACTACGCCGCCCGCGATCGCGTGATCTACCCGACGACGACCGACCAGAAACAGCGCATCCTCAAGACCGGCGAACTGACCGACGGCACGACGAGCGGCGGGCGCTAAAACGCCATCGACCCCGTCTACTTCGAACAGAACGGACCCTCCCCATGCAACGTGCCTTGCCGATCATTGCCATCGTGCTCCTGCTCGGAGTCGGCGGTTTTTTCGCCTATGTCTATTTCGGGAAACCCCTGCCAGCCCACAAGGATCCTGAGCTGAACGAGACGAAGGCGCGGGCGAAGATCGACGTGCCCGAACTCCGCTTCACGGACGTGACGAAGGCGGCAGGCATCGCGTTCCGGCACGAGAACGGGATGGCCGGCAGGAAGCTCATCCCCGAAACGATGGGCGGCGGCGTCGCGGTGCTCGACTTCGATCGCGACGGCAAGCCCGATCTCTTCTTCGTGAACTCCTGCCCGTGGCCCGGCCGCGAGGCCGACAACCCGAACGCGCTGCCGAAGCTCTATCGCAACAAGGGCGACGGCACCTTCGAGGATGTCTCCGCGAAGCACGGCTTCACGAAGCCGATGTACGGCATGGGCGCGGCCGTCGGCGACATCGACAACGACGGCTACCCGGACCTCTTCGTGAGCTGCGTCGGCCGGCACCACCTCTTCCACAACGAAGCCGGCAAGGCGTTCAAGGACATCACCGACACCGCCGGCGTCGGCGGTTCCGGCGACTGGCCGAAAGCCACGTGGGACGAGTTCCTCAAACTCGACAAACCAATCCCCGTCGGCGCGTCCGCGACGTTCCTCGACTACGACGGCGACGGCAAACTGGACCTCTTCGTCACGTCGTACGTTTCGTGGTCCCCGGCCGTGGACCTCGCCATCAGCAGCACGGCCACCGGCGTCGGCCGCTCGTTCGCGCAGCCGAAGGAGTACAACGGCAGCCAGTGCTGGCTCTTCCGCAACGTCGACGGCACGAAGTTCGAAGACGTCAGTGCGAAGGCCGGCATCGAAGTACGCGAAGCGGAAGGCATCGGCCGCGGCGACCGCCTCCGCAACGTCGGCAAATCGCTCGGCGTCTGCGCCTGCGACGCCGACGGCGACGGCTGGCCCGACATCGTCGTCGCCAACGACACGGTGCGGAACTTCTTCTTCCACAACCAGCCCGGGCCGAACGGCACGCGCATGTTCCAGGAAATCGGCGTCGATGCCGGCGCCGCCTACCCGGACGAAGGCAAGGCCCGCGGCGGCATGGGCATCGACTGGTTCGAGTACCGCCCCGGCAAGTCCGCCATCCTCGTCGCCAACTTCGCCGACGAACCGGCGACGTTCCTGAACCGCACGACGCGCGACGGCAAGGTGCGCTTCACCGACACCACGCTCGCCGTCGGCCTCGTGGCGCCGAGCCGCAAGCCGCTGAAGTTCGGCGCCTTCGCCTTCGACGCCGACCTCGACGGCCGACTGGACCTCTTCGTCGCGAACGGGCACATCGAACCGGAGATCGCGAAGATCCAGGGCGGGCAGGCGTACGAGCAGGCGGCGCAGCTTTACTGGAACACGGCCGACGAAAAGACCGTGTACGAACTCGTGCCGCCCGAGAAATGCGGGCCGGACCTCGTGAAGCCGCTCGTCGGCCGTGGCTGCGCCTACCTCGATTACGACGGCGACGGCGACCTCGACATCGTTCTCGTCGGCAACGGCGGCGAGGCGCGGCTGTTGCGGAACGATCAGAAACTCGGTCAGAACTTCGTCCGCCTTCAGTTGGAAGGCGTGAAGGCGAACCGCTCCGCGATCGGCGCCGAGCTGACGATCGTGGTGGACGGGAAGACGCTGAAGCGCGAGGTGGCCGGTGCCCGCGGCTACCTGAGCCAGAGCGAATCGACCGTCACGGTTGGATTGGGAACCTCTGCGAAGATCGACAAGCTGACGGTGCGCTGGCCCGGCAAGGACGGCGGCACGCAGGACTGGACCGACCTGGCGGCGGGCAAGACCTATCTCCTCAAGCAAGGCGAACCGGCCGCGACGCCGGCTTCGAAGTAATCGATGGCCGACGCTGCTCCGAAAAAATCACGAGCCGGGATCGCGATTTCAGTTCTTCTGGCGCTGGCCCTGATCGGTGCGGGCATCTGGTTGCTCAACAATCGGAAAGACACGGCCGGAAATGTCCCGGAAGCCGCCGCCGCCGCGAACGCGCGTGGTGTCGGGTATCTCGAACAGTTCGACACGAAACAGGACGACGGCGAGACCGGCTACGAGAAGGCCCGGAAGGAATTCACCGAAGCCCTGCGACTCGCGCCGAACTGGACAACCGCGAAGATCCACCTCGCGCTCGCCCTGCTCTACACGGCCGAGGACCCGAAGATCGACAAGGCGAAAGCGCTCTTCAGCGAGATTGCAACCGCCGAGCCGGGGAACGCCCACGCGCAGTTCGGCCTCGGCATCATTCATCACTACCGCGCCGAGCCGGACCTCGCGAACCCGCACTTCGCGAAGGTGACGGAGGTCGACCCGCAAGATGCCTACGCCTGGTACTTCCGCGCGATGACCACATCGGACTCGGCCGACTCCCCGCAGGCGAAGGAGTTCTTCGAGAAGGCCGTGGCGCTCGACCCGTACCTTACGTCGGCACGCTTCAGCATTGCGAACCACAGCCTCACAGACGACCCGGAGACGCGGAAGAAGCTGCATGCCGAGAACGACGCGCTGAAGGCCGGCCTCTGGGCGAGGAACGCGGAAGTGAAGCCGACGAAGCTCGGCCGCTACGGCGCGCCGATCGGCGCGATACTCCCGCCGCCGGGCCTTTCCCCGCTGCCGAAGTTCGAACCGGCCGAACTCGCCGTCAAACTCGCCACGAACACGAAATGGGCCGCGACCGTGGATGGCGACGCGAAGGCCGTGCGCGAGCGGTTCGGCGGCACGATGGTCCGCCTCGATTACAACGGCGACGGCAAGCTCGACCTGCTGCTGCTCTTCGCCGTGATTCGCGACGGAAAGCGTGGCGACCTTCTGCTCCGCAACGACGGCGGATCGTTCACGGACGTATCGACCGATGCCGGACTTGCCGGGCATGCGAGCCACGGCTGCGCCGTCGCCGACTTCGACAACTCCGGCACACCCGACCTCGCGCTGACGTCCCCGACCGGCGTGAGGTTGCTTCGTAACGTCGACGGGAAGTTCGCGGACGTGACGAAGGACGCCGGGTTGGACAAGGCCGCCGGTTCGTTCCTGTCGGCCGCGTGGATCGACATCGATCAGGACGGCGACCTGGATTTGTTGCTCGTCAAGCAACAGGGCGGCGTTCTCGTTTTCCTCAACGTCGGCGAAGCCCCGCCCGGCCCGCCGGGTGAGGCGAAGCCCCTTTCCGCCAAGTTCCAGCCGTTCGAGCATCCGGCCTTCACCGTGGCTGGTCGGGTCGATGGATTCCTCCTAACCGATGTCGATGCCGACGGCGATGTGGACATCATCGCGCTCGAAGACGGCAAGCCACCCGTCGTGATTTTGAACGATCGCCTGCTCCGGTTCCGTCGCGGTTCGGAGATAGTCGATGAACGCGCGTTCTGGACAGGCGGAACGACGATCGACGTCAACGCCGACGGGCAATCCGATCTCGTCCTGATCTCACCGGAGAAGACGCTCGCGTTCGTGACGACCGACGACCGCGTCGGCACCGACACGAAGGGGCGATTCAAGACTCTCGTCGCCGATCTGCCGATTCTCCTGCAAGCGCAGGCGATCGACCTCGACCACGACGGCCGCACCGACATCGTCGGACTGTCGGCGGATCGCAAGCCGGTCCTCGTGCGCGGCGAGGGATCTTTGAAGACGGCTGCCAATCCGTTCGGCGACCTCGCCGACCTGATCGCCGTCGCGGCCGGGGACTTCGACGGCGACTGCGACAACGACGTGATCGGCTGGGCACCGGACGGCTTGAAGTTCCTCCGCAACGCCGGCAACGGGAACAAGGGGCTGAAAGTCCAGCTCACCGGCGTGCGCCAGGCGCAGGTCGCGCGCACGAACCGCGATGGCTTCGGCGCGAAGGCGACCATGCTCGCCGGTACCCGTTCGACCCTCATCGAGAACACCACGCGCTCCGCCGGCCTCGGGCAGTCGCTCGTGCCGCTCGACTTCGGCGTCGGTCCGAACAATTCCGCGGATGCGCTCCGGATCGCCTGGCCCGACATGATCCCGCAGGCTGAGGTGAACCTGCCGACGTGCGAACTGCGCCTCGTGCGCGAGACCGACCGCCGGCCCGATTCGTGTCCGGTGCTCTTCACGTGGGACGGCGAGAAGTACCGCTACGTGACCGACCTGCTCGGCGAGGGGACGATGGGCGAGCTGAACGCCACCGGCGGCACGCGGCCCCCGCGACCCGAGGAGAGCGTGAAGATCGAGGCCGACCAGTTGAAGCCGAAGGACGGGAAATATCGGCTCAAACTTGCTGAGCCGATGAACGAGATCCTCTATCTCGATTCGCTGCGGCTGGACGCGGTCGATCACCCGGCCGGCGTGGAGGTGTATCCGGACGAACGGTTCGCGGCCGGGGCATCGCCGCCGACGCAGAAGCTGCTGGCGTTCCGCTCCTGGTACTCTCCGGCGAGTGCGAGAGACCATCGCGGCCGCGACGTGACGGCGACATTGAAGGAACGGGATGGACAATTCGTGGATACGTTTGCCCGCCGGCTCTGGCTCGGACTCGCGGAGGAGCACACGGTCGAACTCAATTTCGGCGATCAACTCGAAACCATTCCGAAGGATTCGAACCTGTTCCTCGTGCTCTCCGGCTGGACCGACTACGCCTATCCGGAGACGCTCTTCGCCGCGACGCAGGCGGGCGTGACGCCGCTGGCCCCGACGCTGGAGAAGAAAGTCGGCGACGGCCCGTGGCAACCGGTCGGCGAGATCGGCTTCCCCGCCGGCCTGCCGCGCACGATGACTTCGCCGGTGACGGGGCTGGCGGGCTCCAAGCGGTTGAAGCTCCGCATCCGGACGAACATGCACGTCTTCTGGGATCAGATCCGCCTCGGCGTCGCGGAGTCGGGCGAGCCGAATTTCCAGAAGATGGTGGTCGCGAAGGCGACCCTCGCGCGTCGGGGCTTCGCGAAGGAGATTCGCCGCGGCTCCGGCCCGGCCGCGTACGACGACGCCACGCTCGAGCGCGTCGCCTACACGAAGTGGCGCGGCAAGCTCACGAAGCTCGGCGACGTGACCAAATTGCTGACAACGACCGACGACCATTTCGCCATCCTCGGCCCCGGCGACGAGGTCGAAGTCGAATTCGACGCGACGCTTCCCCCGCCACCGAACGGAACCGTCCGCTCGTTCGTCCTGCGCTCACATGGCTACTGCAAGGACTCGGCCCCTTTCACGGCGACGACGGGCGATATCCACCCGCTGCCGTTCCGCGCGATGGCGAGCTACCCCGACGGCGCACGGGACCGGTCGAAGGCGCCGAACGGCCAGGACGAATACGACCGGACCTGGAATACGCGGCCGGTGGGCCGGTGAGCGCCCCGGTGCTGATCGTCGGCGGCGGCCTCGCCGGCACGACACTCGCGTGGACGCTGCATTTCCGCGGGCAGCCATTCGTGCTGGTCGATTCCGGCGATCCATCTTCGGCATCCCGCGTCGCGGCGGGCTTCGTGAACCCGATCACCGGCCAGCGGCTCGCGCTCTCGTGGAACTACGCAACCTTCCTCGCCGCGGCCGAGCGTTTCTACACGAAAGTGGAAGTGGAATTGAATCGCTCGCTCTTCGTACGCCGGCCGATGGTGCGTCTGTTCCAGAACGAACTCGAACGGGATCGCTTCACACGCAAGGCCGGGACCTTCGGCGTGACAACGGGCGCTCTCCATCTCGATAAATCGCGGTTCGCGGCTCCGCTCGGCGGGTTCGAGTTGCCGGACGCGCGGCAGCTCCACGTTGCCGAATACCTGCGCGCCTCGCACGCGTTCTTCGGCGAGCGGGTTCGGGTCGCTCGGATCGATCCGACGACGCTTGCAGTCGGCTCGGACCATCTGCGCGTGCCGGAGTGGAACGAAGCGTATCGCGTCGCGGTCTTCTGCCAGGGGGCGGCGGGGCGGGCGAATCCGCTCTTCGATCCGCTGCCGTTCGCGCCGGCGAAGGGCGAGATGCTGATGCTGCGCATTCCCGGATTGAATGAAGATCGTATTGTCAACCGGGGCGTCTGGATCGTCCGCGAATCGGGTGATATCTATCGGGCCGGTTCGACGTACGACCGCAACCGTCTCGACACCACGCCGACCGCCGCCGGACGCGCCGAGATCGAAACGCGATTGCGGGAATTCCTGCAGGTGCCGTTCGAAGTGGTCGATCACGTCGCCGGCGTCCGGCCGATCCTGGACGATCGCAAACCGACCATCGGCCGGCATCCGCGATGGAATTCGCTAGCGTTGTTCAATGGCCTTGGATCGAAGGGTTCGCTTCAGGCACCGTATTTCGCGGAACAACTGGCGAACGGATTATCCAACACGGGGACGATCGACGCCGATGCGGGTCTCGCCCCGCCGTCGGAATCGACGTAAGTCGTTTGCGGGCCAGTACGGTAACGGAAATCGGGAGTCTTTCCGCGGAAGGGTGGCGCGGTGGCGGCGGAACCGTTTTCCGACGGGACACGATGATGATTCGCCTCACGGAGCTTGCACACGAACGCTGGCGGGCGGTGCTCCGGCCCGGCGACACGGCCGTGGACGCCACCGTCGGCAACGGGCACGACACGCTCGTACTTGCCCGGCTCGTCGGCCCGACCGGCCGCGTGATCGGCTTCGACGTGCAGCCCGATGCGCTCTTCGCCGCCCGGCAACGACTCGACGACGCGGGGTTCCTGGATGCCAGACTGTATTTCGACGACCACCGCAAGATTGCGGAGTTCGTGACCGGCTCGGTGCGAGTCGTCTGCTTCAACCTCGGCTACCTGCCGGGCGGGGACAAGACCGTCACGACGCGGCGTGAGTCTACCATCCCCGCGATCGCGGCGGCCGCGAGCATCCTCGTGCCCGGTGGGGTGCTCACCGTGATCGGCTATCGCGGGCACCCCGGCGGTACGGAGGAGACGGACGCGGTGCGGGAGAAATTGAATTCGATGAAGGAGTTCGCCGTCGAGGAGATCCCCGGCGGCGAATCGCCGACTTCGCCCGTGTTGTTCGTGGCAACGAAAAATCATTGACTCAACGAGATCGCTTCAAGTCCCGCGCGAGCCGCGCGGCCAGGAACGGCCCCTGGAAGACGAGCGCGCTGTAGATCTGGGTCAGGTCCGCGCCGGCGGCGAGCATCGCGCGGGCCGAGTCGCCGTCCTCGATGCCGCCGACGCCGATCAGCGGAACGCCGCGGCCGATGTGCTGGCGAATTTCCCGGACCCGTTCACACGCGATGCTCTTCAGAGGCCGCCCGCTCTCGCCGCACGGCAGCCCCGTCGGCGACGTGGCCGCGAGCGTGTTCGTGCCGATGATCCCCGTCGCTCCGGCCGCGAGGCACGCGTCCAGCACCGCCTTCAACTCATCGCCGGTCAACTCCGGGGCGAACTTTACGAACAGCGGCTTCGACCCGCAGACGCTCTTCACCGCCTTCACGATCCCACCCATCGCCTCGGCCGTCTGGAGCGCCCGCAGGCCGGCCGTGTTCGGCGAACTGACATTGATCGTGAGGAAGTCCGCGTGCGGGGCCAGCTTCTCTCCGGCGATCCGGTAGTCGTCCTCGGCCCGCTCGTTCGGCGTGTCCTTGTTCTTGCCAATGCTGACGCCGATTGGGAACGGCGGGCGGAACTTCAGCTTCGCGAGCCGTGCGGCCACGGCGTCGGCGCCGTCGTTGTTGAAGCCCATGCGATTGAACAGCGCCCGCCGCTTCACGTCCCGCCACATGCGGGGTTTGTCGTTGCCGGCCTGCGGTCGCGGCGTGACGGTGCCGAGTTCGACGAACCCGAATCCGAACGCCCACCACGCCGCCGGCGCGACGCCGTTCTTGTCCATGCCGCCCGCAAGTCCGACGCGGTTCGGAAAGGTCAGGCCGGCGACCGTCACGGGATCGAACGGGGCGACGACCGAGTGGAGAAGCTTCGCGAGCGGTGTCAGCCGGGAGAGAAGGGACGTGGAACGCAGGGCGAGGTTGTGGGCAGTCTCAGCGTTCAGCGAAAAGAGCAACGGCCGGAGCAGCGAGTACATGGATTTCAATTCTCATGCGTGGGTCCGCCGCGCCTGCGCCACCCCTCCGCGGACCCACTCAACAATTCCGGAACCATACTGGCCCGGTAACGACTTATGGCAAATTCGCGACCGTCGAGGGCTGATCAGGACGTGCTCGTCGAGTAGTATCAACTCTCCATCAGCAATCGGATCGGATCGCTGAACAATTGAGCCAGCCGCGAGGTGAACCGCGCCCCGTCGGCGCCGTCGATGACGCGGTGGTCGTACGTCAACGACATCGGCATCATCAGCCGCGGCACGATCGCGCCGTCCTTCACCACGGGCTGCATCGTCGATTTCGACAGGCCGAGGATCGCCACTTCGGGGTAGTTCACGATCGGCGTGAAGCTCGTTCCGCCGATGCCGCCGAGATTCGTGATCGTGAAGGTGCCGCCGCGCATCTCGTCGATGGTCAGCTTGCCGGTGCGGGCCTTGTCGGCGATCGTCGCCACGTCCACGGCGATGTCGCGGATGGATTTCTTGTCCGCGTCCTTGATGACCGGCACGACGAGGCCTCGCTCGGTGTCCACGGCGATGCCGATGTTGAAGTACTTCTTCAGGATCAGTTCCTGGTGGTTCATGTCGAAGCTGCTGTTGAAGTGCGGGAACTCCTTCAGCACGGCGACGACCGCCTTCACGGCCAGCACGGTCCAGGTGATCTTCGGGGCACCCTTCGGCAGGTTCTCGACGATCCGCTTGCGGCCGGCCTCGAGGTCGGTGATGTCGGCGATGTCGTTCTGCGTCACCGTCGGCATCGTGCGAACCGCGACGGTGAGGTTCCGCGCGATGGCCATGCGGATGTTCGAGACGGCCTTCTTCTCGATCTCGCCGAACTTGGCGAAGTCGGGCAGGGCCGGGTGTGCGAAGCTGTCGGCGACGGTGCCGCCGGACATGCTCCCGCCGCCGGGCTTCTTCGCGGTCCGTTCGGCCTTCACGAAGCCCTTCACGTCGTCGAGCGTCACGCGGCCACCGCGACCCGTGGGCTTGACCTCGGCCAGAGCGACTCCCAGTTCTCGGGCCAGCTTGCGCGTGGCCGGGCCGGCGGGGGTGAGGTCCTTCTTCGCGGGAGCGGTTGCCACGGCGGCGGGGGCGGCGACTTTCGGCGAACCATTGGCGGAGGGAACGGAAGCAACGGGCGAAGCCGCGGCGGCTGGGGCCGATGTCGATACCGGTGCGGCTCCCATCGCGCGAAGCGTTAACACGGCCTTCCCGACCGGGATCTTGTCGCCGACCTTCACGTGAACGGCATCGACTGTACCCGCGAACTCGACTGGCACTTCGACGGCGGCCTTGTCGGTCTCAACGGCGAGGACGTTCTGCCCGGCTTTCACCGCGTCGCCGGCCTTCACCAACACGCCAACGACCGTGGCTGCGTCGATCCCTTCCCCGAGCGCCGGCAGCTTGAATTCGACGGAACCGGTTGCGGATGACGCGGTGGGAGCTGGGGCGGGTGTTTCGACTTTCGGTGCCGGAGCGGCGGCCGGCGGTGAAGCGGGTGCGGCCCCTGCGCCGGAGAGGGTCAGCACCAGACCGCCGACCGGCAGCTTGTCGCCGACCTTGACGTGAACCTGCCCGACGGCCCCGGCCGATTCCACCGCCACTTCCATTGCCGCCTTGTCTGTCTCGACGGCGAGCACGTTCTGGCCCGGCTTCACGGCATCGCCGGCCTTCACCAGCACGCCGACGACCGTGGCCGAGTCAATGCCTTCACCGAGCGGAGGGAGACGGAATTCCATCGAGGAACCTTTGCAAAAAGAAACATTCGATCACGGCGAATCGCCAGACGCGACGGGGTCGATCACCGTCAAACCCGCGATTCCGTGAAAATCCTTGGGATTGTGAGTGTACAGCACCGGATCGTATTCGAGCGCGGTGGCCGCGACGATCGCGTCGCCCAGCGTCATCTTTCGGGCCTGGCGCAACGCGACGGCGCGACCGACCACGGGTTCGGTAATCGGCAGGACATCGGTGGATCGGAAAAACGCCTCGAATCCGCTTTTGGTCTCCGACGAGAGTTTGTGATAACCGAGTACTTCGATCACGGTCACGGCGGATACGGCGGGGGCCAGCGATCGCATCAGGCGAAGCAATCCCGGATAATCGGGGCGTGCGCCGAGTATCACGAGATTGCTGTCGAAGATCATTCCTCTCGCCCCGGGAGCGGTCGATCGGTTCGCGTCGCAGCCTGCCACGCCACGGGATCGCCGAACTCGGCCGCGCCGCCGTGGGACGCGATCTGTTCCAATGCGGCGGCCATGGCCGGGCCGTCGCTGGCGCGACGGCCGAAACCGATCGTCACTTGTACCGGCACGCCGACGTTCGGGGGCACCGCGGGCGGCCCTCCGCTGCCCCACTGAATCTGGCCGTTCAACAAGGTCGCCGCGTAGGACTGGATCATGGCGATCTCCAAATGCTCTTATCTCTACGATACGCACGCCTCCCAATCGCACAAGCGACAATGGCATCAGACCGTCCACGGGGCCGGGCGGTTCGGGTCGACACCCAGGTCGGCGATCGCCTGAGCGACGATCTTGCGATCCAATTCGCCACGGTCGGCGAGGCTCGACAGCGCGGCGATGACCACGCTCTCGGCGTCCACCTCGAAGAACCGCCGGAGGTTCTTCCGCGTCTCGGAGCGGCCGAAACCTTCCGTTCCGAGTGAGAGGAGTCGTGGACCTTTGGCGTCCTTCAGAAACGGGCCTAGGGTGTCGGGCACGATGCGGAGGTAGTCGCTGCTGGCAATGATCGGTCCGGAAGATTCGCCAAGAATCTGTTGGACGTAGCTCTTGGCCGGGGGTTGGTCGGGGTGCAACCGGTTGCGGCGTTCGATCTCGATCGCGTCCTTGCGGAGTTGCTGGTAGCTGGTGACGCTGTAGACGTTGCTGGCGATGCCGTACTTCTCGGCGAGGATCGCCTGCGCCCGGAGCACGTCGTTGAGGATGACGCCGCTGCCGAGCAATTGGACTTCGTGTTTGGCATTCGGCGGCGTGACGGATTTGTATTTGTAGATGCCGCGGATGATCCCTTCGCGCACATGCTCGCCGGGCATGGCGGGCATGTCGTAACTCTCATTGTAGATCGTGAGGTAGTAGAAACACTCCTCGTTACGGACGTACATGGCGTTGATGCCGTCCTCGATGATCACGGCGAGTTCGTACGCGAAGGCGGGGTCGTAGGTCCGGCAGGTCGGCACGGTCATGGCCATGAGCGGGCTGTGGCCGTCTTCGTGCTGGAGTCCTTCGCCGTTGATGGTGGTGCGGCCGGCGGTGGCGCCGAGGAGGAATCCGCGGCAGCGGCTGTCGGCGGCGGCCCAGATGAGGTCGCCGACGCGCTGGAAGCCGAACATGCTGTAGTAGATGTAGAACGGGATGGTGTTCACGCCGTAGGTGCTGTAGGCGGTGCCGGCGGCGATGAAGTCGGCCATGGCGCCGGCTTCGTTGATCCCTTCCTGAAAGATCTGGCCCGTCGTGCTTTCGCGATATTCGGTCAGTGTGCCCTTGTCGACGGGGCGGTAAATCTGCCCGGCGGTACTGTACATGCCGACGGCTTTGTACAGCGGCGGCATACCGAAGGTCTGACCTTCATCCGGCACGATCGGCACGAGCAGTTTGCCGATGTTCTCGTCGCGGAAGAGTTGTTGCATCAACGACACCCAGGCCAGCGTTGTCGATTGGCCCTTGGTATCGCCGTCGCCGCCGCCGCCCTTCCGTTCGACATAAAGCTTGGCGAAGAGCTCCCGAGACGGCGGCAAGCACGGGGTGAACTTCGTGTTCCGGCTCGGCGTGTAGCCGCCGAGCGCCTTGCGCCGCTCGTGCAGGTACTGGATTTCCAGGCTGTCGTCGGCCGGCTTCCAGAAGGGGCAGTCGGCCAGTTTGTCGTCGGGCACGGGGATCTTGAACCGGTCGCGGAAGCCGCGGACCTGATCGACGCCGAGCGTCTTCTTCTGGTGCGTGGTGTTCTTGCCGACGCCGCCCTCGCCCGGAATCTCATAGCCCTTTACGGTCTTCACGAGGATGACCGTCGGCTGGCCCTTGTGCTCGACAGCGGCCTTGTAGGCGGCGTGGACCTTCACCGGGTCGTGTCCGCCGCGTTTCAGCTTCGAGAGTTGTTCGTCGGCGAGGTGCGAGACCATCGCCTTGAGTTCCGGCGTGTTGAAGAAGTTCTCACGGATGAACTTACCGCGGCGCTTTCCGTGCTCCTCGTAGGAGAGGAAGACCTTGTTCTGCACTTCTTCGGGGGTGCGCATATCCTTGCCGACGAACTCCTGGTACTCGCCGTCGACGACCTCGGCCATGCGCCGGGCGAGGGCGCCGGTGTGGTCGCTCTTGAGCAGTGCGTCCCACTCGCTGCCCCAGATGACCTTGATGACGTTCCAGCCAGCACCGCGGAAGATGCCTTCAAGTTCCTGGATGATCTTGCCGTTGCCGCGGACCGGTCCGTCGAGTCGCTGGAGATTGCAGTTGATGACCCACGTCAGGTTGTCGAGTTTGTCGCGTGCGGCGAGGCTGATGCAGCCGAGGCTTTCGGGTTCGTCGCACTCGCCGTCGCCCAGGAAGGCCCAGACGCGGGTATCGCCGGCGGTTTCGGAGAGGCCGCGATCGCGCAGGTAGCGGTTGTACCGCGCGTGGTAGATGCTCATGATCGGGCCGAGGCCCATGCTGACGGTGGGGAACTGCCAGAAGTCGGGCATGAGCCACGGGTGCGGGTAGCTGCTGAGGCCCTTCTCCGTTTGGAGTTCCTGGCGGAAGTTATTGAGGTGCGTCTCGGTCAGGCGGCCTTCGAGGAACGCGCGGCTGTAAGGGCCGGGGGCGGCGTGGCCCTGGTAGAAGATCACGTCGCCGGGGTGGTTCTCGGTGTGACCGCGGAAGAAGTGGTTCCAGCCGACTTCGTAGAGGGTCGCGGCGCTGGCGAAGGTGCTGATGTGCCCGCCGACGTTCGTGGACTTGTTTGCCCGCTGCACCATCGCCATCGCGTTCCAGCGGACGGCGTTCTTGATCTTGCGTTCCAGTTCGCGATCGCCGGGGTATGCCGGCTGGTCGTCCACCGAGATCGTGTTCACGTAGGGGGTATGAATGCCGCCCGAGGCTTTCAAACCGCTCCGGCTGGCAATCTGGGCGAGCGTATCGAGCAGGAACTTCGCCCGATCCGGGCCTTCCGCGCGGATTACCGCTTCCAGGGCGTCCCGCCATTCGGCCGTCTCCTGCGGGTCGGTATCGGCCGCGATCGGGACGAGATTGGCGAGCGTTTCCGGTTTGGCAAGCATCGAGTCACCCCAGGGGAGCGGCAGGCCGATAGGCGGCGAAAGTCTTCAACGCGAGCGTGTCTGGCGAGGTCCGCTGATGATTCGCAAATACACTGATAGGATAGGATAGCTGTTTCCCGCCGTCCATACGATGCGAGATGAACCGGCGGCGACTCACCCGGCCGTCCCATGACCTACCGCACGAGCGTTCTCATACTTCTGATCGTGTCACCGTGGGCGTCGGCACAGCCGATATCACCCACACGATTGAAACTCGACGGTACAAAGACCGCCGCCGCGCTGTTCGACCGGATCGAAAAGCAAACCGGCTTGAAAATCCAGGCTGGAACACTCAATCCGGCCTCCCAGTTCACTCCCCCCGCCGCCGCCACATTTTGGAGTTCCTTGGAATCGCTTGCCGATCAGACCGGTACGCGACTCATCGTGAACGGGGCGAACCGGTCGATTTCCTTCGCGAAAGGGCCGGCCAAAACGGCCGCGAGTTTGGACGGCGCGTTCCGCGTGGCGGTGCAGGGGGTCTCCGCGAAACTCGACGGAGCAACCGGGGAAGTGTCGTACTCGCTCGCGCTGGACGTCCACTGGGAGCCGCGATTTCCCGTCTTCCGCATTGATGCACAGCCGCGTGTCTCCCGCGCAGTCGATGACCGCGGCACGGCACTCACCGTGAAGACAGCGTCGGTGAAAGGCGCCGTCGCCGGCTACTCGCACGTCGCCGACGTTCGAATTGACGGCCTCGCCCGACCCGCCAAGTCCATCGCCGCCTTCGACGGCGAATTCACCGTAACCGCGAGCCCGAAGATGCTCGCCTTCGAGTTCGCCGACCTGACGAAACTCCCCGCCACGGTGGAACTCGACGGCGTGAAGGCGACGCTGCAACCGGTCAAGAAACGGGACGAGGTATGGGAGTTGTCGCTGGTCGTCGTGTACCCGGCGGATCCGCCGGTGTTCGAAAGCTTCGAATCGTGGACGAACCGAAACGCCCTGCGACTTTTGGCGCCGAACGGCCGCGTCGTCGCCGAGCCGGAAAACCAGGACGCTGGCGCGGTCGGCCGCACGGTCCGCGCGGCGTACCGCTACGCGTTCAAGGCAGCCGACTTGTCGAACCGGGAGGGTTGGAAAGTCGTGTACGAGGCCCCGGCACCGCTCGTCGAATTCCCCGTGAAGTTCCGGCTCAAGGAGATCCCCCTGCCGTGATCCGTTCCGTTGCGCTGGCCCTGGTGTTCGCGGTCGGGTCGGCGTGGGCCGCTGACGGGCCGGATTCCGCCAACGTGCGCGGGGAATCGACCACGACGCGCAAACGGCTCGCCGAGGCGGAGCAGAAGATCCGGGCGGGCCAGACCGCCGACGCGCTCGATGAACTGTTGCGAATCGCTGACGACTCCGGTGACGACCTTGTGACGGCGGACGGCAAACAGTTCTCGTCGGCGCGGCACTATGTCCATCGCTTCCTCGCCACGCTGCCGGACGCCGCGCTGAAACGCTATCGCGATCGAGTCGAGGAACCAGCGTCGCGCCTGTTGGCGCGTGGCCGGGAACGACGCGATCCCGAACTCCTGCGGCAACTTCTGGACCGCTACGCGGTCAGCCGGCCAGCCGAAGACGCGATCCTGCTGTTGGCCGAGTTGGCGTTCGAGCGCGGCGAGTTCGGCGTGGCTGAACAATACTGGCGCAAACTCCTGCCCGATTCCGAAGGGAAGTATCCCTCGCCCCGTGCGAAACCGGCGGACATCGAAGCAAGAATTCTGGCCGCGACGATTCTCCGCGGCGACCGCCACGCCGCCGGGGCGATGCTGGAGTCATTCGAAAAGCGATACCCCGGCGCGGAAGGCCGCGTGGCCGGACGGACCGGACCATACCTCGAAATACTCACCGCACTGGCGAACGCGCGACCGGCGGAGCATCGGATCGAAGCAGGCGAGGATTGGTCGGCGCTCGGGGGTTCGCCATCACGGGACGGGCGAACTGGGGCATCCATTCCCAAACACTGGCCGGCGCGGCCGACCTGGACGACGCCAATCCCCCGCGCAGTGCCGGGTTGGCGCGGTCTGGCCGGTCGACCGCCCAGCGTCGGACCGGTCAAGTCGCTTGCGTTCCATCCGGTGATCTTGAACGGAACCGCCTATCTCGCCGATGCCGGTCGCGTCTTCGCGGTCGATCCGCAAACCGGTGCCATGCGTCTCGCGTTCGATCCGACTCGCATCGCACTGCCGCGTGTTCCCGCGTCCGCCCTCGGCGTGCCTTCGCCCGTCGATGCCGATTACACGCTCGCCGCCGCCGACGGTCGTCTCGTACTCCGTGTCGGCGAACCCATGATCTTCCCGGTGGCGGAGGACGGCGACGCGCCGAACCCGCGGCCGAGCGTGCTTGTGGCCCTCGCACCATCGACCGACGCGGCCCCGGCCACGATCCTCTGGCAGCGATTCCCCCCCGTGCCCGAAGGCGTACCCGCGTCCTGGGAGGGCGCGCCGGTGATCGCCGGGGGCGAACTCTATGCCGCATTCGTCCGCTCCGATGCCGGCCGCACGATCCACGCCATCGCCTGCTACCGCGGCGAGGCCGACCGACCCGCATGGATCGTTGATGTGTGCGAAACCGGCGCGGCCGAATCGCGCACCCGGCACGAACTGCTCACGCTCGCCGGTCGGAATGTCGTTTTCTGCTCCCACTCCGGCGTCGTTGCCGCCGTCAACACCCGGACCGGCAAGCCCGCATGGGCCTATCGCTATCCGCGCATCCGTCGCTATCCCGCCGATGGACGCCACCGCGACCTTTCGCCCCCCGTCGCCGCCGATGGTCGCGTCTTCGTCGCGCCCAACGACGCCGACCACCTCTTCGCCTTCGATGCCGAAACCGGTGCGTTGCTCTGGAGCGACGGACCGATCCTGTTCGACCATCTGATCGGCGCGGCCAATGGCAAGGTCGTCGCCGCAATCGCCGGTCCCCAACGCGGACTCCGCGCCTACGACACCACCACCGGCTCCTGCGATTTTCCCCGCGGCTGGCGCAACCACGACGATCCATTCCTCCCGACGTTCGGCCGCGGGCTACTGGCGGACGACCACATTCTCTGGCCGACGGCCACTGCCCTCTATTGTCTCCGCCTCGCCGATGGCACCGTCGCCGCCCAACCCGTCCGCGGGCCACACGGCAACCTCGCCTTCGCGAACGGAACGCTGCTCGTCGCCGCGCCGAACGAACTGCGCGGCTACGTCCTCGATTCCATTCCGAAGGAACCGCCCACGCCGCCGCCGCTCGTGCTCGGCAAAGCGGATCCGTTGCCGGCGGGTCAGCCCTCAGCCGCGCCGCCACTCGAGCCGATCCCGCCCTCGCTCGGTTCACCGACAAAGCTCGAACGGATCTCGGCGAAATCCCCGCTGCCCACCGTCAATCTGGAAACGCCGCACGTCGTCGACGGCGTCGTGCGGTTGATTCGCCGTGCAGGCACGGTCGTGGAATGTGTCGACGCGAACGGCGGATCGATCCGCTTGCCGATGGACGACGCGAGCGCTGTCCGTTGGCTCGAGAAGCGGGTCCTACTCTTCAACGAAAGTACGATTTCGCTCGTCGATCCCGTTTCGGGCCAAAGCCAGTGGAGGCGCGATATCGCCGACATCCGCACGGTCGCGCCGTTGCCCGCCGGAGTTCTGGTGCAATCCGGCGGGCATACGCTCGTCGCGCTTCATCGCTCCACTGGCGCGATCGCCTGGGTTCTCAATGCGAAGAACGAACGCCGGGAACTTGCATACGCGATCGAATCGATGCCCGCGTTCGTCGGGTTGGCATGCTTCGGCGATCGGATCGTCGCGCAACGGTCCGACGGTACGCGCTGGCTGCTCGACACTCGCTATGGTGCTCACCTTCGAGAAGATCCGACGATCGACCGTCCCTGGCGTGGTCCGCCGGCGGCGCTCGACGGCGACGCGATCGCGCTGGTCGACGGTCCGAACCGGATCGCGCGGCTTCGCACCGACGGACGCGTCGACTGGACGGCCGTGCTCGGCTCCGAGTCGAGCCTGACCGGCGAACCGGCCGAAGTCCGCAAATTGGAACAACGGCTGTACGTGATCGTGCGCCGCAATCACGGGAGCGAGATCGAGTGTCTCGATCCGCGCGACGGCAAACGCGCCTGGACTTCGCCGGCGCTGATCACGGGCACCGCATTCGACGCCGAGTCCCTCGCGATCGATCGGAACCACCTGCTTGTGGCGACGCGGGAGTTGCTCGTCGCGTTTCGAAGGGACACCGGCCGCGCGGCATGGTCGCGACCGCTCGATCCGCCGGCCCGCTGGCGCGTGGCCGCCGTGCGCGATCGGCTGCTCGTCTACGCCGCCGAGGCCGTCGCCCGCGAGTCGGTCGACCCGCTTGGTTCGTTCGCACGGTTCCCGCACCTGCGCCGGATGCCCGGGTTGCTGGGCACCGCCTGGCACGGCTCGCTCGATCGCGTCGTACCAATCCGGCTCGTCGATCCCGTCACCGGCGACGTACAACAGCGGCTGGAACTCCGCGCCACCGGCGCGGCCGCCGTGTCGCTCGATCCGGAAGCCGTCCACATGGCCGCCGGCGGCGAACTCCACCGATTCACCCGATGACCCTTCGCGGAACGCAACGATGACGAACGAATCCGAGCCGATCGCGCTCGAAACCGACGTGCTCGCCTCGGCCGAACGCCTGCGGGATTCCGTCCGGCGACTGCTCGCCGAGTGCGGCAAGGCGGTCGTCGGCCAGTCCGATGTGCTGGAACAACTCGTACTGGCGATCCTCGCGCGTGGGCACTGCCTGCTCGTGGGCGTGCCGGGTCTCGCCAAGACGCTGATGGTGCGCACGCTGGCGGACGGGATGAACCTGACGTTCAGCCGGATCCAGTTCACTCCGGACCTGATGCCGTCGGACATTACGGGCACGGACATTTTGCAGGAGGACAAGAGCACCGGCGGCCGGGCGTTCCGCTTCGTCCACGGGCCGGTGTTCGCGAACATCGTGCTGGCGGACGAGATCAACCGGACGCCGCCGAAGACGCAGGCGGCGCTCCTGGAGGCGATGCAGGAGCGGCAGGTGACGGTCGCGGGGCAGCGGCACAAGCTGCCCGATCCGTTCTTTGTCCTCGCGACGCAGAACCCGATCGAACAGGAAGGGACCTACCCGCTGCCGGAGGCGCAGCAGGACCGTTTCATGTTCGACATCCGCGTAGGCTACCCGGACGAGAACGAGGAGTTCCGCATCATCGAGGCGACGACCTCGCCGGGGAAGCCGCGGCTGGATCGTGTGATTTCGGGTCCGGAATTGCTGGCGATGCAGGAACTGGTCTTGCAGGTGCCGGCGGCGGAGCACGTCATGCGTTACGCGGCGCGGTTGGTGCGTTCCACGCGGCCGGCGGAGGCGGGCACCCCGGCGCCCGAGTTCGTGAAAAAGTATGTGGCCTGGGGGGCCGGCCCGCGGGCCGGGCAAAGCCTGATCCTGGCCGCGAAGGCGCGGGCGCTTCTCTACGGTCGAACCTACGTGGCGATCGACGACGTGAAGGCGGTTGCCCCGCCGGTCCTGCGGCACCGGGTAATTACCAACTACGGGGCCGAGTCCGAGGGGGTTTCGCCCGACGAGATCGTGCGGCGGCTGCTGGCGAGCCTGCCGCGCGATGGTGAGAAATCGTAATTATCCAAGTCGATCGAGCAATGGCTCCAGATCCGCGCGGGTCACGTGGCCCATGACGGCCAATTGAACAAGCCGACGTTCCGCGAGATAGCCGCTCTGCCCGGCGATCTGGTAGCCCCAGGCACCGCACATCGAGACGAACGCCGCGCTCGAGACTTCACCGGGCGGTGCGAACGTGACGATCGCCGGGCTGGCGACCGCGTCCGGCGCGAGCGGAACATAACCGGCGTCGCGGAGCCGGGATCGAACGTATCCGCCGAGTTCGGCGATTTGCTTGTAGCGGGCCGCACGGCGTTCGGGCGTACTGAGGGTGTCAAGCGCCACGTCGAGTGCCTTGATCATCGGCGACGGGGCCGTGAAGCGTGGTCCGACGGTCGAGACGGTCGCGGCGACATCGAGGTAGGTCGGGATACGGGTGGTTTCGAGGTGGGCGAGATCGGCGGGGTTGGCGAAGACGAAGGCAACGCCGGCGTAGCTTCCGATCGCTTTGCCGCTGGCACCGGTGGCGAGGTAGACGCCGTCGAGGTCGACGGGCACGGTGGCGAGGCTACTGACGCAATCGACGCAGACGCGGTGACCGTACTTGCGGGCGATCCGGACGAGGCCGGGAAGGTCGTTGAGGACGCCCGTGCTGGTTTCGTGGTGGGCACCCCAGACCCAACCGCCGGCGGGCATGACGCGCATGGCGGCTTCGACTTCGTCGAGTTGCCAGGCGCGGCCCCAGTTCCAGGTGAGGACCTTCGGGGACAGTTTCCAGTTGTTGGCTTGGCGAAGGAGCCGATCGCCGAATTCACCGGCGGTGAGAATCAGGCCGTTATCGCGCGCCGGATCGGCCGCGAGGGTGGCGGCGACGGCGTCGTTGGCGAGCGTTCCGCTGCCGATGAACATGCCGACCGGTTTGCCGCCGACCAGACTGGAGAGTTTGGCGCGCACTCCCTCGAAGAGGGGCACGAATTCCTCGGACCGGTGATAGACCAGCGGTTCGTGGAACGCGGCCGTGACGCGCGGGGCGATGGCCACCGGGCCGGGCAGGAGGCAGACGGTTCCGCGCGGCGCATCCGCGCGGGGCCAGTCGGCATGCACGGCCCGCAGTGCGGCCTTGGGGGGCTTTGCAGTGCGAATCATCAACTCCAGGCCTCCGAAGATGGACCACGCGTCCGCTGGCGGTCCAATCGCTTTTGCCATAATTCCATCGGCCGCCGCATGGTCCGTTCCAGCTTGTCGACCGGCAGCCACATTGGGACGAAACTCGCCCGTCCCGTGCCTACGGGGGGACCCAATTCCTCGAACCCCAGATGGCGGTACAGATCCAACTGCTCCACCACGCCCGAGATCACGAAGTGCGTCCAGCCGTGCGAGGCGGACGCTTGATACAGACTCCAAACCAACCCCGCCATGACCGGGGAGGACCGTTCCTCCGGAACGACGGCGAGGAGCCGGATTTCCACCGGTTTGACACCCTCGGTCGCCAGAACCTGCCGATCCGGCAGCCGCTTCTCCACCGAGAAGGGCGGTCGATCGTTCCACGACACCATGCCGACCAATTCGCCATCCTTGAGGCAAATCAGGTACTGGTTTTTTTCGTGGTAGGAGTCGACGAGCTGGCCGGTGCCGGGATCGTCGTGTTGCGGGATTTCCCGCACGAACGTCCGGTAATTCAGGCGATGGACTTGCTCCAACTCGGCGGGCGATTCGGCCGGTTTGAACCGGTACGCTCCGACGGTGAGCATGTAACGCCCTCGTCAATCTTCGGGCGCGCTTCCGTGCGGGGTATCCGGTCGGCCACTCGATCTCACTAATTTATAGCCGGCGCGGACTTGCGCGGCAATCGCGCTATCGGTAAGAGTTGCAGCAAGTAGCGTGCCGATTGTGGCGGTTGTGGCGATCCGGCAAAATCACAACGCAAAAAAAGCTCAAACCAGAGAAAGATGCTTAAAGGACTTCACGCAATCGCGTATGGCGACCTCCGTCGGCAGGCGCTCGATCGAACTGGCTCCGAAAAACCCGACGATGCCCTGGGTTCGCGAAAGGATGACCTTCACATCCTCCGGCTCCGAGATCGGTCCGCCGTGGCAGAGGACGAAAATCTCCGGGTTGACCGCCTTGGCCGCGTCCGCCATTGCCTGCACGCGCTTCGCGCTTTCCTCCAATGTCAGGGCGGTTTTCGCGCCGATCGTCCCTTTCGTCGTCAGCCCCATGTGCGGGATGAGCACGTCCGCGCCGGCGGCCGCCATCTGCTCCGCCTCCCGCTCGTTGAAGACGTACGGGCAGGTGAGCAGGTCCAATTCGTGTGCCGCGGCGATCATCTCGACTTCGAGGTCGAATCCCATGCCCGTTTCTTCGAGGTTCTGACGGAACTGACCGTCAATCAGACCGACGGTCGGGAAGTTCTGCACGCCGCTGAACCCGGCGTCGCGAACGTCCAGCAAGAAGCGCTTCATGATGCGGAACGGGTCGGTGCCGCAGACCCCGGCGAGGACGGGCGTATCCTGCACGATCGGCAGAACTTCCCGCGCCATGTCCATGACGATCTGGTTGGCGTCCCCATAGGGCATCATGCCGGAGAGGGATCCGCGTCCGGCCATACGGAACCGACCGGAGTTGTAGATGATGATGAGGTCGAGACCGCCGAGTTCGCCGCACTTGGCGGAGAGGCCGGTGCCGGCGCCGCCGCCGATGATCGGCTTGCCGGCGAGGACCTGGGCGCGGAGACGGGCGAGGATTTCTTTGCGCGGGATCATGCCGACAGAATAGGGATTACTTCTTGGGCGTCGCCGGGGCGCCCTTCTTCGCGAGCGAGACGATCGCGTCCGTCTCTTTCTGCCACGCGGCTGCGAGTTCCTTGGTCTTCTCCGGTTGCTTTTCGGCGAGGTTCGTCGTCTCCGTCGGATCGACCTTCATGTCGTACAGTTCCCAGGGGGCGTCCTTCCCAGCCGCGACGATCTTCCAATCGCCGACGCGATAGGCGCGGTTCCCTTCGTGCTGCCACCAGAGCGACGGCCGCGAGACAGGGACATCCTTCGCGAATGCCGGCGCGAGGCTGCGGCCGGCGAACGCCGGTGCGCCGGCACCCGGCTCGGCCTTGCCCGCCGCCAGTTCCAGCACCGTTGGCACGAAGTCCACGACGTGCACCGGTGTGGTGCGCAATTCGCCTTTCGCCGCGATCCCCTTCGGCCAGTGCGCGACGAACGGCGTGTGGATGCCACCCTCGTGCACCCACGTCTTGTGCCGACGGAACGGCGTGTTGCACAGACTCGACCAGCCCGGCCCGATGCTCAGGAATGTTGCCCCGGTGCCACACTCGGCATGCGGGTCGTGCCCGTCGCCGCGGACCATCATCTCGGCGCTCGCGCCGTTGTCCGACAGGAAGACGACGAGCGTGTCCTCGAACGCCTTCGCGGCCTTCAATGTGTCGAGGATGCGCCCGATCTCGCGGTCCATCCGGTCGACCATTGCGGCGTGGACCGCCATCTTGTCCGCCTGGAACGCCTTTTGTTTGGCCGTGAGCGACTCCCACGCCAGTGGGCGGTTCACTTCGTTCGGCCCCAACTTCTTGATGGCATCAGGGAAAGCGTAGGGTGGGCCGAGGTCACGCTCGATTGGAGACAGCGACTTGCCCAGTTGCAGTTCGCCCTGGCGCTTCCAGCGAGCGTCCCGGAGGGCGTCCCACCCGGCGAGGTAGCGCTTGCGGTACTTGGCTACGTCCTCGGCCGGTGCCTGCACGGGAAAGTGCGGGGCGGTGAAGGCGACGAAGCTGAAGAACGGTTTGGCGGAATGATCGGTGAAATGTCCCTTCAACTGTTCGATGGCGTAGTTCGCGATCGCCGTGCTGGAGTAGTAGCCAGCCTTCGGATCGGTGGCGGGGAGCTTTTTGTCGTCGAGGGTATGGTTCTTGGGAGCGAAGTGGCGGTCGTGGTCATTGAGGCTGTAAGATCGCTCGAAGCCGTTGCCGAGCGGCAACCCGTCGATGTGCCACTTGCCGGAGTGGTAGGAGCGGTAGCCGTGGGCCCTGAGCAGGTCCGGCAGCAGTTTGGCCCAGTCGGGGCGCGTGCCGCGGGCGCCACTCACGATTCCCGGCACGGCGTCGCGGCGGGTCTGCTGGGAGTAGTAGCCGGTGAGGATGGCCGCGCGCGTCGGCCAACAACGGGCCGTGTTGTACGCTTGTGTGAAACGCAGTCCGTTGTTCGCGAGGGCGTCGAGGTTCGGTGTTTCAATCTCGCCGCCGTAGCAGCTGAGGTCGGAGAATCCGAGGTCGTCCGCAAGAATGAGCAGGACGTTCGGCTTGGCGGGCGCGGCCGATGCCACGGTCGCGCACAGCCCGGCCAAGACGATCGCGATCGTCGAACGGATCATTTTGCTCACTCCACGAATTGCACGTCCACGGGGTTCGGTATCAGCCCGGCCTTGTGCCCTTCGGCCAGCAATCGTCGCACGGCTTCGCGGCCGCGGGGGCCGTAGTCCAGCGTCCAGTCATTGACGTACATCCCGACAAACTTGTCGGCGAGGTTCACGTCCATGTCGCGGGCGTAATTCAGGGCGTGGCCAAGGGCTTCTTTGCGGTGATTCAGCCCATATTGAATGGACTCCTTCAACAGCCGGCTGATCTCGCGAATCGTCGTGTCGCCGAGGTCGCGGCGGACGACGTTCCCACCGAGCGGCAGCGGCAGACCCGTCTTCTCCTGCCACCAGACGCCGAGATCGACGACCAGTTGAAGCCCCTGATTCTGGAACGTGAGCTGGCCTTCGTGAATGATCAACCCCGCTTCGGCCTTCCCGGCCGCGACGTGATCGAGAATCTGATCGAACGGCACGACTTCGTACTGCAACGTCTTCGACGACCCCGGCTTCAGATCTTCGAGCAGCAGATTCAAAGCTAGGAACGCAGTGGTCATCGTGCCCGGCACCGCGATCCGGGTAGTCGGCAGATCGGCGAGCGCGATCGCCTTTTTCGCCACGACCATCGGGCCGTACTTGTCCCCCATGCTGCACCCGCTGGGCAGCAGGGCGTACTTGTCCAACAGCTTCGACAGCGCGTGAATGCTCACGGCCGTCACTTCGAGTTCGCCCTTGAGCGCCCGGCGGTTGAGCGTCTCGATGTCCTGCAGTTCGTGGGTGAACCGCAGGTTCCCCGTCGGGATCTTGTCGTTCGCAAGGGCGTGGAACATGAAGGCGTCGTCCGGGTCCGGAGAGTGGCCGACGCGGATCAGTTGGGTGCTCATGAGTGGTCCTTCAAGACTTCGTTGGGCGGGCCGGATTTCACGATTTCGCCGGCCTTCATCCGGTGCACGACGGTGGCGCGCTCGGCGAAGTCCATGTCGTGCGTGACGACGATCATCGTCTGCCCCTCGGCGGCGAGGTCCCGCATCACGGCGAGGACTTCCGTCGCCATCGCGGGGTCCAGGGCGCTCGTCGGTTCGTCGAAGAGGATCGCCACCGGTTGAACCGCAAGAGTGCGGGCGATCGCAACCCGTTGTTGCTGGCCGCCGGAGAGATTCGCCGGTTTCGAATCGGCCTTCTCCTTCAACCCGACCCGTTCGAGGAGTTTCCGCGCCAGCGGCTCCGCCTCGGCGCGGCTCTTCCCCAGAGCGTAGCGTGGGCCGCTCATGACGTTCTCAAGAGCCGTCATGTGCGGGAACAGGTGAAACTGCTGGAAGACCATGCCGACCTTCTGACGCAGTTTCTGAAGCGACTTCGGATCGAATGGTTTTCCGCCGGCGAGCTTCTGGCCGACGACGTCGACTTCGCCGGACTGGAACGTCTCGAGGCCGTTGATACAGCGGAGCAGGGTGCTCTTCCCGCCGCCGGACGGCCCGACGAGGGCGGTGACTTCGCCCTTGTTCACCGTGAGCGAAACGGCGTTTAGGATGCGGTGCGTGCCATGGAACTTCGTGAGGCTGGTGACGGAGATCATGCCGCACCGCCTTTCAGGCTGGCGAGGCGGTGTTCGAGCCGGCGGGCGACGATCGAAAGCGGATAGCTCATCAGCAGGTACAGCCCGGCCGTCAGGAACGCGAGTTCGACGATCAGATTCCGGTTGAAGTTGAACAGCTCGTTGTACTTTCGCGTCAGTTCCACCACGAGAATGATGGAGCAGGCGGAGGTGTCTTTGAACAAGGCGATGAAGTCGTTCGTCACCGGCGGGATCACGATGCGGATCGCCTGCGGGACGATGACGTGCCAGATGGCGGCGAAGCGGGACATCCCGAGCGCCTGCGCGGCTTCCATCTGGCCTTTCGGTATGGCGAGCAAGCCGGCGCGGTAGTTCTCGGCTTCGTAGGCGGAGTAGTTGATGGCGAGGCCGAGTACTCCGGCCACCATGGGCGTGAGCGCGCGACCGAGATCGCCGAGGAAGCCGATACCCGAACGCGCCAGAAGATCGGGGATCAGGTAATAGATGATGAACAACTGGAGGAGCAGCGGAGTCCCTCGGATCACTTCGACGTATAGCGTGAAGGGGACACGCACCCAGCGCGGTCCGTAGACGCGGCCGACGCCGACGGCGAGGCCGATGGCCATCGCGATCGGGAACGACAGGAACGAGAGCTTGATGGTCACCCACGCCGCCTCGGCCAGCTCGCGCGAAAGGCGCGGCAGCGGGCTGGGCGCGTCCTTCTTTTCTTCACCTTTCCCTTCGGCTTCCGGGTGAAAGGGCGGCGGCCACGGCTGGCTTTGCCAGTAGAGAAGACGTTCCTGGTCGTCGGTCCAAAGTCCGTACTTCTCGTAGATCTTCTGCAGCGTGCCATCCTTGATGCCATCGGCGATGGCGGCGTCGAGTTTCGCCACCAGTTCCTTGTCGTCCTGGCGGCAGTAGATGACGTAAAACCCCGGGCGGACCGGTTCGCCGACGGCGGCGAGCTCCGGGTATTCCTTGAGGAAGTACGTTGCGGCCGGGCTGTCCTGCACGGTGGCGTCGAGTCGCTTGTCGCGGACCAGTTTGATGACGTTGGCCACGTCTGGATTCGAAAGAAGCTCGATCTGTTTCTGGAATGTCTTCTCGAGATATTCTTGCGCGACGGTGCCGCCGAGGACGCCGACGGTCTTCCGTTCTCCACCGCGCTGGTAAAGGTCGCTCCAGCCACGGATGGCGGGATTGTCCTTGCGGGTCATGAGGACGACGCGGAAGACGTAGTACGGCCGCGTCGGAAGGTACTTGCCGGCGAGGTCTTCCTGGAGTTCGTAGCCGTTCAGGACGACGTCGATGCCGCCTTCGACATCCGGCGACTTGTTGAGCTGCTGGGGAAGATTGGACCAATCGCCGGCGACCATCTTCGGTTCGCGGTCGAGTTTCTTCGCGAGATAAGCGGCGAGTTCAACTTCGAAGCCGATGTATTTGCCGTCGTCGTCCTGGTAGACGAAGGGCGCGCCGCCGGTGGGGTCGGTTCCCCAGCGGAACGGTTTCTTGTCCTGGGCGGGGAGGGATGTGCAGAGGAGGAGGAGAAACGCGATGGCGAGCTTCTTCAACGGCGGGGCACCTCCGATTCCGAATCGCAGTGAATATATTGCGGTCGGACCCTTTTGCATTTTTCATTTTGCATTTTGAATTTTGAATTGGTCCGATCAATGGACTTCGTTTTCCGGCAACGGTTCGCGATCGTTGCCAAGAAATGATCGGAACAATGCAAAATGCAAAATGCAAAAGGGAATCACGACTTCGGTCGAAACGCCTTCACGACGATTTCGTTCGTCGTCAGGTAAGGCCCGCCGATCAGGTCGACGCAGTACGGGATCGCCGGCATCACCGCCATCAGGCAATCGCGGATCGCCGAGGGCTTGCCAGGCAGGTTGACGATGAGCGACTGCCCGCGAATGCCGGCCGTCTGCCGCGAGAGAATCGCCGTCGGCACGACTTTCAGCGATTCATGCCGCATTAGTTCGCCGAAGCCGGGCAGCATCTTCTCGCACACGGCTTCCGTCGCCTCGGGTGTCACGTCGCGCGGCGCCGGACCGGTGCCGCCCGTCGTCACCACGAGGCAGCATTCCTCGACATCACACAGTTCCTTCAAGTTCAGTTCGATGGTGTTCGACTCGTCCGGGATGATCCGCGTCACCGGTTCCCATTCGCACGCGAGCATCTCGCGCAGGCACGCGAGGATCGCGGGGCCGCCCTTGTCTTCGTACTCGCCGCGGCTGGCGCGGTCCGAGATGGTGAGGATGCCGATCTTCATGACGATTGCGGAATGCGGAATTCGGAATGCGGAATTCAAACCACTGTGTAGTTTATCTTCATTCCGAAATCCGAACTCCGCATTCCGCAATTCTCCCATGATTTGGAACTTCCATTCGGCCGGCGCGCTGCATTTCGGCAACGAGTCCGTGGCGAAGCTTGGCGACATCGCCCGCTCCTGGAACTGGCGCCGCGTGTTCGTCGTGACGGATCGCATCCTGGCGCGGGCCGGCATCGTCGAGAAGGTCAAGCAGCCGCTTCTCGCGGCCGGCGTCGAACTGGAGATCTTCGACGGCGGCGAACCGGAACCGTCGCTGGAGGTGATTCGGGACGCGCGGGCGGCCGCGGAACCGTTCCGGCCGGACGCGGTGCTCGGCCTTGGCGGCGGCAGCAACATGGACGCCGCGAAGCTCGTGGCCATCGTGCTCGCCCACGGCGGCGAACCGACCGACTACACCGGAGATTCCCGCGTCCCCGGTCCGGTGACGCCGATCGTCTGCGTACCGACGACCGCCGGCACGGGCAGCGAAGTCTCGGCCGCGGCCGTGTTCACCGATACCGCTAACAAGATCAAGGTGAGCAGCCTGAGCCAGCATCTGCGGCCGAAGGTCGCCATCGTCGATCCGTTGTTGACACTCTCCTGCCCGCCGAAGGTGACGGCCGATTCCGGCATCGACGCGCTCGTCCACGCCATCGAAGCGATCACGGCCGTGGACCATGCGGAGTTTCTGAAGCGGCCCGGCGGCGCGTCGGTCTATCAGGGCAAGAACCCGATGGCCGACCTGATGGCGGCGAAGTGCATCGAACTCGTCGGCCAGTTCCTTCGCCGCGCCGTGAAGGACGGCAACGACCTCGAAGCCCGCGAGGGGATGGCGCTCGCGGCGACGCTCGGCGGGCTGGCGTTCTCGAACGCCGGAGTCGCGCTCGTCCACGCGATGGAGTACCCGGTCGGCGGTGCGGTCCACGTGTCGCATGGGGCCGGCAACGGCCTCTTGCTGCCCCACGTCATGCGCTACAATCTCGCCGCCCGGAAGGAGGTCTTCGTGAAGATCCCCTTCATCCTCGGCGATATGCCCGCCTCGGCCGATCGCACGTTCCTCGCGAATGCCGCCGTCGAAGCGGTCGAAAAGCTCGCCGCCGACATCGGAATTCCGGCCCGATTGCGGGATCTCGGCGTGACCGCGGACATGCTGCCAGGCTTCGCCGACAAGGCATTCGCCATTTCCCGGCTCATGCGTGTGAATCCGCGCTATCCGACGCGGGATGAAATTTTGACCGTGTATCAATCCGCGTTCTAGACTCCGGCATGAATCCGGAAGTCGAACCACCTCGTACGCGCCCGTGGATCGTCGTGCTCGGCGGCGTGGCTGCGCTTGCCGGATTGGTCTGGTGCGCGCGGTTCGTGACGGAGCATCCGACCTCTCTGCCCAACAAGGATTTCGTGCAATACTGGTCCGCCGCGAGGGTGAATCTGGCCGGCGGGAATCCCTATGATGCGGCGCAACTGAAGCCGTTGCAGGCCGCGGCGTTGGGGCAGCCGGACCTGGCGAACGTGACGATGATGTGGAACCCGCCGTGGGTCGTGGCGCTCGTCGCGCCGCTCGGGTGGTTGTCTTCCGGTGCGGCTCATTTGACCTTCCTGGCCGTCCAACTCGTCGCCCTGCTATTGTCCGTCACTTGGCTCTGGAAATCGTTCGACGGTCCTGCGGACCGGCTCTGGGTCGCGTGGCTGCTTGCGCTCGGCTTTGGTCCCTCCGTCTTCATCTTCTGGTGGGGCCAGATCGGTGGGTTGCTCCTGCTCGGCCTTGCCGGCTTCCTGCGGTATCGCGAATCGAAGCCGTTCGTGGCGGGCCTCTTTGCGGCCCTGCTCGCGATCAAACCGCACCTCCTGTTCGCCGTCGGACTCGTCCTGCTGCTGGACGCGATCGTTTCGAAGTCGGCCCGGCGTACGCTTCTGGGCGGTGCGCTGGCCGTGCTGCTCGCCGCCGGAACGGCGTGGCTGTTGAACCCCGAAGTGTACTCCCACTATTCGAACGCCGGTTGGCAATCGTCGACATCGATCAACACTTCTCCGAAGGATTGGAAGCAACCGCTCGTGGCGTACTGGCTGCGGAGGGCCGTGAATCCAAACGTCTTCGCGATCCAGTTCGTGCCGCTCGTAATCGCATCGATCGGTGTGGTCGTCTACTGGCTCAAGAATCGTAGCACTTGGAACTGGACCGACGAACTGCCGAAGCTCGTCCTCGTCTCGGTCTTGTTCACGGCCTACGGCGCATGGATGTTCGACCTCGTCGTGCTGCTTGTGCCCGTCGTCGCCGCGACGGTTTCGATTCTTCGGAATCCGGGAAACCGACCGCTCTGGTTCGGCGGCCTCGCGATCATGACGGTCTTCTCGACCGTCTCGCCGTGGCTCAATCGGGCCTTCACGGGCCATCTCGAAACGCCGATGCAGCAATTCATCTGGGTCTCGCCGGCGGTGCTCGCGCTCGCGTTCCTGAGCCGGTCGCGCGCCGGCCATAAGATAGACTCTCGTCCCTTTCCGCGAGAGGTCGAACCATGCCCGTCGATGCCCCGCGTCCTCGCGTCGTGATCGTCGGCGGCGGCTTCGGCGGCCTCTACTGCGCGATGGGCCTCCGCAACTCGCCCGTCGATGTCACGCTCGTCGACCGCCGGAACTTCCACCTCTTCCAGCCGCTGCTCTACCAGGTCGCCACCGGCGGTCTTTCACCCGCGAACATCGCCGCGCCGCTCCGTGGCATTCTCAAGCGCCAGAAGAACGCCCGCGTCTGGCTCGGCGAAGTCGCCGACTTCGACGCGGCCACGAAGGAAGTAATCTTCACCGACGGCGGCCGATCGCCGTACGACATCCTCGTGATCGCAGCCGGTTCGACGCATCACTACTTCGGCAAGGACTCCGAGTGGGAACCGATCGCTCCGGGCTTGAAGTCCATCGAGGACGCGACGGAGATCCGGCGCAACGTTCTCTCGGCTTTCGAGGCCGCCGAGCGCGAACCGGATCCGGAGAAGCGGAAGCAACTGATGACGTTCGCTGTCGTCGGTGGAGGTCCGACGGGCGTGGAGATGGCCGGTGCCATCGCCGAGCTGGCGCACATCACGATGCGGAAGGATTTCCGCGCCATCGACCCGACCGAATGCCGCGTTCTGCTGATTGAAGGCCAGACGCGCGTGTTGCCAATGTTCCACGAATCGCTCTCGGCGAAGGCGGCGAAGTCGCTCAAATCGCTCGGCGTTGAATACTGGCTCGATTGCCACGTGACCGCCGTCACGCCCGATTTCGTCGAGGTCACGTTCGATGCGAACAAGGAAACCCGTCGAGTCGAGACGAAGACGATTGTCTGGGCCGCCGGCGTAAAGGCGTCCGGCTTGGGGCGGAAACTCGTCGAACGGCTCGGAGCGACGGCGGAGGTGGATCGCGGCGGCCGCGTGAGCGTGGCCCCGGATTGCTCGATCCCGGGGTTCCCGGAATGTTTCGTCATCGGCGACATGATGAGTTTGAAGACCGCAGAAGGAAAGCCGCTGCCCGGCGTCGCCCCGGTGGCGATGCAGCAGGGGCACTACGTGGCGGACGTGATCGACCGGCGCGTGCGCGGCAAGCCGGTCCGGGCAGCGTTTAGTTACTGGGACAAGGGGAGCATGGCGACGATCGGCCGCGGCCGCGCCGTCGTCGAGGTTGGGCGGTTGAAATACGCCGGCTTCATCGCGTGGCTAACCTGGTTGTTCATCCACATCCTGTACCTGGCCCGTTTCGAAAACCGCGCCCTTGTGATGTTCCAGTGGTTCTTCAACTACGTGACTCGCAATAGGGCGGCTCGGCTGATCACCGGCATGCCGATCGAGAACCACCCGACGGTGAAGGGGTAATTCGAACGGTACGTTTTCGGCTCATAACTCACAACTCGGAAATCATGACTCTTCTCAGAATTGAGTTGTGAGTCGTGAGGAGTGAGGAGTGAGTTGTGAGATCCGACAGTCAATGGAACTCGGAGCTCCTATGCGAACTATGTTCTTCATGCTGATTTTCGCCGCCCCCGCCGTTGCGGCCGAACCGGTCTTCGAGCCGAACGCCAAGCTCAAAGTCGAAGCCGAAGGCGATTCCGGCGGCGAGGGGCCGGCGTGGCATCCGAAGCTCGGTATCTTCTCCAGCGGGCGCGGGCACATCAACCGCCTCACGCCCGACGGCAAGTCCGAAATCTTCCGCAAGGACGCCGGCACCAACGGCCTGCTCTGGGATCGCGACGGCAAGCTGCTCGCCTGCGAGCCGGTGAAGCGCCGCGTGACGCGCACCAATTCCGATGGCAAAGTCACCGTCCTCACCGACTCCTTCGGCGGCAAGAAGTACAACCAGCCGAACGACATCACCATCGATTCGAAGAACCGCATCTACTTCTCAGACCCTCGATACGGCCCGCGCGACGACATGCAGCAACGCGACGAGAACGGCAACACCATCGAAGGCGTCTACCGCATCGACCCGGACGGCAAAGTCTCGCGTATCCTTGGCCGCGAAGTCGATCGAGCCAACGGCGTACTCGTCTCGGCCGACGACAAGTACCTCTTCGTGGCGGACAATAACAATGACATGGGAGGCGCCCGCAAGCTCTGGCGCTTCGACCTGAAGGCCGACGGCACCGTGGACGTCGCCTCGAAGAAACTCTTGCACGATTGGAAACTTGGCCGCGGGCCGGACGGGCTGAAGCAGGACGTGGAGGGCCGGCTCTACGTCGCGGGCGGGCTGAACAAGCCGAACCCGCCGGCCGAACCGGCAACGGATGTGAAAGGCGGCATCTATGTCTTCTCGCCAGATGGAATGCTGGTGAGATTCCTTCCGGTTCCGAGGGACGAGGTGACTAACTGTGCGTTCGGCGGCGCCGACCGCAAGACGCTCTACATCACGGGCGGAGGGACGCTCTACAGCATCCGCACGACGACGCCCGGCCGGCTGGTGTGGCCCAAGGAGTGAATTCGACGCCGCGCTGGATTCATACTCAAAAGAGTTTCCCCGCGCGTCCTTGCCGATCCTTGGGTTGTTCGCATACGATTCTCCTTTTGGCAAATCCCCCTCGGGATCGCCGGACGTGGATCGAATTGCAAGTCTCCTGATGGCCACGGCCCGTTCGCGGGCGCTTCGTGGCCGCGCGCTCGTGGTGAAACTTGGCGGCAGCGCGATGGAGGATCCGGCCGCCACAACGGCGACGCTTGAGTCGGTCGTCGCCCTGCAAACCCTCGGCGTGCAACTCCTCCTCGTCCACGGCGGCGGCAAGCCGATCGATCGCGCCATGGCGGCGGCAGGCCTCGTGCCGAAGAAGGTCGCGGGCCGGCGCTACACCGACGCGGCGACGCTGGAAATCGTGGTGCGCGTGCTGGGCGAACTGAACCTCGACATCGCCCGGCAGATCAACGAACTCGGCGGCCGCGCGAACGGTTTCCGCGACGCGGATGCGTTTCCCGTCTCCGGTAAGCGCCTGGTTCTCGCCGGCGAGGACGGCTCGCCGATCGATCTCGGTTTCGTCGGCCAGCCGACCGCCGTGAACGACGGCGCGTTGCTCGAATTCGTCGAGAACGCGATCACCCCGGTAATCCCGTCGCTCTGCCGCGATGAGAACGGCTGGCTGAACGTGAACGCCGACACGGTCGCCAGCGCCGTCGCGGGAGCCTTCGATACGGAGGCGGTGATTTTCCTCACCGACACGCCCGGCATCCTCCGCGACAAAAATGATGCGAACTCGCGGATCGATTCGCTGTCCGTAGCGGAGTCCCGGCGGTTGATTGAAACGGGCGTCATCGATGGCGGCATGATTCCGAAGGTGGAAGCCTGCTTCGAGGCGCTCGCCGCCGGTGCCGAACGAGCCGTGATCCTCGACGGGCGCGTCCCGCACGGATTGCTCGCGGACTTCGCCGGCGAACCGATCGCCGGCACCGAGATCGTTCCCTGAAACCGGAGAAATCCAACCACCCATGACCGCGACGGCCACCCTCAGTTCGCAAGACATCATCGCCCGCGCGAAGCAGTACGTGATCGGGAACTACACGCGCTACCCGGTCGCGCTCGTCCGCGGCGAAGGTTCGTGGATCTGGGACGCCGAAGGCAACCGCTACCTCGACTTCTTCCCCGGCTGGGGGTGCGGTGTGCTCGGCCACTGCCCGCCGAAGGTCGTCAAGGCGGTGCAGGATCAGGTGGCGACGCTAATTCACGTGCCGAACACCTGGTACACGGAGCCGCAGGCGTTGCTCGGCGAAGCGCTGAGCACGCGGACCGGCTGGGGCGGCCAGTGCTTCTTCTGCAACAGCGGCACCGAAGCGAACGAGGCGGCGATAAAACTCGCCCGACTCAACGGCAAGCCGAAGGGCAAGTACAAGATCGTCACGTTCACGAATAGCTTCCACGGCCGGACCTACGGCTCGCTGACGGCGACGGCGCAGCCGAAGTACCACGCCGGCTGCGAACCGATGCTCCCCGGATTCCTCTATGCTCCGTGGGGCGATCTCGACGCCACCACGAAACTCGTCGACGACGAGACCGCCGCGATCCTCCTCGAACCGATCCAGGGCGAAGGCGGCGTGAACCTCGCACCGCCGGGCTTCCTTGAAGGCCTTCGTGAGCTTTGCGACCGCAAGGGCATGCTCCTCATGCTCGACGAAGTCCAGACCGGCATGGGCCGCACCGGGGCGTGGTTCGCCCACCAGCACTGGAAGATCGTGCCGGACGTCGTGACGCTGGCGAAGGCGATCGGCGGCGGGGTCGCCCTCGGCGGCGTCATCGCCAAGCCGGAAGTCGCCGAGAAGCTCAAGCCCGGCACGCACGCCGCGACGTTCGGGGGCAATCCGATCGCCTGCGCCGCGGCCCTTGCCACCATCGCCACGTTCGAAGAGGAGAATCTCCTCGATCGCGCGATGCAGGTTGGCGAGCGCTTCCGGGCGCATCTGACCGCTCTCAAGGCCGAATCGCCGTTGATCCAGGAGATCCGCGTGAAGGGCGCGATGATCGGCGCGCAACTTTCCATCGACGGCGGACCGATCGTCGAGGCGTGCTTGAAACGCGGACTGCTCATCAACTGCACGCACAAGACCGTGCTCCGGTTGCTCCCGGCCGTGAACATCGACGCGCAGCAAATCGACGACGGCTGTGCGATCCTGCGGGACGTGCTGCTCGCGAGCGCAGGCTAAGCCGCGTTCGTTTATCCTCCAAAGCCCGCGGATTCCGGTCCGCGGGCTTTCCCTCTTGAAGGTGCCGCGCATGCGTCACTTCCTGAATCTGATCGACCTGACCGCGGACGAAGTCCGGCACCTGCTGGCCGAGGCCGCGCGCCTGAAGGAAGCCCGCCGGCGCGGCATTCCGACGAATGCGCTCGCCGGCAAGGTCGTCGCGCTGATCTTCGAGAAGCCGTCGCTGCGCACGCGGGTGAGCTTCGAAGCCGGTGTCGCCCAACTCGGCGGCACGAGCCTGTTCCTGCCGGGCAACGAGATCGGCCTTGGCTGGCGCGAAACACTTGCCGACTTCAGTCGCACCATGAGCCGCTTCGTCGACGCCATGGTCTTCCGAGTCTTCAAGCACTCCACGCTCGAGGGGATCGCCGCCCACGCCAGCGTTCCCATCATCAACGGCCTCTCGGACTGGTCGCACCCCTGCCAGGCGCTCGCCGACGTGCTCACGATCCAGGAGCATCTCGGCACCGTCGCCGGCAAGACCGTCGCGTTCATCGGCGACGGCAACAACGTCGCCCGTTCGCTTGCCGTCGCCGTGGGGCGCCTCGGAGGCCGCACAGTCCTCGCCTGTCCGAAGGGCTACGCCTTCGACGAGCCATTCAAGAAAGACTTCGCCGCCCGCGTGTCTCCGGACGCGCTGACGGAACTCCACGATCCGCTCGCCGCCGTCGCCCACGCCGACGTCATCTACACCGATGTCTGGACGAGCATGGGCCAGGAGGCCGAACGCGAGGAACGCCTGCGGAAGTTCGCCGGTTTCCAGGTGAACGCGAAGCTGCTCGCCGCCGCGCCGAAACACTGCAAGGTGCTGCACTGCCTGCCGGCGCATCGCGGTGAGGAAATCACGGACGAGGTGGTCGACGGCCCGCAGAGCGTCGTCTTCGACGAGGCCGAGAACCGGTTGCACGCTCAGAAAGCGCTACTGGAATGGTTGTTGAAGTGACGGCCGACGGTCAGAAGTGTTTCCCCTTCTCGCGGCCGGCGCTGCGTTTCTGCTTCGCCCGCTCGGCCGCGTTCCGCTGCAGCGAACTCGTCGCCCGCTGAATCTCGCCGAGGATGCCCCGGCACTCCTGGTGCACCGCGTTCCCCGTCGCCAGCAGCACCTGCCGGTCCTTCTGCAAATGCTCCAGACGCTCGCGGATCCGGTCCACGCCGGCGACCGGCACGCGCGGCTCCACGTGCGACTTCACGATCTCCTCGAGCGCCTTCCGCTCCGCCACGGTCTGCGACCACGTGGCGCGATGAATGAACTCCCGAACTTTCGGCAGCGCATGATGCACCCGGCTCTTCGCCTTCGTCCACTGCGCCACGTCGGCCTGCAGCGCGTTCAACTTCTCCTCTACCGCCAGCGGCCGCTTGAACGCCGAATCCATCTCGTTCCGCAGGCTCTCCATGCCCATCCGCGCCGTGTCGATCGCCGATTCCAGGCTCAAGATCGCCTTCCATAGCAGGTCCAGAGCCTGCCATTTCTCCAGCGGGATGTCCTCCACGCCACCGTCGGCCGGGGGCGGCTTCAATCGGACATGGATCGTGAGTTGGTCGTCGTCCTCCGTCGGAAGCGGCAACGGGAAAGTCAGATCCGAATCGGCATGTCCGGCGAGGGAATCGTCGCCGAGCCGCCACGAGTCGATGTCGACGGAGGAAATGCCGGCGGCTTGCAACAGAATGTCAATGGTGACCGGCATGCGGCCTTCGGAGAGCTTGAGCCGGGCGCGGGGCACGAGGAACACGACGGTCGACGCGTCCCCGTCCGGCATGGTCCACGCTTCGGCGACGACGTCCCCGTCGTACGTCAGGGTTGCCCAATCGGTCGAGGGTTCCGTTTCGCCCACTTCGCACCTCCGCATCCAGGACGCCGCCGATACCCTACGATTTCAATCGATCGCCGGCGCTTGCCCGATGGGCCGCGCATCGGGTAAACTTTCTGCATGTCCTTCGTCGCCGTTCCCGGTGCGTTTGGTGCCGCCCCCACGCGGCGGGAGTTGCTGCGCCTCGGCTTGCCGGCGCTCCTGACGGCGGGGACGGCGCGGGCCGCGACGCGATCCGACGGCTTCGGCCGGGCGAAGTCGGTGTTGATCGTCTTCGCCAGTGGCGGGCAAAGCCAGTTCGAAACCTACGACCCGAAGCCGGCCGCGCCGGAGGAGATCCGCGGTGCGTTCGGAAGCATTCCCACGACGATCCCGGGACTGCGATTCTGCGAACACCTGCCGAAGCTCGCCGCGCTCGCGCATCGGTTCTCCCTCGTCCGCAGCGTGAGTCACGACGACCTCGACCACGGCTCCGCCATCTACGCGTCCCTCACCGGCAAGTTCCACGCCCGCAAGTCGTCGAACCCCGAACCGAAGCCGACCGATTTTCCATCCGCTGGTGCCATCGTCAAGCGGGTCCGACCTGCCACGCGCATCCCGTATACGGCCGTCCATGTCAACGGCCCGCTGCTCATCCCGGAGAAGATCGCCCCCGGCCTGTTCGGAGGATTCCTCGGCCGCGGGTTCGACCCGCACCTCGTCGGCGACCCGACCGACGAACGCTTGCTCACCGGCGGCCTCGAACACCATGCCGATATCTCCGTGGAACGCCTCGCGGACCGCTCGGCGCTCCTCGGCAAGCTGGACGCGAATCGCTACCCCTCTCTCGCGGACCGCGACGGCCTGGCGGGCGAAGCGTTCGGCATCCTTCGCTCGGCCCCGGCACGGGCGGCATTCGACCTCGCCCGCGAACCGGGGGCGGTGCGCGACCGCTACGGCCGGCATCGCTCTGGCCAGGCGTGCCTGCTCGCCCGCCGCCTCGTCGAGGCCGGCGTCCCGTGGGTGACCGCCTTCTTCAACGCCAACATCCGCGGCCAGGACGACCTCCCGCACGACACCGAAGCGTACGGGTGGGACACGCACAACGACATCTTCGATGCGATGAAGACGCACCTCCTGCCGCGCTTCGACGCCACGATGAGCGTGCTGCTGGAAGACCTCCGCGTGCGCGGGCTTCTCGAAACGACACTCGTCATCGCGCTCGGCGAGTTCGGCCGGGCGCCGAAGGTGGCGATCGAGAAGAATTTCGCCGGGTCGTCGCCGGGGCGGAAGCACTGGGGCGGCTGCTATTCCGTGATGTTCGCCGGCGCGGGCGTGGTACCGGGTGCCGCCTATGGATCGTCCGACCGGATCGGCGCGTACCCGAGTGACAAGCCCGTCTCGCCGTTGGATCTCACCGCGACGCTTTACCACGCCCTCGGCATCGATCCCGCCGGTCACTTTCTCGATAGTACAAACCGCCCGTCCGCGATCAGCGAAGGTACCCCGATCACGGGCCTGTGGAGTTGACGCCGCCGATTCGCTCTTTCCGAAGGCACCGCATGAACCGCTGCTATTTACTTCTGCTCGTCATCGGCTCCCTGGCGGCGGACTGGCCGGGGTGGCGCGGTCCGACGGGACAAGGGCAGACGGAGGATGCCAAACTGCCGATCGTGTGGGGCGGGAAGGAGAACACGAACGTCCTCTGGAAGGTGCCGCTACCCGGTGTCGAGGCGGGCGCGGGGCAGGACCAGAACCAGTCCAGCCCGGTGGTCTTTCGCGATCGCGTCTACGTGACGGCGAGCCACTGGTCCGGCAAGCCGGACAACACGAAGAAGCCGGAACATCGCGTCGCCTGCTACCGGCTCTCGGACGGGAAGGAACTCTGGAACGTGCCGGTACCGGCTGGGCCGTGGCAGTTTGGCGACCTGCGCGGCGGGTACACGGCCCCGACGCCGGCGGTCGACGCCGAGCGCGTGTATGTCGCGTTCGGGTCGTCGGTGCTCGCGGCTCTCGATCATACCGGCGCGATCCGCTGGCGCAAGGAGATCGTGCCGCACAAGTTCGACGTCGCCTTCGCCGCCAGTCCCGTGCTCTTCGAGAAGACCGTCATTCTGCAATGCGACCAGTTGGACCGCGAGTCGCGCATCCTCGCGTTTGACCGGGCGACGGGCGAACCGAAGTGGGAGCAAAAGCGTCCGAAGGTCGGCTTCGCGCACAGCACGCCGACACTCGCAACCATCGGCGGGAAGCCCCAACTGCTCGTGTCGGCATCGAACGCCTTGCAGGGGCTGGACCCGCGCACGGGCGAGATCCTCTGGACGTGCGATGCAAAGGGCGACACGGTATCGCCGGTGTTCGCGGGCGGCCTCGTCTACTGCGACAGCGGTCGCGGCGGGCCGGGGCTCGCCGTCGATCCCACGGGAATGGGCGATGTGGCGAAGACCCACCGCAAATGGACGATCAAAACCGTGAAGGAGGGTTACGGTTCGCCCGTCGCTTCCGGAGACTTCCTCTACCGGCTGAGTAACCCGGACGTGCTCGCGTGCATTCGAGTATCGACGGGCGAGGTCGTTTACACCGAGCGTCTGCCCGGCGTGAGCGCGTCCGCCAGTCCGGTCGCCACGCCGAACGGGCGCGTCTACTTTGCAAGCGCCGGAAAGAGCTACGTCGTGAAGGCCGGGGAGAAATTGGAAATCCTCTCGACGAACGACCTCGGCGACGGCGGACCCGCGTCCCCCGCCATCGCCGATGGCAAGCTGATTCTCAAGGGCCGCAAGTGGCTCTTCTGCGTTGGAACCGACAAATAAACGGAGCCTCTCCATGCGATTCGCGATTCTCGCCCTTGCGTTGCTGCCCGTCACTGCCGGCGCACAGGACTGGAAGCCGCTGACCGAGGAACTGCTAAAGCGGGAAAAGCCCGGTTACGGCGGCTTGTGTGGCGTCGCCGTCGACCGCGCGACCGGACAGGTCTACGTGAACGTCAGCGATCGCGGCGTGTTCCGATCGTCCGACGGCGGCGCGACCTGGGAACGGTTTGGCACCGCGCTCAAAGGCCGCACCGAAACGCCCGGCTGCCTGATGTTCGATCCGACCGGCAATACCAGGCGTCTCCTCATGGCCACTGTCTACGGCGGACCGATCGCTGTGACGACGACCGACGCGGGCGAGTGGCGGATCTTCGACAAGGCGAGCGTCCACGTCGACTGGTGCGCGGCCGACTGGACCGACCCGGAGATGAAGTTCCTCCTCGCGTTCAAGCACGAATCGGGCGGGCAACTCCTCCGCTCGCGCGACGGCGGGCTGAGCTTCGATGAACTCGGCAAGGACCACGGTCCGGCTTGGGTGTTCGACGCGAACACGGCCGTCGTCGCACTCGCGAAGACCAGGGACCGGCCGAAGGGCGGCATCGTTCGTACGACGGACGGCGGCAAGAGCTTCCAGCCCGTCGCCGATTTCACGATGCAATGGCCGCCGCGCTGGCACGCTGGAGCGCTTTATTGGCTCACGGATGGCCAACTCGTCAAGACGACCGACATGGGCGCGACCTGGACGAAAGTCTGCGAGTTGAAGGACGGCCGGCTCGGGCCGGTCTCCGGCAAGAATGAAAAGCATTTGTTCGTGCTGACCGGGAAAGGGATCGTCGAGAGCGCTGACGGCGGCGCGACCTGGTCGGCCCCACATTCGATCCCGAAAGAGTTGAAAGGTGTCTCGCCGTTGACTTGGCTCGACTACGAGCCGAAGTCCGACGCACTTTACGTCATGAAGATGACATCCGAACTCTACGTTTGGAACCGGATGGGGCGGAAATGACGAACGGCGAGGCTTTCGCCTCGCCGTTCGGAGTTCGGCCAAAACCGTAGGTCGGGCAGTCTTCGAGGCCCGACAGGGACTCCTATCGGCCGGCGCCCTTCGGCGTGACCTTCAGCTGCTTTTTCTCTGCCTTCCGCATGACGGTGATCTCGATCTCGACGTTCGGCTTCTGGGCGGCGAGCGCCTTCATGTAATCGTCGATATTCTTCACCGGCGTACCAGCGATGTTGATGACGAAGTCGCCGGCCTTCACGCCGCCCGCCTCGGCCGCGCCGCCGGGGATGACATCTTCCACCAGCACGCCCTTGTCGGCTTCATCTTCGTAGTTGCCCGGCATCAGCCCCAGTCTTGGCATGTTCATCATCTGCCGCGGACTGGTGTCGGTCGGGTCGGACCAGCGGCCCTTCGTTACGAGGTAGTTCGGCCGCTCCGGCAGCACCGCGATGTGCGCCGCGATCGCCTCGCAGAAATCCGCAATCTTCGTCATCCCCACGATCTCGGCCTTATCCGGCGTGTCGGTCGGGCGGTGATAGTCCTTGTGCGTGCCGGTGTGGATGAACAGGACCGGGATCTTCTTCAAGTAGAACGACTGGTGGTCGCTCGGCCCGGTGCCGGGTTCGGTCTTCATCAGCTTGAAGTCGACCTTGGCGTTCACCGCGTCGACGAGTTTGGAAAACGAGTCGCTCGATCCGACACCGCTGGCGATGACGCGCAACTTCTTCTTACCCATCTCCTCGACCGTGGCGGCGCGGCCGATCATGTCCATGTTCAGCATGAAGACGGTCTTCTCGACCGGCGTGACCGGGTGGTCGGCGTAGTATTTCGAGCCGTGGAGGCCCATCTCCTCGCCGGAGAAGGCGACAAAGACGATCCGGCGGCCGTAGCGGTTCTTCATGTCGCCGAATCGGCGCGCGAGTTCGAGCAGGCCGGTGGTGCCGGAGGCGTTGTCGTCGGCGCCGTAGTGGACCTTTCCGGCCGCGGCCGCGCCGCCGAGGCTGCCCTGACTGCTTGTGCCGAGGTGGTCGTAGTGCGCGCCGATCACGATCGTCTCGTCCGCGAGCGGACCGGAGCCGGGCAGCACGCCCACGACGTTCTTCGCGTGGATCGGTTCGCGATTGATCGTCACCGTGCCGTCGAGCGAACAACCCGCAAGGATCATCGACATCGGCTTGATGTCCTTGTCGATCGCCTTCTCGATCTCGTCCAGTTTTTTCCCCTGGCTGGCGATCATCTTCTCCAACACGGCGCGCTTGATCTGCAAGACCGGGAACTTTGCGGTCGCGCCGCCGGAGCGGCGCAGATCCATGAGGGCGTCGCCCTGCTTGCCGTAGGTCTGGTCGTTGACGAACACGATGCCGGCGGCTTCCTTCTTCGCGGCCAGTTCGATCTTGGCGACGAGCGCGGCCGCATCTTCGAGCGGGCCGACGAAGGGGTTGTCCTTCTGCTCGGCCTTGGGGGTCTTGCGAAGCACGACGACGATCTTGCCCTTCACGTCGAGGCCGGCGTAGTCGTCGTACTTGACCTTGTCGGCGGCAATGGACAACCCGTAGCCGGCGAAGACGAGTTCGGCCTTGAATGTGCCGTTGGCGGAGGTGCCGAGAACGGAGAATTCCTCGGAGACTTTGAGTTCGGCGGCGTCCTTGTCCTTGAGGGCGAGGATGACCTTGTTGGGGGAGCCAAGGCGGCTGCGGCCGGGGAAGCTGAAGGGCTGGAAGTAGCCGTCCTTGAATCCGGGTTCGAGGCCGGAGGCCTTGAACGAGGCGGCGATGTGATCGGCGGCCTTGTCGATGCCGGGGGTGCCGACGCCGCGCCCGGCGCATTCCTCGCCAGCGAGGTAGAAGATGTCTTTTTTCATCCGTTCGAGAACGGCTTCCGGCGAAGCGGCGTGGCTCGCCGAGCCGAACGCGACGACCGCGAACGCGGCCAGCAATCGTTTCATGTCGAAGGGTTCCAGCAGGTGTGGGAGTGAGAGGAAATTATTGTAGCCGTCAAATGGAAGGAAAAATGAGAAGCGCCGTCAGGTTCGCCACGCGGTGTTCACGGCGTCGAGCGTGGCGTGCTTGTAGAGTTCTCCCAGCGTCGGATAGTTGAAGCAGGTCCGGAGCAGTAGTTCTGCGCGGCCCTCGGCCATCAGGGTCACGACGCCAATGTGGACCACTTCCGTCGCGAGTTCGCCGATAACGTGGACGCCCAACAGCTTGCGACTGGCGCGGTCGAACAGGAGTTTGAGGAATCCCGTCTTGTCGCCGATGATCTTGCCGCGGGGTACGTCCTCGTAGCGGGCACGGCCGACGACGTAGTCGACGTTCTGTTTCTTCAATTCCTCCTCGGTCGCGCCGGCGGAACTGAGTTCGGGAATGGTATAGATGCCGCTTGGCAGCACGGTCGCCACGGGGCAGTTGCCGAATTCGCAGTCGTACCGGTGCGAGACGGCCGCACGACCCTGCTCGGCACTCGTGGACGCCAGCGCGGGGAATCCGATCACATCCCCGACCGCGTAGATGTGCGGCACCACGGTTTGGAACTGGGCGTTCACCGGGATCCGCCCCTTTTCGCAGGTCGTGATGCCGGCGCGATCGAGCTTCAACTCCGGCGTGCGGCACATCCGGCCCGCGCAGATCAGCGCGTGGTCGACTTCCAGCCGCGTCCCGCTGGAGAGCGTCAGCCGCACTTTGCCCTCGCCGGGATCGGGGCAGGAGACGACGTTCTCTTTCCAGACGAAACGTACGCCGAGCCGTTCCATTTCCACGAGCAGCGCGGCCGAGAGTTCCGCGTCCAGGAACGGCAGCAAGCGGTCGCGGCCGTCGACGAGGTACGTCGGCACGCCGAGCGACGCGAACATGCACGCGTATTCACTGCCGATCACGCCGGCACCGACGACGGCGATCGACTCGGGCATCTCGTGGATGTCCAGCAGTTCGTCCGAATCGTGGATGCGCGCGTGATCGAAGGGGATGCCGGGCGGCCGCACGGGGACGCTGCCGATGGCGATCACGATTGACTCGCCGCGGATCGGGCGCGACGACCCGTCGGCGGTATGGACGCGCACGGTGTTTGGGTCGTCGAATTCGCCGCGTCCAGGAATCAGAGTGATGCCATGATGGGCGAAGGACTCGCGAATCCGGGTTTGTTCGCCGGTGCGCACGGTGCGTTCGTGGCGGACGAGATCATCGACGGTGGTGCCGCGTCGGAGGGAAAGGTCGACGCCATGGAGGTTGCGGGATCGGAGGCCGGAGAGTGCGAGGGCGGTTTCGCGCAGCGTCTTGCTGGGAACGGTGCCGGTGTTGACGGCGGCACCGCCGGGCTGCGCCGCCTTCTCAACCACCGCGACGCGCTTCCCGAGCAGCGCCGCGGTGACCGCGGCCGACTCGCCCGCTGGACCGGCGCCAATGACCACGAGATCGTACGATTCGGACACGCTGCAACCTCCGGGAGCGAAGCCAGTGTATTCGCGTCCGGAGGCGTTTGGAAACCCCATCAAATTCGATGCCAAGGCGAGATACTTTCGGAAATCGTCACCCCACGAAGACGCCGTTGGTGCTGCCGAAGAGCGGATCGAATTCGTTGAAGGACGGCGGGGTGGCCCCGACGGCGGCGGCCTTGATGGCGCTGCCGGCGAAGAACTTCACGCGGTTCGTCACGCCGGGGCCGTTGCCGGTGACGAGATCGGCGAGCGTATCGCCATCGAGGTCCTTGACGGCGAGGCGGACGCCGCTGCGGTTCGTATCGTCGTAGGCGAAGAAGTTGGCGAGCGGGGTGACGGTCGCGCCGCCGGAGGTAACGAGCAGGTTCCCGTTGAACACGGTGACGCGCGGCCCGCCGCCGGGGCCGCCGCCGGCGATGACGTCGGCCTTGCCGTCGCCGTCGATGTCGCCGAGGGCGAGGAAGACGCCATTGCGCAGCGTATTCTCGAAGGCGAAGAAATCGTTGAAGAGTCGGACGGGTTCGTTGCCGGGAAGGGTGGTGCCGTCGAAGACCGCGACGCGAGGCCCGCCACCAAATCCGGCGGCGACGCCGAGGTCGCCGATGCCGTCGCCGTTCACGTCGCCGATCGCGGGCCGGGCGCCGCCGCGGAAGCGGAGGTCGGCGATGCCGAGGAAGTCGGCGAGGACGTCGCCGATGTTCCCGGACCGGAAGACGCGGACGCGAGGTCCGCCACCCTGGTCCGGGGTAACGACGAGTTCCGGGGCGCCGTCGCCGGTGAGATCGCCGGCGGCAACGAAGACGCCGCCGGTGAAGGAAGCTTCGAAGGGCGAGAAGCTGACAATGATGCCGTCGGTCTTGCCGTCGAGGATGGTGACGTTGGTGACCATTCCAGGTCCGGAGCCGACGACGAGATCGATAATGCCGTCGCCGTTGAAGTCGCCCGTGGCGACGCGGACGCCGCCGGTGAAGGTGCCGTAGGGCTGGGCGGTCTGGTTGAGGGTTCCGTCGGCGGCGAGGAGCTTGGTCATGCTGGCGACGCCGACATCGGAGCCGAGGCCGTAGTCGGAGGTACCGGTCAGCCCGGCGTTGGAGGTGGCGGTTTCGGAGGCGACGAGGCCGACGAGCGGCGTGGTACCGATGCCGATGGGGCCGAGTTTGGTGGCAGCGCCGGTGGCGAGGTTGATGCTGTAGAGGGAAGTGTCGCCGGCGACGGTGAGGGCGGCATAGGCGAGACCGGTGGCCGTGCTGCCGGACGCCGTCACGCGGACGTTCGAGGGGATGTCGAAGGCGTTCGCGTCGGTGAAGTCGATGGCGGTGCCGGCGACGGTGATCGGCAGCCCGCCGACCAGGACGCCGTCGTTCGGCGGGTTCTGCACAAAGAGGCTGTTCGTCACCGCGTCGAGCGTGTACTGGGTGGTGACGGTCGCCTTGTGGAAAGAGTTCGTGTAGGCAGTTCCGGTGCCGGCGGTCGCGCCGCTGTTGAGTGCGGCGTCAGGTTGGGTGCCGGCGAAGGTGGCGTTGCCGTCGAGCGCGGCGCCGGTCGTCGGATCGATGCGGAAGTTGATGCCGGTGCTGGCGACGACGCGGAGTTTGTCGACGGTCGGGTTGAAGTCGATGCCGAAGGATGTACCGGCCGGGAAAGTGATCGGGGAACCGGCGGCGTTCACGAGGGCGACGGGCACTCCGCCGCCGACATTCGTGAGGGCTGCGGTCTGCGGGTCGACGAGCGCGATGCGCACCGTGCCGGCCGCGCTGTTGTGGACAAGTGCGAAATACTGTCCGGTCGCCGGCCGGCGATCCAGCCCGACGACCGCTTCCCCGAGGCTCAAGCCCGAAGGGATCGGCACGGCGACGACGGTCGTGGCGGATTTGGAGCTGAACCGGACGACGCTGTTCCCGGCAACGCCGACGAACGGAATGCCCGCCGCGCCGTCGTTCGGCTGGACGGTGAAGCCCTGGATTGGCGGCCCGCCGGCGATGCCGAGCGCACCGACCAGATTCGCCTGTCCGGTATTCAAGTTGATCGTGTAGAGCGACGGGCCGCCGGTGGTGGTGAGGACGGCGAAGCCGTTGCCGGTCGCCAGGTCTCCGGAGGTGGCCACGTTCACGCCCGACGGGATGTCGAAGCCGTTGACGGCGGTGAAGTCGAGGACGCTGGCGCCAAGGGTGACGGCGACGGCGTTCTTCTGGGTGCCGTCGTTCGGCGGATTCTGGGTGAAGAGCTTGTTGGTGGACGAGTCGAGCGTGTATTGCGTGGTTGCGGTGGCGTTCGGTGCGTTATTGGTGTAGGCCGTGCCGTCGAGCGTCGTGGTGCCGCCGTTGACCGCACCGTCGGCGTTGACGCCGGGGTCGTTTGTGGAGCCGTCAATGATGAACCCGGTGTTCGGGTTGATGCGGAAATTGATGCCGGCATCGGTGACCACGCGGACGCGGTCGGCGAGGGGATTGAAGTCGAAACCGAAATTCGTGCCGGCGATCGGGACCGGGCTTCCGCCGCCGTCGTCGAACTGGACGGGTGCGGGTGTGAGGGGCACGGCGATTCCGGTGTCGGGGCTGATGGCGTAGAGCCGTACGCCGCCGGCGCCGTTGGAAGTGAGTCCGTACAGCTGACCGTTCTGGGGCCGGAAGTCGATCCCGACGAGATTCTCGCCCGTGCCCAGCCCCGTGACACCGATCCCTGCCGGAATATTGCCCGGCGTGCCGGTATCGAAGGCAAACAAGGTGTTATTCGAGAGCGCGATCGCCGCGGCCGGCGTCGTGCGGTCTTCCAGTGGAGTGACGCGAGGGCGGAAACGGTTCCGGGCATTCCGTTCGGGATTCGTCACGGTGCGGCTCCTGGCTCGTGTCAATGGCACCGCGGAGCCGAGCCTCCTCCTTGCGGCGTTTCAATCCGCATATCTTCCATAACTGCTACGATTGTCGCCACCCGAAAAATCGAAAAAACCGGCACGAATTCCCCAACGCGAGACGCCATCACGAAAGCCCGCGACTACGAACGCGAAAGAAACGAATTCATTTCGACCGTTTGAATTTCCTGGCTTTCGAGATCGCGATTGGCTTGTCAGGCCGCGCGGCAGAGGGGTGCCGGAGCGAGGTAGCCCTCCAGTTCCGAGTGCGAGTCGTCCGGCGTGGCGTACCAGATGTGTAGAAGGGAATTGCGGTCGCCGTCGATCGCATCGATCTTACATCGGCCATGCCAGCTTTTGAGGCCGATGGTGTTGAGAACGGAGAACGCGTAGGCGCAATTGGGCAGGAACGGCATGGCTTCGCGGATGAGGAACCCGCGCGGCTCGCGCAGCCAGTGAAGCGGATTGACGCTGCGGGAGTAGAACTCCGTGCCGACGTGCTTCATGCGGTCGTCGGATGGGAACGCGAACTGCATCGTGACGATCTTTTCGCGCGTATCGGGATGCGGGGCAATGCGATAGCCTTGTTTTTCGCAGTAGAGCGTGCCGCGCGGGAAGGCGGGGACCGCGGCCGCGTCGGCGGGTGACGTGCCGAACCGGCGGGCGAGACCGCTGCCGAGTTTCTCGAACACCGCGCGTTTCACCTCTGGCGATCCGACGGCGGCGCGGAGTGTCGTCCAGATGCGGCGCGGGCCGTGTGGCAGGTCGGCGAGCGATTTCTCGACGAGATTCAAGCGGCGACGGGTGCTGTCGCCGTACTCGTTGACGTGGTGACGGCGACTGGCGGCGGCGAAGGCCTCTTCCGCCGGCCACGCGGTCAGCGCGGAGTGGTAAAGATCCTGGGGGAAAATCCCCTCGAAAAAGGCGTGCGGGAACGGATCGGATTTCACCGGGGTCTGCTCGACGATTGCGACGATGTGCCGGACAATCCGAGCCAGCGAGGGGCGATCGACGAACATCCGGCACTCCGCGCGGGACCTCCTCTTCTCATCGACCCACTTTCTCCGGTTTCTCCAATCGTTTTGGGCGTTTGGGTTCGGCCCCGTCGGCCGATTCACGGCTTCTATACAATGCTCGTGCCGAACCGGCGCGGGGGGCCGCCATGACGCGGATCTTGATCGCGGACGACAATCAGGCGAACGCGGAGTTGCTGGAGGCGCACCTCGATGGCAGCGGCCTCGAAACGCGCATCGCCATGAACGGCGAGCAGACGCTGCAACTGGCGAAGGATTGGCCCGCCGACGTCGTGTTGCTGGACATCATGATGCCCAAGCTCAGCGGATTCGAGGTCTGCAAACGCCTGCGCGCCGACGGGGCCACCAAGGATATCGGGGTGCTGATGGTGACGGCGCTCGATCGCGCGACCGACGTTGAGCGAGCCGTTGAAGTGGGGACCGACGATTTCCTGACGAAGCCGATCAACAAGGCGGAACTGCTGCACCGCATCCGGGCCATCGTGGCCGCCCGCTCCGCCGCTTCGCCGATCGAACGCGGCCTCGCCTACCTCCGCGGCGTCCAACAGGGCGTTTAATTTCCTCCTCCGCATTGGTTCAAATGCTCGCATCCGTGATCTTGAAGACGAAACGCGCCCAACCCTTCTATGGCCGGCATCCGTGGGTCTTCGCCGGCGCCGTCGAACGCGTCGACGGTTCGCCCGCCGACGGCGACGAAGTGATCCTGCGCTCCTCCGCCGGAAACTTCGTGGCACGCGGTCTCTTCAACTCGCAATCGAAGATCGTCGTCCGGCTCTACTCCTGGGACGAAGACCGGCCGATCGATCGCGATTTCCTCCGCGACCGCCTCGCCGACGCCGTGCGACTCCGGCATCAAATCCTGGGACTCGATCGGGGCAAGGCCTCGGCGTACCGCGTCTGCTTCAGCGAGGCCGACCGACTCTCCGGCCTCGTCGTCGACCGCTACGGCGAGTGGCTCACCGTGCAGTTCACCGCCCTCGGACTCGCCAACCGCCGCGACACCATCGCCGCGGTGCTCGCGGAACTCCTGCAACCGCGCGGAATCTTCTTGCGCACCGAGAAGGGAATCGGCAAACTCGAAGGCTGCGAACTGCACGATGGCCCGCTCTGGGGCGAACCACCGCCGGCGGAGCATCTCATCGAGGAAGACGGACTGACGTTCGCCGTCAACCTCGCCGAGGGGCAGAAGACGGGGTACTACCTCGACCAGCGGGACAACCGTTCGGCCGTGGCCAGACTGTGCGTCGGCAAGCGCGTGTTGGACGCGTTCAGTTACTCCGGCGGGTTCGGCGTGCGGGCGGCGAAGGCCGGGGCGGCAACGGTCGACTGTGTGGACGCCTCCGACGCGGCGCTCGCGCTGGCCCGACGCAATGCCGAGCTGAACGGCGTTGCGAACCTGACGACCACCAAGGCGGACGTCTTCAACCACCTGGCGACATTGGCCTCCGAAAAGCGCGAGTACGACGTGGTGATCCTCGATCCGCCGAAGTTCGCCCGCAACCGCGCCGCCGTGCCCGAGGCGCTCAAGGGCTATCGCCGCCTGCACCAGCTCGCCCTCAAGTTGCTGGCTCGGGACGGACTACTCGTGTCGTGCTGCTGCACCGGATTGATCCAGATGGCCGACCTGGAGGAAATCGTGGCCCAGACAGCGATCGACTCGAAGCGGGATGCGCAGATTCTGGAACGGCGCGGTCCGTCGGCCGACCACCCCGTGAGCGTCGCCTGCCGCGAAGGTGGCTACCTCAAATGCATCGTCAGCCGGGTGATGTGACGCCATGTTCCAAGACCGTTCGCACCTCCTGCCGCCCCGCTCGTTCGCGAAGCTCGTCGGCGCGACGGTGGCGGACCTGGACGGCGACGGACAATTCGAGATCTTTCTCGCCGCGGCGAACGGCCCCAACCGATTGCTGAAATGGACCGGCACCGGACTACGCGACGTCGCGCCGCCGGTGCTGGCGGACGTGGACCGCGACGGACGCGTGGCCGTCGCGGCCGACTGCGACGGCGATGGACGCGAGGAACTTTATCTCCTCAACGAGGGTTCGGACGCCGATCGGCTGTTCGACCCTCGGCCCGATGGCTGGAGCGATCTGCTTGCCATGCCGGGGTCGCGTGCCGCACGCGGTCCGCACCCCGGCCGCGCCGTCGCGGCATTCGATCGGCGCGGCCACGGCCGCTATGCGTTCGTCCTGGCGACCAATGACGGCCCGTTACGACTCCTCGAATGTCCCGACGCCAGCGGCCTCGCCGACCTCGCGCCGGCGCTCGGTATCGATCGGCCCGTCGCCGGCGCCGGTATCGCCCTTGCTCCCATCGCTTCGCCCCGATGCGATCTCTTCCTGGCCGCCGCCCGCGGCTCGAATGCGCTGTTTCGCAATACCGGTCTTGGCACGTTCCTCGAAGTCGCGGTCGAACACGGTCTGGCGGACGCGGCCGAACTCTCCGTGGCCGCGACCGTCGTCGACGACGGCGACGGCGCGAGCGGCCTCGCCGTGCTCAACGCCGACGGACCCCATCGCCTATTCCTCCGTCGCGACGACGGAATCTATCGCGACGCCGCCACCCCCGCGATGGCGCTTCCCGGCGATGCCCGCTTCGCGGTCGTCGCCGATTTCGACAACGACGGATTCGAGGAACTGCTCGTCTTCCATCGGGGCGAAGCGAATCGTGGCTTTCGGCGGACGGACACGGGTTGGTCCGTCATCGATCCGGGGCCGCTGGCCGCCGAACCGGGTGCCTGTGCCGCCGCCATCCTGGACATCGACCGGGACGGAATTCTGGAACTGGTCTCGGCGAATGGCACGGCCGCGCCGACTCTGTGGAAAGGAATTGCGAACGGAAACGCATGGCTGCGCGTGCGGCCGCTGACGCGGTTCGGCGCTCCGGCGCGCGGCGCCATCGTACGGCTTCTCGCCGGCGGACGCCGACAACAGCGAGTCGTCTGTTGCGGGAATGGTTCGACCGGCCAGATGGAACCGGTCGCCCACTTTGGATTGGGATCCTGCGAACGGATCGACCACGTGCAGGTCACGTGGCCCGACGGAACGTTGGCCCGGATCGAAGCGCCGGCAGCCTGCACGACCATCGACCTGCGTTATCCCGGAACGTGAACCGTCACTGTTCGACCACCCGCGGCCGATACCGCCGCCACAGGTCGTCCACCATCTTGTCGTATTCCTTCGACTGCAACTGCCGCGTCAGCTTGGCACGAATCTCGTTCTGCACTTTTCCATCGAAGGGTCGCGTGCCGGCCTTGCGCGATTCCACCACCTTCACGATGTGGTAGCCCGTCGCCGTTTGGAGCAGCGGGCTGATCTGGCCCTCCGGCAGTTCCAACAGCACGCTCTCCAGTTCGGCCGGTTGGAATTCGCCCTTTTTGGTGCCGAGGCCTTCGCCGTTCCGCAGGACGCTGTCGCCGTGGCTGGATTTCTTGACGATCTCGACGAAGTCGCCGCCCTGCGTGGCCTGCCGCCAGAGGTTCTGCGCGTATTCCTTCGCGTCGTCGGTGGACTGGAACCGTTGGAAACTCACGAAGCAGTCGAGCCATTTCACCTGTTCGTCGACGGCGAATTCCTTGGGGTTCGCCGCGTAGTGGTCCCAGATGTCGTTGAGCGTGACGAAGCGGGCCTTGTCCTTGAGCATCTGCTCGAGGAAGACCTGGACGAGCGTGTCGCGTTCGAGCTGACGGCGCAGGCCGTTGTAGGTGAGTCCTTGTGCCCGGAGGATCTTCACGAAGTCGGCCTCATCGACTTTGCGGGACTTCCGATATTCGTTGAGCCGGCGCGTGGCCTGTTCGCGGGCGTGGTCGTTGAGACCTTCGATCTTGTCTTCGGCTTTGTTCTTCTTCATCCGCGAATGCAGTTCGAGAATGATGAGTTCGCGCTCGACGAGCTTGCGGAGTTCCTCGCGGTAGACCGCCTTCTCCTTTGCGACCTGCTCGGCGCCGAAGAGTTCCATGTATTCCGGGGCGCGCTGGCGCACCATCTGCCAGACTTCGTCGTCGGTGATGACGACGTCGGTGCCGATGAAGGCGGCCACCTGGATCTGCTTGTCTCGCAGGGGGCTGGAGAGTGCGGAGAGTTCGCGGCGGGGGCCGCCGGTCGCGGACGCGGGCACGATGGGCGGCTTCGGCGCGGCGGGCGCGAGCGGATCGGGCAGGCTTTCCTTGATGACGATCTTGCCCGTCGGCGCCAGCGGTTCGTCCGGCGCCTGGCCGCGCGGGATCAACTGCGGACCGACACAACCGGTCCCCACGATCGCGACACCCACGGCGATTCCCCAGCACCGACGCAGCGGAACGGCATCCATGCCACCGTCTCCCGATACCGGAAGGTCCGTCTTCGGAATCTTCGGCGATTCCGGGCGCGGACCTTTGCGGCAACCGGATATAACAACTTCCCGCGCCCGTGCAAGCCGGATTGGCGGGCCATCATCGGGAGTCTACACAAGATGCGCAAGATTCTGCTCGCGATCGGAGTTCTGGTCGTCGCCTGCGCCCGCGGCGACGCGCAGGACGTCAAACCCGCGGATGTGGTGAAGAAGGCGATCGAGGCGCACGGCGGTGCCGCCGCGCTCGACAAGGCCAAGATCGCCCGCACGACGGCCAAGGGAACGATGAATCTGTCCGGCCAGAAGATCGACTATGCCACCACCGCCGTGCACGCCCTGCCGGACAAATACAAGCTCGAAACCACCGGCGAATTGGCGAAGCTGAAACTCGTGACATCGCAGGTGCTCAACGGGAAGAAGACGAAGATTCGCGCGACGCTCGCCGGTGCCGATCAGCCGCTGCCCGACAAGGCGAAGGACGAGACGATCCAAGCCGCGCTCGTGCAGGAAGCCAGCCTTCTGACACCGCTTCAGGATGCCAAGAAGTTCACCCTCAAGGCGGACAAGGACGCCGACGTGAACGGCAGCCCCGCCACGGTGCTGGTGGTGACCGGAAACGGTCTGAAGGAATTGAAACTCTTCTTCGACAAGAAATCGAACCTGCTCGTGAAGATGCAGCGCAAGGGCCTCGCTCCGGGCACGGCCGGTGTTGTCGAGGTGGATGAAGAAACGTTCCTTTCGGATTTCAAGAAGTTCGACGCGGCCCTGCTGCCGTCCAAGGTGGTGGTGACGCACGACAAGAAGGAATTCCTGACGATGGTCGTCACGGAATGGAAATTCCTCGACAAGGTCGAGGCGACCGAATTCTCCGTGGACGACTGATTCATGCCCGTTCCGCCGATCGTGGTTACCGCCGACCGACGCGATAACGGCCAGACGCTGGCCGCCGTGCTCAAGGCACATCTGGGTTTGTCCTGGTCGCAGGCGAAGCGCGCGATCGACCGGCGCCACGTTCGCGTGGGCGGGCAGATCGTGGCCGACGCCGCTTTCCGCGTGAAGGCCGGGAAACGCATCACCGTCGCCGCCGGAGTCGTGGAAGCGCGGAGCGCCGTCGGAGCGCGGAGTGCGGAGCGCGGAGTGGGGAGTGAAAAACCGAAGACGAAGAAAACGCCCCCGTTTAGCGGCGAGGCGCAGTCTTCGGAGCCGAGCGCGGCACCGCGGAAACCCAAGACGAAATCCCAACCACGCAATACGGATTTCAACTCCGCACTCCGCACTTCGCACTCCGCACTCTTCGAGATCCTCTTTTCCGACGATGCCGTTGTTGTCGTGAACAAGCCCGCCGGCGTCACTACCGTGCGTAGCGCCGAGGACCGCGAGGAGTTCGGCGACGGCCAGCGCTTTCTCCCAAAGACGCTCGCGGACCAACTGCCGCCCGCGCTTGGTGCGCCCGATAAACCCGTCGTCGCCGTCCACCGCCTCGATCGCGACACCACCGGCGTACTTGTCTTCGCCCGCACCAAGCTGGTCGGGCAGAAGCTGATGGTCCAGTTCCGCCGGCATACCGCCGACCGTCGCTATCTTGCACTCGTCCGCGGCGAACCGAAATCGGGCCGGATCGAGAGTACGCTCGTGCCGGACCGCGGCGACGGCCGGCGCGGCAGCGGAACCGGCGACGAGGAGCGGAAAGCCGTCACCCACGTGAAAGTGCTCGAACGCTTCGCCGGCTTCGCGCTCGTCGAGTGCCGGCTCGAAACCGGCCGCACGCACCAGGTGCGCATCCACCTCGGCGAGGCCGGAAACCCGCTTTGCGGCGAAACGGTTTACGACCGCCCCGTGAACGGCCAGCCGCTCCCTGACGGCAGCGGCGCGGCGCGGCCGATGCTCCATGCCGCCGAACTCGGCTTTACCCACCCCACCAGCGGCGAGCGGATGACGTTCGCGGTGCCGCCGCCCGCCGACTTCGCCGCGCTGCTCGCGAAGCTGCGAGTCGCATCGTGAGCGGACCCCGCCGCGTCGTCGCCATCGACTCCCACACCGGCGGCGAGCCGACGCGCATCGTCGTCGAAGGCGGCCCCGACCTCGGCGGCGGTTCGCTCGCCGAACGCTGCAAACGCTTCCGCGACCACCACGACGACTTCCGCTCGTTCGTCGTCAACGAGCCGCGCGGCTCGGATGTACTCGTTGGTGGCTTGCTCGTCCCGCCGGGCGATCCGTCCTGCTCCGCCGGCATCCTCTTCTTCAACAACGTCGGCACGCTCGGCATGTGCGGCCACGGCACCATTGGCCTGCTCGCCACGCTCGCGCATCTTGGCCGCATCGGCCCCGGCGAACACCGCATCGACACGCCCGTCGGCCCGATCTCCGCGACATTGCACGACGCCAACCGCGTCTCGGTGGCGAACGTGCCGAGCTATCGCAGCGCGAAGAACGTGAGCGTCGAGGTGGACGGATTGGGCCGAGTGACCGGCGATGTGGCGTGGGGCGGCAACTGGTTCTTTCTCGTGAACGACCACGGCGAACGGATCGCGAAGGAGAACGTCGAACGGCTGACCGACGTGGCGTGGCGCATCCGGCAGGCGCTCGCGAAGCACGGCATCGCCGGCGACGACGGCGGCGAGATCGACCATATCGAACTCTTCGGCCCGCCCGCCGACCCCGTGAACCACGGCCGCAACTTCGTCCTCTGCCCCGGCAAGGCGTACGACCGCAGCCCCTGCGGCACCGGCACGAGCGCCAAGCTCGCCTGCCTCGCCGCCGACGGCAAGCTCCGACCCGGCGAAGTCTGGCGGCAGGAGAGCGTGATCGGCAGCGTCTTCGAGGGCACCTACGACCCGCTCGCCGACGGCCGCATCCGCCCCCGTATCGCCGGCACCGCGTACGTCACCGGCGAAGTCGTGCTGCTGCAAACGCCCGGCGATCCGTTCCCGCACGGGCTGCGGTGAATTCGACCGAAAGTGGAATCCGGGCCAGATTTGTTAGCCCGACGCGCCAGCGAGGGTGGATGCATTCTCCCTCGCCGGCGCGTCGGGCTAACCCGAATGTGCCACACACAAGCGGGTCAGTGATAAAGGTGTGACATTTATCGACTCCATCGGCCGGTCTTCAGTCCGAAGGACTGGGAGTACTTAGCCCAGGGCAAGCCGTTTCGGCGACGCCCTAGGTTAACGTCGAGACCGCAAGCAGTCTGAAGGACTGCGACAGAAGCCCGGCCGAGAACCGTTTTGTCTCAGCCTTTCAGGCTTGGCGTTTGTACTCGCGAAACCCAGGGCGTCGTCGCAAAGCCTCCTCGCCCTGGGCTATGCACTCTCAGTCCTTCGGACTGAAGACGTTTTACCAATAGGATTCGCTGATCCGTTGGCACTACTTCTTATCGAGTAACAAATCGACGACCCAACAACCGCGAACGTGTGGTCCGTCGCCTCGGCAGTGGTTGAGGATGTCGGGGTCTTCGCAACCCGCGTCCTGTAGTGCGTCGGCCAGGATTGGCATCCGATCAAAAGCTCGGTCAGCGTAGATGGCATGAGAGAGAGCGATTGCTGTCGAAGTTCTCCACGTGACGTCAAAGGCGGCGGTACGGAACGGGTTGCCGAAAATATCTCGTGTGACGCCCGGCAGGTAAACACGCGGGTCGTCACGAAGAGCGGTCGGGAATGGTTCAAACCATTCATACACGTTCGGGAATGCGTATTCATACCAATCAGCCCAAAGATCGAACGCCACCTTGATCGCGGCTCCAGTAGGGCCACCGCTACGCCGCTCGTGGGCATCGAAAAGTTGCTGGGCAGGCCCCCGGAACAAGTCTCGTAAGTGCCCGCCACTGTGGGGACGCTCTCGCTGGCCGGGATGCTCCTCAAGCCACTCAAATGCAGCCTTTCCGTCCTCAGCATGTATCAAATGAGTGACCAATTTGGAACATGCGACGCAGTAAAGATCAATCTTGCGTCGACTCACTGTCCGTCGGCCGACGACGAAGAAGTACATTTCTTCCGCGTCGTCACTTGCCAACCATTCCGCTTCTGTCACGGCCTACCTCACGCTAACCCGTAGAACTTCACCGCGTTGTCGTGGAGCAGCTTCTTCTGGTCCGATTCCGGTTTGTCGGCGATGATCTGCCGGAGGGCCGTCAGCCAGTCGGCGTAGGAGCCGGCCGCCAGCACCACGGGCCAGTCGCCGCCGAACATCACGCGGTCCCAGCCGAACGTCTCCGTGATGTGATGCACCACCGGGGCGATGTCCTCGGCCTTCCACTTCCCCTTCTCCCAGCCGTTCGCGAGGAAGCCGGAGACCTTGCACATCACCCCCTTCTTCGCGGCGAGGGCGGCCGTGTTCTTCTTCCAGGCGGACCACTGCTCGTCGGTAAACTTCGCTTGCGGATTGCCGCAATGGTCGAGGATGAACCGCGTGTTCGGGCACTGCTCGACGAGCTTGACGAAGTTCGGTAGGTCGGCCGGGCGCACGCAGAGGTCGTAGCTGAGGCCGAGGTCGCCGAGGAGTTGAATCCCCTTCACGAACTTCGGATCGAGGCAGTAGTCCGGCGGAGTGGTGTCTACGTGCAACACCTGGCGGATGCCCTTGACGTATTTGCTGCCCTTGAACTGCCCGGCATACTTGGCGAAGCCGTCCGAGTTCGGCCGGCCGGAGACGACCGCGGCGCAGGTCGGCGTCTTGCCACTCGTGCACAGCTCGATCAGGTAATCGGCCTCGGCCTGCTGTTGCTCCGGCACCACGTCCACTTCCATGTACACCGCCTTCACGACGTTCAGCCCTTTCGTCGCCTCGGCGTATTCCTTCGGCGTGAAGCTGGCGTCGTAGACCGACCCCGGTTTCAGCCAGCCGAGCTTGAACTTGCTGAGGTCCCACAGGTGCTGGTGCGTATCGACGACGGGTAGCATCGGTTTGTCCTTGGAGAAGGCGGCGGGAGAGAGCGTGGCGGCGGCGCCGACGGCGAGGAAGTCACGGCGGTTCATGGGAGAGGTCCTCGGGGATGGGGCGATTGTATGCGGCCCGAATCCGAAGGGTGAGCGCGGATTTTCGTTGTCCCCATCCCGAGGCGTGGTCAGAATGAGGCCGATCCGCCAAGAGTCCCACCCATGGATTTCGTCGACCTCTTCTTTCCGGAGCCGGCGCAGGCGATGCACCTGCGGCGAATTTCCCATCTGCAAGCACTCGCGCTGCGGAAGCAATCGGAAGTCTCGCAGGAGGAATTTGATGCCCTGGACCGCGAGGTACGGGAAGTCCGGCTCTACCTGACGGCGCTGAGCCAGTTGCTCGTGGAGAAAGGTCTGCTTCGTGCGGAGGAATTGCAGGCGAAAGTGCTGACCCTACTGCCACCGATTCCTGCGCCGACCGCGCCGGCGGACGAGAACCCGTTCGCGGGATTGAAGTAGATACCTTTCCTTCCCTCAGGGACCGATATGCCGGGCCAACGCGATCCGTTGCTGATCGTCGGACAAGTGATGGTGGGAGTGTTGTTCGTGTCGGCCGCCGTCATCCTGCCGCTCTACTTCCGCAATCGCCGGCGCTTGGATCACCACGACATCCGCGACGAGGCCGAGCGGCGCGGCTGCCGCGTGCGTTCGATCCGCTACGACTGGTTCGGAGCGTTCCGCGGCCCGCTCGTCGGGGAACTCCGCGCCCGCCGCAGTCGCACGTACCGGGTCGAGTGCGAGGAGGACGGTCGAAGCCGCCTCGCCGGCGTGCTGATCGGCCCGCACCGCAATTACGAATCGACCGAACAACTCACGTGGCGATGGTATGACGAAGTCGAATTCTAATTTCCGATTCGGGAGCATCGCATGGACTGGCCCAAGTTCGTGAAACGGTTGCTGCTCGTGGACGCCCGCATCAGCGAGACCGAGGCGGCGATGCTGCGCCGTGCCGTGCTGGACGGCGGGGTCGACCGCGACGAGGTCAAGTTCCTCGTCCACCTCAAGCACGCGGCCGTGACCGTCCACCCTGATTACGACAAGCTGCTGGTCGAGATTCTCCGGGCCGTCGTGCTCAAGGACGGCGTCGTGTCGGACACCGAGGTCGACTGGCTGCGCGAGGTGCTGCTCGCGGACAAGCACGTCTCCGTGATCGAGCGGGAGTTCGTGAAACAACTCCGGAATGAAGCGAAACAACTCAGCCCGCGATTCAAGAAGCTCGAAGCCGACCTCGACAGTATTCGCGAGACCGATGTGTGGGGATAATTGCGAGACGGCTTCGTCCGAGTCCGAGTGGGTCATCGCAACAGACGATGCGCTTCCGCTTACAATACCGCCAAACGATTGCCTCGATTTCGCCACTGGTCATCCATAATGCCGTCGACTCCAGGGAAAACCGAATTCGTCATCGGCCGGGAAATCCGCATCGCCCTACTGGCAGTGCTTGCGATTCTTCTCCATCTGATTCTTCGATTCGGGTTCGATGCCACGCAGAGGTCTTTGGGGATCGCAGTTCATCAGATACCCCTCATCCTCGCACTGGTCGGTGGGATTCCGCTGCTGGTCGGGCTTGGCCGGCACCTGTTGCGTGGCGAATTTAGCTCCGATTTGTTGGCAGGCATCTCGATCGTCACGGCCGTGATCCTCGGTGAATACCTGGCAGGTACGCTCGTGGTACTGATGCTCTCCGGCGGGCAGGCGTTGGAATCGTACGCGGTGCGTCGGGCGTCGTTCGCGCTGGAAGCCCTCGCAAGGCGGATGCCCACGCGGGCGCATCGGAAACAGGGGGCCACGATCGACGACATTCCTCTCGAGTCGGTAGCCGTCGGGGACGAACTGGTCGTGTTTCCGCATGAAACCTGCCCGGTCGACGGTGTGGTGCTCGAGGGTCATAGCACGATGAACGAGGCCTATCTGACCGGGGAGCCGTACTTGCTCCCGAAGGCGCTCGGCGCGGCTGTTCTTTCCGGGGCGATTAATGGCGAAGGGGCGCTGACGATCCGTGCGGAAAAGACGGCCGTCGATTCTCGGTACGCCAAGATCATGCAGGTGATGCGGGATTCGGAACAACGGCGCCCGCAACTCCGGCGGCTCGGCGATCAGATCGGGGCCGTGTACACGCCGCTCGCGGTCGCCATCGCACTCGTGGCCTGGGCCATCAGCGGCGAGGCCTCGCGGTTCCTTGGCGTCCTCGTCGTGGCGACGCCGTGTCCGTTGCTCATCGCCATTCCGGTGGCCATCATCGGCTCGGTGTCTCTGGCGGCGCGGCGTGGCATCATCATCAAGGACCCCGCCATACTCGAGAAGATCGACACTTGCCGCGTCGCCATCTTCGACAAGACGGGCACGCTCACCTACGGCGAGCCGAAGCTGACGGACGTACTGTCTGGTCCGGGTTTCACCCGCGAGGAAGCTCTGTCCGCCGTCGCCAGTCTGGAGCGCTACTCGCGACATCCGCTGGCGGCGGCAATGGTGGAGGCCGCCGAGTCCGAACGGCTCGTGCTGGCGGAAGCGGTCGAAGTGAGCGAACGGCCCGGTGAAGGACTGCGGGGCGTCATCGGTGGGCGAACAATCCAGGTGACGAGCCGGAAGAAACTCGCAGCCCAGTCACCGGCCTTGGCGGAATCGTTACCCCCGTTGGCCGGCGGCCTCGAATGCGTCGTGCTCATCGACGGAGCCTATGCCGCCACCTTCCGCTTCCGCGACGAGCCGCGCTCCGAGGGGAAGTCCTTCGTCCGTCACCTGAAGCCCCGACACGGCTTCGATCGCGTATTGCTCGTCTCGGGCGACCGCGAATCCGAAGTGCGCTATCTGGCGGACAAAGTGGGTATCACGGAAGTTTTTGCAAGCCAAAGTCCGGAGCAGAAACTCGCCCTTGTGCGGAGCGAGACGCTGAAAGCCAATTCGATATTCATGGGCGACGGGATCAACGACGCCCCGGCCCTGACAGCCGCGACCGTCGGTATCGCGTTCGGTCAGGGGAGCGACGTGACGGCCGAGGCCGCCGGCGCGGTCATCCTCGAAAGCTCACTGCAACGCGTGGATGAGCTGTTGCACATCGGCCGTCGCATGCGCACCATCGCGTTGCAGAGCGCCGTCGGCGGGATGGCGCTGAGCGTGATCGGTATGCTCGTCGCCGCCGCGGGCTACCTCCCACCGGTCGCTGGCGCGATCGCTCAGGAATTGATCGACGTGCTGGCGGTGTTGAACGCCCTGCGGACCTCGATGCTGCCGCGAACGCTGACGGACTACGACCCGCCGGACTGATGGGCGGCCTCGCGCCCCGTACTCTATCGGCATGACCTACCGCATACTCGTCACCGGCTCGGCCGGTCGGCTCGGCCGCGCCGCCGTCAAGGCGCTCGTCGCGAAGGGGCACCATGTCATCGGCTTCGACGTGCGCCCGACCCCGGGGCTGCCGCCGGGGCAATCGCTCGTCGCCACGTTCGGCGACGTCGCCGTGCTGCGTGCCGCGATGCAGGGGATGGATCGTGTGATCCACCTCGCGGCCACGCCGGACGACGCTAAGTACCCGCGCGGCACTCCGCCGGACGACGGGGACAACTTCCTCGACGGTCTCGTACCGAACAACATCGTTGGGCTATACAACCTGCTCGAGGCGGCCCGGCTCGCCAAGATTCCTCGTCTCGTTCTCGCCAGCACCGGGCAGGTGGTGGACCGGCACATCGACGCGAAGCAGATTCCGCTGACCGGCTCGGCCCGCTTCGCCCCGCGCTACCTCTACGCCTGCACGAAGGTGTTCCTCGAAGCGATTGGCGAAGTCTACTCGCGCGAGCACGGGATGGCCGTGATTGCAGTGCGGCTCGGCTGGTGTCCGCGCGACCTGGGGCAAGTGGCCGAGATCGAGCGGAGCGTCGAGGACCAGGATGTGTATCTCAGCCCCGGCGACGCCGGCCGATTCTTCGCGGCCGCTGTGGAGGCGGAGGCCGTGAGCGGATTCCATGTGGCGTATGCGACGAGCCGGCACCGGACGGAACTCATCTACGATTTGTCGGAGACGAGGGCGCTGACGGGGTTCGTGCCGCAGGATACATGGCCGACCGGGGCTACGGAGTGGTGATGGACAAATCAGCCTTTTGCTCTCTTTCGCATTTCGGTACGGTGTTGTTAAGGAGTAATCATGACCGGTGCAACACTATCTCCTCCATCCACACAGGTCATTCCGCAACTCGTGACGGCCGAGGAGTTCGTCGAGAAGTATTCGCACGACTACGCGGAACTCATCGACGGTGTCCTCAAGGAGCATGGCATGCCATCCCTTCGACACGGACAAGTGTGCCTAAAGGCCGGGCGAATGATCGGCAACTTCGTCGAGGAACGTCAACTCGGCCACACGATGTCCAACGATTCGCACATTCTGATTCGCAAGAGCCCGGACACGGTTCGCGGTCCCGATCTCTCCTTTTACAGCTTTCAGCGCCTCCCACCGGGACCGGCACCCGAAGGTCTCAGTGAAGTCGTGCCCGAGTTGGTGGTCGAAGTCCGTTCGCCATCGAATACCTGGATGGCGATCTTCAGCAAGGTGGGCGACTACCTGCAAGCCGGGGTGACGGCCATTCTCGTGCTCGATCCCGATGGACTCACGGCTTCGGTGTACCGCGGAACCGGACAGGTGATCCTTCATGCCGGCGATACGCTGACTCTGCCCGACGTGCTGCCGAACTTCGCGGTACCGGTGGCGAAGTTCTTCGAGTGATCAGCCGGTCAACCTCGACCACCCGTCCAATTCGTGGTCCATGTTACGCGACAGGGTTCGCAGACAAACTGGTTTTCATCGTCCGGTCGCCGTAACGATCGTCCGCATCGAGGGCATGTGGTTTGATTTATCCCGGTCCGGTACATGACGAAAATGCTGAAGAAGAACATCGCAGGAAACCCGATTTGAAAGAGCAATTCACCGAGAAGACCCAGTCGGGACGAAAGACCTAGCACGAAGAAAGAACAGATGGATTATCGGTACTGCCAAAAGGAATCGGCGTGTCGCCCTCCGATCGAATGTCGGATGCCGAAATGTATCCAACGTGTGAACGGTCTTCGTTTCCACGATTATCCATCCGGCGTGTCTAGCAATTCCTGCAACCGCGCCGCCAGCTCCGAAGGGAACTTCGCCGGCCACGTTTCGTCGATGGTGCCGATGTCGATGAAGTCACGCAGGTGCGTACGGTCCTTGTCTCGGAACGACGTGAGCTTCATTCGCACCAGAGCTTCCAGCGACAGCACGCGGAAGTCCGGTGCCGCTTCCGATTCATTCAACGTGGGCGTCGGCAGTATATACTCTTGTCGAACCTTCTCTCCCGCGAAGATCACATGGACCGCGTCGCGGGCCTTCGCGTCAGGACCGTCGAGGAACATGTCGATGCTTTTGACATGCCGGTAGACGAAGCCGGCGCTTTCCATCGCCACTTTCGCGGCTTCCAAATCGGTTCGATTGAGAAGGATGTCGACGTCCTGCGTCGTACGCACCGCGGCCGCATCGACGCGGCCAACCCACTCGGCGACGGCGTTCCCGCCGATCACGGCGTAGGGGATGCCGTGCGATTCGAGAGCCGCCGAAGCGCGCCGCAAGCGGTCGCGGACGGCGTCGGCGGCGGCCATGCTGCGCTCCCAGCCGGAGATCGTCGGCGTAGACATGTCCTCAATATACCGCCGAACCAGCCCGCCGCTATATTGGTGGCATGAGCAGCACCGCCGAGAAGTACCTGCGACCCGAAGTCATCCGCCAAGTCGCACGGCTGGACCTTCGCGCCAAGTTCATCGTCGAAGGCTTCCTCACCGGCCTGCACAACTCGCCCTTCCAGGGCTTCTCCGTCGAGTTCTCCGAGCACCGCAAGTACACCCCCGGCGACGACATCAAGGACCTCGATTGGAAGGTCTACGCCAAGACGGGGAAGTACTTCGTCAAGAAGTTCCGCGCCGAGACGAACATGACGGGCTATCTCGTCATGGACCTCTCCAAGTCGATGGGCTACACGTACCGGCAGGAACTGACGAAGTTCGAGTACGGCATCTGCCTCGCGGCCGCGCTCGCCTATCTGATGATCCACCAGCAGGACCCGGTCGGCCTCGTCACCTTCGACGAGAAGATCCGCAACGTCCTGCCGCCGAAGAGCAAGCGCAGCCAGCTTGGCACGATGCTCAGCATGCTCGCGAACCTCCAGCCGACGGGGCCGACGGACATCGCGAACGGGCTGTTCCAGCTCGCCGGGCTGATCCGCGGGAAGTGCCTTATCATGGTCTTCAGCGACCTGCTGACCGACCCGGACCCGGTGATGAAAAGCCTTTATCGGCTGCGACATGCGGGGCACGAGATCATTCTCTTCCACATTCTTGACGAGGCCGAGGTGAAGTTCCCCTTCACGGGGTTGAACGACTTCGAGGACCCGGAGACGGGCGCGATCGTGAAGGACATCGACGCGCGTGGCATCCGCGACGACTATTTGCAGAGCCTGAATGAGTTTCAGGAGACGTGGAAGCGCGAATGCGGGCTGGCAAATGTTGACTATGTGCCGATGGATACGAGTGTGGGATTCGACAAGGCGCTGTTGGAATACCTGATCCAGCGAACACGGCGGTTCTCGTGATAGGAAGCCCCGGGATGATCATCCCGGGGCTTCGCCCACTGTTACTTCGACAGGTCGACGCAGACCAACTCTTCGTCGTTGCGGGCGAACATCTTCTTGTTCGCGAAGGCCGGCATGCTCCAGACGACCGTGCGACGGCTCACTTTGTGATTCGGCTTGATCACGTTGGCGCGATCGATCTCCTCGTAGCCCTTCGGTGAGAGTTTGGCGATGACGAGGTCGCCCTTCTCGGTGAAGAAGAAGAAGCGGTCGCCGTTCTTCACGATGAAAGCCGTGCCGGAGTCGGCCGGTCCGCCGATGACCTCTTCAGTCTCCCAGAGGCGCTTCCCCGAAGGGAGTTCGACGGCGTAGAGTTTCCCGTTCTGGTCGACGCCGTAGAGTGTGCCGTCGACGGCCATCGGCTGCACATTGACGGGCGCGAAGCCGAAGCCCTTCTTGTCTTTCCAAACCGTCTCTGCGGACGGCTTACCATCCTTGGCGCCGAGCTTCAGGAGCAGGTTCTTATTGTTCCACCCTCCGCCGAAGAGGTAATCGCCGACGACGATGGGAGACATGATGATGCTGCCGTTGTCGGCGGTGTACGGTTGCGTCCAGAGCCGCTTGCCGGTCTCGGGGTCGATGGCGGTGAACGCGCGGGGTTTGAGCAGTACGAGCTGGCGGACGCCGCCGTGGGTGATGATCGTGGGCGGGCAATAGCCGACTTCGTCCTTGCCGTTGGACGATTCGGCCTTCCAGATCTGCTCGCCGGTGTCCTTGTTCAAAGCAACGATGTGCGAGCCGTTGCCGCCGACGAGCGTGATGAGTTTGTCGCCGTCGATGAGCGGGTGCGCGGCGAAGCCCCAGAGCGGCGTGCCGTTGCCGCCCATCGTCTTGAGGTTCTTCTGCCAGACGATCTTCTTGGCGTTCCCTTCGGCGAAGCAGATGAGATCGCCTTCGGTGCCGAGGGTGTAGACCTTGCCGCCGTTGACGAGTGGCGTGCAGCGCGGGCCGTTCGGGTAGCTGACGGCGATCTTGACCGGGTACTCGTGCTTCCAGACTTCGCTGCCGTCCTTCTCGTTGAGGCAGAAGACGCGCTCGATGCCGGTGAGTTCCTGACCCTGCCAGTTCCCTTCGGGCGCCTTGTCCTTCGTCAGGTAGTCCATCACGTAGACCTTGCCGTTGGCGACGGCCGGTCCGCTGTACGATCCGCCGACCTTTGTGCGCCAGAGCACTTTCGGCCCGCCGGCGGGGAACTTCTCGAGGATGCCGGTTTCCTTCCAGACGTTGTCGCGGTCCTTGCCCATCCACTGGGGCCAATCGTCGGCGCGGCCGACGGCGGCGGCGAGGAGTACGAGCGCGAGAGTCGTCATCCGAACGAGCATGGGGTTTCTCCGGGAGTCGCGTGGCGGGACGGGATTCGATGGAAGTATAGTAGGTGAGTCGGGATTCCTTACGAGGGGCGCCCATGCCGCGCGTCGCCGTGTTGGCGGGAATCAACGGAGCCGGGAAGACGACGGCTTCCAAAGAAGTATTGACGAGCGTGTTGAAGATACCGACGTTCGTGAACGCGGATATCATCGCGCGCGGATTGAACGGCCTGAACCCGGAAGGCGTCGCCATTCGGGCCGGCCGGATCATGCTGCAGCAACTGGACGACCTCGCCGCCGCGAAGGAAGACTTCGCGTTCGAGACGACGCTGGCCGCACGCACCTACGCGAGTTGGCTCGGCGACTTGCGGGTCGCCGGCTACGAAGTGTATCTTTACTACTACTGGCTCAGCAGCCCCGAGCTGGCGATCCAGCGGATCGCCTCGCGAGTCCGGAGCGGTGGGCACTTCGTGCCCGACGCGACCGTCCGTCAACGGTATTCGAGAAGCGTTCGAAACTTCTTCGACCTGTATCGAGAACACGCCGACTATTGGGAAGTGTATGATAACTCATACGGCCAACGTGAACTCATCGCGATCGGTTCGATCGACGACGAGTTGATCGGCGACGAGGCCATTTGGGACGCGTTCAAGAGGAGTGCCAACGATGCCTGAAGTACTCAACAGCCGGCTCGAGGAAATCCAGAAGCGCCAACCGGCGATGGCGGCAGCCCACGAGCGGGCGAATCGCGAGGCCCTCCTTGAACATGCCCGCATGGGCCGCTCCGTTTGCGAGGCCGGGCCGAACGGCACCGTCGTCTGGATCGAACCGAAGGAGATCTTCGCCCGCTACGGACTTGACGAGTTCGGACGGCCGACGACGTGAGCGAGGAGTTCGACGGACAATCGGACACGCGCACCGAGGGCGGCGCGTGGATCGTCTGGGGCGTGCTCGTTGCCGTCGCGATCGCAGTGTACGAGATCGCCCAACAGCCGGCCCTGCTCGGCACCACCATCGCCCTCAAGTTCGCCTGGGGGGATATCCGGACCGGTTGGTGGATTCGCCGACGTGATCCGAACCGACTCCGCGGGGCCGCCCACTTCCGACTCTACCTCGGCTACGGACTCTGGAAGGCCGCAGGAGCTGCCTTCGTCCTTAGCGTCCTCTTCGCCTCCATCGACAATCTCGTGCGTCAGCCCGCCGCCGCCCCAGTTCAGCAGAATCGCGTCTTCTTCAAAATGGTGGTCGGTTCGGTCCTCGGAAGCCTCGCCCTCGCCCTCGTTGGTTCGTTCGCGTGCCTGTCCGCGTTCTGGTCCGCAGCCCGCCGCAAATTTCAACTGTGGTTGAACTCCCGACTCGCCGCCGACCGTGTCCGCGACCGCTGGCCCCCCACGCAGGGCGAATCCAATTCCGTCGTCTGGATGGGTTACGCCACCGGCTTGGCGCTGATGCTGTTCCTCGTCGTAGTGCTCCTGGCGATATTCCTCTGGTTAGCGAATAAGGTACCGCCTGCCTTACTCGGTTTCGGTCTTATGACTGCGTTCTTCTCCGCGACCTTTCAGTTGGCGCGGGTCGTGGACCGGGGCGGTTACGATCGCCGCGTCCGCGCCGCGAGTCCCGAAGCCGCCTGGCCTTCGACTGAATTGCCCCCTTGACGAAAACCGGAAGATTTTTCCGCACGGCTCAAATCCGCCCCCGCACCCCGCGAATACCTCTCCATCACCCGCGTTTGGGTGACTGCCCCGACCGTTGCCGGTCGCATTGTCCCCGGGAGTTTCCGCAAATGGCCAAGAAACTGCTGCTGGTCGCGGTCGTCGGAGCGATCGCATTCTCCTTCCTCAAGGGCACTCGGCTTTTCAGCTACGCCAAGTCGGAAGTCGCCAGCGTCGGCGAGTGGGTCGATTCGCAAATCCCCACCGAGAAGAAGATCCAGCAACTCCGCAAGGAAGTGAAGCAACTGGATAAGGACATCGACAAGGCGCAAACCGCCCTCGTCGCCGAAATCGTCGACGTCGAACGGCTCGCCAAGGACCTCGGCACCATGAAGTCCGAAGTCGCCGCCGAGGAGAAGAAGGTCCTCGCGATCGGCGAGAAGCTCAAGGATGCGACATCCAAGGTGAGTTACGGCCGATTCACGGTGTCCCCGGACGAAGCCAAGAACCTGCTCGCCAGCGATGTGAAGCGAGTGACGGCCCGCAAGAACACCGTCAACAGCATGGAGCAGACGCTGAACGCCCGCGAGCGGATCAAGGACGCGCTCCAGAAGCAGGTCGAAGGACTGCGGCGGAACAAGGTCGAACTGGTCGTCGCCATCGACAAGCTCGAAGCGGAGTACAAGGTGCTCCAGTACCAGCAGATCGAGAGCAAGTACCAGATCGACGACAGCCGTCTGTCCAGCGTGAAGCAGTCGCTTCGCGACCTGCAACGCGACGTGGACATTCAGCGCCAGAAGCTGAAGATGGCCCCGACGATCATGGAAGACGGCGCCCCGGCCAGCGGCCTCTCCGTCGAGGAGATCCTCGCTCCTCTCGGAAAGTCGACCGACTCGAAGGAAGACTGATTGCGAAGTGAAAATGCGAAGCCCAGCGATGAACATCGCTGGGCTTTTTCATTTACCCGGCCATTTCCTCGGTGATGTTCGCGTTGGTGTAGACGTTCTGCACGTCGTCGTTGTCCTCCATCGCGTCGATCAATTTCAACACCTTCTTGCCAACTTCCGTCTCCACGTCCGCCAGCGTCTTCGCGAGCTGCGAGAGTTCCGAACTGGTCGGCTGATACCCCGCGGTCTTCAGTTTGTCGAGCACGGCATTGAACGTGGTCGGGTCGGTGAGCAGTTCGTAGTTGTCGCCGTTCCGCTGGAAGTCGTCGGCACCGGCTTCGAGCGCCGCTTCCATCGCCTTCTCCTCGTCCGGATACGCCTTCGCGTCCAGAACGATCAGCCCCTTCCGGTCGAAGAGGTAGCCGACGCAACCCGGCGTGCCCATGTTGCCGCCATTCTTCTCGAACACGACGCGGACTTCGTTGCTGGTGCGGGCGCGGTTGTCGGTTAGCGCCTCGACGAGGATCGCGACGCCGCCGGGGCCGTAGCCTTCGTAGGTCACGTCTTCGTAGTTGACGCCTTCGAGTTCGCCGGTCCCCTTCTTGACGGCCCGTTCGATGTTGTCCTTCGGCATCGACACGGCGCGCGCCTTGTCGATCGCGTAGCGCAGCCGCAGGTTCGTGTCCGGATCCCCGCCGCCGTTCTTCGCCGCGATCATGATGTACCGCGCGAGCTTGCTGAACAGCTTCGCGCGTTGGGCGTCCTGCTTCCCTTTCCGGACGGCGATGTTCGCCGCGTGACTGTGGCCTGCCATTCGTTCCCCTTCGACGGTGAATCCGCTTAGTATATGATCGACTCTCGAACCGTGTCCCTGCTTCTCCCGAGGTCTCCATGCGCCGGCTCATCCTTTCCGCTCTGCTTCTCGCCGCGATGCCGTTCGCGTCGGCCGCGGACGCCCAACGGCCGCGGAACGATCCGCCCGTCGAACAACTCCCGACCGACCCGGCGCTCGCGAAGATCGTCTTCGTCGCGGGGTCGAATGCCTTCAAGCCCGGCGAGCACGAATACGTCGCCGGCTGCGCCGTGCTGATGGACCTCGTGAAGCAGACTCCCGGCGTGGCGCCCGTGCTGGCGCTCGATTGGCCGAAGAAGGCGGAGACGTTCGCCGGCGCAAAAACGATCGTCTTCCTGCTTGACGGCGGCGACAAGCACGCCTTCCTCAAGGAGAACCGCTTCGCCGAGATCCAGAAGCTCATGGACGCCGGCGTCGGCCTCGTGCAACTCCACCAGGTCGGCGACTATCCGAAGGACTTCGGCGACCGCGCCCGCACCATCGGCGGGGCCGCGTGGGAGAAGGGGTACTCCGCCCGCGCCCACTGGGTCCACGAGTTCAAGGAGTTCCCCAACCACGCGATCTTCAATGGCGTGAAGTCCTTCAAGGTCGACGACGGCTGGCTGACGAAGATGCGCTTCACGAAGGAGATGACCGGCATCACGCCGCTGCTCCGCACCTGGAACCCGAAGACCCCGCCGAAGAAGGAGGACCGCGAAGACATCGTGGCCTGGGCCTTCGAGCGCCCGAACGGCGGCCGGTCGGTGACGTTCACCGGCGCCCACCTGCACGCCAGCTTCGCCGAGGAGGGCTATCGCAAGTTCCTGACGAACAGCATTCTCTGGACGGCGAAGGTGGATGTGCCGAAGGACGGCGCGAAGGTGGACCTGGATGCCACGAAGCTGGGGGACTACCTGAAGAAGAAATAGTCGGTTCGCGTTCACGCCGTCGCGACGACGATCGAGTAGCCCCGGTTCTCGACCACGTCGCAGCCGCCGAACGCGTCGAAGATCATTGGCACGACGGCGGTCGGCATTTTCGTGACGATCATGAATCGGCCGCCCTTCTTCAGCAGGTCGCGGGACTTGCCGACGAAGAGCCGGGCGACCATCGAGTCGCCATAATACGGCGGGTTTGCCAGCACAAGATCGTAGCTTGCGGTTGGCAGCCCGTCCATCGATTCGCTGGCCACGATGTCGTAGTCCGCCAACCCGTTCGCCTTCGCGTTCAGCTCGCAGACGGCGTTGGCGCGCAAATGGCTGTCGATGAACGTGAGATGGCCAAGCTTCGCCTTCGTCGATACGAGGCAGCCGACGACACCGCAGCCGCTGCCGAGGTCGAGGACGCGGTCGCCGTCCTTCGGGTCGGCGACTTCGAGCAGCGCCCGCGATCCGTTGTCCATGCGGCCGTAGCTGAAGACTCCGGGCCGCGAGAGGAAGTCCATCGACGGCCCCTGGCCGATGCGGGCGTGGAAGTGCATCTCGTGCCGCCGGCGTTCGCGCGGTTCATCGCCTTTCGCACTGAAGAACGCCATGCCGGCCTTGCTCGACGGCGTCTGCCCGCACTTCCCGAAGATCTTCTTGTGTTGCTTGGCGAACTCGGTGTCCGTCTCGTACTCCGAGAGCGTGATGGACATCCCGCCGGGGTTCAGCACATGGAAGCCCTGTTCGATCAGGTCGAGTTTCAGCTCGCGGTCGGTGTGCGCCCCGGCCGGGAGCAAGACCGTGTTGAACTTCTGCGGCAGATCCCAGAGGTCCGCCGCCGTGACGACCTCCGCCGTCGCGCCGAGTTCGGTGAGGTCTTCGCGCAGTCGGGCGGCCGGGAAGAGGTCCATCTGGAAGCAGGTGACATCCGGCAGCCCCATCGCCTGCACGAGGTAAGCGACCGATTTCGGCGCCCCCATCGGGATGCAGACGGGCGGCTTAACGCGCGCGGCGACGGACGGATACAGTTCGGTGAGGAATCGCATGGAGTCAGTGTAGCGGCGGTGCCGCATGCCGTATCGCCGCGAGGACTCGCGTGACACGGGAGTTCTTCACGCGACTGGCGGTATTGGTCGGAAAGTATTCAACGCGGCACTAAGATTCGCCGGACACGTCCGTCCCATTGGCCATGCGTCGTTTCCAGATTGCGGGATCGCGACTGGCGTGAAACACCGAGAGGATGCGGATGCAGTTCGCCTCTTCGCGGTAGTAGACGCAATAGGGAAACTTAGCGACGACGGCCTTGCGGACGTTTTTCAGGACGACCGCATGCAGTCGTGGATTGGCTGCGATCCGATCCAACACGAATTGAACGTGGTCGGCGAATCGTTCGCCGAGTCCCGACGCCTGTCGTTCGTAGAAATCGTAAGCCTCATCGAAATCCGCTCGGGCCGCACGGAGGAATCGTAAGGGAACGCTCACTTTTGCCACCGGGACCTGGCTTCGGCACGGATGGCTTCCCATGCAATCGCGTCGTTCGGGTCAGCGTCCGCCGCCTCGATGCGCCGTTCGAGTTCGTTCCGCTCGGCTTCGGTCGGCGGCCGAACTTGGATCTCGTCGGCGACACTATCCCAGAGTTGCTCAGCGAGGCTCAGGCGAACGTCGGCCGGCAGGTGTTCCAATCCCATTTGAGCGAGCGTGACACCCATGTGGCGAATCCCCTGCAATAAGAAAATGGTACCAGACCGCCCGCGTACCGGATAGCTTTCGACGCTTGTTCCCCTTCTTCCGCTCGGCCGATACACTACTCACACCTGCCCGCGTCTCCTCCGCTGGAGTCCTCCGACGATGCGACTCTCCCCGCTCCGCCGATCGCTGGCGGCCCTCGCGCTGTTCGCCTTCGCGCTCTTCGTCGTCTCCGACGCCTTCTCCCAGCAGAAGAAGGACACCAAGAAACCGGCCGCCAAAAAGCAAGGCCCGTCCATGCAGACGGCCGAGGAGTTCCTCAAGCCCAAGCCCCGACCGAAGAAGGACCCGCTGCCGCCCAGCCAGATTCCGCTCGAGTTCGTGAAGGGCGAACGCATCGCGTTCGTCGGCAACACGACGGCCGAGCGCATGAGCCTCTACGGCCACTTCGAGACGATGCTCCACCTGCGATTCAAGGACCTCGCGCTCGTCGTCCGCAACTTCGCCTTCCCGGCGGACGAAGTGGGTATCCGCCAGCGATCCAACGACTACACCAAACTCGACGATCCACTCTTCGCCTTCAACCCGGATACCTTCTTCTGCTTCTTCGGTTGGAACGAGTCGTTCAAAGGCCCGGAGGGCGTGGAGAAGTTCAAGGCCGACTACGAGAAGTTCCTCGACGAATACACGCGGAAGTATCCGCGCGACGACGAGAAATCCCCGGCGCGGTTCGTGCTCGTGTCGCCGATCGCCTTCGAGAACACCGGCGACAAGTTCCTGCCGGACGGCAAGGCCGAGAACGCGAATCTGAAGCTGTACGCCGACGCCGTGAAGGCCGTGGCGGAGAAGCGGAAGCTGGCGTTCGTGGACGTCTACACCCCCACGCTGGAAGCCTTCGCGAAGGGTGGCGGCAAGCTCACGGTCGGCGGTTTCCAGCTCAACGAGCAGGGGGACAAGATCCTCGGCGAGGCGCTCGACGCCGGGCTGTTCGGCAAGCGGCTCGATCCGGCTCTGCTGGGGACCTCCGTGTTCGAGAAACTCCGCGCCGCCGTTGTCGACAAGGCGTGGCACCACAGCCAGGACTACCGCATGGTGAACGGCTGGTACGTCTACGGCGGCCGGCGGACCTACGACACCGAGACGTTCCCGCGCGAATACGTGAAGCTGCGGAACATGGTGGCCGTGCGGGATCACCTCGTCTGGGACATCGCGAACGGGAAGCCCGTTCCGGAAAAGCCGGACGACAGCAAGACCGGCGAGCTGATCGAAGTGCCGACGCGGTTCGGCGGACCGGACCGGGGCTATTCCGAGAATCCGCCGGCGATGGGGCCGAACATCCGCCCACCGGCCGAGTTCATCAAGGACGTGCGGCTCTCGAACGGCTTGAAGGTGAACCTCTTCGCGGACGAGAAGGAATTCCCGGAAGTCGCGAACCCGGTGCAACTCAATTTCGACAACAAGGGCCGGCTCTGGGTGAGCACGATGCCGAGCTACCCGCAGTGGCAGCCGGGGATGCCGAAGCCCGCCGACAAGCTCGTGATCCTCGAAGACACGAACGGCGACGGCAAGGCGGACAAGCGCACGGTCTTCTATGACCAATTGCACTGCCCGACCGGCTTCGAGTTCTACAACGGCGGCGTGCTCGTCGTCAGCCAGCCGCGGATGCTCTTCCTGAAGGACACCGACGGCGACGACAAGGCCGACGATGTGACGTACTTGATGGACGGCTGGGCGACCGACGACACGCACCACACCTGCGGGGCGTGGGAGTGGAGCCACGGCGGCCTGCTGCACATGCTCGAAGGGATCGCGACGAGCACGACGCTGGAGACGCCCTGGGGTCCGCATCGCAGCGCCGGCAGCGGCGGCGCGTACGTCCTCGACCCGCGTTCCCTCAAGGTGAATCAGTTCTCCCTGCCCGGCATGGCAAACATGTGGTGCTACGTGTTCGACGAATGGGGCCAGGGAATCGTCGGCGACGGAACCACGCCGAATCAGACATGGGACGTGCCGCTCTCCGGCAAGCAGTTCGGGGGGCGCAAGGGGCTGCAATTCGTGCTGCCGAACGGCGTGCGGCCGAACCTCGGCAACGAATGGCTCGTCAGCCGCGCGCTCCCGGAGAATCTCCAGAAGCACTTCATCTACGCCTGCGTCATCCAGTTGAATGGTATCGCGCACTACACGATCCGCGACGACGGCGCCGGCTTCATGGGCGAGCGCGTGAAGGCGAAGGAAGGCGGCTGGGACGATCTCGTTCGCTCGCCAGACAAGCACTTCCGCCCCGCCGACCCGCAGATCGGCACCGACGGCGCGCTCTACTTCGGCGACTGGGCGAATCCGCTCATCGGCCACATGCAGTACTCGCAGCGCGACCCGAACCGGAACCACACCCGCGGCCGCATCTACCGGCTCATGGGGGCCGACCAGCAGCCGATCAAGCCGGTCACGCAGGCTGGCAAGAGCGTGATGGAGATTCTCGAACAGTTCCGCGAGTACGAATGGCGGACCCGTTACCGCGCCCGTCGCGAACTGCACGACCGCCCCGCCGCGGAGGTGCTGCCCGTCGTGGCGGCGTGGGTGAAGAAGCTCGATCCGAACGATCCGCTCTTCGATCGCCTCCGCTGCGAGGCGCTCTGGGTGCAGCAGGGGCACCACGCGGTGGACCCGGCCCTCGCCGACGCGGTGCTGGCGGCGAAGAGCTTCCAGGCCCGCGCCGCGGCCGTGCATGTTCTCGCCGACGAGCGCGACCGCGTTCCCGGCGCGATCGAGCGCTTCAAGAAGGCCGCGATGGACGATCACCCCCGCGTGCGCACCGAGGCGGCCCGCGCCCTGAGCTTCTACGCGACCGGCGAGACGATGTCCGCGGTCGCCGCGATCGCCGCCAAGCCGATGGACTACTGGACGAAGTACACCGTCGAGTCGGCGTTGGCGGCGAACGCGTCGTCGTGGCCGGCGGACTTCTATTCCGGCAAGCTGGCGGCGACGAACCCCGAGGCCGGAAAGCTCCTCGAGACGATCCGCAAGAGCAGCGCGCAGGACAACGCCGCCGCGCCGTGGCTCAAGCAGTTGCTCGGCACCGAGATGAAATCGAAGGAGGAGCGCTTCCAGGCCATGAAGGCGCTGGCCGCGCTTCCGGGCAACCCGTCGAAGGGCCGCGAGATCTTCCAGAGGAACTGCACCGCCTGCCACAAGGTCGGACAGGGCGAGGGGAACGACTACGGCCCGAACCTCGAGAAGCTCATGTCGAAGATGGGCCAGACGAAGATCAAGGTCGTCGAGTCGATCATCGACCCGAACGCCGAGGTGGACAAGAAGTACCTTTCGACGAAGATCGACCGTTTGAGTGGTGGACAGGTCACGGGTCTCATTGTCAGCGAGAACAAGAAGGAAATCGTGATCTTCGACGGCAAGGAGAAGAAGACGATCCCGCTCGATGACATCGACGTCCGCACAACCCTCAAGCAGAGCAGCATGCCGGAGGGGCAGGCGGGCACGATGTCACCGTCGGAGTTCCTGGACCTGATCGAGTATCTTTCGTCTTTGAAGTGAAACGGATCCGATCTCGCGCGGGAGCCGGTTTCGCAAGGAACCGGCTCCCGTTTCGTTTCCAGTCGGGCTGTTCCCCCGTTTCCGACGAGGGTAGAATTCGGCGATCGCCGGGGAGTCGCAGCCGTGGTTCGCTCGCTGACGCTACTTGTGGTGCTCGCCCTCGCCGCTCACGCTGCGGACGTGCGGGTTCCGGAGTCGTCGCGCCGCGAGTCGTATGCCCGATATGGTGCGGCTCGCGTCCAGGCGCGATCGGACGACGCCCCTCGCGCCTTGCGCAACCTCGAAGCGGCCGCGAAGCTCGACCCGATGGCCGCCGCGCCGCGGCGGGAACTCGTCTCCGTCTACGCGGATCTCGGGCGCGATGCGGCCGCCATCCGCATGGCCCGCGCCGTGCTCGCGGGTGAACCGAAGGACGCCGACACGGCCCACCGCCTCGCCAAACTCCTCTTCGAGGTCAAACGGTATTCCGAAGCCGCCGACGCCCTCGCGACGGCGCTGGACGGGGACCGGCTGGCCGAGCGGGCCACGAAGGCGCTTGCGATGCGCATCGATCTCGCTCGTTGCCGGGACCGTGCGAACGACGCGGCGAAGGCCGCGGCCGCCTGGGGCGATGTTCGCGAATTCCTCGCGGCGCGGTCGGAACGGCTTCGCAAGGAAGGATTCTCGCAAGCCGAACTCGATCGCGAGATGGCGGACGCGGCCGAGCACCACGGCCGCGTGCTCGTGGCCCGCCAGCGCTTCGACGACGCCCGCGACGCCTTCCTCGCCGCCCGCAAACTCCTCGCCAACGATCGCGCCGGCGCGGCCCGGCTGCACCGGAATCTCGCCGAACTCGCCGCGGCCGCCGGCCAACCCATCGTGGCGATCGCGCATTACGAAGAGTTCCTGGCGTTTGGCCCGCGCGATCCCGAACCGTACCTTCGCTATGCGGAGCAACTCCGCAAGGCCGGGAAGAACGTCGAGGCGATTCTCGCAGCCCGAACCGAAGCACCCGCGAAATGGGCGCTGCTCGCGGAACGCGCGAAGACGCCTGCCGGGTTCGGCACGGCCCACCAGGAGTTCCGCGAACTCGCCGCCACCGCGACCGATCCCGCCTTCTTCCGCCTCCTGTGCGCCACCTACGCGACCGCCGACTCCGGTTCTGGCATCCTCGAAATCACCGAGGCGATCTTCCCCGCGACGCCGGAACGGTTCCCCCGCAAGCCGGCCGTCGTACCCGCGAAGGAGGGCGAACGCCGACAGGCCTTCGCGGCCGCCTTCGCGGCCCAACCGGCGCTCGCGCTCAAGGCGACCCGCGCCGCGCAACTGTCGAGCGGAACAAAACGCTCGCCCGAGTTCTGGGACCTGCTTGCGTGGGCGTGCGAACGCGCCGGTCAGCCCGACGCCGTCGAGCGCGCCCTCCGCGCAAGCTTCGAGGCCGACGGCAACTTCCGCTCCTTCCAACGACTCCACCGGCACCTGTATGGCCGGCGGAAATGGCGAGACATTCTCGAGCTTTGCAATTCGTCTGGCAGCCTCGGCGCGGGCGTGCTGAACTACTACCGCGCCGCCGCGCACGCCGAACTGGGCAACGCCCCGGCCGCACTCGCCGCCATCGCCCGCGCCGAAGGGGACAACGCCTTCGCCTCGCGACGCGAGAAGGTCCACATCCTGGGCATCCTCGGCCGGCACGACGAGATGTTGAAGGATTGCGATGCCGCGATGGCGGAGTTCCGTTCCCCCGCCGAGATCCGTTCGCTCCGCTACCTGCGGGCGCAGGCGTTCCTCGGAATGAAGCAGCTCCGCGAAGCCGAGGAGGAACTGCGCGGCATTCTGGACGACGACGCCGACGATGCGCTGGCCCTGAACAATCTCGGCTACAACCTTGCCGACCAGAACCGCAAGCTCGACGAAGCGGAGCGGCTGATCCGCCGCGCGATCGAGATCGAAGCCGACGACCGCGCCCGCGCCGGCGAGCCGAACGTCGATCATGCGCCCTATCTGGACAGCCTTGGCTGGGTGCTCTTCCGCAAGGGCCGGCTCGCGGAGGCTCGCGAGCAGCTGGAGAAGGCCGCGGCGCTGCCGGACGGCGCGAACGATCCGACCGTCTGGGACCACCTCGGCGACGTGGCGTTCCGGCAGGGGGATGCGAAGCGGGCGAAGGAAGCCTGGACGATCGCCGAGCGGCAATACGCGACGACGCACGTCGGCCGCGAGGGGGGCCGTCGCGACGAAGCCAGCCGGAAAATCAAGCAAGTCGAGTGACCGGCTCCACTCAGCGACTGCGTCCCCGTTTTCGGGGGCTTGGCTCGCGCGGCGGCTCCTTCGCCGGTTGGGCCGCCTGTCCCGCGAGGCGGAAGTCCAGCATCCGGCGCTGCAGGTCCACGCGAGCCACTTCCACCCGCACGCGGTCGCCGAGGCGGAACCGTTTCTTGCGCCGGCCCCCTTCCAGCGAGTGCGAGCTTTCGTCGAAGTGGTAATAATCGTCGGTCAAACTCGAGACATGGATCAAGCCCTCGGCCGGGAAGCGCTCCGCCTGCGCGAAGAAGCCGTAGTCGGCGACGCCGGTGATGACGGCGTCGAGTTGCTCGCCCAGTCGCGTGCTCAGGTACTGCAGCAGCTTCAGCTTCACGAGTTCCCGTTCCGCCGTCTCGGCACGGCGTTCCATCCGCGAGCAGTGGTCGCCGAGGATCTTCATCTCCGTCTCGTCGGCCGTCACCTTTTTGTGCCGGATCCAACGATCCAGTAGCCGATGCACCACCAGATCCGGGTAGCGGCGGATCGGCGACGTGAAGTGGCAATAGTGCTGGCTCGCCAGCGCGTAGTGCTCGTCCTGTACCGGCGAGTAGGTCGCCTGCTTCAGGCTCCGCAACAGGGCGTAATGGATGGCCGCGCGCTCGGGCTTCTCGGCGGTGATCCGCAGGAGTCGTTGCAATTCGAAGCGGTCCTCGGCGTGCTTCATCGGATAGCCGAGGATGCGGGCGAACTCGGCGAATGCTTCCAGTTTCTCCGTCTTCGGTGCCGGGTGGACGCGACGCAGGAACGGCACGCCGAGCGTCGTGAGATGCTCCGCCACCGCTTCGTTCGCCGAGAGCATGAACTCTTCGATGATCTGATGGCTCTCGTCGTTCACGGCGAAGTGGGCACCGTTCACGCGGCCGTCGGCGTCGTACTCCAGCACCGCCTCCGGCATGCTCAATTCCAGCGAGCCGCGTTTGAACCGCTTCTTCCGCAAGAGCGCCGCCAGATCGCGCATCCGCTTCAGCATCGCGAGCACGTCGGAAGGAACTTCCGCGCTCGGCTTGGCGTTCGCGCTCGGCTTCGCCTCGCCGCTAAACGAGTTCAGGATTTCTTGGACGCCTTCGTAATGGAAGCGCTTGCGTGGTTTGATGACGCCGTTGAAGAATTCGACATGACCCTTCTGCAAGCTCGCCGTGAACTCCATCCGCACGCTCTTCACGTACCGAACGCGGCCCTCTTGCAGGCTCGCCAATCCGTTCGAGATCACTTCCGGGAACATCGGAATGACCTTGCGCGGCAGGTAGATGCTCGTCGCCCGCTTCTTCGCCTCGGTGTCGAGCGGACCACCCGACGGCGCGAAGTGGGCCACGTCCGCGATGTGCACGGTGAGGATCCAGTGCTTGGTCTTCGGGTCGATCTCCACGCTGACGGCGTCGTCGAAGTCCCGCGCGTCGATCGGGTCGATCGTCACCACGAGGTCGTGTGTGAAGTCGGTGCGGCCGTGGAAGTCGTCCTCGCGGAACCGATCGGCCTGCGACCGGGCTTCGTCGAGCGCCTCCGTGGGGAACTCCTCCGGCAGGCCGAATGCCTTCACGATCGTGAGCAGGTCCACGCCCGGCTGGTTCAGCGGGCCGAGGACTTCGGCGATCACGCCTTCGCCGCGGTCGTCGGGCGACGGGAACTTCACCATTTCGACGACGACCTTGTCCTGCGGCCGTGCACCCTTCGCGCCAGGGTCGCCAACGAGGATACTGTGGCTGAAGACGGTGCCGTCGACGCGGACGAATGCCTGGCCCTCGCGTTCGAAGTAGGTGCCGACGAAGGTGCGCGTGGCTCGCACCAGCACGCGGATGACTTCGCCGGCGGCGTCTTTCTGCCCGCTGGCGCGGCGGGTGAGCTTCACCATCACCTCGTCGCCGGTGCTGGCATCTCGCTCCTTTCCCTCGCGGATGTAAATGTCGGCCCCGGAGCCGGCTTCGGGGCCGTGCGGGCGGACATATCCGTGACCGGACTTCACGCGCCGGTAGATGCCGACCACGGACCCGAACTGGTCGGCCGGGCGGAGTTGGTTGTTCTTCCCCTGCTCGACGCGTCCGTCGGCCAGAAGCGATTTGAGCGCCTTGCGAAACTCGGGATAGGCCGCTTCGCCGATCCCGAGCTTCTTGGCCAGTTGCTTCGGCTTCAGCGGGACGTACCCCTTGCGGGACAGTTCGGCAAGGATGACGGCGACGGGGTCCATGGGAAAATCCGTTTGAATGCACGCGGGACTTTCTGATAAAGTATTAGTCTCACCCGATAGGCGCCGGCTTCTCGCGGCGCATCCCCGTTCGAGGTCGCGATGCCCTCTCTCCGTTGGTCGTGGGCGGCCCTCCTTGCGATGGCGCTGCTCGCGAATGCCATTCCCGCCCAGCCGAAGGCCGAAACCGCCGACGGACCGGTCAGCTATTTCAAAGAGATCCGCCCGATCTTCCAGCAGAACTGCCAGGGCTGCCACCAGCCGGCGAAGGCGCAGGGCGGCTACATAATGACGGAGTTCGCGGAACTTCTGAAAGCCGGCGAGACGGGCAAATCCGGCATCGTACCCGGCAAGCCGGAACAGAGTTATTTGCTGGACGAAATCCGCGTCAAGGACGGCCAGCACGAGATGCCCAAGAACCGCGACGCCCTCACGGCGAAGCAATACGCCCTCGTCGAACGCTGGATCAAGGAAGGGGCCAAGGACGATACGCCCGCCTCGGCGAAGGAGAAAGTGACGGTCGACGAGGACCACCCGCACCAGTACCTCGCTCCGCCGGTCGTCACCTCGCTCGCGTTCTCTCCGAACGGCAAATATCTGGCCGTCACGGGCTATCACGAAGTCCTGCTCCACGCCGCCGACGGCGGTAAACTCGAAGCCCGCCTCATCGGCCTTTCGGAACAGGTGCGCAGCATCGCGTTCTCGCCCGACGGCCTGTGGCTTGCCGTCGCCGGAGGCTCCCCCGGCCGATTCGGCGAAGTCCAGATCTGGAACGTCGAAAAGCGCAAACTCAAAGTCTCCACGCCCGTCACCTTCGACACGCTCTCTGGCGTGAGCTGGTCGCCGGACGGCAAGCTCGTCGCCTTCGGCTGCACCGACAACACCGTCCGCGCCGTGGACGCCGACACCGGCAAGCAACTCCTCCAGATGGGCACGCACTCCGACTGGGTGCTCACCACCGCGTTCAGCCAGGACGGCCTGCACCTCGTGTCCGGAGGCCGGGACATGACCGTGAAGCTCACCGACGTGCCCACGCAACGATTCATCGACAACGTGACGAGCATCACCCCCGGCGCGCTCAAGGGCGGCGTGATGACGATCGACCGCCGGCCGATGAAGGAGAAGAAGATGCAGAAGGTGCCCAACGACACTCCCGGCGCCAAACCGAACGTCTACGATGAAATCCTCTCGGCCGGGTCCGACGGTACGCCGCGGCTCTACAAGATGCACCGGGAAGTGAAGCGCGAGATCGGCGACGACTCGAACAAGCTCAAGCAGTTCGAACCGATGCCCGGTCGCATCTCGTGCGCGAAGTTCAGCCCGGCCGGGGACAAATTCGCCGCGACCAGCAGCCTCGACGGCAAGGGCGAAGTCAGCGTCTACACCATCGAACCGGCCAAGAAGCTCGTGTGCGAAAAAGTCTCCGGCCCGGCATACGCCGTCGCGTGGTCCCCGGACGGTGCCCGGATCGCCAGCGCCGGCTTCGACGGCAAGGTCTGGCTGCACGATGCTGTCTCCGGCAAGCTCCTCAAGGAATTCACCGCCGTCCCGATCACCGCCAAGACCGCCGCGAAGTAATCGATTTCCACCCGAACACCATCCTCAGCTACCCGATATCATGCGTACCCTCTTCCTGCTCCTGATGCTCGCCCCGACGGCCCTCGCCGCCGATGCGGAGAAACTGCCCCCGAACGCGAAGGTCGCGTCCCTCGCCGTGCAGCCGGCGAGCATCGAACTCGCGAACCCGTACGCTTACGGGCAACTGCTTGTCACGGTCAAACTCGATAACGGCGACACGGTGGACGCGACGCGGATCGCGACGATCGACGCGCCGAAGGTCGCGAGCGTCTCGCCGGCGGGCCTCGTGCGCCCGATCGCCGACGGTGCCGGCGAGCTGTCGATCAGCCTCGGCGGCCAGACGGCGAAGGTGGCCGTGAAAGTCTCCGGCCAGAAGTCCGCGAAGGCCGTCAGCTTCGTCACCGACGTGCAGCCGGTCCTCTCGAAACTCGGCTGCAATCAAGGCACCTGCCACGGGTCGGCTCAGGGGAAGAACGGCTTCAAGCTGTCGCTGCGCGGCTACGACTCGATCTTCGATCACCGCTCGCTCACCGACGACCTCGAAGGCCGGCGCTTCAACCGCGCCGCCCCGGACAAGTCGCTGATGCTCCTCAAACCCGCCGGGGCCGTTCCGCACGCCGGCGGCGTCGTCTGGCAGCCCGGCGACCCGAACTACGAACTCGTCAAGCAGTGGATCGCCGAAGGCGTCGCCCTCGATTACACCGCCCCGCGGGTCACGTCGATCGACGTTCTGCCTCTGAATCCGACTATCCAAGCCATCGGCGGCAAGCAGCAGTTCGCCGTGATCGCCACATACGCCGACGGCCGCAAACGCGACGTGAGCGCCGAGTGCTTCATCGAGAGCAGCAACACCGAAGTCGCCACCGTGGACAAGACCGGCCTGCTCACGAGCCTCCGCCGCGGTGAATCGACGATGCTGGTGCGCTACGAGGGTTCTTACGCCGCCTCGACCGTTGTCGTCATGGGCGACCGCAGCGAATTCGCCTGGAAACAACAGCCCGTGCTCAACCACATCGACTCGCTGGTCGACGAGAAGCTGAAGAAGATGAAGATCCAGGCGAGCGAACTCTGCACCGACGCGGAGTTCATCCGCCGCGTGACGATCGACCTCACCGGCCTGCCGCCGTCGTCCGACGACGTGCGCAAGTTCCTCGCCGATCCGAAGCCGAGCCGTGAGAAGCGGGACTCCCTCGTCGACGCCCTCGTCGGCTCCGACGCCTACATCGAACACTGGACGAACAAGTGGGCGGACATGCTCCAGGTGAACCGCAAGTTCCTCGGCGACCGCGGCGCGACCGCCCTGCGCGGCTGGATCCGCGATCAGCTCGTCAAGAACACGCCGTACGACAAATTCGCCTACGAGATCCTTACGGCCAAGGGGTCGAATCTCGAGAATCCCCCGGCGGCGTATTACAAGATTCTCCGCGAACCGGACGCGGCGATGGAGAACACCACGCAGCTGTTCCTGGCCATCCGCTTCAACTGCAACAAGTGCCACGATCACCCGTTCGAGAAATGGACGCAGGACCAGTACTACGAACTGGCGGCGTACTTCGCGCAGGTGACCCGCAAGGAAGACCCCAAGTTCAAGGGCCAGCGCGTCGGCGTCGACACGGCCGTCGAGCGCACCAAGCCGCTTTCGGAAATCATCGAGGACGCGAAAGCCGGCGATGTGAAGCACGAACGGACCGGTCAGACCGCGAACCCGAAGTTCCCCTATCCGCACGGCGACCTGCCGAAGGGGGACGAACACCGTCGCGAGCAGGTCGCCAAGTGGATCACCTCACCGAAGAACCCGTACTTCGCGAAATCGTACGTGAACCGGATCTGGAGCTATCTCCTCGGCGTCGGCATCATCGAACCGGTCGACGACATCCGCGCCGGCAACCCGCCCACGAACCCCGAACTGCTCGACAAGCTGACCGAGGATTTCATCGCTTCCGGCTTCGACGTCCGCTCCGTCGTGAAGACCATCTGCAAGAGCCGCACGTACCAGCTCTCCGTCGCCGCGAACCGCTGGAACAAGGACGACGAGCAGAACTTCTCCCGCGGCCTTGCCCGGCGCCTGCCGGCGGAAGTGCTCTACGATTCCGTCTACAAGACCACCGGCAGTGTGACACGCCTCCCCGGCCTGCCGCCCGGTGCCCGCGCCGCGCAACTGCTGGATAGCAACGTCGAACTCCCCGGCGGCTTCCTCGAACTCCTCGGCAAGCCCGTCCGTGAGAGCGCCTGCGAGTGCGAGCGCTCTAACGGCCTCATGCTCGGGCCGATCCTCGCGTTCGTCTCCGGACCCGTTGTCGGCGACGCCGTGCAGGACGGCAACAACCACATCGCCAAGTTCACCCTCAAGGAGAAGGACGACGCAAAGGTCGTCGAGGAGATTTATCTTTCGGTGCTCAACCGCTTCCCGACGAAGGCCGAGACCGAGAACGGAGTGACGGCGCTCCGCGCCGCCGGGCCCGACCATGCCGCGCTCGTGAAGGAACATCAGGAACGGGCTCGCGTGTTTGCGGAGTACCAGAAGTCGCTCGACGCCAAGCAAGCCGCGTGGGAAGCGGGCCTCCGCGAGCAGAAGCCGACGGCGTGGAAAGTTCTGACGCCGACGAAGGCCGTCTCCAAGTCCGGCCCGACCCCCGGCGAGGCGAAGAAAGCCTCCAAGATGGAAATCCAGAAGGACGGCTCGATCCTCGTTTCCGGATCGATCGAAGCGACCGACACCTACACCGTCACGACGGAGATTCAGGAAAAAGCGAACTTCACCGCCGTCCGACTGGAAGTGCTCACCGATCCCTCACTGCCGAACAAGAAGGGGCCGGGTCGCGCCGAGAACGGCAACTTCGTGCTGAACGAGCTGCGGGCGAATCAGAAGTCGAAGGCCGACGAGGACTCGAAGGCCAAACCGGTGAAACTCGTCAGCCCGATGGCGACCTTCCAGCAGGACGGATTCCCGGTCGCGAACGCCGTCGACAACAACCCCGCCTCCGGCTGGGCGATCGCGCCGCAACTCGGCATCGATCACGCCGCCATCTTCCGCCTCCAGGGCGGCGTCAACGCCGAGAAGGGCGTCGCGCTCACCTTCGTCTTCGACCAGCGCTTCGGCACCGGCCACACCATCGGCAAGTTCCGCCTCTCGGTGACGACCGACAAGAACCCGCGGTTGCAATCGCCGATCTCGCCCGAGTTCGCGAAGCTGCTCGACACCGAACCGTCGAAGCGGACGGACAAGAAGAAGGCCGAACTGCGGAACCGCTATCTGGCGCAGGACCGCGAATACCAGCGGCTCGCCGCCGACGCCGCGAAGGTGCCGCCGAGCGACCCCCGCGTCCTCGGCGCCCAGGACCTCACGTGGGCGCTCCTGAACAGCCCCGCGTTCCTCTTCAACCGCTAACGGATTCGCGTCGGTCGGCCCATGCCGGCCGACGCGTTCTCCTTATGCTGACTCCGCACCCCTCCCGGAGTCCGCCATGCGCGCCGCGTTCCTGCTCCTCGCATTCGTCCCTTCGCTCGCCGCCGCCGACCTCGTGCCCGCCGGCGCGAAGGTCGAGAAACTCGCCGACGGCTTCGCCTTCACCGAAGGCCCCGCCGTCGACGCCGACGGCAACGTCTACTTCACCGACCAGCCGAACGACCGCATCATGCTCTGGAGCGTCGACGGCAAGCTCACGGAGTGGATGAAGCCCTGCGGCCGGTCGAACGGCCTCTGCTTCGACAAGGACGGACTCCTCTGGGCCTGCGCCGACGAGAAAAACGAACTCTGGACCATCGACCCGAAGACGAAGAAGACGACTGTTCTCGTCAAGGACTTCGGCGGCAAGCTCCTGAACGGACCGAACGACCTCTGGGTAACGCCGACCGGCGGCGCGTACTTCACCGACCCGTACTACAAACGCCCCTACTGGAAGCGCGGGCCGATCGAGCAGTCCACGCAGGGCGTGTACTTCTTGCCGCCAAAGGGGAAACTCGTCCGCGTCGCGGACGACCTCAAGCAGCCGAACGGCATCGTCGGCACGCCCGACGGCAAGACGCTCTACGTCGCCGACATCGGCGCGAAGAAGACCTACCGCTACGCCATCGCCGCCGACGGCTCGCTCAAGGACAAGGCGCTCTTCTGCGAGGAGGGGAGCGACGGCATGACGATCGACGAGGCCGGCAACGTCTACCTCACCGGCCGGGGCGTGCTCGTCTTCGACAAGGCCGGCAAGAAGGTGACGACGATCCCCGTGCCGGAAGGGTGGACGGCGAACGTCTGCTTTGGCGGCAAGGCGATGGACACGCTCTTCATTACGGCGAGCAAAGGGCTGTACGCCATCAAGCTGAACGCGAAGGGGGCGGCACGGCAGTGACCGGCTTCCGCCGCCACCGCACCGCGATCGGCAGGAAGAAAAGGTAGATCCCCGTCGCCCACAGGCCGAAGACGACGACGGCGACGGGGAGAAAGACGTAGAGCTTCGCGGCGTCGTGGAACCACGAGCCGTCGTGCAGCGATTCGATCAGGTCGGAGCGGCGATAAGCCGAGTGCAGCACGTCGCCGGTCTTCAGGTCCACCTGCACTTCCCAGCGAGTCTTGGACGTGACCTTCGCGAGGCCGCGCGAGGGCTGCACGTCGATCCGGTCGATGTCGCCCCAGCCCTCGATTCCCGCCTCGGGTATGCTCCGCGCCGCCGCCAGGATGGCGTCGAACGCGATCGCCGGCGCCTTGCCCGCGCCGCGCTGCGTCGGCGGCTGCACCCACGGAATCTCCTTCTTCAGTTGCAGCAGGATCCCCGTCGCGATGACGACGAGGAACGGCACCGCGACGACGATCGCGCCCCAGCGATGCCCCTTGCGCATCAGGACGCGCGCATTCACGGCCATGCCCGGACCCCGCGAATCGAGAAACGGTTGAAGACGCAAAACGGGAGTCGTTTCCGCGAAGGAAACGACTCCCGTTCATTATCGGCCGGGAATCACGGATCTTACAGCAGTTCCGTCACCAACTCGCGGTCGTCGAGGATGTACATCGGCCGGCCGGTGCCGTTCGGGAAGGTGATCGACGAATCGATGCCGACGGCCTTGTAGAGCGTGTTGAGGACGTGCGGCACCTTGTACGGCCGGTCCTTCGGGTATTCGCCGCGGGCCGAGGACGCGCCGATCGCCTGGCCCATCTTCAGGCCGCCGCCGGCGATCATCGCGCTCATCACCGGCGACCAGTGGTCGCGCCCGGCGTCGCTGGAGTTGATCTTCGGCGTCCGGCCGAACTCGCCCCAGACCACCACGACCGTGTCTTCGAGCATGCCCCGCTCGTCCAGGTCGCGGATCATGTTCGCGAGGCCCCGGTCGAGGTTCGGGAGTTGCTTCTTGAGTTCCTTGAAGTTCGAAGTGTGGGTGTCCCAGCCACCGTAGCTGAGGGTAACGCAGCCGACGCCGGCTTCGATGAGCCGGCGGGCGGTGAGGAACTGCTCGACGCCCTTGTAGCGGTCCTTCGAACGCGGGTCTTCGTGCTTCAGGTCGAGCGCCTTGCGGACGGTGCCGCTGGCGATCATGTCGAAGGCGCGCTGGGTGAAGCTGTCGAGGCCCTTCATGGTCCCGCTGGCGTCGATGTCGCGGCGGGCGGAGTCGAACTTGCCGAGCAGGCCCTTGCGGTCGTCCATCTTCTCGGCGGCGTACTTCGCGCGGAGGTTTTCGCGGCCGGAACCGTCCGGCGTGAACGGTCGGTGCGCGACGCCGAGGTAGCCGGGTTCGGTGCCCATGCTCATGCCACGGAGAGAGACGAAGGCGGGCACGTCGTCGGTGCCGCTACCGAGCTTCGACATGACGGAGCCGAAGGACGGGTGGCCGACGGTCCGGTTGATCTGTTCGGGGTAGCCGGTCATGACGTAGCTGTCGCTATGTTCGTCCGTGGCGACGACGGAGCGGACGACGGCGAGCTTGTCGAACATCTTCGCCTGCATCGGCATATGTTCGCTGATCTGAATGCCTGGGACGTTCGTTTGAATCGGCTTGAATTCGCCGCGGAACTCCGCCGGCGCTTCCGGCTTGAGGTCGTACATGTCCATGTGCGACGGTCCGCCGGGCAGGTAGACCATGATCGCGGACTTCGGAGTCGCCAGGGATCGCGTCTGCGTTGGCGAGGCGGCCTTGGCACGGAGTTGGTCGGCGAGCGTGAGGCCCGCGCCGAAAGCCCCAAGGGCCAGGAAGTTGCGGCGATCGAGGCCGTCGCAGTGGCGCTGGCGGGAGCCGAGGAACGTGAACATGTGGAGAGAACCTCCGAGGCGTGACCGCGCGGGGCGGCGTGTGGGGATGGACCGGCAGAGTGAGACGCGGCAGGGCCGCAATTGGTTCCCAGCATAGCCCGACGGCGGGCGGGATGCAATTCATTTTGTCTCGCGACGATCCTCCACATCCTTCGCGAAGCCCTTGATCGTGTTCCCCTCCAGCGAGATCTCGCTCGCCTTCGCGCCGATGCGGATGCCGACTCGCTTCGACGGGCCGCGCGATTCCTTCAACGTGTTGTTCCGAAACGCGAGGTTCGCCGTCGTACCCTGCACATCGATGGCGGCCGCGTTCTCGTCGCCGGTGTCCTCGATCGTGTTGCCGACGACTTCGTTCCGGTCGCCGGTGAAGCCGGGGCCGCGTTCGGGGCGGAAGAGGATGCCCTGCTGGCCGCTGCGGCGAACGAGGTTGTCGCGGATGACATTGTCGGTGTCGCGGTGGCCGACGGAGAGGCCGGCGGTCTTCGTGTCGTCGATCGTGTTCTTCTCGGCGAGGCCGTACTTGACGCCCCAGCAGAAGAAGAGGCCGATGTGGTTCCGTTCGAGTTTGTTGTTGCGCATGATCGGCCGTTGCGAACCGGAGCCGGGGTGCAGGCCGAGGCCGGTGTGGTCGTGGCTGTGGCAGTTCTCGACGAGCACGTCGTGGCAGATCTGCCAACTGATGCCGTCGCCCCGGTAGTTACGGGCCGTCACGTGGCGGATAGTGAAGTCGGCGCAGTCCTGGAGGAAGATGCAGCCGGCGTAGTTGCCGTCGAGTTCGAGGTTGTTGGCCTTGTTGCCGTCGAGGGTGAGGTTCTCGATGGTCACGTTCGAGACGAACTCGCCGGAGAAGAGCGGGAAGAGCGTGGCGGCGGTCGGCGTGCCGGCGGACCAGAGGTTCTCGCGAAGGCCCTTGTCGAGTTTGAAGCGGTTGCCGGAGCGGGCGACGAGAGTGCGTTTGATGACCGTGGCGCCGCCGTGGTGCGGGTTCTTGGCACGAAGGCAGACGCCATCGCCGACGCGGAAGCCGGCCGCGTCGGCCAGCGTGATCTCGCGATCGTACCAGTCGGAATCGGCCGCGAGCTTGGACGAGACCGACGGCTCCTTGATGAAGATCGTGTCCGCTCCGGCGCCGACGATGCGAATGTTCGACGCCAGATAGACGGCATTCCGCAGCTTGAACGTGCCGGGTAGCAACTTCACGGTCCCACCGCCGGCGCGGGCGACGGTATCGACGGCCGCCTGGATCACTTTCTCGTCACGCCCGGCGAGATCGCCCTTGTCGTTGCCGACGGTGATCGTGAGCGATTCATCCCACTTCGGCTCGAAACGCTTGTCGCCATCGGTGGCGCGCGGGTTCGAGACGGCGGGGCGCTTCGTTTCAGCGGTCGTAGTGTTCGCGGCCATCCCCGCGACGGCGGCGGCTCCGAGGAACGTGCGGCGATCGGGCGGCGGCATGGCTGACTCGTTGGAAAGTACCGAATGGATTCGATGTCGGTTCAGTGTAAACGCGTTGTTCGCGCCCTGCCACAGCGGAGTTTCACAAAACGCGCGACCGTTCCAATCGACGTAAGTCCTTATCGGGCTACGGCGCTTCCGGAAATCGGGCGTCTTTCCGCCGTAGGGTGGCGCGGAGGCGGCGGAAAGACCGGCCAAGCGCATCCGATGA
>JAHBXO010000010.1 GCA_019636445.1 Gemmataceae bacterium | reverse complement strand
GGCGAAGCGGAACCCGTGGTGCGAGACACGCGATACGGTCGGAACTGCCCCGAAGGGGCAGGCGAACGCTCCTTCGCCCCTCCGGGGCGATTGGAACCCGATGCTTCCACGGGTTTCGCTGCGCTCCACCCGTGGCTACATCCCGTTGCCCCATTGGGGGCAAAAAACCAAGAGATTCCATGCGAATACGCGATCCGTCAATGGCGGCGGAATGAAAACTGGGAAAGGTATGGCAGATTTGTGTTGATGAGATTGGGCCGACACCCTCGGTTCGCCAAACCGAAGAGCACACCGAACGTCACTTCCCGTCTTGTTTTTCCGCACCGGTCTTGGGAACGTCGTAGTCTTTGTTCTTGCCACGGTCGGAGCGCGTGGTGCAGCCTGCGAGGGTGAACAGGCCGACGATAACGAGTAGTTGAACGATCGCGCGCATGGAGAGATCCGGGAAAAGCAACGTGCCGACCGGTCCCGGTCGGCACGCCGCGCGGGAAGCGGTCGAAGTTAGGACTTCTTTTCTTCCTTCTTTTCTTCCTTCTTCGGGGCGGCCGGGGCCGAGCTGCTGCCGCCGCAGCCGACGGTGGCGCTGAGGGCGAAAGCCGCGACGAGCAGCGCGAGGAACTTCTTCATTGATTCACTCCAGTATGATGTTGGTCGAACGGGGGATCACCCGAATTTCGCCGGCCGAAGCCGGCGACGCGTCGGGCGAAAACGCGAAAAGGTCCACGGGGCGAAAGCCCCGGCGAGTTACTTCTTCTCTTCCTTCTTGGGTTCTTCCTTCTTCGGCTCTTCCTTCTTGGGTTCTTCCTTCTTCGGCTCTTCCTTCTTGGGCTCTTCGGCCTTCTTGTCGTCGGCCTTCTTGTCGTCGGCCTTCTTGTCGTCCTTCTTGTCGGTCTTCGGCGCCGGGGTCGCGGTGCTGCTGCTGCCGCCACAGCCGACCGTCATGCCGAGAGCGAACGCCACGGCGAGCATCATGAGGTACTTCTTCATCGGAACACTCCTGAGGTAGATACGGACCGAAACTCGGAGAACCGCCGGGAACCCGCTCCCCCGATGGAAGCGATCCGGCGGGCGAGGACGGCGAACCGACCGCGAACCGTTTCGGCTCGTGAAAACTTACACGAACCCAACCGGCCGACAAGGGTCGTGCCGTCCCCGACTCCACACACTCGATGCGCGGCCGCCGACTTTATTCCCGAAAATCCCGACGACGAATCCACGAACTCCGTATCGTCTCCGAATCGCGAAGAAATCTCCGGGAATAAAATCCCGCACTCGGCATCTTCACCATCGACGGGGGACGTGGCATGGCGGCGGCGATCGATGCCCACGCACTGATCGACGCCCACTATCGGTCCCTGTACCGCTACGCGTACCGCCTCGGCGGCTCCGCCGCGGACGCCGACGACCTCGTGCAGGAAACCTTCGGCAAGGCCCTCCCGCGACTCGCAACCCTGCGGGAGCCGGCCCACGCCAAGGCCTGGCTCTTCCGCATCCTGCGGAACGCCTACCTGCACCGCGTCCGCGACGAGAAGCGGAACCGCTGCGTGCCCGGCGAGAACCTCGACGGCTACGCGGCACCCGAACCGGCTCCGCCGCCGGCCGTGGACCCCGCCACCCTGCAGGCGGCCCTGGACGACCTCGACGAGACGTTCCGGACGCCGTTGATCTTGTTCTATTTCGAAGATTTCAGCTACCGTGAGATCGCGGACCAGATGGATCTGCCGATCGGCACGGTGATGTCCCGCCTGGCGCGGGCCAAGAACTACCTCCGGGCGAAACTTTCGCCGGGAAACGAGACCGATGGATTGCCCGCACGCTAGCTTGTTGCTGTTGTTCCACCGGCCCGGTCGGCCTTCCGACCTCGTACCGGCGGATGCCGCCGCGCTGGACGCGCACCTCGCCGCATGCCCGGCCTGCGCGGGCGCGCTCGCCGCGCGCACCGCCCAGGACGCCGCCGTCGGTGCCGCGATGAATGCCGTGCCCGTGCCGGTCGACCTGTCCGACCGCCTGAAATCGAATCTCGCGTCGCAGCTTCGCTGGGCTTGGCGGCGCACGGCCGTGAAGTTTGCCCTCGCCGCCTCGCTGCTCGTGGCCGCGTATGGTGCCTTCGTGGCCTACACCCGGCCCGTGCTCGACCTCGCCGCCCTCGCCGACCACCAGGACCGACTCTGGCAGGCGCCGGGCCTCACCGCCGCCGACTGGCTGACCGAACACCGCCTGACCGACGCGCTGCCCGAGGCCTTCGACCTCCGCCTCGCCACGTTCGCGGGCCGCCGGGACCTTCAGGGCGTGCCGACGCTCGCCCTTCGGCTCGACGCGAACGGCCGCCAGACCGCCTGGGTCTATTTCCTCCGCCCCGCCGATCACAACCTGCGCGAAATCGCCACCGGCCAATACACCAGCAATGTCGCGGTCCGCGTCTACCGCGACCTGCCGGGAGGCTGGACCGTCGTCGTCGCCTACACGGGCAACCACTTCAACGCCTTCCTCCGCGGCCCCGGTTCCGACGCGTAACCCGGACTCGCGTTCATGAACCCGCCCGACAACCCCTACGGCGAATACCAGCCGAATCCGACTCCAACGCCCGCCCAGCGCGCCGCCGCCATCGAGGCGATCGCCTCGATGCCCTTCGAACTGCGCGAAGCCCTCGATGGACTCTCCGACGAGGAGATCGACGGCACCAAGTACCGCAACTGGACCGTGCGCCAGATCGTCCATCACCTCGCCGACAGCCACGGCAACGGCCTGCTGCGCATGAAGCTGGCGCTGACCGGCGATACACCGCGGATCTTCGCCTACGATCCCGGCGCGTTCGTCGCCCTCGCGGATTCGTCCGAACTCCCCGCTGATATCGCGCTCGTGCAGCTCGACGCGATCCACGCGCGCTGGAGCCACCTGTTGAAATCGCTGACGGACGAGCAATTTGCGAAGTGCTATTTCCACCCCGAGCCGAACCGGCCGGTATCGCTGAACGAAGCCGTGGGCCTCTACGCCTGGCACGGCCGGCACCACACCGCGCAGATCCAGTGGGTGCGGAAGCATCGCATGTTGGAGGCGTGATGCCCCGGTTCGCCAACAATGTCTTTCACCGGCTACACAAATGGGCGGCCCGACAAGACGAGAACTTCTTGACGGAATCGCTGGCCTTGGTGATCGAACAGTTGTTGGTGCTGGCTCCGGAATCCGGCACCCGGCTAGTGTCAAAATTGACTGGTGGCCTGATCGCGCTCCCGGCGGAAGATGCGAGCGCGATCGAGATTCATACGCAAATCGAGACTGATCAAGGCCGACCGGACTTGGAAATCCGGTCGCCCAACCGCCTCGCTTGGATCGAAGTGAAAGTGGAATCGCCGCTTCGCACGGGCCAACTGGAAGGTTATCGCGTCGCGCTTCGGGAGAGCGGAATCGCCAATAATCGATTGCTGCTGCTCACTCGATACCCGGTAGAATTGAAAGCGGACGACGCCAAGCCCGATCAGGCCATCCGCTGGTTTGAAATCGCCGATTGGATTGACGAGGAGTTGCATCATGCGATTCCGGTCGATCAAGTCGCAGGATTTCTTTTGGAGCAGCTCTTCGATTTTCTGGAGGCGAGGAACATGACGATCGCACAGGTTGGCAAATACATGCCCGAGGGTTTGAAAGCGCTTTCCAATTTGATGAACATGCTGGTCGAAGCCGCCAACGCCTGCAAGGTGTCGGTCAAAAAACTTCCCCAGTGGGACGATATCGGCGTCTATTTGGACGGCAAGAAATACTGGATTGGCGTCAATTTCTCCGAACCCGAACTCCTCTACTTCAATACCTGCGATTGCCGGATCGACCCAATCGCGGCCGGGAAACTCGGCGTGGGAAAGGTCGAGCAGGAGGATTGGATTCCCGGTCAAAATCGCTGGATGCGGTGGGTCGAACTCGATTCGGAGGAGATTCACTTTTTCGCGCGATCCAAGATCAGCCAGATGGAATGGTTGGAGAACCACCTCAGGGAATGTTTGTCGATGGCGAAATCGATTGAAATTCCTTAACGAAGAAACCCGTCTTCCCGAACGAATTCGGGAGACGGGTTTCTCCGTTGCTGAATGATCGACCAACGTCATATCCCCAATAGCTTCCGCGATTCCTCGTAGCCCGGCGCGCGGCCGTCTTGCTTGTCCTGCTGGCTGTAGCCGTAGGAACTGGCCGCGACCCGCGCCAGGCCCATGAGCTGCCGCCAGCGGAACGCCGGGCGCGTCGTCGCGAACTCCTCGACCACCGTCTGGTAGTACTTCTCATTGTGCAGCCGGCCGTCCTCGCTGATCATGTACTGCCGGAGCAGGGCGAACACCGGTTTCGCCTCGAAGCCCTTCGTCGCGTACTGGTGGACGATGGCGCACGCGCGGACCTGCCGGTTCTCGCGGACCGCGCCGTCCAGTTCCTTGAGCAACTCGTCCGCCGTCGTGCCCTTCACGTCCAGCGTGTGCTCCTTCCACGGATACGGGTCCTTCTGGTGACCGGGCGTCGGCTTGCGGTTGGTCGAGTAGTCCCAGTGCCGGGCGATGTCGACGGCCGCGAGGATGAGGCCGGCGGCGCGGTTGCGCGGGCTGGCCACGCGCGCCATGTTCCGCCAGGCGTTCGTCTCGTCGGACATGTGCACGCCCGCCGAGTCGCCGTGCGTACGGAAGCCCATGTTACCGCCCATGTTCTCAACCTGACGCAACAGCAGCTGGTTGGCCGCCAGCGAGATCGCCTCGCCGACCTGCTCGGGCGAGAAGCCTTCGGCGAGCGCGGCCGCGACCGCTCCGCCCGACTGGTCCGGCTTCGATGTCAGCACCGTCTCGCAAAGACCCGCCAGCCAGAGGTTGTCGCCCGTGCGCTTCCCCTTTGGCCCTTCCAGCAGCTTGTGCTGGTCCAGCAGCATCGGCAGCAGCTTCCGCGTCTGCGCCAGTTGCTCGGGCTTGGCGTGCGAATCGGCGCAGCGCTTCGCCGTCTGGCGCACCGACTGCCGCAGCATCGTGATCGCGTGGTCCTTGCCGACGAAATCGAGCATCACCCAGGCGCGCCACGGCATCACGGCGCTGTGCACGTCGTGGTTGTCCTCGACGCCGAGGATGGCGGCGTTGAGCGCGTCCTCCGGCGAACCGAGCGCCGCGAGGCGCTTCTCGGCCTCGCCGCCGTTGCCGGTGTTCACCGCCTCGCGCACCTTCTCCCCGGTCATCGGTGCCGGCTTCGGTTCGATCTTGCGCAGCACGTCCTTCGACCGCCCCCCGTGGCTCTGCGTGTAGTGGGCGTTCCGGTACAGCACTTTCCAGATCGGCAGCGGCTGCTCGGCCTTCGGAAGCTGCTGCGCCATCTGATACGCCGGCGCCAGCGCCATGAACGTGTGGAAGCCGAAGTAGTCCTCGCCGCCGAACGTCCGGGCGTTGGCGAACGCGCCGGCGGCCGTGAGCGTGCGCAGGTCGGTGCCCGCTTTGTGCTTCGCGGCGAGTGGCGGCAGCAGCTTTTCTTTGGGGGTTTCCTGCAGCAGCGCGACGAGCGGTTCGAGGTCGCCGAAGGTGAGGGTCTTGGATTCTTCCTCGGCGCGGGCCGTGGAGGCAAGGCCGAGTTCGAGCGCGAGCGGCGCGCCGACGCCGGCGAGGAGCATGCCGCGGCCGACGTCTTCGAGGAACTCGCGGCGGTGGGAGGGATTCATGACCGGCTCCGGGAGAGGGATGGGCCAACGCGCATCGTACCGCGCGAACATCGCCGGCGCACCGTGCAAACTCGCGAATCCGAACGGGGCGTTTTTCGGTCGAACTCCGAATCGACCGTCCGTGCCCGCGACTCGTCAGAATTCGGGCGCGGCCCTATCCTTTCCCCATTCATTCCGAGATGCTTCCGTGCCCACTTATCTCATCACCGGTGCCACCGGGTTCGTCGGCAGCCACGTCGCCGACCTCGCCACCCAGCGCGGCATCACCGTCCGCGCGCTCGCGCGGCCGACCGCGGACCTTGCCCATCTCAAGTCCCTGAACGCCGAGATCGTGCCCGGCGATCTGTCCGATCCCGCCGCCGTCGCGAAGGCGGTCGAAGGCGTCGATGTGGTCATCCACGCCGCCGCCAAAGTCGGCGACTGGGGGCCGGCCGACGATTATCGCAAGGTGAACGTCGAAGGATTGCGCAACCTGCTGGAAGCCGTGAAGCGGAAACCCTTGAAGCGCTTCGTCCACGTTTCCAGCCTCGGCGTCTACGAGGCCCGGCACCACCACGGCACCGACGAGGCCGAACCGCTGCCGGACAACCACATCGACGGCTACACGCAATCGAAGGTCGAGAGCGAGAAGCTGGCGCTCGACTATGTCCGCAAGCACAACCTGCCGATCGCGATCCTGCGCCCCGGCTTCGTCTACGGCCCGCGCGACCGCTCCATCCTGCCGCGCCTCGCCGACCGCTTGAAGGAACGCTCGATCGTCTACATCGCCCGCGGGCAGTACGCCCTCAACACCACCTACGTCGGCAACATCGCCGAGGCCTGCTTCCTCGCCGTGGACAACGACCGGGCCGTCGGCGAGATCTTCAACATCACCGATGGCGAGTTCGTGTCGAAGCGCCGGTTCTTCGAAACGGTGGCGGACGGCCTGGGCCTGCCGCGCCCGAAGGCGTCGGTGCCCTTGTGGCTGGCGCGACGTCTGGCGGCGTGGCGCGAGCGTGTCTTCCGCCGGAAGAACAAGCCGCACCCGCCGCGCATCACGCAGGCGACGCTGAAGTTCGCCGGCCTGAACCTCGACTTCAGCATCGCGAAGGCCCGCACGGTGCTGGGCTACGAGCCGAAGGTCCTGTTCGACGAAGGCATGGCGCTGGCGCTAGCGGATTATCGCAAGATGCGCAGGGGGTGAGGGACGGGGGGCGATCACCAACGCAAGATCAGGCATAAAACGGGGACGCAGCATGTTCTCAGCGCGCTCCCGCGCCGGCAGCTCGGCGGCGGACGATTTCAGGGAGCCGGACAATTTCATCCGCGTCGGCGACCTGCTGGCGGCGCTGCAATCCAAGGCTCGAAAGGAGCGGTGAGCTGCGTCCCCTTTCAATTCCCGTTAATGGCGCTACTTCGCGACCGGATCGGGCACTCCTCGCACGAGGCGAGCGCAGCGGGTCGCCATGTCGATCGCCTTCAACCCATCCCGGAGCGGGTTTGCGGCCATCAACGGCGGGGAGATCGGGAGGGTGTGCGGCCGGGGCTGGATCGTCTCGGCGATCTCAAAATACGTCGCGGCGGTGAAGGCGTAGTGCTTGTCGGTATCAGTGTCGTGGATCAGGACGCGGATCGGGAGTTCGGTCGGAATCGCCTTCAATGAGCCGCCCGTGGGCTTGGCTCGTGGTGCCATGAAGAGCCGCCCGGCGCTGGTGACGAAGAAGCGATCGTCCTTGACTCCGAGCACCGTGAATCCCTCGGTCCAATCATTTGCCAACGGGGTTGCCCAGACAATACGCTCCCTTCGGAACTTTTGGTCGCCCAAAGCGGGGAGCTTGACCCAGCGCATGACGCCGAATTGGCGAATGCCGCCGAGTTCCTCGGACATCATTGTTGCACTGTAATACCACTCGAACTTCCCATCCTTGACCGGCAGATAGTCGAATTGCACGCGAGGGTCGCCGGGTCTCCGTTCGAATCCGTGTAGCCCGGGTTTCTCACCCTTGACAACCAAACTGCATACTTCTCCGCGGGTTTTATCGCTTTGATTGCTGTCGGGTGTGTTGATATATCGGATGATATTGAGGGGCATGTAACCGAGATACCGAGGGTTGGTGAGTTGGTCGTAGCTTTCGCCTTCATCGAAGGGACCAAAGATCAAGGGGGGAAAACCAATGTTGTAAAAATTGTATCGGTCTATCCGTAAGTGGGTTGAGCTGCGAAAGGTCGGCGGCAATGTGTCTTTCTGCCCGACAGCAACTCGCAATGGAACAGGTGGTCCCGCTCGGTTCAATGATTCGTCCAAAATGAGATTCGGTCCGCCCCGCAAGAGTGTGAGCATGCCCCTGGAGTTGTAAGTCGGCAGGAGAACGCGGTCGTCAACGACCGTGGCTCGTACAACCGGATTGTCCACATTGGGCGCGGTCCAACCCAAGAGTTGCAAGACCAAGATAGCAAACGAGAAAAGAACTCCCATTAGACGGCTCCGAAGTGTAAGGTGAAACGGGCGTTATTAGGGAGGTGGCAGTGGCGTGCCCGGATATTCCCCGTCAGCTTTCGTGACGCCCTCTTTATCAACCGGTAGTTCTTCAGTGTCTGCGGGCACATTGGCCCCGGTCGGATTCTTTCGAATCACATACTTGGCTCCATCGTACACCATGAATCCGGCGACCGCGCCATCTTCCCATGCCTGTACACTCGCCCACTTCAGTCCATAACTCGGGTCGTAGTAGGTGCCATTGACCTTTACCACAACGTGATCTCGAAAACTGGCTCGAGGGTTCGCGGTGTTCTGTCCTGGGAGGCCAGCTTGGTCCGTAACCTCGGCCGCCGGGAGCGCGCCCCATTCATAGTGCCAAGTGCCAACAACGCTTTTACTGAACATAGTTGCCGGATTTTGTGGATCATTCGGCGTGTTTTGATATGGGTAAGTATTGTTCCCGCTCGTTCCATTGCCGGCGAAGTCCCAATTCTTGATCAGCAGATTCTCTGGATACGGATAAGGATTGCCCGGCGTTTGATATGTTGTTTTTGATTCGAATTGCATGATATACTTTTTGGCTTTAATCCCGGCATCGAACATCGCGTCGGCAAAGAGGAACGACCAACTCACGCAGGTGCCATCGAGATCCTTCAGCAATTTCATAGTTGGGGCACCGAGGACTTTCGGGTCTCCAGAAGTAATGTCCCAATCTTTGTAATAGTGCAATTTCTTGCCGTTATACGCCGCCTTGATGTGCGTGTTCTTGATCTCGCGCGTCTCGAAATTCTCCCAAATCTTCGCGATGGCAGCCGTTTCGGTAGAGGCCCCCGCCAGAGCGGCGGCCGCCACGCCGAGATGGATCGGCGTGTGGTAGACCACGCTGAGGACCGGCTTGTCGAGCGGCACGTACAACTGGTTCTCGGACTTTCCCGCGGACGACCAACTCGTCCCGCCGTTGTTCGAGAACTCCCACTGGATCACGATCGAGCCGTAGTTCATCGTGCCGGGGAACGGGTTCGCGATGGTCGTCTCGGGGAGGACCACATCGTTTCCCACCAGCGTCGCCGCCGTCGCGGGGATCGTGAAGTAGTACGGCTGCGCCGCCGAGAGGAGGTTGGCGCCTCGGATCATCAACTGGCCGGGCGGAATCGGATACGGGATCGTCGTGAAGTTGGCCTGGAACCGCGCCGACACGACCGCGTCTTTGTTCATCGGGTAGCCGATCGGCAAGGCGCGATCGTTGGGCGCGTCCGGATCGTCGTTGGTCAATCCGTCCAGATCGGAGTCCACCCACTGCGGCGGGTCGCCGTAGGCGGGCGTGTCCGGGTCGGCGACGATGGTGATGAGGTCGGCCCCGCCGAACGTGACCTCTCGCACTTTGGCGGAACTGATGATCTGAGTCGATCCGCCGTACATGGCGTAACTCCCCCTGATCGAGGCGTCCGTCAATAACTCGGCGACAGGGGGCTCAGCTTTGACACCGGAGATCGAAAGCGAGGCGGGCACGGGCCGCGCCGGTCGTTCACCGGAGAGTGGATCGGAAGGGGCTTCGGCCGTGGTCGGCGCGGACTTCCCGTTCACCTCTAACGACTCCGAATCGAGTGTCCGGAACGAAATACCCTCGGTGAACGGGATCGATACCAAGTCCTCGAAGCCGAGGAACTGCCCGAAGATTCCTTCCGTCGTTGGCCCGAATGGTTCGCTCGTGTTCTCGGACCGTCGATGCGACTCATCGTCCGCGGAAACGGTGACGAGCGTTTCCACTTCCGGCACCGGAGTGTCGACAGGCGGAACGAACGATGCGATCCCGAGCGCGGGATCGCGAGGGGCCGGCACCTCGATTCCGAAATTATCCATCTCAGCGATCAACAAGTCGAGAAGGCTTCCCGGGGCGTTCCGATCTTCCAGAAGGAAAAGATCGAGTTTTACCCCCCCCCGGGCGATTCGGCTGCTTCGGCGCGGCCAGCGCCGTCGTGTGGGAGACGAACCGTCGACGAGTCGTGGCCGCGAAGGGAAGCAACATGAGTAGCCCCTCAAAATGTGTTCGACGCTTCCCTTCTACCGCACTGACCAAGGCGACACAAGAAGTTAATGGAAAGCGCTACGGCATGTTGTCCGGCCACGTAGGGCTAACGCCTCGGCCCGCATCTGCGTTGGCGCTGGATGCAGCGGCGTGGCAAAATCGCCGTAACTCCTTACCGGGCCAGTACGGTTCCGGAATTCGGGCGTCGTTCCGCGGAGGGGTGGCGCAGGCGCGGCGGACCCACTCGCTCACGTCCCCTACGGCACCGGCACCATTGCCGTGAACGGCGGGACGAAGGCTTGCACGGCGGTCATCGTGCCCACGATGCACGCCAGCAAGATGCTGTGCCAGATGACGGCCTTGAAGATGTCCGCCTCCTTGCCGATCTGGTTCGTGCCCGCCGTCGCCACGCAGATGCTCTGGGCGTCGATCATCTTGCCCATCACGCCGCCGGTGCTGTTGGCGGTGCAAATGAGCACCTCCGCCTGCTCGCGTGTCAGGTGCGTGATGACGCCGGTCTCGTAGACCTGCCCGGCCGTGATCTTCTGCAGGCTGCCGAAGAGGGCGTTGCTGCCGGCGTCGGTGCCGGTGAGGAAGACGCCGAGCCAGCCGAGCATCGCGGCGAAGAACGGGTAGAGCACGCCCGTCTCGGCGAAGGCGACGCCGAGCGTCGCGTCCATGCCGGCGTACTTCGTGACGTAGCTCAGGCCGAGCATGCAACCGATCGTCGGGATCGGGATCTTCATCTGGATCATCGTGCGCACGAAGACGCGCCAGAGCACCCGCGGCGGCGTGCGCAGCACCAGCGCGGCGATCAGCACCGCCGCCACGCACGGCGTGCCCGGCGCGGTCAGCCACTTCACGTCGTAGACGGCCTTCTCCAACCGCTCGTCGCCGGTCGCCCCCGGCTTCTGCAACCGATCGGCACGCTCCACCTGCTTGTGCACCGTCGGAACCTCGATCGCGTAGTACGACTTCACGATGCCGAGGTCGATCGGCCCGGTCTTCTCCACCTGCCGCACCACACCGATGACGCCTAGGCAGAGCGACATGATCACGTACGGCGACCAGGCTCGGATCACGAGGCCGCGCGTCAGCGGGCGGTCCTCGTGGTTGTCGGCCCCGAGCAGTTCCTTCACCTGCGCCTGCGCCTCGGCGGCGTGGGCGTCGGTCGGCACCGCGCTCGGCTGCCCGGTCATCGGGTCGGCGTTGGCGGGGAACTTCCACTCGTTCTTCGGCTTCCACACGAAGCCCAGGAACAGGGCGAGCGTGACCATCGAGAAGATCGAACCGCCGACGTCGGTGAGCGGCCAGAGCGCGATGCCGGGGATCCAGTTGTGCATCGTCGCGAAGAAGTACTGGAAGATCGCGAACGATCCGCCGCCGACGAGCAGAGCGGGCCAGACTTCGAAGGTCTGCTTCCAGGTGCAGATCACTTTCACCATGTAGAAGGGGATCAGGCACGACAGGAACGGGAGTTGGTGCCCGCACATGGTGCTGATGGCGTCGCCGGGGATGCCGGTGACCTGCGAGAGGACGAAGACGGGCGTGCCGAGTCCGCCGTAGCAGACGGGCGAGGTGTTGGCGATGAGGCAGATGACGGCGGCGCGGAGGGGCGGCATGCCGAGGCCGGCGAGCATCGCGCCGCAGATGGCCACCGGGGAGCCGGAGCCGGCGGCGCCTTCCATGAGCGCGCCGAAGCAGAAGCCGATGAGCACCGCTTGCACGCGGGCGTCGCCGGACAGGCCGCCGATGGAGCGGCGGATGATCGTGAACATGCCAGTTTCGACGGTGAGGTTGTAGATGAGCATCGCGCCGAAGACGGTCCAGCCGATGGGCAGCAGGCCGAACGCGGCGCCATTCACGAACGAGAGGACGGCCTTATCGGCCGGCATCTTGAAGACGGCGACGGCGAGCACGATGGCGACGATCGAGCCGGCCAGGCCGGCCCAACTCGCGAGCCAGCGCCGCTTCACCAGCAGGTAGAAGAGCACGAGCACCGGCAGCGCGGCCACGAAGGTGGAGGCGAAGCGATTGCCGAGCGGATCGAGGTTCTGCGTGTAGAGGTCGGCGAAGAGCATGGGAGGGGAACATCCGGGGAGGGAGACCGCTCCGACGATGCTATCAATCGCTTCGATCGACGCAAGCCGGAAGATCGAAACCGGAGAAAGCTTGCCGGTCGCGGATAGTGGGCAAATCGGTGAAGCCGGGTGGTTCCGGCAGTCGAGTGAAGGAGGAGAAAAGGTTTTGATCACGGGCTACGCGGGAGATCGGCCGATGGTCCGGCCGCCGAACCCCGGCCCAACCGATTTTCGCGGAGTTTTCCTCATGATCCGCACCTACAAAGTGCTGCTCGTGGTCGGGTTGACGATCTTCGGCATCTGGGGGTGCGGCAAGAGCGGCACCGCCGAGGGTTCGCCGGCGGCACGCATCGCCAAGCTCGAGGAGGAACTGAAAGCGGCCACCGCCGCCCGCGATACCTTCCGCCAGCGGTTGGCCGATAGCGAGAAGCGCACGCAGGACGGTCTGGCCCGCTACGAAGCCGTCGTGCGCGAACGGGACGACCTGCAGGGCAAGCTCGCCCGCAAGGTCGACGAGCACAAGGAATTGCAGGTGCAATACGACGGCTTCCGCAAGAACCTGAAGGAGCTGATCGGCCAGGCCGAGGTGGCCCTCGCACCGAAGCCTGCGACCCCCGCCGCCGTCGGCACGCTCATCGTCACGCCCGTGAGCCTCACGAAGGGCGAAGGGAAGTAGGGGTCACAGCGGCTCGAAGCGTGCCTGGAAGAAGCGCAGGTACTTCGGCTCGTACACCATCCTCAGCCCGCGAATCTTCAATCGCTCGTCGTGGACGGCGGCCACGCTCTCGGCCACCACGTCCATGTGGGCCTGCGTGTAGACCCGGCGCGGGATCGTCAGGCGCACCAGCTCCAGCTTCGGATAATAGTGGTCGCCGGTGTCCTTGTTCCGGCCGGCACTGACGATGCCGCGCTCCATCGCGCGCACGCCGCTGTCCACGTACAGCTCCGCGGCCAACGCCTGCGCCGGGAAGGCGTCCTGCGGCAGGTGCGGGCAGAACCTCTTCGCGTCCAGATAGATCGCGTGCCCGCCGACCGGGCGCACGATCGGGATGCTCCATTCGATCAGCTTGTTCCCCAGGTACTCGACCTGGCCGATGCGGGCGCGGATGTGGTCGTCCTGCACGGACTCGACGATGCCGCGGGCCATCGCCTCCATGTCGCGGCCGGCCATGCCGCCGTAGGTTTGCAGCCCTTCGTAGATAACGACGAGGTTCGTCGCGTCCTCGAAAATCTTGTCGTCGTTGACGGCCAGCCAGCCGCCGATGTTCACGAGCGCGTCCTTCTTGCCGCTCATTGTGCAGCCGTCCGAGTGCGAGCAGAACTCGAGCAGAATCTCGGCGACGGTCTTCGTCGAATAGCCTTCTTCTCTTTGTTGAATGAAGAACGCGTTCTCGACGGCGCGGGTCGCGTCGAGGAAGATCTTGATGCCGTGCCGCTTCGCGAGCGCGCTGACGGCCTTCACGTTCGCCATGCTCACCGGCTGCCCGCCGGCCATGTTCACCGTCGCGTGGACCGTGATGTACGGGATCTTCTCCGCGCCGACCTTGCGAATGAGGCTCTCGAACTTGTCGAGATCGACGTTCCCCTTGAACGGCAGTTCGATCTCCGGGTCGTGGGCCTCGTCGATGATGACGTCCACGAAGGTGCCGCCGGCGAGTTCCTGGTGGACGCGCGTCGTGGTGAAGTACATGTTGCCGGGGATGAAGTCGCCGGGCTGGATCGTCACTTTGCTCAAGAGGTGTTCGGCGCCGCGGCCCTGGTGGGTCGGCACGATGTGTTTGAAGCCGTAGTGCTTTTGGATGGCGGCTTCGAGGTTGTAGAAGTTCTTGCTGCCGGCGTAGGCCTCGTCGCCGAGCATCATGCCGGCCCATTGCCAGTCGGACATGGCGCTCGTGCCGCTGTCGGTGAGGAGGTCGATGTAGACGTCTTCGCTCTTGAGGAGGAAGGTGTTGTAGCCGGCCGTGCGGATGGCCGCCTCGCGCTCGGCGCGGGAGGTCATCTTGATCGGCTCGACCATCTTGACCTTCCACGGCTCCGCCCACGATCGGCGTGCCGGGCGCTGGGATGCGTCCATCGTCGAATTCTCCGTTTTCTTTTTGTCCCCTCCCCCTCGAAGGGGGAGGGTTAGGGTGGGGGTGACGGAGGTTGCAACTGTCTGGCCATCCTACTTCCCCTTCACCCCCACCCCGGCCCCGGCCCTCTCCCTTCAAGGGGGAGGGAGAAAAACCCACGCGGTCCGACTCTTGTCCCCTCCCCCCTTGAGGGGGAGGGTTAGGGTGGGGGGTCGTGTTGGGCGAGACAGCTTCCCGCGATCCCCCTCACCCCCACCCCGGCCCTCCCCCTTCGAGGGGGAGGGAGAAAGAGGGGCCTTCCGAACCGCCTTACTCCCCCTTCACCCACGCGCGCGGGACGATCGCGAACGCGATCTCGTCGTAGGCGGTCTTCGTGCCGCGTTCGTAGAGGCAGCCGACATCGCCGTTCGGCAGCACGGTCAGACACGAATAGGCCGCCGGCCCTCCGAAGAGCTCGCGCGAATGGGCCCACGTCTTGCCTTCGTCCGTGCTCAATCGCAGCGTCAGCTTCTCGCGCTTCGTGCTGGCCGGATTGCTGAACAGAATCCCCTCGCCCGGCAGCCGCAGGATGCTCGCCTGGCAGACCGGCTCGATCAACGCTGCATCCTCATTCGGCTCCGTGAACGTCTTGCCGCCGTCGCTGCTGAACGAAACGAGTCGGCGGTTGTTGCCGCGGTACGTTCGCATGTTCAGCATCACGCGGCCGTCGGCCAGCTCCACGGCCTGGCACTCGTTGCAGTGCGGGCCGACCACGCCGCCAAGCTGCCACGTCTTTCCCGCGTCGTCGCTGAAAATGACGTGCGACTCGCGGACCTTGCCGCCGTCCGACTTGCTGTCGCAGGGGATCAGGAGCCGGCCCGATTTCAACTGAATCCCGACGCCCGGCCCGGTGGCGTACCAGGTCCATTCGGGGCGCTTCACGTCCTTCGTGATCTCGCGCGGCTTCGTCCAGGTCTTGCCGTCGTCGGCACTCTTGCTGATCCAGACGGTGCGGCCGCGCTCGCTCTTGCCGGCGACGATTTTCGATTCGGTGTCCGTGCCAAGGTTGTGCGTGAGTAGCAGGTGAATGGTGCCGGTCTTGGCATCGACGACGGGGCACGGGTTGCCGCAGGTGTTGTCGGCGTCGTCCCAAACGGTTTCGAGGGGGCCCCACGATTTGCCGCCGTCGGCGCTGCGCTTCAGCACGAGGTCGATGTCCCCGGCATCGCCGCGCCCGGCCTTGCGCCCTTCGGCGAACGCGAGTACGGTTCCCTTCGGCGTGACGATGACCGACGGGATGCGGAAGGTGTGGTAGCCGTCCTGCCCCGCGACGAAGACCGGGACGTGCGTCGGCGCAGCGTTGGAGACGAGGGGAAGGAGCAGGAGAAGGAAGCAAGCTCGCATGACGACGGCTCCGGAGAGTGTGCCGTCCGTCTTATGTTTTTCTCCCTCCCCTCGAAGGGGGAGGGTTAGGGTGGGGGTGAGGGGGAACGTGGACAGTCAGGTGGTTGCAACCTCCGTCACCCCCACCCTAACCCTCCCCCTTCGAGGGGGAGGGGACAAAACCCCAACGCCGCTACAATCCCCTCCATGCCGCCGCTCGAAATCCTGCTCGTCGCGCTCCTCTTCGTCGTTGCGATGCTGTATTCGTCCGTCGGGCACGCCGGGGCGTCTGGCTACCTCGCGGTCCTGGCGTTCTTCTCCAGCCTCGATCAATCCGTCGCCAAGCCGACGGCGCTCGCGCTCAACATCCTCGTCGCCACCATCACCGTCGCGCAGTTCGCGCGGGCCGGGCACTTTTCGTGGCGGCTCCTGCTGCCGTTCCTGCTTGGCTCGATGCCGTTCGCCTTTTATGGCGGCTCCATCACTTTGCCGGTCACCGGCTACAAGCTCGTCGTCGCGTTTGCGCTCCTGGTCGCGTCGCTGCGGCTTCTGATGCGGACGGTGGCGAAGAACGAAACCGCCGAGCCCCCGCGAGTCGTCGTCGCGATTCCCGCCGGCGCGGGCGTCGGCCTGCTCGCCGGCCTCACCGGCACCGGCGGCGGCGTGTTCCTCACGCCGCTCATCATCTTCTTCCGCTGGGCCGACACCAAGGCCGCCGCCGGTGTCTCGGCCGCATTCATCCTCGGCAACTCGCTCGCGGGCTTGGCCGGGATCTATTCGAAGGGAACCCTACTGCCGTGGATCGAATGGAAGTGGCTCGCCGCCGCCGGCGTTGGCGGACTGATCGGCAGCTATTTCGGCTCGAAGAAGTTCGACGTCGGCATCCTGCGGAAACTACTCGGCGTGGCGCTGCTCGTCGCGGTGGTAAAGCTGGTGAAGGAAAGTCTCAAAGTTTAGCCGCGACGCGGAGTCTTCGGAGCGGAGCGCGTCACTCGTTCGCGATGGTCGTTGAATTCCGTTAATCGCCCACCGCGCTCGGCTCCGAAGACTCCGCCTCGCCGCTAAACATTCTTGTCTTCAACCCCGCATTCCGCACTGGACTCAGTGGTTGAACATGAACTCGCGCGAGTTCAGCACGGCCCAGAAGGTGTCCTCCAGGGCGACGCGCGGATCCTTGCCGGCGGCGATGAGTTGCTCCAGTTTCGCACGCTCCTCGGCCGTCGGCGAACGGCTCAGGCAGCGCAGGTAGATCGCCTCGATGATCTGCGAGTTCGATTTCTTCTCTTGGAGCATCTTCGCGATCAGCCCGCCCTGCACGACCTTTGGGCCGACGGTGTCGCCGTTCAGGAGGTGCAGGCTTTGGCTGAGCGTCGGCTCCAGGCGCACTTCGCAGGAGCAGACGGACTCGCGGGTCGCGCGGCCGAAGGTGCTGAGGAAGTAGGTGCTGGTGCTGCCGTCGGCGATCTGCACGGCCCGTGCGCCTTGCGGCAGGCCGGGGAACTTGTTCTTTGTTTCCGTCACGAGGCTGATGCAGTCCAGCAGAGTCTCGGCCCGGATGCGCCGGATGGCGGCGCGGGCGAAGTTCCGCGTGTCCCCGGCGTTCGTCGGCGTCGGCTGCGTGCTGCGCTGGTAGGCGGCGCTCGTGCAGATGTCCTTCACCAACTTCTTGAAGTCGTAGTTGTAGGCGGTGAATTTCTTGCCGAGTTCATCCAGCAGTTCCTGATTGCTCGCCGGGTTGCTGATGCGCACGTCGTCCACCTCGTTGATGATCCCCTGGCCGAAGAAGTGCGCCCAGACGACGTTCGCGAGGTTCTTGGCGAAGTACGGATTCTGCGGCGACGCCAGCCACTCCGCCAGCACGACGCGCCGGTCCTTGCCGTTCACGTCCGGTTCCTCGCCGCCGAGGAACTTCGGCTTCATCGGCCGGCCGAGCACGGGATGGTTGATCTCGCCGCCGCCGGCGTTGAAGATCACAAGCTCGCGCTGGTCGTCGGTGCCCTTGCGCCCGATCTGGCTGAAGAACGACGCGAAGCCGTAGTAGTCGTTCATCGTCCAGCGGTCGAACGGGTGGTTGTGGCACTGGGCGCACTGGATGCGCATCCCCATGAACACCTGCGCGACGTTCTCCGTCACCTTGATGATGTCGCGCTCGACCTGGTAGTAGTTCGTCGGCGGGTTCTTGAAGGTGCCCCCGTTGGCGCCGAGCAGTTCCTTCACCCATTCGTTCGTCGGGGTGTTCCGGGCGATCTTGTCCTGAAGCCAGGTGTAGTAGAGCAGCATCGACTTCCGACTGATGACCTGATCGCCGCCGCTGCGGATCTGGAGCAGCTCGGCCCACTTGAGCACCCACAGCTCGGCGAACTCCTTGCGGTCGAGCAGTTCGTCGACGAGCAGTTCGCGCTTGTTCGGCAGCGTGCTGACCATGAACCGGGCGTGTTCCTCGGGCGTCGGCAGCACGCCGACGACGTCGAGGTAGACGCGGCGGAGGAACGTGGCGTCGTCGCAGAGGCCGGAGGGTTCGATGCGCAGCTTCTTGAGCTTCGCGTTGACGAGTTGGTCGATGTAGTTGTGCTCGGCGTGGTTGCCCCAGGTGAACTGGAGGCCCTTCGGGAGGGTGATGAACGGCACGCCGATGGTGTAGGTGTGGAAGCGCGCCATGACGAACGACTCGCCGCGCTCGCCGGCGGTGACGGCGCCGTCGCCGTCGATCTTGGCGGCGGTCTCGTTGTTGGTGAGGAAGAGCGCGAGGCTGGTGACGTCGCGGTCGGTGCCGTCGGAGTACTTGGCGCGGACGACGAGGCGCTGTTTCTCGCCCTTGCCGTCGAGCACGGCGGACGGCGGGAAGACTTCCATGCTGATCGGCGTGGCCTGAGTGGGCGGGTCGAGCGGCGCGTCGGCTTCGAGCCAGCGCATGATGGATGTGTAGTATTCATCCCCTTCGGCGAATTTCTTGCCGCCGGTGTGCGGCACTTTGCCGATCGACTTCTCGATAACCATCGACTCGGCCGGAAGGGCGAGGTTGATGCGTCGGCCGTTGAGTTCGCGGGTGAGGCGATAGTGGTCGCCGTCCGGATCGAAGCCGAAGAGCGAGAGTCGGAAGCCGTCCTTGCCGCGGGCCGCGCCGTGGCAGCCGCCGACGTTGCAACCGGTGCGCATGAAGACGGGCATGACATCGAGCTTGAAGCTGATGGGGCGTTCGGTTTTCGCACCAACGACTTTCACGGGCACCTTGATCGTCTGCCCGGCGAACGCGACGAGCATGTCCGTCGCGCCGTCGGCGAGCGGCGTGACGGTGAAGTTGTCGCGCTTGACGAGCGCCGGGTTGGCGAAGGTGACGGTCGCCTGGGCGGTGACGTCGCGGGTGAGTCCGGACGGCTCGGTGGCCTGCACAACGAACGTCTGCTTGTCGCGAGACGTTTCGAGGTTGATATCCGGCGGATAGACCGCGACCTTGAGCGCGGGCACCGCCGGTGCAGCGGGAGCCGGAGCGGGCGCAGCCTGTCCGAAGGCGGACGCGGCGAGGGCGAATGTCAGGAGTGTCGTCGCAAGGAAACGCATATCGGTCGGCCTCGTGCAGTTGATCTCAGGGCTTTCGCAGTCGTTTCTTCCAGTAGTTCGGTCGTTGACGGTGATGCGGGAATGCCACTACGATCAGTCGCTCCCCATCAATGAAATAAATCGCGCTGTACGGATACTTCTGCATGATGAATCGACGAAAGCTCGACCCTCGTTCCCGGCTACCGATCTCCGGTTGACCCAAAAGCAAGTTCCACATCGCGACGATCGCTTGACGGAATTCGCCGGTTGGCTCGAATGATCGAGGGCGTTATCGATTTCCGCTTGAGCCTCAGGCTGGATGATGAGAATCATCCGTGCTTGACCTTCATCAACTCCATGAATTCGTCTGCCGGCATCCCTACGGATTCGCCCTTTTCATAAGCGATGATCCGGCGGTTGATCTCGTCGATCCATTCGTCGGACAATTCTTCCGGTTCGTGAAAATCCAAAAAATAAGAAAACAACTCCTCACGTTCGTCATGCGTGAGTTCCGCTATCAGTGGCTTCAGTTTCTCGGCGCGTTCGCTCATGAATACACCCTCCGATCACAACCTCGGCGGCTTTCGCCGCATCCAGTAGTTCGGCCGTCTTCGGTTGTGGGAAATCGAGACGATCCAAACCGCGCTCGGAAGCTCCAGGAAGTAAATCACGTACGGTAGATCCTTCGGAATGCAGAATCGAAATCCCGTTTGTAAGGTGAAAACCGTTTCGGGTTCGCCCTTAAGTCTTCAAAGGCCTCCAAGAATTCCTTGTGAAGGTCGCGTCCGTTTCCAGACCATTTCCGCGAGTGGAGAACGAGTGCGTCGATCAATTCGTTCTCGGCCCGCCAGTCGAGGATCAATTCCCTCATGGGAACCGCTCGCGCAACTCCCGCATGACATCCTCGACGGGACGGCCCTTCGCCGTTCCGTTTCGAATTTCTTCGGCGCGACGATCCAATTCCGCGTCGAAGGCGTCTTCTCCCTCGCTTGGGGACAATGAATCGTAGACCGCGTCCGCGATTTCCAGTCGCTGGTCTTCCGGCAGTTCGAGCACCGCCTGCATCAGCGCTTTGTTCGATTCGCTCACTTCTTCTCCTCCTTCTTCGGCATCGGCGCCGGCTGGCCGGCCTTCGCAGCCTTCTCGCGCTCCTCCTGCTCCAGCCGCAACTGCTCCAGGCGCGTCAGGCGCTTCGGCATCGGAGCGGCCGCGGGGGCCGGAGTCGCGGGCATCGGAGCGGCTGCGGGAGCCGGCGCGGCGGCCACCTTCGGCGGCAGCGGCACGTCGATCCGCAGCTCGTTCCCGCCGACCGCATGAAACAGCTTCTCCCCGTTCTTCATCACTTCCACCTGGATATACACGCCGTGCTTGCCCGCCGGGCTGGTCTTGTCCGTCGTCACCTCGAACACCAACTCCTTCGCGTCCGGCTTGAACTTCAGCTCCGGCGCCGTCACCTTCGCCGGCAGGCCGATGATGCGGGCGACCGCCTCGCCGTCGAACGGCGTGGCGACCGTCACTTTGCACGGCAGCTGCGTCTTCGCACCCTGCTCGACCGCCGCCCGATCCTGTGCGAACGTAACGAACGGCGGCGCGATCTCCAGCGTGAAGAGCTGGCTCGATACCCACAGGTTCCCGCTGCTTTGCGCCGTCAGCGGATCATTTGGCTTGTGGCCCGCCGGCGTGGTCGTCGTCGTCGCGAACGCCGTGAAACAGGTCTTCCACTTCCGTGGTGCCGCGTTCGGGGCGGCATTGCAATACACCAGACATTCGTTCGCGTTCGCCGGGATCGTCGTCTGACCCGCGATGCCCGTGCCAGGCGGCGTGAAGAGCGGATAGACGTTGATCGGCCCCGTGAACCCCGGCGCCCGCTTTGCCACGACCTTCAGGTACAGGCTGCCGTTCTGCACGAGTGGCGCTTTCGGCTCCACCACCTCGATGCTAAACGGCGCCGTCTCCGTCACGGCCACGGCGATCCGGTCGTGGTAATGCCGATGAAACGGCACGTTGTTCAACCCGATGCTGTAATTCACATCCAGACTCGTCTGCGACTTGGCAATCGCTTTCGGGTCGGCCGGCTTGGCGATCATGTCCGCGAGCAGCCCGCCGACGGGCGCGTCCGGCTTCGCCTCGAACACCACCGGCGTCACACCCTGCCCGGCGTCAACCGGGTCCGCCACGATCGTAAGGCCGGGCGGAAGTTTGTCGAACGCCACCGTCGCCGGGCCACCCCAGTCGGCGCGGTTGGCCACCACGAGCATCGCGTAGCGGTTGCCCTTCGGCACGCTCACCGTCTGGCGGTCCTGGTTCGAGACGTTGTTGCCGTCGACCTTCGGGATCGTCGTGCTCGTCTTCGCTTCGGGCACCGTGATCTCGATGCGATAGAAGTAGTCGAGGCCGCCCTTGCGCAAGTGATCGTGGACCCAGACGAAGTAGTCGCCGTCCTGCGGGAGCGTGACGCGGAAGTAGCTGTCGGGGCCGAACTGGGAGTCGTCGTTGCCGGTGATATAGGCGGCGAGGGCGGCGCCGTTGGCGGCGCTCAGGTGCATGACCGGATCGAGCGGGGAACCGAGCCGGCGGGCGAAGCAGGAGATGTCGAAGACCTGGCCCTTCTTGCCGGAGAACTTCAGGTAGTCGGTTTCCCCGGCCGTGGAGACGACTCCGTTGAACGCGCACGGTGCGGCCCCGCCGACGAGCGCCGTAGTGGGGGCGTTCGCGTTCGCCGCCTCGTTGGCGTTCGGCAGGTTCTCGATGCGGAACCGTAGCCCGCTGGCGTGCACGCCGTCGGGCGTCGTGGCGTGGACGCGGAAGAGGCCGTCGGCCGCGGCCGGTAGCTTGATCTTCTGCTTGATCTCGCCCGCCGGGTCGCCGAGGAAACGGACTTCGAGTTCCTCGCCGGGCTTACCGCCAGAAGGAACCATCGCCGTCGGGCGCGGGAAGTTGCCGACGTGCAGCAGGTAGTTGCCGGCGCCGACATACGCGCTGTCGCGGACCATGACGATGTACTTGCCATCGGCGGGGCAGACGATGGAGCAGCCGCCGTCCTGGCCGTTCATGGCCGAGTCGTCGCCGATGGCGAGTTCGAAGCGCTTGTCGTTGAGGATGGCGATGTACGGGTCGAAGAAGCCGTGCCCGAGCCGCATGCCGACGATCTCGGCCGAGAGGCGCTGGCCCTTCTTGCACTCGACGACGTAGTAATCGACGTCCTCCGAACCGATGCTCGCCTGCACGGTGCTGTTGATCGCGATCGCCTGCGGCTTCTCGAACTCGCTGTTCGGTTCGACTTCGCCGATGACGGGGAACGCGCCGACCCAGAAGGTGCGGAACTCGGAGATGCCGGAAGCCGTGCGGACGCGGAACCCGTGCTCGCCGAGCCGGCAGTCCGGCGCAATCTTCAGCGTGACGCGGAGCTGGTCCTTGTTCAGCACTTCCGTCTTCGCGACGGTGATGCCGGGGTAGTAGACCATGACTTCCGGCGCGTCGTTGAGGTTCGCCCCGACGAAGGTGACGACGGCGTCGGTGCCGCGCTGTCCGCCGAACAGCGAGAAGCCGTTCAGGTGCGGATCGACGGCGAACGCCGACGGAGTCATGGCGAGTATGACGAGCAGTGCAATCGAACGCATGAGTCGTCCCACCGAAAAGTAAACAGTTTAGCCGCGAGGCGGAGTCTCCGGAGCCGAGCGCGGGCGGTTGCAACCCCCTGCTTGCTCGGCTCGGGCGACCCTTCGCCTCGCGGCTAAACAGAAATTACGCCAGCAGTTCCTTCACCGTCTTGCCCTCGCGCACGATGTCGATCGGGCGGTCGCCGGGGCTCATCAGCTTCTTGTCGGCGTCGATGCCGAGGCAGTGGTACACCGTGTGCGCCAGATCCTCGACGCCCAGCGCGTCCTCTTCCGGCTCCGTCGCGGTCGCGTCGGACTTGCCGTAGATGAAGCCCTTCTTGACGCCGCCGCCGGCCAGCACGACGCTGAACACCTTCGGCCAGTGGTCGCGCCCGGCGTTGCCGTTGATCTTCGGCGTGCGGCCGAACTCGCTGCTCACCATCACCAGCGTCTTGTCCAGCAAGCCCCGGCTGCTGAGGTCCGTGATGAGCGCCGCGAACGCCTGGTCGAACGGGGGGAGTTGGCTGCGCGTGTTCGCGGTGATCTGGTTGTGGAAGTCCCAGCCGCCGTAGTGGACCGTGACGAACCGGACCCCGGCTTCGACGAGCCGGCGGGCCATGAGTAGCCGCTGGCCCGCGGCGTTGCGGCCGTAGGCGTCGCGGAGCTTGGCGTCCTCGGCGTTGATGTCGAACGCCGTGCGCGCCTTCTCGCTGCTGATGAGGCCGTAAGCGCGCTGATAGAACGTGTCCATCGCGTCGAGGTTGTCGGACTTTTCCTTCTTGGCGAAGTGGTTGTTCACCGCGTCGAGCATCGTGCGGCGGTTATCGAACCGCTCCGGCGTCACGCCGCCGGGCAGCGCGAGGTCCTGCACCTTGAAGCCGCCGTTGGCCGGGTCGCTACCGAGGGCGAACGGGCCGTAGGCGCTCGACAGATACCCGCTCTGGGCGAAGTTCGTAACGATGTTCGGCACGGCCACGTAGGGCGGCAGGTTGTTCTTCACGCCGAGCTCGTGGCTGACGACGCTGCCCATGCTCGGGAAGACGATGGCGGGGCTGGGCCGGTAGCCGGTGAACATGTTGTGCGTGCCGCGCTCGTGGGCGGCCTCGCCGTGCGTCATGCCGCGGGCGATCGTCAGCTTGTCCGCCACCGCCGCCGTCTTCGGAAGGCACTCGTTGAAGACCGCCCCTTCGATCTTCGTCTGGATCTGCGTCATGTCGCCGCGATATTCAATCGGAGCGTACGGCTTCGGGTCCCAGCTTTCCTGGTGCGCCATGCCGCCGGGCATGTAGATGTGAATGCACGCCTCGGCCTTGGGGCCTTTCTTGGCGGCGACCGGTTCCGCCGCGCTCGCCTGCATCCGGAAATAGTCGCCGAGCGTCAGCCCGATGCCGCCGACCATCCCGACCTGGAGGAACGTCCGCCGTCCGAGCGGCGAGCCCAGGCACTTCTGTCGGTTCGTCACGTTCGATCTCCTGAGGAACTTCCCTGGTCGTCGGCCGTTAAGCCGCGCCTGTTCGACGGTTGTGTTGTGTCTTGAGTTCCGAATCCGGCGGAAACCGGCTCCGGTCATGGTATCGTTCGTCCGGCCGCGCCGGAGAGTAGGCGGGTGTCGTCAGAGATAGGGTAGCAGTGCGCGGATGGCCGGTCAATGAAAAGTCGCGCCGGTTCTTGGGTTCGGTCAAACCGGGATGTTCCGGATAAATGGGCGGTCTGGGGATGCGAGGTTACTTTTTCGGTTCGATCACGCCGCCGTCGTGCTCGATTCGGCACCCCGGCACGGCCGCGCGGAACTCCTGAATGGCCTTGAGGCCGATCGTCGTCTTTTGCAACCCGAGGTAGGTCAGCCCCTTGCACTCCTGGAAAGCCGCCAATCCCTCCTCGCTGATCTTGGTCTTGTTCAAGCCAAGCTGAGTCAAACCGCGATGGTCCTTGAAGAAACCGATTCCGTCGTTGCTGACCGGCGTGTTGTCCAAAAACAGGCCCGTCAGGTTCTGGCAGTCTTTGAAGTACGCCAGTCCGGCATCGGTGATCTTCAAATTGTTCAAATAGAGCGTTGTCAGGTTCTTGCAGTCTTTGAAGTACGCCAATCCGGCATCGGTGATCTTGGTGGTGTTGAGATCCAGGATCTTGATGTTTTTGCAATCCTTGAAGGGAGCGACTCCGTCATCGGTGATCGGCGTGTTGAACAGGCCCAGCCAAGTCAGGTCCTTGCAATCCTTGAACAAGGCCAATCCGGTGTTCGTGACCTTGGTGCCGCCAAGGGAAAGCACTTTCACCCGCTTGCAATCCTTGAAGTGAGCCAACCCGGCATCGCTCACCGGTGTCTGATACAGGCCGATCATCGTAAGATCTTTGCAATCCTTCAGATTGGCCAGCCCGGCATCGGTGACCTTCGAGTTCAGCTCCAAATTGAATCCGGTTAGTTGAAATGCCTCCTTCGGCAATTCGCGGACGTTGGCGATCTCGGGCGACAACCCGTTTACCTGCACCTTGCCGCCGATGCCCAGCACCCACTCCGCCGCCTTGCGGTCCACGTCCACAGCCTCGATCACGCCGCCGTCGTGCACAATCTTGCAACCAGGAATCGCCATTTGAAAATTTTCAAGTGCCGACTTGGTCATCTGAGTTCGAACCACTCCCAATTCGCGAAGGGTTGTCACGCTCTTTAAATGATCCAGCCCGACATCGGTCACCAAGTTCTCATTTAAAGTCAGCGCTTTCAGTTTTGGAAGTTCTCGAAGGTGGATCAAGCCAGTGTCCGTCACTTTCGTGCGGCCCAGGCGGAGATAGGTCAGCGTCTTGATTTCCTTCAACTCTAACAGTCCTAGATCAGATACGTTGGTGCCATACAAGGTTACATAAGACAGTTCCGATAACGGTTTCAACCTTGCCAGGTCCGCGTCTGTGATTTCCTTGCAATACGTGAAATTCACATGAACAACTGAAAATCGTTCCTTGGGTAATTCGGCCAAGGTAGGGATCTCTTTCTCGAACCCCACGATTCTGATACGTACTTTTCCGCCTTTTGACAAAACCCACTCCGCCGTCCGGCGGTCCACGTCCACCGGCTCGATCACCCCGCCGTCGTGCTCGATCGTGCACCCCGGCATCGCGGCGTGGAGTTCGTCGAGATCGCTTTTGGCAATCGTGTTCGCCTTGAGATTGAGCCGTTTCAGGCTTTTGAGACGCTTCAGCGGAGCGAGCTGTGCTTTCGTGGGCTGCAGCCCGGAAATCTCCAGTGACTCGAGCGCCGAGAAATTCCCGATCTGTTCATATCCGGCGATCGTCAGGTTCGCACGGCTCAATGTCAATTCCTTCAGGCCCGTGCAGTCTTTGAAATTACTCAAACCCGTATCCGTGATGGGAAGATACAACAAGAAAATGCCGGTCAGTTCTTTGCAATCCTTGAAATTCACCAACCCGGCATCCGTCACTTTGGTGCCGTTCAATATCAAACGCGTGAGTTTCCGGTAGTTCTTGAAGTGGACCATTCCGGCATCGGTCACGGCGGTGTGCCCGATTTCAAGTTTGATGACCCCTGTGAGATCCTTGAGGTTGGCCATACCTTCGTCGGTGGCCTGTTTAATGGTGTACAGGTCCACGTACGACAGCGTGAACCGTTCCTTGGGCAACTCCGCGAGGGCCTTGATTTGCTTATTGACACCATTGACTTGGATCTTTCCGCCGATGGAGAGCACCCACTCTGCCGCCCGCCGGTCCACGTCCTCGGCTTCGATCACGCCGCCGTCGTGTTCGATCCGGCAGGCCGGCAGGGCCACGTGGAAATCGGCGAGGCCTTTCGCGCTCACCTTTGTGCCCTTCAGGTACAGGTTCCTCAGGCCCTTGATTTCCTTCAGATGGATCAGCCCGGCGTCCGTCACCGCCGTACCGCTCGCGGTGAGACTTTCCAGGCCCTTCAATTCCTTCAGGTGAGACAGTCCCTCATCGCCCACAGGCAAATTGCCCAGGGTGATCGCTCCCAGTTTCCCGAGATTCTTGAGGTGGGCCAACCCGGCGTCCGATACCGTTGTACCTGACAGGTCTAGCCATTGGAGACTCCCGAATTCTTTGAGGTGGATCAGTCCGCCGTCCGTCACTGCCGTGCCGGCCAGGTGGAGTCCCACCAGCTCTTTGAGATTCTTGAGGTGGGCCAACCCGGCGTCCGAGACCTTCGTGTTTTCCAGAAAGAGTGCCACCTTACCCTGGAGTTCCTTGAATCGGACCAGATCCTCGTCCGTCACGGTCGTGCCGCCCAGGTAAAGGTTGGTCAACACGAATCGGCCCTTCGGCAGATCGGCGATGTTCGATGTTTGATCAACATTGCCTTCGAGCCACAGTTTCCCGCCGATCGCGAGTACCCACTCGGCCACCTTGCGGTCGGGGTCGGTTGTGGCCACGCTTTTCGGCGAATCTTTCGGCTTGACTGTCGGGAGGGTCGTCGTTTTCCCCGGCCCCACCGGCGGATCGACTTTCGTCTCGGGTTTGTTCTTGTTCCCCGAAAGAACGACGATCCCGACCACGAGCAGCAATAGCCCCGCCAGCGCGCCGCCGATCAGGAAGGGTTTGCGGTTCGCCGGCTTTTCCGCCTTCGGTTGCGCTTTGGGTTTCGGCTCCTCCGTCACCGAATCCGTGATGTCGATGTCCTCGAACGGGTTTGCCATCGACGCCAGGCCGATCGGGATCGGCACGTACGACGGCGCCGGTGCCGAATCGATCATCGATACCTGCGGCATCGACACGACCGGGAGCGAATTCGGATTGCGATTCAGGTCGCGCAGCCGGCGGATCACCTCCGTCGCCGATTGCGGTCGCCCGGCCGGGTCCTTCGAAAGCAGATCGTGCACGAGCCGGGCGAAACCTTCGGGCAGCTCCGGTTTCAGAGTCCGGACCGGAACGGGGTCCTTGGTGCCGAGCGCCATCAGCACGGCCATGGTCGTGTTGCCTTGAAACGGCAACTGGCCCGTGGCCAGCCGGTAGAGCATGACGCCGAGGCTGAAGAGATCGGAGCGGGCATCGACGCGTTCGCCCTGGGCCTGCTCGGGGCTCATGTAGGCGGGGGTACCGACGACCACGCCGCTCTTGGTGAGTTCGACATCGCTGTCGACGGGTCGGGCGAGGCCGAAGTCGAGGAGTTTGACGCGGCCGTTGGGGGCTTCGAGCCAGAGGTTGCCGGGCTTGATGTCGCGGTGGATGAGGCCGAGCTTGTGCGCGGCTTCGAGGCCGGCGGCGGTCTCGCGGGCGATCCGCAGGATCTGCGGCAGGTCGATCTCGCCCTTCTTCTTCAGGTATTCGTCGAGGGGATAGCCCTCGAGGTACTGCATGGCGATGTACGGAACGCCGTTGCGGTCGTCGGCTTCGTGGACGGTGACGACGTTGTCGTGCGAGACTTTCGCCGCGGCGCGGGCCTCGCGCAGGAATCGCTCCTTCGCCGAGGGGATCGCGGCATAGGACGGCAGCATCACCTTGAGCGCGATCTTGCGATCGAGACGGGTATCGATGGCGGCGTACACCGCCCCCATGCCGCCCTGGCCGAGTTGCCGGATGATGCGATAGGGGCCGAGCACGCCGACTTCGCCCGGTTCGACCGGCGGTCCGAACGTGGGCACCGCCGCCATCGCCCCGGCGAGGCCGCCCTGGGTGTCGTAGGTTTCGCTCTTCTCGGAGAAGGTCTGAGCGCGCGTCTTGTCGACGTCGGCCTGCTCGTCCACCGGTTCGCGCATGGGGGGGACCCGAGAAACTAGGGAAGTGACATCTTCCCGCGCCAAGCGGCGCAAGGCAAGCGCCGGACACTCCCGTTCCATCCGCCACGCAGTGAAGGAGAATACGTTGAACCGGGCGACCGCCTGCGGGATGGGCGGTGATTCAATCGTTTTGCATTTTTCATTCTTCATTTTGCATTGGTCCGGACATGTTCGAACCAATGCAAAATGAAGAATGAAAAATGCAAAACTCTCACCCCTCCAGCCTTCTCGCACTGATGTCCTTCCGATCCTCCAGCCACGCCACGTCGCCGCTGTCGGCGAAGCGCTTCACGCCCACGGACCGGATCGCCGTGTCCGGTACCACGTCGAGCGGCGTGTACCGCGGGTGATGGCTCTCCTTGTACGGGTCGTTCCGGGCCGCGTTGTAGCAGCAGATCATGCTCCAGCGGGCTTGATCCGATTTGTTCTGGTCGCTGCGGTGCAGCAGGTTCGAATCGAAGAACAGCGCATCCCCCGGCTCCATCTCCAGGTACACCAGCTCCAGCCGCTTCATCAGCTCGTCCACGCGTTCGCGATCGGCGCCGGCCTGATCGCCCGTCAGCACGTGGTTGATCCGGCCGGCGTGGTGCGAACCTTTCAATACCTGCAGGCAGCCGTTCTGCTTCGTGCACGGGTCGACGGCGATGAAGACGCTCGTCAGCAGCGGGAAGAGGACGCCGTTCTGGTACCAGTAGCCGTAGTCCTGGTGCCAGGCCCACGCGCCGCCGACCTTGGCGTCCTTGAGGATCATCTTCGAGTGGTAGTGGTAGACCTCGCCCTCCAGGAGTTTTTCGCAGCTGCGGACCATGCGTTCGCAGCGGGCGAACTGGCCGTAGATGCCGTCGCCGGGGTGGTTCCAGAGCGAGAGCCGCACGACGCCGCCTTCGCCGTCGGCGCGGCCGAAGGAGCGCTTGTCGAGTTCGTTGTCTTCCTTGGCGCTGCGGTGGAGCAATTCGATCTCGTCGCGGTCGAAGAGTCCGCGGGCGAGGGTGTAGCCGTCGACGCGGTATTGCCGGACTTGGTCGTCGGAGAGGACGCGCGACATGGGATGGCCTCCGCGGGGGCGATGGTTTCTGGTAATGTAGGAAGACCTGCCGATCGTCCCATTTCGACTTCGAGATCCAGCATGATCCGTTCCGTCGTCATCGCGTTGCTTCTCGTTTCCAACTCCGCCGCCGCCGATCCCACGTACTGGGCGGACGTGCGGCCGATCCTGCGGAAGCACTGCACCGTCTGCCACAACGAACGCAAACTCGACGAGCCGGACGTTTCCGGCGGCCTCGCACTCAACACGCCGGAACTCATCAAGAAGGGCGGCAAGGTTCCGGTGCTGAAGGTCGGTAAGCCGGACGAGTCGTTGTTGATCACGCTGCTGAAGTCGAAGGATCCGAAGCGGCGGATGCCGCTGGACGCCGACCCGCTGGAAGCGGAGCAGATCGCGATCCTGCGAAAGTGGGTCGAGACCGGCGCGGCCGAAGGCGTGAAGCCGAAGGAGGACGAGACCGTCACCACCACCGTCCGCCCACGGCGGACGCTCGAGGTCACCTTCCCTTTCACGGTGAAATCGAAGGGGAAGCCATTGGAGTTATCGCTGCCCGTCGGCCCGCTGCCGCCGGTCGCGGCGGTCGCGTTCAGCCCCGATGGCTCCAAACTCGCCGTCGGCACCTACGGTCGCGTGACCGTGTGGGACCTGAAGACCGTGCAGCCGACGACGCTGACGAACGTCCTCGCCGCCGTCAACGATCTGAAGTTCAGTCCGGACGGTTCGCTCCTCGCCGTCGCCGGCGGGCAGCCCTCGGTCCGCGGCGACTTGCGGCTGTTCTCGACGAAGGACTGGAAACTCCTGCACACCCTCGGCGGCCATGCGGATGTCGTCTCGTGCGTCTCCTTCTCGCCCGACGGATCGAAGCTCGCCTCGGCCAGCTTCGACAAGACGGTAAAGCTCTGGTCCGTCGCGGACGGCAAACCGGTCCACACCTTCACCGGGCATTCGGACTTCGTCTATTCCGTGGCGTTCGCGCCGAAGGGGGACTGGTACGCGACGGCGAGCAAGGACCGTACCGGGCGTGTCGTGGACGCGGCGAGCGGCAAAAGCCGGCTGACCTTCAGCGGGATGGAGAACGAGGTGTTGGCCGTGGCGGTGCGGCCGGACGGGGCACAGGTCGTCACGTCCGGGCTGGAGCCGCAACTGTTCTGGTGGGACGCGACGACGGGCGAGCGCGTCCGGCGGCAGGCGGGGCACGGCGAGGGTGTGAACGAGATCGCCTTCGACAAGGCCGGGAAGTTGGCCGTAAGCGCCGGGTCGGACCGGACGGTGCGGCTGTGGAATCCGCAAACCGGCGCCGCAATTCGAACCCTCGCGCCGGGTTCCGTCGTATACGCGGTGGCCCCCGACGCGGCCGGGAAGCGTGTCGCGGCCGGGAGCGCCGACGGGCAGACACGGCTTTACGACGTGGAAACCGGCCGGTTGCTGGCGACGCTCTGGGCGGGCGAAGCGGGCTGGCTCGCGGCGGCGCCAGAAGGGTATCATGCGATTTCCGCCGGATTGAGCGCCAAATGGGCGCCGATCGACGGCAAATCGTTCGCCGGAGCCGCACCGGTCGCGAAGGCGCTCGCCGGCGAGAAGCTGACCGAACCGAAGCTGCCGTAGCCTTCACGCGCGAACGATTGTCCCTATACAACCAGAACCCCATTCGTGGAGAGAGTTTCAATGCGACGTATCCTCGGCGGTCTCGCCATCTTCGGCTTCGCCACGTTCGCGCTGGCGCAGAACCCGGCCGAAACGAAGAAGGAAGCCCCCAAGACGGAAGCTCCCAAGAAGGAAGAGCCGAAGAAGGAAGAACCCAAGAAGGCGGAACCCGCCGCGCCGGCCGCGCCCGCGGCGACGAGCGAGTTCTTCCCGCTCAAGGCCGGCGCCAAGTGGAAGTACAAGCTCGGCGATGCCCAGGACGTGGAAATCCGCGTCGAGAGCGTGAAGGACGGCGAGGCGACCCTCGGCACGTACGTCCAGACCCGCGCGGTCGCCAAGGAGACCGTGAAGGTCCAGGCCGACGGCGTCTACCGCACCAAGATCAACGACAGCCCAATCACGCCGCCCGTGAAGATCCTCGCGCTTCCGCCCGCGAAGGATGGCAACTGGACCATCGACTCGAAGATCCAGGAGCAACCGCTCAAGGGCAAGTACACGATCAAGGACACGAAGGAAAAGATCAAGACGAAGGACGGCAAGGAATACGAGACGATCGTGGTGGACGCCCCGGACCTGGACGTCGCCGGCACGAAGACCAGCGTGAAGGCGTGGTACGCGGCCGGCAAGGGGATGGTGAAGCTGAGCTACACCATCAACAACTACGAAGCGACGATCGAGCTGGTGGAGTACATCGAAGGGAAGTAATCGGTACTGGAATACCAAGAAGCCCGCGGACGATCGTCCGCGGGCTTCTTCGTTGTCGGACAGCACCTCTCGGCGGTTGATTCACCGGGAGGAATGATGTCGAGATCGATGACCCTTTTATTCTGCGGCCTTCTGTCGGCCGTCCTATCGGTGCCGGCGTTCTTCCTGCATCCTTATCTCTGTGTCGGTGTCGTCTATTCTTTCCTGGTCTTGGCGCCGTTCTCGCGAATGCTCGGCCGGTCGTGGCCATCGACTCTCGGCACCGTTGCACTGGGTTGCTTCGGCTATCCGGTCGCGGTCGTCGTGATGACGTTCAGCCCTTACGCGGCGTGTCTTGGCGGCTTCCTCGGGACGTTCTTCATGTTGGCCGAAATGGGGGACGAAACGTCTGAACGAGTCCGACTCGCTCATCGTCGGACACTCTGGGCCGGCTCGCTCGCACCGTTGATCCTGACCGTTGGCATCTTCACCGAGTTTGGATTGGCGAGTGCGCTGGTTGCGATCCCGGTCTGGCAACTGGCGACGACGCTGACGCTCGCGACCGCATTTGAACCGAGCGAATCAATGAATCGTGTAATGCAAAGCGATCAGCCTTCCTGTCCGAACAGCGGCGACCCCGACATCAATTCGATGGAACGCACGAATACGACGGGCTGATCCAAGTGGATCGCGTAGTTCACCACAAACTGTTCGTGGTAAGCTTGATAATTTCGAAGTCTCGCGGAGGGATAATCGAATTGCGGGTCGCCCCAGGATTCGGGATCGGATTGCAAGCGATCCTCGATGGCTCTCATCGCGTCCACGAACCAAACCCAATGGCCCAACGTCGCCGCCATACGTCCCAGTTTTTCGACGCGATCGAGTACGACTCGAACGTGGGCCACCTTGTACCGACGCTCAGCGGCCATGGACGGAGACCCCGCACTCGGTTGCGATTCGATCAATGATGCTCGACAAGCTTTCGCCATTTGCGAGAGCCTCAGCCATCTCCGCTTCGGTTAGCGGAGGGAGATTGCGTTGCATTTCGACAACGAGCCGATCTCGATCCCGCTTGAGCGCGGACACTTCTTTCGTCAGTGCCGCATTCGCTCGTTGCAGCTCGGCCAACTGCAATAGGATTTGTTCCTGACTCATAACGATCTCCTCTCGGTCCTGCGCATTCTACCACTCGACCACTCGCTGCCCGCGCGGAATTCGACCCGGCTCCGGCCGCTTCCCCCGGCCGCCATTTTCCCTCAACTTGTGCCGGTTGCGCGGTCGATGACGATTGTGAGGCTTCGTTCCGCGATCGAGGCCGCACTGCGCGAAGGAGAAACCCGGATGACCATCACCACGCGAGTCCTCGCCTCCCTCACCCTGCTGGCCGGCTTCGGGAGCGCCATGGCCGCCCCGCCCGTGCCCCGCGCGGACGAAATGGCCGCCGTGCAACCCAAACAGCCCGGCGTCGCCGTGACGCCGCTCGCGCCCGCCGACGCCGCGCGCCTGCGCGTCGTCCCCTACCCGGACGCCGCCAACCCCGTCGGCTACATCCTCGCCGACGCCAACAACAAGCCCGTCCGCCGCTTCCTCGCCGTCGGCGCCAAGACCTACAACATCCTGTCCTTCTACCGCGATGGGCAGGAAGTCTACCGCGAGACCGACGTCCCCACCGGCAAGCAGTACCGCTGGCTCGGCGCCAACGGCAGCAAGGTCGGCGTCGACACCGACGGCAACGGTTCCATCGACGTCTGGGAAGCCATTTCGCCCGAAGAGGTCAGCAAGGAAGTCTTCGACGCGCTCGTCCGCAACGACCGCGCCAAGCTGCAATCGCTGCTCGTGACACAAAAGGAACTCCAAGCGATCGGCCTGCCGGCGGCACAGGTGCAGGCGCTCGTCGCACGGAGCGCCAAGGCCGTCGAACGGTTCCAGACCGCCGTTGCCGAGTTGAAGCTCACCGAAAAATCGAAGTGGGTGCACGTCGAACTCTGGACGCCGGAGACGACGCCGGCGGATGAGTTCCAGGGCCGCACCGACTTCGTCCGGCACCGCAACGCGGGCATCCTCGTCGACACCGGCGCGGACAATCGCGCCGTGACGTTCCAGCTCGGCGAGATCGTGCAGGTCGGCCGCGCGTGGAAACTCGTCGACGGCCCCCTACCCGGCGCGCCGGCGGCCGACGCCGGCCCGGTCGGCGGCTCCGTCGAGTTTCCGAAGGAAGTCCAGGACGCGCTGGTGAAGATGCAAGGGGTGCCGGTGCCGGCCTATGGCACGCCGGAGTACACGAAGTACCAGGTGGAGCGCGCCGCGGTTCTCGCCGCCGTCGTCACCAAGCTGCAGGGCCACGAGCAGCAATCGGTGTTCATCAAGCAACTGCTCGACGCGTACGTCGCCGCCGCCGAAGGCGGCGATGCCGACAGCGGCAAGCAACTCGTGGCGTGGCAGGCGCAGATCGACAAGGTCGCAAAAGGCTCGCCCCTCGCCGGCTTCGCCGCGTTCCGCGTCCTCGGCCTCGAATACACCACCAAGCTCGTCGCCGCCAGCACCAAGCCGAAGGAGATCGGCGACGTGCAGACCTGGTGGCGCGAGTCGCTGACCGCGTTCATCAAATCGTACCCGGCCATCGACGAGACGGCCGAAGCGCATTACCGCCTCGCCCTCGCCGAAGAGCAGAACGGCGCGAAGGGCGAAACGGAGGCGAAGGCGAACTACGCCGCGATCGTGAAGACCTTCCCGACGCACCAGCTCGCCGCGCAGGCGGCCGGGTCGATCCGCCGGCTGGACAGCGAAGGCCAGGCGCTGGCGCTCGCCGGAACGACGCTCGACGGCAAGCCGCTGAACCTCGCGCAGCTCGGCGGCACGGCGACGATCGTATACTTCTGGGGCAGCTTCCACGGCGGCCTCAAGGCGGACGCCAAGGAACTGGCGGCGCTCGAGGCGAAGTATGCCGGCAAGGTGAAAGTTGTGACGGTCTGTCTGGACGCCGACGCGAAGGCCGCGACACAAGCCGCTCGCGACGCCAGCCTGCCGGGCGCGCACCTCTTCAGCCCCGATGGCAGCCTGGGCACCCAGTACGGCATCATCGGCACGCACCTGATGCTCGTCGGCAAGGACGGGAAGGTCGCGAACAAGAACGCCCAGCTCGCCTTCGCGGCCGAGGAGATCGAGAAATTGGTGAAGTGATCCGTTGAATGGGGCGATCGATGGCGATCGCCCCTCACGCCACGCCGACCTTCGGGCAGTGCTTCGCCAGCGTACACACCTCGCAATTCGGCTTGCGCGCGGCGCAGACGCGCCGGCCGTGCAGGATCAGCCGGTGGCTCGCGTCGGTCCACGACTCCTGTGGCCACAGGTCCATCAAGTCCAGTTCGACCTTCACCGGGTCGGTCCGCGTCGTCAGCCCGAGCCGCCGCGCCAGCCGGCCGACGTGCGTATCCACCGTGATGCCCGGCACGCCGAACGCGTCGCCCAGCACGCAGTTCGCGCTCTTGCGCCCGAGGCCCGGCAGCGCCGTCAGCTCCTCCAGCGTCCGCGGCACCTCGCCCCCGTGCCGCTCCACCAGTGCCCGGCACGCGGCCTGGATGTTCTTCGCCTTGTTCCGGTAGAACCCCGTCGACTGGATGTACCCTTCGAGTTCCGCCCGGTCCGCGTCGGCATAGTCCTTCGCCGCCCGGTAGCGCGCGAACAGCGCCGGCGTCACGAGGTTCACGCGCTTGTCGGTGCACTGCGCCGACAGCATCACCGCGACCATCAGTTGCAATGGCGTCTGGAAGTCCAGCTCCGTCTGCGCGTCCGGGTACAGCCCTGCTAGTTCGGCGAGGATCGCCGGCGTTCGCTTCGCGGCGGACGGGACCTTCATATCCGGTTCTCGAAACGTCCGCGGATCACCTTCGCCGGCACGCCGCCGACGATCATGTTGGGCGGCACCGGCTTCGTCACGACCGACCCGGCCGCGACGATGCTCCCCGCGCCGACGTCCGCCATTACCACGGCCGCGCTGCCAATCCACGCCCCCGCGCCGATCGTCACCATCGTCCGTGCGCCCCCCTGCTCCTTGATGGGCACGGTCGGGTCGTCGAAGTGGTGCGTCTGCGCCCCGCTCGGGATGTGCACGCCGGCGGCGACCAGCACGTCGCGCTCGAGGTGCACGAGGCCGAGGTGGCAGCGCGGGCCGACGTAGACGTTCGCGTCGATCATGGCGCCCGCCTGCGAGAACAGCGTGCCGAAGCCGACCTCCGCCGAGCGATCGCAATGCGCGAGCACGACGCACAGGAACGCGCGCCGCAGGTAGATTCCCGTCAGCCCCGGCAGCGGCGCAAGCGCCTGCGAGGCGCCCTCGAGCGCGCGATCCTTCCCCAGCACCAGCACGCCGAGGAAGTACACGAGTATCCAGGGCGACACGAGAACGGTCGCGACGGCATGCAGGACGATCTTGAGCGCGGCTTTCATCGGTCCGGGAATTGTAGGTCCACGACATCCGAAGTCCGCGATCGGGCTTTCCCTTCCTCGTCGGCCCGTGGATAATGACTCCGTCCGCCGCGGAGGAATCGCCGTGATCCGTACCCTCGTGCCGCTCCTGCTCGCCGCCTCCGTGGCCTCGGCGGGCGCGCCCCCGAAACCCGCCCCGCCCGACCCCTACGAAATCGGACGCATGGGCATCCAGTTCGGCGTCGACGGCGAACTCCTCATCAACTCCATCGACCCGGCCCTGCCCATCGCCCGGAGCGGATTGAAGGTCGGCGACGTGATTCTCAAAGTCGGCTCCGTCGCCGCCCGGCAGACGTCCGACGTGCAGCGGTTCATCTTCGGCCTGCGCCCCGGAACGAAAGTCAAGGTGGTCGTCCGCCGCGACGGCGCCGAACACACCTATACCGTCATGCTCGGCGAGGCGAACGACGAGATCCGCGCCAACGCCCGCCGGCTCGCGAACCCCAACGCCGAAGACGACGACCCGTAAACGAAACGACCGCCGCAAGCGCGGCGGTCGCATCCGATCGGCGATCCCATTACTTCTTCTCGACGATGTCCGCCTTCGTGCTTGCCACGATGGCAACCAGTTCGTCGATCTCCGCCTGCGGAACCTTGTACTTCTTGAGGGTATCCACCAGGTGCCCCGCCAGCGCGCCGAACTCCGCCTCGGTGATTTCCATCCCCTTGTGCGAGTCCTTCATGCTCTTGCCGGAATACTTCAGCGGCCCGCTCGTCGTCGCCGACACCAGCTCCACGAGCAGCCCTTCGAGCTTCTTCACGCCGGCGGCGTCCAGCTTGTACTTGCCGTTGCGCAGGAAGTTCACCTTCGGATCCCCCGCGGCCGCGACCACGAAATCGTGAATCACGGCCTCGACCGCCTTCTGACCGCCCAGCCGATCCCACAGCGGCTTCTCGACGATGTCGCCCTTCGTGCTGGCCACGATGCCGACCAGCTCGTCGATCTCCGCCTGCGGAACCTTGAACTTCTTCAGCGTGGCCACGAGGTGCCCCGCCAGCGCGCCGAACTCCGCCTCCGTGATCTTCATCCCCTTGTGGGATTCCTTCATGCTGCGGCCCGTGTACTTCAGCGGTCCGCCCGTCGCGCTCGAAATCATCTCCACGAGCAGTTGCTGGAGCTTATCCACTCCCGCCGCGTCCAGCTTGTACTTCCCGTCGCGGAAGAAGTTCACCTTCGGGTCCGGCGCGGCTGCCAGCACGAAATCCTTCACGACCGCACGCACCGCCGGCTCCCCGCCCAGCCGGTCCCACAGCGCCTTCTTCCCCGGCTTCTGGCCCGTCACGTCGTTCTGCGCCCCGTCCAGCGCCGCCCGCAGCGTGAACGCCCCGTCGGCCGCCCGCTGCGTCTTCGCCGTCGCCAGCGCATCCTGGATCGCCTTCGCCGTCGTCGGCCGGTGGTCCAGAAGCCCGCCGATCACCTTCAACGACCCCTGATACAACCGCAGGCACTCCTCCACTTTCCCGGCGTTGTACAAGTCCACGCCGTCCTTCACGGTCTCGTAGATCAGCGTCGCGATCCGCTTGTCCAGCTCCGCACGGCTCAGGGCCGCGGGCTTGTCCTGCCCGTACGCCGGAACGGTCAGAGCCAGGACGAACCCGGCCATCACAAAGGCCAACTTACGCATGGTGTTGTGCTCCCGAAACGAGATGGGTGGCGACGGTCGGGCCACCGTCATGGCGAGTATACGAGGCCCGCCGCCCGGCGGATTGCGCCGCGCCGGAGAATTCGGGAATTGCCGCGCAGCCCCCGTTCCAAGTAGAATCGCTACAGTCACGCTTTCCCGTCCGCACGGCCCGACTCCCATGCTCGTTTCCGACGGCGAAATCCTGGGTCGCGTGGCGCAACTGGACCGATCCGCCTTCGAAGACTTCTACGATCGCTACACCGCGCGGGTATTTGGGTTTCTTTTGCACCTCCTACGAAACCGCGCGGAGGCGGAGGACGTACTCCAAGAGACGTTCTGGCAGGTGTGGCGCCAGGCGGACCGCTTCGACGCCGGCCGCGCCTCCGCCGAAGCCTGGGTGCTGATGATCGCCCGCAGCCGCGCCGTCGACCGCCTGCGCCGACGCCGCGAGGCCGTGACCGACACGATCCCGGAAGTGCCGACCGACAGCCAACCGGAGATCAGTCTGTCGCGACAGGACGATGCGGTGCAAGTGACGGCGGCGCTGGCGGTGCTGCCGTTCGATCAACAAGAGCCGATCCGGCTGGCGTTCTTCGAGGGCCTGACGCACGAGCAGATCGCGCGGCACTTGAAAATTCCGCTGGGCACGGTTAAGACCCGGATCCGATTAGGATTCCTCCGCCTGCGGGAACGCCTGGCGGCGGGAGTGGGCGAATGAACGCGATTAACCGCGACGAATTCCTGGACCTCTTTTCGCCCGAAGACCGCGAGGCCTTCGACGCCAGCCTGCTCGCGCTCGCCGCCGACATTCCATCCGCCGAGCCGCCGGCCTATGTCAAGGACAGCCTCCTCGGCCGTCTCGCCACCGCCCCGCGCCGCAACCCCACCCTCGAACAGAATCGCAAGGCCGCCGACACCTTGCCCGAAGTGCAGTTCAGCTTCCGCGAGGAGGCCGTCTACCAGTTCTCGCACCTCTCCGGCGTGACGGCGCGGATGCTCCACCTGGACCCGGTCACGAAGCGGTTCTCCGCCGTGGTGAAGCTCCAGCCCGGCAGCCGCATCCCGCCGCACCACCACGACGGCCTCGAGGAGTGCCTCGTGATCGATGGCGAATTGATTGTGGGCAGCGTGCGGATGCGTGCGGGCGACTATCAATGGGCCGACGCCGGCAGCGACCATGTCGAGCAATGGACCGACGTGGGCGCCACGCTGTTGCTCTCCGGCCCGATGTCCCTGCTGGCGGGGTGAAGCGAAGTGTCGGGAACTTGCTCCGCGAGTTCCCCGAGCCACCTCCTGATGAAATCCATCACGTCGTCGCCGAGTGGGTACCTGCGATAGACTCCTACTTCATTCCGCCCCTCGCCTTGTCCTTGTGGCCGAACCGGAGAAACGGGTGCGTGTCGAGCAGCAACCTCACGGCATGTACTCCGCGAAGTCTTAAAGGTGTTCTTCATTATCCGAGATGATGGTCAACATCCCCTTGCGTCAGCCCGGTATCGGGACTCCAACGGGTAACTCCGCGGTCAGCCGTGCGACGGGCCGGTCATCTTTGGTACTGACGACTTCCTCGCCGGGGCGAGTTGGTCGAGCAACTTCGGAAGCTGCGATTGAACTTCGGCGATCGTGAGCGTGGACATCGGCAATCCTCGCGAGCCTGACGCCCAAACTACGCCGTGGCCGAATCGTGTACTACTTGGGCTGCTCGGCCTTCGGGAGGAACTCGCGATTCACGGGGCGGGCGTCCCAAATCTTCGCAGTCCCGTCCTGACACCCTGTGAAGATCCGCGTGCCGTCCTGGCTGAACGCTACGGACAAGACTCCATTACTGTGCTCCTTGAGGTCGAGAATCTCGGTACCGGTCTTCGCGTCCCACAGTCTAGCTGTTTTGTCCATACTCCCGGTGACGATCCGCATACCATCTGGACTGAAAGAAACGGAAGACACACTGGCTGTATGCCCTCTGAGCGAAAACGCTTTAGTACCGGTCTTGGCAAGCCAAACATTTACGGTACCATCCTCGGTTCCGGACACGATATATTTACCATCCGGGCTGATTGATACAGAATTCACATAATGCGACAGATCTTTGATTCGTATATTCTCAATGCCTGTCCTCGCATCCCAAATCCTCACTGTCCGGTCCCAACTCCCCGACACGATTAACGTTCCATCATGGCTATATTTCACGGACGCTACGGGGCCCCAGTGCCCGTTTAGGGTTAGCAATTCTTTTCCGTTCCGAGAATCCCAAACCTTGATAGTATTGTCTTCTCCACCAGTGACGATCCGTGAACCATCTGGGCTGAAAGAAACGGAAATCAACTTGCGAAAATGCCCTTTAAGCGTCAGAGTTTCCGACGCAATCTTCAAGTCCCAAATCTTTGCCGTCTGGTCCGCACTTCCGGTGACTATCCGCATTCCGTCTGGGCTAAATGCAGCTGAATACACCCCGCTGGCATGCCCCTTCAGCGTTAGCGTTTCAGCGCCAGTAATCGATTCCCACACTTTCGCGGGCGAATCGTCACTACCAGAAATGATCCGCGAGCAGTCCGGACTGAACGCCAATGTATTAAGCCAGTCCGTGATTCCTTGCAGCGCGACTGTTTCGATGCCAGGCTTCGCGCTCCACACCTTTGTTGTTCCGTCCCAACTCCCCGTAACGACCCGCGTCCCGTCCGGGCTGAATGCTACGGAAGAAACCTGGTCAGTGTGACCCTTCAGGGTGAGCGTTTCCGTGCCCGTTTTCGCTTCCCATACCTTCGCGGTCTTATCCGTACTCCCCGTGACGATCCGCGTACCGTCGGGGCTGAACGATACGGAAGACACCCAGTCTGTGTGCCCCTTGAAGGTGTGGATTTCGGTGCCTGTCTTGGCGTCCCACACTTTCGCGGTGTTGTCCCCACTCCCCGTGACGATCCGCGTACCGTCGGGGCTGATTGCCACGGAAAACACCCCGTTCGTGTGCCCTTGGAGCGTGAAAGTTTCGGTGCCGGTCCTCGCGTCCCAGACCTTCGCGGTCTTATCCCTACTCCCCGTGACGACCCACGTGCCGTCGGGGCTATACGCCACGGAAGACACTCCGTTTACGTGCCCCTTCAGTGTAAGGGTTTCGGTGCCGGTCTTCGCGTCCCACACTTTTGACGATTTATCGGAACACCCCGTGACGATTCGGTTGCCGTCCGGGCTGAACGCCACGGATTCCACGGAGCCAGTGTGCCCCTTCAGTGTAAAGGTTTCGGTACCGGTCTTCGCGTCCCACACCTTCGCGGTCTTGTCCGTACTCCCCGTGACGACCCGCGTGCCGTCCGGGCTGGACACCACGGAAACCAATTGGCCCGCGTGACCCTTCAGTGTTAACAAATCTGAATTGCACAATCGGTGAATATACCGCCAGTCCCAGCCGCGAAGCTTCTCTGGACAAAGATTGAGGAACATGTTCGCACGAGCACAGTCATTGTTTTGATACTCGATGTGAGCGAGATACACGTGCCGAGCGTAGGCCAGCCGTTCGCGTTCGTCGGCGATGTCTTCCTTGGCTTGTTTGGCGATGCCTTCCGCAATTTCAGCACGGGAGCGGGCGTCGTCGGCGTCCTTCTTTTGCTGGGCGAGGGCAGTGTTAGCTTTCTCCGTTTCCTGCCTTGCCGTCTCGGCCGTCCCTTTCTCGGCCACGGCTGTTCGCCACAGGCTCGTTGTCGTCGCGGCGAAGCTGCCGAGTAGCACCACCAGTAGCCCCAGCGCCCACGCGGCGGCCACCGTAGGCTTTCGCCGCACCCAGAGCATCGCTTTCTCGATCGGTGTGGCTCGTCGAGCGCTGATCGGCTTGCCTTCTACCCACGCGATTACGTCCGCAGCAATCTCTTTCGCGCTCGCATATCGCCGCTCTGGCTCCTTCTCCAGGCACTTAAGGCAGATCGTTTCCAGGTCGTGCGAAACGGATTTCGTGACAGTGCGCAGCGTCGGCGGGTCGTCGTTCTGGATCGAGATGAGCAGTTCCACATCCGTGGCCGCCTGGAACGGCCGACGGCCGGTGAGCGTTTCGTACAGCATCACGCCCAGCGACCAGACATCCGCCGGCGGGCCGACAAACTTCATGGCTCGCGCCTGCTCCGGAGCCATGTAGGCCGGGGTGCCGGCGGCGTCCTGCGTTTGCGTCAGTTCGCTGGTGCTGCGCTTGGCGAGGCCGAAGTCGGTGACCTTCGGCGAGCCGTGGGAATCGAGGAGGACGTTGCCGGGCTTCAGGTCGCGGTGGACGATGCCGAGGTCGTGGGCCGCGCCGACGCCGGCGGCGATCTGTGCGAGGAGCGCGGCTGCGTCCTTCGATGGCAACACCGTGCCGCCTTTCAGCCGATCCGCGAAACTGCCGCCGGTGAGGTACTCCATGGCGATATAGGGAGAGGAATTGCATTCGCCGAAATCGTAGACCTCGACCACGTGCGGGTGCTTGACGGCGGCGATGACCTGCCCTTCGGCAAGAAAGCGGGCTTTACTTAGGGCATCGTTCCCCAGCATGAGCTTGAGCGCGACGATGCGATCGAGCTTCGTCTGGCGCGCTTCGTAGACGACGCCCATGCCGCCGCGGCCGATCTCGCGGACGATCTCGTAGCCGGGGATGGTGGGGAAACCCTGCGCCGATTCACGCGAGACAGATGGTCCGCCGCTCTGGACTTGCGTGCGGTCGGTGGTGGAGGGTTCGCTCATGCGGCGATCATAAGCGATGCAACGGCGGAAGGGAAGCGAGGGGGAACGAATCCGCAATGGTGGACAGATTGACTTTTACTATCCCCGTCAAGGGCACCGCGCCACCGACAGCCGATCGGAGCGTTTCGAGCAGCTGGACGAACGACAGGTGGTCGGTGGCGCGATTCCGCTTCGCCGCCGGCGGGAAAGGAATCGTCGCAAGTCCTTACGTGGCTAAGGCGCTTCCGGAAATCGGGCGTCTTTCCGCCGGAGGGTGGCGCGGAGGCGGCGGAACCGTTCCGCCCGTCGCTCGCCTTCCGGGCTGGATGGCGGGTTCTTTTCATAGACTGCCCTCTCCTCCCCCTCCCGAGGATCCCGGATGCGCACGTTCCCCATGCTCCTCTTGCTCGCGGTCGCCGGACCGCTCGCCGCCGCCGAACCCGATCTCCTCGTCGCCGACTTCGAAAGAGACGACTACGGCGCGTGGACGGTCGAGGGGAAGGCGTTCGGCACGCGACCGGCGCGCGGCACGCTGCCCAACCAGATGGCCGTCACCGGCTTTCAGGGCAAAGGGCTGGTGAACAGCTTCGCCGGCGGCGATGGCAGCACCGGCACCCTCACCTCGCCCAAGTTCACGATCGAACGCGACTACCTGAACTTCCTGATCGGCGGCGGCGGGCACGCCGGCAAGACCTGCCTGAACCTGTTGCTCGACGGCAAGGTTGTGCGCACCGCGACGGGGCCGAACACCGACCCGGGCGGATCGGAGGCGCTGAAAGCCGCGCACTGGAACGTGAAGGAGCTGCGGGGCAAGGCGGTGACGATCCAGATCGTGGACGCGGCGACGGGCGGTTGGGGGCACATCAACGTCGATCAGATCGTGCAGGGGGCGAAGCCGACGGGGGACGAGGCGAAGGTGGTGCCGCTCGTCGAGCGCACGCGCCCGCTGAAGATCGAGACGAAGCACCTGCTGTTTCCGATCGCCAACGCCGCGAAGCCGGTGCGCATGACGATCGAGATCGATGGCAAGGTGATCCACAACTTCGACATCAATCTGGCGAACGGGAAGGCCGACTGGCTGGCGCACCTGGACCTGTCGGCGTTCCACGGCAAGACGGCGACGATCGCGGCGAAGATCCCGGAAGACAGCCGGGCGCTCGACGCGATCGTCGGCTCGGACGACGTAACGCTGCGGTACTCGCAGCCGCTGTACCAGGAGGCCCTGCGCCCGCAGTTGCGGTTCAGCCAGATGAAGGGCTGGAACAACGACCCGAACGGAATGGTATTCCACGACGGGGAGTATCACCTGTTTTGGCAATCAAACCCGTTCGGCCCGAGGTGGGCGAACATGTACTGGGGGCACGCGATCAGCAAGGACCTCGTCCACTGGGAGGAGCTGCCGTACGCGCTGTACCCGCGGACGATGGCGAAGGAGCACTGCTTCAGCGGCAGCGCGCACGTGGACGCTGCCAACACCGGCGGCTGGGGGAAGAACACGATGGTCGCGGCGTTCACCGACACCGGTGCCGGCGAGGTGCTCGCGGTGAGCACCGACAAGGGACGTTCGTGGCGGATGATCGAGGGCAACCCGGTGATCCCGAAGCGCAAAGACGAAGGACGCGACCCGAAGCTGGTCTGGTACGAACCGGGCCGGCACTGGGTGATGGTGGTGTTCACGAAGACGGTCGGGAAGGACTATGCGGAGTTCTTCCGCAGCGCCGACCTGAAAGCGTGGACGAAGACGAGCCGGATCGAGGGGTATTACGAGTGCCCGGAGTTCTTCGAGTTGCCGGTGGACGGCGATAGTAAGAACCGGAAGTGGGTGCTGATGGCGGCAAACGCCGAGTACGCCGTAGGCACGTTCGACGGGTCGACGTTCACGCCGGAGCACCGGGGCAAGCACAAGGTGCACCACGGCGCGTTCTACGCGGCGCAGTGCTTCAGCCGGACGCCGGGCGGGCGTGTGATCCAGATCGGCTGGGCACAGGTGGAGACGCCGAACATGCCGTTCAACCAGTGTTTCAGCCTGCCGATCGAGCTGACGTTACGGACGACGAAGGCCGGGGTGCGGATGTTCGCGGAACCGATCCGGGAGTTGGAAGCGCTGCGGGGCGAGGCGAGGCGCGTCGCGAACGTGGCCGTGAGCGCCGACAAGCCGTGGAGCATGCCGGCTCCGGATTCGCTGCTGGACATCGTCGCCGTCGTCGAACCGGGCGAGGCGCGGGAAGTGCGGCTGACGTTCGGAGCGAACACGCTGGTGTACAACGCGGCGGCAAAGACGCTGGACGGGATGCCGCTGCCGCTGGTCGACGGAGCGTTCACCGTGCGCGTGGTGGTGGACCGCCCGCTGTATGAAGTGATCGGCGGGAACGGAGCCGTCTACAAGACGGCGGCGCGGAAGGACGGCGGCCGGCCGATCGAATCGGTGCGCATCGCCGCCGTTGGCGGGACGGCCACCGTGAAAGCCGCGACGGTCTACCCGATGAAGTCGATCTGGTCGAAGAACTGAAACACCGACGACCCGTTGGCCTTCCTCCTCTCCGAGTCGCGCATGAACGCTCGCCTGTTCGTCTGGGCCCTCACGTCGGCGCTCGCCGGTTTCCTGTTCGGTTTCGATACCGTGGTCATCTCCGGCGCGGAGCAGACGATTCAATCGCTGTGGGGTCTGAGCGATACCCTGCACGGGCTGACGATGGGATCGGCCCTGTGGGGCACGGTCCTTGGTTCGCTGATCGGGGGATGGCCGACGGATCGCTGGGGCCGCCGGCGGACGTTGATAGTCATCGGTGTGCTGTATTTCGTCTCGGCGGTGTGGAGCGGGCTTGCCGCGGACGTGTACCAACTCATGATTGCCCGGTTCATCGGGGGCGTGGGGATCGGGTTTTCGACGGTCGCGGCGCCGCTGTTCATTTCCGAGATCGCGCCGCCGAAGCACCGCGGGTTGCTCACCGGCCTGTTCCAGTTCAACATCGTCTTCGGCATCCTCGCGGCGTTCCTGTCGAACGCCCTGCTGGCGGGCGTCGGCGCGAACGCCTGGCGCTGGATGCTCGGCGTGGAAGCGGTGCCGGCGCTGGCCTACACCCTGTTGTGCCTCGGCCTGCCGGAAAGCCCGCGCTGGCTCATCGCGCGCGGGCGACGGGACGACGGGCACCGCGTGCTCCAGCGCGTCAATCCCGAGGCGACAGCGGAGGAAATCGACGCGCTGGTCGCCGAGATCGAACGCGCGACCGAGGTCGAATCGAATACCGCGAGCGGGTTCTGGACGCGGCGATTGCGAACGCCGATCGTGCTGGCATTCCTGATCGCGTTCTTCAACCAGCTTTCGGGGATCAACGCGATACTGTATTACGCCCCGCGCATCTTCGAACTGACGGGGCTGGGGCCGCAGGCGGCGCTGTTGCAATCCGTCGGAATCGGCGTCACGAACCTGATCTTCACGTTCGTCGGCCTCTGGTTGATCGACCGGCTTGGCCGTCGCACGCTGCTGTATCTCGGTTCGGTCGGGTACATCGTGTCGCTGGGCTTGTGTTCGTGGGCGTTCTTCACCGAGTCGTTCGCCGTCGTGCCGTATTGCATCTTCGCGTTCATCGCCGCCCACGCCGTCGGTCAGGGGGCCGTGATCTGGGTCTTCATTTCCGAAATCTTTCCGAACCGTCATCGGGCACGCGGCCAGGCGCTCGGCAGCTTCACGCACTGGATCTTTGCCGCTCTGCTCACCACGCTCTTCCCGCCGATCGTCTCGGCGTTCGCGCCGGGCGGGGTGTTCGCCTTCTTCGCCGGAATGATGGTCCTGCAACTGGTCTGGGTCGCGATCGCCGTCCCGGAGACGAAGGGCGTGCCGCTGGAGCGGATCGAACAGCAACTGGGAAGTTGATGCGCGTCCGGGAATCCGATCACTTCCCCGCCCAGACCTGCACGAGTTCCACCAGTACCCGCACGTTGGCCTCCAGTTCCTCGAGGCAGACCCACTCCAGCGGTGAATGAATGTTATGCTCGCCCGTCGAGATGTTCGGCGTCGGCAGCCCCTTCGCCGTCAGCTGCGCGCCGTCGGTTCCGCCCCGGATGATACAGTGCTTCGGCGCGAACCCCGCGCGTTTCACCGCCGCCTCCGCGTACGCCATCGCCCGCGGCTCCTTCGCGATCCCCTCGCGCATGTTCCGGTATTGCGGCGTGATCGCCACGTCCACGACGGCCTTCGGATGCTCCGCCATCACGGCCGCCGCGGCCCCGCGCAGCAGCTCGGCGTACTCCGCCAGCTTCGCCGTCTCGTGGTCGCGCAGCAGCACGTGCAGCGTCGTCTTCCCCACGCCCCCCTCGACGATGTACGGGTGCAGGAACCCCTCGCGGTCCTCCGTCGTTTCGGGCGAGAGTCGCCCTTGCGGCAGCTTCGCCAGGAACTCGCCGGCGAGCTTCACGGCGTTGAGCATCTTCCCCTTCGCGATGCCGGGGTGGATGTTCACGCCGGAAATCGTGACAGTCGCCTTGTCGGCGCTGAAGGTCTCGGCTTCGAGTTCGCCGACGCCTTGCCCGTCGAGCGTGTAAGCCACGACCGCGCCGATCTGCTTCGGGTCCAGGTGCAGCACGCCCTTGCCGATCTCCTCGTCGCAGGTGAAGACGACGCGGATCGGCCCGTGCGGGATCGTCGGATGTTCCGCCAGGATGCGTGCGAGTTCCATGATGACGGCGACGCCGGCCTTGTCGTCCCCGCCGAGGAGCGTCGTGCCGTCGGTGGTGATGATCGTCTTGCCGACGAGCGCCGCCAGTTCCGGCGCGTCCGCCACCCGGATCACTTTCGCCGGATCCTTTGGCAGCACGATGTCGCCGCCGGGATAATTGCGGATCACCTGCGGGTCGACGTTTTTTCCGCTCGTCTCGGGCGACGTGTCCACGTGGGCATTGAAGGCGATCGTGGGGGAATTCGGAACGTTGCCGGGGATGGTGGCGAAGACGATCCCGTGCTCGTCCTGCACGGCGTCGGCGTAGCCCATTGCGAGCAGTTCGTCGCGTAGGAGTTTCCCCAACTCGAGTTGCCCGGGCGTGCTGGGGTAGGTCGTCGATTTCTCGTCCGCCTGCGTATCGATGCGGACGTAGCGCAGGAATCGTTCGAGAAGCGTTTGGGTCGTCATCGAGTCTCCCTGTTTAGCCGCGACGCGGGGTCTTCGGAGCGGAGCGCGTCGCCGTTCAATCTCTCAAGTTCGCGAGCAGCGCGCGCAGTTTGGCGAGGAGCCGGCTGCGCACGAGGTAGACGTAGTTCACTTCGACGCCGCTGGCGGTCGCGACGGCGGCGGCGGGTTCCTCCTCCAGCACGTGCCGGCGGAAGATCGTCCAGACATCGGCGCGCACCTGCTCCTTGAGTAGCCGCAGCGCGGCACGCGCCAGCACGGCACGCTCCTGGATTTCCAGTTCGTCGGGCGATTCGGCCGCGACGACCTGCGAGAGTTCGTACTCGGCGGCGCGTTCGCCACGCTTGCGGAAGAGGTCGACGCACTTCGAGCGCGTGACGGTACGAAGCCAGGCGCGGAAGCTCCGGGACGAGTCGTAGTCCCACGCGGGGAGGCGCTTGGCGAGTTCGAGGAAGACATCCTGTGCGACGTCGGCGCGGTCGTGGCGGTCGGCGAGGGAGCGGCGGGTCCAATGGTCGACGAGGGGCGCGAGGAGGCGCACGAGGTCGTCCCACGCGGCGTCGTCGCGCGAGTCGCGGATGCGCTGGAGCAGCGTGACGGGGGTGTGCGGCAGCAGGGCGCTGCGGGCGGCACGGTCGAGCGTGGAGAGCGGCTGCGTCTCGGCCATTCGAACTGTTCTACGGCGCGGGCGGCGGGATTCAGGGCCGGCGGGCGACGGCGATCATGCAATCGCTCTGGCCGGCGAGGTACGTCAGCCAGGCGCCGAGTTTCGCCATCGGCTTCCACGCCAGCGGGCGATGCCAGAGGTTCGCGGTCCCTTTTTTCATCGCGAGTTTCGCACTCGAGCGCAGCCAGTCGCCGTGGCGGATCGGCCGGACCGATTCGACGCGGAAGCCGCTCGACTCCATCGCGTCCGTCAGGGTCTTCGGCGTGAAGTGGACGAGGTGGCGCGGCAGGTCGAGGCCGAACCAGGCGGGGCCGAACCAGCGGAACGGCCAGCTATCGATGTTCGGGCAGGCGACGATGAGTTTGCCGCCGGGCGTGAGCAGGCGGTAGGCTTCGGCGAGGATGGCGAGCGGATCGTGGACGTGTTCGAGGGAGTGCCACATCGTGACGACTTCGAAGCTCGCGGGGGCGAGGTCCTCGTGGGGCAGCGATCCGACGAGGGCCGTGAGGCCGAGCGACTCCTGCACTTCGCGGACGGCGCCGACGGCGGCGTCGAGTCCGGTGACGTGCCAGCCGCGTTCGGCCATGCGCTTCAGGAACGATCCACCGCCGCAGCCGAAATCGAGGAGCCGGCCGGGGGCCCCTTCCCAGGGCAGTTCGCCGCGGCGTTCGACGGAGCGTCCGGAGAGGCGGCCCCACCAGGAACTGGGGCGGTCGGCGTCCATCTTGCGCGGGCGGCGGTGCGGCTTGTAATCGCCGGGATAAAAGCGGCCGATGCACGCGGCGTCGGGTCGGGGGTTCGTGTAGCGCAGCGAGCAGTGGCGGCACTGGACGACGGCGAACCAGAGGCCGTCGCCCTCGGCGGGCGTCGGGTCCTGCGCCTCCTGGATGCAATCGGCATCCACGTGCCCGCAGAGCGGGCAGTGCGTTTCGTCCCAGGCGACGGCCGCGGCCGGGCTGGGGCGGGCGGAAATACGCGGAAGCATCATGGCCGGAAATTTAACCCGCCGGAATTCCCGGCGTCAATCGCAAGCGGGTCAGTAGACTCGCGGCCAGACGCCGGGGGTGGCGACTTCGAGCAGGTGGCCGTCGGGGTCGCGGAAGTAGAGGCTGGTGCCGCCGCGCGGCCAGACACGCGTCTCCAGAATGGGAAGCTGATGCCGCGCAAGCCAGGCCTTCCAGTCTTCCAGCGCCGCCTTCGGGATGGCGAATGCAACGTGCGACTGGCCGGTTCCGTCGTGCGGGACCGGCAGGCTCGCCGACGCCCCCTTGCGGAAGAGCAGCAGCACGAGGCGGTCGGGAATGACCAGCGCGTGCAGCCGGTCGTTCGCCACCATTTCCTCGAAGCCGAAGACCTCGCGGTAGAAGCGCGCCGAAAGCGCCGGGTCATCCACGTACAGGGCCGTTTCCAGCAGACCATCGAGTGGTGGCATGGGAATTCGCTCCCGGAGAGTGATTTAAGGTAATCGGATCTCGCATAGAACGAAAGCGACTTCCCGGATTCGGAGCAAATCCATGTCGCGACTCGTCCTCATCCTCGCCGCTTTCTCCGGTTCGCTCGCCGTCGCGGCCGAGCCGGCGAAACCGAACATCGTCTACATCGTCGGCGACGACATGGGCTACGCCGACGTCGGCTTCCACGGCTGCAAGGACATTCCCACGCCGCACCTGGACGCGCTGGCGAAGGCCGGCACGCGCTTCACCAACGGCTACGTCTCCGGACCGTATTGTTCGCCGACGCGCGCCGGGCTACTCACTGGGCGCTATCAGAATCGCTTCGGCCACGAGTTCAACCCTGCCGGCGGCATGCATGGCCTGCCACTGACGGAAACAACCATCGCCGACAAGCTCAAGACCGCTGGTTACCGCACCGCACTCGTCGGCAAGTGGCACCTCGGCAATGCCGCCGACCGACACCCGCAGAAGCGCGGCTTCGACGACTTCTTTGGCTTCCTCGGCGGCGCCCACGACTACTTCAACCCGAACGGCATCCTCCGCGGCACCGAACCGGCCGGCGACAAAACCTATCTGACCGACGCGATCGCCCGCGAGTCGGTCGCGTTCATCGACCGGAACAAAGACCGCCCGTTCTTCCTTTACCTCGCGTTCAACGCCGTCCACACGCCGATGCAGGCGGACGACCCGCGCCTGAAGAAATTCGCCGGCATCCAGGATCCGACGCGCCGCAAGTACGCCGCGATGATGTCCGCGATGGACGACGCCATCGGGCAAGTCATTGGCAAGCTGAAGGACGCAAAACTGACGGAGAAGACGCTCGTCGCGTTCATCAGCGACAACGGCGGCCCGACGATGACGGGTACGACGACGAACGGTTCGTCGAACGCGCCGCTGCGCGGCTCGAAGCGCACGACGCTCGAGGGCGGCGTGCGCGTGCCGTTCATTCTGTCGTGGCCCGGCACGCTGCCAGCGGGCGCGACCGACGACCGGCCCGTCATCCAGTTGGACCTGCACGCAACCGCGCTCGGCGCCTCCGGCCTCGGCGTGAAACCCGACTCAAAACTCGACGGTGTGGACCTGCTGCCGTTCTTGACGACGCGCAAAACGGACAAGCCCCACGCGGCACTCTACTGGCGCTTCGGCCAGCAGATGGCGATCCGCAAGGGTGACTGGAAACTCGTGAAGTACGACCTCGCGGCCGAGGGCGGAAAGGGCACGTCGGCGGCGAAGCTCTACAACCTGGCGACCGATCTCGGCGAAGCGACCGACCTCGCCGCGAAGCAACCGGAGCGCGTGCGCGACCTCCAGGCGGCGTGGGACGAGTGGAACAAGGGCAATGTCAAGCCGCTGTGGGGCGGCGGCAAAGCCGAATGACGGAGCGGACCATGCGTGGCCTCGGATTGCTTCTCGCCTTGTTTCTCGCTGGTTCGGCGCGCGCCGACGCGAAACCGCACGTCGTGCTCTTCCTCGCGGATGATCTCGGTGTGCTCGATTGCGGCCCCTACGGCGGTAAGGACGTTCCGACGCCGAACATGGACCGCCTCGCGAAGGATGGCCTGACTTTCCGCCAGGCGTTCGTGTCGTCGCCGAGCTGCGCCCCGAGCCGGGCCGCGCTGCTGACGGGATTGGACCCGATGCGCAACGGCGCGATGCTCAACCACGCCCGCCCGAAGGCAAGCCTCAAGAAGTGGCCGGCCTACTTCCGCGAGATGGGCTACGAGGTCGCCGCCATCGGCAAGGTCGCCCACTACGCGCAGGTGACGGACTACGGCTTCGACCACGCCAGCCACTTCAAATATCACGAGGACGACTGCATCGCGGAAGCGGTGAAGTTCCTCGACGGCCGCAAGTCCGACAAACCGCTCTGCCTGCTCGTCGGCACCAACTGGCCGCACGTCCCGTGGCCAAAGGAATCGGCGATTGCGATCGGGAAGCTCCCGCCGACGCAGGTGGACACGCCGGAGACACGCGCGGCCCGTGCCCGCTACCTTGCCGCCGTCGCGAACGCCGACCGCGACCTCGGCCTCGTGCGAAACGCCGCCGCGAAGAACCTCGGCGAGAACGTTCTCTTCGCGTTCACCTCGGATCACGGCTCGCAGTTTCCGTTCGGCAAATGGAACCTCACCGACGCCGGCGTGCGCACGCCGCTCATCGTGTGCTGGCCTGGCCGCGTGAAGCCCGGCACCACGACCGACGCGATGGTCGGCTGGATCGACCTGCTGCCCACGCTCGTCGCCGCCGTCGGTGGCGAAGCACCGAACGCGATCAGCGGCCGCTCGTTCCTCGACGTCCTGCTTGGCAAAGCGGACCGCCATCGGGACAAGGTCTTCCTCACGCACAGCGCCGACGGCCAGATGAACCGCTACCCGATCCGCGGCGTGCGTACCGCCGATTGGAAGTACATCCGCAACCTCGATCCGTCGGCCGAGCACCACACGCACGTCGACAAGGGGAATGCCGGCGCCGACGGCCGCGCGTACTGGGATTCGTGGGTGGCGAAGGCGAAGACCGACCCGGCCGCCGCCGCGATCGTGACGCGCTACCACACGCGCCCGGCCGAGGAACTGTACGACGTGGCGACCGACCCGCACGAGCTGACGAACCTCGCCGCCGACCCGAAGCAGGCCGAACGGTTGAAGACCCTGCGCGCCGACCTCGACGCGTGGATGGCCGCCAACGGCGATCGCGGCCTCGCCACCGAACGCGAACTCCCGAACCCGAACGCCAAACTCAAAGCGAAGGACTGACCCGTGCGATTCCTCCTCTCCCTCACGATCGCGATCGTTCTGTCGGGTGCGGCGTTCGCCGCGCCTCCGAAGCCGAACGTCGTCCTCGTCATGGCGGACGACCAGGGTTGGGGCGACATGGCCTACAACGGCCACCCGCTCCTCAAGACCCCGCACTTCGACGCGATGGCGAAGGACGCGATCCGCTTCGACCGCTTTCACGCCGCCGCCCCGGTCTGCTCCCCCACGCGCGCCAGCGTCCTCACCGGCCGCACGCCCAACCGCATGGCGACCTTCCAATGGGGCCACCCCGTCCGCCCGCAGGAGACGACGATCGCGCACGTCTTGAAGACTGCCGGCTACCGCACCGGTCACTTCGGCAAATGGCACGTCGGTTCCGTCCAGAAGGCCGGCCGCGCCAACCCCGGCGCAATTGGCTTCGACGAGTGGGTCTCCGCCCCCAACTTCTTCGACCTTGATCCGGTGCTCAGTGTGCAGGGGAAGGCGAAGCAATTCCAGGGCGATAGCTCCGACGTCACCGCCGACCTCGCGCTCAACTTCGTGCGCGACTGCGCCGCCAAGAAGCAGCCGTTCCTCGCGGTGGTCTGGTTCGGCTCGCCGCACAACCCGCACAAGGCGCTTCCCGCCGACCGCGAACCCTACGCCGACCGGCCCGCCGCCGAGGCGAACTTCCTCGGCGAGATCGCCGCGATGGACCGCGCCTTCGGGAAAGTGCGCGCGGAGTTGAAGACGCTCGGCCTGACGGACAACACCATCCTCTGGTACTGCTCGGACAACGGCGCGCTGCCGAAGCTCGGCTCGACCGGCGGTGCCCGCGGCAACAAGGGGCAGGTCTACGAAGGCGGCCTGCTCGTGCCGGCGCTCCTCGAATGGCCGGCGCGCTACGCCAAGCCGCGCGTCGTGAAGACCGATTGCGTCACGTCGGACATCTACCCGACGATCCTCGAATGGACCGGCGCGAAGGCCGCGAAGCAACCACCGCTCGACGGGGTAAGCCTTTCCGGGCTGCTCGACGGAACCACGGATGCTCGTGCGAAACCGATCGGCTTCTGGAACCACCCGACGCCGGGCGTCGGCACGCCGTCGAAGGAATGGATGGACGACCTGCTGAAGGATCAGACGGCCGGACGCGAGCCGAGCGATCCCGTTCGACTCTTTGCGAAGGCCGGTGACCTCACGAAGCAATACCCACTCGATCAGTTCCCCGGCCATTCCGCCTGGCTCGACGGTTCGTGGAAACTCCACCGCATCGAGACCGCGAAATCCAACGGCGTGAAGTGGGAGCTTTACGACCTCGCCGCCGATCCGAAGGAGTCGAAGGACCGCCTCGCCGCCGAACCGGAGCGGGCCGCGACGATGCAAAAAGACCTGACCGCATGGCTCGGCTCCGTGGTGCGGAGCCTCAACGGCGACGACTACGCATCCGGGAATTCGAAATGAACCGATACCTGCTCGTCCTTTCCCTCGCGCTCGCGGCGCACGCCGCGCCGGCCGCCGAACGGCCAAACATCGTCATCGTCCTCGCCGACGATTTCGGCTGGGGCGACCCTTCGTGCCAGGGGAACAAACTTGTCGAGACGCCGAACATCGATCGCCTCGCGAAGGAAGGCGTGCGCTTCACTCAGGGGTACGTGGCCGCGCCGATCTGCTCGCCTTCCCGTTGCGGCATCATCACCGGGAACTTCCCGGCCCGCTGGAAGATCACGAGCTTCCTCCAGACCCGCGCCGGCAACGCGGCCTGCGAGATGGCCGACTACCTCGACCCGAAGGCGCCGTCGCTGCCGCGCATGCTCCAAGCGGCCGGCTACGCCACGGCGCACGTCGGCAAGTGGCACCTCGGCGGCGGCCGCGACGTTGCCGACGCGCCCAAGTTCGCCGCCTATGGCTACGATCTTGGCCTCGGCACCTACGAAAGCCCCGAACCCGCCGCGCCGCTCGGCCTCAAGACCACCCCCTGGGGGCCGCAGGACCAGCTCGAACCGCAGCAGGTGCCGCGCCACCGCCGCACCGCCTGGATGGTCGACCGCACGCTGGAGTTCCTGAAGGCGAATGCGGCGAAGCCATGCTTCGTGAACCTCTGGCTCGACGACACGCACACGCCGTTCGTGCCGTCCGACGCCGACTTGAAGGCCGCGCGCCGGCCGACGGAAGGCGAATTGAAGGCGAAGTATCGCGCCGTGCTGGTCGAGATGGACCGGCAGATCGGCCGACTGTTGGATGGGCTGAAGGATACGAACACGCTGGTGCTGTTCCTGGGGGACAACGGCGCGTCGCCGCCGTTCGAGCGCGAGCGGAGCGGCGGGTTGCGCGGCCAGAAGCTGAGCCTCTACGAAGGAGGCATTCGCGTGCCGATGATGGCGTGGTGGCCGGGCACGCTGGCCGGGGGAAGTGTCAATGAAAAGACGGTGTTCGCGACCGTCGATTTCCTGCCGACGCTTGCGACGCTCGCCGGCGCGAAGCTCCCCGATGAGGCCAAGCCCGACGGCGAGGACCTCTCCGCGGCGCTCAAGGGTGCCACACCCGTACGCACGAAGCCGCTCCTCTGGGAGTACGGCCGCAACGACAAATCGTTCGCCTATCCGAAAGATGCGAAACACCGAAGCCCGAACCTCGCGGTCCGATCCGGGGACTGGAAGCTGCTCGTGAACGCCGACGGCACCGGCGCGGAACTCTACGACCTGTCAACGGACCGCGCCGAGACGATCAACCGCGCCGCTGAGCAAGGGGAAAAGGCTCGCGAACTGACGGCGGCGGTGCGCGCCTGGCGGAAGGCGCTGCCGTAACGACTACGGCTTCGCCGGCACGGCGTTCCAGACCTTGATGTCGTCGAACGAGCCGGACTTCCCCGCCACGCCCAGCTCGATCTTCGACTTCGTCGCGTGGCCGATGCCCGACGACTTCAAATACGCCATCGGCTTCCCGTCGATCGACACGCGCATCGCCTCGCCGACCGTCTCGACGGCGAGGGCGTACCATTTGCCCGCTTCCAGTTTCGCGGGATACGTGATGCTGCGGCCGGCGAGCAACTTCGCCACCTCGGCCTTCTTCGCCGGGTCCTTCTTCATCTCGTAGATGTCGTTGCGCATCGTGCCGTCGCGCTCGTCGATGATCGTCACGCCGGTCAGCCGCACCTGCGCGCGGCAGATGTGGCCGTAGTGCGCGCCGGTGTATTTGCGGTCGTCGAACTCGACGTCGATCATGGTCGCGCCGTCGAAGCGGATCTTCACCTCGACGATGCTGTCCTTGGTGGGGATCTCCAGACCGTGGACGGCGGCGTGCGCCTTCACGACCGACTTGCCGTCGGCGGAGGGCACGTCCTTGTCGCGCGTCTGCGTGCCGGTGAGCACGCCCTTGTCGAAGGCGAACGTCGGCACGACGCGATGCCAGGGCTTCGCGGGCATGGCCGACTCGAAGTCGTCGGCGAACAGCAGTTCCTTCTTCTCCGCAATCGGCGCGGCGGGGACCGGCGGCTTGTCGGCCGCAAATCCCAGGGTGACGAACAGCAGAAGCGAGATCGGCGCGGCGACGAGCGGTTGCATGGGGGATCGCTTTCGAGAGAGGGATCGGCGTCCGGGAATATTTTCGGAAAATTCTACGAGAATGTCCTTGCGTGAGCCACGTTCGTAAGCGGCTGCAAAAACCGTTGCTGTAAAAGAACTTGTAACCGAAAGCGCACAACCTGTTCTGGCGGAGGCGCGCGAAGCTCGCGCCGACAATTTCCGTTAACACAGTTAGAACCGGCAAGATTCTTCTTGACACGGTTTCATGTCTCCCATTAAATAGGCATTGCTGAAGAGGATACCGTCCTGGTGGACGGATCGCCCCCCTCGGATTCGAATCATCCTCTCGCAAGGATTACCCGTCATGTCGTTCTTCAAACTCCGACTGGAAGTCATGGAGAACCGGGAAACCCCCACGGTTCTGCCGGTCGACCCGACCGGTCCCGCTCCCGTCGCCCCGCCGCCCGAAGAGCCTGCCGAACCGGCCCCGACGCCGCCGGCCGAAAACCCGCCGCCCCCGCCGCTGCCGGAGTGGTGAGCCGTTGCCAGTGATACACTGCGAAAGCCCCGGCCGATGCCGGGGCTTGTTCGTTTCCGGACATCAACCGACGATTTCGCGGGAATTTCCGTCGCTTTCGCTGTCTGGTCCGCGATCCGTTGATATGCTATTTTGAACAGTAGCCAACGGAAGATCACCATGACCGCCACCCTCCGCTACGACGTCGTCCCGTCGCCCCTCGGCGATCTGCTTCTCACGTCGGACGGCGAACGCCTCACCGGGCTGATCTTCGACGAGACCCCCACGGACGAAATGGAACGCGACCGCGCCGCGTTGAAGGGGCCCGTGGATCAACTGAAAGCCTACCTCGCCGGCGAATTGAAAGACTTCGATCTCGAACTGGACCAGCCCGGAACGGAGTTCCAGCAGCGTGTCTGGGCCGAGCTGATGTCGATCCCGTACGGCGAGACGATCTCGTACGCGGAGTTGGCTCACCGGATCGGACAGCCGAAGGCGTCCCGCGCCGTCGGCAGCGCGAACGGTCGCAACCGCATCGCCATCGTCGTTCCCTGCCATCGCGTCATCGCCGCCGACGGCACGCTCGGCGGCTACGGCGGCGAACTGTGGCGCAAGGAATGGCTGCTGAACCTCGAACGCCGCTGACCTATCCTGATCGTATGGAATACCTCTGCCTGTCCCTCATCGGCCGACCCGGCGAGTCCGAAGCCGCCTTCCAGTCCCGTCTCTACGCCTTCTGGACCCACGTGCTGCGTCAGCGCCCGGTGGTCTACGAGCTGGTCTATTCCGAGGCGGTGGAATTCGAGGAAGACGCCGGACGCGTCGTCCGCCGTTACATGGTCGAACCGGATGCGGTGGACGAACTGATCCCGGACCTGACCGCGCACGAGATCGCCTTCGCGGATGTCGACCGCGACGACCGCTATTCGAAGGCCGAAGCCTCGACGAACGAGTGGTTCCAGATCGAGTGAGTCCGGCGTAACCCGAACGCTCCGTTTTCCCGCTTTTCACTGGCAAGCGACGTCGACCGGGGTATGATCCATTCTCGATCGACCTTTCGGGCAATCCCCAGCCGGGTAATCTCGCATGCCCGCCCAGTCCCCCGTTTCCGACTTCGCGCGGCATCAGCTCGCGCTCCTGGAAACGATATTTCAGCATGCTCCGATCGGACTGGCGTTTGTCGACCGTCAGTTCCGATACGTGCACGTGAACGATGTTTTGGCGCGGATCGATCGACGACAACCGAGCGAGCAGATCGGTCGGTTCGTGTGGGAGATCGTGCCCGATCTCTGGCCCCGATTGAAGCCCCTCTATGAACGCTCGTTCGCCGGCGAAACGATCGTCAATCACGAATTCTCCGGGCCGTCGCCCCTTGACGGCCAAACCCGGCACTGGCTGGTGAGTTACTATCCGGTCCGCCATGGCGACGAGGTGATCGGCGCGGGCGTGGTCGTCAACGACATCACCGACCGCAAGCGGGCGGAAGACGCGCTGGCGACGCGGACCGATTTGTACGAAATGCTGGCGCGGACCACGCGGGCGGTGAACCGCTGCCGGTCTCCCCAGGATCTCTACGAGGAAGTCTGTCGCATTGCCGTCGAGTCGGGCCGTTTCCGCTTCGCATGGGTCGGCGAACCCCGGAACGGCGTCGTGCGGTTGGTGGCGCGGGCCGGGGACGACGGCGGATACATGGATCGGATCGTCATCACGCTGGACGAGGCCGATCCGCGTTCGCACGGTCCCACCGGCCGCGCCGCCGTCACGGGCCGCTCGTTCGTGGTCAACGATTTCCTCGCCTCGACGATGACCAAACCGTGGCATGCCGAGGCCCGGCGGGTCGGAATCGCGGCGTCGGCCGCCTTCCCGTTCCACGAACGCGGCGAGGTCGTGGCCGTCTTCACGCTCTACGCCCCGGAACCGGGCTTTTTCACGGACGATCTCGTCGCCACGCTCGGCGAGATCACCCCCATCGTTTCCTTCGCCCTCGACTCGTTCGTGCATGACCGGGAGCGACGGCGCGACGAAGCCGAACTCCGCTTTCGCGATCGCGCACTCCAGAACGTCTCGCAGGGAATCGTCATCCTCGACCCCCGGACGCCCGGCAATCCCATCATCTATGCGAACCCGGGCTTTCAGCGGATGACCGGCTATTCGGCCGAGGAGCTGATCGGTCTGGATGGCCGGTTCCTGATCGGAGCGTTCACCGATCCGGCGACGGTGGCGGAAGTCGATGGCGCGCTGCGGGACGGGCACGACTGTGCCGTGGAGATGGAACTCCAGCGCAAGGACGGCACCCCGTTCTGGTCGTCGCTGACCATCTCGCCGATGCGGGAAATGGCGGAAGCTCCCCCGACGCACTTCGTGGCCGTCCTGGCCGACATTACCGAGAAGCGCCGGCTGGAATCGCTTTTGCGGCAATCCCAGAAGATGGAAGCGATCGGGCAACTGGCGGGCGGCATCGCGCACGACTTCAACAACCTGCTCACGATCATCACGGGATACGGCGAACTCGTTCTCGACACGACGCCGAAGGAGGACGCCCGCCGACCGTATCTCGAGGAGATCGTCCAGGCCGGCGAGCGCTCCACAGCTCTGACCCGGCAACTCCTCGCCTTCAGTCGCAAGCAGGTCCTCGCTCCGAAGGATTTGAATCTGAACGACGTGATCCGCCAGACCGAGAAGATGCTCCGTCGGATCATCGGCGAGGACGTGGTTCTGGAAACGCGCCTGGCACCGAACCTCGCCACCGTGCGGGCCGACCCGGGTCAGGTCGAGCAGGTGCTGCTGAATCTGGCGGTCAACGCCCGCGATGCGATGCCCCGCGGTGGTCGCATCACCGTCTCGACCGCCAATGTGGAACTGCCGGACGATCCCGTCCTGCGTCAGGACGGTCTGAACGCCGGGGTTTACGTTCGACTCTCCGTGTCGGACACCGGCGAGGGGATGACCGAACACGTGCGCGCCCGCCTCTTTGAACCCTTCTTCACGACCAAAGGGGCCGGCAAAGGCACCGGACTCGGGCTGGCCGTCGTCCACGGCATCGTGCGGCAGAGCGACGGCGCGATCCGCGTGCAGAGCGAACCGGGCCAGGGAACCACCTTTCAAATCGACCTGCCCCGGGTCGCCGGTGCGGTGGTCGCGGCCGCCCCGAAACCGCTTCCTGCAGCAATCCCCCACGGAACGGGCACGATCCTGCTCGTCGAAGATGAAGACGGAGTCCGCACGTTGGTTCGATTCATACTGGAGCAGGCCGGTTATGACGTGCTGGACGCGGCTTCCGGCCTCGACGCGATTCGCATCGCGCGCGAGCATGCCGGTCTGATCCGGCTTCTGATCACGGATGTCGTGATGCCCGGCCTCGACGGGCGCGCGCTGTCCGAGCAGATCGCCACGCTGCATCCCGGCATTCGCATGTTGTTTCTCTCCGGCTACACCGACGACGCCGTCCTCCGTTATGGCGTCCGCCACGATCAGGTCGACTTCCTTCAAAAACCGTTCACGCCCCTCGCCCTCGTCGGCAAGGTTCACGATGTCGTTTCGCGCGGGACGCCCTGATTGGCGGCGACGATCCGCTACGATGACGGGATGACCCAAACGCCGGCCGCCGCCGGGCGCGTCGCGTTCCTGAAGACCGTGCCGCCCGGCGAGCTGATGATCCATGAAATCTATCGCAGCCTGCAGGGCGAATCGTGCTACGCGGGGCTGCCGTGCGTCTTCGTGCGCACCACCGGCTGTTCGCTGCGCTGTTCGTGGTGCGATACGCCGCACGCGTTCAACCGGGGCGAGCGGATGCCGCGCGCGGAGGTGCTGGCGCAGGCGCTCGCGTTCGACACGCCGCTCGTCGAGGTCACCGGCGGCGAGCCGCTGGAGCAGCCCGACGTGCCGCCGCTGCTGGCGGAGCTGGCGGACGCCGGGCGGACGGTGTTGCTGGAGACAAGCGGCGCGCTGGACATTTCCCAAGTCGATCGGCGCGTGCACGTCATCATGGATTTGAAGTGCCCCGACAGCGGCGAGTGCGACCGCAACCTCTGGGGGAACCTCGACCACCTGAAGCCGACCGACGAGATCAAGTTCGTGATCGCGAGCGCGCGGGACTGGCAGTGGGCCGAGCGAACGATCCGCGAGTACCGGCTGGACGAACGCTTCCGCGTGCTCGTGTCCGGCGTGTTCGGGCTGAACCTCGCCGACCTCGCCGCGTGGGTGCTGGCGTCGAAATTCAACGTCCGCATGCAGCTCCAGATGCACAAGTACATCTGGGACCCGGCCGCGCGCGGCGTCTGATCGCCGCGCCTACGGCTTCAATTCCTCGATCTCCACGCCCTTCACCCGCAGCACGCTGCCGCCGGTCAGGTGCAGCCCGATGGCGTTCCCGGCCGCGGGCATCCGGTCGTCGGTCTGGTCGGCCGTCTTCACACCGTCGACGAACACCTGCACGCGGTTCCCCTTCACTTCGATCTCGATCGTGTTCCAGGCGTCCGCGGCCACCTTCGCCTTGGCCAGCAACGGCGCCGCGTCGTTCGCGCGCAGGGTGAGCCGGCCCGTCTCGCGGTTGGCTTCTTCCTTCTCCGTGCCGATCCAGACCTTGAAGTACTCGCGCGCCGTCGGTTGGAATGGCGACAGGCAGAAGATGCGGCTGGGCCAGTTCTCGGTGGGCTTGGCCGTCACGCGCAGTCGGAAGTGCCGGTAGTCCTTGCGCTTCGTCTCGAGCGTGCTGCCGCCGACGAAGTCGGAGTTCTTCCACCCACCGACGAGTTCGCCGTTCTCGACCTTCCAGGTCGCGCTCGCGTTGCCGACCGCCTCCCAGCCGGTGAGGTCCTTGCCGTTGAAGAGCGGGGCGAAATTGCCCGCGGCCTTCGGGGCGGGAGTCGGGGCCGGCACGGCCATTGGCACCGGCACCGCGGCGGGCGTCACCTCCACCAATTCCGCCTTGTGGAAGGTCGTCGGGTCGATCGTCGTGCCGAGGCCGAGCAGTCCGTCGCCGATCTTCCATTCGTCCGGCATGCGCAGGTCGGCGTAGTTCGTCGCGTGCTTCGCCACGAGCTTGCCGTCGATCGTCGCCGAGATGGAATCCTTGCGAACGCTGATCACGACGGTATGCCGCGTTCTCGCTTTGATGGAGGTCGGCCCGCCAATGATGTTCGTGCCGGCCCGCGTCAGCGGATGGCCGGTGACGGCGTCGAAGCCGTCCCACTTCCCGCCCCACGCGCCCATCAGGAACGAGAAGCTCGTACCGCCGGCGCTGAGCAGTTGCAGCACGTCGTTGCCGGCCCCCTTCGCGGTGAACTCGACGCGGTAGTCGTACTCGGCCGGCAGCGGCTTATACGGAATCTTGATCCGGCAGAACGCGGAATTGTCGGACGAGATACCGTCCGGCCCGCGCGTCCAGGTCCCCTTTACGGCGTCGCGGGACACGTCGACGAGCGCGAGCAGGTCGACGGTGCGGGTGCTCGCCGGTTTCGGCGTCGCCGGCACGCGCACCACGCGCAGGCCCATGTTGCTCCCCACCGACGACCGCGGAATCGGCGAACCCCACGCGTTACGCAATTCGTGCGTCTCGTTGTTCCAACTGTTTCCAAAGCCCTTGCACAGATCCGGGGCCACAGCGTCGTGCAGGTACTCCCACACGTTGCCGTGCATGTCGTAGAGGCCCAGCTTATTCGGCGGGTACGATCCCACTGGAGCCGTCCGCGCCAGACCCGTGATCCGGTAGTTCGCCTGCAGCGCGGTCAGCGAGTTGATCGGGCCCGCGAGGTAGAAATTCGACCGGCTCTCCGCGAGGACCTTCATCGGACCGCCGCGACAGGCGTATTCCCATTCCTCCCAAGTCGGCAGTCGATAAGTCCAGCCCGTCTCCTTCGCCTGCTCGTTCAGCTTCGTCAGGAATTCCTGGCAGTCGTTCCACGACACCATTTCGACCGGCAGCCGTGCGATCGTCGCGTCGTCGAGATTCTTCACGGCGTCCTTTCCCTCGCCGGTCTTGCTGAAGTGGCTGGGGTTCTTCCCCATCACCTTCCGCCACTCCGCCTGAGTCACTTCGAATTGACCAAGGTAATAGTCATCGGGGAAATTCACCTCGCGGTCTCCGTCCCGATAGGATGCGCCGCTGAGCCACGAGCGGCCCTTCGGCACACGGACGAACTTCATCCCTAGCGAGTTGGTGTAATCGGCTTGGGCCGTCGCCGGTGCTCCGCCGATGTTCGGTAGCCCGTCCCAGAGCACGGTTCCGTCGGGCGCCGTCACCTTGATGTTCTTGAACCGCATGTGCGAGAACACCGTCCGCAGCCCGACCTTGCCCTTTGGATGTCGATCGCTGTCCGCCACCCAGGATCGGACTTTATCCGCGCCGTGCCGCAACTCGCTGGTCATGCGGTTCCCGCGCACCTTCACGATCATCGTGTACCACTGGTTGTTGTTCAATCGGTAGTTGAAATTGTTGAGGTAGCCGATCTGCCCGTCTTTCTGCCACTCGACGACGACGAAGCTGTTGCCCGATGTGCCGATGCCGAAGAGATTGAAGTTCGACGGGGATGTCCATCGATAAAGCAGCGCGGCTTGATCGTTCCCGCTGACGCGCTTCACGTCGACGCTGTAGTCATAATCGGTCCAGTTCTCGTCGCCGAATTCGAGGAGGCCGTAATGCTCGACGGCGTCGGTCTGCGCGAGTTCGTCGCCGATGATGCTCCATTGTCCCTTGCGGACGTTGAAGCGATTGCGGTCGTTCGGCGTGCCGGACGGTGACGGCATGGCGATGCCCAGCGTGCGCCCGAGATCCTCGATCTCCTTCGCCAGCGCCGGATTCGAGTCGATCCCCTTGAAGCCGCGAGGATCATCGTCGATCGGTTCGAACGCGACGCCGGCGATCTTGAACTTCTTGGCCGCGTCGACGCACGCGCGGAAGGTGCCGACGTCGGTGCGGGGCACCAAACCCATGTCGACCTCCCACGCGGCCCATCGCAAGATCATCGGTCGACCGTTGGCCCGCGCGATCCAGTCGGGAAGGACCAGATCCGTTTTCGCACGAACTTTGTCCGGCGTGTTGTCCCCATAGAGGTTCACCACCACCAGGTCGACTTCCGGCGGAATCGTCGATGGTGTCAGCGGGTCTGCAGGACGATCGGCGAACGACACGCCATAGGTCAGGCCGGGGAATTGTTTCTTGATGGCGGTACCCAGCGCGGCGACGTCCGCGGGCTGATACCCGTTGCCATAGGGCAGCGACCAGCAGATTCCGGCGACGACGTCGCGGTTCTTCTCCACGACCGGAAACAGCTTGGCCTCGACCTCGGCGCGTGACTTCGCGCCGAACGTGAGCACGAGCGGGCGCTTCGCCGTGCGCGCCGCGTCGATGAACGGCTGAGCGTCGGGGAGGCCGGATGCGAACAGGAAGTTGGACGCGGGCGCGAAACGCGCCAGTGAGTCGGCGCGACTCTTGAAACCGACGCCGAAGAACGGAAGCGCCGTCCCCGGTGTAACGGCCGGGAGCTTCGCGACGTCCGAGGCATTCGGCGACGCCGGCAGATTCGCGAAGCCGATCGCCCGCCCGACCTCCACGAGTTCCTGGTAGAGCGGGGGGTTCGCATCGATGGACTTCATCCCCTGGGTCGTGCCGGAATAGAGTGCATGAAACAGGATGCCGGCAATACGATGCTTCTTCGCCGCCTCGAGGCAGGCGCGAAAGGTTCCGGGCTGGGTGCTCGGCACGATCCCGGTCGCGTTGTTGTCCCAATTCGTCCAGAGCAGGTAGATCGGTCGGCCGCCCGCCTTCGCCGCCCAGACGGGCAGGCAGTCGTCGGTCTTGGCCTGCACATTCGCGGGCGTCTTGTCGAAGTAGTTCGTCACCACCACGACGTCGACTTCCTCCGGCACCGGTTTCGTTTCGTGCTTGCCGTTCGGCTTCTCGACGAAGGACACGAGGTAGGTCAACCCGGGAAACTTTTGCTTCAAGTCCCGTCCGAACGACGCGACGGCCGCCGGATCATACCCGTTCGCGTACGGCAGCGACCAGAACACGCCCGCGACCGTATCGCGATTCTTCTCGAGGATCGGATACAGGCTCGACTCGATCCCTTCCCGTGACTTGCCCTGGAAGAGTAGCACGACCGTGCGGGATGCGCGACGCGCCGCATCGATGAAGGTCTGCGAATCCGTGGAGACCCCCATCATCAGGACGTTGGCGTACGCCTCCGGTCCCGTGACGAAATCCGCCTGCGGAAGGAACCCGGTGCCGAAGAACTGAACCGTCGAACCGTTGACAGCGGGCCGGAGTTTCGCGAAGGTTGCCGGCAGTTTCGTCGTCAGCGCCTTCAGCGAGATGTTGTCGTAGTAACCGCTGTTTTCGTAGTTCCCCGGCGTATTGTCGCGCCGGCTGTGCAGGATGATGCGAACGTATCTCGTGCCGACCTTCGGCTTGGGCGTCCCGCCATACTCCTTCCACACCGATTCGTGAACGAAACCAGTGTCGTAGCCGGTACCGAGTTCCTTCTTGTCCGTGTCCAGAAAGACCAATCGGAGACTGGCCTTGTCCTTCTGGCCCTTGCTGTAACAACTGATGAGACCGGAGAACTTGAACTCGACGAGTCCGGCGTCGATGTCCACGGCCAGGTTCGCGACGTCCACGTCCTGTTGCAGCACCGCGCTCTTGCACCGGCCCGGTCGGAAGAACGGATCGCGGACTTCGGGGCCCATGACGTTCCAGTTGCCGTCCTTGCTCTCCCAGCCCTTCAGCCGATCGTCGGCGTTGCCGTTCACGACAAGCTCCGCGGACGTGACGACCGAAGGCACGGCCGCGACCAATTCCGCCGCCGGCTTCTCGCCAAGCTCCAGCTTCTCCAGCCGCACCGTGAACGGCTTGCGTTCCCCTTCCGCGAGCGTGATCTCTTCGCCGGTTACGCGGAAGCCGTCCTTCTTCACTTCGATCGTCCGCGTGCCCGGCTTCACGCGCACCTCGGCCTTCGTCTTCCCCTCGTTCCAGCTCACCTTCACCACCTCGCCGTCCACCGTCACCTCGGCGTCGTCCGGCAGGTCCGCCAGTTCGATCACCGGGCCGTCCTTCGTCTTCACCTTCACGTTGAAGGCGCCGGCCAGAATCGCGACGACGAGCGCGGCGACCACCACGCCGACGCCGACCGCCGGCCATGCCCAGCGCCGCGCCGGCTTCGCGACCGGTCGGTCGTCCGGTTCCGTCTTCATCTCCGAAAAGGCCATCGACTGCTCGTACGGACCCGTCGAATCCGAAATCGAAACGTACGGCGCCGATTCCGCGATCGCCGTGCCGGTGCTCGACGCGTTCGGGTCGACCTTCTCGTTTAGGCTCTCCTTGAGGATCTTCATCACCTCGTCCGCCGACGCGGGCCGGTTCGCCGCGTCCTTCGACAACAGCCGGTCGATCAGCTTCGCCAGGCTCGGCGGCAGCTTTTCGGTGCGCCGCGCCACGCTCGTCAGCGGCTCGGGCGTCGCGAGTTCCGTCAGGATCGCCATCACGCCTTCGTTGGCGCTGTCGTAGGGGAGCTTGCCGGTGGCGAGCTGGTGCAGGATCACGCCGAGGGAATAGAGGTCGGTGCGGTGGTCCACCTTCTTGCCGCGCGCCTGCTCCGGCGACATGTAAGCCGGCGTGCCGAGGAGTTCGCCGGACTTGGTGATCTCGATGTCGCGGTTGACGGGCCGCGCGAGCCCGAAGTCGATGAGCTTGACCGTCGGCTTGCCGGTGCGGGCGTCGGTGCCGAGGTGGATGTTGCTCGGCTTCAGGTCGCGGTGGATGAGGCCCGACCGGTGCGCATCCGACAGGCCCTTCGCGATGCTGAAGCCGATCCGCCGCAACGCGTCCAGCGCCATCGGCTTCGGCCGCTTGTCCAGCGTCGTGCCCACCAGCAGTTCCATCGTCAGGTACGGCACATTCCGCCAGACGTTGATCTCGTAGATCTCCGCGACGTGCGGCGACCGCACCTTCACCGTCGCCTTCGCCTCTTCGATGAACCGGTCCCGCAGCTTCGTGTTCTCCGCGTACCTCGGCAGGATGATCTTGAGCGCCACCGTCCGGTCCAGCGTCGTATCCACGGCCTTGAAGACCATCCCCATCCCGCCCTGGCCGATCTTCTGGACGATGCGGTAGTGGTTGAACCGGCCGAGATCGTCCGGGTGCTCCTTCGACGGCGGGTCGAGGAAATCCAGTTCCTTGTCGACCGGCTTCGCCGGCGCCTTGCGCACGCGCTTGAGAAGTTCTTCGACGAACGTGCCGTCGCTGCCGAGTTCGCTCGTGTCGTTCGCGGCGCGCAGATCCGACAGGAGCGGATCGCTCGCGACGAGCTGCCCCGCCTTCGCGCCGCACTTCGGGCAGTCGAGCAAGTGATCCCCGACCGTGTCGGGGCCGCGGCCCAGTAGGAGTTCGCGGAGTTCGGCGTCGCTCGGGCAAGTGGTCGTCACGGCAGGCTCCCGCTCGGTTTCCACCATCCGATACGGTGGAGAGCTGAATACCTGTCGATTTTCCTCGGATTGGTCGACGATTGCTACCCGATTCGGGTCATAACGGATCGGGCGAGAGGGTTTCGGCGTGACATCCGGGAGTTGATGCTCCGGATGAAACCGCGCCATCCGGCGGGTTCGGTTGCCGGGGCACAATCGACGTAAGTCGTTATCGGGCTATGGCGCTTCCGGAAATCGGGTGTCTTTCCGCCGGAGGGTGGCGCGGTGGCGGCGGAATCACGAACCCGGTTATTCCGTCAGCTTTTTCTTGCGAAGCGTGTGGTGATAGTGCTGGGCGAAGCGGTGCGCCTCGTCGCGGACGTACTGGAGCAGGCGCAGCGCCGCGGAGTGCCGGCTGAGCTTGATCGACTCGGCCGCGCCGGGGCGGAAGATCTCCTCCTCCTGCTTCGCCAGCGAGAGCAGCGTCGGCGGTTCGATGCCGAGGGCGCGGAAGGCATCCAGCGCGGCGTTCAATTGCCCCTTCCCGCCGTCGATGAGCAGGATGTCCGGGAAGACCGATTCCTCGTCGTGCAGCCGCTTGAAGCGGCGGAACACCACCTCGCGCATGGATGCGAAGTCGTCGACGCCCTCGACGGTCTTGATTTTGTAGCGGCGATAGTAGTCCTTGAACGGGAGGCCGTCGAGGAACGACACGAGGGATGCGACCGTCTCCTGACCGGAGAGGTGCGCGATGTCGAAGCCTTCGATGGATCGCGGCGTCTTCGCCAGGCCCAGCACCTTCCGCAGGCCCTTCAGGCCCTTCTTCGGGTCGAGCGGGAAGACCTCCGGCTGGTCGTCGTTCTTCGCGTCGCCCCGCAGGTCGAGTGTCTCGAGTGCGGCGATCTCGTCGCGGATGCGCGCGGCCTTCTCGAACTGCAGCGCCGCGCTGGCGTCCGTCATCTCGCGCGTCATCCGGCGGAGGAGTTTGCCCTTCTTTCCTTCGAGGATGAGGATGAGCTTCTTGATCTGCTTGCGGTAGTCGTCGCGGCCGACGCGGAAGCCGCACGGGGCGGTGCATTGCCGGATGCTGTGCAGCAGACACGGGCGGAACCAGCGCCAGCGGTCTTCGCTGGATTTGATCGGCAGCGTACAGGTGCGGAACTGAAGGACGCGCTGGAGGACGTTCACGGCGGCGCGCAGGTTCGTGGCACTCGTGAAGGGGCCGTAGAGCCGCACGCCGGCGCGGCGGGGCGTGCGCGTCACCTCCACGCGCGGGAACTCCTCGCGGACGCGGATTTGCAGGTACGGGTACGACTTGCCGTCCTTCAGGTCTTTGTTGAACTTCGGACGGATATCCTTGATGAGCCGATTCTCTTTCAGGAGCGCGTCGACTTCCGTCTCGGTCGGGATGTAGTCGACATCGCGGATCTGCTTGACCAGTTCGGCGGTGCGCAGGTTCTCGGCGGCTTCCTTGAGGAAGTAGCTGCCGGCGCGGCTGCGAAGGTTCTTGGCCTTGCCGACGTAGATGACCGTGCCGGCGGCGTCCTTCATGAGGTAGACGCCCGGCGACTGCGGGAAGGTACGGACCTTTTCGGGGAGCGGTTCGTCGGGCATCGCGCGCATCCTGGCGACGGGGTGCCCCTATTGTAGCCGAGGTCAGCCCTCCGGCTCCGGCGGGGGGGCGTCGGCTCGCTCGTACTCCTCGAGCTTCTTGTGCAGCGTGTTCCGGTTGATCCCCAGCCGGTCGGCGGCGGTGATCTTCACGTTGCCGCACTGGCGCATCATCTGGTTGATCAGTTCGCGCTCGAGGCCGCCAACGAGGAAATCGTAGAGCTTCGTCCCTTGCGGCAGCGGCGCGTGCAGCCCCGCCTTCGCCAGCGAGCGGATCAAGGACGCGACGTCCAGCCCGGCCGTCCCCTTCGCGCTCCGCAGCACCGTGCGCGGGCGGTCCAACCGCAGGTGCTCCACCGCCAGGTTGCCGTTGTCCGAGAGCACGATCAGGCGCTCGACGGCGTTCTCCAGCTCGCGGACGTTCCCCGGCCAGTCGTGCGCCTTGAGCGCCGCGATCACGTCGGCGCGCAACTCCGGCACCGGCGTCCGGTTCGCCTCCGCGTACCGCTTCGCGAAGAAGCGAGCCAGCGGTTCGATATCCTCGCGACGGTCCCGCAGCGCCGGCAGCAGCACCGGTACCACGTTCAGCCGGTAGTACAGGTCCTCGCGGAAGTGCCCCTGCTCGACCAGCTCTTCCAGCGACGAGTTCGTCGCCGCGATCACGCGCACGTCGACGCGGATGGTCTTGCTCTCGCCGACTCGCTCGAACTCGCGCTCCTGGAGCACGCGCAGCAGCTTCACCTGCAGCTTCGGCGACATGCTGTTGATTTCGTCGAGAAAGATCGTGCCGAGATGCGCGGCCTCGAAGCGGCCGGTCTTGTTCTCGATGGCGCCGGTGAACGCGCCCTTCACGTGGCCGAAGAGTTCGCTCTCAAGCAGGTTTTCGTGGAGCGCGCCGCAGTTGACGCGGATGTATGGCCCGTCGGCGCGGCGGCTGAGCTTGTGGACCGCTTTGGCGATCACTTCCTTGCCGGTGCCGGTTTCGCCGATGAGGAGGACGGTGGCGGTGCGTGGCGCCGCGAGCCGGACGAGGCGATACACGTCCTGCATGGCCGGCGCGTTCCCGATGATATCCGGGAACGGCGGCACCAATGACTCTTTCTCTGGCATCGATCATCCACTTCCGGGAGAGGAAGTCGTCGATCAGCCTCTTGGGAATGGGAGAGAGCTAGTATCTTAACGATCGGTGCCGCAACATTCCACACGAATCGCGAACATTTCAGGCAACGTCACTTCACCCCGAGGCAATACAGCGTCCCCTTGTCCGTGCCGACGAGGATGCAATCCGGCCCCACGGCCGGCGAGCCGGTCACGGCGCTGTCGAGATTCAGTTCCTGGATCTTCTTCCCTTTCAGGTCCAACACGTAGAAGTTCCCGTCGTTCGACAGGCAGCCGACATAGATGCGCTCCCCGACCACCACGGGCGAGCCGTCGACCTGCCCATCGGTCACGAAGTTCCATTTCTCCTTGCCGGTTTCGCGATCGATGCCGTAGAGCCGCTTGTCCTGGCTGCCGACGATCACGAGTTTCTCGGTGACGGCAGCGGAGGAATAGAAGGGCTGCTGCCGGCGTTCGGCCTCGAAGGTCCAGAGCCGCTTGACCGCCTTCAGGTCGATGGCGAGCATCTGCGATTTGCCCATCGTGCCGAAGTAGGCGCGCTCGCCGAACACGGCCGTCGTCGCGGCAGCCTGGTCGTCGATGTTCAGGTTCGCGATCTCCTTGCCGGTCTTGGCGTCGAGGATGTGAAAGACGCTGTCGCAGCCGGCGACGAAGGTGCGGTCGCCGACGACGGTGGGCGTGCCGTTCGAGCCGCCGTCGATGGGGAACTCCCAGACCTTTTTGCCGTCAGGTCCGATGCAGTAGAGCGGAATGTCGCGCGAGCCGAGGAGGACGTTCTCGCCGTGGAAGTTGACGCCGGACTTGAGGGCGCCGCCCTCGACATCGAAGAACCAGACCTTGGAGCCGTCGGCGATGTTGAGGCAGTAGAGCTTGCCGTCGACGGTGCCGACGTAGAGGCGGTCCTTTCGGAGCGCCGGCGAAGCGAGCACCGCAGAGCCGAGGGAGACCTTCCACTTCTGCTGGCCGGTCTTGAGGTCGAGGGCGTAGCAGTGCTTGTCGGCGGAGCCGATGTAGACGACGCCATCGGCTACGACAGGCGTGCCTTCGATGGCGTTGCCGGTCTTAAAGGTCCAGCGTTCGGCGAGCTGGTCGGGCAGCTTGGCCGTGGCGACGCCGGTGCCTTCGGGGCTGCCGCGGAAGACGGTCCAATCGGCGTGAAGCAGGCCCGGCAAGCCGAACAAAGCGAGAGCGGTAAACGAGCGTCGGTTCATCTGAACACCCTCTGAATCACCACGCGTTCCGATAGATGTCAAGAATCGCCGCTTCGTCCACGGGGCGGGGGTTGAAGCGGGCGGTCCATTGCTGGTTCGCCTCGTGGGCGAGCAGGGGCAGGAGGCCTTCGTCCACGTTCGCGTCCCGCAGGCGGGTCGGGAGGCCGGCGGCCGCGACGAGATCGCCCACCCGGTTTGCCAGGCTCTCGGCGTCGCCGGCCAGCTCGCGGTACCACCCTTCGCAGGCCGGTGCATTGTACCGCACAACGTGGGGGAGCATCAAACCGATGGCGGTGCCGTGGGTGATGCCGTAGTGGGCCGTGAGGGGGTTGGCGCAGCTGTGGCAGACGCCGAGCATCGCGGCCTCGATGGCCATGCCGGCGAAGTGCGAACCGATCTGCATGGCGGCACGGGCGGGGAGGTTTTCCGGTTCCCGCAGGACCGTCTCGAAGTTCGGTTCGAGGTGCCGCCAGGCGGCGAGCGAGTAGAGCCGCGACACCGGGTTCGCCTTGGTGCAGACGAGCGATTCGACGGCGTGCGCGACGGCGTCGATGCCCGTGATAGCCGTGACGGAGCGCGGCTGCGAGAGCGTGACGACGGGATCGAGGATGGAGATACGGAAGGCGGCCTTCTTGTCGCCGCAGGCCATCTTCATGTGCGACGAGGCGTCGGTGATGAGGGCGTAGCTTTGCGCTTCGCTGCCGGTGCCGGACGTGGTCGGTACTCCGATGGACGGGAGCATCGGCTTGGTGGCCTTGTCGTGCCCCTTGTAGTCGGCCATGCGGCCGCCATTGGTGTAGAGGAAGTTGATCCCCTTGGCGCAGTCCATGCTGGACCCGCCCCCGACGGCGACGATGAGGTCGATGGCCGCGGCCTTCGCGACGGCGACACCGTCGGCCACTTCCGTTTCGGTGGGGTTCTCCTTGACGCGGTCGAAAATAGTGACGGCATAGCCGGCTTTGCGCAACGACTCGGCGGCGCGCTGCGGGTGACCGGCCTGTTCGAGGCCGGGGTCGGTCACGAGCAAGGCGCGCGAACCCCCGAGCGAACGGGCGAGTTCGCCGAGTCGCTCGAGCGCCCCGGCCTCGCACACGACGCGCCCGAGCGGCTGCAGGTCAAACGTGGGCAGTGTGGCCATCGGCTAATTGCAGGGCGCGTTGTTTGTAGAGGTGGGTGAAGAGATTGCCTTCGTGCGGCTGGTCCCAGGTCAGCCGATTCGTTGGCAACGCCCCAATGTTGAGCCGCTCGATCGTCGGGCACGCCATCGCCTCGGCGATGAAGCCGGCGTCGTTCGTGATCACGCTCGCCGCCAGCGTGTAGCCGATCCGCTTGAGCACGTCCGCTTGCGGGCACTCGATGACGCTCGCGTACGGGAAGAGGAACTCCTTGTTGGCGAGCGGATGCTCGGGCGTCTCGCAGCGCACCACCGTGGGCAGGAGGTACGCCACCCGGCCTTCCTTCACGAGCCGCGGCGTGCCCCGCACCGCGTCCGTCACGTCCACGGCACCGGGCGTCTTCAGCGATTCGTCGATGAGTTTGTTGATCGCCTCGGCGACTTCGGGCTTGGCGAAGCCGCTGATTTCGCAGGCGGGGTCGTCCCACGCGCGGGGCTTCATCTTGGCGAAGCGCTCGGCGATCGCCTTCGCGATCTTGTCGCCGTGACGCGGCGTCCAGATGGCGGAGGCGTTCACGCAGGCGCGCCCGCCGTTGGCGGCGATCGCCTCGACGAACAGGTCGATGTGCTTCTCCCAATTGTCGGCCTCATCCTCGCCGAGGATGATCTTGCTGTAGCCGGTGCCGTGGATCTCGACGCGGTGGTCGTTCTTGTAGGGTGCCATGGTGCGGTCGTCGCCGAACGCCATGCTGCGGCCGCAGAGGCGGAGGATGTCGGAGGCGCCGGCGTGGTCGGCGGGGAGGAACGCCATGACGTGTGCGGGCATGCCGGCCATCAGGAACGCCTGGATGACACGGTACGGCGTCCACGGCTCCTCGCGGCCGGGCTTCAACAACAAGGGGATCTTGAACGCGAGCGTCGGCACCCAAAGGGAGTGCACGCCGGGCGAGTTCGACGGCAGTACCGCCCCGAAGACGTCCGTCGTCGGGTAGAACGCTTGCATCCGGCCGTTCTTCAGCGTGTAGCCGCGATCGAGCGCCTCCACGTCCAGCCCGCGCGTCAGCCCGCCGATGACTTCCTCGATGTTCGCGAGGACGTAGTGCACCTTGCGGGCGTTCCGATCGCAGAAGACCATCGGCGAGCCGGTGGTCGCGGAGAGGTTGCGGACGTAGTCGGCGAACGTCAGCTCGGCGTCGCCGCAGGGGAGCGTACCGTTGAGGAAGTAATCCGCCGCCTTCTTGTAGATGGCGAGGATGTCCTTGATCGGGATGGCGGCGAGGTCCTTGCGGGCGCGGGCGCAGGTACCAACATCACGGGCGATCTGGCTACCCGTGACCTGGCTGACCTCCGCGACCGGTTCGCCGGTGGCGTGGTGGATCAGCGTGGCCTTGTCGAGGCTCGTGTACGGCTTGCCGAAGCGCAGGGCGGGAATGCGGATCATGGATGCTCTTTCCGATGGCGGGTCAATCGACGGTCCACCCACTCCTTTGCGCCGCCGCGAAACGGAGGTTTGGGTTGTTTTGAATACTCAATACGTTCGCTGTATCGATTTTCGTCGTAGGTCGCGTGAACCATACCATTCAAATCGAGAACGGCAGACGGCTCGCGCGGTCGCAAGGGGACTTCGAGATTCGGAATCCGGTCGCGGACCCCGAACGCCCAGATCGACGCGCGCGGAAACCGGTCGGCGGCACAAACGAACAGATAGTAGTCGTCCACCGGTGGCGTGTCGGTGAACATCGGCGGGCGTACGCCGGCGCGAAGCAGATCGATCTCGACGAGGCTCGTATTGCCCGCCAGGTATTCCTCGCGCTTGGCGACGTAGACGTCGTAATGTTGCGAGCGGTTCTTGTTGGCGGGCGAGAGCAATTCGATCGCTGTAATCACGCGGTCCTTGGCGCTATCGACGACCTTCAAATAGCGCATCTTTCGGGGCGGCAACTGTGTGACCGTCACATTGGCCGTCGGCACTTTCAGGGTCAGGCCGGAGCGATGTTTCGAGGAGGCCGATCCGGTTCGACGCGATTCGTTGACGGTGACATCGGCCCGGCCGACCAACAACGGATGTTCGTCCGTCTCGTCCTCGTCGCGCAGCCAGAGGTGTTCTTCGATATCGACGTAAAGACCCTTCGGCAGCACGCGGTTCAGGTGCGAACTGATCGAGACGATCAGGCGCGCGTGAAAGCCCGGCCAGAAGGCCGGGTCCTCCAAGTACGGGTCCATGCCCGGGAACGGCGACGGCATCGGAACACCCCCGCCTCAGTATACCCCGACCACCGTCGAACCCGCGATCTCCGAGAACGGGCGCACGCCGCTCACGCCATCCCACGGGTACTTCTCGTACGGCGGCTCGCGCTCGCCCTCGTCCCGCTCCGGGAAGCGCGGTACGAAGAACTCCTTCGTCAGCGTCGTCAGCAGCACCCGGCCGGTGCCGCCGTACGGCACGATCTCGTCGTAGTTCTTGGGATTCACGACTTGTGCCACCGCGCGGGGTTGCGGGGCGTAGTAGGTGATCTTGAAGCCGTCCTCCGGCCCGATCGGCTTCGAGCACGCGAGGCCCATCAGCGTGTTGCCGTAGGTCGGCGTCATGTACACTTCGCCGTTGTCGAGCATCTCCTCGTAGGCTTCGCGCGTGAACTGTGGAGTGAACTCGGTTCCGCCGGAGAAGATCCCGGTGATGCCGGTGGCCTTGATCGAGCGAAGCCCGCCGGACGGGATCGCCTTGCCGAGCGAGCGGTACTTGTCTTCGAGCTTGCCGTTGCGGAGCGCCTCGTCGAGCGCGGCGAGCAGCTTCGGCGTCGTGAACATGCACTTGATCTCGTGGCCGCCGGCGAGGATCGTCAGCGCCTGGTCGATGCAGTGTTCCTTGTAGGCGTTCGCCTCGGCGATCTTGCGGTCCTTGATGCACTTCACGACCCAGCGCGGATCGAGGTCCAGCGAGAAGCAGATGCCGCCACGGTATTGCGCGAGGTGTTCGATGGCGAGGCGGAGCCGGCGAGGGCCGGACGGGCCGAGCATCAGCCAGTTGGAGCCGCGCGGGAAGTACTGGTCCGGCAGGGTGTCGGACATCATCTCGTAGTCGATCTTGAAGTCGTCGATGACGATGCGGCTCTTCGGCAGGCCGGTGGTGCCGCCGGTCTCGAAGACGTAGACGCCGCGATTCGCGTACGCCTTCGGCACCCACTTCCGCACGGGGCCGCCGCGCAGCCATTCATCCTCGAAGATCGGGAATCGCTTGATGTCGTCGAACGACTTCACGTCGGTGAGCGGGTTGAAGTCGAAGGTCTTGGCCTTCTCGAGCCAGAACGGCGTGCCGGTCTCGGGGTTGAAGTGCCAGCGCACGGTCTCGACGAAGTGCGCGTCGAGCTGTTTCTTCGCGTTGGCGATCCGCTCGTCGAGGGTGGCACCGGTGACGGGCGTCGGCTTGCCGGGAGTATCGGGGAGCACGGGGAGAATCCTTGAGATTGGATGCAACTAATGATTAGACCGCACGGTCGTCGCAAATCCAACACGGCCCGCGAGCCAAATGCCCGCGGGCCGGTGCGGAATCCTACTTCTTCTTAAAGGCGACGACGGCCTTTTCGGTCATCACGTACAGCACACCGTCGGCGACCACCGGCGTACTGCGGATCGCGGCGTCCATCTCGACTTTGGCCACGAGATATTCCTTCTCGATCTCCTTGCGCATCTCGTTCACCTTCGCCCGGAGTTCCTTGTCGTTCGCCGCGACGATCAGCAATTCGTTGAAGGTCTTCGGCTCCTTGGAGTGCTTGAAGACGAACAACTCGCCGCCTTCGGTCGCGAGGTAGACCTTGTTGTCGACAACGTACGACGAACCCCAGATGGCGCCCTTGGTGTCGTACTGCCAGTACTGCTTGCCGGTCTTGGCGTCGAGGCAGTGGAGCTGGCCCTGGAGTTCGGCGATGTAGACGACGCCATCGACGACCGCGGCGGAGCTCATGGTGCGGCCGAACACGAAGTCGCGGCCGGCGACCTTGCGCTGCTCGGCACCGCCGAAGTGCCAGACGACCGCCGAGTTCGGGTTCGGTTTGCCGGTCATCTTGTTCCGGCCGTCCTCGGTCTTCTCGACCTTGTCGACGAGTTCCGGGGAGATGTCGCCCTTCTTGCCGGCCGGGTCGATGCACCAGAAGTGGCCGATGCCGGTGAAGTGTTCCGGGTCCTGACCGACACCGATGTAGACCTTGCCATCGGCGACGACGGGGGTGCCGATGAAGTCGTTGCGGGTGCCGGCGCCGCCAAGTTCATACATGGAGTCCTTCGGGTTGGCGTCGAACTTCCAGAGGAGTTCGCCGCTGGTCGGTTCGAAGCTGTAGAGCCATCCGTCGCCGCCGGGGAAGATCACCTGCTTGACGCCGCCGATCTCGCCGTAGACGGCGTTCGACCACTGCCCGTGCATGATCTCCTTGCCGGGCAGGCTGCTCTTCCACTTCATTTTGCCGGTCTGCTTCTCGAGGCAGACGAAGCTCGGGGCTTGCGGGGCGGGGATGTTGATGTGGTTTTCGTCCACGCCGTTGGCGGTGACGACGTAGATGTAGTCGCCGACGACGAGCGGGCTGCATGCCGACATGTTGTGCGGGAAGACGTTCAGTTCCGCCATCAGGTCGTATTCCCAGATGATGTCGGCGTCGGTCTTGTCCTTGTACTTCTCGGTCTGGATGCCCTGATTGCCGTCGACCATGCCGTTCACGTCGAGGCAGACGACAGTGCAACGGTTCGTGACATAGTAGAGCCGGTTGCCTTCGACATGGGGCGTGGAGCAGACGCCTTCCTTCGGCCAGTCGACAACCATGCCGCCGGGGAGCTTGTCGTTGACGGCCTGCCAGAGGAACTCGCCGGTCTTCTGGTCGAAGCACATCAGCACGCCCTTGTCGATCGGCTCCTCGTCGCCGTCGGCGTTCTTGCGGGCGTCGCGTTTGTTTCGCGGGTGTTCGTTGTTCGTCCCGCAGAACACCTTGCCGCCGGCGATGATCGGCCCGCCGTAGGCGCGGGAACCCAGCACGGCCGACCAGAGCTGCTCCGGGCCGCCCTGTTCCGGCTTCTCGATCACGTTCTTGTCGACGGTGTTGATAAAGTTCCGGCCGACCGTGCCGCCGAACATCGTCACTTCGCTGCCGCCGCCTGCGCCGCCGGCCGGCTTCGGATCGGCTTTCAGCTCGGCCTTGGCCAGTTCGCCCTTCGGTGTTTCCGCCGCCTGGGCCCGACCCGGACCGCCGATCGATGCGCTCGCCGGCGTGAGACTCGCGTTCGCCGAGACCGGCGGCAGCGGCGCGCCTTCGGCCCGCGCCTCCGCACCGGCGCGATAGTTCTTCAACCCGACGTACCCCAGGCCGCCCACGATGCCGAGCGACACGACAGCCGCGGCGGCGCTTCGAACGAGACTCATAATTGCTTCCCTTGGAGGGTGGTTTGTTTCACAAGTTCGTTATTTGGCCGCCGACGACTTCGCCGGCGTGATCTTCAGATTGTCGTAGTGGATCTCGGAACCCGGCATCGGATCCGCGATATTCGTGACATAACCGTACAGAGACGCAGCCCCTTCCAGATTCGGCATCGGGTCCGCGAACTCGATCGTCCAAGTCGTCGGTTCGGGCTTACCCTTTTCCCAGACCTTGCCCTTGATGTCGGCTCCCTTGGCCGTCGGTTCGACCACCAGCTTCGCCGTGTACCACGTGTCCGGCTTCCAGTCGAACTCGATCACTTTGTTCACGCGCAGGCGGGCTTCCCACGACACCAGCCGCAGGGTTTTCTTGTTGTCGAAGTTCGGGTCGGGCTTCCCTTCGAACACCATCAGGTACCGGCTGTTCACAAGGCCCATGTCGGGTAGTTGGTCGCGGACCTTCGTGCCGAGGAGGTCGCACTCGATGGCGTACGCCTTCGAGGTCGTCGCCGTGATGAAGCCGTTCGAGCGGGCGAACGGCGGTCGGCTGTCGGTGTTCACTTTCGCGAGCACCTTGTTTCCGTCGGCGAGCTTCTTGACGAGGAACTTACCGTTCGCGTTGATCCACCCGCCTGGGGCGATTCCTTCGGGCACCTTCTCGAAATCGTTCGTGTACGGCACTTGCGGGGCGACGCGGACGCGCGCCCAGGTGTTCACCGTCGTCGTCAGGTTCCCGGCCTTCACGCTCACATAGCCCTGCTGGCTGGGCACCTTGGCGATCTCGACGGTCGCCGTCGCGCCGTCGGCTTTCAGCACGCCGTTGAGCGCCGGGGGCTGCGCGCCCATCGGCGTCGGGGCCGGCGGTTGCGGCAGGCTCCACTCGATCTTCGCGTCCGCCGGTGCCTTCACTTCGCGGCCGTTGGCGTCGAGGAACTTGACCGCGAGGCTCACCGTCTGACCCGGCGCTGTCGTGATCTCGGCCGGGAAGATTCGGAGCGACGCCGGTGCGGCGTTATCGTCGAAGGGCGTCTCGGCGGCGGCCGCCGCCGAACCGACGGAACCGAGGGTCGGCTTTTCCGCGCCGATGGCATAGGTAAATTCCCGCGTGCTGAAGTAAAGCCGGCCATTCACCGCGATCGGGGTGCCGTGCGTCTCCACGAACCCGGCGCCGGCCGTCGAGCGGAAGGGGATTTCCGCCAACACTTCCGGCTCCTCCTTGCCGTTGAGCTTGAGCGCCGTCAGCTTCGCGTTCACGTCGAAGACGTAGAGCTTGCCGTCGACGACCAGCGGCGCGCCGCGGGAGACCGTGCCGAACTTGTGCGTCCAGAGGCACTTCCCGTCCTTCGCATTGAAGGCGTACAGTTCGCCCGCGTCGTCCGGCAGATAGAGCACGCCGTCGGCGAGCGCCGGGGACGACAGGCCGAAGCGCACCCCCTGCCGGCTACCGCCGGAGGGCAGGGCGATCCGCTTGGTCTCCCACACGACCTTCGGCGTTTTCGTCTTCGCGTTCACCTGCGACGCGTCGAGGCACAGCACCTTGCCGATCGGGCCGCCGCCGATGTTCTCTTCGCCGTGCGAAATGTATACGAGATTTCCGTCCACGACCGGCGACGGGTTGACGATGTTCACGGCGATCGGATGCGACCAAACGACTTCGCCCGTGCGAACCTTCATCGCGTGGACCGCGCCGTCGGCACCACCCGTGATCAGCTGCCGCTGGCCGTTGATCACAGCGATGACCGGGTTCGAATAGTACGTCCCCTTCATCATCCGCTGCGGATTGGACACTTCCGACACCCACACGACCTCACCGGTCTTGCCATCGAAGGCGTAGTAGCGGTTCCCGCCGCGGGCGTGGGTGCCCCAGGACGAGTTCACGAAGCCGACGATGACGAGACCGCTATCGAAGATCGGGGACGAAATGCGACCGCCGTAGCCGGTGATGCGGCCGAATTCCTCGGTGAGGTTCCGTAGCCACTTGATATTGCCGGTCTTGGCGTCGAACGCGGCCACGTTGCCCTGCGTCCCGTGACAGTAGATCGTGCCGCTCGCGGGATCGGCCGTGAGGCTGGTCCAGCCCAGGCGGCTGGAGACGATGTCGGTGTGGAAGACGTTGAACTTCGTTTCCCAGACTTGTTCGCCGGTGGCTTCCTTCAGGCAGACAACGCGTTCGCCTTCGGTGAGTCCGGTGCCGGACGCGCTGATGAGGTAGAGGTGGCCGTTCATCACCAATGGAGCGGACCGGCCGCCCACGTTCGAACGCCACACCAGGTTGTCTTTCCCAACCTCGCCGACACCGAAACTGGCGGGGATTCCGGTTTCCGCGGCGACGCCGTTCTGATTCGGGCCGCGCCAGTGGATCCAGTCGGCGGCGGTGGCAGGGATCGCGCCGGCGGCGACAAGTGCCAGGGCCGCCAGGCGGCGGGCGAATCGGGAAGTCAGCGTTGGATGATCCATCGTTTGGCCTTCATCTCGAATCGGGGCAGGGTGCCCGGGGGGAGGACAGTCACGTCCGCACGAAACAACAGTTCGTCCTGGATGGCACGGGCGATGTCCCGCGCGGCATCGGGTCGGTCGGTTTCGATCTCCAGCCGCAGACCCGCCAGGGGGCCGGTGCGGTCGATGGTCGCGCGGTACTCGGCCACGTCGGGCCACCGTCGCACGATCGCCTCGATCGCCGAGGGGTACAGGTTGTTGCCGCGGACCTGCACCATCTCGTCGGCGCGGCCAAGGATGCCGCCATCCAGGCGCGTTATTGTAGAAACTCCCGGCGGTCGCCGCACCAGGTCCCCGGTGCGGTAGCGGATCACGGGGCACGCGCGGCGCGCCAGCGTCGTCAGCACCAGTTCGCCGGTGTCGGCCGGTTCGAGCGTCGCCGGGTCGATCACCTCCGCGAGGCAGGCTTGCGGCAGGATTGCGAGGCCGCCGGGGTCGTCGGGGCGCTCCAGCGCGATCGGGCCGGTTTCCGTCAGCCCATAGTGGTCGATCACTTGCGCTCCCCAGCCCGCTTCGATCCGCGCCCGCGTCGCCGGGATGTTCCCGCCCGGTTCGCCCGCCACCACGATCATCCGCACCGCCGAGTCTTTCAACCGGATTCCCTCGCGTTCCGCGACTTCGACCAGGTGCCCCGCATAGGTTGGCGTGGCGAAAACGACGGTCGCGCCATGCCGGATCAGGAATTTCAAGCGGGCGGTACTGCTCATTCCGCCGCCGGAGAGGACGCGGAGTCCGAGTCGGGCGGCCCCTTCGAAACCGCTCCAGAAGCCGAGGAACGGGCCGAAGGAGAAGGGGAAGAACAGCGTGTCCGTTGCGGTGAGGCCGAGGGTCGCGTAGATCTCCTTCCAGATTTCGAGGAGGGAATCCCAGCTGGCGGGCGTATCGAGCCAGACGAGCGGCTGACCGGTGGTGGTGCCCGAGGTCTGGTGGAACCGCGTGTAGCGTTCGAGCGGTTCGGTCTGGTTCGTGCCGTAGGGCGGATGTTGAAGCTGGTCCGCGACGAGTTCGGCCTTCGTCGTGAACGGCAGTCGGCGGATGTCGGCGGGGGTCGTCAGGTCCGCGAGGTTCAGGTCGCGGAGTTTGTGGGCGTAGAACCGGTTGGTCGGCCGGATCGCCGCGATCAGCTCGGCGAGGAGGTCGATCACGCTGCACTCCCGTGGTGCCGCGACGGCGAATACCGCCGCGGCGCGCGAACCTTACAGGTTATTTCTTCAGATCGAAGCAGAAGAGGTAGTCGAAGTCCCGCAGGAACAGCTTGCCGTGTGCGACCACGGGATGGGCCCAGATGGCTCCGGCGGCCTTGGGGGTCTTGCTCTTCTTCGGGAGCTTCATTCCGCCAACCTGCTCCCAGCCCGCGTCGGTGGCCTTGATGACGGCAAGGTCGCCACTGCCTTCCGCGTAGCAGAGGAAGTGGCCGTCCACAAACGTGATCGAGCCTTTGCCGAACTTGGAGTGGGTCCACGCCGGCGCGTCGGCCTTCTTCGTGAAATCGAGACAGGTCCAGCCGCCGCGATCGCTGTGGCCGTAGACCTTGTCGCCCATCTGGATCACGCCGCCATGATGGTTCGAGAGTGCGGGGTTGAGCGTGAAGATCTCCTCCGCCTCGACCCGGTCGCCTTTGGCGCTGAGCTTGTAAGCTTCGCAGCCGGCGTTGTAGCCCGCTGTGAAGAAGACGCAGTTGTCGGCAAATACGGGCGACGGAATGACCGCGACCCGACGTTTCAAACTGGAGTTTTGGAACATCAGTTTGCCGTCCTTGGCGCGGACGGCGAGGGACGATCCCATCGTCTGCTGGAGGTAAATGCGCACGCCGCCGACTTCAACCGGTAGGACGGAGGAGTAGCCGGCACCGTCGGTGAATTCCTTGCAACTCCAGATCGTCGCACCAGTCTTGGGGTTGAGGGCGACCATGCCGGTACCCTTGCCGGGCGTGACGACGAGTTTGTCGCCGTCGACGAGAGGAGATTCGCTGTATCCCCATGTGGGAATGGCACCGCCGAAATCCTTGACGAGATTCTTCTTCCAGATTTGCTTCCCGGAATCGGCGTTCAAGCAGACGAGGTCGCCGGTCGCGCCGAGGCAATAGACCATGCCGTTGGCGACGGTCGGTGTGGAACGCGTTCCACCGCCCCAACCGGCATTGAATCCGCCGGCACTGGTTTCGAGCGGTTGGGACCAGACTTCTTTGCCATCTTTGAGGTTGAGACACAAACAGAATTCCGGCGAACCGGGTTGGTTGGCTTCGCCACCGAGGATGTAGACCTTGTCGCCGACGACGGCGGGGGAACCGTAACCGTGGCCGACCTTGAGGTTTTCCCAGGCGACCTTGGGGCCATCCTTCGGCCAGTTTTTGAGGAGTCCGGTTTCGAGCGATTTGCCGTCGCGGTTCGGGCCGCGCCATTGGGGCCAATCGCCATCGCCGACGGCGGGTGCGGCCATCAGGCAGGCCGTCAGTAAGAGAGCCGGAGACATGCAGGAACCTCGCGGATGTCGGGTGTTTCAGGCGGGGAGGAATGCGGAATGATATACGGTACGCTGGGTGGACTGCCACTCTGACAGCGATGAAAACCCTTGAACAATCGGCCTATCGCGACAAATTTCGGATTCTCCGACACTTGCGCCGCGCGGCCGGATTTGGCACGCCGGTTGTATTCCCAACTCCTCCGTCGGGGCGTCGTCTCCGCCGCACGTCGCGGGCCGGCGGAACCGCCTCCCCTCCACATTCCCACTGGTTCGCCCGCGACACGAGGAGGCTCCGTTCATGTTCACGACGTTCCCCAACGGCTCGCTGGTTCCGACCTCCAACCGCCTCGCGAATCTGCTCGACCACTTCTTCACCGAGACTCCGTTCGAGCGCCCAGCGGCCCCGGCCCTGCCGCTAGCGATCTGGGACGACGAGCAGAAGGTCGTGGTCGAATTCGATGCGCCCGGCATCCCGGAAGGCGGCTTCGACATCGCCCTGCACGACAACGTGCTCACCGTGAAGGCCGAGCGCAAGCCACGCGACGGCGCGAGCTACGACAGCCGCAACTACGGCTCGTGGGAACAGTCCGTCCGCCTGCCGAAGACCGTCGACGCCAACGCCGTCACCGCGAACCTGGCCAACGGGGTGCTCACCATCACCATCGGCAAGCGGCCCGAAGCCCAGCCGAAAAAGATCGCCGTGACCGCGCAACTCGGCCAGTAATGGCACGTCCCAGTGTCGGGCACTCGCGAAGCGAGTGCCCCTTTCCACCGACTCGGAGCGTATAATCGGTCGCCCCCATGACGGGGGTCCTTTCTCCAAAACGGAGTTTCCCATGAAATTCCTCAGCCGGATTCCCCTCGCCCTGTTCTGCCTCGCCCTCGGCGCGTTCGCGGCCATCCTTCTCGCCGACAAACTCCACGGGCAGGCCGTGCCACCCCCGCCGATGCCGAAGGAACTCGGCTCGTACCGCGACGTGGTCCGGCACGTCATCCCCGCCGTCGTCAGCATCGAGGCCAAGGCGACCAAACGCGTCAATAATCCCCGCGTCCGGCAACTGCCGAGCAACATCCCGGAGGAGTTCCGTCGTTTCTTCGAGATGCAGGAACCCGAAGTGCCGTTCACGCCGAACCTCGGCTTCGGCTCCGGCGTGGTTATCGACCCCGACGGCGTCATCCTCACGAACTCACACGTCGTCGAGGGGGCCGATACCGTTGAAATCGCCTTCCAGGACGGCAAGAAATACACCACCACCGACATCCGCCGCGATCCGAAGACCGACCTCGCCGTCGTGCGCATCAAGCCCGAGCATCCGCTGCCGGCGCTCGCGTTCGGCGACAGCGATGCGATGGAAGTCGGCGACCGGGTACTCGCCGTCGGCGCGCCTTTCGGCCTGACCGGCACCGTGACGCAAGGGATCATCAGCGCCAAGAGCCGGCAGAATCTGCAGCTGAACCAGTACGAGGATTTCCTCCAGACCGACGCGGCCATGAACCCCGGCAACAGCGGCGGGCCGCTCGTCAATCTGGAAGGAAAGATCGTTGGCATCAACAGCGCCATCAAGACGCGCAGCGGCGGCTCCAACGGCGTCGGACTCGCCGTCAGCAGCAACCTCGCCCGCGACGTCAGCCGGCAACTTCTCACCGATGGCACCGTGAAACGCGGCTACCTCGGCGTGAGTGTCCGCGAAATCGATGCCGACCTCGCGGCTCGATTGGGCGTGCCGGCCGCGAGCAACGCCGTGCTCGTGACGAAGGTACACGACAATACGCCGGCCGCGAAGACCGGGCTTAAATCCGGCGACGTGATCCTCTCCGTCGGCGGTACGCAGTTGAAAGATGTCAACACCCTGCCCCGCGTCGTCTCGAAGCTGCCGTTGAACCAGCCGACCGAGATCGTCTACGTCCGCGACGGCAAGACCTTCGCCCAGAAGGTGACGATCGAGGAGCAACCCGAAGAGTACGGCCTCTCCGAGCGAAACTTCCGCGGCGGCTCCGCCCGAGTGCCCGCCGACGCCGGCATCGACGTCGCCGGGCTTACCGTCATGGACCTCACGCCGCAGATGGGGGCCCAGCTCGGCTTCCCCCGCGACGCGAAGGGTGCCATCATCCTCGGCGTCGAGCGCGGCTCCGCCGCCGCCGAAGTCGGCCTCGCCAAGGGCCTGCTCATCACCAAGGTCGACAGGACGCCGGTGACGAACGCGAAGGAGTTCGAAACCGCGATGGCGGCCGCGTCGAAAGAGAAGGGCGCCCTGCTGCTCGTCATGCGCCCGACCGGGGAAAGCGATTACGTCGTGCTGAAGATGAAGTAGATCCGGATTTCGTTTTCACCACGCAGGTCCGCCGTTCAGGCGGACCTGTTCTTTTTTGAGGATCGTGGCGAATCCAGATTTCGGGTATGATGCCCGCGTAGGCTCGGAAATGCAGATCATGACACTCGATGCGATCTATACCGAAGCGCTGGCGCTCCCGGACGACGAGCGCGCGATCCTCGCGAAACGGCTCTTGAGCACCGTCGTGCCGACGGCAACTCGACCCCGTACGCCGGATATGCCGCCAATAGGCGTACCCATCCTCGGTCGCGGCCAGGGAATGCTGGTGGAATACATCGACGATGATGAACATCTCAAAGACTTCGCCGAGTACATGACGTGAATCTGTTACTCGACACCCATTCGCTCTTGTGGGTCTATTGGAATGATCCCAAGTTGAGTACCACGGCGGCACAACTCGTCACCGATCCGACTAACCGCGTGCTGGTCAGCCCGGCCAGCTACTGGGAGATCGCGATCAAGATCAAAACGTCCAAACTCGTACTTCGGGAATCCTTCCTCGATTTTGTTCGGCACGCCATCCTCGACAACGGCTTCGCGATCCTGCCCATCGAGCCGGCTCATTGCGATCAGTTGACGACTTTGCCGTTCCACCACAAGGACCCGTTCGATCGACTGCTGGTCGCGCAGACGCTCGCCGAAGACATTCCCATCCTCTCCATCGATCCGATCCTTGACGCCTACGGAATCCAACGACTCTGGTAAGCGCGGCTATAATTCTCCCATGACTTCCCCCAAGCGCATCTCCCTCGACCAGTGGCACGACCGCTACGCCGCGCCGTTCGCGCCGACGACGGCCGCCGAGATGCGCGACCGCGGTTGGGACGCCGTCGACGTCGTCTTCGTCACCGGCGATGCCTACGTCGACCACCCCAGCTTCGCGATGGCAATCCTCCACCGCTCGCTTGAGCAGGCCGGCTTCCGCGTCGCGATCCTGAGCCAGCCCGACTGGAAGACCGCCGACCCGTGGCGGCAGTTCGGCCGGCCGCGCCTGTTCTTCGCCGTCAGCGCGGGGAACATGGACTCGCTCATCAACCACTACACCGCGAACAAGAAGGTCCGCAACGACGACGCCTACTCCCCCGGCGGCCGCATCGGCCTGCGCCCGGACCGCGCCACGCTCGTCTACTCGCAGCGCTGCCGCGAAGCCTTCCCCGGCGTCCCCGTCATCGCCGGCGGCGTCGAAGCTTCGCTCCGTCGTCTGGCCCATTACGATTACTGGTCCGACACGGTGAAACGTTCGATCCTGCTGGACAGCAAGGCCGACCTCGTGGCCTACGGCATGGGCGAGGTGACGATCGTCGAGATCGCTAAGCGGTTGCAAACCGGTCAAACGGTGAAAGATTTGCGCGACCTCCGCGGCATCGCCTACGCAATGGGCGCATCCGAAGAAGCCCCCGGACGAACGTCCGGGGGGATGGGCTTCCAATATCAAACCATCCCCACCTACGAGCATATCAAATCCGACAAGCGCGCCTTCGCCGAAGCCACGCGCATCATCCACCAGAATACGAACCCGTTCAACGCCGCCGCGCTCGTCCAGTTCCACGATCGCCAGGCCGTCGTGCAGAACCCGCCGAACTTGCCGCTCACACAAGAGCAGATGGATCGCTACTACGAACTCCCCTACACCCGCCGCCCGCACCCCAGCTACACCGAGCCGATCCCCGCTCACGAGATGATCAAGGACTCCGTCACAATCATGCGCGGCTGCTTCGGCGGCTGCACCTTCTGCAGTATCACCGCCCACCAGGGGCGTATCATCCAGAGCCGCTCGCCCGAATCGATCCAGCGGGAAGTGGAGAAACTCGCCGCCGATCCGGAGTTCAAGGGCATCGTGTCCGACATTGGCGGCGCCACCGCGAACATGTACAAGATGCGCTGCACCCGCCCCGATGTGGAAGCGAAGTGCAAGCGGCTCTCGTGCATCCATCCCACGATCTGCAAGCTCCTCGGCACCGACCACCAGCCGACGATCGAACTGATGCGCAAGACGCGCGAGACCCCCGGCATCCGCAAGGTCTTCGTCGCCTCCGGCATCCGCATGGACCTCGCCCAGCTCTCGCCGGAGTACGTCGAGGAGCTGGCTGCCCATCACGTTGGCGGGCGCCTGAAGGTCGCGCCCGAGCACACCAGCCCGATGGTGCTGGACCTGATGAAGAAGCCGAGCATCGACAACTTCGGCGTCTTCGCGAAGCAGTTCCAGAAGGCCTCGTCGAAGGCCGGCAAGCCGAAGCAGCAACTCGTACCGTACTTCATCGCAAGCCACCCCGGCAGCACCGCGAACGAGATGATCGACCTCGCCCTCTACCTGAAGCGCAACGGCTACCGACCCGACCAGGTGCAGGACTTCATCCCCGCCCCGTTCGACATCGCGACGTGCATGTGGTACACCGGCCTCGATCCGTTCACGATGAAGCCGGTGACGGTGGCGAAGGGGTTGAGCGACCGCAAAGTGCAACGGGCCTTGATGCAGTTCTTCAAGCCGGAGAACTACTTCGCGGTCCGCGAGGCGCTGATCGAAGCCGGCCGCGGCGACCTCATCGGCGGGTGCGACGGACTCATCCCCGCGAACCCTCCCAAGGAGGCGCTTGAGAAGCGTCGCAAGGACGCGAACCCCGACCACTACCACGCCGTGCCGAACAAGGGCTACCGCCCCGGCCGTGCGACCCAACGGCGGCGGCACAAGTAGCGGCCGCTTCCTTGTCCGCCCGACCCGCAGGCCGATAATCACCTCTTACCTTCAACACCAGGAGCCATCATGGCCGACGCGTACAAGCCCTTCCACCCCGTGAACCCGAAGAACCCCCAGGTGTTCTTCGACATCACCATCGGCGGCCAGCCGGCCGGGCGGATCGTGATGGAACTGTTCGGCGACACGTGCCCCAAGACCGCCGAGAACTTCCTCCAGCTCTGCGTCGGCACGAAGAGCAAGGCCGGGACGGCGCTGGCGTTCAAAGGCTCATCCTTCCACCGCGTGATCCCCCAATTCATGTGCCAGGGGGGCGACTTCACGCGCGGCGACGGCCGGGGCGGCGAGTCGATCTACGGCGGCCGCTTTGACGACGAAACATTCTCCGGCAAGGCGGGCAAGCACTTCGGCCCCGGCACCCTCTCGATGGCGAACGCCGGCCCGAATACGAACGGATCGCAGTTCTTCCTCTGCACGGCCCAGACGCCCCACCTCGACGGCAAGCACGTCGTGTTCGGCCAGGTCGTGACGGGCTACGACGTGGTGAAGAAGATCGAAGCCGTCGGCTCGCGCAGTGGCCAAACGTCGGCCCCGGTCGTCATCAGCGACTGCGGGAAGGCGGGGTAGGGCGGCCAAAAGAAGGCGAACGCCGACCACTATCTCGCGGTGCCGAGCTCGGCGAAGGCTGGCAAGGTCTACCGCCCGGAGTGGAAGTCGCATCAACGGCGAACGAAGTCGCCGAGATAGTTTTCCGATCTGTGCTTCTTGCCCCGAATGGGGCAAAGGCTTGTAGCCACGGGTGAAGCGAAGCGGAACCCGTGGACACAACGGAACGTACACTCGCCCCGGTAGGGGCGAAGGAACCGTAGACGTTCCACTGCCCCTGCCGGGGCAGGTTCGCGAGTCTCGCCTTCCACGGGTTTCGCTTCGCTCCACCCGTGGCTACAGCCCGCGGCCCCTCCGGGGCCAAGATGGCGATTGCCCCTCTCGTATGCAGAGGACGTACTGTTCCCGCGATGGAAGCAAGCTCGAAATTGAAATTCAACTGCCCAATTCTATCGACAGTGTCGAAAGAATCTGGCGATCGGGGAACACCTCCGCGAAGCGCATCATCCGCGACAGGTTCGGTACGGAGTAGCCCGGACCGAACTCGGCGACCAAATTTGCCGACAGTGTCGGCACAATCTCTTCGCCGTACTCGGCCCGCTTGTTTCCCAGCACGTCCGTGCGGATGCGCTGGCCGACCTGCCAGTACAACAGCACCAGCGCCGAGTTGACCGCTTGAGCCACCTGCCCGCGAGTCGAGCGGATGAGGCGTTGCAGATCGATGAGCAGTTCGGGCGCGGCCGGCGTGAGGCCAGCCGGCTCGCGCTTCCGGGCCGGCGGTGTTCGCGACTTGCGGGGTCTCTTCTTGTCCATGTCGGCTCCTGGCCGGACGCTACCATCGCATCGCGATTTCAGCAAGCGATTAACGGTGGCAATTCGTATAGTGCGGACTGGGTGGTTGCGACGGCCTGATCCCGTCCCTACCACCGATGGAGGCAATCGAATCCCGCCGCGAGCAGGCGAACGTCGACCTCACGGTACCGACTCCGGCGACGCCGGGCAAGCGACAGAGGCCAAGGCGGAAGACGGCAGAGAGGCGACAAGGAAAGAAAGACCGCGGGAGCGAGTGTTAATTGTTCGCACGACGCAGAGCCGAGAACCCTCACCCTCACAACTCACATTGCGAAGTGTTCGTTCGTTCAAAACAATTCACAGGGCTCCATCCGAATCGGGTTGTTGGCGCGTCATCCGAGTGTGGAATGGACTATGATATTCACCTATGAACGAGACCTGATCAGCGATGCGTTTCATCGGAAAAACATCGCCTTGCGTGTTCAACGCGATCCGCGAACAAACTTGAGTAAGAATTTGCTCTTAGGGTGCCCGTTTCATCACGTTCGATTCGGCATCATCAAGAACGGCTCGATCGACTTCGATGCCGGGTACACGAGTCGATTCGGTGCTTTGACACCGACCGATCTCGTAATGCTTTACTGCTACCTCTATCTCCCCAGGCACCATGCGGAATTGCAGTCGACGTTCGATCGATGTTCGACGTGGATCGACGACGTGTCGATTCCCGGGCTTGTGACATGGCTGGTGGATCTCGGTTGTGGACCGGGAACCGCGGGGTTAGCATTCGCCGATCATTGTCGAGGTGCGCCCTTCCATTACTTCGGATTTGACCGATCAAGTGCGATGCGATCTACCGCTCAATCACTCTTAAATGAGGCGAGACTCTCTGGACTAATTGATCGGGAATCGAAATTCTCCATCGCGTCTGAGATGTTTAATCCCGCCACAATTCACGATTTATTCCCTATCCCAGTCAACATTATATTCGTCGCGTCCTACCTTTTTGCCAGCAAGTCACTCGACATTGTCTCCTTGGCAAAAACTCTGAATGCGGTCATTCTGCGCGATCGTGTGAAGGCGGCGGTATTTCTGTACGTCAACTCCACGACCAAATTCGCAAATCGGTCGTATGAGCGGTTTGTTCGAGAGCTCGGACCAATTCGAAGGCTTGGGGTCAAAGAACAGCAGATACAGTATCGACGGTATGCGGGTCGAATAGCGGGAAAAGCCCAATTCGTAAACGACTGCATGATCCTCAAGGAGTTGTCGCCGTGATTGACAGGCACCTCTTCGCCGAGTTCGAGTCGCCGGCCCCGCTCCCCGACGGACTGCGGTACGAACCTCGATTCCTCGACGAATCCGAACAAGCCGATCTCCTCACCACAATCGATTCGCGGGAATGGAGTCGGGAACTCCAGCGCCGAGTCCAACACTACGGATTCCGCTACGACTACAAGGCCCGTCGCGTCGATTCGTCGATGCGTCTCGGCCCTTTGCCGAAGTTCGTCGACGGAATCCTTCGAGCGCTCCCGGCGGTCGTTGCGGTCGACCAAGGATTCGACCAACTCATCGTGAATGAATATCTTCCGGGCCAAGGGATCGCCGCGCACATCGATTGTGAACCTTGCTTCGAGGACCACATCGCGATCGTGAGCCTTGGATGGGCGTACGAGATGGAATTTCAGCGGGTACGGCCGCATACGGTCGCGACGCTGACGCTCGCACCGGGTAGCCTGCTGGTGTTATCGGGTCCGGCCCGCTACGACTGGACCCACCAGATACGACCACGATTGAGGGATCGCGGCTTGTTGCGCCGTCGGAGAGTCTCCTTGACCTTCCGCAAAGTGCGAGTGGGCGAATAATCCACTCGAGCCGCGATCGTGTAGTGTCGGACAAAGTCCCTACTTCTTCGCCGCGTAGCCCTTCCACGTCCATTCGATCGCGTGCGGGAGGAACTGGGCCTGGGCCTTGCCGTCGCAGTGGCCGGAGTTCTGGCAGAACAGGTACTGGTACTCGTAGCCCTTCGCCTTCAGCACCTTCGCCATGCGGTGGTTCGCCTCCACCCAGTCGTGCATGTTGTCCCGCATCACGTTCGGGTTGTACAGGTCCCGGTCGCCGACCTGGATGAACAGGCGGATCGACTTCTTCGGCTCCTTCGGGATCAGTGTTTCGTGGAAGCCCCAAGCACCGTCCGGGAATTCCTCCTTGTACGGCCAGGCCTGATTGACGAACGTGCCGGAGGTGGTGAGCACGCGGTGGTAGAGGTCGTTGCGGAACCAGGCCATGATGAGGGCGCAGGAGCCGCCGGAGCTGCAACCCATCGCGGCGCGGCCGTCGGGGTCCTTGGTCAGCTTCACCTTGCAGTTCTTCTCGACGCGAGGCAGCACCTCGTCCTCGATGTACGTGGCGTAGTCGCCGTTCATGTTGTCGTATTCCTTGCCGCGCTCGTGCCCCTGGGCGTCGCCGCCGCCGTTGGAGATCGAGATGAGCACGATCGGCGGGATGCGCTTCTGGGCGATGAGGTTGTCGAGCATCGTCTTGTAGCCGTTGGCGTGGCCGGGGCCGTCGTGCACGACCATGAAGGGGGCTTCGGTGCCCTCCTTGTACTGGGCCGGGATGTAGACGCCGACTCGGCGCTTGTAGTCGATGGTGTGCGTCTCGACGATGAGCGTCTTGGGGTTGTTCGGGTCGGGCTTGCCGAAGACCTTGCGGGCGATGCCGGGATTGAAGAGCTTGGTTTCCTTCGAGTCGAACTCGAACTGCTGGACCATGCCTTCGGGCACGCCGTCGACCTTCTTGCGTTCCGGGGCCGGGGTGTAGTTGGGGCCGATGACGAAGTTGTCGTAGGCGTCCAGCGGCGGGAGTTCGCCCTCCTTGAGGACCTTGAAGGGCGGGGCACCCTTGTCGTCGTATTTGCGCACCTTCGGCTGGGCGACGGCGGTGCCGGCGAAGAGGAGCACGGAACAGAGGGCGTAGCTGGTCGTTTTGGTCATGAGGCCACCTCGGGAGAAGTCGTGATTAGAGTACGGAGAATTTCCCGACGGACTCGCGTGGGGAGTTCGCGGGGAAGTTCCTCTTGCGTCGGTGGCGGCGGACGGTATGCTCGGGGCCGAATCGGGGAACCGCCATGCGCCGAATGCTGTACACGCTTGCCGTCGTTTCGCTCGTTGCGGGGGCGGGCTGCCACAAGGACAAATACAACTTGTCCGCGAAGTTCGAGGAAGACTACGTGCTTCCGCCGGACGAGCCGCGATTCAATAATCCGCCGGAATCGGGGTATCGCAAGCCTTCGAAGAAGCGGGAGAGCGACGTGCGGAATGCGCCGGGCGGGCTGGGCGGCGCGAGTCGCGGCGGGGCCGGTTTCAATTCGAACGGGGTCCCCGGCGGGCCGTGACGCCGACTTGAGTCGATTTCCGAAATTGGCGAGTCTGAACCCGTCTGATGCCCCGCGCGGTCCGCGCGGGGCGACCCATCCGAAGAATCAATTTCGCCATGCGTGCGGTTCGGTGATGCCGTGCGGTCTGCGCCGACGGCGCGCGATTCGCCGGTGCGTGCGCTCGCGCCGGATGGTCCGCGTGGGTCCCGTCCAACTTCTTCCTCGCCGAAGCGAATCCACGACAAGTTCCGTGCTCGTGCGTCGATTCGAGAATAACCACGGCCCGGAGGAATCCCATGCGACGGACTGCTGCCGCGATTCTCGCCCTCGCCGCGCTCTCGGACGCGACGTCCGCCCGCGCGGAGTTCCCGAAGTTCGAAATCCCCCGCCTCGGCATCTTCCGCAAGAAGAAGGAAGATCCGCCGGCACCGCCGAAGCAACAGCCCGGCGCGCAGCCGGAGGCGATGCCGGCAAAGCCGGCGAACCCCGCGATCGCCACGCTGCGAACCGATCGAGACGAGAAGGACCGGGCGGCGGCGGCGGTGGCGTTGCGGACGGCCGACCCGCGCAACGACCTGGACGTGTTGCCGACGCTCATGACATCGTTGCAGCAAGACCCGTCGCCGACGGTGCGGGCGGCGGTGGCGGAGACGATCGGCAAGTTGAAGCCGGTATCGGCGGAGGCGGGCGCGACGCTCGAAGCCGTCGTGATGGGCGATCCGTCGGAGGCGGTTCGGAAGGCGGCTCAGGCGGCGCTGTGGCAGTACCACCTGAACGGGTACCGGTCTTCGGCGGCGAACGCGGCGGTGCCGCAAACGGCCGAACCGCCGCTGGCGCGTCCGAAGACGATCGCGCCTGCGGCGCCAGTACCGGCGGTGCTGACGAGCACGGTCAAGCCGCAGGCGATGCCGGCCCCGGTCCCCGCACCGGTGGCGCGACCCATTAGCACGGGTATCGGCCGCGGGGCGATCTACCCGCAGACGATCGAGCCGCCGCTGGCGAAGCCGAAGACGGAAGTGAAGCCGCCGGTACCGTCGATCGAGGTGCCGAAGTTCCGCGAGGAGCCGCCGGCCGAGGAAAAGAAGGAACTGAAGGACGCGAAACCCGTAGTCGCGGAAGTGCAAGTGATTCCCGTGCCGGCCGCCGCGCCGGCGATCCCGGTGGTGCCGCCGGCGCCGACGGTGCTGACGATCCCTCCACCGCCGATGAAATAACTCGAAAGTTCGGACTTCGCGCCGCGGACCGATCACCGGTCCGCGGCGTCGTTCAAGATTTGCCTTGCAGTTCCGTGACGAGCTTCGCGACGAGTTGCGGGTCGTTCTGCGCCACAAGGTGGTCGATCCGCGATTGTGGCACGCCGAGTTTCTGCATCGCCGTCACGATCGATTTCCAGGTCCGCTCGCGTTTCTTCCCATCCGCCAGATACAGTTCCGTGACCTGCTCCGAGAGCTTCTGGAGCTGGATGCCCCCCTGGTTCGAATAGTAGCGTTTGATGATCCCTTGCTGGTGCCGGGTGTAGTCTTCAAGTGCCATCGGGGTTCCTCCGGTCGGCGGCGTCTCGATAGGATACCACGCGAATCGGTCGATCCAAAAGGACTTCTTCCATGAAACTCGGACTGATCAATTCCGCATGGGTGCAAGCCGGACAGGGCACCGCCTACGGCATCCGGAAGACCCGGGAGATCGGCTTCGACACCATCGATATCTTCGCCGATCCGCTGGATACCGACGCGAAAGAGCGACGGCTGATCCGCACCGAGTGCGAAGCCGCGAGCCTGCCGATCGTCAGCATCGCCTGCGTGGCCACCGGTCTCATCGACTTCAACCCGTCGGTGCAGCGGTTCCACCTGTCGCGGTCCCGGGCGTATCTCGACTTCGCCTACGAGTTGGAGGCGAAGAACGTGCTGCTCGTGCTCGGCGAGTACATCTGGGAGAAGCAGGTCATCCCGCCGGCGGAGCAGTGGAACACTGCCGTGCAACATCTGAAGTCGCTCGGCGACCACGCTGCGGGCCTCGGCCTGCAGATCGCGCTCGAACTGGAACCGTTCAAACTTTCGTTGCTCAACGACGTGGAGAGCATGGTGAAATTCATTGACGATGTGGACCACCCCGCCGTGCGCGCCAATATCGACGTCTCGCACCTGGCGCTTGCAAAGGTGCGGCCGGAGGAACTCCGACGCCTGAAAGGGAAGGCGATCCACGTGCATATCTCGGATTGCGACGGGGTGGTGCACGGCGACCTGCCGCCGGGCCGGGGCGTGGTGGATTTCGATCCGTACTTGCGGGAAATCCGCGAGTTGGGTATCGACGGGGCGATCAGCATCGAACTGGAATATTCACCCGAACCGTCGCGCATCGCGGAGTGGGTGGAGGAAGCGTACGCTGCGACGGACCGATTAATGCGCGCGGCGGGGATTTCCCGCGAATAATGGCGGACCGGCCCGTGGAAACTCTCCCATGACGCAAAAAGTGACCGACTCCCAGTTGCTCCGTTGGGGCAAGACCTCCTCCGGCATCGCGAAGCCCCAGGAGATCCGGTTCCTGCAGGGTCCGCAGCAGCGCACCTTCGAACTCGGCCGCGCGTTCTCCGTCTTCCGCGAGATGATCTACGGCTTCCGCAAGCTGCACTTCGTCGGCCCGTGCGTGACGGTGTTCGGATCGGCGCGCTTCGACGAGAACCACCGCTACTACCAGCTGGCCCGCGAGGTCGGCCGGTTGCTCGCCAAGGCCGGATTCACCGTCATGACCGGCGGGGGACCCGGCATCATGGAGGCTGCCAACCGCGGCGCCAAGGACGTGCCCGGGGCGAAATCCATCGGTTGCAACATCATCCTGCCGAAGGAACAACACCCGAACCCCTACGTCGACCAGTGGATCGACTTCGAGCACTTCTTCGTCCGCAAGGTGATGCTGATCAAGTACAGCTACGCCTTCATCGTCATGCCCGGCGGCTTCGGCACGATGGACGAACTGTTCGAAGTGCTCACGCTCATCCAGACCGGAAAGCTCGAAGACTTTCCCGTCGCGCTCATGGGAACCGACTTCTACGGTCCGGGGATTGAACAGCTGAAGCTCTTCGTCGAGCGGGCGACCATCGACCCGCTGGACCTCACGAAGCTGACCGTCAGCGACGATCCGGTTCAAGTGGTCAACGGCATCACGGATACCGTGATGAAGCGATTCGGGCTGAGTTATGCCGAACCGCGGGCACGCAAGCGATGGTGGCTCGGCGAGTGGTAGACGGGTTCATCGGCCGGTGTTTTCGCGGAACGAGCGCAGGATGCCGAGGTTCACCGGGTCCATTTCGGTGCCGTCGTCAGCCTCCTTCGGCGTTTCGAGAATCATCGGCTTCTTCGCGAATCGCGGATCGGCCACCAGCCGGCGGAACGCACCGAGGCCAATCTTCCCCAAGCCCAGGCCGGCGTGACGATCGACGCGGCTGCCCAGCGGCTTGACGCTGTCGTTGACGTGGAAAAGCTTGAGCCACTTCAGCCCGACGACGCGGTCGAATTCCTGGAACGTGGCGTCGTACTCCGCATTGGTGCCGAGCGCGTACCCGGCCGCAAAGACGTGGCAGGTGTCGAGGCAGACGCCGAGCCGTTTCGGTTCCTTCACGGTCTCCAGCAAGTAGGCGAGGTGCTCGAACTTCGCGCCGAGGCTGCTCCCCTGCCCGGCGGTGGTCTCCAGCAGGATCGTCACGGGGCAATCGGGCCGGGATGCCAGCACCTCGTCGAGCGCTGCCGCGACCTTCTCCAATCCGGCCTCTTCCCCCGATCCGACATGCGAACCGGGATGCGTGACGAGATACGTCAGCCCCAGCGCCGCGGCGCGGTCCAGTTCGTCCGCGAACGACGCGATCGACCGTCGGTAGAGCGCCTCGTCCGGCGCGGCGAGGTTGATGAGGTACGAATCGTGCGCCGTCGGGAACTTCAGCTTCGAGGCCTTGAGGGCCTTTTGAAAATCAGCGATCTCCGCAGTCGTGATCGGCTTGCGGCTCCACTGCGACGGGCTGGAGGTGAAGAGCTGGACCGTCTCCATCCCCAGCGCGACGGCGGAGTCGATGGCCTTGTGATAACCGCCGGCGATGGACAGATGCGCGCCGAACAGGGGCATGGAACACGGACTCCGCAATGTTTGGGCGAGAGGCTCCGCCGACCGTTCCGTTTTACAAGCCGGATTGGCCGATGAGTCAGAAGTCTTGTGAAATCCAGTCTTGTATCATCGATGATGTCAGACTCGATGGTCGCGCCCGCGAGTTCTACTTCGCGTCCTTTTCGACCACTTCCTTCGGTAGCAGCAATTCCTGCGGCGTGCGGGCGAAGCTCGGCGGTACGGTGAGCATCCGCAACGTGCCACGGACGAACCGAACCTTCCACACTTTGCCGTCCTGCCCTTCCGGTACGGCACAGCTGTAGAAACCGTTCGCCCGGCCGTTCAGCCAGAATTGAGGTCGGTCCTCGCTGTCGCGAATCTCGCCGTGCTCCCCGCCGAAGAAACCGATGACCTTCGTCCCCTTCGGCACGTAGAAGTACGCCATCCACTGCGTGTACGTCTTGTTAATCGGTTGATCTTGCGTCGAGAGGACCACCTGCGGCAGCCCGGTCGGCCACACAACGCTCGTGCGATCCTGCCCATCGCTGATCGTCACCTTGTACACGCCCGCTTCCTTCAACGGCAGCTTCACCGTGTACTCCTTGCCATCCGGGGGCGTACTCCTGTCGGTCGCCACAAGTGTCTCCTTCTCGCCGGTCTGGCTCGCTCCGCCGAGCTTCCAAACTTCGATCTTCACGTTGCCCCGGTCGCGGTAGTGCGCGATCAGGCCGCCGGTAATCTTCAATTCCAATGTCTCGGCCTTCCCGGTGAATGTGTGAAAGGTCTGAACACCGCGACCTATGCCAAACTCGCCCGGAGGCTTGTCGGTCGGCGGTTTGAGTTTGGCGATCGGAACGAGGTCGCCGCCGTACGCGACCGGCTTGAAATCGAGTTCGACGGGTTTGTGGTTCGCGAGGCCGTCGGTGACGAACTGCGCGATGTCGGTGGTCGCGAACGGCTCATCGTTCTTCCACGGATTCCTGCCGGCAGGTACGTTGAACTTCGCATCGCTCGGAACCGTGACGGTCTTATCCCGATTCGGCAGATCCCGGTACAGGGCAAGCGAGTGGATCATCATCGTCGTTCGCATCCGATACGCGAAGCGGATCACGTCCTCGAAAGTCGCCTGCCGATTCTTCGGTTCGGACATGGCGTATCGCTGATACAGCGACACGTACCGGGTGTAGAGAGTCAGGTCGTCGAGCCGTTTCCGGACCGCCGGCGTGTCGGCGAGTTTCCGGGCGGCGTCGAGTGCCCGATACATGCGGGCGAGTTGGTCGTCCGCGACGAGGTGCGGATTCGCACCGTCGATCTGTCGATAGAACTCCGCCATCGGTTCCTTTGCCCGACCGAACGCCTTCTCCAGAAAATCGGCGACGATCGCATCCTTGTTCTTCGCTTCGTTTACATCCCAGAGCATCCGGCTCGCGAAGTAGTAACCCAGGCCGTTCGGCCCCCAGTTATCGCTGCTCTCCGCGGACATGAAGCGGGCGCCCTTCGTGTGAAACTCCGGAATCGTTCGCTGGAGGTAGGCGAGATTTCCGCCGCGAGTGTGGCCGGGCAGGTCGCGGTCCCACACGTTCACGCTGTAGTATTCCCGGATGCCGAGCGTGGTCTTCTTCGCGGCCCAGCCGTTCAGGATTTCGTCGAGCGTCTGTCCGCCCTTGATGAACGCGGTGGCGACGCTGACGACGACGTTCGGGTGCACCGCGACGCTTGGTGGCGGCGAGTGATAGTTGTAGGCGTAGATGCCGACCAACCGTCCGGGAGCCTTCTTCTCCAGGGCCTCAGCCACTTCGTTCGCCAGCGTGATCGCCTGATCGGTGACGCTGCCAAGCTTCGCGCACTTCGGGCACTCGCACCAGCCGCCGCCGTCGCTTGGGTCCACGGAGATGCTGTCGATGTTCGGGTTCGCGTCGAACTTCTTGAGCGATTGCCGAACGAGGGCTTCGCGAACGGCCGGGTTGCCGAGGCACGGCTTCGGGTTCCGCACGGGCTTCCGTTCGCCCTTGAGCATCGGCCACCAATCCGGGTTTCTCTCGAACTCGACCTTCAACCCGCTCACGAGGCCGTCGTAGGCGTGGCCGGTATTCAGATCCACGCCGCTGGCCGTGCGGTTCTTCTCGCACCAGTCGCGGTATGGTTCCTTGGCGTAGTCCCACGCTCCGTACCCGTACCAGATGCGCCGGCTGTGGTAGCTCGGCGCGGAAGTCGCATCCACGCTGATGGAGAGCTTCGGCACACTCGGCACGACTTCCCATGTCTTGCCGGGGAAGAACTGCCGATAGCCGACGCGGTGAAGAAGATCCCACATCGCATGTTGCGCGCCGAGATCGGTCGCGCCGATGAGGTACAACCCCTTTGGATGCGTGCGAAGCAGGTACTCCTCGCGGCGGGTCGTTTGCCGGGGTTGGAAGTCGACGCCGAGAGTGAGCGTCGGGAAGTCCGTGATGGAGCCGAACGCGATGCCGGTGGTGCCGTCGCCCGTAGCGACCTCGAACTTCGCGCCGCTGATCGCTCCGAGCTGATCCGCCAGCGTGGCCGCGTTCGCTCGGGTTTGCTTCGCGGCTTTCTCGGCCACGATGATCTGGTGCCGGGCCTTTCCGCCGTCCGCCAGTTCGATCGTGGGCGGCGCGGCGGTCAGCGGCAAGTTGGCGAGCAGCAGGAGGACGAGCGAACGAATCACCTCACACCGCCTCTCGGAGTGTCGGGAGAAGTCTTTTGCACCGAATCGGATCGCGTCGTACCGTGATATCAGGTTATCGGGGCACCACCCGTCCCAGGCAGATGCGGAAGCCATCGCGGGAGTCGGAATAAGATACGCCCGCGATGCCGAGCCGTACGGCGCAGCGCGCATTGCCCGGTACGTCGAAGTAGTTTCCCCCTCGGCAGACTGGCCGAACCACGGTCCGCTTCTCCGCGTTCTCGTAGTGGATCTCTTCGTGCCCGCCCTTCGGGTCGAAGTGATCGATCACGAATTCCCACACGCCGCCGCACATGTCGGCGAGGCCGAACCCGTTGCGGCCCTTCTCGCCATAGTGGTCCACCGGCGAGACGAATGCGAACCCGTCGCTCCACGGAGCCTTGCCGAGCGGCCACGTCTTCTTGCGGTTCGGCAGGAAGTCGATTGCGGAAATGTTCAACCGGCCTTCGCCGTCTTCGAGTTCGTTCCCCCACCAGAAATAGCGGCTCTCCTTGCTGCCGCCGCGGCATCCGTACTCCCACTCGGCCTCCGTCGGCAGGCGATACTCAAGCCCTTCCGGCAACCGACCGGCCTTGCGCTCCCGCTCCGTCAGCCATCGGCCGAAGGCGTTCATGTCGTTGTAACTCACGCACACGACCGGGAAGACATCGCGGTTCGGGAACGCCCAGTTCGGATCGCGCCAGCTCTTGCCCGGCATCGGCTTCCACGGATGCACCACGTTCGTCGTCAGGCGATAGCCATCCCACGCCGGGTCGAAGACCTGCGTCTTCCCCTCGGGTTTCTCCGCATCGGTGACGTACTTGCTCTCGCTGATGAATCGCCGGAACTGCCCGACGCTGACTTCCGTTCGACCCATCCACACGCCGTGCTTCACGCGTGTCAGGCGGGGCTGCAAGCCCTCGTACGATTCACGTTCCGTTCCCGATTGCGCGCCGCCTTCGATGCCGGTGGCCCACTTCTTCTCCTCCGGCGTGCTCCCCATCATGAACTCGCCGGGCGGCAAGTACACGACTTCCAACGCGACGCCGTCGCCGAGGTCAACCTTTTTTGATTCTCCCAGCTTCGGCTCGGCCGCGTGCGGCGAGGCCAACGGCGCGGCGAGGAACGCGACGAGTAGTGCGAGTAAGCGATTCATGGCTTGGCCTCCTTTTTGGTCAGTTTCTGATAGGCGTCCGCGTACCGTTTCCCCAATTCGCGATACGACGCGGCATCGAAGTGGACCTTGTCCCCTTTGTGCTTCAGCCCCTCGGCACTCACGAAGGCCGTGTGCTTCACATGCTGCGGCAGTTCGCGATGGGCTTTGTCGACCCGATTGTGGGCGTCGTCCCACGGCCGATCGTCGAACTTCCCCATCTGACCCGCGACGAACGGCAGCTCGGGAGACTGGAGTTCGATTCGCAGTCTCCGGATGAGGTCGTGCAGCTTGGCTTCGTAGGTTTTCGACAGTTCCGGCGTCGCGTCCGATTCTCCCTGATGCCAGAGCATCGCCTTCAATTCGCCGGCTTCGAGCGCCAGCTTCGCCCGGCGCATCGCGTCGTCCCAAGGATGGCTGTTCGTGGGCTTGTAGAAGGCCTTCGGCTTCCAGCTATCGATCGGCGATCCGCCGACCGCGCACGGGATGAGGCCGATGGTCGCGTCGGGATTCGCCTCCGCGAGGATCTGCCCGAAGGTCTTGCCGAGGCCGACACCGGCGACCGGCTTATCGAAGTGCAGCGGATCGACGGCCGGTGCCCACCGGCCCGCTTTGTTGAGCATCAGCACGCGCGGATGCGGCTTCCGATCCTGCACTTCGAGCGTGCCTCGACCGGCCATGTTCGATTGACCGATGAGCAGGAAGAGATGGAACTTCGCTTTGGGCGGAAGCTTCACCGGCTCGTCGGCGCGAACCGCGGCCAGCGGAACGACGAACAGTGCTGCGACCAGTGCGAGCGTGTGTTTCATGTCTCGGTTCCCGAAGGTGGACTCGTCATTGGCACTACACGAGAGTCTGCGAACCAACAACGCCACGGGTCGGTTCGACCGTCCTCCTTCGCATGGTATGAGGAATCGCGACCCACCGCGAATTCGAATTCATCGATGCCTTCACAATCGGGTAGAATGGCGGCATCTTTTTGGGAGATCGGCTTTGCTCTCCATCCTCGGCAACGCCCACCGACTGTGCGATGGCTTGACCCGCCGCGAACTGCTGCGCCTGGGTGGGCTGAGTCTCTTCGGCACCTCGCTCGCCGATTCCGTCGCGCGGGGCGGCAAACAACTCACTCGCGGCGGAGGCAAGGCGAAGGCGTGCATCCTGCTCTTTCCCTACGGCTCGCCTTCGCAGCACGAGACGTTCGACCCGAAGCCCGACGCCCCCGCCGAGGTCCGCGGCGAACTGGGCAGCATCCCAACGCGCGTGCCCGGTCTGCGTGTGTGCGACCGCCTGCCTCGCGTCGCATCGATCGCCGACCGGATCACTGTCGTTCGGTCCGTGACACACCCGTACCCGGTCCATGGCGTTGCCTACGCCGTCACCGGCATGCCGACCTACACCCCGGACCTGGAGGCGCGGCCGCGCGATTCCCGGCACTGGCCGTTCATTGGCTCCGTGGTCGATCATCTCGAAGCTCGTCGTTCACCCGGTGAACGGGCCGAACCGCGGAATGTCGCCTTGCCGTGGATGCTGAACTCGAAGACCGACCTCCTGGTCAACGCCGGGCCGTTCGCCGCGTTTCTGGGTCAGGCGCACGACCCGGTCTGGACGGACTTCGACGGCCGCGGCACGCACGAGGTGCCCATTTACACGCAGGATCAGAAGAAGCGATTCCACGACCCGTTCGGCGGAACGCTGCCCGGGGGGCGGTTCTCGATCAGCGCGGGTGGCGATGCGCTGCCCGATGTTCCCATCGAACGATTGAACTTGCGACGCTCGCTCTTGAACCAACTCGACTACGCCCGATCCCGATTGGATGGACCGCTGACCGCGGGTGTCGTCGAACATCAGCGTGCCCAGGCGTACCACCTTCTCACGTCGAGCAAGATGCGCCAGGCGCTGGATATCGCCCGCGAACCGCTGCAACTCCGGGAACGTTACGGCATGACGCTGTTCGGTCAGTCCTGCCTCGCCGCCCGGCGGTTGGTTGAAGCCGGGTGCAAGTTCGTCACGGTCTTCTGGGACGGTTACGGGCAGTTCGGCAACTGTGCCTGGGACACGCACCAGAATCACTTCCCACGACTCAAAGAGTACCTGCTCCCGGGCTTCGATCGCGCCTATCCCGCCCTGATCGAAGATCTGGAGCAACGCGGCCTCCTCGACGAGACGTTGGTGCTGTGGTTGAGCGAACATGGTCGGACGCCGCGGATCGACACGAAGTGGACCGGCGGCGGTCGGGATCACTGGTCGCGGGTGTATTCGGTGGCGCTGGCCGGTGGCGGCGTGGCTCGCGGCCGCGTGGTCGGCGAGAGCGACCGGATCGGCGGCGACGTGAAGCAGACACCGGTGTCGCCGAAGGATTTACTGGCTACGACGCTGCACCTGCTCGGTCACGATGCCGATTCGCATGTCCTGGACCGCGAGGGGCGACCGGTGCGTGCGGTCGGCGACGGCCGTGTGCGCGAAGAAGTTCTGGAGTGACCGGGTGCCACGGGAAAGACCCTCATCGCGGGTCGCGTAGGAAAGCAATCAGGTCGGCCATCTCCGCCACGGTGATCTTCTTCTCCAACCCCTCCGGCATCAGCGATTGCTTCGTCGATTTCAGCTCGTCGATCTGCGTCCGCAGGACGATCTCCGAAGCCCCTTCGGCGCGCCTGAGCGTCACGGCCGTCGGCGATTCGCCGCCGATCATGCCGGAGGTCGTGCGGCCGTCGGCGAGGCTCAGCGTGTAGTTCAGATACCGCGGATCGACTTCGCGGTTCGGGTCGAGGATCGCCGTCAGCAGTTCGCCCGGCGACTTGTCCTTGAACGTGGCGACGGCCGGGCCGACGATCTGCCCGACGTTGCCCGCGAGATGGCACGACGCGCAGTCGCGGCGGAAGATCTCCTTTCCCTTCGGTCCGTCGCCCGGCTTGTCGGCGGCCGGCTTGTACTTCGCGAGGACCGCTTCGAGCTCCTTCGACGTGGCGGACGCGAAGAGCTTCGTGGCCCGCTCTCGCACAGTTGTGTCGCGGTGGTTCTTCAGCACGGTCTGCCTCGGCGAATCGATCTGCGCACGCGCCACCGTGCCGGCCTCGACGGCGTCGAGCAGCGCGCCGGCCCACGCCGGGCGGGACGAGAGCGTCGTGATCGCTTCGCCGCGCACTGCCGGAGTGAGCGTATCCCAGCGATTGAGCAGGATCGGCGCGATGGCCGGATCGGTCGCGGAGCGCATCGCGCGCACGGCGACAAGTTGCAAGGCGCTCGGCTGGCGCGGGTTTAACACCGCTTCGAAGACCGGCTTGGCCGTCGTGAATTCGGCATGGGAGAGCAAAAGCATCGACTGCGTGCGTTCGCGCTCGGTGGCCTTCGGGTCGAAGGCGGTCTTGGCGGCTGCTTCGATTAGCGCCGTGAACAATGCCTTGTGCGGCACGATCAGCAGAACGTCTCGCAGCGTTCGCCCTTTGCGCAGCAGTCCATCGCCCAGGCTCACGAGCAGATCACGGCGCTGGACTTCGGTGAAGTTCGCAGCGGTCAGCTCCTTCAGGACGATCTCGATTTCCACTTCACGAGCACGAGTTCCGACCACGCCGACCAGTTGCAACATCAATTCGAATGGCTGCGCATCCGCGACCGGCGAAAACACACTGGCTAGACCGGCAAAAATCGCATCGGATTGTTCCGCCGACGATGTCAGAATCGCGATTCGTACCCAAGGATCCGTCGAATCTCTCAGGGCCAGTCTCACGAGGGCAATTGCGGACCATGCATTCGGTTTGGTCAGTTCGCCAAGTTTGAGCGCTGCGGCGAATCGCACCTGTGCGTCCGGATCGCCGGTCAACTCACGAACCTTGGCGGAATCAGCCTCGATGAATTGCAAGCCCGTTCGACGCACTCCCTGCACGTCCGACTTCAGCGCAGTCTCGATCTCTTCCGATTTCAGTTCTCCCAAGCCTTTCAGACTCCACATCGCATGAAGCCGTGCCAGCGGTTCCTTGCTCGTCGCGAACAGCTTCCGCAGCGGTTCGACCGCCGACTTGTCCTGCCGTTGCACGAGCAGGCGTTGCGCCGTCTCCCGCCACCAGGAGTTCGGATTCTCCAGCGTCGCGACCAGTTCCGCCGTCGTAGCCGTGCCGAGCTTCGGAGCAGCGGGTCGTTTGAATCCCGGCGGCGTCAATCGCCAGATGCGACCGCGGTCCCGGCCGCTGTCCATGTGCAGTTCGTTCTTGATGTCCTCGGGAATGGACCACGGATGCTCGACGACTTCGCGATACATGTCGATCACGTGCAAGGTTCCATCCGGCGCGTTCACGAAGTTCACCGGCCGGAACCAGTTGTCGGTCGAGGCGAGGAATTCCGACTTCTCGTCGATCCGTTCGGCCGAAAAGGTCGCGCCGTTCGGCTTCAGTCGGCGGCGATGCACGAGATTGCCGGCCACGTTGCCGACGAACATCTGGCCGCGATACTCCTTCGGATAGGCATCGCCGCGATAGATCGTGATGCCGGTGCCGGAGGTGAAGATGCCGGTCGCGACCATCTCGCTCTCGGGCAGCATCTGGCCGTCTTTCTTGTAGCGTTCGGTGCGGACCACGCGCCACGGCTCGGCGGGGCTGAGCTGGAACATCGGCAACACTTCGCTCGATCCCTCGACGGCGCAGTCGTGGACCATCTTCGTCGCGGCGAGGTGCGGGTTCCGCGCGAGGGCGCTCGCCGGCAGGATCGCGTGCCCGCAGACGAGGCGGTTAGCGCAGACGAAGCGGTTGTACCAGTCGTCGAAGGCATTGCCGAATTGCGCCGTGCCGGCGATCGCTTCGAAGGCGCCGGTGCGCGGATCGAACGCGAAGTCGCGGCCGCTGACGGGAATCGGCTTCGCGTCGGGCTTGTCGCCCGGCCGGATGCTGCCGCCGTTGCCGGCCGTCACGCCGTAGATGCGATTGTCCACGCCCCATTGCAGGCCGTTGACGAGCGCCTGGACGTTGTTCACGACAAAGCCGGTGTAGGCCTTCCGCTTCACGTCGGCCTTGCGGTCGCCGGTCGTGTCCTTCAGGTACCAGATGTCCGGCGCGGCCGTGACATATACGCCGCCGTCCCAGCACGCAATCCCCGTTGGCCACGGCAGGTGCTCCGCAAACACGGTCGCGGTCTCGTAGACGCCATCGCCGTCCTTGTCTTCCACCAGCCGGACGCGACCGAGCGGAATCTCGCCCGGCTTGTGCGGCTCCGGATAGTCGCGCATCTCGACGACATAGAGCCGGCCGTCCTCGTCGTACGCTGCTGCCACCGGGCTGGCGACCTGCGGCTCGACCGCCACCGGCTGCATCGTGAACCCGTCGCGCAGGCGAAAAGTCTTCACCGCGTCGGTTGGTTCCCGTGGTGCCAGGCGTGGGAGGCGGTCCTTGAGCGTGGGTGCGGCCGCGAGCCCCACAGCGGACAAGACGAACAGTATGCCGAAACGTGACGTGACCATGTCATCGATCCGCAACGGTGGGGAGATGGTGGATGGATTGTCGACCGAGCCAGAGACCTTGGCCGCGGTTTTCCATCGGTCCGATCGCGTCGATAGACTATCCGGTGTCGAACGCCGCGGCGAATTCCACCCGGCGATCGACCGCACGTTTCGCAAGCGGGTTCGTCCGTCGAAACTTCATTCTCAATCCCGATGACTCGTGGGACAGTATGCGATTCTTTCTCTCCCTGGCATCCGTTCTCACTCTGATCGGTACCGTCTCCGCCGCTCCGCCCAACGTACTGGTCATCGTGGCGGACGACCTGCGCACCGAACTCGGCTGCTACGGGTCGGCGGCCAAGACCCCGCACCTCGACGCCCTGGCCCAACGGGGCGTGCGGTTCGATCGCGCCTACTGTCAGCAAGCCGTGTGCAATCCGTCGCGGTCGTCGTTACTCTGCGGCCTTCGTCCGGACACGCTGCGACTCTGGAACAACGGCACCCACTTCCGCGAGACGAACCCGGACGTCGTCACGCTGCCCCAGACCTTCCAAGCCAACGGATACACCACGCGCTGCGTCGGCAAGATCTTCCATAACTGGCACACCGCGGAGAAAGGCGATCGCCGATCGTGGAGCGCCGATGAATTCCTGCACTACGCCAATCACGGCGACGACCGGCCGCAGGTGAAGGGCGAGTTGCCCGAGAACCACGCCACACTCGCCGACTGGAACTACGGAGCGACGACGATCACGGAATGCCGCGACGTGCCGGACGAGGCGTACTACGACGGACGCGTTGCCGCCGAGGCAGTGAAGGTCTTGAAGGAGGTGAAGGACCGGCCGTTCTTCCTCGCGGTTGGTTTCTGGAAACCGCACGCGCCCTTCAACGCGCCGAAGAAATACTGGGACAAATACGACCGCGCCGCGCTGCCGAAGCTTGACCCCGCCCGCCCGAACAACGGCGTCGACATCGCCTTCCACGACAGCCGCGAGGTGTTGCTCCTTCCGCCGAAGACCCGGACGCCCACCGCGGAGCAAGCCGCGGAGATGCGCCACGGCTACTTCGCCAACATCAGCTTCATGGACGAGCAAGCGGGGAAGGTGCTGGCCGCCCTGACCGAGTTGGGACTGGACAGGAACACGATCATCGTGTTCCTCGGCGACCACGGTTATCACATCGGCGAGCACACCTTGTGGGGGAAAACATCGTGCTTCGAATACGATGCCCGGGTGCCGCTGATCGTCTCAACGCCGAACGGCCGGACCGGAAGAACGAAGTCGCTCGCCGAACTGGTCGACCTCTATCCGACGCTGACCGACTTGTGCGGACTGAAGACGCCGAACCGGCTCGACGGCGCGAGCCTGGTTCCCATTCTGAAGGATCCGTCGAAGTCGGTGAAAACGGCCGCCTTCACCCAGCACCCACGGCCGGCGTACTTCGATCGCACCCCGTCGAAGGTTCCCGAAGCGATGGGCTACAGCATCCGGACCGCCACGCACCGTTACACCGAGTGGCGCGCTTGGAAGGATGGCGCACTCATTGGAGCGGAACTCTACGCACACGAGTCCGACCCCACGGAGTTGACGAACCTCGCCGGGTCGCCCGAACATGCTCTGGAGCTGAAAACGGCCCGCGACACCCTGCACGCCCAGTTCCCGCCCCGGACGCCGCCAGCCAAACGCTGAGTCGCTCCTGCGTGATTGCGCCTTCGTGTCGTCGGCTCATCGCCTGCCGATGGAATTCGATGCAGTGTCAGGATGTCGGAATGTTCATCCGTCTGCACGAGTCTATCAAAAGGGTGGATCGTCCGATTCCATTCCTGAATCTGCCATGCCTACAAGTCATAGGAACCGATCGATGTTGAGCCATCTGACCCGTCGCGAGTTTGTCGCCGCCTCGACTGCCGGACTTGCGCTCCCCTCCGCCACGCGCGGCGCACAAGCGAAGCCGGACGCGGATCCCGTCGCCTTCTTTCTGGTGGGGGATACGCATTTCCTCGCGAACAAGGAAAACACCGCGAAACTCGACGACCGTTCCGCGGACGTGACCCGTCGGCTGGTGGACACGTTGAACAAACTGCCCGGCACGGAGGTGCCAAAGACGGCCGGAGGTGGAACGGTTCTGGCGCCGCGCGGCGTGATCCACGCCGGGGACTGCATCGACACCGGCGACAAGGCGAACACGAAGATGCAGGAGACCGAATGGGCCGCGTTCGCCGAGGCCTACGGGCTGACCGGACGGGACGGCCGGCTCAAGGTCCCGGTGTACGAAGTCCACGGCAATCACGACAGCCCCCGCGGCGACGGCCTCGCGGTCCGGAAGATCATCGCGCGCAACAAGACCCGACCCGGCGTCGTCAACGTCTCGAAGAACGGTGTTCACTATTCGTGGGACTGGGGCGGGGTTCACTTCGTCAACCTGGGAATCGTCGTCGGCCAGGTCGAGAGCGTGACTCGCCGCCGCCGATACGCTCCGCTTGGGAGCCTCGAGTTCCTCGTGAGCGATCTCCGGGACAAGGTCGGCACGTCGGGCAAGCCGGTCGTCATCACGCATCACGTGGACATGCTTCGCTACGCGCTACCACTACCGGTCGAGGACACAAAGGCCGTCGGCATGGAATGGGATCCGGCCGATGTGAAAGGCTTCCATGAAGCAATCAAGGGGTACACCATCGCCGCCATCCTGTACGGGCATACGCACGCCCGCAACGTGTTCCGTTGGAACGGTACGAACAAGGCCGCGAAGGACGGCATCCCGACTTTCAACGTGGACAATAGCAGTCACTTCGCCAGCCAGGCGCAGGCGTTCTTTTATTTCGAGATTCGCGGCGACGGGTTGATCGTGCGCGAATATCAGACGACCGACGCCTGGGAAACCGGTTCCTGGTCGCCTCAGGTTTGGACGGCACCCGTGACGGCGATCCGGTAGCTGTCCCATCCGATCAACGCACCGATGGTTGCGGTTTCTCGCCGTCTACTCGCAATCAAGGATCGCCCCTGTCGCGGGGCGACCGCGAACCCTACTTCGACTTGCCGAATTGCTTCCCGTAAAGTTCCTTGAACGGGTTCTCCTTCGGCCCGACCGCATCCTCATTCACAAGATACTGCGGCAGCGAGGCCCACCAGGCGTCGTACTCGGTGCCGAGTTTCTTCACCACGTCCGGGTGCCGGTCCGCGACGTCCGTCTTCTCGCCGAAGTCCACCGACAGGTCGAACAGTTCCCACTTTCCTTTCGCCTTGCCGGCGGAAACCAGATGCCAGCGCGGCACGCGCACGCTGCATCCGGCGTACTTGTGGTCGTCCACCTTCGCCCCCTTCGGCCATCGACCGACGTGCGTGAACAGCGTACGGTCTGCCCACGCGGCCTTCGGGTCCTGGAGCAAAGGCACGAGGCTGCGGCCCTCGACCTGCCGCGCGAGTTCTTCGCTCGGCTTCGCTCCGGCGATTTCCGCCAGCGTCGGAAGGAAGTCGATGTGGGCGGCGAGCCGGTCACAGTCGGCCGGCGTCAGCGTGCCCGGCCAGCGCCAGAACGACGCGGCCCGCGTCCCGCCCAGCCAGGGCGTCACCTTCTGCCCCCGCATCCCGGCGTTGAACACCGGCACACCCGCGGTGCCCCCGTTGTCGTTCATGAAGATCACCAGCGTGTCATTCTCTAGCCCCCACTCCTTCAACCGGTCCAGTAATCGGCCGACATTGTCGTCGATGTTCGCGATCATGCCGAAGAACTTGGCGATGTTCGGTTGTTTCACCTTGTCCTTGTAGCGGGCCTCGTCGGCCGCGGGGACGTTGAGCGGCGCGTGCGGCGCGTTGGTCGGGATGTAGCAGAAGAACGGTTGATCCTTCCCTTTCCTCGACTCGATCCATTTGGTCGCCTGCGCGAAGAACACGTCGGTGCAGTACCCCTTGGTCTTCTCGAACGTACCGTTGTGGAGGATGGTCGGGTCGAAGTACGAGTTGCCGGGCACATCGCCGCAACTGCCCGGGTAGGATTGCCCGATGCCGCCGCACCCGTGGATGAACATTTCGTCGAAGCCCCGTTTGTCCGGCCAGCGGTCAGGCTCATCGCCGAGGTGCCATTTGCCGAAGATGCCGGTGGTGTATCCGGCGGCCTTGAGTACCTGCGCCAGCGTCGTCGCCTTCGGCGTAAGCCGCTCGCGCTCGAGGATCGTGTGCGTCACCCCGTTCTTGAACTCGTGGCGGCCGGTGAGGAGCGCGGACCGGGTCGGCGAACAGGTCGGGCTGACATGGAAGTCGGTGAACCGGATCGCTTCCGCGTGGATGCGATCAAGGTGGGGAGTCTTGAGGACCGGGTTGCCGTGGGCCGAAAGGTCGCCGTAGCCCTGGTCGTCGGTCAGGATGAAGACGATGTTGGGCTTCTTGCCGGAGATCGGACCGGCGGCGGTCGCGCGCGGATCGGCGACGGCAAGCAGGATGCCAAGGACGGAGAGGAGTCGGAGCACGGGGATCACCTCCGGAGGGGGCGCGGGAGCTGGCGAATGGAAATTCTACTTGCGGCGATGGTCCCAGTTCACGTTCACGTCATTCGTTTGCTTCGGCCCCGGCGTGCTGCGACCCTCACTCACATACTTCTCCATCAGGACCGACAACTCCTTGACCTTCGCCGGTTCGGCGGCGTAGTAGTTCGTCTTCTGCGCCGGATCGGCGGCAAGGTTGTACAGTTCGCCCGGCTCGGAATGAGCTGTGTACCCGCGATCCTGCCGGAACCATGCCGGTTCACCCCGTTTGCCGTTGTCGTCGCCCGTCGGCGCGAGGATCAGCACCCAGTCGCCCTTGCGGATGGCGAACTTCCCCTGAGCGCTATGGTGCACCGTCGCCTCGCGCAGCGAAGCACTTCGCTTCTCGCCGAGGAGCGCCGGCAGCACGTTCACGCTGTCGACGCCGGCGTCGGCGGGGAGCGTCACGCCCAGCATCGCCGCCAGCGTCGCCATCAGATCGACGTGGCAGATCGTCTCCGCGCAGCTCGTGTCGGGTTGGATCTTCCCCGGCCAGTGGGCGAGGAACGGAACCCGGTGCCCACCTTCCCACGCATCCCGCTTTGTGCCACGGAAGGCGCCCATGCTGGCGTGCCCAAAGTCCTTCAGCCGATCGTAGGCACCGTTCTTGATCTCGACGACCTCCGGCCCGTTGTCGCTCGTGAAGATGACGAGGGTGTTCTTCTCGACGCCCGCCTTCTTCAGCGCGTCCAGCACCGAGCCGACAACCCGATCAGTCTGCACGACGAAATCGCCATAGTCTCCCGCGCGGCTCTTCCCCTGGAACTCGGCCGTCGGCACGACCGGAAAGTGCGGGGACGTGAGCGGCAGGTAGAGGAAGAACGGCTTGTTCTCCTTCGCCGACTTCTCGATGTGCTCGACCGCTCGCTTTTCCAACGCCGGCAGAACGTCCACAAGCTTCCAGTCCGGGAGCATGAGGCCGGCGATGTTGCACATGTCCTTCCCGACCGGGGCCGGTTCCGACGGGAGGCCGACGGTGCGGTCGTTCTCGATGAAGCAGTAGGGCGGGTAGTTGGGCACGTCGGTGCCGAAGTAGCTGTCGAACCCGCGCGCCGTCGGGCCATCGGGGATCGGTTTCGTGAAGTCGCGTTTCCCGTTATCGGGCTTCGGCCAGCCCCAGCCGAGGTGCCACTTGCCGATGCACGCGGTCGCGTAGCCCTGCGCGCGAAGCAGGGCGGGAACCGTCAACAGTTTTTCCGCGATCAGTGGCTGCGAGTAGGGGCCGAGGACGTTCCGTTGGAGGCGCGAGCGCCAGGCGTAGCGACCGGTGAGCAGGGCGTAGCGCGTCGGCGTGCAGACCGCCGACGGCGAGTGCGCATCCGTGAACCTCACGCCTTCCTTTGCCAACCGGTCGAGGTTCGGCGTGGGGATCTTCGAGGCCGGGTTGTAGCAGCCGACGTCGCCGTAACCGAGGTCGTCGGCGAGGATGTAGACGATGTTCGGCTTCGCCGGCCCGGCGGCGGGACTCGGAGCGGCATTCACGAACACGAGAACCAGCAGCGATGTTGCGAAAACGTGCCGGGTCATTTCTGGTCGCCCTTCAATAGTTCCACCATCGCCCGGCCCATGGCCAGGCCGACGTTCATGTAGGTGCGGGCGTCGCCGTTGTAGTGGCTGTTACCTGAACCGCCCTTGCTCAGCGGATGGCTGTAAACCGTGGCGGTGGCCCCCTTGAACTGCGGGTGCTTGGCCGGATCGCTGATATTCATCATGGCATCGAAGATCAGTTTCGCGTTCCCGGTCGCGTCTTCCTTGCGGACCTCGCCGAGCGTTGCGAGAACGAATTTGCCCTCCGGGGCGTTGAAGTCTTTGCGAAGCGACCGGATGAGGTTCACCAGGTTGTGCTCATAGCGGGCAGCGTGGCCCTCGCGGCCGGTATCGCGCTCGCCCTGCCACCAGAGGAAACCCGCGACTTCGTACTTCGTCGCGCCGGGATAGTAATCGCCGAGCTTCTCCAGCACGGACTTCGCGTTCTTCACATCATCGTCGTACTGCTTCCCGGCGTACCACGGCACTTCCTTCGGCTCCTCGCCCTTCACCCAGCGCTCGGCCTTGTCTCCGGAACCCGCATAGACGTAGGTCACCTTTTTTTTCGTCTTCGGATCGACCTCTTCGTACTCGTAGCGCGCACTGCCCGGCGGAAGCAGGTCCCAGCCGAGCGCCCGATTGCCGATGCAGCTCTTGAGGATGAGCACGGGTTCGCTCAGCGCGTTGCCGAGTTCGTGCCCGATGCCGATCTCCGGGCCGATGGTGTTGCCCTTGATCGTCATCCATTCGTTGTTGTGCACGCCCATGCCGCCGCCGCGGGCGACCATGACGCGGACGTTCCGCACGTCCTGCCGCACGGTCCAGGCGCCGACGTCGTCGATCAGGAACGGGTAGAGCTTCTCCGTCTTGACCGCGTGTTCGAGCGTGCCCGCCTTGTCGGCCCCCTTGATCTTGCCCATGCCGAGCATGTTCGACTGGCCCATCAGGATGAAGACCTTGACGGGTTTGGTCATGTCCGCCGGTTTGCCATCCGGGCGCGGGAGCGGCTTCGGCTCGTCGGCACGGGCGATGCCGAGGACCGTGAATGCGAGAATGAAAAGAACACGACGCATGAGTCGACTCCGAGGTTTAGTTGAAGCCCTGCCGCGTCACGATCGGCACGTAGCCGATTTCCAAACCCTTCGGCGGTGTCACGAGCACGGCCGGGTCGAGGTCGGCGAGTTTGCCCACCGTCGGTGGCGGCAGGTATTCCTTCTCTTTCGTCCATTTCCTGTGCAGCAACTCGACGCGCTTCTGGAGCGACTCCCGTTCGTCGGCGGTCAGGTCGGCGTTCAGCAGTGCGGGTTGGTCGGCGAAGCGATACCACGAATAGGTGACCGTGCTCCCGTCGCCGAGCTTCGCCTCGAACGGACCGGCTGCCGGACCGGGCTTCTTCCAGCTGCTCTCCGGCTCGTCGGGCGTGACGTACGGTTGTTGTTTGGGGTACCGCACGCGCGGGAACTCCACCATCGACAGCCCCGTCTCGGCCGGCACGTCCTTCGCAGCCACCACCACCCAGCGCTCTTTATCCTTCGCGTCCTTTTCCAGGCGGAAGTATTCGGGAAGAGTGGCGATCGGGCCGGCCTTCGTCACGGCGTCCGTCCACTTGTAGCCGTAGGTGGTGGCATCGAGCGCGGTCGGCGTGGCGAACGAGCTCCACGCCACCGACGCGCGGCTGTCCCGTTCCTTGCTCGGCGGGTAAATCCGCCAGGTCGCCCCGCCCTTGCTTTCGAAGGTTTGCACAATGGACGCCTGCGGGTCGATGGTGCCGGAGACTTCCGGACCGCCGTCGAACCAGGCCTTCACACGGTCCCACAGGGCATTCCGCTTGTACGCCGTGATGCGGTGGATCAGCGGCGCGTCCGCGCCGGCGCTTGCCGGGAACTGCGTCGGTGCGACGCGGGCGTAGCTGACACCCTTCGCGTCCTGGGCGATGTACGCCGGGATGTGCTGCGTCTCCATCTGCACGGCCTTGTTCGGATCGGACGGCCTCGCGTCGAGGAACCGCCCGGCGAGTTCCGGCTTTTCGACCGTCGGCTTCGTCCAGAAGTACGGCAGGAAGAAGGAGACCGGACCCTTGAAGTTGCCCGAGTTCAGGAACAGCGTCCAGCTCTGGTCGCCCGTCGGCACGTCCTTCCCGGCCGTGGTCTTTTTCGCCCCGACGAGCGGCAGCGGCAGGTAGCCGTAGCCGAACAGTTCGCCGCTCGTGCCCTGTTTCAGGTTCAGTCCGTCCGGCGGCCAAAGCACCCACGGGCTGAGCTGGGCGATGGCGTACTTGCCGTTCGGCTTCGTCCAGTCGCGGCCCTTGCCGGCACCGGGGCCGTTCGCCCACTCGCTGAACTCGAGGGCCACCCCGCCCATGATGAACTTGGGCGTCTCGGTGGCGAAGCGAGTGTCCCGCCACCAGCCCAGACCGCCTTCAATGTCGGAGTATTGACCTTTCGGCCGCGGGGTGTCGTGCTGGGCGAACATCCAGGTGCCGAACAGTCCGCTCTGGAACTGGCTGCCGGGGTAGTTCTTCAAGAGCGGCCATGCGGCGACGTACATCGAGAAGCCGGCGTTGTAGGACTTGTCCACACGGCTATGCGGCACGAGCAGGTAGCCGGCCATTTCCGCTTTCTGCGGAGTTGGATCGGCGGCGGCAATCGGTTGGCCGGCAACCAACCCCAGCGCGATCAAACACCAGTATTTCGTCATCGGTTCACCTGATCGAGGGTTTCACTTCGCCGGCTTCGCCGTGCCGAGCTTGATCATCGCGTGGCCCATGGCCTCGCCGATGAGGTAATACGTCTCGGCGTTCGTGTTCCAGTGGTACGCCTGCCCGCTCGGAGAGACATCCTTCTCGCGCCAGAACGCCTTCGTGCCAACGAACGCGACGTTACCCTTGAACTCCGGGTACTCCGCGACGGCGGCCTGCGCCTTCATCAGCGAGAGCGCGCGCGGGTGCTTCTCTTCGGTCCCGCTCATGCCGGTCTCGGCGATGACGAACGGGAGTTTCGGCGTGCCGAGGTCTTTGCGAATGTCGCGGATGAAGTGGGCCATGTTCTTCTCGTATTCGTCGTTGAACGCCTGATTGACGCGGTCGTTCCAGCCCTGATGCCAGCCGAACCCGGCCAGTTCGTAACCGCGGTCGCCAATAGTCGGGAACTCCTGCTTGAGGTTCTTCAGCACCGATTTCGTGCGATCGATGATCTCCTTGTAAAACGGTCCGACTTCGCCGCCTGCACTCGGTGGACGGAAGTCCTTCGCGAGGCTCTTTCCGCCCCACGCCAGTTTGATGAGTAGTACCGGTTCCTCCAAGGCGTCGCCGACGACGAACCCGAACCCGAGTTCCGGGCCGATGCGATCCTCCTTCACGCCGAAGCCGGCGGTCAGATTTCCCTTGCGCTCAAGGTAGTGGATCCACACGTCGTCGCGGACCGCCCACTTTCCATCTTTCCCGAGGAGATGCTTGAACTTGTCCTTGGCGATGTGTTCGAGGCTGCCCTTTCCTTCGTTCCGTTTCGGGTCGGCCAGGACAAATCCATGTCCTTCCATATTCGACTGACCGGCAAGGACGAGGACCTGGACCGGACCGGCCGCGATCGGCTTCGGTGTCGGCTTCGAGTTCGGTGTCGGGTTCGGTTCCGCCGACAGCAACGCCTTGGCGAACGCCTGGCCGATTGGGGCCATGATCTTGGCGGCGCCGAGATAGTGGTAGCCACCGTTCGACACGCCCGCCTTCAACCGTTGCAATTCCTCCGGTTTGAACTGCTCGTCGGCGGCCTTCTTGCGGGCGGCCTCCTTCTGCTCTCGCGTCAGCTTCGGGTCCTTCTTGAACTCGGCATCGAGCTTCCCGTTCAGCCGGTCCATCTTTTCCTTGAGCGCGTCCAGCTCGTCGTCCCAGAAGGGCGCGGTCTCAACGGCAATGACGTTCCCCTTGAACTCCGGCAGAGTCGTCGGCTTTCGCTGGGCTTCGCGGAAATGCGCCATCGGCGCCTTGGACCCCTTCTGGACGCCGTCGATCCCCATGACACCGATCACGAAGGGCAGCTTCGGGGCCGACAGGTCCTTTCGCACGTCGCGAATGAACTGCGCAAGCAGATCGGCGTATCGGTCATAGCCGCCGGGCTTCATTCGGTCGGGGTACACACCGCCATCGACGTAGTCGTTGAAGCCCTGGAACCAGACGAATCCGGCCAGTTCGAAGCCTTGCTTCGGGTCGTACCCCGGCACGACTCGCGGGATGTCCGACAACACCTTCTTCGTGTGCGCGAGCATCTCGCGGTAGAACACGCCGGTCGCCTTCACCTTGTCGGCCTTCAACTTCTCGACGTCGTCGCCGCGCTTCTTCCGTGGGGCCAACTCGGCCTCGCTCCACTCGTACGGCCCGGCGCTCGGCGGGCGGAAATCGGTGTGCAGGCTGCGGCCGCCCCACGAGGTCTTGATGATCAGGATCGGCTCGTTCAGCACTTTCTCCATCGTCAGGCCGAAGGTGTATTCCGGCCCGATCCGTTCCCCGGCCGTGCCGAAGGCGCCAAAACCGACGGTCAGCTTGCCCGTCTGTTCGCGCAGGTCGGAGTAGGCGTCGCCCTGACAGCCGACGGACGTGATCCAGACCTTCTCGCAGACCTTCGGCTTGCCGTCGGGGCCGCGCATCTCCTTGAGCAGGGGCGCCGTCTTCGGGTCGTCGGCAAGGCTGTCGAACGTGCGCACTTGGGCGTGCCCCTGCATGTTCGACTGCCCGGCGAGGATGTAGACCTTCAACGGTTTGTCGGCGGCCGACGCCGCGAGCGTGATTGCGGCGAGCAGCGCGAACGAAATGGTGTAACGGGTCACGGAGGCACCTGGGGAGCGGGTCAGCCGAGGAAAGGTTTGATGGCGCCGGTCTGGTCGATGCCGAACCGGGCCAGGCCGGGGTCGGGATCGCCGTAGTGCCGGACCGGGTTTCCGTAGGCGTTCAGCAGCGTGGTGTACCAGTTGCCGAGCGTCTTGTGCCCCGGCTCGCCGTAGTTCGGCAGGCGGATGTAGCGTCCGCGGATGTCGAGTCGGGCGTTCTTTCCGGACAAGATCACGAAGGGGTATTCCGTGCCGTGCGAGTGATGGGTCTCGCCGTTGTCGGGGAAGTAGAAGATCATGGTGTTGTCGAACATCGTACCGTCGGCTTCGGGCGTCTTTTTCAATCGGTTGGCGATCGTGTCGACGAGCGTCATGTGCTGGCGACGGACGGCGAAGCGGACTTCTTCAGCGGTGAGTTTGCCGACCGGCTTGCCGTGCCCGACATCGTGCAGGTTCACCTTTTCTTTTTCAAGACCGGCAAGCCCGGTGTATTCGTGGCCGAGTTCGTCCACAGTGAAGGCGACGACGTTGGTGAGTCCGGAGATCAGCGCCGCCAGGAGCACTTCGACATGCCCGCGCTGGCGGTCGACGGTGGTCATCTCGTCGGCGAGGTATTTCGCGTCCAGCTTGGGCACGTGCGGGCGGATGGCGTCGGCCATCGCGTCCACCTTGCGGTCCCGTTCGCGGATGGCTTCCAGCGAGTCGGCGTAGCTTTGCACTTTCCCGCGCTCGCCGCCGGGGGTGCGCTCGGCCAGGTTTCCTTCCCGTCGGGCGGCGAACTCCAGCCCGCTCCGCCCCAACTGCGCCTGCGCCTGCAGGGTCTTGTCGGCGGAGACCGATTTGAACAGTTCCTGCACGGCCACCTTCGGCGAACCGAAGGCATAGTTCGGTTGTTGCGGGCCGCGGGCCGAGAATCCGGTGGCGATGCCGTTCAGGGTGCCGCGGGCGTTGCCCCCGCCGAGCGGGAAGCAGGCCAGTTCGACATGCTCCATCGGCGACGGGAAGAGTTTCGCCAGTTCGAAATCGACGGTGGCCCACTTGATGGAACTGATCCGCTCGTTCGCCTTGAAGACACCGAGCGACGAACACCAGGTATGGTGCCCGGTGGTGCACATCTTTCCGGACAGTCCCTGGAGGATCGTGAGATCGCCCTGGTGCGCGGCCAGCGGTTTCATCCACGCGGGCAATTCATGCTTCGCGAGGTCGAGGTTGAGAGGCCCCTTCTTCGCCTCCGTCGCGGCGTCGTCCTTGCTCAGCGACGGCGGCACCATCACGGACGGGAACAGACCGTTCCCCTTGTGCAGGAAAATGAAGCGCATCGGCGCTTTTCCGCCGGCCGGTTTCGTCCATGCCGTGCGGGGTCCGAGCGCAATCGCCCCGATCGCGGCGGTCGCCATGAATTCCCGTCGGGTGGTCGTCATCGGTTCCCCGGTTGTTTGCGGTAGATGAACGAGTCGGACGTCAGCAGGGACAGCACGACGGCCTTGAAGCTGCCGTCGCTAGTCAGGTATGCGCGCTCCGCGTCGATCAACGTCTGCGAGTCGGAGGGCCGTTCGTTCCGGCCCAGGAAAAACCGAAACGCGTGGCGGATGATCGACTGCCGGACACGGTCGGACTTCGCCAGACGGTCGATCAGGTCGAACGAGTCGGTCACCGGGCCGTCCAGCTTCGCATCGCCGGTGCCGGATAGAACCCCGGTCGGGTCGATCGGTTTCGTCTTGTAGACGTCGAAGGAGGTCTTGCCGTTCCCGGCCGTGATGAGGCTGTCCGGGTGTTCGAGCGGTTCGAGTTTGCGGAAGCGGCCGAAGTCGTCGAACTGTTCGAATGGATAGCCGAGGTCGTTCATCCGGCTGTGGCACTTGGCGCACGCCGCTGCCGTCGTGACCGCATGCACGCGCTCGCGCAGAGTCTGGTGCGGGTCGTCGGGCACCTTGGCGTCCACGGTGATCGGCACGTCCGGCACCACCCCCGCCAGCAGTTTCTCGCGGATCCAACGCCCACGACGAATCGGATCGGTTGCGGTGTTCGCCGAAAAGGCGATCAGCCACGCCGGATGCGTGAGGATGCCTTTGCGGTTCGCGACCCGGAACGGCTGCTCGACCGGGTAGTCCCAGAAGGCCGGGAATTCCTTCGGTTCCTTGAAGTTCGGCGTCTCGACGCCGACGTATCGGAGCCGGTTCGGGGTCGGCGGCAGGCTGTAACTCGGCGAGTGGTCGTAGTAGTAGCCGTGGGTGAACGGCCCGCGCGTGAACGGCGTGCGGCCCTGACCGAAGGTATCCTGGAACCAGTACATGTAGGACAGGAACGAACGCTTTTCCCGCCAGAGCTCCTTCGTCCGCGGGTCGAGGATCTTCGCGGCCGTAAGCATCTTCTGGTGCGATGCCATCACCGCTTCCGGCTTCGTCTTCCACTCGGTGCTTTTGAGCGTCTCGTACACCTGTTTCCACTGGGCGATCAGCGCCTGGCCGGCCTTCGTGTCCATGTTGTGGTACACGTAATACTCGTCGGAGGTGAGCAGTCGCTCGAACACCCGACGGTCCTGTGACAACTGTTGAACGACGAACTCGTCGGCCTCCTGAACCAGCCAGCCCGGCGTGCCCAGGTGCCCGCGGTCCGGGTTCCGGTAATATCCGCCGCTACGCGGGACGTCCTTGAAGACTTTCGTGGCGGCGGGGTAGCCGAAGAACTCGCGGAAGAACCGCACTAGCTTGGGATGGCTGGCGATGTGCGAGTGGATGTGCATGCCGTTGAGTGATGGATCGACCTGCCCGCGGAAATAAACGCCGTCCGCCAGCAGTCGGCGGACTTCGCGCTCGTAATCCGCGCGGGTCGACAGTTTGCCGCTCTCGGCCGCGCGAAGGAGTTCGGCGTCCGGCCCGCGGTCGCCCAGCGCATAGGCGATGGCGAACGCCGCTTCCCGCGGAGTCAGCGGTACGCGGCCGAATTCGTCCGGCTTGCCTTCGCCGAATTCCAACCGGTAGACGAACTCCGATTCCAGCAGCACCGATTTGAGAACCTGTCGCAGCCCCTCCGTGTTCCCGGCAACCGCAATCGCCTCGTGTGCCAGCTTCCGATACTGCGCGAGTTCGACCTCTGTCGGCTTCCGGCGCAAAGCAAGTTGGAACTGCTGCTGGACGGCCGATCGGATCTGCTCGTCCGATGGAGGGTCCTTCTTCGCCACGATGGCTTCGAACGCGGACGGTGTCGTCTTCGGGTACCATTTGTCCTTCGGATCCGCCACACCCGCGTTCGGGTCGCCGGCCTTCATCCGCGCCGCCTGCAGTTGCTTGGTGGCGATCCATTCGGCGTTGCCGAGCATCACCAACAGATGGCCACCGTCGAGCGGAGTCAGGTCGTAATAGCGCACGCCCGCGTGGTCGGGCAGCACGAAAGGGTTGGTGATCCCGTAAAAGCCGGACCGCCGAAAATTCTCCCGGTCCTTCCCTTCCAGCTGAAACAGATCGAGTACGCGCTCGTCGAAGATCTGCGGGCTGACCAGCCAGCGGCGGGCGGGGGAAAAGGCTTTGACCTTGTTCGAACCGTCGAACAGTGCCGCGTGGTCGACGTAGTTGCCGGCATCCGGATATGGCAGCCGATCATCGAGCTTGGACGCGTTTTGGGTTCGCAACTCGGTGCGGACCCAATCCGCCAGCGATCGCAGTTCCTCCGCGCCGGGCTGCTCGGCCCGCGGCGGGGGCATCATCTTGTAGAAGAGCTGGTCCTGGATCTTGTTGAGGGTGTCGAGCCGGTCCTGGGGCTTGAGCGTGTCGAGTGCGGTCACGTCGATCGCGCCCTTGCCGCCTTCGCCGTGGCAGTCGGCGCAGTGGGCCTCGAGCACGCTCCGGATCGCTTTCGGCACGGGCGATACGTTCGGCGCGGCGGCTGTGCCCGCGGGCGCGAGCAACAGGACCGCGCCAAGGATCGCGGGAATCGACAGTCGCCAGGAATGGACGGAATGCGGAAGCATTGCGCGAGATCCGTGGTCCGGAGTATGGGAGGGTGGACGCGCAGGATTCCGTATTATTTTCTTATGACGGATTATCGTTTTCCGGAAAAACGTTAGCGAATTTGAGAACGCCGGCATGGCTCGCGCACCGCGACGAATCGCGTTGATGTTGGACCTGCAGTGGCCGTACAAACGCCACGCCGAGGTTTACGCCGGCATCCAGCGCTTCGCGGAGGAGCGGGGCTGGATCACCGTCATCGACGAGTTCGCACACGATACCCTCCGCCACAGGCAAGGCCCTCCGGACCGTTACGACGGCATCATCGGCCGTGCCAACTACGCGCTCGTTCGGATGGCGGCCGCACGACGCATCCCCGTCGTGAACGTGTGGCCCAGTTCGCCCGCGCGACACCTGCTGCCCGGCGTCTTCCCCGATTCCACGGATGTCGGGCGCGTTGTTGCCGAGCACCTACTGGCCCGCGGGTTCCGGTCGTTCGCCACGCTCACCTCCCGGAAGAATGTCGACAACGAACTGGAAGTCCGGGAGTTCACGCGACAGGTGCGCGAGGCCGGGTTCGGATGCGCCTCCGCGTTCGTTCCCCAAGACCCGTTCCGCGACCTCGCACACTGGAAGTCGACCGTGCGGCTGCTCGACCGCGCCATGGCCGGCTGGACTCCCCCGGTCGGCGTGTACGTCGGGCAGGAGGTCTATGGCCGGCTGGTGGTGCAAGCCGCGCAACGTCGGGGATGGCGCGTCCCGGTGGACGTGGCCATCGTCGCCGGCAAGAACCAGGAGACGCTCTGCGAGCATCCGCGGCCCTCGCTCACCAGCGTCGAGATCGGTTACGACCGGATCGGCTACACGGCCGCGGGACTGCTGGAACAACTGATAGATGGCCACGAAAAGCCGGTGGAACCGATCCGGCTCGCGCCCCACGGACTCGTCGTGCGCGAATCCACCGACTTCTACGCAGTTGAGAACGCTGTGGTCGCGGCGGCGCTGGCGTACATCGCGGCGAACAGTCACCGCCCCATCGGGCCGGACGCCGTCGCCCGCGCGGTCGGTGCGGAGACGCGAACGCTTCAAAACTACTTTCGTAAGTCTCTGAAGCGCCCGATCGCGAACGAGATCCGCCGCGTCCGGGTCGAGCGCGCGAAACGCGAACTCGCCCAGGGGGATCGCGCCTTGACCGCGATCGCCCGCGATGTCGGATTTGGAACCATCCAGCGACTCTACGAAGTCTTCCGCCGCGAACTTGGCCTCAGCCCTGGGGCCTATCGGAAGCTTCACCGCTTGAAGGGAAACTGATCGACCGGTGCCGGTCGGGCTACAACGGGAAGGGGCCGCGCCGGTTTTGCGCGCGGCGGCACAGTTTCGAGGGTTCGATGCGACCGAGCAAGATCAAGGCCAAGCTGGTGCGGAACGAGCCGGTTCTTGTCACCACGATCCATTCCATCGATCCGTCCATGTACGAACTCGTCAGCCTCATGGGGTTCGACGGACTCTGGATGGACCTGGAGCACCACGCGGCCAGCGTCGAGACGGCGAACGCGCTGATGCGTGCCGCGCGCGTCGGCACCGCGGACATCCTCGCCCGGCCGGCGAAGGGCGAGTTCATGCGGATGGGCCGCATCCTCGAAGCCGGGGCACAAGGCATCATGTACCCTCGCTGCGACGATGCGGCCGAGGCACGCGAGATCGTGAAGTGGGCGAAGTTCGCCCCGCTCGGCCGGCGGGGCTGTGACAGCGGCAATCCCGATGCTCCGTACTGCGCGCTGCCCGTCGACCGGTACGTGCGCGAGGCTAACGAGCAGACGTTTATCGTCGTGCAGATCGAAGACCCCGACGCTGTGGCCAACGCGCGGGAGATCGCGGAAGTCGACGGTGTGGATGTGCTCTTCTTCGGCCCAGGCGACTTCGGCGTCCTGGCCGGCGTACCGGGCCAGTTCGATCATCCGCGAGTGGAGGAGGCGATCCAGGAAGTCGCCGCCGCGGCGAAGGCGGCCGGGAAGCACTGGGGCATGCCCGCCGGCTCGCCGGAGCGGGCCAAGCAACTGCTCGACATGGGTGCCCGGCTAATCGCGCACGGTGCGGACATCATCTGGATCAAGAACGCCTTGGAAGAGATGCGCCGGCGCTTCAGCCCGCTCGGGTTCACCTTCGACGGTCGCTACTGATGCCGGAACCGACCATCCACGAGCTATTCGATCTGACCGGGCGCGTGGTACTCGTGACCGGCGGCACCGGCCACTTGGGATCGGCGATGTCCCGAGCCCTAGCGGAAGCGGGGGCAACAGTGGTGATTGCCAGCCGCGATGCTGAACGCGCCAAGGCCGCGGCGGCCGCGCTGCCCGGCCGCAAGCACGCCGGCGTCGCGCTCGATCACATGGATCCGATATCGATTGAACGCGGGTTTCTCGACGCCGTCGCCGTCGCCGGGCGGATCGACGTGCTGGTGAACAACGGCCACGAAGCGCAGCCGGCCGATTGGACCACGGTGACGGCCGAACAGTTCACGCGCCAACTCGCGAACGCCACCGGTTACTTTCTCCTCGCTCGATTGCTCCGGAACCACGCCGTCGAGCGCCAAGCGTCGGCCAGCATCGTCCTGCTCGGCTCGATGTACGGACAGGTCGCTTCGTATCCCGACGCCTACGAAGGCGTTTGCCCCGCCAGCCCCGTCGCCTATCACGCACTCAAGGGCGGCATCGTTCACATGACCCGCCACCTCGCGGCTTACTGGGCGGCCGACGGCGTGCGCGTGAACTGCCTCAGCCCCGGCCCGTTCCCGACAGACAAGGCCCCGAAGGAGATGGTCGAGCGATTAACAACCAAGCTTCCCATGAAGCGCATGGGCCGGCCGCACGAACTGAAGGGCGCGATCATCTTCCTCGCCAGCGATGCCAGCTCCTTCATGACCGGCCAGAACCTGACCATCGACGGCGGCTGGACCGTGTGGTGACTCCTTTCCGAGGTCGCATCATGACCGCTCGACTCGTGCTCCTCTCGCTCGTCTTGGCTCCCGCTCTCCGGGCCGAGGATCCGTCAAAGCCGATCGACGTCGGCTCGCGGCGCGAACTGTTCGTCGATACGCACCTGATCGGCAAGCTCAGCGGCGTCTCACTGCGACTCGAACCGCCGCGGGACGAAGGAATCGCCATCAAGTTCGACAAGCCGTGGGAAGGCGCGTTCGCCGGGTACTGCACCATCCTCCGCGACGGGAACGACTATCGCGCGTACTATCGCGGCAACCCGACGGCCGGGAAAGACGGATCGAGCACGGAGACGACCTGCGTCGCCTTCTCGAAGGATGGCAAAGTCTGGACAAAGCCGGAGCTTGGCCTGTACGACGTAGGCGGATCGAAGGCGAACAACGTCGTGCTCGCCGGGGAAGCGCCGTTCTCGCACAACTTCTGCCCGATGCTCGACGCCCGGCCCGGCGTGCCGAAGGCCGAGCGGTACAAGGCCCTCGCGGGGATCGGCAAGACGGGCCTGTTCGCGTTCGTCTCCGAGGACGGCCTACGCTGGACGAAGCTCCGGGACAAGGCCGTGGTTCCGAAGGGGGCCTTCGATTCGCAGAACGTCCCGTTCTGGTCCGACGCCGAGCAGCGCTACCTCTGCTACTTCCGCGTCTTCGTGAACGGCATCCGTCGCATCTCGCGAACGACCTCGAAGGATTTCATTAGCTGGACGGAACCGGTCCTGATGCACTACGGCGACGGGCCGATCGAGCACCTCTACACGAACCAGACGCATCCGTACTTCCGCGCGCCGCACATCTACATCGGCATCGCCGCCCGATTCATGCCCGGTCGACAGGTGCTGAACGCCGAGCAGGCCACGGCGATCGGCGTGAACCCCGGCTACTTCAAGGACTGCTCCGACGGCGTGCTTGTCACCTCGCGCGGCGGCGACCGCTACGACCGCACCTTCCCCGAGGGCTTCCTCGCGCCCAGCATCGGGGCCGAGAACTGGGTCTCGCGGACGAACTACCCGGCCCTGAACGTGGTGCCGACGGGACCGCACGCGATGTCGCTCTATGCGAACCAAAACTACGGCCAGCCGACGAGCCACCTGCGGCGTTACTCGCTGCGACTCGACGGCTTCGCCGCGGCCGTCGCTCCGTATGCGGGTGGCGAACTGCTCACGAAGTCGATCACCTTCAGCGGGAAGGAGCTGTCGCTCAACTTCGCCACTTCGGCCGCTGGCGGCATTCTCGTCGAGATCCAGGACGTAGAGGGGAAACCGATACCGGGCTTCGCGCTCGCCAATACGGTCGAGACCATCGGCAACGAGATCGACCGCGTCGTGCGCTGGAAGGGTGGAAGCGACGTCGGCGCTCTCGCCGGCAAACCGATCCGCCTCCGGTTCGCCATGAAGGATGCGAAGCTGTTCGCGTTCCAGTTCCGGAACGGGAAGGAGTAATCGGTGGCGCTTGTGCTGGAACGATTCTCCGGCTCCGAACCCGGCCCGCACGTCTTGATCACGGGCGGAGTCCACGGGGACGAATTCGAACCGATGGCGGCGGTTCGGTACCTGATCGCGCTCTTTCGAACGCATCCGCCACTTCGGGGTACCGTCACGCTCGTGCCGGTGGTGAACGAGCCTGCGTTCCTCCGCGGGAGCCGCGTCGGCGACGACGGGCTGGACCTCGCCCGCACCTGCCCGGGCCGGGCCGATGGTTCCCCGACCCAGCACATCGCCTTTGAACTCTCTGAACGGATTCGCTCGGCCGATTACTACATCGACCTCCACACCGGCGGCACGCGACTGAGAGTTCTCCCGCTGGTCGGCTACATGCTCCACCCCGACCCGAAGGTGCTCGAGTCGCAGCGGCGAATGGCGCGGGCGTTCGGCTTGCCGATCATCTGGGGAACCGATCCGAACCTCGAAGGCCGGTCGTTATCCGTGGCACGCGACGCGTGCGTGCCGGCGATCTACGCGGAATATCTCGGCGGAGGCGGCTGCGATCCGTCCGGCGTTGATGCCTACGTCGCGGGCTGCCTCCGTGTGCTGGCCGACGTGGGCGTGATCGCGGATGCTCCCGTAGCGAGTGGAGCGTTGCCGATCATCGTCGAAGACTCCCGGCCTGGCTCCGGGCACATGCAGGTAAACCATCCCTCGCCGGCCGAAGGGTTCTTCGAACCGGTGGTGACTCTCGGGCAACCCGTCCACGAAGGTCAAATCCTCGGCACCGTCACCGATCTCCTCGGCCGCGAGTCCCGATCGATCCATGCGAACTCGTCGGGCCTCGTTCTCGTCCTGCACACCTTCGCCCGCGTCGAGTCCGGCACGAGCGTCGCCGTCATCCTGCCGACCGAACTCGCCGGGGACCGCCCATGACCGTTCTCGATTATCTGGTGATCGCCCTGTACGGACTCGGCTTGATCGCCATCGGGCGCCACTATGCCCGGCAGGTCCGCACGTCGGACGACTACCTGCTCGGCGGCCGGTCGATGAATCCGCTGATGATCGGCCTGTCGCTCTTCGCCACGCTCACCAGCACCCTGACGTACCTCGCACTGCCCGGCGAGATGGCCAAGAACGGCCCGGTCGTCTTTGCCGAACTCCTCTCGTTGCCGTTCGCCTTCGCCATCGTCGGCTGGCTGTTGATCCCGCGCATCGTGGCCCTGCGAGCGACCAGCGGCTACGAACTGCTCGAAGCCCGGCTCGGCCTGACCGGGCGGTTGCTCGGCGCGTCCATGTTTGTCCTCCTCCGCGTGTTCTGGATGGGATCGATCCTGTACGCGACCCTTAGCGTCGTCCTCATCCCGCTGCTCGAACTGGATCCGAACTGGATGCCCGTCCTAAGTCTGGCCATGGCAGGGATCACGCTGGCGTACACGGCCGGAGGGGGCTTCAAGGCGGTAGTCGTGACCGACGCGATCCAGGCGGTGCTGATGTTCTTCGGAGCGATCGCGACGATCGTCATCGCGACGATCGCGCTCGGCGGCGTCGGTGCCTGGTGGCCGACGTCCTGGCCGGCGCACTGGCCCGAACCCAAGGTGCTTCCAGCGCCGGGATCCTCGCGCACGGTCGTCGGCGCGTTCTGCGCCATGCTCGTTTGGCTCACCTGTACCGCCGGCTCGGACCAGATGGCGATCCAGCGCTACCTGGCGACCCGCGACGCGGCGGCCGCACGCCGGTCATTCGGCATCCAACTTCTTTCGACCGTGTTGAGTGTCGTAATGCTGGGCATCGCCGGGCTGGCGGTGATGGGCTACTTCCAGGCCAAGCCCGAGGCGATGAAGGCCGGCTGGACGATTGCGACGGACGCGGACAAATTGATGCCGCATTTCATCGTGATCGCCCTGCCATCGGGGCTGACGGGATTGGTGATCGCGGCGATCCTCGCGGCCGCGATGTCGAGTCTGTCGAGCGGGTTCAATTCGACTTCGGCCGTGATCGTGCGGGACTTTCTCGGCCGCGCACGCGGTCGGGAGATCCCGTCCAGCGACGAGGTCCGATTGGCGCGAATCGTGTCCGTCGTGGTCGCCGCGCTGGCCGTGGGGCTGAGCCTCATTGTTGGAAGCCTGGCGTCGAACCTCCTGGAACTCTGTTTCAAGGTGGTGAACCTGTTGAGCGCGCCGATCTTCGTGCTGTTTTTCCTTGCGATGTTCGTGCCGCGCGCCACGTCCCGCGCGGCCGTCGTGGCCACGGTGGCGAGCGTGGCGGTCGCGGTGATGGTCGCGTTCGGCTGGGGGGCGAAGTGGTTCCTCTGGTCGCCGCCGGCGGCGCTCCTCGCGGGGGTCGTGGTCGGCACGCTGGCAAGCCGACTCACTTCTTCGAAGCGGCCTTCAGTTCCGACATAAGTGGTCGATAGATCGTTTCGGCTAACAGCGCGATGGCACCGCGATCGCTTGGATCGCGGGCCACGTCGCCATAGGCGTTTAGCGCGTTGTAGATCGATTCGGTCGCCTTCTCGAGATGCTGAAGCTCGGCGTCCTTGTCGCCCGCCTTCCGGGCCGCGCCGGCGAGCCGAGTCGCATCGAGGCAATTGAAGAACTGGACGGCGAACTCGCTTCGCTTCGCGTAATAGAGCAGCACCGGCCGGGCCGGATCGTTGTAGGTCGCCCGGATGCCGCGATACATTTCGTCCATCGCCCCGGCGTAGTGCTTGCCCGCCTTCTTCCACCACTCCGGCGGCGCGTCGCCGGACTTCAGCAGGTTCGCGACGAAGTCCGGAGACAATTCGAATTTCTTGTCGGCCGATTCCACGAGCTTCTCGGCCTCCCCGAGCAGGCCGATGCCAAGCAAGACTCGCTCCGTGGACGCGGTGCCGACGATCGGCGTGAAGTATTGCGTGAAGGCTTCCTTCGGGGTCAGCTTCGGCTCGAACGCCCGGCGCGCCAAGTGATAGACCGCAGGGCCGAGGTCGCCGGGCACCTCGGCAATGATGTCGAATCCCATGCCATCCGACAAGGAATTGACGGGAACGCGGGGGAGAAATCCGCGCATCGAAACCCAAGCTAATTGCAGCTTCGGAAGCGGCTTCACGTCCAACCCATATTCGACGGCGGATTCGGCTACGCCGCGATCGAGAGCTTGCGCCGCTGCCTGGCGTTCGGCTCCCGTCTTGCCGAGGAGATCCGCGATGTCGAATTCCTTCGCGCCCTTGAACGCTTTGCGACCCGGCGTGTCACCCGCGACCGGAATCGGTTTCTGGTCCTTGGACGATCCGAGTTGAACGTAGTTGAATTTGAGTTTCGCCAGTTGCCGAAAGAGCGTCTTGTATTCGGCGAGTCCCCAGCCGCCGTAGCTGGTCGGTGAAGTTCCCATGAGTCTCCAAACCCGAACGTTCGTAGCGGGTTCGAACTTGATATCGATGTCGTCGAGCTTCAACTCCGGCACTTTCTCCGGCAGCACGTCGCCGTGGAGGAACGGGCGGATGCCGAAGTGCTGCCCCAACTCGTACGCGGCCCACAGCGTCGCGACCGGCGAGCCACCCCCGACGACCAGCGCCTTGCGGTCCTTGAGGGTCACGCTCCGGAGGATGTGGCCTTGATCGGTGAGTTTCGGCCAGCCGTCGCCAAGGACCGCCGCGACCGCCGGGTTGGTGGTTGGGCTTCCGACGAGAATCAGATTTTCGAAGGCGCTCGGAATCGTGTTCGCAACGGTGGCGTCGGCATCGAAGAGTCGCTTGAACTGCGCCGCGATCTCCTCGGCCGCGAACCGCTCCAGCTTCGGCGCATCGGTACCGACCACGACGGCGACTTTCGGTCCGGCCCAGATTGGCACTACGGACAGCAAGGCCGTGAGGAGCGCGGGCAGAGCGAATTTCATCGATGGAATCTCCAAGAGACTACTTCTTCCCCACGCAGTACAGTTTCTCGCGCGTGCGGATGAACAGCCGGCCGTCGGCGATCGCGGGCGTGGCGATGATCTCGCCGCCCATGTCGTTCTTGGAAAGCACGTCCAGGCTCGCGCTGTCCTCCAAGATCATCACGAATCCGTTGCGACCCGCGATGAACACCTTGCCGTCGGCGGCCACTGGCGACGCGTACTGGTCGCCAAAGTTGTTGATCCGCTCCAGTTCCCAGTTTCGCTGGCCCTTCGCGATATTCAGCGACGTCGAGAGACCTCCGGCTTTCACGACGAGCAACCGGTCGCCCGACACCAGCGGCGACGCGAGGTTCGATGGGTAAGGTTTCGTGACGTTCCAGAGCAGGTGCGTCTTCGTCACGTCGCCGGTACCACCGCCCTTGATCGCCTGGATGATGTTGCCGCCGCCAACGCGATTCCCCTTCGATTGGAACGCGGTATCCAGCTCGTCGCCGGCAATGAAACCGTCCTTGTTCGTATCCGAGGCGTCGAAACGATCTTGAAACTCCTTCGGCACTTCGTCGCGGGCGAGCTTCTTGTCCTGATTCGTGTCCATCCATTCCAGCAAGGCGAATTTGAGCGTCCGCGTGCTGTCGCCGTAGCTCTGAACCGCGACGTAGATGACGCCGTCCTTCACGGCCGGGGTGGTCATCACTGTGCGGACGAGCGTGTTGCAAGTCCAGCGTTCCTGGCCGTTCGTTGGATCGTAGCCGATCATCTTGCCGGTACCCGCGACGACGATATCCGTTTGGGTCTTAGTCTCACAGATCACGGGCACGGCGTAGCCGGCGAGCACGTCCTTGCGCGGCGTCTTCCACCGTTCCTTGCCGGTCGCCGCGTCCACACAGAGCAGGTACGGGTTCAAGTCGTCGTCCTGGCAGAACAGGACCGAATCCTTGAAGACGACCGGCGACGAAGCCGCGCCCCAGTCCATGAGGTAAGACGGTTTCGGCAGTGGGCAGGTCCAAGCATCTTTGCCGGACATGGCGTCGAACGCGCGGAGGCCGAGCGTGCTGAAGTAGACATAGACGCGCTTCCCGTCGGCCGCCGGGGTCGACGACGCGTGGCTGTTCGGCGGCGTGATGCGCGGGAGCGCGCCGGTATCGAAGTCGCGCCGCCAGACCGGCTTGCCGGAAGCGGCGTCGTGCGCGAAGACGCTGAAGGTCTTCACCCCGGTCATCGCTGTCGTGAATACCTTGCCCGACGCAATGATCGGCGACGCGATCCCTTCGCCGAGATCCGCACGCCAAAGGACGTTTTCCGTCTCCGAGAATTGGGTTGGCAGGTTCTTGCTCGACGAGACGCCGGCGGCGTTCGGGCCGCGAAATCCTGGCCAATCTTCGGCGCGCAAAATCGTTCCGAGTGCCAGCACCACCAGCGAGGCGGTCCCCGATCGCTTGAACATCTCGGCGTTCTCCGGTTCGGTGCGACGAATGTGGTTCCCAGCATAGTCGCGATCGCCGCGGCGTGCCACGATGCAATCGCCCACGAGTTCACTTTGGCTTCTCCGTAGCCCCCGCGCCGCCGGCGCCCCGCAGGCACAGGCCGCCGTCCACCACGAGTTCCGTGCCGGTGATGTAGTCGGCATCGTCCGAGCAGAGGAAGACCGCGGCACGGCCGATGTCTTCTGGTTGGCCGAGGCGGCCCCACGGCAGCGTGGGGCCGGCCTGGGCGATCGTGTCGCTGCCGAACGTGGCGTGTTCGCCAGGCGTGTCGATCCAGCCCGGTTCGATCACGTTCACGTTGATGCGATGCGACAACAGCTCGGCGGCGATGGTGCGTGCCATGTGCGTCAGCCCGATCTTGGCGGCGTTGTAGGCGACGCTGCGCGCGAACGGAATGCGCGCATGCACGCTGGAGACGAAGACGATCTTCCCGCCGCCGCCGCGAGCGACCATGTGCCGCGCGACGAGTTGGCTCATGTGGAACCCGCCGAACAGCGTCCCCTTCAGCACCCGCTCGAAGAGGTCGGGATCGTAATCGAGGAAGTCGCCGCGGCGAGAATACGCCGGATTGCTCACGAAGAGGTCGAGCCGGCCGAGGGCTTCGATGGCGCGGGCCGCCACCGACTCGCACGACGGGCGCTCGAACACGTCGCCTTCGATCAGGACGGCTTGGCGACCCATCGCGCGAATCTCCGCGACGGTCGCCTCCGCCTCCGGCGAGGCGGTGAGATCGTTGATGGCGACATTCGCGCCGGCGCGGGCCAGTTCGATTGCGCAGCCCTTCCCGATGCCGCGCGCGGCACCTGTAACGAGCGCCGTCTTGCCAAGCAACTTCATGCGATTCGCTCCAGAGGTTCGAGGCAGCGTACCCCGGCAGGGTCCGGCCAGCAAGTGATGGAGTCCCGCGCAATCGCGGGTACAATGCGGCGTACCGGATCGGCCAGGGGAATCGATGAGCATCTGGCGATGGTCGCAATGGTTGGATACCGTGCCCGAGCACGCCCGTATCACGCTGGGCGAGGGGAACACGCCGCTCGTCCGCTCGCGGCGGATCGGGCCGGCCGCGGGCTTGAACCGGCTTTACTTCAAGCTCGATTTCGCCACGCCGACCGGCTCGTACAAGGATCGCTTCGCGGCCGCGGCCGTCTCGCACATGGTCGCCGCCGGGCAGACGCGCTGCGTCGCCACTTCCAGCGGCAATACCGGCTCGGCTCTGGCCGCGTATTGTGCCGCCGCCGGAATCGAGTGCCGGATCGCGATCGTCGAGACGGCTCCGGAGGGTAAGCTGCAGCAAATGCTCGCGTACGGGGCGAAGCTTGCCCGCATCCGCGGTTTCGGCATCGATCCGTCCGTCAGTTCCGCCGTGATGGACACGGTCCGCCGTCTCGGCTCGCAACCCGGCGCGGCGGTGCAGATCAGCGCCTTCGCCTACAGTCCGCTTGGCATGGCGGGCGTGAAGACGATCGCATATGAGTTGAATGAACAGCTCGGACCGCAGATCGATCACGTCTTCTGTCCCGCTGGCGGCGGCGGGCTGGTCGTCGCGACGGCTTTCGGATTCGATGACCTCGTACGAAAGGGACTCCGAACGAGCGCCCCGCGAATCGAGGTCGTGCAGCCGGTCGGGAACGACACGATCGCCACGCCATTGCGGGAGATGTCCGCGCCGCGCACCGTGAACTGTACCACCAAGGTCAGCGGCCTTCAGGTGCCGACCGTCATCGACGGCGGGCTGGCCCTCGAGGCGGCCCGATCGTCCGGCGGAACCGGGCACGCGGTTTCGGATGACGAGATCTGGGCCACCCAGAAGCGGCTCGCGATGGAGGAAGGGATCTTCTGTGAACCGGCCGCTGCCACCGCGCTCGCCGGGGCGCTCGCCGCGGCCCGCGACGGCTGGCTGGCGCGCGACGCGACCGTCGTCTGTGTTGTCACCGGCTCCGGCTTCAAAGACCAAGCCTCCATCCAGCGGATGCTGGACGGAACCACGTGCCCGCTGATCGAAGTCGACGATTTCGCTCGGCTATCCTGATCGGCTTCGAGAGTGCAATGCGAAAAGTCCATCGGGTCCTGATTGTCGGCGTCGGATCGATCGGCGAGCGGCACGCGCGCTGCTTCGCCGCCACCGGCCGCGCGGCGGTTTCGATCTGCGAAGTGAATGCCGAATTGCGATGGATCGTGGCGGATCGCTATTCGATCGCGGAAACCTTCGCCGATCTGGATGCGGGTCTTGCGAGTCGTCCTGAGGTCGTCGTGATCTGCACGCCGGCGCACCGGCACGTGCCGATGGCGCTCGCGGCCGTGCGGGCCGGCGCTCACGTCTTGATCGAGAAACCCCTGGCCACCGGGTTCGACGGCGTCGACGAGTTGATTCGCGAATCTTGCGATCGTACCGTGGGCGTCGCGTACGTCTACCGGTCGCACCCCGCGCTCGCGGCGATGCGCGAGGCGATCCGCTCCGGCCGCTTCGGCGAGCCGGTGCAGGTCGTCGCGCAGTGCGGTCAGCATTTCCCGTTCTACCGGCCGGCGTATCGCACGATCTACTACAACGACCGGGCGACCGGCGGCGGCGCCGTCCAGGACGCGCTCACCCACATCGTGAACGCGGCCGAGTGGCTCGTCGATCCGGTGGATCGGCTCGTGGCGGATGTCGGCCATCAGGTGCTCGACGGCGTGACCGTCGAGGACACGGTCCACGTCCTCACGCGGCACGGAAGAGTGATGGGCTGCTTCAACCTGAACCAGCATCAGGCCCCAAACGAGACGACGCTGACGGTCGTGTGTCAGCGCGGAACCGTACGTTTCGAAGCGCATGAGTGCCGCTGGCGATGGGCCATCGAACCCGGCGCGCCGTGGACCGACGAAGCGACGCCGACGCTCGAACGGGATGCGCTCTTCGTCCGCCAGGCCGGGGCCTTCCTTGATGCGGTCGAAGGAACGAGCGCCGTGGCCTGTCCGCTCGCCGACGCCCGGCAGACACTCGCCGTGAATCTCGCGATCCTCCGCTCGGCCGAACGCGGCGGCTGGGAAACGATCGCCGACAACCCGTGAGGCTCACCATGCGCGGACTCGTGTTGCTTGCCGTGTTCTCGGCGATTCCGATGCAGGCCGCCGAGCCGCCTCCTCTCGATGCGCCACTCCGTGACCGGTGCGTGAAGATCCTGCGCGACGGGCTGACATCGGACGAATTCTGGCCCGCAATGCACGCGGCCGAAGCACTCTCGCTCGCCGGGCATGGCCGGGAGGTGCTCGATGCGATTGCGAAACGGACGGAATCCGACGACCAGAAGCGCTGCGGGCTGGCGCGCGAGGCCGTGCGCGCCGGCGACCGGTCGAAGCTTTCCATTCTCTTCGCGATTCTCGACAAACCCGGCTCGAACGGCCACACGCACGCCGCCGAGAGCCTCTTCAAGATGGCCGAGGTCGGCGACGGAACGAAACTGCGGGCAGCCTTCGCTCAAAACGAGAACGTGAAGCTGAAGCTGATGGCTGCGGCCGCTCTCGCCCGGTGCGGCCACCCGACGGCGCTGGTCGCGGTACGCGCAATGCTGTCCGATCCGGATCGCGAGAATCGCAAGGTCGCCGCGTGGATCCTCGGTCAACTCGGTGCGCGATCCGATGTGCGGTCGATCCTCGCCGCCTTCAAGACGGAAACCGACCCGCTCGCACAGGCCTATGCGGTCAACGCCCGGGCGCTGCTCGGCGATGACGCCGCGAACAAACAACTGCTCGCGAATCTGTCCGCGAGCGAACCGGCCGTAAGAACCTATTCCGCCGAGTTCGCCGGCTATGCCCGACTCGACGGCTCGCGTGACGCGCTCGTCCGCCTGTTGAACGACCCGACGCTCGACGTGCGAGTCCGGGCGGCGCAATCGCTGATCGTGATGTCGCAGTCCGCGGGCGCACTCGGCTTGCCCGTCGCCGCCGGCCGGCCGGTCCTCGTTCGGGATGTCTACCCGGCGACGGTCGCGAACCCCCGCTATTCCGAAGGTTCGGTCGCGTTCCTCACGGACGGTTCGCTCCTCTTCGCTACCACCGAATTCGTCGGTGGAGCGGCCGACGCGGCGACGGCCCGGATCGTCGCCCGCTCATCCCGCGACGACGGCCGCACCTGGGGCGAACCGCGCATCCTTCAAGAGAACACCGGCAAACAGAACGTCATGTCGGTCACCCTGCGCCGGTTGAAGCCGAACGCGGTCGACGGACCGCTCGGCCTTTTTTACCTCGTCAAGAACGGCTCGACCGACCTGAAAGTCTTCTTCCGCATCTCCAACGATGACGGCCACACCTTCGGCCCGCCGACTCTCGTGACGGATCGCCCCGGCTACCACGTCATGAACAACGATCGGGTGACGGTGCTCGCGAACGGCCGCATCGTCTGTCCGGTCGCGTGGACGGCGGACGTCTCGAAGGGTGGCCATTTCGTCTGTCGCTGCTTCTTTTCCGATGATGAGGGGAAAACCTGGAAAGCCGGTTCGGATACCGTCGATGCGCCGAAGCGTGGAGCGATGGAGCCGGAGGTGCTGGAACTCGCCGATGGCAAACTGCTCATGATCGCACGCACGCAACTCGGCCACATTACAACGGCGATCTCGAAGGATGGCGGCGACCACTGGGGCGATCCGGGAACTCTCTCCGTGAAGGCGCCCGAAGCCCCCGCGACGATCCGCCGCATCCCGGCCACCGGCGACTGGCTGCTGGTCTGGAACAACACCTACGATTCGAAGGCGGGCCACGGCGGCGTTCGCACGCCCCTGACGGTCGCGATCTCCTCGGACGAAGGCCGCACGTGGAAGCGCGTCCGCAACCTGGAAACCGACGCCGATCGCGGCTTCGCTTATACGAGCATCGCGTTCGTGAGGGATCGGCTCGTCCTCACGTATTACGTGAGCGAACCGAAGTCCGGTCGTATCTCGTCTCGGTTCCGTTCGCTGCCGGTCGCCGATTTGTACGAACCGTCTCGTTGAGATGATTTCGCGAACCGGGGAAACCGTTCGCTCCCGACAGCGCCCGCCGCTGGCCCGGCTTCACGAGCCGCCGAGATTCATTGGCGTACGAGCGGGCCGAGCTGGTTGCGCCGGAAGGCTTGGTTCAAACCGGGATCGATCACGCACTCGTAATCCTGCATCTGTGCGACGACAAGTCCGTCGGCGTCGAGGAAGTCGATGTCGGCGCGGGCGAACGAGCCGTTGTCGCGCGTGACGCGGATGACGATACGCGTCGGTCCGGCGGGGAAGGCGCGGCGGAACTGGCGATAGCGACCGAGGAAGCAGGGCAGAGAACCGGCGCCGTGCTGGGCATAGCTCCAGAGAATCATCATCTGGAAGCTGGTGTCGAGCACGAGCGGCTCGGCGACCCAGCTGCCGCGGAGTGGATTGGTGAACCATTCCGCCGGTGCGGGCGAGGGGTACGCCATGCCGATCAATGCGGTTTCGGCGAGGCCGTCGATCGACTCGATGCCGTGCAGGTCGGGTCCGTGGAAGAGGAAATAGCGGTAGACGTCTTCGATGGGGTGGGGATACGGTTGTACGTCGGGCGGGCGGTCGACGGCGGGAGCCTTGGGCAGGGCGCTGGCGAGGACCACTTCGGCACGGGAGTGGATCACTTCGCGGCCATCGCGGCGTCGGCCGCGCAGTTCGACGGGGACGGTGAAGCCGGCGTCTTGTTTGACGGCGCGCCCGGCCATGAGGCGGAGCACGCTGGGGACGGCCTCGTCGACCATGACGCCGTGGGTGATGCGGAGATCGTTGAAGCCGTGGAAGACGAGTCCGGGGTTGCCGTGGAGCGCGGCGTGCGCGAGCCACTCCATGTGGACGGCCATCGGTAGCACGGCGCGGCCGTCAAGCACGTGGGAGCGGAGGATGGGGTGGGTGGCGACGTCGACGGCGCGCTCGAAGGCGAGCGACCACTCGACGGGTGCGACGGGCGGGCCGGTGAGGGGCGCGGGGGTGTTGGCGCCGGCGATCGATGGCTGGCGATTGGTCGCCGCGATATGCGCCGAACCGGATTGTGAGCCGCGGGGCTTGGGCCCCAGTGCGACGACTTCGACGGCGCGGCCGGCCGCGCCCAACTCCTGCACGGCGAACGTGCCGCCCTCGGCGAGCGGGATCAGCCCGACGCCTTCGGATTCGAAGAGCTTGCGCAATCCGGGGGTCACCATGCCGCCGTCCCACGGCCCCCAGTTGATGGCGACGACGCGGGCGGTGGGCCGTTTGCGTGCCTCCGCCTGGGCGATCTTGTTCAGCACTTCGTTGGCGGCGGCGTAGGCGAGCTGACCCGTACGACCCAGTCGGCCGGTGATCGAACTGAACAGCACGACCGCCTTGAGCGGTTCGCCGCCGAGCAGGTCCAGCAGGTTGCGCACACCTTCGACCTTGGTGTTGTAGACGTAGTCGAACTGTTCCGGGGTGAGCTGTTCGATCTTGCGGTCGGCGAGGACGCCGGCACCGTGGACGAGACCGGTGATCGGGCCGAATTTGACCTGCGTCTGGTGGAGGAGGTCGGCAACGGCGCGGCCATTGGAGACGTTGACGGCGAAGTAGGCGGCTCGGCCGCCGGTGCGTTCGATCCGGGCGAGGGTGGCGCGGATTTCCCGCTGCGCGGCGAGGCGGGCGTGCTGGTCGGCGATGGCCTTGGGCGTGGCGTCGGCGCCGAGCTGGTCGGCGATGGCGCGCTTCATGGCGGTCTCGTCGACGACGCCGGCGAGCCAGGCCGGTTCGGGCCCGGTCGGCGCCGGGGTTCGGCCGGTCAGGATCAACGTCGGCTTGAAGGCCTCGGCGAGGGCGACGGTGACTTCCGCGGTGACGCCGCGGGCGCCGCCCGTGACGAGGACGACGTCCTGCGGGCCGAAGATCGCGCCATGGGACGTGCCGCGGCGAGCGGTGCGCGCCAGTTCGAGCGTGCAACGGTGCGAGGGCGTGATGCCGACTTCGATCGGCCCGCCGGCCAGGAGTTCCTCGACGACGGCGGCCGCGGCGGCCGCGGGCGAATCCGCGGCGAACCCGGGCTGGAGATCGATCGCCTTGCAGGCGAGTTCGGGCCATTCCCAGCGGGCCGTCTTGACGATGCCGGCGAGGCCCCCGGTCGCCGGGTCGACCGTGGGCGGCATGTTGGTGAACCCGAAGGTGCCGTCGAGTCGTGCCACCGTCACGAGGATGGCGGTGGCACCGCCCCGGGCAGACTGGCGCAGGCGCGGTCCGGCGGATTGCAGCCACTGCAGGGCGAGGCGGTTGACCGGCGGCAGCGGCGCCGAAGCGGGCGGGGCGATCAATACCAGCCCGGCCAGCGGGCCGCCCGGTCGCGGCGTGGTCGCGGAACTCCATGGTAGAATGCGCGCCAGATAGCCGAGTTGCCCGAGTTGCACTGCGATCTCGCGCACCACCGGTTCGTCGTCCGCGACCAGCCAGATTTCCCCGCTCTCCGGCAGCGGTACGGGCGCGCGCCCGGCCGCCAGGTCCAGGTCAATGATCTGCACGATGCTGCGCTCGACCGTCTCAACGGGCGGTGCCGTGCGCGGCGGATCGAGCGGCGGTGGCGGTTCCGAAGGCGCGAGAGCCAGCGCCGAGTCGGAGAGTGCCGCGGGAACGATGCCCCCGGCCACGCGCTCCGTCTTTGGCGCGTTCATCTCGGATCGCGGCTGCGCCAGCTCTACTTCGATCGCCGATTGGGACAGCAGGTCCAGCGCTTGCGAGTCCTTCTCGGCAAATGCCGAACTCAACGGCGGTTCCGGGATCAGTTCCGCCGGGCGGATCGTCACCTTCTTGGTCGTCGGCCCCGATTCGTTCGCCGGCCGCGGCTTCAAAACCGCGGGTTCGGCCGCCAGCAGGTTCGCCACATCGCGCAGCGTCTGGAGTTGTCCGAGTTGCTCGGGCTTCACCGGCTTCGCACCCGGCAGACGGTCCTGCAGCGCCGAGAGGATTTCCACGCGCTTGATGGAGTCGATGCCGAGGTCGGTATCCAGACCCATGTCCAGATTCAGCATGTCGGTCGGGTAGCCGGTCTTTTCGGCGACGACGGCGAGCAGCGTGGTGGCGAGGTCGTCGACCGGTAACGAAGGCACCGCCCGCGCGACCGGTACCGGCACCGGAATCGGCGTGGGCCGCGGTGCCATCGGCGCGGCAGCGGAAACGGACGGACCCGCAATCAGATTCGCCACGTCGCGCAGCGTCTGCAACGAACCGAGATGTTCGGGTTTCACGGCCGCCGAGCCGGGCAGCTTCTCCTGGAGGGCCGAGAGGATTTCGACGCGCTTGATGGAGTCGATGCCGAGGTCGCCGTCGAGGCTCATGTCGAGGTTCAACATGTCCATCGGATAGCCGGTCTTTTCTGCGACGATGGCGAGCAGGACGGGCGCAACGGCCGGCGCGGCGCTGCCGTTCCGTTCCGGCTGGGGAGGAGGCGGTGGCGGGACGATCGCTTTGGGCGGAACCGGTGGGAGGATCGGCGGCGGAGCGAAGGTCGGCAGCGGAGTCACGGCTATGGGGGGCGGCAATGGCGCGGCCGGCAACGGTGCGACCGGCAAGGATGCCCCGCCGAATAGCGATTGTTGTTGCGTCACGAGTGCCGCTAGCGTCTGTTGCGCCTGCATCTGGGCTTCGAGGAACTGCTTGTGCAGGCGGGCCGTCTCTTCCTGCATCCGCTGGAGGGCCGCAAGGGTTTGTTGGACCGTGGAGAGCGGCGTCGGCGAAGACTCGGCCATGGCGGGCGTACCGGGCGAAGGAACGATCGAGCGCGGGATTGGCGGGCGGGCCGGTCGTTTCGGCCGCGGCGCGAAATAATTGGCTCCGTTCAACGGCACCGTCAGTCCGGGTTTCCCGGAGGCCGAGGTCGGTCGGCAGCGGCTGCCGGCTTCCCAGGCGGCGAGAGCGACCGCGTGGCCGCGCGCCGCCAGACGGGCCAGAACATCCGCCAAGTCTAGCACACCGGATCGCCGTCCGCCCGACGAGTCCAACGCGAGGGCGAGAATTTCGGGCGCGGCGGGAACCCCGTCCGCCGGTTCGGCCACGATCGCTCCGACCAGTTTCGTCAGCACGTTCCCCGGCCCGACTTCCACGAAGGTGCGAATCCCGGCCCGGATCATGGCACGCACCTGCGCGACGAACTCGACGGGCTTGGCGAGTTGTTGCCCGAGCAGATCGCGCGCCAGGCTTGCGTCGGCGGAATATTCGGCGGCGGTCGTGTTCGCGTAGACGGGAGCGGCGGGGCGGAACTCGACGGTGTCCAGCGCGGCGCGGAACGGACCTGCGGCCCCGGCGACGAGCGGGCTGTGGAACGCCGCCGCGACCGGCAGGCGCGCCGAGCGCAGCCGCTTCGCGGCCAGCACGGCCGCGAGTTTTTCAATCTCGACCGTGGCACCCGACACCACCGTCTGGTTCGGCGCGTTCCGGTTCGCCAGCACGACGGACGCGCCGCATTCACCGACAGCCTCGTCGATCGCCGCGACCGGCGCGAGCACGGCGAGCATCGTGCCGGCGTCGCCGCGGCGGCCCTGCTCGGCCATCAGGTCCCCGCGCAGCCGCGAGAGCCGCGTGAAGTCGGCGGTGGAGATTCGACCCGCCGCCGCGAGCGCCGTCAGCTCGCCATAGCTGTGACCGGCGAAGGCGTCCGCGGTCAGTCCGAACCGCTCGGACAACACGCGCCACGCGCCGAGGCTCACCGCGCCGATCGCAGGCTGCGCCACGTTGGTCGCCCGCAGCGCATCGTCTTGCTTCGCCTTCGCATCCGGGGCGAACGAGGTCGGCGGATAGATCTTTTCGGCCACATCGGGAACCGTCGCGAGCGAATCGAGCAGTTCCGGGAACAGGCACGCGAGTTGGCGCAACATTCCGACCGCTTGCGAACCTTGCCCCGGGAACAGCACGCCGAGCTTGCCCGCGACCGGTCCGCTGCCGTAGTGGGCCGCGTCGGTCGTCCATTCCTTCGCATGCGGATTCGTCGCGAGCTTGTCCTTCGCAACGGCGACGAGCCGGGCAAGATCGTCCCCTTTCGATGCGACGAGCACGAGCCGACAGTTCGCCGAGGGAGAAAAGGATGATCGGGCCGCTTCGGCCTGTCGCGCGAATTCGTCCCAAACGGTCGGTACCTTCACCAGCGCGACGGCGAGTTCCTGCGGCGTCGCGGCCGACATGGGATAAATCTGCACGCGCCCCGACCAGTCGACTTCGGATTTCGCGGGCGTGTGCTCTTCGAGCACGGCGTGGAAGTTTGAACCTCCGAAGCCGAACGCGCTGACGCCGGCGCGGCGCGGGTGGTGCGCGTTCGGCAGCCACGGCCGCATCTGCGTATTCACGGAGAACGGCGAATCGGGCGCGTTCAGCGGATCGACAGGCTTGCTCACCTTCAGGGTCGGCGGCAGCACCTTGTAGTGCAGCGCGAGGGCGGCCTTGATGAGGCTCGCGGCACCCGCGGCCGCCTTCGTGTGGCCGATCTGGGATTTCACCGAGCCGATGGCGCACCAGGGCGCCCGTCGCTGACGCTCCGGGCTGGTGAATACATCGCTCAACGCCGAAGCTTCCGTCGCGTCGCCGACCTTTGTGCCCGTGCCATGCGCTTCGAGGAGTTCGATCGTGTCGGGCGATACCCCGGCGCGGGCATAAGCGTCCTGCAGGCAGCGCTTCTGCCCCTCGGCGGACGGCGCGTAGATCGCGTTCCCCTTGCCGTCGCTGCTCGTGCCGATCCCCTTGATGACCGCATAGACCGTGTCGCCGTCGCGCTCGGCGTCGGCGAGGCGCTTCAGCACCATCATGCCGAGGCCTTCGCCGAGGATCGTGCCGTCGCCGTTCGCGTCGAATGGCTTCGAGTCGCCACTCTTCGACAGCGCCGGCGTCTTGCTGAAGCACATGAACATGAAGATGTCGTTGAACGTGTCGGCCCCGCCGGTGACGACGACGTCGGCCTTGCCCGTCTGCAGTTCGAGGGCCGCGAGGTGGACGGCCGACAGCGAGCTGGCGCACGCGGCGTCGACGACGCAGTTCGTGCCGTGGAGGTCCAGCTTGTTGGCGATGCGCCCCGCTACGACGTTGCCGAGCAGGCCGGGGAAGCTGTTCTCCTGCCACGGCACGTAGCTCTCGCCGATGCGGTCGACGACATCTTGTGCGACGTCATCGGGCACGCCGGAATCCTTCAGGGCGCGCCGCCAGTGCGGGTGCCCGAGCCGCGCGCCGAGCGGGATAACGAGTTCGAGCGTGCCGGTGACGCCGAGGATGACCGAAACGCGAGTGCGGAGTGCGGAGTGCGGAGTGCGGAGTGAAGATTCGGAATCGACCAGGACTACGCCGGCATCCGTGAGGGCCTGCTTCGCCGCGACGAGGCCGAGCAGTTGTGTCGTGTCGGTCGCTTCGATGTCCTTCGGAGGCAGGCCGAACTCGAGCGGGTTGAAGTCGATCGTCGGCAGGAACCCGCCGCGCTTCGCGTAGGTCATGTCCGGCGACTTCGGGTCGGCGTCGAAGTAGTCTTCCGGTTTCCAGTGCGTCGCTGGCACCGGCCCGATGCAATCGTCGCCGTGCTTGACATTCGCCCAGTACGCACCGGGGCCGTCGGCGTTCGGAAAGAGGCAACCGATGCCCACGATGGCGAGGGGGGCGGGCACGGGTGGATTGTCAGTTTTCAAAGTCATGATGTCGTTCGGTCTGCCTTTGCCGCGCCGTCTTGGTTTTCGGCCCCGGATGGGGCCGCGGGTTGTAGCCACGGGTGAAGCGAAGCGCAACCCGTGGGAGTTTCGGTTTTCCCGCTCGCCCCGGAGGGGCGAAGGAACATTCCTCTGCCCCCTCCGGGGCAGTGTTCTCCGTTTCAGCCACCACGGGTTCCGCTTCGCTTCACCCGTGGCTACAACCCGTTGCCCCTTCGGGGCAAAAGACGGGCTAACGCAGCTTCGCCTCGATCTGCTCCGCCGTCAGCGGCTCGCTCGGGAAACAAGTCGCCGGCAGGTGGACGCCCTGCACGGCCAGCGACTGCCGGCGGATCACCACGCAGGCACCATAGAGCAGGTTCATCGCCACGGCCGACACGGTGCGGTACTTCGGGTCTTCGAGGTACGTCCCCTTCACCCACTCGTTGAAAGCTCCCATCGCGGGGCCGCACCACACCTGATAATCGAGCTGCCGCCCCGCTTCGCCGGCGTTCGCCCAACGCGAAGATAGCCCCAAGTACCAGCGAAAGACGAGGGCCATCTTATGCTTCGGATCGCTCTCGGCCTTCGGCAGCTGCGTCGGGTCGCGGCGCTCGAAGAACGCCTTCGTCTCGGCCCACACATCTTCAAAGGGACGCCGCAGCAGATTCTTCTCGATGTTCGCACGCTCAGTCGCCGGAACCGACTCCCACGACGCGAACGCACGATAGGTGTCGAACAGCTTCTGCGCCCGCATCGCGAACATCGTGCCGCGCTTGAGGACCTGCACCTTCACGCCCATCTCGAACATGTCGGCCGCCGGCGCCATGATCGTGTCGGCCTGCCCGGCGTCCGCGAGCATCTTGCGCACAGCGTCGGACGAACCCGACTCGATGCACGCCTGATTCACGCTCCCCGTGACGACGTACGCGGCACCCATCGCGAACGCGCCCGCCACGCTCGCCGGCGTCGCGAGGCCGCCCGCGAGGCCAATGCGCACTGGCACCGGGAACCGGTATTGCTCCTGCAGCCGATCACGCAGCGCGAGCATCGTCGGCAGCAGCGTGATGGCCGGGCGGTTGTCGGTGTGACCGCCGCTGTCGGCCTCGACCGTCAGGTCGTCGCACATCGGCAGCTTCGCCGCCGCATCCGCCTGCTCGGCGCTGATCTGCCCGGCGGCCAAGAGTTCCTGCAGCATTTTCGCCGGCGGCGGCGAGAGGAATTTCGTCGCCACTTCGACGCGCGAGACCTTTGCGATGACGCGATGCACGACCAACGGCAGTCCGGCCGAGCCGCGACGAATGCCGGCGGCGCGATAGCGCACGATCGCCGGCGTAAGATCGAGATACGCCGAGGCTTCGACCAGCCGCACGCCGCGGCGGATGAACAGGTCGGCGATCGCGGCCTCGTGGGCCGGTTCGTTCGGGCTGTGGATCAGGTTGAAGCAGTACGGCAGGTCGCCGAGCGATCCCTGGATGCGATCGATGGCGGCGGCGACGCGCTCGACCGACAGCCCGGCGGCGCCGAAACTGCCGAGCATGCCGTGCCGGCCCATCGCCTCGACGATCTCGGCGGAGCCGATGCCATTGGCCATCGCTCCGGTCATGTACGGGTAGCGCAGACCATAGGTGGCCGCGAACGCGGGGTCGCCGAGCATCTCTGGCGTGACCGTGGGCGCGGTCGCGATCAGCGGCAGCCAGTCCGACCCAGGCGATGGCACGCCGATCCGCGTCTCGCCGCCGATGCCGACCGCGAGGCCGGCGGGCGCTTGCACGACGTTGAACGGCACCTTCACGGATCCGGCGATGGTGCGGATCGCGTTCGGGTCGGTCGTCGGCGGGTGCCGGTCCGGCTTCCACCAGGCGAAGCCGATGCGCACCATCGACCGCGAAGGGGCGGCGGGTGCGGGCAGGCCGGGAGAAAGCGTCATCGGTGCGGTGTCGCGGAAGGTCGAGGATCCGATCTGAGAATGGTTTACGATTCCAGAATCGCCGGAACAGCCCGCGCGGAGGGATGTGCGGGGCAGGAAAAACCACGAACCCCGAAGGTTGCCCTTCGGGGTTCGCGGCGAGGTCGGACGGGACCAGTTCGAGTTAGGCCTTCTTGGCGAGCAGCTTGCGGCGCAGGCCGAGCACGGGCAGTGCGGCGAGGGCGAGCAGCACGGCCGGGGGCGCGGGCACGTCGGCGGGCGGCGGAGCGTCCGGCGTCGTGACGTTGAGCGAGTCAAAGATCAGGTCGGCGGCCTGGCCGGCGGTGAAGTCGAGCGTGACGCCGTTGACTTGCGTCAGGTCGCCGGTGCCCGTCAGGCCGGTCAGCGGCAGATCGACTGGCGAGAAGTCCGTGGTCAGCGGCAAGGTCGTCAGACCGCTCAGGTTGCCAGTCGCGGTGGTCACGGTGATGGCGACCGGGATGTCGGCCGCGAAGCCGGAGTCGCCGGCGCCGAGGAACTGCAACGAACCGGGTGTGCCGCCGTCGGCGACGTTAGGGATGAAGTTCAGGGCGCTGGCAAAGCTGTAAGCGATGCTCACGGTGCCCGCACTGAAGACGTTGAAGGAGGCGCTGAACAGCCCATCGCCGACGCTGCCCGTGAGGGCGTTCGTGCCAGGGATGGCGGGGTTCGTGACGGTCAGCGTCACGGTCCGGGTGGTTCCGCCGCCGAGATCGGTCACGATCGTCGTCGGATTGGCATCCGGCCCGATGGCGTAGCCGGTGGCCGGCGTCGGCTGGCTGTAGTCGTCGATCAGAATGTCCGCCTTGGCTTGGCCGGCGGCTCCGAGAACCAAAGCCGCCACGGCAATAGCCGTGCGACGCAAGGACAACGTACGAAGGAACGTCACGATGAGACTCCTTGACTACGGCGACGCGAGGCGGTGGAACCGATCCAATATCCGTCCCGGACAATCGGGACCGGCCGCCCATTCGCTCACGAACGCGAAACACCAGCCAACGACGTTAAGGTATCCGGATGAGATTCCGGATGCAACCGGAAATTCCGATCGTACCGGTTGTGGCGATTCCGCGAGCGGCGAAATATTACTGCAACCACGATGCCGATTCGGCGAAAATCGCAGACATTCGATTTGCTTTTCAGAAAATGCACACTAAATTGCGTTCGGAAAAACCCCGATTGGCACCTCTGGCGCAAACTTGAATTAACAATTCGCGCCAACGCGCACATCGTGCGATCACTTTTCATGCGATAGTAAAATCGAAAAGGGCTACCGTTGCTCAACTGAGTACTATCGAGAATTCCGACAGCGATCAAAAAAGTGGAAATCCGTTGGCGGGCCACCGCGCGAAAGATTGATCGACGAGGCGGCGCGACGCGAGTTGCCTCGACGACGCGCCGCGATTCGTTTTACTTCTTCTCGTCCTTCTTCTCATCCTTCTTCTCGCCTTCCGCCGGTTTATCGGTTCCCGGCGGTTGTTGGCGGGTCATGGCCTCCTGGCCACCCGGCGGAGGCTTGGCCGTGCCTTGCGTGTTCGTCTGGCCGCAACCGGCCAGCAGGGCGACGGCCATCAGGGCCGGTGCGATGAACAGTGATCGACGCATGGAGAGACTCCGGGGGAGAAACGGAAACGGTCCCGCCGTATCAGGGCATCACGGCTCCGACGGCGTTACTTCACCAGGTACTCGAACTTCGCGCGGAACTGGTCCGGCGTGAGCTTGACCACGTCCGCGAGGCCCTTCAAGCGGGCAGCGTCGGCGAAATCCTTCTCTTCGAGCCGGATCATGTAGCGCCGGGCACACTCGTAGTTCTCGCTGCCGATGTCGACCAGTCGCGGCCGCATTCGCGACGTCGCCGGGTCGATCATGTCCTCGAACTTCAGCGGGACCATCTTGCCGCCCACGAAGCTGACGATGGCGCCGAACTGCTCGGCGTCCTTGGACATGAGGAACTTCACAGCGCCATAGCCGAGGTTGCGCGTGTATTCGGCATCGAACGGGATCGGGTCGGCGCAGCGCAGTTCGTAGCCGAGGTCCTTGTCCATGATGGTGACTTTGATGCCGAGTTCCTTGAGGCGCAGACCGACGCGGTTCTTGATGAGCCGGCCGAACTCGATCTCGCCGAGGCGCAGGTGGCCATGGTCGTCGCGTTCGACTTCACCGTAGCGTTTCAGGTCGTCGCCGAGGGCTTCCTTGAGTCCGTCCTCGCCGATGTTCTCCAGGATGCCTTCGGAGAGGATGGCGAGACCGTACTTCTTGCCCTGTGCCCGGCGCTTGACGATGGCGCCGACGACGAGATCGCAAACGTGGTCGAGCTTGATCTTCTTGCCGGCGAACTCCTCGGAGATGATGGTGATGGCGGACGCGGACGCCTTGCCGATGCCGAGGGCGAGGTGCCCGGCGGCGCGGCCCATGCTGATGATGACGTACCAGCGGCCGGTGGTCTTGGCGTCCTCGTGGAGGCGGCGGGCGAGTTCGACGCCGTGGTGGCGTGCCGTCTCGAAGCCGAAGGTGGGGATTCCGGGGGGAAGAGGCAAGTCGTTATCGATGGTCTTCGGGACGTGGACGCACTTGATTTTTCCGGCGGCGTGTTTATACACCTGGCTTCCGCTGAAGGCCGTATCGTCGCCGCCGACGGTGACGAGATACCCGACGCCCATCTTCTGGAAGGCGCCGATGACGTTGGCGAGGTCGGCGGCCTTCTTGGCGGGGTTGGTGCGCGCGGTGCCGAGCATGGACCCGCCGCGCGTGTAGTACTGGGCCACCTCGCCGATGGTCAGCGGCTTGACGCGGCCGGTGTCGCCGTTGATGAGGTCCGAGAAACCGTCGCGCACGCCGTAAACGTCGAGGCCCTGGTTGATGGCTTCGATGGTGACCGACGAGATCACGCCGTTGATGCCCGGCGCGGGGCCGCCGCCAACGACGATGGCCAACCGACCGCGGGGTGTCGCACTGCTCATGGACGAATCGCCTCAGGTTGCTGCGAGAGGTTTGTTCGCTCTTAGCGTCGGATTCCCCCGCCGAATTTCAAGGGGAGTGATCCTCGCGCTCGCCTGCGCGCTGGCATTCCCCGGCTGCAATTTCCTCAAACCCGAACGCCGCTGCGCTCCGCCCTGTCCCGAATCGTTCACCGATCCCGTCGACGGAACAAGGAATTCCAACGCCCCCTCCGCGGAACTCTTCCGACAACTCGCCGACGGCCTGCAAGGCCCGTCCCGGCCCATGCCCGACGGCAGCCGCATGTACAACGTCCTCGCCATCTCCGGCGGCGGCAAGTTCGGTGCCTACTCCGCCGGCGTCCTCGGTGGCTGGACCGAATCCGGCAACCGACCCAGCTTCGACGTCGTCACCGGTGTCAGCACCGGCGCCATTGTCGCCGTCTTCGCCTTCCTCGGCCCCAAATACGACGACACTGTCCGACGCTTCTACACCACCGTCACCGACAAGGATATCTACCGCAAAAAGCCGCTACCGTTCGCCTTGCTCGGCGACTCTCTGGCGTCGTCCGAGCCGCTGAAGCGCGGCATCGAGCGCGCCGTCACCCCGGAGTTGATCGCCGACCTCGCCCAGGCCCACGCCGAGGGCCGACGCCTGCTCATCGGCACCACCAACCTCGACACCAAACGCCTCGCCGTCTGGGACATCAGCGCCATCGCCGCCGGCGACCGGTGCGACAAGCACGAACTCATCTCCAAGATCATCCTCGCCTCCACGTCGGTGCCCGGGCAGTTCCCCCCGGTGAAATTCGACGTGACGGTCAACGGCATCCGCTACACGGAACTGCACGGCGATGGCGGTGCCTCCAGCGAAGTCTTCGTACGCCTCGCACACCTCAATGTTCCGTTAGAACAGCTCCGAGCCGGGCCCCGCCCGCTTGTCGGCTCCAATATCTATGCCATCGTTTCGGGGAAGGTTTTCGCCGAGCCGAAGTGTGTGAACCCCAACCTGTTCGGCATCCTTGGCGGTGCGATCACCTCGCTGGTCTCCGCGATGACGCAAAACGATCTGCTGCGCATTTACACCCTCTCGTTGCTCACCGGGATGCAATTCCAGTTCACCGCGCTCCGGCAGGACTTCGTGGACGAGGGTGGCCCGCTGAAGTTCGAACCGTTGATGCTCGCGCGGCTGTACGAGGAAGGACGCCGGGTCGGATTGCAAGGCGGTCGCGGCCCCGACTGGCGCACGCAGCCCCCGGCCGTGCTCCGGCACGAGCAGGTCGTGCCGCGCACCGGCACCGAATTCGAAGGGCGCTGACGACTTCCCATCGCCCCGCCCGCGCCGTTAGAATGCCGCCATGAGCGCCGTACCCAAGCCCCGCAAGCTGACCGAACAGGAATACCTCGCCCTCGAGAACGCCGCCGCGTTCAAAAGCGAGTTCTACAACGGCGAGATGTTCGCCATGGCCGGGGCACTGCCGCCCCACAATTTCATCAAGGACAATTGCATCTTTGAAATGAAGCTGCGTTTGAAAGGTAGCCCCTGTCGAACGGCTTCCAGCGACCAACGCGTGCGCGTCCATCGCACGGGGCTTTACACCTATCCGGACATCGTCATCGTCTGCGGCGAACCCGAACTCGATCCGCTCGACCGAAGCACGATCGTCAATCCGCGAGCGATCATCGAAGTGCTATCGCCCTCCACCGAACACTACGACCGCACCACCAAGTCCGATCATTATCGAACGATCGATTCGCTGCGCGAGTACTTGCTCGTCGCCCAAGACGAGCCGCGTATCGAACGGTACGTGCGCGGCGACGACGGGCGCTGGACGCACGACGCTTACGTCGGCCTCGAGGCCACGTTCTCCCTCGAATCGGTGCCCGCCATGGACATCCCCCTCGCCGATGTCTACCGCGGCATTGCGTTCCCGGAATCTCTTCAATGCGGCCGAAGCGGACCGGAGACGAAGCGATGAGCGCCGTACCCAAGCCCCGCAAGCTGACCGAACAGGAATACCTCGCCCTCGAGAACGCCGCCGCGTTCAAAAGCGAGTTCTTCAACGGCGAAATCTTCGCCATGGCCGGGGCACTGCCGCCCCACAACAAGATCAAAAGTCAATTCGAAGGCGAACTCTACATGCGGCTCAAGGGGGGGCCGTGTGGTACGACTTCCAGCGATCAGCGTGTCAAGGTGGATCCGACGGGTCTCTACACCTACCCGGACATCGCCATCGTCTGCGGCGAACCCGAACTCGATCCGCTCGACCAAAGCACAATCGTCAACCCTCGCGTCCTGATCGAAGTGCTTTCCGAGTCCACCGAACACTACGACCGCACGATCAAGTTCGATCATTACAAGCAAATCGATTCGCTGCGCGAATACCTGCTCGTGTCGCAGGACGAGCCACGCGTCGAACGCTACGCCCGCGGCGACGACGGGCGCTGGACCCATGACGCCTACGTCGGTCTCGAGGCCACGTTCTCCCTCGAATCGGTGCCCGCCAAGGACATCCCCCTCGCCGACGTCTACCGCGGCATCGCGTTCCCGGAACGGCGGCGCTGATTACCGCACGGGGTTGATGTCCGCCGAGCTTTTGGGCTTCGCGAAACTCGCCGCCAATCGCTTCAATCCGTCCTCGACGCTCACACGCGGTGTGTACCCCAGGTCCCGCCGCGCCGCCGAGATGTCGTACCAGTGCGACGTTGAAAGTTGTCCGGCCACGAACCGCGTCATCGCCGGCTCCCCCGCGAATCGAAAGATGCGGTAGACCGTTTCGAGATACCACCCCACGCACTTCGCCAGCCAGACCGGCACCGTCTTCGTCACGGGAGCAACTCCCGCGTCCGCGAGGATGCGGTTCAGGAAGTCCCACATCACCACCGGCTCGCCGTTGCTGATGAAGTACGCCTTCCCCGCGATCGGCGAACCGATGTCGATCCGGTCGGCGGCGAGCAGGTGCGCCTCGGCGGCGTTGTCGATGTAGGTGACGTCGACCTTCGTCGGTCGCGTGCCGATACGCTTGAGCTTGCCGAGTCGGGCGCGGGCGAGCAATCGCGGGACGAGGTGCGGATCGCCGGGGCCCCAGATCAGGTGCGGTCGCAGCGCGACCGTCGCGAGCTCCGGCCCGTTTGCGGCGAGCACGGCCTTCTCCGCCACGGCTTTCGTGAGCGGGTAGTACGAATCGGAATGCTTCGCCACTGGCGTCGATTCGTCCACGCCTTCGAGGTCCCCGCCGGTGTGAACGATGCTCGGCGTGCTGGTGTACACGAGCTTGCGGATGCCGACGGCGCGGCACGCGGCAATCACGTTCTCGGTGCCGGTGATGTTCGTGGCGACGTAATCGGCGTACCGTCCCCAGACGCCGGCTTTGGCCGCGACGTGGATCACGAGATCGCAGCCGGCCATTGCGGTCTTCAAGGCTTCGAGATCGGTGAGGTCGCCGAGTCGCTGCTCGATGCCAAGCTCGTCGAGCCAGGCGTTCCGCGATCGCGTATAGGAGACGGGGGAATCGCCGCGCGCCTTCAGTTGGCGCACGATGGCGCCGCCGAGGAACCCGCCGCCGCCGGTGACGAGGGCTTTCATACCGGCCCTCCGGCCCACTTCGGGCCAAGTTTCTTGTCCGCCCAGACTGCCAGTTTCTCGCGGAAGATCTTCGAGTTGTGGCGAACGTCGACGGGGAACAGACCCGGGTAGAGCAGGAACGTTTTGATGGGTCGAGTATGTACGAATCCTTTGGCCTGAGTGCGTAACTGTCTTTCCAACTCGTCCCACGGAACAATGTTGAATCGAACGCGTACATCCGGATGGTGGGCCGGGCTTTCGCGCTCAATGCAAATCACCGGTTCGGTTAAGCCGTTTCGGGTCACGCTCACGAGCGCGCTTCGCATTACACCCTGAATCGAAATGAAAATCGGCTCCACCATGTCCGTAAACAGCGTCTCTTCCGGCGTCACGACGCGGTGCGACTTGCGGCCACAGAACCAGAGGCGGCCGCGCTCGTCGATATAGCCGACGTCGCCCATGCGGTGCAGCGTCTCGCTGGTCTTCGCATCCACGATCTTCGCTAGCTTCGTCGCCGCGTCGCGATTGTGATAGCGCTTCGTCACCACCGGACCGCGCACGACAATCTCGCCGACCTCCCCCGGTGGCGCGAGCAGGTCTTCGCTCCATTCCGCGATCGGATCGTCGCTGATGCGGATGATGTGGACTGTCATCCCCGTGAACGGCCGGCCGACACAGACGCCTTTGCCGACTTCGGTGAGGTGTCGCGTTTCGGTCAGGATTTCATCGCTGCCGATGTTCGCCACCGGCAGGGCTTCCGTTGCACCGTAGGGCGTGTAGATCTGCACGCCCACGGGAAGGTAGGCCTTCGTGAAGGTTTCGAGCACATCCGGTGAAGCCGGCGCCCCGGCCGAGATCACGCGGCGGACGGTGGCGAAGGCTCTCTTCTCCCAGCCACCGTATTCGACATCACCTTCGCCCTCTTTCTCCCTCCCCCCCGGAGGGGGAGGGCCGGGGTGGGGGGGATGGGGCAGCCCCGCCACTTCATCGGCACCAGCGATCCCCTGGCCCCCCACCCTAACCCTCCCCCTCAAGGGGGGAGGGGACAAAGCCAAAACCGAAGCCCCATCCGCCAGCCGCCGGATCACGGCGGGGCTGCCGAAGAAGTTCGTCACGCGGTAGCGCTCCACGGCCGCCAGCGTCTTCGCCGGGTCGATCGTCGCGGGTCGGGATGCGTCCATATCGGGGATGATGCAGGTCATGCCGAGCGCCGGGCCGAAGAGGGCGAACAAGGGGAATGTACACAGGTCGACCTCGCCGGGGGCGATGCCGTACTCGGCTTTGAGCATCTCCACCTGCGCCGTGAAGATACCGTGGGAATAAACCGCCCCCTTTGCCACGCCGGTACTGCCGCTGGTGAAGAGGATCGCAGCCGTGTCGTTCGGTCCGACCGCCGGAGGATCGAACGGTTTCGGTTGGCATTCCAGTTCCCGAAGCGATCGCGAGCAGAAGAAGCGCCCCCGCCCGACGTTGATGGTCGTGCGAACGCTCCGTCGTCCCCAGCCGAGCAGCCGCCGCGCCAGGTGCGCCTTCGCGATGCCGACGAACGCCTCCGGCTCCGCTTCGGCGAGGCAGACACCGAGATTCTTCACGCCCATGCCGGGGTCGATCATCACAGGCACCGCCGCGGTCTTCAAAAGCGCAAACGTCAGCGCGAAGAAGTCCGGCGACGGCGGCACCATCAGCGCCACGCGAGTCCCTTTCCCGATGCCGATTCCGTTCAGCCCCGCCGCGATCGCATCCGACCGCGCGTGCAGCTCCCGGAACGTCAGGCTCCGCTGCGTCCGCGCATCGACCAGCGCGGCGCGCTCCGGATCCACGGCCGCGAGGACCGCCAGGTGCGACGACACGTTCACGGATGGTACGACCATGCCGGATTCCGGAGATGCCGGACGTTCGAGGGAAGAAATCTTCTTCCTGTTGTAGCACTCCCTTACACCGCCGCCCGACGCGCGGTAGCATAGGCGAAACTTCTCTTCCACCTCGTTCGGCACCCCGGAGGCACGGTATGCCGCAGGTTCTCTCGCTCATCCTCGGCGGCGGTCGCGGCACGCGACTCTTCCCCCTCACCAAACAACGCGCCAAACCCGCCGTCCCCGTCGGCGGCAAATACCGGCTCATCGACATCCCCATCTCGAACTGCCTCAACAGCAAGCTCAACACCATCTACGTCCTCACGCAGTTCCTCTCCGTCAGCCTCCACCGCCACATCTCGAACACCTACAAGTTCGACATGTTCAGCAAGGGCTTCGTCGAAATCCTCGCCGCCCAGCAGGCGTACGACGACCAGATCGGCTGGTATCAGGGCACCGCCGACGCCGTCCGCCAAAACATCGCCTACATCAAGCGCGAAGAACCGGACGAAGTGCTCATCCTCTCCGGCGACCAGCTCTACCGCATGGACTACCGCCAGCTCATCGAGACACACCGCAAGAGCGGCGCGGAAGTGACGATCGCCGGCATCCCTGTACCCGAAAGCCAAACCTCCGCCTTCGGCCTCATGAAGGTCGACGATTCCGGGCGTGTGCTCGGCTTCGCCGAGAAACCCAAGACCGCCGAGGCGCGCAAACCCTACCATGTCGCCTCGTCCTGGATCGACGCGCAGGGGATTCCTTCCAAGGGCCGCAACTACATCGCCAACATGGGCATCTACCTGTTCAACACTGCCAAACTCATCGAGATGCTCAATACCCCCGTGCCGGACAAGCTTCACAACGCCATGCTCCTCCCGCACGACTTCGGCTCGAATGTCTTCCCCAACCACGTCGCCGACCGGCACATCCATGCCCACCTCTACGACGGCTTCTGGGAAGACCTCGGCACCATCCGCAGCTATCACGAGACCAGCCTCGCGCTCGGCGAACCGGAACCACCGTTCGATTTCTTCCAGCCCGAAGGCGTCATCTACACGCGCATGCGGAACCTGCCCGCCAGCCGCATCAACGGCGCCCGCCTCGACCACGCCACCGTGTCCGACGGCTGCGTCATCGGCGGCGGAAGCACGCTCGAGCATTCGTCCATCGGCGTCCGTAGCGTCGTCGGCGCGAACTGTTTGCTCCGTCACGTTGTCATGATCGGCAGCGACGGCTACGAGACAAAGGCGGAGTTGGCGGAGAACCAGCGACTCGGCCGGCCGAACTTGAACATCGGCGAAGGGTGTCGGATTGAACGCGCGATCCTGGACAAGGATTGTCGCATTGGAAAGGGTGTTCGCATCCGGGACCACGACGGCGACGCCGATTCGGACGACCCCACCGGCCGGTTCCACATCCGCGATGGCATCGTCTGCGTGCCGCGCGGAGCGATCATCCCCGACGGGCTGGAAATCTAGGCGCGTTGACGCCCCGCCTCCGGGGTCATACGATTGAAAGACGCAGGCACCCGTAGCTCAACTGGATAGAGCATCGGTCTACGGAACCGAAGGTTGAAGGTTCGAATCCTTCCGGGTGTACTGAAGAAAACTCCTTAAAGTAGAACCGATTTCGCTTACCTCGGCACTTCGCCGGGCGCTACTCCGAAACACCCGAACTGTGCAACCGGTGCATAGTTCGACGGAGAGGCGAACATGAGGCGAAATCCTGTCCCCCCCCCATCTATCTGAAACACGGCCAGAAAGACCAAGCCCGTGCCGTCTGGACCGCTTCCACCGGAACCCGCTGGTTCCGACTCCTCAACGTCAAGTTTAAATCTCCCGAATCCCTCGAAGCCTATGGGCGTCTCGTCGCGGAATTGGCCGTCTCGCTGACGGTGACACTTCATACGTTTCCTACAAATTAACTTTCGGTCTTCAGGTAAAGAAAGGATCAGACGGTATTGATCCGCTCGA
>JAHBXO010000001.1 GCA_019636445.1 Gemmataceae bacterium | reverse complement strand
ACCTGGCAACACTCGGACGTTGAAGTTTCGTATTGACTTCCGATACAGTCACTACACCCCGCAGCCCCTCCGGGGCCAAAGAATGGTCTCCATCGGGTACGGCGGTCCGTCTTATACGATCAAACCGGCGAGTATTAAGTAGAAAACGTACGACGATCGAGTTGGCGGATGTTGTCGGCATCGGGCAGGTGTCTTTGCCCGCCTGTCAGGATGCCGAAATCCAAAGGCGCACCCGACCACCGTCACGGATCGTTCGCGTCCTTTTCAATCGGCTCTTCAAATCGCTGGTAGATCGGCAAATAGCGATATTCCACCGTGAGCGCCAGAATCGCCATCGCGGTGCAGTAGTTCGGCCCCTGTTGCATGTCGTCGTACGCTGCCTGCCCGCCGGCCTGCCACGATCCATCCGCGCGCGGCGGATTATTTTGGAGCAGCAGGGCGTGCAAACGCGGACGGAACGCTTTCCATTCGTTGCCGCCCAATTGGAACATCCCCTGCGAGGTGTAGTAGATGCCGTAGAAGAAGTGCGCCTGGCCCGGGTTCAGGTTGCGCTGGAGGATGAACGCTCCGGCGCGGAGGACTTCGGGCGAGCGGTGGTATTCCTTGCCGCAAAGTTCCATGGCGAGGATGCCGGTGCCGGTGCAGGGAACCGTGAGCTGGTTCTGCGTCGTATAACGGAATCCGCCGCTAAGCGGATCGTGGCAGCGGCGGACGTAGTCGACGGCCTGCTTGATCCGCTCGGCGGGGACATCGCAGCCGAGGTTGCGGGCGCCGCGCAGGGCCATGAGCTGCCAGCCGGTGACGCTGAGGTCGGCGTCGGAGCCGACCATGCGATAGCGCCAGCCGCCGCGGTCGGGGCCGTTGTGCTGGCGCTGGCCGGCGAGGACGCAGGTGACGGCGGCGGTGAGGCGCGTGCGGAGTTCCTCCGCGAGTTTGCCGTCGGTCATGCCGGCGGCCTCGGCGAGCATGAGCGTGCAGATGCCGTGGGTGTACATCTCCTGCCCGCCGCCGAACCCGCCGCCGCTGCCCGCGAACAGCCCGTTGCGCTGCTGCTGGCCCATGACGTGGCGGACGCCTTTCTCGATGGCGGCGCCGTGCTTGCCTTCGCCCGGCACATGCCCCGCCGACAGGAACGCCATCACCGAGAGCGCGGTGACGGCGAGGTCGCCCCGCCCGCCGCCCATGGCGAACAGTCCACCGCCGCCGGACCAGCTGCCGTCGTTGTTCTGGCTGTTGCGGAGGAAGACGAGGCCGCGATCGATGGCGTCGTCCATCCGTTCGCGCGGGGGCGCGGCGCCGAGCGACGGGACGGACGCCAAAAGGAGGAGCAGCGGAACGATTGACCGCACGGCAAGCCCTCGCGGGAACAGCTACAGTTTAACGTGGATCGCGCGGGAAGTCAGGGGAATTCGCGCGGCGGGGTTTTTCGCGCGGCTACTTGCTTCCCCCCGGGTTCGGGGTAGAAAAACAGCCGTTTCCGATTCCGCCGGGCGACCGGCCGCGAGAGTGGAGTACCGACCGTGTTGCGTTACCGTCTCCTGACCGCCGTGCTCTTCGCCGCCGGCGCGACGTTCGTCGCGGCCCAGACCCCGCCGGCGGGCGAGAAGAAGGCGGACCCGGCGAAACCCGCCGAAGCCAAGCCGGCCGAGAAGAAGCCCGACGAGAAGAAGCCGGAGGAGAAGAAGGCCGAACCCACGCCGCCGGCCCCGACGACCCCGGCCGCCAATACCGCCCGCTTCGAGACCAAGCTCGAAAAGGACAAGGCCTTCTATCAGGAGATGGAGACCACCGTCACCCAGACCATCAAGGTCCAGGGCGGTTCGGACCTCGTCCAGACCCACAAGCAGACCTTCTACTTCAAGTGGCTGCCGACCAGCTTCGCCGCCGACAAGTGGACCGTCAAGCAGACCATCGAAGGCGTGAAGATGTCGATCGACATCGCCGGCAACAAGGTCGAATACGATTCGACCAACGCCAACGCCGCCGGCGCCGCGGGCAACCCCGGCCTCGCCGACTTCTTCTCCAAGCTCGTCGGCACCGAATTCACCATCACCTACGGCAAGGGGATGGTCGTCGAGAAGGTTGACGGCAAGGACGACTTCCTCAAGAAGCTCGGCGGTGTCAACCAGCAGATCGAATCGCTGCTGCGCAAGATGCTCACCGACGAGGCGATGAAGCAGATGACCGACCCTTCGTTCGGCCTGACGGCGGACAAGGACCAGGCGGTCGGCGGCAAGTGGGAGAAGAAGGCCACGATGAACCTCGGCCCGATCGGCTCCTACGACACCGTGACGACCTTCACGTACGTCGGCAAGAACACGGCCGCCGCCAACGCCATCGACAAGGAACTCGACAAGATCGACGTCTCCACGGCCATGACCTACAAGGCCCCGGCCGCCGACCAGGGCGAGGGCCTGCTCTTCAAGATCAAGGGCGGCGAGCTGAAGACCGAGCCTTACAAGGCCGGCGAGAAGGCGAACGAAATCTTGTACAACCCGAAGACCGGCCGCGTCGAGAAGTCGACGATCTCGATCAAGCTCGTGGGCAAGATCAACGTGACCATCGGCGGCACCGACACGACGATCGACCTGTACCAGGAGCAGGTGACGGCTGTGAAGACGCAGGACAAGAGCTTCGTCGAGAAGAAGTGATCGACGGGAAGCCATGAAAGCCGGCGGAGGAATCCGCCGGCTTTTTTCGTTGGCCGGTTACATCGGCAATTGGCGTGTTCGATCCGGGGACGGGAACGCGGAGGCCGTGAGCGGCAGCGTCGGAAGGGGAACGAGCGTCATACGCGCGAGCATCCAGTCGAAATTCGCATTGAAATACTCGAGTCCGCCCGCCCAGCCAAATATTGGTCGCGGCATGGCGGCGAAGCCGACGGTGGCCCGCCATTGAACGTAGTGAAATGGCGTCGTTGCGAGTCGAAACTCAACGTCCGCGTATCGTACGGTCATTCGACTGCTGTCGGCCAGGCCGTGATGAAACGCTTTGGCCCTGTTCAAATCGATGCCGAGCAAGGATGCAAAATAGAGCGGCAAGATGACGTCGTCGGAACCCGTGTCGACGAGGAACGCTTCGTAATGAAACGTACCGTCGCGCAGGCGGGTGCCGAGGGAAATCATCGGCCGGGATCGATAGGGTATGCCTCGAAGCGAAGGTGGGCCCTGTGTGACCGTCGATAGTTCGAATCGAAATATCACGTGAACACTTCTGCGAATTGCCGACTCGGAACGGTGGCACTATTCGACGATGGGTCGGTGCCCGGTTGAACCTCGACATCTTCCGGCCAAATGTATTGGTAGACGACATCGGATCGACCGAGTCGACGCATGCGGGCAAAGAGTTCGCCGTGATCTTCTCCGACGCCGACAATCTGTTTCCCATCCAGCGACCAAGCGACGACTTTACCCTGCAACTTCGCCAGCTCCTCACTCGGATAGTTATTCTTGTTCAACATGTAGACATCGGCGTAAAAATCGTCCATATAGGACCCCTTCGGACCGGTGTCGATATTCTACCACGAAGTCTCAACGCGACGCAATTCCCGCCGGATCTGATCCATGACCACCCTCGTCTTCGGTTCCGCCGGGCAGCTCGGTCGGGACCTCGTGCCGATGCTGCCAGGCGAAGTCGTTTCGGCGACCCGCGCCGACGCCGACTTCGCCGTGCGTGGCAGCCTCGCCGAATGCGTGAAGCGCCACGCCCCGGACGTGGTGGTGAACTGCGCCGCGTACAACCTCGTGGACAAGGCGGAGAGCGAGCCGGATGCCGCGTTCGCCGTGAACGCCTGGGCCGTGCGCGAGCTGGCGTTGGCGTGCCGGGATGCAAACGCGAAGCTCGTCCACGTGAGCAGCGACTATGTCTTCGGTTTGGATGCGAAACGTTCGACCCCTTACGCGGAAGACGATGCCCCCGGCCCCGTGAGCGTGTACGGAATGAGCAAGCTCGCGGGTGAATACTTCGCGCGAGCGCTGACACCGAGGCACCTCGTCGTGCGCACCTGCGGGCTGTACGGCGCGTGGGGCGTCGGCGGGAAGGGCGGCAACTTCGTCGAGACGATGCTGCGCGTCGCGGGGCAGGGGAAGCCGTTGCGCGTCGTGAACGATCAGCATTGCACGCCGAGCTACACGAAGGACGTGGCCGCCGCGATCGTCGGCCTGATCGCGGCGGATGCGAACGGTCTCTTCCACGCGACGAACGCCGACGCGACAACCTGGCACGACCTCGCCGCCGAGACGTTCCGTCTCGCCGGCGTGGCCGCGGACCTCACGCCGATCCCAACGCGAGAGCGGAACGACCCGGCGCGCCGTCCGCCGTACAGCGTGCTGGACACGGCGAAGCTCGCGACCGTCGGTGTTGCACCGCCGCGAACCTGGCGGGAGGCACTCGCGGCGTACCTCGCCGAACGCGGGCGGGCCTAGTTCCGTTCCGCCAGCTTCGCCAGCGCCTCGCCGGTCGTGCGGTAGATGATCCATTCCTTCTTTGCAACCGCGCCCAGCGACTCGTAGAACCGGATCGACGGTTCGTTCCAGTCCAGCACGGCCCACTCCAGCCGGCCGCATTCGCGCTCGGCGGCGAGCTTCGCGAGCGCGACCAGCAGCGCCTTGCCCAGCCCGTGCCCGCGATGCTCCGGCAGCACGAACAGGTCTTCGAGATAGATCCCCGGCCGACCGAGGAACGTCGAGTAGTTGTGGAAGAAGAGCGCGAAGCCGACGGAGCGACCCTCGACCTCCGCCATCAGGACTTCCGCGTAGGGACGCGGGCCGAACAGGTGTTCGCGCAGGCGATCGTCGTCCAGAACAACTTCGTGGGTGAGCTTTTCGTAGTCGGCGAGCGCCCGGATGAGCGAGACGATGGTCGGCACGTCGGCCGGAGTCGCAGGTCGGATCATGGAGATTGGAATAGGCATTCGGGGCCGGGGTTAAAGTTCCGGTATTCTCCGCAACCGTTTCGCCCTCGCCAGAGTTCCCGGATTGCGGATGTGGAGCGTTCGGTCGATTTTTGAGGAATCGAGCCGGCATTACGCGCAAGAATCGACCGTTCGTCGGGTATTCTTTCACGGCGACACTTTTCGGCGCTTCGCCCCTCCGCCGTACCGCATCCTCTCCGAGGTCCTCATCATGATCCGCACCCGGTACCTCCTCGCGACGGCGCTCGTGCTCTTCGCGTCGCTCCCCGCCTTCGCCCAGCGCGGCGGCCCGCCGCGCGGCGGCAACAACTTCAATCACGGGGCCGGCAACTTCAACAACTTCAATAACTTCAACCGCGGCGGCACCAGCTTCGGGATCACCCTCGGCAACCCGCGCTCCGGTCTGAGCTTCAGCTACGGCAACTCGCCCTTCGGCAACTTCTACAACCTCGGCGTCGGCGGTGCCGGCTATCGCCCCTACTACGGCGGGGGATACGGTGGATACGGCTATGGCGGCTACGGCTTCAACAGCATCTACCCCGCGCCGTACATCGCGCCCCGCAGCTACGTCATTCCGCAGACGTATTACGTCCCACAGACGACCTACGTCGTGCCCGCCACGCCGACCGTAACGACGGTCGCGCCGGCCGCACCCGTCGAAACGACCACCACGACGGCGACCGAACACGGCCTGTACATCACCGAACTGAAAGCCGAGGGTACCGCCAAGGCCGCCGGCCTGCGACAAGGCGATGTCATCCTCGCCGTCGACGGTCAGCGCATCCAGAACTACGAGGCGCTCCGCGCGATCCTGACGGCCGCCGGCAAGAAGACCGCGAACGTCGAATACATCGACGGCTCCAACAACCAGATCGAGAAGAAGGACGTCGCCGTCGTCGACGGCAAACTGGGCATCACCATCGAGGAAGTGCCCCTGCAACGCCAGTAACGGTTGGCTTCGCTTGCACCGGGCCGGGCGCCGCTTCGCGGGAAGCGGTGCCCGGCCCGGTGCGTTCCCGTTTCCATCGTTCAGCTATGATGAATGAACCTGGCCCGTGAGGAATGGAACCGATGACGGCGGATGAATTGCGGAACCTGCTGGAGGCCGTGAAGGCCGGGTCGGCGAGCGTGGACGACGTGGCGAAACGGCTCGCGCCGACGGCAGTCGATCTCGGCTTCGCCACGCTGGACTTCCACCGCCGCGACCGCTGCGGATTCCCGGAAGTGATCCTCGCGCTGGGGAAGACCGTCGACTGGGTCGAGGGCGTGGTGCGGCGGATGGCGGATGCGGGACAGGATTGCTTCGTCACGCGCGTCGACGACGCGCAGGCGGAACGGCTCGCCGCGAAGTTCCCGTCGGGCGAGAACGACCGGCTGGCCCGCACGTTCTGGCTGCCCCTGCCGGGGGCACGCCCTGCCCCCATCGGCGATGTGCTCGTCGTGACGGCCGGCACCGGCGACCTGCCCGTCGCGCACGAGGCCCTCAACACCGTGCGCGTCATGGGCGTGGCCGCGAGCCTCATCGCCGATGTCGGCGTCGCCGGGATTCACCGCATCCTCAAGCACCGGGAACGCCTGACTGCGGCGGATGCGATCATCGTCTGCGCCGGTATGGACGGCGCGCTGCCGAGCGTCGTCGGCGGGCTGGTGGATTGCCCCGTGATCGCGGTGCCGACGAGCATCGGCTACGGAGCGGCGTTCGGCGGGCTGGCGGCGCTGCTGACGATGCTGAACAGTTGCTCGGCCGGTGTCGCCGTCGTGAACATCGACGCGGGATTCAAAGCGGGATACGTGGCGGCGCTGACGGCCAGGCGGATCGCGAAGAACGATTCCCTCGCTCGCGCGTCGGGCTAACAAAAAACGCGTCAACAACTCGGTCGCAACGTTAATTCCGTCCCAGCGCCAGATCGAGCGCCCAGCAGCCCCGGCCGTGATTCGTGCCGTATCGCAGGTGGTCCAGCCACGCGCGGTCGGGGCAGTCGGCGTCTTCGAGCGCGTCGGCGAGGATCGGCAGACGGTCGAACGCCTGATCCCGACGGATACCCTGCGCGATCGCGCGGGCGTCGTCCGGCACGCGGTAGATCGTCCCGTCCGGCAGTACCAGACCGCCACCGGCGAACGTGGCCCGATGGACGTAATCGCGGTCCGGCGGCGGGAACACGTCCCGCAGGATCGCGCAGAGTTCCCGATCGAAGTCGTAGCGCCCCCCGTCCTCGTCCGCGGCGAGCCGGCCGTAGTCGAGCAGGGACCGAAGGCTTTGTTGCGTGTTCGAAGCGATCACGGCCGTGATCGCGTGCAGGACGAAGTCGACCGAGCCGTACTCCAATCGCAAATGACGTTCGCGGATGACCGCTCCGATGATCTCGGCTTCCCGCGCGCGGAACACTTCGGTCGAGATCTCGCCGTCCATGAACCGCTCGAGGTTGGCGACGGCGCGTTCCAGCGTGGCGTCCGGCTTGCGGTCGAGCAGGCGCCGTCCAGCGGAGCAGAGGAACAACTGGAATTTGCGCCCGACGGCCTTCGGGCCGAGCGCGCGCAGCATCTGGTGCGGCTTGGTCGACGCGTCCCATTCCGCCGTGGTCATGGCTTGCGCCCTCGCGGAGTCTGGAACGCCCGGAGCAGGTCCGACTCATCGACGGCGGCGGTCGGCTTCTCGTTGATCGGCGCGGCGGACGGATTCCGTTTCGGCGCTTCGATCAACCAGTCGAGGAACCGTTCGCAGCGCCACGCCGGCACGTTGGCCCGTCGAGCCGCCTCGTGCAGGCGCGCATCGTTCGAGACGACCGCTTCCGGACGTTCGCGCGAACTCAGGATCGCTTCGATGGCGTCGTCGGCCGTGACCGGGGCGGAATAGCGGACGGCCACGTGCGGGAGTGACGATCGGGTTCGCGGGGCATGGCCATCGAAGATGGCGACGGCGTCGGCGTTCCGGGCGGGAAGGGCGTTCGACAGCCACGCGAGGAAGCGCTGGCGGATCGGTTCGATGCGGCCGGTCTTCCGGGTCGTCAGATAGCCGGCCGCGTGCATCAGGTTGTAGCCGTCGATGAGCAGATGCACGGCGGCACGTGTCGATCCGCTAGAGTTGGAATTCGTCGAGGGACGCCACACGCACGGCGCGGCGGATCGCGGTCTGGAGTTTCGCCGAATCGGAGGTCGCGTGGATCATCGCGACCAGTTCGGGAGGCACGACGCCAAAGCGCTCTTCGAGGACGTCAAGGAGGGCCGTCTGCCGGGCCGCGATCGTCCCGTACGCGACGCCTTCGCGGATGATGGCCTGGTAGGTGACCGATTCCTTCATGCCCAAGACTCTCTGATACGCCGCTTGAATGACTTCCTCATTATACCGTAGGCCGCAAAGAATAAAACTTGAAGCCAGCAACAAGTTGCGTGTCGGGTCGTTGGGCAACCGATGGTCCATTCGCACGACCACGTCCTCCAGGCGGTCCTTCGCGTCGTCGGCGAGCACGGCCAGTGGCAGCACGCCGATGGGGCCGGCCAGCAAGACATCCGCGGACATCTGCCAGACGCGGATCACGTCGTAGTCGAAGCGCAGGTACTCCTGCCCGTCGGCTCGCGCGCGACGGAGCGAACCGCTCAGCGTGGGGCTGTCAGCCTCGCGACGCAAGAGGAGTACCACCGTGCGAACCGGTCCGCCATGCCGGCGATGCAAGAGCGAGTTGTAGACAAGCAACCGATCGGGCAGTTCGAGATCGTGGGACGACTGTGGTTCGAGATGGAGTACTCCGAGTTCCGGCCGGTGGAGACGAAAAACCTTGTCGGTCATCGCCTGCACGGTGGAGAGGTCGGCATCGAGCGCTTCGACCTGGACGCCCGGCGGCAAATCGACGAGCGGGGCGAGCAGACCGATCCAGTCGGCCGCGAACCGGTCCAGCAGATGCTTCAGTGTCGAATCGTACTTCATCGCGGGACCTACGACTTCCCGCGCGCGAGCACCAGCAAGACCGTCGTCGCCTTCGCCTCGAACCCCGTCGGGCGCGGCTGGCCGGGTAGGGCCAAATGGATCTTCAGGGTGTCGCCTTTCAATTCGTACAGCCCGGAATAGGTCCCCTGCTCGCCTTTCGGGCCGCCGTCGATCGTCACGTCGATCTGGTTCTTCGCCTCGTCCAATTTGTAACCGGCGGTCCGGCCCGCCACGATCGACTCGGAATCGATCGTCACGCGCGACACGTTCTCCTTCAGCTTCGTCGCCAGTTCCCCGCCGGCCGTCTCTTTGCCGAGGAACCACTCGCCGAGAATCGTCGGCTTCTTCGCGGCCGCCGGCTTGTCCTGGCCGAACGCCCCAAGACCGATCGCCAGCAGGCACGCGAGAACCATCGGGCATTTCATCGTAGGCACTCCGGGACTCTTCGGACAAAATGGAGAAAAACACCGACGCGCCGGCCGCCGGCACCACACGATCAATGTGACGGCGCGGCTCATGGAATGCGATATGAAGTTTCCGCCGCTTTTCACGCGACCCCTCGGCCTGAGCGAGAACGCGGCACCTTCGGATCCAATCGACTGTGTCGCGCGAACCCGATGGGGTTCGCCAGCGTCTGGAGGGAGAAGGGGGATGCTCCTGGGAGAGCCGGCGGCCTCCAAAACCGCTCCACAGGGTTCGAATCCTTGTCCCCCTGCTCCCCGTCCGATGCGTTCGTCCGCTACGGGTGACTGACCGTCACGTTCGTGCTGATGCCGCCGCGCGGCGTCCACTTCGAAACGATCGTGCAGCGCACCGGCTTCGCCGCCGCCACGAAATCATCCAGCAACCGGTTCGTCACCTGCTCGTAGAAGATCCCCTGGTTGCGGAACCGCTGCAGGTACAGCTTCAGGCTCTTCAACTCCACGCACACGTCGCCGGGCGTGTAGGTGTACACGATCGTGCCGTAGTCCGGCTGGCCCGTCTTCGGGCAGACGGAGGTGAACTCGGGGCAGACGATCTCGATGGAATAGTCGCGGCCGGGCCGCGGGTTCGGGAAGGTCTCCAGTTGATCGGCAGACGGCGTCTCGGTGAAGTCCATGTCGGGGGACGTCCTCACGGGATCAGGATGATTCGGATAGCCATTTTTTAGATTCGCCGGCCGAATAGAGTACACGAAAGTCGCCGGGGCGCCGAACTCATGCCGAACGCCGTCGTGTTGTTGAGCGGGGGATTGGATAGTACGACCGCGCTGGCGGTCGCGATCCGCGAGGGCTTCGCGGCGCACGCGCTGAGCGTCGACTACGGCCAGCGCCACCGCGTCGAACTGGACCGCGCCGCCATCGTCGCGAAGCGGCTCGGTGCCGCCGACCACCGCGTCGTCCGGCTGGACCTGCGCGCGATCGGCGGTTCGGCGCTCACCGCCGACCTCGCCGTGCCGAAGGACCGCACCGACGACGCCATCGCCCACGGCGTGCCCGTCACCTACGTGCCCGCGCGCAACACGATTCTCCTCGGCCTCGCGCTCGGCTACGCCGAAACGATCGGCGCCTTCGATCTCTTCATCGGCGCGAACGTGCTCGACTATTCCGGCTACCCCGACTGCCGCCCGGAGTTCCTCTCGGCGTTCGAATCGCTTGCGAACCTGGCGACGAAGGCCGGAACCGAAGGCACGAGTCGCTTCCGCGTCCACTCGCCGCTCCTGAAACTCACCAAGGCGGAGATCATCCGGCTCGGCGTCTCGCTCGGCGTGGACTACGCGACGACATTGAGCTGCTACGACCCGGACGCCGCCGGCCGGCCGTGCGGGCGCTGCGATTCCTGCCAGCTCCGGAAGAAGGGCTTCGCCGAGGCGGGCCTGCCGGACCCGGCGCTCGCCTAACGGAGACCGAACATGGATCTGGCACTGCGGGACCACGTCGCCGTGATCGTCGGCGGGGCGAGCGGCATCGGGCTGGCGAGCGCCAAGCTTTTCGCCGCCGAGGGCGCGAAAGTCGCGGTATGGGACCGTGTTCCGGCCGAGGGGTTCTTCTCCCTCGTTGTCGACGTCGTCGACGAAGCGGCGGTGAACGCCGCGATGGCGCGGACGCTTGCGGAGTTCGGCCGCGTCGACCACCTCGTCCATGCCGCCGCCATCGGCTCCGGTAAGTTCGGCTTCCCCTTCACGAACCTGACGCCGGCGGACTGGCCGCGCGTGCTCCAGGTGAACGTGATGGGCATGACGAACGTCGCCCACGCCATCGCCCCGCACCTGCGGGAGCGGAAGGCCGGCACGATGGTGTTCCTCGCCTCGGTCGCGGGGCAGATCGGCTCGCAGACCGACCCGCCCTACAGCGCCTCGAAGGCGGCGAACATCAACTTCGCGCAGTGCCTGGCGAAGGATCTCGCCCCGCACGGCGTGCGCGTGAATACGATCTGCCCCGGCATGGTGAAGACGCCGCTGAATCGCTCGGTGTGGCAGGCGTGGCACGACGCCGCGAAGCCGGAGGAGCGGCTGAGCTACGAGGAGTGGAGCGCGAAGAAGATCCAGGCCGTGGTGCCGCTGGGCCAGTGGCAGTTGCCCGAGGATATCGCGGATATGGTCGTGTTCCTCTCGAGCGCCCGGGCCGCGCATGTTACCGGGCAGACGATCAACGTCGATGGCGGCTTCGTGATGCATTGGTGATCCTCGCCGCCCGCGCCGACGGCCGCGCGTGATCGGGGAACTATAATGTTCGTTTCGCCTTCGCCGGAGCCGTCATGCCGCTCGATTGGTCACCGCTCGTCGAACTCGTCCGCCGCCACCAGACGTTCCTGCTCATGACGCACGTGCGGCCGGACGCCGACGGCATGGGGTCCCAACTCGGCCTCGCCGATGCGCTGACGCGAATGGGCAAGACGGTGCACGTCGTCATCGCCAGCCCGCTGCCGCCGCGGTACCGGTTCCTCGATCCGGACCGCACGATCATCCAGAATTTCGAAGCACCCGGTACGAAGTACCGGAACGTCGACGCGATCCTCGTGCTGGACACCGGCACTTGGAACCAACTCGGCGAGTTCGGCGACTTCATGAAGGGCATGACCGTGCCGAAGGCGGTCGTCGACCACCACCGCACGCAGGACGACCTCGGCGGCCTCGCATTCGTGGATACTTCGGCGGAAGCGACCGGACGGCTGGCGTACGAAATCATCCGCGCGCTTGGCGCGCCGCTCTCGCCCGCCGCCGCGAGCCATCTCTTCATGGCCCTCGCGACCGACACCGGCTGGTTCCGCCACGCGAACACCTCGGCGGCGACCTTCGAACTGGCGGGCGAGTTGGTGAAGGCTGGCGCGAACCCGACGCCCTTGTACGAACGGCTCTACGAAGCCGCGCCGCTGGCGCGCCTGAAACTGACGGGCGTCGCGCTCGAACGGCTCCAGACGCGGGCGAACGGGCGGATCGCCTACACCGAAGTGAAGCTCGCGGACTACGCGGCCACCGGCGCCGTGCCGGGCGACACCGAGGAACTCATCAACCACCCGCGCAGCATCGACGGCGTGGACCTCGCCATGATCTTCATCGAGCAGTCCGACGGCGGCACCAAGGTGAGCTTCCGCTCGCGCTCGGCGGACGTGTCGAAGCTCGCGGAGCAGTTCCAGGGCGGCGGGCACAAGCTGGCATCCGGTGCGCGCCTGCCGGACGCGCTGGCGATCGCGCGGGAGAAAGTGATCGCGGCGGCGGAGAAGCTGTTGCAGGACGAGGCCGCGCGCGGTTAGTGTGAAGAAACCTACCTCCTCGCGGGCGGCCGTGTGCCCGCGTCGCATTGTCCGATAGAAAGACGCTTTCGCCGGAGCCTTCCATGTACAGCCTGCGCGACCTCCCCACGCCCGCGAAGCTGGTGATTTCCTGCTTCCTCTGCGCCGTTGGCCTCGGATACTTCTCCGCGATGGTGCAGCTCCACCTGCAGCATTCGGCACGCGATGGCGACCCGCTGCCCAACAAGGCGGATGTGGTGGAGATCTTCGCCGGCTGGAAGACCGCCACCGAAGCCGACAAGGATCCGAAGAGCAAGCTGCAAGTCCTCATCATGGGACCGATCGAAGGAGCGCCCTTCAACGGTTCCGGCAGCATGGCGGCGGCGTTCTATACGAAAGACAGCGATTACAAGAGCGCCATCAAGGACGATCCCTCCAGCAAGGATTCCCTCGACAAGGAGCGGCGCGGCGAACAGGTGGCGCTCGACGAATGGCTCAAGCTGCCGGAACCGGAGCGAAAAAAGGCGTTCACGGACAACAAACTGCCCATCCCCGCGGCACTCAAGGACCAACCGATCACTGCGGATTTTCTCACCGAGGACAAGAAGGCGATCAAAGTCCAGGAACTGTTCGATACACGCTGCACGCGCTGCCACAAGGAAGGCGGCGACGCCGCCAGCTTTCGGCTGGAGACGTACGAAGAAATCGCCAAATATGCCGTCGTCAAAAAGGTCGAGATCGTCGACGGCATGGTCCGCAGCGAGCGGCAGATCGGCATCGAGAAGCTCACGCAATCGACGCACGCCCACCTGCTCAGCTTCGCGATGCTGTTCAGCCTCACCGGGCTGACGTTCGCGTTCACGAGCTGGAACGTGAAGATGCGCTGCCTCGTCGCCCCGATGGTCGTCGTCGCGCAGGTCGCGGACGTCTCGTGCTGGTGGCTGGCGCGGATCGACGGCGTCGGACCGTTATTCGCCACGGCGATCATATTCACCGGTACCGCTGTCGCCTTGGGCCTCGTCATCCAGATCTTCGGCAGCCTCTGGGACATGTGGACCGGCAAGTCGCGGTTGCTGCTGCTGCTCGTGCTGGCCGCCGGCCTGGCCGGCCTCGGCGCGGTCGTGGTGAAGGCGATCGTGCCCGCCCTCGAAGCCGAGAAGGCCGCGAAGAAAGTTTAGCCGCGAGGCGGAGTCTTCGGCGCCGAGCGCGTACACCCTCACCATTCGGAGCGCATCGAATGAAGAAATTCCTTCTCGTCATCGGCGATGCCGCCGAGGTGCTGGATACCTACTACCCGCTCTTCCGGCTCCAGGAAGAAGGCTGGCGCGTGGACATCGCCGCTCCGGCCGCGCGGACGTACCACCTCGTGCTGCACGACCGGCACCCCGAGTGGGACATCACCGTCGAATCGGCCGGGTACAAGATGCGCGCCGACATCGCCTTCGCCGACATCGACCCGGACGACTACGACGGCATGGTCATCAGCGGCGGCCGGGCGCCGGAGTACATCCGCTACGACGCCGACCTCATCCGCGTGACGAAGGCAATGGTCGCGGCGAAGAAGCCGATCGCGTCGGTCTGCCACGGGATCGAGATCCTCGCCGCCGCGGATTGCCTGAAAGGCCGCGAGGCCACGACCGTGGCGAAGTGCAAGTACGACTGCGAGTTCTCCGGCGGCACGTATGTGGATCGCGAAGTGGTGGTCAGCGGCAACCTCGTGACGGCGCGGACGTGGCACGACAACCCGGCCTGGATGCGCGAATACGTGAAGCTGGTGAAAGGCTGAACGGACTATCGTGTTAGGATAAATCGGTTTAAAATGGTGCCGGAGGTGAGATCATGACGCCGACCGAATTGATGGACGAAAAAGATTCCGACGGCAACCCCGATGCGTTGAGCGAGGCCGTAAATCGCATTATCAACCGTACGCCGGAACAGAAGCAGGCCGACCGCGAAGCGCTGTTGAAGCGCGCCCGCAAGGGCAGGCCGTTGCCTGAAGGTAAGACACTGGAAGACGTCTTGGTCGGTCAATGGCCCGGAGACGAAACCGACGAGCAAATACTCAAAGCCCTGGACGAACTCTCGTAAATGCCGACACCACGCTATGTGCTGGATACGAATATTTTGGTCCATCACGTTCGTGGCGACGCCACGTGGGATCGTATTCGCGACGACTATCAACTGCTCCTGATCGAACCGAAACCGATCATCTCCATCGCCACGACGGCCGAGTTGAAATCGTTGTCGAAACAATTCCATTGGGGACGCGCCAAACTCGACAAGATGGATTTTCTTCTCGGCTACCTCGACGAAATTCCGATCGACGATGACAAATTGGTGGACCATTACGCAACAATCGACGCCCATACCCAGAATCGTGGCGAGAAGATGGGCAAGAATGACCTCTGGATCGCCGCCACCGCCCTCCTCGCCGACGCGACGCTACTCACGACCGACACGGATTTCGACCGCCTACACCCGCATTTTCTCAACGTCGAATGCATCGAACCGGTCCGGTGAGATCCATTTCGACCTGTCATTCCGTTGGAATGCGGCGAATCGATTTTCATATCTCGACCGATCCGGGTATGATGGACGCGGAGGAGGGATCGCGATGACGCCGACGGAAATCCCGGACGAAGTGCGATCGGCGGGGCCGAATGCGGCGCTGGACGAGGCGCTGGCGCGCCTGGCGAACCGCACGCCGGAACAGAAGCTGGCCGATCGCGAGAAGCTGATGCGAACCGCGCGGAAAGCGCGGCCGTTGCCCGAGGGGAAGACATTTTTCGAAGTCGTTCAAGGCACATGGCCCGGTGATGAGACGGACGAACAAATCCTCAAAGCCTTGGACGAGCTGTCCTGATGGCGTTCGACACGCAATACTTGCTCGACACGAATATCCTCGTCCACTGCGTGCGGGACGATGATCTTTGGGCCGAAATTCGTGAATCGTATCAATTGATGTTGATCGAACCGATTCCGCTCATTTCCATCGTGACGGCAGCGGAGCTTCGCTCACTTGCGTTGCAATTCGAATGGGGGCCGGAAAAGCTTGATCGAATGGAATTCGCTCTCGGCTATTTCATCGAACTTCCCGTCGACTCGCGCGATCTCGTGAACACGTATGCGACCCTCGATGCCCATCTCCAGCGATCCGGGCAGAAGATGGGCAAGAACGATCTGTGGATCGCGGCCACGACCATCCTCGCGGACGCCGTTCTCATCTCCACCGATCGCGATTTCGAACGCCTTGCGCCGACCTACCTCCGTCTCGAACGCATGGAACCGGTTCGTTAATTTGACCCCGCGCTTACAATAGCTCCCACCCTGCGGGAGCCGCCGATGCCCGACGTGCCCGTCACGCACACGCCGTTCGAGTCGATCCTTGAATCCGATCCGCCCGCCGAGGATATCGACGAGTATGTCGAGCAGATCCGCCAGACGGCGGAGAAGCTCAAGCTCGACGGTTGCGGCCGTGGCGATGCCAAGCTCCTCGCCAGCGCGTTCAAGGAACTCCGGCACTGCTTCCGCGTCTTCGCGCAGTACCACGACCGGCGCAAGGTCACGGTCTTCGGCTCCGCGCGGACGAAGCCGGACCACCCCGCCTACCGGGCCGCCGTCGAGTTCGGCCGGCAGATGGCGGAAGTCGGCTACATGGTCATCACCGGCGCCGCCGCCGGCATCATGGAGGCCGGGCACGTCGGCGCCGGCCGCGACAACAGCTTTGGGCTCAACATCCTCCTGCCGTTCGAGTCGGGCGCCAACCCCGTCATCCAGGACGACCCGAAGCTGATGAACATGCGGTACTTCTTCACCCGCAAGCTCGCCTTCGTGAAGGAGTCCGACGCCGTCGCCCTCTTCCCCGGCGGCTTCGGCACGCACGATGAAGCCTTCGAGACGCTCACGCTCATCCAGACCGGCAAGTCGCACATCTTCCCGCTCGTCCTCGTGGACGAACCCGGCGGCGACTACTGGGCGAGCTGGCAGAAATTCGTCGACGACGCGCTCGTGAAGCGCGGCTACATATCGCCGGAGGACCGCGCGTTCTACCGGATCACCGATTCGGTAGACGACGCCGTGAAGGAAGTGATCGACTTCTACCGCGTCTACCACTCGATGCGCTACGTCCGCGGCGAGCTGGTGCTGCGCCTGCACTCGCGGTTGTCGGAGGCCGTGATGGCGAATCTGCGGCGCGAGTTCCCCGACATCCTCAAGGACGGCGACTTCGAGCAGTGCGACGCCCTGCCGGCCGAGGCGAACGAACCGGAACTCGCGAAGTTCCCACGGTTGAAGTTCCGCTTCAACCGGCACGGCATGGGCCGGCTGCGGCAACTCATCGACTTCGTGAACCGCGAGGGCTGACGGCCCGGGATCACACGAACAGCGGCTTCACGTGCCGGTCGTACAGGTTGTGGGTCACGTTGTTGGCGATCGTCTCCTCGCACGCCTTCAGCATGGCCAGGTACTCGTCGCCCATCTGGGCGGCGACCTTGAACGCGACGTGCAGCAGTTGCCGGAAGTGCGGGTTGAACGCCGGGTGCGTCGGCACGTGCTGGAGCGCCGCGATGAACTGCTCCGGCCCCCAGTCGCCGACGCGCTCGAGGCTGGGCAGCTTTGCCTCGTCGATGTCGATGACGGACGCGTACGGCGCGCACAGCTCCGCCTTCTTCGCGAGCGCCTTCGCGTAGATCGCCTTGGCCATCTCGAGGCCGGCGCCGCCGGACTCCGCGAGACCGATCACTTCCTCCAACCAGGTGGTGCCGGCGGTCTTCACATGCAGCCCGGCGCCGGTGTCGTGGATGGCATTGCGGATCGGCGCGTAGATCGAGAACTTGTCGCTGCCGGAATGCACGCTGAGCTTCAGGTTCGCCGGCAGGCCGAATTCCTTCACGGCAAACGCGATCACGGCCAGGTCGTCGCGAAACTCCTTTTCGAACTGGTGCACGTCGCCGACGTAGTCCACGCCCTTGTTGAACCGCCCCGTGAACTTCGGCGCGATCGTCTGGAGCGGAATCCCCTCGTCGGCCAGGGCCGCGAGGATCAGAAGCAGTTCCGGCGGCGTCTGCGGGCTGTCGGTCTCGTCCATCGACACTTCGGTGATGAAGTTCCCGGCTCCCTTCGCGGCCTCAATCTTGCGATAGATCGCACCGGCGTCCTGCGCGGCCTTCAAGTACTTCTTCGCCACAGTCAGGATCGACGCGCGGGAGATGGCGAACGGCTTCTCGATGCCCGGGATCGCCAATTGTCCGACGAGCTTCGCGTGCCGGTCGGCGAAGGCGACTGCCGCCGCTTCACCACATTCCTGTCCGATCGAGTCGGCCACGTCGATGGTGAAGAAGTCGCACGGCGCAAGGAAGCGATCGACCGTGTCGAGCCGGATATGGTCGGCGTCGAGGTGGTACGGCTTCGTCCACCCGAGTTCCTTCACGGCCGCGTCGGCGGCGACGCGCGTGGTCGTCGGCTCGGTGCCGATGATCGTGTGCTCGCGATTCGACTTGTTCCACACGGGAATCACTTCGACACCGTGCTCGGCGGCCAGGATGCAAGCCTGCAACTGCGCCTTCGCCTGATGCGCAAACCGGTCGCCGACGCCGAGGGAGAACTTCGCCAACGTGAGCATGGTGCCGCTCCGGGAGGTGGGGCTGTTTTATGAGAGAGGTGGTTCATGGCCCGCTGATGACGCGGATTGGAAGACGCGGATGAAGATGATCAGAATTCGACGGTTTTATCATCTTCATCTGCATCCAGAGGTCTGCGTCATCAGCGGGCCAATCTTTCCTCTGGAACTCCGAACGCGTTTCCGCGACGATGTCAGTACCGCCGGTCCGCATTTCGGAGTCCGCCATGCCTCGCTTGCTCGTTGTCCTCGCGTTCGTCGTTCTCACGGCCTCGGTCCACGCGCAGACCTCGTTCCCGATGATCACGCACACGGTGCCGACGGCGGCGCAGCGCGGCACGACCGCCGAGGTGTCGGTCGAAGGCCTCATGAACTTCGCCGGTGCGTACAAGGTCCTGTTTCGCGAGCCGGGCCTCGTCGCCGAAGTGATCCCTGCGAAGGACCCGAAGGCGACGACGCGCAGCGTGAAGCTCAAGCTCACCGTCGCGCCCGACGCCCGCGTCGGCGTTCACGACTTCCGCCTCGCGACATCGCTCGGCGTCTCGTCGCTCGGGCAGATCCTCATCACGCCCGACCCGATCATTGTCGAGCAACCGGGGAAGAACACGCCGAAGGCCCCGCAAAGCATCACGCTTCCGTGCGTCGTCTGCGGGCGCGTCGAGATCGCCGAGAACGTGGACGCCTACAAGTTCGCCGCGAAGGCCGGGCAACGCATCACCGTGGAGACCTTCGCCGCCCGCATCCAGGACAAGATTCACGACCTGCAAAAGCACATCGATCCGCTGGTCGCAATCCTCGACGCGAACGGGCGCGAACTGGCGGCCGACGACGACGGGCACTACGCCGACCCGGCCTTCACGTTCACCGTGCCGGCGGATGGCGAGTACACCGTGCTCGTGCGCGATTCCAAGTACGACGGCGACCCGCGCTGGACGTACGCGCTCGCGATCACCAACAAGCCCGCCGCGGCGCACGCGTTCCCCCTCGCGGTGAACCCGGGCGCGAAGGCCAAGCTCGAACCGGTCGGCAGCGCGAAGGCACTCGCCCCGCACTGGGATGCGAACATTTCATCGGCGCTTGGCATCCAACAGATCACCTTGCGAAACGGAACTCACGAGACGAACCCCGTCCCGGTCGTCGTGACCGACCTGCCGCTCGGGTCCGAAGCCGAGCCGAACGACGCGCCGAAGGTGGCGAACCGACTGAGCATCCCCGGCGGGATGAACGCCCGCATCGGAACGAAGCGCGACCTGGACCACTTCGCCTTCACCGCCCGGAAGGCCGAACCGATCCGCTTCGAGATCTTCGCCCGGCGATTCGGCACGCCGCTACGCTCGCGGCTCGATTCGATGCTGGACATCCTCGCGGCCGACGGGCGCGTCCTCGCCAGCAACGACGACACGAACGGCAAGGACGCGGCCCTCACGTTCGCCGCGCCGGCGGATGGCGACTACGTCCTCCGTGTCCGCGACCTGAACAACAAGGGCGGCGAAGCGTTCCCGTACTTCCTCGCCGCCTCGATCGCCAAGCCCGACTTCACGATCAAGCTCGACCCGGCCAAGGCGATGATCGGCCCGGGCAGCCGCACCGCGTGGTACGTCACGGTGGCACGGACGAACAGCTTCACGGCCCCGGTGAAGGTCGAGGTCCGCAACCTGCCGAAGGGCGTGGCCGTGAACGCGCTGACGATCCCCACGACGATGACGCAGGGCTGCCTCGTGCTCTCGGCCGCCGCCGATGCGAAGCTCGACGCGAGCATCGTCGAAGTCGTCGGCACGGCCGAAGGGCTGACGCGCACGGCGATTCCCGACGAGGAAATCTATCTGCCCGGCGGCGGGCGCGGTCGCTTCCCGGCCACGATGCCCGCCGTCGCCGTGACGGACGCCTCCGATGTGCTCGAAGTGAAAGTGAAGTCGAACCGGATCACGCTGAAGCCGGGCGAGGAGGCGAAGATCGAGGTCGAGGTGAAACGCCGCGCCGACTACGACAAGCCGTTGACGCTTGACGTGATCCTGCGGCACCTGGGTCAGAAGTTCGCCGACTCGCTGCCGCCGGGCGTGACGATGGTGGATGCGAAGAGCAAGACGCTGCTGGGCACGGGGAGTGTGGGACACATCACATTGAAGGCCGCGCCGGACGCCGCCGAGATCGCCGACGTGCCGATCGCGGTGCAGGCGTTCGTGCCGGTGAATTTCGTGGTGAAGATCGGCTATTCGAGCGAACCGATCCTGGTGAGCGTGAAGAAATAATCCCGCCCGTTGCCGCGTCGCGCTTCGCGGTTTAGTTTGTGCAGACCCGCCTTTCCCAACTTCGGAGTTTTCTCCATGCGTTTCCTGCGATTGCTTCTCCTGGCCGCGGCCGTCGGCACCCTCGCCCCGGCGGCGCGGGCCGAAATCAAGATGCACGAGCTGTTCGGCGACCACATGGTCCTCCAGCAGAAGGTCGAAAACACGGTATGGGGCACCGCCGACGCCGGCGCGAAAGTCACCGTGACGCTGGCGAAGGGCGATAAGGCCGACGCCGCCACCGCGACGGCCGACGACAAGGGGAAGTTTGCCGCCAAGCTGCCGCCCGCCGCCGCCGGCACCGGCTACACGCTCACCGTCGCCGCCGGCAACGACAAGCTCACCATCAACGACGTCGCCGTCGGCGAAGTCTGGGTCTGCTCCGGCCAGTCGAACATGGAGTGGCGCTTCAACCTGCTCCGCGGCGGCCTCGACATGGCCGAGAAGGCCGTCAACAAGAACATCCGCCTCTTCACCGTGCCGAAGACCGCCGTCGCCGAACCGCAGGCGCACGTCCGCGCCGGAGCGCCCTACGAAACCAAGTGGCTCGAATCGAACAAGGACAACCTCTTCACCTTCTCCGCCGTCGCGGCCTACTTCGGCAAGCACCTCCAGCCGTCGCTCAACGTTCCCGTCGGCCTCATCCACACCTCGTGGGGCGGCACCCCGGCGGAAGCGTGGACCTCGAAGGAAGCCCTCGCCGGCAACGACGAGATCAAGCACTACCTCGGCAAGAAGGAGCAGATGATCAAGGCCGCCGCCGGCAAGGGGCTGAACCCGCATACGCCATCGAGCCTCTACAACGGCATGATCCACCCGATCTTGAACTACTCGGTCAAGGGCGCGATCTGGTACCAGGGGGAATCGAACGCCGGCCGCGCCGCCGAGTACCGCACGCTCTTCACCACGATGATCGAAGACTGGCGCAAGGCGTGGAAGTCCGACCTGCCGTTCATGCTCGTGCAGCTCGCCCCGTTCCACGACGGCGACGCCCACGGCGTGAACTACGCCGAACTCCGCGACGCCCAGCTCTATTCCACGACGAAGCTACCGAAGGTCGGCATGGCCGTCATCACCGATGTCGGTGACCTCTTCGACATCCACCCGCAGCACAAGGAACCCGCCGGCCAGCGCCTCGCCCTCGCCGCCCGCGCCCTCGCCTACGGCCAGAAGATCGAGTACAGCGGACCGACCTACAAGTCCCACAAGATCGAAGGCGACAAGGTCGTGCTGAGCTTCGACCACCTCGGCGGCGGACTCGTGGCGCGCGGCCGCGTGCTCTACGGCTTCACCGTCTGCGGCGAGGACAAGTACTTCTACCCCGCCACCGCGACGATCAAGGGCGACACGATCGAGGTGAGCTGCGAGAAGGTGTCCAAGCCCGTGGCCGTGCGCTTCGGCTGGAGCAACTTCCCGGTGTGCAACCTGTTCAACAAGGCGAACCTGCCCGCCTCGCCGTTCCGCACCGACGACTTCCCGCTGGTGACGGCGACGAAGAAGTAAGAAGAGTCGGGCACTCGCTCCGCGAGTGCCCGACACTTTTGACCGAACCTCCTCCCGCCGGCCCCCGTCCTTTCCGCCATTCGATCCGTACCCACGACTGGCGGTCCCGCCAGCCCGACGATGGCACCCTTGCAGGAATTCACGGCCGATCACCGCCACCTCATCGCGGCGGCCGCCCAGGCGGGCGGCTTCCGCGATCCGGTCGCGTTCGACGCCGACCTCTTCGAAACCCAACTGATCAGGGCGGCCCGCCGCGGCCGCTTCTCGCCCCTCGATGGCGTCTTCATCCGCGATTGGGATCCGGACTTCCGACGGATCTGGTCCGGCATGAACCTCGGCCTCCGCCTGTACCACCTCGACGCGATCACCTTCGTCCGCGCCACCGCCGGCTGCGCCGCCGGACGATACGGCGCCGGATACGACCTCCTCGTCTGCGACCGTTCGCAATACCGCGCGCTCTATCGCCGGGCGATCGAACTCCGCAAGCGCACCGCGCCGCCGAACCCGCCGCCCGTCCTGCCGCCGGAGATCGAAACCAAACTCTGGCAGAACACCATCGGCTACCTCGAACCCAAGAACCTCGACCGCATCAAACGCTTCGGCGGGCGCGCCAAGCGCGGCCTGCTCCTCACCGGACCGCCCGGCAACGGCAAGACCTCCGCCTGCCGATGGATCCACCAGGAATGCGTCCGCCGCAACTGGGACCGCAAGCTCATCACCGCCGACGACTACGCCGCCGCCCGCCGCGCCGACGACCCCGGCGAGGCCGTCCGCCAGCTCTTCAAGGTCTCGAAGCAGGGCGTGATCTTTTTCGACGACATGGACATCGCCCTGCGCGACCGCGAAACCGTGAAGGAGACCGACGACCAGTCGGTCTTCCTCACGGCCCTCGACGGCGTCAGCGGCAACGAAGCGGTCGTGTACGTCTTCACCACGAACTGCGACATCCGGTTGATCGACCCCGCGTTTCGCCGCCCCGGCCGCATCGACCTGACGCTCCACTTCGCCAAGCCGACCGCCGACCTGCGCCGCCGGTTGATCGAGCGCTGGGACGCCGAGATTCTCTCCGCGATCCCGGTCGAGCGCATCGTGGACGACTCGGACGGGTTCAGCTTCGCCGAACTGGACGAACTGCGGAACCTGCTGATCGTGGACTACCTGGAATCGAATCGGTGGGACTGGGAGCGCGCGAAGCGCGCCTATCGCGAGAATCGCGCGGAACTGGCGGGCGGCGGGAAGAGTCGTCACGTGGGCTTCGGTCGCGCGGCCGTGAACGGGACCGCCCCCGCGGCGATGTGAGTGACAAATCCATGCGGAACGCTCGTTCCGTTAAACAGGACATCCATACCCGAATTTTGTTTACAATACCATCTGGCGGACCGACGCGTCCGCGGTTCCCTTCCCACGGATCGGATGGTGCGCGATGAACCGCAAGCTCCCGTTTTTCCTGATCGCCGCCGGCGTGCTGGCGGCGGCCGGTCTCAGCTTCGGCTCGAAACCGGACAAGGAAAAGGAAAAAGAGAAGTCCGACAAGGTCGAGCGGAAGGATGTGCCGCAGAAGTTCAAGTTCGTCACCAAGCAGGAGTTGATGGCGGCCAAGCTCAAGGGATCGCAGTCGATCCTCGAGCATATCGCGCTGAACGACTTCCCGAAACTCGAAGCGACGGCCGAGGACCTCGTCCAGATCGCCAAGGCCGTCGCGTTCCTGAACTCCTACAAGGGGAAGGAATACGAGTTCCACATTTCGACGTTCCGCCGCGCCGCCGAGACGCTGGGCACGAAGGCGAAGGAGCGGAACATGGACGGCGTCGTCGTGGCGTTCAACGACATGACGCTCTCGTGCCTGAAGTGTCACAACGGCATCCGCGACAAGAAGTTCGAAGCGCGGCTGCCGCTCGTCGGATCGGACCGCGTGGCGACCGAGTGACGGAGTGGATTCACCGCGACGGCGCGTGCCCGCGGAACGGGTATGGGCGGAGCTGATCGACGCAGAGGTAGACGCGGACGGCCTGCATGGCGCGGCCGCCGCGCGTCATGGAAATGTCGGGCAGTCGATCGATCCGGCGAAAGAACGGGGCGAATTGCGCCGCCGGGTCGCCGCCCTCCTTCTTCTCGATGTACAGGCCATCCCATCCGATCCATTGTTCGGGCCGGCTCCAGTGCGCGAAGCCGCGCGCGTCGTCGGAGCGATAGCAGAGCACGGGCACGGTTCCGTCGGTCTCGAAGGCGAGATGGCCGGAAGCGTGCCAGTCGTCGGTGACGAGAAACGTATTTGGGCGATCCAGTAGCCCGCGAATGCGCAGCTCCTTTCCAACCGATTCCCAGCCGCTGAAGTCGCGCGCCGGCCCGCGCGGCGTCGCCGGGAACCAGCCGGATCGCACGTACAGCAGGATCGCGAGGAGGAGGCCCGCCGCCGCGAGCGAGTACAGGATGGCGATGCGCCGCAGGCGTTCGGGTCGTTCGCGCGACAGGTCGGATGCGGCACGGCCGAGGAGCGGGTAGAGCGGCAGGAAGCCGATCCAGCCCCAGTGCGCCATGGCGCCGCGGCTGGCGGCGATGGCGAGGAAGAAGGCGATCGGCACCGTCGCCTGCGCGAGGAGGTGCCGCTCGGCGTCGGAGGCGGTTCGCCACGATCGCAGGCCGCGCACGAGGACGGCGGCGAGCGCCAGCCACATCCACGGGAACCAGACGGCCATTTGTTCGCCAACGTATTGCGCGAGTTTGTCGGGCCGGAAGCCGAGGGCGACGGCACGGCCGCCCTGATAGGCGAACGAGGCCCAGCCGTTCTCGGCGTTCCAAAGCAGCGCGGGCAGGAACCCGAGCAGGCCGAGGGCGACGGCGAGATACGGCCCCGGCGAGGCGAGGTGGCGGCGCGCCGACGCCGTGGTCAGCGCGAACGCGACCGCGCCGGCGGGCAGGAAGACCGCGTGGTACTTGCTGGCGAGCGCGCAGCCCCAGCACGCGCCGACCACCAGCCACGGGCGCAGGCGCGGCGGCTGTGCGAACGCCTCGGCGAGCGCCCATAGCGTGGCGAACGCGAAGACGGTGAGCGGTCCGTCGGGGAGGGCGAACGAGCCGGCCTTGAGCGCGAAGAAGCCGGTGACGTTGAGCGCGAGCGCGGCGAAGAAGCCGGCGCGGGCATCGGCGAAGAGTCGCGTCGTCAGGAGTGCGAGGAGGACGGTCGACGCGGCACCGCAAAGGACGAAGCCGAAGCGCAGGGCGAGAGGGGACACGGAACCGAAGAGCGCCAGCCCCATCCGTTCGATAAGCATGGTGGCGGGCGGGTGGTCGAACTGGCTCCAGGCGGGGTGGACGGTGTAGAGGAAGTTGTAGGCTTCGTCGTTGCTGGCCTCGAGCCAGTAGGCCCAGACGAACCGGACGGCGGTGGAAACCACGATGAGGGCGAAGAGTGCGGAGCGGGAATCGAGCGCGGGCCAGCGAACACGCGGCCGGGCGATCGTAGGCTTGAAAACGACCGCCAGCATGGCCGACTCTCCCTGTATCCTCCTTTCGTCGACAGTCAGAACGCGAGAATGCGGCTTTTCCAAGAATTCGTCCTGAATCGACCACCGGTTCCTCGACACGTTCCGTGCGATCGGGATGTTGATCAGCGCACCGTGCCGATGCGGATTCGACTTGACATACACAAATACATCGCTTAGTGTATGTCTATCCGCCCAGGTGATCCGAAGGATGTCCCAAGAGACTGTTCGGCCATGCCCGGTCAAGGCCGGTCTGAAGCAACGTCCGCGAATGACCTATGAACAAGCCAGCGCCGTGGAGTCGCTGTTCGAGGTGCTGGCGAACGAGACCCGGCTGCGACTGCTGCACGAGATCGCCCGCCGCGACGAAGCCAGCACGACCGAACTGGCGGAGGCGTTGGAGATGAAGCCGCAAGCCATCTCGAACCAGCTTCAACGGCTGCAGGACAAGGGGATCGTCGCCGGCCGTCGGAATGGCAACAGCGTCCAGTATCGGATCGTGGACGGCTGCGTGGTGATCCTGCTCGAGCGGGGATTGTGCTTGATCGAGGAAACGAAGAAGCGGTCCGCCGGTTAGGCGTGCCCGCATTCACTTCAACCGGGAGGAGAACGCTATGGACCGTCGAACGATGATCGGTGGCGCGGCCGGCCTGTTGGCGGGCGCCGCAGGAGTGGGTGCTGCGGCACGGGCGGAGGACAAGAAGGCCGCCGAAACGTGCTGCATGGAATGCTGCGAGTGCCGGGAGGCATGTCTGGCGTGCGTCGTCGCGTGTCTGGACGAGGCCGGCCGGAAGGACTGCATCAAGCTGTGCCTGGATTGTGCGGAGATCTGCGCCGCCTGCTCCGGCGTGTCGGCCCGGAAGGGACCAATGTCGGCCGCGGTGATGGCGCTCTGCGCCGATGCCTGCGACAAATGCGCGGCGGAGTGCGAGAAGCACAAGGACGACAAGGCGTGCATGGCCTGCGCGAAGGCCTGTCGGGCCTGCGCGAAGATGTGCCGGGAAATGAGCAAATCCAAGTAACGGGCGCGGCCACAGGCTGCAAAATGAAACCACCGGAGGGTTACCCCTCCGGTGGTTTCGGTTCCGGTCATGCTTACTTGATGAACAGTGCGGCAAAAGCCGACCATCTTCAACCGTGAGAAACGTTGGCCCGATAGATGAGGACCACACGTTCCGATTCAAAGATCTCGTAGACGACGCTCAATACTCCCGCGAAGACGATTCGTTCTTCGTCCCCGCGCGATTCGCCGGCGGTTCTTGGTTGGCGGGAAAGAAGATCGGTAATCGCCTGAATCGGTTCATCCAGAAACGTGGAATCCGCCCCCTTCTCCCAGGCAAGGAAAACGAGGGTCTGGATCGTACGACGGGCGCGCGACGACCATACGATTCGGTAATTCACGGCCGGAGTTCTCCGGTCCGACGGATTTCCACCAAACTGGCCAGCAACTCTTCGGTCGTCACTCCGCGGCCGGCCTTGTAGTCTTCGATGCCCTGGCGGCGAATCTCCTCGTCGAACTCCGGAAAAAAGCCACATTCGATCATGCGGCGTTCGTATTCATGCTGCGGCAGATACCGCCCCAGAAGTTTGCCGTTCGCGTCGAAGACCTCGACGTGCTTCGCGCCGCCTTGCAGCTTCTCGATCAGTTCCTTGTCGCCCACGATCTTGTCCATGGCGAGATCTCCGGTCGTTGAGCGCATTCTATCACAACGTTTCCGCCAACGAAAGAAGCCCGCGGACCAGCGTCCGCAGGCTTCACACTGCTCCCCAAAAATGCCGTTACTTGATGAACAGCATCTCGCGGTAGGTCGGCAGCGGCCAGAGGTCGTCGGAGACGATGGTCTCGAGCGCGTCGCCGAGCGTCCGGAGTTCCTCCATGGCGCTCACGACCTTTTCCTTCATGTACTTGGCGTGGCTGTAGGCGTCGCCGCCGGCGTGGTGGCCGACCGCGTGGTCGAGGGTCTTCGTTGCCGCCTGGAACTTCGCGATCGTGCTGGCGAGCGTCTTCAGCTCGTCGAGCTGGGCGGCAACGTCGACGCCGGCGGCCTTGGCGGCGTTCACCGATGCCGCGACTTCGCCCTGGTAGCGCACGGCGGCCGGCAGGATCATCGTCTTGGCCATGTGCACCATCATGCTGGCCTCGATAGTGATCTCCTTGACGTACTTCTCGCTGAAGATCTCGTAGCGGCTATGGAGCTCCTTCTCGGTGAGCACCTTGTACTTCGAGAAGAGTTCGATGCTGGCCTTGGAGATGATCTGCGGAATGGCATCGACGGTGGACTTGAGGTTCGGCAGCCCGCGCTTCTCGGCTTCCTTGTGCCACTCTTCCGAGTAGCCGTTACCGTTGAAGATCACCTTCTTCGATTCCTTGAGGATGCCGGGCAGCAGGTCCTGGATGGCCTTGTTGAGCGGCTTGCCGGCCTTGACCTCGGCTTCGAGCTTGGTGGCGATGAAGTCGAGCGATTCGGCGACGATGGTGTTGAGGACGACGTTCGGCCCGCCGATGCTGAAGCTGCTGCCGACGGCGCGGAACTCGAACTTGTTGCCGGTGAAGGCGAACGGCGAGGTCCGGTTGCGGTCGCCGGCATCGCGCGGGAGCTTCGGCAGCACGCTGACGCCGACCTCCATGTAGCCGCCCTGCTTCGTGGATTTCAGGTTGCTCGCCTCGAGCTGGTCCATGATGTCCTGGAGCTGGTCGCCGAGGAAGATGGAGATGATGGCGGGCGGGGCCTCGTTGGCGCCGAGCCGGTGGTCGTTGCCGGCGCTCGCGACGCTGACGCGCAGCAGCTCCGGGTACTTCGCGACGGCGCGGATGACGGCGACGCAGAACACCAGGAACTGGGCGTTGTCGTGCGGGTTGTCACCGGGGTTCAGCAGGTTCTCGCCGGTGTCCGTGGACATCGACCAGTTGTTGTGCTTGCCCGAGCCGTTGATGCCGGCGAACGGCTTCTCGTGGAGCAGGCAGACGAGGCCGTACTTCTCCGCGGTGCGGCGCATCACGTCCATGCACAGCTGGTTGTGGTCGGTCGCGAGGTTGCTGTCTTCGAAGATCGGCGCGATTTCATACTGGCTCGGGGCCACTTCGTTGTGGCGGGTCTTCACCGGGATGCCGAGCTTGAACATCTCCGCTTCGCAGTCGGCCATGCAGGCGATGACGCGCTCGGGGATGGTGCCGAAGTACTGGTCTTCGAGTTCCTGACCCTTCGGGGGCTTGGCGCCGAAGAGGGTGCGGCCGCAGTTGATGAGGTCGGGCCGGGAATAGTAGAAGTTCTTGTCGATCAGGAAGTATTCCTGCTCCGGGCCGACGGTGGTGAAGACCTTCTTGGCGTCGGTGTTGCCGAAGAGCCGCAGGATGCGGAGGGCGTGCGGGGAGATGGCCTCCATGCTGCGCAGGAGCGGGGTCTTCTTGTCGAGGGCCTCGCCGGTCCAGGACACGAACACGGTGGGGATGACGAGCGTGGTGCCGTTGGGCGTCTCGCGGATGTAGGCGGGGCTGGTGGGGTCCCAGCCGGTATAGCCTCGGGCTTCGAAGGTGGCGCGCAGGCCGCCGCTGGGGAAGGAGCTGGCGTCGGGTTCGCCCTTGACGAGTTCCTTGCCGCTGAACTCGGCCATGGCGGTGCCGTCGCCGGACGGCGAGAGGAACGAGTCGTGCTTCTCGGCCGTCAGCCCCGTGAGCGGCTGGAAGAGGTGGGTGTAGTGCGTGGCGCCGTGCTCGATGGCCCAGTCCTTCATGGCGCTGGCGACGGCGTCGGCGATGGCGGGGTCGGTGAGTTGCGCACCCTGCTTGATCGTCTTCTGCAGCGCCTTGAAGATCGGCTTCGGCAGCCGGGCCTTCTGCTCCGCTTCGTTGAAGACGTTCGAGCCGAACAGGTCCTTGAGCGACTTTTCCTTGAACGAGATCCGGTTCAGCTGGTGCGTGGTCGTGGCGATCGTCTGAATCGCACTCTGGCGAGCGGTGGCGGACATTTCGGCTACGTCTCCGGGTGAGATGAGGCACCCCAACGATGGTGGGTCCCCTTCCCCGCGCAAGGTCGCGGCGGCCGGGGGTACGGCCGTTACTGGAAGAGTCCGGGAGAGGATGGGCATATCTTATGAACCGGCGCGGAGTTCCGCCGTGCGGTTCCCTAAAATAGTTCGATGATCACCGTCAAGGTCGCCAACCCCTACGAGCAGCCGCTCGACTTCGCCGCCCTCAAGGCCGCCGCCAAAACCGTGCTCGAAGGCGAGGGCGTGCGCGCCGCGAAGGTCGGGCTCGCCTTCGTCGACAACGCCCACATCCATCGCCTCAACAAGCAGTTCCTCGACCACGATGAGCCGACCGACGTGCTCACCTTCCCCTATTCGGGCGCGAAGGCGAAGACGCTCGAGGGCGAAGTGGTGATCGGCTACGAAGTCGCGGCCGAGTACGCCGCCGACCGCGGCCACGCGGTCGACCGTGAACTGCTGCTGTACGTGGTCCACGGCTGCCTCCACCTGTGCGGCTACGACGACACGACGGCGAAGGCGGCCCGGCAGATGCGCGCGAAGGAGCGGGAATACCTCGCGAAGTTGAACCTTCCCGACATCACCGACCGGGGCGCATGACCGGTCGGCCGGAATTTCGCTTTTGCATGGATCGATCCCGACGCGGTATCCTGTGCGGAACGAGCGTGCTTCAAAACGGGGATGCGGTGAGCGACCCACGCGTCGGAATGCGGGACGAAGATTTCCAGGCGCCCGCGCCGCCGGCCGATCCGTCGCTGGGCGAACTCGGCGACAGCCTCCGCGCGCACTTCGAGGCCGACGGCTCCGCGCTCGAACTGCTCGACGACATCCGGCTGTTCATCATGGCGCGCTTCTATCAGACGCCGCCCGAATCCATCGCCGACGAACTGGCGGGCATGGGAATGGACGCCGACTACGCGAGCGAGCTCGTCGCGTCGGCGCTGCGCACCAGTCGACACGATCCCCGGGCCGCGCTGGCGCGGCGGATGGCCGAGGCCGACACCGCCGGCCCGCGCGTCGATCCGGCGCTGGCGGCGATGACGCGTCCGGCGACCGCCGCCGACACCCCGACCATGCCCGAAGCGTGTCCGTCTTGCGATCGGCCTCTGCATCCCGTCGCCCACCTGCGCCCCGTGCCGGCGCTCGGCTGGCCGGCGCGGTTGCTCGTCCTGGCCGGCAGTTTCCTGTCGGCGGTCGTCTTCCTCCTGGGTTTGGTCCTGCTGAGGGCCGAGTTTCCCATCGCCATGGCGCGGCTTGCGGTCGTCTGGTTCCCGATCGCGCTGTTGCCCGCGCTCGGCTGCGGCGTCGTCGCGTACCGCTTTCCGCGCATCGTCCGACTGGCGTGCCGGGGCTGCGGCTGGCGCGCCCGGATCGAACTGCCCCGCCGGACGCGGGCGGACTCGTGACCCGAACAAGAAGTCCCACCATCAACGAACACCGGAGCGGACCATGATCCCTCGCATGCTTGCGGCTTGCTTATTGTTCGCGGTTCCGGCGTTCGCACAGGATTCGTTGCCGGCGAACCTCGCAACCGCGGTCGATACGGCCGTCCGGGCCGAGATGGAGAAGCAGCAGGTCGTTGGTGCCGCCGTCGGCATCATCCGCGAGGGCCAGATCGTGTACCGGAAGGGCTACGGCCTTGCCGACCGCGAGACGAAGGCACCCGTCACCGTCGACTCCGTCTTCAACTGGGCCTCGAACTCGAAGCCGCTCGCGGCCGTGCTGGCGATGCAACTGGTCGAAGCCAAGAAGCTCGACCTCGACGCCGACGTGCGGACGTATGTGCCGGAGTTCCCGGACAAGGGGGCGAAAATCACGACGCGGCACCTGCTCTGTCACCAGAGCGGAATCCCGCACTACTCGAACGGAACGATCGTACCGACAGTGAGGGCCTACACCGAGAAGAATCCGTTCCTCGACCCGATTCATTCGCTCGACAAGTTCAACCGGTCGGCGCTCATCTTCAAACCGGGCGAGAAGGTGGACTATTCGTCGTACGCGTACATCCTGCTGAGTGCCGTGATCCAGCGGGCCGGGAAGGAGCCGTACCACGACCAGCTCATGAACCGGATCGCGAAGCCGCTCGGCCTCCCGTCGCTGGAACGCGATGGGACAACGAACGGTCAGAAGCACTGGACCAAAGGTTATCTCAAGAGCGCGAAGGGCGAAGTCGTGCCGGCCCCCGAGGAGGCGCACGACTGGAAGCACGGCGCCGGCGGGTACAAGTCGAACGTCGCCGATTTCGCCCGCTGGGCAAAGGGGTTGCTCGACGGCCAGCTCGTCTCGAAGGCGACTGAAGCGACGATGTGGGAACGGCAGAAGACCGCCGACGGCAAGCTCACCACCTGGGGCCTCGGCTTCACGGTGGACGAGCAAGGCGGCCTGCGCGTCGGCCACAACGGATCGCAGCCCGAAGCGACCTCGCGGATGGTACTCTACCCGAAGGCAAAGCAGGCCGTCGTGGTCCTGACGAACTGCCGCCACGCCAGCCCGACGGCGATCAGCACGGCGATCTTCTCGGCACTGCGGGAGAAGAAATAATTGATAAAATAAGGGCGGAGGAATTACCGATGGCCCCGAACGATATTGTCGCCGAGTTGCGACGGACACCGTTCACGCCCTTCGAGATGTTCGTCGTGGACGGGCCGAGCTATCGTGTGAATCACCCCGATCAATGCATGGTCCTGCTAACCGCCGTGATCGTCGGATTGCCGAGTCCGAATCAACCGGACGCCTTGGAGAACTACGTCAAGATCGATTGCCGGTTGATCTCGCGGCTTCAACCGATCCCGCGGGAACCCAATCCTGTCGAACCGCGGGACCCGCCAACACTCAACGCCTGACGCTCCGTTACTTCCCCATCGCGAACTTCACGATCCGCTGGTGACCGGCGTCGGCGACGTAGAAATTGCCCGCGCCGTCCTGCGCCATCCCGTGCGGGTGGAGAAACTTGTCGTCCTTGGTACTGTTCCCGTCCAACTTCAGTAGGAACTTCCCCTCTGGAGTGAACGCCTGCACGCGGTCGTTCAGGCTGCTGACCCAGACGTGGTCCTTCGCGTCGACGAACACGCCGATTGGACCAAAAGTATTCTTCAACATGCCGAACGTGTACTCGCCGAAGGCCCCCGGCTCCGCCGTCTTGCTGCCCCACGCGGCGAGGGGCTTCCCATCGGCGTCGAACTGCTGGATACGGCCGAGCACGCCTTCAGTCGTGTAAAGCCGCCCTTTCGAATCCTGCGCGAGGAAGTGCGGCCCCGCAAAGCGCGACCCGGCCGGCTCAAGGCCACCAAACTGTCCCGGCTGCGATCCGTGACGGCCCCACTTCCGCAGGAACTTCCCCTTCGAATCAAACACCTGCACACGGTGGTTGCACTGATCGACGACGAGGATCGTGCCGTCCTTCCGCAGCAGAATCCCGCCGGGCTGGTGGAACTCGCCATCGCCGGTGCCCTTCTTCCCCCATTCGCGCACCGGCTTCCCGGCGTGCGTGAAGACGCCGAGCTTGTGCTGGATCATGTAGGCGACGTACAGGTGTTCGCCGTCCACCGCGAAGCCGCCGACCATTGTCGATTTCCGAGGCGGTTGATCGATCGGCAATTCGAACTCCGCGACGAACTTCCCTTCCGTCGTGAATCGCTGAACGCGGGCGTTGTTCAGGTCCGCGACGAACACTTCATCCTTCGGACCGATGGCGATGTGGATCGGCGAATGGAACTGCCCGGGCTTCGTCCCCCGCTCACCCCATTCCAAGACAAACCTCGGCTCGGCGGCGACCAGGGGCGACGAAAGGAGAACCAGGAATGCGAGCAATTTCATGGAGGGGAACCGAAGGCCGGATACCCTTCACGATGGAGGATCGACGACTTCGGGTCAATCGGGCTTGCCCCGATTCTTGATCTTCGGCGATGCGATTCACACTCGGATTCGGCACGGATGAGCGTAGGAAAATCGAGGGACCGACGATAGGATGGTCGAAGGAGGAAGAACGATGGCTCCGAACGAAATCGTCTCCGAAATTCGACAAATCCCGTTTGAACCGTTCCGGATGCACGTCGTCGATGGCACGAGTTACGACGTCGTTCATCCCGATCAGTGCATCGTACTTCTGACATCGGTCGTCGTCGGACTCGAACGCGTGTCCGAAGTCGAAGGGTTCCAGCGGACCATCAAAATCGACTGCCGTCTGATCTCGCGCATCGAACCGATCGATCGCCCCGCCGCTCCACCGCGAAAGGGCGATCCGCCGACCCTGACGGCTTAACTCGTTCGAAACTCCAGCCCGTCCCGGCTGGCGTCGTAGTCGACCGTGACGGTGGAACCGTCGCGGACCTCGCCGGTGAGCAGTTTCTTGCCGAGAGCCGTCTCCAGTTCCTTCTGCAGCACCCGCTTCAGCGGCCGGGCACCGTAGCTCGGATCGTAGCCGATCTTCACCAGGTGCTCCTTGGCCGACTCGGTGAGCGCGAGCGAGATCTTCCGCTCCGCCAGCCGCTGTTTCAGGCGTTCGAGCTGGATGTCGATGATCTTGCCGAGATCCTTCGTCGTCAGGGCGTGGAAGACGATCGTCTCGTCCACGCGGTTGAGGAATTCAGGCCGGAACGCTTTGCGGAGTTCCTCCATCACGGCGTCCTTCATCCGGTCGTACACTTCGCCGATGTGCGTGCCCTTGAACTGCAGGATCTTCTGGCTGCCGATGTTCGAGGTCATCAGAACGATCGTGTTCTTGAAGTCCACGGTGCGGCCCTGGCTGTCGGTCAGTCGGCCGTCGTCGAGAACCTGTAGGAGCACGTTGAAGACGTCCGGGTGCGCCTTCTCGATTTCGTCGAAGAGGATGACGCAGTAGGGCCGGCGGCGCACGGCTTCCGTCAGTTGGCCGCCCTCGTCGTAGCCGACATAGCCCGGCGGCGCGCCGACGAGCCGGCTGACCGTGTGCTTCTCCTGGTACTCGCTCATGTCGATGCGGACCATCGCCTTGTCATCGTCGAAGAGGAACTGCGCGAGGGCGCGGGCGAGTTCGGTCTTCCCCACGCCGGTGGGGCCGAGGAAGATGAACGAACCGAGCGGCCGCTGCGGGTCGTTGAGACCGGACCGTGCGCGGATGACCGCCTCGCTGACTGCCTTCACCGCCTCGTCCTGCCCGATCACCCGTTTGTGCAGTTCGTCTTCCAGGTGCAGCAGCTTCGCCTTCTCGCCTTCGAGCAGCTTCGACACCGGCACGCCGGTCCAGCGGCTGACGACGGCGGCGATGTCCTCCTCGCCAACCTCCTCCTTCAACAACTTGTTGCTCTTGGCGGTCAGCCCCGCTTCCATGTTCGCCAGCTTCTTCTCCAGCTCCGGCAGCTTGCCGTACTTCAGTTCGGCGGCCTTGTTCAGGTCGTAGCTCCGCTCGGCGCGCTCGATGTCGCCCTTGGCCTTCTCGATCTCCTCGCGCGCCTGCTGCAAGTGCTTGACCGATTCCTTCTCCTCCTGCCAGACGGCCTTGAGGGAATCGGATTCGGCCTTCGCGTTCGCCAGTTCCTTCTCCAGCTTTTCGAGGCGGTCCTTGGAGGCGCGATCCGACTCCTTCTTCAGCGCTTCCCGCTCGATCTCCAGCTGCATCACGCGGCGGGAGACCTCGTCCAGTTCCTGCGGCAGCGAGTCGATCTCGGTGCGGATCTTCGCCGCGGCTTCGTCGACGAGGTCGATCGCCTTGTCCGGCAGGAAGCGGTCGGTGATGTAGCGGTTCGACAGCACCGCCGCCGCGACGAGGGCCGCGTCCTTGATGCGGACGCCGTGGTGCGTCTGGTAGCGATCGTTCAGGCCGCGCAGGATCGAGATCGTATCCTCGACGCTCGGCTGGTCGACGAACACCGGCTGGAAGCGGCGCTCGAGGGCGGCGTCCTTCTCGATGTGCTGGCGGTATTCGTCGAGCGTGGTTGCCCCGATGCAGTGCAGCTCGCCGCGCGCGAGCATCGGCTTGAGCAGGTTGCCGGCGTCCATCGCTCCGTCCGCCTTGCCGGCCCCGACGATCGTGTGCAGTTCGTCGATGAAAAGGATGATCTGTCCTTCGGACTCCGTGACTTCCTTCAGCACGGCCTTCAGGCGCTCCTCGAACTCGCCGCGGTACTTGGCCCCGGCGATGAGCGCGCCCATGTCGAGCGCGACGATCTTCTTGTCCTTCAACCCCTCCGGCACGTCGCCGCGGAAGATGCGCAGGGCGAGGCCCTCGACGACGGCGGTCTTGCCGACGCCCGGCTCGCCGATGAGCACGGGGTTGTTCTTGGTCCGCCGGCTCAGCACCTGCGTGACGCGGCGGATCTCTTCGTCGCGGCCGATGACCGGATCGAGCTTCCCCTTGGCGGCCAACTGCGTGAGGTCCCGGCCGTACTTCTCCAACGACTGATACGTTTCTTCGGGGTTCTGCGTGGTGACGCGCTGGGCGCCGCGAACCTCTTTGAGCGCCGCTTCGAGCCGCTTCTTGGTGAGGCCGAGTTCGCGGAGGAAGTTGCCGGCGGGGCCGCGGTCGTCCGCCATCGCGAGCAGCAGGTGCTCGACGGAGACGTACTCGTCCTTCATCCGCTTGGCTTCGTCCTCGGCGTCGGCGATCAACTTGTTGAAGCGCCCGCTGCCGTACTGGTTCTCGGGCGCGCCGCTGGCGGTGGTCACCTTCGGGCGTTTCTCGAGTTCGCGCTGGATCTTGAGCGTGAGCGCGTCGGCGGCGACGCCGGCCTTGTTCAGGATCGCCGGCGCGAGGCCGCGGTCCTGATCGAGCAGCGCGAGCAGGACGTGCTCGAGGTCGATCTGCTGGTGGCCGAGCTTGGCCGCCAGCTTCTGCGAGCCGGCGAGCGCCTCGCGGGCCTTTTCGGTGAATTGGTCGAGGTTCATGGTGTGGGCCTCCGAATCCAAACAGAGCAAGAGGCGTGCCATTCGATAATCGGAGAAATCCGGCGGAAATTCGACGTTCCCCCTGTCAAACTGACAGCCGGACGGCAGGAAAAAACCGATGGCGGCGTTGAACTCCGCCGCAATCCCGGATACCCTCGCACGAATCCCCATCCGGAGCCAAACCATGCTGTTCGCCAATGATCCGATCTTCCTTCCGTGGCATCCCCAGACATTCGAGATGTCGCTCGGCGCGGCGTCGGCGTTCGGCCTGCTCGGCATCGCCCTGCTCGTGATCGGTTTCAAGATCTTCGAACTGGTCACCCCGCGCGTCGATCTCGAAAAGGAACTCGCGGACAAGAACATGGCCGTGGGAGTCGTCGTCGGCGCGCTGCTCCTCGGCATCGCGTTGATCGTCTCCCGCGCCATCGCCGGATAACCGCCATGCGCAAGAGCCGAACGATCAACCTGCTGCTCCTGGGCGGGAGCATTCTCGCCTTCTCGACGTGCATCTGCGCCGGCTGCGGGCGGCGCGATGGCACGGAGGCGCGCCTACCCTACGACCCGCCGTGGTACGACGCGCAGGGGAAGCCGATCGCCAAGGAATGGAAGATGGACGAGAACGGCAAACGCTCGCCGGCGCAGACGGCGTACGACGCCAGCGGCAAGCCGATCCAGTTCGACGAGAACGGCAACGCCGTCGCGCCGCCGGGCACCGTCTACTCGTCGTCCTCCGGCACGCGCTACTACCGCTCCGGCGGGAGCTGGTGGCCGTGGCTGCTCTCCAGCCGCTCGTCCAGCTATTCCAGCTACGGGTCGTCGTCCTCGTATCGTTCCGGTCCGGTGAATACCGGATCGACCTACTTCGGCGGTTCGCGGCCGGGCAGCAGTTCGGCGCCGTCGAAGTCGTCCGGCAGCTTCTTCGGCGGGTCGGTCAGCCGGGGCGGGTTCGGCGGTTCGGCGTCGTCGGCGGGGAGTTGAGCATGGTGGAACTGATCGCGATCGTGAAGCCGTTCCGCGCCGAGGCCGTGCTGGCGGCACTCGCGGAGTTCGGCGTGTCGGCGTGCGTCGTGCGCGAGGTGAAGGGCTACGGCCGGCAGAAGGGCTACCTCGACCGCTATCGCGGCAGCGAGTACAGCACCGCGTACCTGCCGAAGGTGGAGATCGCCGCGTGGGTGCCCGCCGCTCGCCGGGACGAAATCGCCGAAGGCATCGCCCGCGTGGCCCGCACCGGGCGCATCGGCGACGGCAAGATCTTCGTGGTGCCGATCGCCTGGCCGGAGATCGAGATCTAAAGCCCCGAAAACGAAAACGCCGCCCGTACGGGCGGCGTTCGCGTGGGATCCGGCCGAGGTTACTTGACCGTGACCTTCGGGCTTTGGATGTGCTTCTTCTTGTCCTTCTCCACGACCTTGCCTTCGACGGTCGCGTCCTTGTCTTCCTTGCAGACCTTGCCGTGGTACTTCTCGGCGCCGCCCTTGTCGTCGAGGTAGTAGATCACTTCCTTGTCGCCGTCCTTGACCTTGAGCGCGTGGCCGCACTTGTCGGTTTCCTGGAGGGCGCACTTGGTGCAGGTCAGCTTGCCTTCGAGCTTCTTGGTCTCGGCCTTCTTGTCGGCCTTCTTTTCTTCGGCGACGGCGACGAGGCCGAACGAGAGGGCGGTCAGACCGATGGCCAGTGCGAACAGCGAACGCATTGGGGGATTCTCCGGGGCGGTGAACGGGTTCGGCCGCCGACATGGCGCCGTTACCCGATTAAAGAACTTATAGTCGGGCGCCGCGCGGAATGCAACGACAATTCATCCCGCGCAAGAACTTCACGGTAACGTTCGCGGATCGACTTCGTGGGCGATGCACGCCACGCAATCCCCCTGTCCGACGATCGAGGGCGCGCGCGTCGCGATCAGGATGCCGGCGGACAGGGCCTTCACCTCGAGCGGCTCGCGGTCGGGCCGTTCGAGGAAGTGGATGCGGCCGACGGTCTGGCCTGCGGTCACGGCTTCACCGAGCGGCACGACGTTCTCGTACACCCCGGACTCCGGCGCGAAGCGATAGTCGTCCACATGCAGCGCCTGCACCCAGCGCGCCGGCGCGGGACGCGGGACCACCGTCCCCTTCAACACGCCGGAATGCGTCAGCACGTTCCGCAGGCCGGATTGCGTGAGGTGATGAACCTGCGCCGTCACATTCTCGCTGCCGCCCATCTCGGTCGTCACGACGATCTTCCCCTGATTCTCCGCCTCGACCGGGAGCAGGCCCGTGCCGGCAATGTCGGCGTAGAGGAAGCAGAACTCCGAGTTCCACGCCTCGGTGCCGGCGAGCATCGCCTGCCGTTGCGGACCAGCCGGCACGAGGTGCATGTGCGCGCAGGGCACGAAGTCCACGCTGCGGCCGCCGGTGTGGATGTCGATGACGAGGTCCGCGAGCGGGAAGAGAACCGTCGTGAGGTAGTGGGCGAGGATCTCGCTGACGGTCCCGGCCGGGTTGCCGGGGAAGCTGCGATTGAAGTTCTTCCCGTCCAACGGCGAGAGCCGCGTGGCCGCCTTCGCCCCCGGCATCGTCAGCGTTGGAATGAGGATCAGCCGTCCGCTCACGTCCTCCATCTTCAACTCGCGGAGCAGCTTCATCACGGCGACCTGACCCGGGTACTCGTCGCCGTGGTTCCCGGCGAGCACGAGCGCCGTCGGACCGGTGCCGTTGCCGATCGTGCAGATCGGCACCATGAGGTTCGCCCAGCCGCCGAGGTTGTGCGAATAGGGAATGAAGAGATGGCCGAGCTGTTTGCCGGGCTTCGTGAAATCGACATCGCAACGGATCGGGGACGGCACGGGCGGACTCCGGGTGAGGGTGGGATTACGCGAGCGGCGGACGTTCCGTGTGGTAGCCGGTGGCGTCCTGATAGGCCTTCGCCAGCGTGAGAAGTTCCGTTTCGCCGTACAGCTTTCCCGTGAACGTGATCGCCGTTGGCACCTTCGCGTCGCCGAGCTTCGTGAAGCCGTTCGGCATACACACCGTTGGGTGACCGGTCAGGTTCGTCAGCACCAGGTCGTTGCCGCCGACGTACACATCGACTTCCTCCATCGCCTTCGCCATCGCCTGCATCAGCTTCGTGCGCAGGCGGTTGGCTTTGATGTAATCGACCGCCGAGACGAACCGGTAGGAACGGAAGGTGTTCGCCCAGAACGGACCGTGGCCCTCCTCGCCGACGCCGGCGCGGGTGATCTCGTCGAACGCCGCCGCGCACTCGCAATCAAGGATGACGTTGCTGATCGTGCTGGCGTAGGCCTCGTTCGGCAGCGTCATCGGCACGATCTTCACGCCGAGGCCGTCCAATGTTTTCAATACCTCTTGGGGCGTCTCGTTGAAGACGCCGACGCGGATCTCCTTGATCGGCTTCTTCCCCGGCCACTCGAACGGCCGGCTCACGCTCGTCGGGTCGGCGGGGTCCGCGCCGTGGATCGCGCCGAAGACCAGCGCGCAGTCCTCGACGGAGCGCGCCATCGGGCCGAGCTTGTCCATCGTCCACGAGAGCGCCATGCAGCCGGCGCGGCTGACGCGGCCGAAGGTCGGTCGCAGCCCCGTGACGCCGCAGCGCGTGCTGGGGGAGACAATGCTGCCGAGGGTCTCGCTGCCGATGGCGAAGCCGACGAGGCCGGCGGCGACGGCGCTGGCACTGCCGGCGGACGAGCCGCTGGAGCCTTGCTTCGGGTTCCAGGGGTTGCGCGTCATGCCGCCGAACCACTGGTCGCCGAGCGCGAGCGCGCCGAGCGTGGTCTTGGCCGCCATGACGGCGCCGGCGTCTTCGAGCTTCTTCGCCACGGTCGCCTTCGCGTCGAGCGTCTGGTCCTTGAAGTGGGCGGCGCCCCACGTCGTCTTGTAGCCGGGGTAGGCGATGAGGTCCTTCGCCCCCCACGGGATGCCGTGGAGCGGGCCGCGCCATTTCCCGGCCGCGATCTCCTTGTCGGCCGCCTCGGCCTGCTTCAGCGCGAGTTCGTCCGTGAACGTCACGACGCACTTGAGGAGCGGATCGTATTTCTTGAGCCGTTCGAGGTAGAGCTTGGTCAGTTCAACGGAGGAGATCGCTTTGGATTTGAGGAGTTTTTGCAGCGTCGTGAGCGGGGCGAAGGCGAGATCGTCGGGGGATTCCGGCTTCTTCGCCTCGCCGGCCGGGGCCGTCACGGTGCCGGTCGGTCCCGCGTGGGGCGGTAGGCCGGGCGCGGGGTTGAACTGGATCGCGGGCAGCGTGTCGTTGCCGAGCGCGATCGCCTCGGAGCGTTTCATGCCGGCCAGCGTGCGCGCGAGCGTAACCGCCACGCGGGTCCGTTCGGCGTCCGTGAGTTCGATGCCGGCGATCCACTCGGCGTGCTTCACCATCTCCGCCGTCACCCCCGTCGGCTTCTTCGCCGCCTCCTGCGCCGATGCGACGACGGCGCGCTGGAACACGGCCCCGCCGACACCAAGCCCGGCGACGGCGGCAAACAGCTCGCGACGATTCGGCATGACTTCCCCCTACCAATACAGCTTGTCGAGGTTCACGTTGCCGCCGCAGAGGATGACGCCGACCTTGCGGACGTTCGCGAGGGCCTTGAACTCGTCGGAGAGGATGACGGCGACGCCGACGGCGGCGCTCGGCTCGATGCACTGCTTCATGCGTTCCCAGACGAGCCGCATCGCCGTGCGGATCTGGTCTTCGCTGACGGTGAAGACCTTCTCGACGGAATCGCGGATGACGGGCCAGGTGTGTTGGCCGAGGTGGTTCGCGAGCAGACCATCGGCGATGCTGTTGGGCGTGGGAATGCGGACCATCATGCCGGCGGCTTTCGACTGCGCGGCGGCGCTCGCTTGAATCGGCTCGGCACCGAAGACGCGGATCGCGGGATTGATCCCCTTCGCGGTCAGGCACCAGCCGGCGAGCAGGCCGCCGCCGCCGATCGGCGCGATGACGGCGTCGAGGTCCGGCGCGTCTTCCAGCAGTTCGAGGCAGGCGGTGCCCTGGCCGGCGATCACGTCGGGGTGGTCGAACGGGGGCACCGATTGTCCGCCGGTCTCGGCCACGATCTGCGCGGTCATCGCCTCGCGCTCGGCGAGCGACGGGCCGCTGACGTGCACGATGCCGCCATAGCCGAGGATGGCGGCCTTCTTCACTTCGGACGCGTTCGCGGGCATGACGATGTGCGCCGGCACGCCGCGCACCTTCGCCGCCAGCGCCAGCGCCTGCCCGTGGTTCCCGCTCGAATGCGTGACCACGCCCTTATCGGCTAGGGGGCCGAGCTTCAGCACGGCATTGGTCGCGCCGCGGTACTTGAACGCGCCGGTCCGTTGCAGGTGTTCGCACTTGAAGACGATGGAGCGCCCCGCGAGCCGGTCGATCGTCGCGCAGGTCATGATCGGCGTGCGGTGGACGAAGGGGCGGATCCGTTCGGCGGCGGCGCGGATGTCGTCGAGCGTGGCGGCGTAGGCGGTCATGCGGGGATTCCGAAGGCGAGGTAGGTCGTGCGGCCGAGGGTGGGTACCAAGTAGAGCGCGGGCCAGCCGGTCAGGCGGGCGGCGAAGGCGGCGAAGCGCCAGCAGTCGTCGGGGTTGGCGGATAAGCGTGGGTTCAGGAGCGGGGCGATGCCGTTCAAGCGGCCCCAGGCGAGCGCTTCGCGGGCACTGCGCGTCAGGCGGTCCGGCACCGCGGCATCGTCCCACGCCCATTGCCACTCGTTCGCGTCGGCGTGGTGGATGCCGAGCACCTGGATCGGAACGTACAGGCGTTTGTCGCCGTCGGCGAAGCCGAGGCGGGCGTTTGGCAGGTCGAGTTCGTAGGCGGGGAAGTTCGCGAGGGAGTACCGCTCGACGAGTTCGCGCGTGCCGGCCTGGGCTTCCGCGAGCGCGCGTTCCAGGAGCTGTGGGATTTCCGTCGTCGGTGTCATGCGGATCGTTCTATGTCGCCGTCGTCACTTTTTCTTCTTCGGCGTCGGAGGGGCGACTTTGGCATCGCTGCCGACGGTCAGCCAGAGGTCGCTCGTGGTGGTCTCGAATTCGGCGAGCGCGGCGCGGACGGGTCGCGTGAACGCGGCGTTGTCTTTGGCGACGGCGACGATGCGGAACGGCTTCGAGATCGCCTTCGCCTCCGTCGACAGTTTCAGTGTCAGCGTCTTGTCGTCCTTGCCCGGCACGCTCGTCGCCGTCACGTCCGGCGGCAGCCCCTCGGCCTTCAATTCCAGCACGCCCTTGAAGCCGGCCTTGCGCGCGACCGTCACAGGAATCTCCAACGGCGTGCCCGGCGCGAGCGCGAAGCGGTCGGCCGCGACCGTCAGATCGGCGTCGGGTTCGGGATGCACGACGCGCACGCGGTAGATGAAGCGTTCGCCGCCGGCGCGGTACAGGTCGCGCACTTCGAGCGTCGCAGTCTGATCCTTCGTCGGCGCGTAGTTCAATTCGCAATCGGCGTTCGGCCGCGCCGGCTCGGCCCGTGCTAGCACGGCTCCCGATTCGTCCAGCAATCGCAGCACCGGCGTCAGCGGCAGTTCCAGCGCCCGGCTCTCGATCTGCACCGCGATCGGCTTGCTCTTCGTCAGCTTCACCGGGATCGCGTTCACCGCCCCCGGCTCGGCGATGCGACCGGTGACGGCGAACGGCGGCACCAGCGCCGTCGTCGGCTTCGCGGCCGTGAAGTCGTGGCACGCGAACGCCTCCTCGCGCACGGCGACGGCACTCGGCACGATCGGCGCGATCGCGAGGTTCCAGCCGGTGGCCTTCGGCTTCGCGCCCGACCCGTTCTGGATTGCCAGCGGAATCGGAATGTCCTCGTAGCCCGCCGTCGACAGCGTCAGTCGATACACGCACAGATCGGAGCCGAAGTGGCGGATGCTGCTGTCCGGTTGCGAGGGGAACGCGAAGATGCGGACGCGGTACGCGCCGTCCTTCGGCGCGGTGAACGCGAGTTGCGGGTCGAGGCCGCGGTGATCGTGGTTCTGGTCGAGGACGAAGCCGTCGGGCGAGACGACTTGCAACACCGCGTCCATCGGCGAACGGAGGACGTGGTTCGCGAGCAGGGACGCGACGAGGGTCTGCCCCTTGGCGAGCTGGATGGCGAAGACGTCGACGTCGCCGGAGCGGCCGAGCTTGCCGTTGACGACACAGGAGCGTTCGACCGTCTGCGCCTTGGCGACATCGTCGTTCGGCTCCGCTTCCGCGATCTCCGGCAGCACACCGAGCACGAACGGCCGCAACGGGCTGGCGCCGCTCGCGTCGTGCAGGCGAATCCAGACCGGGCCGGGCTTCGCGCCCGGTGCGATCGTCGCCGTGAACTTCCCCTTGTCCTTGCCGGGTGTCAGCGCGACGTTCGGATCGCTCGCCCATGCGGTGACCGGCCATTTGTCGAACGACCCGGACGCGGTGAATTCGACGGTTTGCCCGACCGCCCCGCCGGCCGGGAAGAGCGACGTGAGCGTCGGCGGAGCGGAAACGAGTTCACCGCAGAGAACGCAGAGAACGCAGAGGGAAAGCCCAAAGACTGTTTTCAATCGGATCATTTTCTCGTCCTCTGCGATTTCTGCGGTGAAATCACCGCATTACGCCGAGCGGCGCAGGCGGGGGTGGAAGCCGACGTCCGATGGCACGTCGTCGGCACCCGGGAACCCGAGGATCGCGTCGCCGTCCGGCGCGGCGGCGACGGGGGCGGGCGCGGGCACATCGGCGGTCGGCGGAAGCGGCACGACCGCGCCGTGCAGCGGGATCGTCCACGGGTCGCCGTCGTCCGGCGGGAGCGGTCGGTGTTCGGCCATGTCGTCCTCCTGACGGGGCTACCAGCGTACGAGGGCGGTACCCCAGGCGAGGCCCGCGCCGAATCCGCTGACGAGCAGCAGTTCGCCGCGATTCAGCTTGCCGGCGGCGAGCGCCTCGTCGAGCGCGATGGGGATGGACCCGGCCGACGTGTTGCCGTACCGGTCCATGTTGTTGAAGACCTTCTCGTGCGGAATCTTCAGGAACTTGTTGAGCGACTGCTCGATGATGCGGATGTTCGCCTGGTGCGGGATGATGAGGGCGAGGTCGTCGGTGGTCTTCTTCGCCGCGGCGAGCACGTCGTGGACGGTGTCGCGGAGGATCTCGACGGCCCAGCGGTAGACCCCCTGGCCGTCCATGTGCATGTAGTGTTTGCCGGCGGCGAGGACCTCGGGCGTGAGTTCGATCGCGCTACCGCCGGCGGGCCGGCAGAGCATGCCGCCGCCGCTGCCGTCGGCCCCCATGCTGTAGGCAAGGATTCCCTGGTGCGGTTCCCCTTTCTCGAGGATGACCGCGCCCGCGCCGTCGCCGAAAAGCGGAAAGATCTTCGGGTCGGTCGGGTTCACGATGCGCGAGTTGGCGTCGCCGCCGATGACGAGCGCGCGGTCGCTGGCGCCGCTGGCGACATACGCCGCCGCCGTCACCAGCGCGTAGACGAAGCCGGCGCAGGCGGCTTCGACTTCGATCGCCGGCGCGGAGATCTTCAGCCGGTCCTGCACCATCGCCGCGGTGGAGGGAAAGGTCATGTCCGGCGAGAAGGTGCCGAGGACGAGGAGGTCGATGTCCTTCGGGCCGTAGCCGGTCTTGGCGAAGCAATCGTTAGCCGCTTCGACGCAGAGGTCGGACGTGGCCTGTCCGGGCCGACAGTGCCGGCGCTCCTGGATGCCGGTGCGCTGCTCGATCCATTCGGCGTTGTAGCCGCGCGCGGCGAAATTCAGGCGGTCGAACAGATCGGCGTTGGTGACGACGACTTCCGGCAGGTACTTGCCCGTTCCGGCGATGCGGATTCCCATCAGGGATTTGCACTTCGGCCGGGGCAGGGGATGGTGCATGGGCGAATTCGGACCGCGGAATTCGGACGGGAATGAGGAATGAACCGGCCCTTACATTATAGTAAACGGTCGGGGTTTTTCCTGCACCGCATTAGGGCTGGTCGGCGCCGCTTTCCAGAAACCGCTGGAAGGCGAGGGCGGACAGGCCCGTGGCATCGATGCGGAGATTCCCGTCGGTCAGGGCGGTTCGGCATCCGCCCAACAGGTATTGTGCGCGGAAATCGGCGGAAAAGTGAGTGGTGCTTTCCAGTGTGTATTGCAAACCGCGAACGAAGCCCAGGGCGTCCACGGTCGCCGTCCGGTATTTCGGATAGCGTTGGAGATCGGGCACGGCCTGACGGATGAGCTGGCACGCCGCCGCCAGCCCGCGCGCCGCGTGCGCCGATTCATAGCCCGGCTCTTTCGGCAGACTGCCGGAGTCCGTGCGAAACCCGCCGGCCCAGAGGATCTGCTTCGCGTCCAGTTTGCCGTATTGCGCATTGCAGAGCCAGTCGGCCATTTCGAAGGCGAAGGCCGCCGCATTCGCGTCCTTCGTACGCAGCACGAACTCGACCGCCGCGGGGATCAGCGTGCCGGCCGCGACGGCGTGCGGCGATTCCTTGAACTTCGTCCGGTAATACGCCAGCGCGCGGTTCATCGCATCGGCCGGCGCGTTCGCTTGCGCCATCGCCTGCAATGCCAGACCGGGGACGGCGTGCAGGCTCTCGGCATCGGTCGCGTCGATCGCAAACGAACCGTTGGCCCGGAGCTGCCCGGCCAGGTACCCCGTCAGCCGGTCCGCCTCGGCGCGGAGCCGGGCGTCGGCCGCCGGCAGCGCCTGGATCGCCAGCGCGAGCGCCGCGGCGAAGCCGATGGCTTGCGGGCCTTGCGGTTCCTTCGTTTGCGTCAGCAAGCCCAGAACCGACTGGGCGCCGCTTGCCGCCAGCTTTTCGTCGCCGGTGAACGCGGCCGCCTGGCAGACGGACCACGTCGCGAGCGCCTGCCGGAAATCGCTGTCGCCCTCGAGCGGCGCGCGCAGCGCGGGATTGACGCCAAACAGAAAGCGCCCGTGCGGCTGCTGCCGCTGGGCGAGCCAGTCGGCCCCGGCGCGCAGACCGAGGACGGCGCTGGCCGTTTCGGGCGGCAGATTCTTGAGATTCTGAAAGCGTTGGATCGCCGGCGGCTTCGCCACGCTCGCGGCGGCGGGAATTACCGGTGCCGGTGCGGTCGCCCCGGTGATGCTCGGCGGCAGCAGCGCCGGCGGCTCCTGCGCGAACGCGGGCAGTGCCAGGACGGGCAGAACGAATGGAAACAAGCGGCGCATGGCGGGACCTCCGTGTCCGACGACGCCATAACGTGATGGATTTCGCGCGATCGGTCAAGCGGAACTCAGGCGATCGGCTGTTCGATCCATCCGCCGCCCAGCACGCGGGGGCCATCGTAGAAGGTGACCGCCTGCCCCGGCGTCACGGCGGATTGCGGTTCGTCGAAGCGCACGATCGCGCCGCCGTCGGGCGTCGCCGTCACCGTCGCGGGGCTGCCCGCATGCCGGTATCGGATCTTCGTTGTCGTTGCGATCGGCTCCGTCGGCGGATCGATCAGCCAGTTGATGCGGGACGCGACGAGGCCGTCCGACAGCAATTCCGATTCGTCGCCGACGACGACGGTATTCGATTCCGGCACCAACTCCAGTACGAATCGCTTCGTCCCCCCGCCGCCGACGCCGAGGCCCTTGCGCTGGCCGACGGTGAACCGGTCGATGCCGTCGTGTTCGCCCAGCACCGTGCCATCCGATGCCACGATCGCGCCGACCTTGTTCGCGTTTGGCCGCCGGCCACGCACCACGTCCACATGGTTCCCGCTCGGCACGAAGCAGATCTCCACGCTGTCCGGCTTCGTCGCCACGCCCGCCAACCCGGCCTCGGCCGCGATCTCCCGAATCTGCGGCTTCAAATAGCCTCCCACCGGGAAAATCAAGTGATCGAGGACTTCCCGCTTGATGCCGTGCAGCACGTAGCTCTGGTCCTTGTCCGGGTCGGTGCCCTTGTGCAGCTGGTTGCGCCCGTCCGGCCCCTTCACCACCTGCGCGTAGTGGCCGGTCGCGATGAAGTCCGCGCCAAGCTTCTTCCCGAACTGCCAGAGCTGGCCGAATTTCAGCCAGTTGTTGCACACCACGCACGGGTTCGGCGTCCGGCCCTTCAGGTATTCGTCCGCGAAGTAGTCGATGATCTGATTGAACTCGTATTCGAAATCGAGCGCGTAGAACGGAATGTCCAACCGGTCCGCGACGCGGCGGGCATCCCCGGCGTCGATGGCAGAGCAGCAGCCTTTCTTGTTGTCGCGGCGGGCATCCTGTTCGTCGGTGTGCGTGCCGGTGCGCATGAACAGCCCGAGCACGTCGTAGCCCTGCCGCTTCAGCAGGACCGCCGACGCGGAGCTGTCCACCCCGCCGCTCATCGCCAACACCACGCGCGCCGCCATCGAGTCATCCTCCGGATACTACAGTTTAGAGGATTCGGCCCGTAAAGTGTTCGGGTCCGCACCGGAAAGGAATCGCCTTCATGCCGCTCTGGCAAGCCGCCGTCCTCGGCCTCGTGCAGGGCCTCACCGAGTTCCTGCCGATCAGCAGCACCGCCCACCTCGTGCTCGTGCAGGAATGGTTCGGCCGCACGCGCGAAGAGTTGGCGAACGACCCGATCACCGTCGTCATCCAACTCGGCACCCTCGCCGCCGTCATCCTGTACTTCCGCCCCGAAATCGTGCGGATGCTCGCGGGACTGTCCCTCGATCTGCGTTCGGGGCGAATGCTTGGTTCAACGACTTCCGATGGCCGGCTGGCGAAGCTCGTTCTCCTCGCCACGGTGCCGGCGCTCATCGTCGGTGCGGCATTCGGCTCGAAGATCAAGGCGCAGTTCTACAACCCGACCGCCATCGCCCTCGTCTCCATCGTCTTCGCTCTTGTGCTGGCCGCCTCGGAATGGTGGGCGAAACGGCGGACGATTCCTCCGAGAACCGAGACCGATCTGAGTTGGCTCGATGCGCTGATCGTGGGCCTGTTCCAGGCCTGCGCCCTCATGCCCGGCGGCTCGCGCTCCGGCACCACGCTGACCGCGTGCCTCTTCCTCGGCCTCGCGCGGCCCGCCGCGGCGCGATTCTCATTCCTCATGTCCATCCCCGCCATCGGCGCCGCCGGCGCGAAGGACCTCTACGACTGGTTGAAGAAAGGCGACGCCGACTTCGAGCGCCAGGCGATGAACCTGCTCGTCGGCACACTGGTGTCGTTCGTCGTCGGCTACATCTCGATCGCGTGGCTGATGCGCTTCCTGCAACGCTACTCGACCGCCGTCTTCGTCGGCTACCGGTTGGTGTTGGCGGCAGTCATCCTGCTGTTCGTCATGATGGGAAATGTTCCGAGATAAGAGATCACGAAATCCCGAAAGTACGAAATCCCGAAAACAGAGTTTTGAATTCGGCGTTTCGAATTTTCGGGCTTTCGTGTACTCGACGGACTTCACCGTTTCCGCTTCGTCAGCGGCTGCACCGGAGAGCTGACTCGCCCTCGCTGGCGCGTCGGGCTAACCAGTATTCGCCACACCGACTTGGGTACCGCACGAATCTCGGGGTTTCGGACTTTCGGGCTTTCGTGTTCTCGATGGGTTTCACCGTTTCCGCTTCGTCAGCGGTTGCACGGGCGGGAAGTCGCACAGCGGCACGCTTTCGCCGGGGACGCTCAGCACTTCCGCCAGCGTCGTCGCGCGAAACGCGTCCTCGACCATCGCGAGGGCGTTGTCCAGTCGGCGATGCAAGGGGCAAAGGTTCGCGCCGTGCGTCGAAAGCTCAAGCGGGCAGGTGCGGATGCGCACGATCGGGTCGACGGCGTTGACGACTTCGAGGACGGTCAGTTCTTCGGGCTTGCGGGCGAGTGCGACACCCCCGCCGACACCGCGACGGCTCACGACGATGCCGCCGCGCACGAGGCCCTGCATCACCTTGGCGAGGTACGCCGGCGGCACCTTCGTCGCTTCGGCGACCTGTTCCGTGGCCGCGCTGCCCCGGTTCTGCGCGAGGTAGACGACGGCCCGGAGAGCATACTCGACCGTCTGGGAGAACATAGCCGGTTTCCAAAACCGAACGCGGAAGACGGAACCCGGATTGATTTATCCGAAATTCCGCATTCCGCTTTCGGAAATCCGATTTGGCATCACGCGGGCAGCAGAGCCTGGTCGGCGACCTTCTGGATCGCCTGATCAATGACCGAGGCCAGCGCGGCGCGGATTTCCTTGGGATCGCTCAAGGTGATGTTGTCCTTCTGGACGTTCAACTGGCCCGACGCGGAGACGGCGGCCAGACCGTCGATGATCTGCTCTTTCGTGTTCTCGCCGTTCAGCAGCGGGATCAGGTGGCGGTCCAGGTCGTTCAGGCGGAGCACTTCGTGGCGGCGGTTCGTGACCGACGCGGCGCGGCCGGCCTGCATCCGCGCCCACTTGAGCGCCAGCGGCTTCTCGCCCGGCTTCTTCTGCACCACGATCGGCATGCCGTGCAACTCGATCAGGTCGCTCGACATGTAGCAGTTCAGCAAACCGATCGCCACCACGTTGGTGTCCTCGGCGACCTGCTTCGGATCGTTGGCATCGCCGCCGATCCGTTCGCGGGCGGTCTTGCGGAGCACGTCGAACGGCACCGTGCCGGGGAACGCCTCGCCGAGCACCTGCATCACGGCCTTGAGCAGCGGGCGGTTCGTCGCCATCTGCATCCCGCTCGCCGACTTGTACTGGATGTTCTCGTCGGTGTTCAGGTTCGTCACGGGCGCGGCCGGCCGGGCGCCGCTGGCCACGTGCAGCGTCCGAAGCACGTCGGGCTGGACGCTCCAGTTCGGGTTCACCTTGCTGTGCACCAGCAGCGTCTCGCGGAACATCCGGTTCCGCAGGAAGTCCATGTACTGCTCGGCCTGGATCTGGTCGGTGGCGAGGATCTTGAGCGTCTTCTCGATGTCGGGGCCGAAGTTGCCCGTCACCATCGTGCCGACGCGGGACTCGCCGAGGTAGCGCAGGCCGTGCGCGCCGGCGCGAGTCATGAACTGGTGGAAGTAGAGCGGCTCGTTATTCTCTTCGAGGTGCTCGTGGTAGAGGTAGTGATCGGCCTGGTGGCGCAGCGTTTCCAGTTCGGCCTTGAGAAGTTGCGAATACGGCCCTTCCTGCTTGACGGACTGCGCGAGGAAGTCCAGCAGGGCGCGGGCCTGTTGGGTGCGGAGTTGCGGGGTGTTGAAGCGGCCGGAGTGGTAGCGCATCATGTCGCGGATCATGCCGCGCATGTGCCAGCCGGGGTAGGTGTTGTAGCTGACGTAGGCGATGCCGTTGGCGGTCAGGTTCTTGTCGAAGATGTCGAAGATCTTTTCCTGGACATGGTTGGGCACCCAGGAGAAGACGCCGTGGCAGATGATGTAGTCGAACATCCCGTAACCGACGTCGACGTCGGTGATGCTCGCGTGGCGGAGCGTCAGGTTCTTGAGGCCGAGTTCCGCGACGTTCTTCTGGCCGTCTTCGATCTGCCGCTTCGAAAGGTCGATGCCGACGAACTGGCTGTCTGGGAACATGTCCGCCATCGGGATGAGGTTCCCGCCGGCGGCGCAGCCGAGTTCGAGCACACGGCAGCGCTGGACGGGCACCGGGCGCAGGCCGAAGAGCGAACCGATCACGAACAGCCGGCTCGGGTGTGTCTGGCTGAACGGGTGGCTCTCGTAGGGCACCTCGTCGTAGCTGTTCGTGGCGGTGGGGGCGACGGGGTTCACGGCCGGCGGGGTGGACATCATGTCTTGCATCGCAGGGCGCCTTTGCGGAAGAGAATGCGGTTGATGCTACGGTCAGGACGTATCGACCGACGGGACGGTTTGACTTTCGGCCGAATCCCCGTCGGTCCGAGCGGAAAACGCCGACTGGGGGAAATGCAACGAGCCTACCGGTTGTCGGTAGGCTCGGACGATGGAATGATCCGGTTTAGCGAGGCTTTCGGCGGAATCCGCCCGGCAGGGCCTTGGGCGACGGCAGCGGCGCGGGGGTCGTGTCGACGATCGGCAGCAACCGGTTGTGAACGGTCACCGGCAGATCTTCGCCCAAATCGATGGTGCGAAGTTCCCGTTCCATCGACTTGCGGGCGTGGATTTCTTCCCGGTCGACCGAAACGTTGTCGGGGGCATGCACGCCGATCTTCACGCGGCCTTGGCCGATTTCCACGACAGTGACGCGTACGGTATCGCCGATAATGATGGATTCGCCGATTTTGCGGGAAAGGACGAGCATCGCGAGTTCCTCCTTGATGATATTTTTCCGCTGATAGCGGAAAAATGTGGCTTCCTGCAACATTTCTAACGATTTTACCAAGCTTGCCGGAAAGTCTTACAGCTCGGATTTCATCGATTTTTCCGATTTCCTCTTGCCAGTCTAGTTCCGTCTACCCGGCAAAGTCAAGCGCCGCGAACAAAAAAACATCTTGACGATTGGATTTTCGCTCAAGTTCCAAAAAAAGAATCGGCGGCTCTGGGGAGCCGCCGATTCCTGGGCGTACCGGGGACGGATCGGGGTTAGCCGACCAGTTCCTTGATCCACTTCGGCTTGTCGCCGGCGATGTAGTAGGGTCGGCCGAGGTTGTCGCGGACGTCGGCGACGGCTTGCGGGGTCGGGTCGATGCCGAGGCCCTTGTAGATGGTGGCGTAGAGGTCGAGGATGTCCGTGGGGTTGTCCTTGACGCTCGTGCCGTTCTCGTCGGTGGAGCCATAGGCGACTCCGCCCTTGATGTTGCCACCGCCGACCACGACGGACCAGCAGCGGGGCCAGTGGTCGCGGCCGCCGTTTTGGTTGATCTTCGGGGTGCGGCCGAAGTCGCCCATCCACACGATGACGGTGTCCTTGAGGCGGCCGCGATCCGCGAGGTCGCGGGTCAGGGCCGACATGCCTTTATCCAGTTCCGGCAGGCGGCGTTGGAGGGCGGCGAAGATGCCGTTGTGCATGTCCCAGCCGCCGAGGCTGACTTCGACGGCGGCGACGCCGGCTTCCACGAGCTTGCGGGCGAGGAGGCAGCCGTTGCCGAAGCCGGTCCGGCCGTACTCTTCGCGGAGCGACGCCGGCTCCTTGTCGAGGCTGAAGACTTCCTTGCGGCTGCTGGTCACGAGGTTCAGCGCCTTGTCGTAGACTTCCTTGTGGGCCTTGGCGGCGTCGGCGGGGACGTTCGTCTTGAAGCTGCCTTCGAGCGATTCGAAGAGCACCTTGCGGCGGTCCATCTGCACGCCGCTGACCGGCGGATTGACGTTTTCCGGCGGGGCGCCGGCGTTCTGGACGTTGAACGAGGCGTACTTCATGCCGAGGAAGCCAGGGCCGACGCGGCCGCCGCCGACGCTGATGAAGCTCGGGATGTCGGCCTGCTTCATCGCTTCGACGTCCATGGCCTGGTAGTAGGACATGATGGAGCCGATGCTGGGGAACTCGACGAGCGGGTTCGGCGAGCGGCCGGTGTTCATGAGGAACGTGCCGCGCTGGTGGTCGCCTTCCCGGGTCTGCAGGGAGCGGACGATCGACAGGTGCTTCATCTGCTTGGCGACGTTCGGCAGGTGTTCGGTGATCTGCACGCCGCTGGCGGTGGTGCTCACCGGCTTGTGTTCGCCGCCGTTCGGGCTGCCGGGCTTCATGTCCCAGAGGTCGATCGTGGCCGGGCCGCCGCCCATCCACAGGATGATGAGGCTCTTGTTCTTCTTCTTCATCTCCGCCGCCTGGCTGCGGAGGTTCGCCAGGAACGACATTCCGGGTACGGTGACGGCGGCCGCGCCGGCGGCGTGGGCCATGAAGTGACGGCGGTCCGTGATTCCGAACATCGCGTAATCCCTCGATTGATTGGCCCGGCGGGCCGAAGAACGGTTTCCGTGATTATGGGATGAAACCCCGCGCCCCGCAATAGGTTTCGCCGGGTTCCCCTCCCTGACCTTTCCGACGCCGCCCCCCGCGCGGAAGTTCCCGCCTTTTGAATTCGGATTGCGGAATTCCGAATTCGGAATAGAAGAAGCCCTGTTGGCGGTCGGGATTTCCTTGGAATTCCGCGTTCCGATGTCCTCGCTCCGGAGGCGGCCATGTATTGCCCCACCTGCAACCATTTGAACGTCCCCGGCGCCGAGGACTGCGAAAAGTGCCAGGCGGATCTCACCGCGCTCGACCGGCCCACGCCCGTCGACAAGGTCGAGGCCAGCCTGATGTCCGAGCCGGTCTCGTGCCTCAGCCCCAAGCCGCCCGTCACCGTCCGCGAACTGGCGTCCCTCGCGGACGCCATGAAGACCATGATGGACCGCGGCGTCGGCGCCCTCCTGGTCGTCAACGCCCAGAACCAGCTCGTCGGCATCCTCACCGAACGCGACTTCCTCACCAAGGTCGCCGGACAGCCCGGATTCGAACAGCTCCCCGTCGGCGAGTTCATGACCGCCGCACCGGAGACCGTCTCCCCCCTCGACCCGCTCGCCTTCGCCATGCAGAAGATGGACACCGGCGGCTACCGCCACCTGCCCGTCGTCGGCGAGAACGACCGCCCCATCGGCGTCGTCTCGGTGCGCGACGTGCTCCGGCACATCACGCGCCTGTGCAAGGAATAGATTCCCTCATACTTGGATCGCACCATGTTCACGCTCTCCGCCTTCGCCGACGAAATCTCCCCGGACCCGCGCGAGCAGGTCGCCGTCCTCAAATCCGCGAACGTCCGGCACATCGAGTTCCGCTCGATCCACCAGACGAACGTGCTCGCGCTCTCCGACGATCAGATCGCCGAGTTCAAGAAGCTGATCGACGGCGAAGGCGTCGCGCTCTCCGCCATCGGCTCGCCCATCGGCAAGGTGCCAATCGATTCCCCCTTCGAGCCGCACCTCGACAAGTTCAAGCGCGCCATGGAACTGTGCCACCGCCTCGGCACGTTCAACATCCGCGTCTTCAGCTACTATCCGCCGGCGGACAAGCCGTTCGACGGCAACTGGGCGCCCTACCGGGACGAGGTCATCCGCCGCATGCGCGTGAAGGCCGAGATGGCTGGCAAGGAACGGATCAAGCTGTTCCACGAGAACGAGCACAAGATCTTCGGCGACAAGCCGGAGCGCGTCGCCGACCTGATGAAGTCGGTGAACCACCCCGCGTTGCGCTCGGCGTACGATGCGGCGAACTGGGTGTATTGCGGATATGATCCGAAGCTCGGCTGGGAACTGACGAAGGACTATGTCGAGCACTTCCACATCAAGGACTGGAAGGGCACCGGCGAGCAATCGCACACCGGTTGCCTGCCCGGCTACGGCGATGGCCAGATCGCCTGCAGCATCTACGACGCCGTGAAGCGCAGCTACGACGGCTTCGCCGTCATGGAACCGCACCTCCGCGGCGGCGGCCCGACCGGCGGCGTCACCGGGCCGGACCTGTTCCCCGTCGCCGTGCAGGCCTTCCGCAACATCCTCCGCGTCTGCGGCGGTCACGAACGGTTCTGATAAGGTTCCCACGTATTATCTACCGATCGAGTCGAATCTCTTGGCTCAGAACTCATCCCTCCGAACTCACGACTCAAATTTGAAATTCGAGTTATGAGTTCTGAGGGATGAGTTCTGAGTCTGGAGTTCACGAATCGATCGACTGGACAACAAACCGGTAGTTAATTCTTGGGAACCGGATGATACGGTTTCCTTTCGGAAATCTTCGGCGCCGCGCTCGGCTCCGAAGTCTCCGCCTCGCCGCTAAACAACGAAGGTGGTTTTCATTCCGGATTTTTCGGCGCTGTTACCTGCTGCCGGTAGACCAGCGCCTTCGCCTTGTCGCGCGCCTCGGATTCCGGCACGTCCTCCGGCCACCAATACATGAGCTTCGCCGGGTTGCCGGCATCGTTGAGCACGTTCATCGCGTCCGGGAAGCGCGGCAAGCGCGAGTGCGGGGACTTGCCGCCTTCCAGGATCACCCAGCGTGCCGAGGGTTGCGCCGGGTCCGGCGGCACGGCGCGCAGGCTCCGGCCCGAATACCATTCCGCCCAGCAATACGGATCGATGACCGCATCGTTCGGTCCGACGTGCGCCGCCAGGTAGCGCCCCGCGTGGGGGTGCCCGGCGCGGCCCACGTGCGGAACCTTCACCGCCGACGGCACCGAGGCGACCACGATCGCGGCGAGCAACCCGCGAATCCCGCCACGATGGCCCAGCCCAACGATCTTGCCGATCGGTTCCAGCGCCGACGCCGCGAAGACCGCCAGCACCAGCACGATCGCGACCGTATGCCGTTCCGAGACGTAGCCGATCTTGAACGCCAGCGCGGCGAGCACCGCGACGTTGACGAGCGCGAACATCGGGAGCGCCGCCAGCCCCGGATCGGCGGCGATCCGCCGACGATGGACCACGACACCGATCAGGCCGAGGAAGAAGGCCGTGTAATGCGCCGCCTTGGAGGTTTCCTTGACGATCGCCGCGGCGGCCCACGACGTCTGGTTTCCGCTCTGGTAGAAGTCGGCGAACAGCACCGCCGGTCGCGGCGCCTGCGCTTCACCCTGCGCCTCGCCCTGCCAGAGCGGTCGCGGCGACTTCCCCTTCAGCCGTTCGATCAGCTCGTTGAAGGTCGATTTGTTCGAGACGCCGCCGATCATGACCATGTACGGCGCGCCGACGAGGGCGAATCCGACGCCGAGCGCCGCGAGATGGCCGAGCGCCTCGCTCCGCGTCCAGGTGCGGAGAATGCCCGCGCCGGCGGCCGTCAGGCCCAGCGCCAGCGGCAGCATGATCCCCTCCGGCCGCACGAGGTAGGTCAGCCCGGCGAACAGGCCGGCGAGCACCATCATCCCCGGACTCCGCCGCCGCAAGCCCCGGGCTCCGAACAGCAGTCCCGTCGTCGCGAACAGCAGGTACGTCGATTCCGAAAGCGTGTCCGACGTGAGGTGCGCGATCGTCGGCATCGTCTGAAAGATCAGCGCGCCGGCGAAGCCGACGAACCGGCTGGCGAAGAGCATCCGGCCGAGCCAGTAGGTCGGGAAGACGGCGAGCGCCGCCGCGAGCAGGCTCGCAAGTTGCGCCGCCTTCAAATATCGGTATTGGGGTTCACCGGCCGGCAGGACCTGCGCCACGGCGAGAATCGCCGCCGGATAGCCGGGCGGATGCACGGATCGGCGGACGGTTTCCGCGACCGTCGATCCTTCGCCCTTTTCGGTCAGCCGGGATTCGCCGAGGTTGATGGCGATGCGCGCGAACTCGAGGCCGTCGCGCGCCGTCACGTTGGTTCGCGCGACGAGCCAGCCGTGCAGCGCCAGCGAGACCGCGAGCAGCGCCAGGAGGCAGCCGTAGTCGATCGGCGTCAGTATCCGGCGGGGGGCCACGACTTCGAGTTTCGCCCCGACGCGCGCGTCCATGCACTCTCCTCGTCCCGGGATGGTCCGGGATCGTAGGCTAGATTCCAACGAACCGTCAAGCCGGGAATGACGCGGAGCCAAGCATGTTGGAAGTCGACGAAACGATCCGGATCCCGTCGGAGGAATTCGCGTGGAGCTACGCGCGCTCCGGCGGTCCGGGCGGGCAGAACGTGAACAAGGTGGAATCGAAGGCGGTGCTGCGCTGGCCGATGGAGGCGAGCGAATCGGTGCCCGTGCGAATCAAGGTCCGCATCCGCGAACTCTTCCCCAGCCGCGTGACCGAGGATGGCGACCTCCTCATCAGCTCGCAGGAACACCGCGACCGGGAGCGCAACCGCGAGGCGTGCCTGGCGAAGCTCGTGGAGTTGATCCGCAAGGCGGCCGAACGGCCGACGCCCCGCCGCGCCACGAAGCCGACGAAAGGCTCGAAGCTGCGCCGCCTCGGTGCGAAGAAGCACGACGCGAAACGCAAGGCAAACCGGACGGTCCGTGAAGATTGAAAACCAACCCCGTTTAGCGGCGAGGTGCAGTCTTCGGAGCCGAGCGCGTCACCGACGAAACACAGCCCACCACCGCGGAGCCGAGCGCGCCACCCAAATGAAAACGGACCGGCGATCGCCGGTCCGTTCGTGTTTTTTTCGCGCCATCACTTCGCCTTGTCCGGCTCCATGCCGAGGGTGCCGGCGACCATGTTCGCCATGCCGCCGGTGGTGGATCGGCCGTCGTGGTAGCCCCACATCCCCTTGAGCAGTTCGTAGGACATGATGCCGCCGAGGAAGGTGAACAGGAAGGTCAGCGCCAGCGGGGCGATGATCCAGCCGGGCCACTTGGCCGGGGGCGCGTAGCCGCCGGTCGGCACCGCATCCTCGTCTTCGTCGGTCCGGCGTCGCACGCCGGCGAGTGCCTCGCTCGCGTCTTCTTCCTCGTCGTCGTCCGCCGCGGCGGCCTTCTTCCGCTTCTTCAGCGCCGCCGCCCCGGCCGCGGCCGCACCGGCACCCGCCAAGGCCCGCGCGCCGCCCTTGCCCGCCGGCTCCTGCGGGCCGCTGTCGTCGTCCAGCAAGACCACCTGGCTGGCGCTCTCGTCGTCCCCCTGCTGGATATCCGATTCGTCCAGCGCCAGGTCGAAGTCCGAATTCTCCAGGTCCGTGTCGGACGATTCCACCTCGACAACTTCCGACGCCGAATCCGCTTCCGACACCGGCGGGATCGAGAAGTCGGTCTCGAAGATGTCGCCCTTCTGCTCGGCTTCCGCCTCCGCCTCGCTGATGATGTTGTCCGTCACGCCCGAACTGTCGTCGAGGCTCAGCTCGAATTCGCTGTCGGAGTCGTCGCGGCCGGTGCTCTCCGCCAGCGGCGAGTTTTCCAGCGGGCTACTCGCCTCAAGTTCCGACGAGTCGGAATCGAGCGACAATTCGAAGTCGTCCGAGTCGTCGGTTGCGGGCGGCGCGGGCTTCTTCGCCTTCTTCTCCAGCGACACGCCGCTATCCTTTGGCTTGCCGAGGTTGATGCCGCTCTGCCCGGCGCGTCCCTTCGGCGCGCCGCCGAGGTCGATTTCCTCGCTTTGGTCGGTGTTCAGTTGCAGCTCGAACGAATCGCTGTCGGTGTCGAGGCTCAGCTCGAATTCGCTGCTGCTGTCGCCGCCCATGATGTCGTCGGTGGGGGGCGGGCCGGGGATCTTGTTCGCCGCGCCCGGCCCGGCAAGGTTCGGGCCCGACTTCGGCGCCTTCAACTTCGACGAACTGTCCGCACCGGGGCGCAGCACGCCGCTCTTCGGCCCCGCCAGCATGTCCAGGTCGATCTCGTCCGTCATGTTCGCCAGGTTCTTCAACCGGTCGCTGCTCTTGCCCGGCTTCTTGACGCGCGGCCCTTTCGGTCCGGTGTCCGGCTCCAACCGCACGTCGCTGTCCGACGCCGACTTCTGCTTTTTGGTCTTTCCGGAATCACCGGCGGCGACGGAGAAAATGTCGTCGTTGTCGTCCGTCGGCGTCATGTCCTCGGGTGCGAGCAGGAACTCCTCGGACGAACCCGGCTGCATCGACTTCCCCGGCGAACCCAGTTGCAGGCCGGGGTCGCTCGCCTCGCCGAGGCTGCGCGCCAGCTCGTCGATGTCCGACGAGCGGAACCGGAGCGTCGCTCCGTCGCGGAAGGAGCGCAGCGACTTCCAATCGTCCTTGATCCGGCGCTTGAACTCGTCGAGGGGAACTCCCAATCGTTGGGCGGCCTCGTCGAGGGTGTACGTCTGTGCCATGGTGAGAAAGCCCCGGGGACCGGACAACGGCGGACGGGAAAATCGGGACGCGAGTACGGAAAATCCACCGCTAATGATTGTTACGCGCGACCCGCGCGGATACAAGTCAAGATTCGGAGAGTGCGGTAACTGGGGAAAGCGAAGGGATCGTACGGGCGGATCGTGACGGTTGAACCGGTTCGCCCCGCCGTTGGACTCAAGAGGAGCGCCGCGAATCGGACTTTTTTCCGCGCGGGGGCTGACCATTTCGCGACCGCCAGCGTACACCGATTGGACAAACCACGAACCTCCGGCGCGGATTTCACGGAACTCTTTCCGAGCGCGCGACATCGAACGGGAACGGCCTGTCGTCCCGTTCGCTTTCGCGAATCCGGCCGGCCTCCAACGTGCCGCGAACCCTTTCGACCGCGACCGACACCGGGAAACCTCCCATGAAGCGATTGACCTCCGTTTTCGTTCCCCACGGCCGATTCCTGCTCGGCGTGTTCGTCGCGATGATCCTGTTCGTGGTTTTTGCCCAGTTCGGCATGGCGCAGGAAGGCGACGCCGCACCCGCCGCGCCCACCAAGCCCGCCGACCAGAACAAGATGGTCTTCATCATTACCTCCATCGGCTGGGTCTTCGGCCTCATCCTGCTCGGTTGCTCCGTCTGGCTCGTCGCCATCTGCGTGCTGCTCTTCCTCGACCTCCGCATCCAGAACGCCATCCCCGTCGGATTCGTCGACGAGTTCACCGACATCGTCAACAAGCGCAAGTTCAAGGAAGCCTACGACATGGCCCGGGGCGACCCGTCTTTCCTCGGCCGCGTCCTGACCTCCGGCATGGCACGCCTGCAATACGGCCTCGAAGACGCCCGCGAAGCCTCCCTCAACACCCTCGAAAGCATCAAGAGCGACAAGGATTCCAAGAACAACTACACCGCCGTCATCGCCAGCCTCGGGCCGATGCTCGGGCTGGTCGGCACGGTCTTCGGCATGATCGGGGCGTTCATGGAACTCGGTAGCGGTAGCACGCCGAATCCCGCCAAGCTCGCCGAGAACGTCGCCCACGCCCTCTCCGTGACGCTCGTCGGCATCGCGATCTCCGTGCCCGCCATCGCCTTCAATGCCTTCTTCCGCAACCGGATTACCAAGGTGACCATGGACGTCGGCCACATCTCCGACGACCTGCTCACCCAGATGTACCACAACTCGAAGAAGCCCGCGCCCCCCGCCGCGTCGACCCCCGGCGGCTCCGTCGCCGCCCCGCCGGCGCCCCCGGCCAAGTAAGCAGGAGACAGTCGTCAGGAGACAGGGGGCAGGAGTCAGGAGATAGAAAGAACTACCTGACCCCTGACCCCTGACCCCTGACCCCTGACCCCTGACCCCTGACCCCTGACCCCTGGAACCATGAGTCACGGCAGCGTCGAGAAGTGCGAACCGAACATGATCCCGATGCTGGACCTCGTCCTGCAGCTGGTCATGTTCTTCATGCTCTGCGCCAACTTCATCGCGGAAGACGTGAACGCCACGATCAAGCTGCCGACGGCGCTCCAGGCGCGGCCGCTGGATAAGGCGGAAGAGCGCGTCATCTTCCTGAACGTCGACAAGTCCGGGCACGTGCTCCCCACCGGCCGCGGCAACACCGTGGCGCTGCGCAACCGGATCATGGTGGCGCAGCACATGAAGCGGATGAAGGAAATCGACGACCAGCTCAAGGCGCAGGCGCTCGCCAAGAACAAGCCGGAACCCCGGCCGAGCCTCGTGGTGCTTCGGGCGCACGAGGACTGCACCTACGAGATGATCTCGAACGTGCTGCTCGGCTGCCAGGAAGCCCAGTACTACAACATCCAGTTCCGCGCGGTCGTGAAGGCCTCGAACTGACCGGGATTCGCCATGCGTCACCGCCATCGCGGCATCAAGAACGGCTTCGTCGAACCGGATCTGCCGATCACGCCGATGCTGGACATGTCGTTCCAGCTGCTGGCGTTCTTCATCACGACGTTCAACCCGACCCCGACCGAAGGCCATATCGACGTCGGCCTGCCGAAGGCGATCGGCGGCCCGTCCACCAAGCTGCCCGACCCGACCGACGCCGAACTGATCGAGGATATCACGATCCGCGTCGATTCCGACGAGAACGGCGACATCGCCGGAATCTCGCTGATGCAGGGCGAGGGCAGCGCCGAGGTCGCGCTGCCCGGCAAAGGCACGCAGGCGCGGGCGAACCTGTTCGCCGAGCTGAAAAAGCGACTGGCGTCTTTGAAAGCCTCGAAAAAGGGCGAGGCGGCCTTCGCCCCGCCCAAGATCAAGCTCGAATTGCCCGATAATCTCCGGTATAAAATCCTGATCGCCATCATGGACGAGTCGAACCGCGCGGGGTACACGTCCGTCGCCCCGGTGCTCAAGGACGACAAGAAGTAGCGGACTACGGAACTTCCGACCGCCGCCCGCCGTCCAACCTTACGGGAGGTCGATCATGTCCCGATTCGCCGCCCGTCGATTGCCGTGCCTGACGCGCAAACTCTTGCCCTTGTTGCTTCTGGCGTTCGCCGGCCCCGCGCTCGCGCAGGAATCGACCGACGATCTGCCGCCGCTGACGAAGGAATCGCCCGCCGGCGCCGCGCCCGCGCCGGTCGCGCCGACCGGCGCCGCGAAATACCGCATCGAGAAGGGCCTCTCGATGTTCGCCGGCATTCGGGACGACGCCATCTTCCCATGGGCCGATACGGGGCCGCGCAACCTCGCGGATTCCCCCGCCGACCAGATGGAGGAGCGGGCCTACGACGAAGTCCTGCGGCACGCGCGCCAGTTCACCGCCGCGGAACTCGAAGCCAACGCCCGCAAGGACGTCGCGCCGAAAGATTTGTACCAGAACGGCCGGCTATCGTATAAACTGGAGCTGATTTACTTCGAAGGCTGGCTGCGCCGGCTCCGCCGCGCGGAACCGACGGAGATCCTCAAGGCGAGCGGCATCGCCGACGTCTACGAAGCATGGATCTTCCCCGATGGGAACATCGACCCGATTTGCGTCTTCGTGACGGAACTGCCGCCAGGACTCGCCCCGCAGGAACGACCGACCGACACGATGAACCGCTGGGTGTCGGTCGGCGGGTATTACTTCAAGACGATGCGGTACGAGTCCAACCAGCTCAGCCGCGAAGTGAAGGGCGAACACCTGACGCGACGCGCCCCGGTACTGATGGCCCGCTCGCTGACGCTGCAGGACGAACCGGAAGGCGCCGGCACCGCCTGGCGGCAATCGTTCCTGCCGATGGTGATCGGCGGCGCGGCCACGATGGCCCTCGCGATCATCGGCCTGTCCTGGTACTTCCGCCGCGGCGATGCCGCGATCAAGAAGGAACTGGACCGCAACCTGACCACCAACCCGTTCGAGAACGGGTGATGCGCTAACGATGGGGAGTCCGACCATGAGCCAGGAAAACGAAACGGCCGCGGGCGCCGACGGCAAACCGGCCGCGAGCGTCATCCGGTTCGTCCACGGCGCCGAGGAAACCGCGCAGGAACGGCTGCTCAAGAAGCAGATCCCGGCCTGGGTGGTCAGCGGCGCGTTCCACGTCGTCATCCTCGTCGTGCTCATCCTCATCGGGAAGATGCAGCCGACCGCCACGCAGGCGAGCGAATCGATCGCCGAGGCGCTCGTCGACAAGGCCGAGGAGGAGGACAAGAAGTTCGACCTCACGAACCCCGACAAGGGCCTCGATTCCGAACTCGCCAACGCCCTGCCGGTGGATCGCGTCGAGGATCAGACGGTCGACGCGAAGGTCGTGGAAGACCAGCCGGTGGGCAACGACGTGCCGGACGCGAACCCGACCGACGCGGCGGCGCTGCTGGGCATGGGCGCGGGCACCGACCTCGGCGTCCTCGGCACCGAGGGCAGCGTGATGGCCGGCGACAAGGGCGCCGGCGGCATCGGCAGCTCCGGCTTCTCCGGACGCTCCGGCGCCACCAAGGAAAAGAGCCTCATGGCCGGCGGCGGCAACAAGGACTCCGAACTCGCCGTCGCCCGTGGCCTCCTCTGGCTCGACAAGAAGCAGAACAAGGCGCAGGGCAACTGGACCTACGACGGCACCTCCCGCGGCGACACCATCGCCGCCACCGGCATGGGACTCCTCCCGTTCCTCGCCGCCGGCCAGACGCACGTCAAGCCCCGCGACGGCAAGGGCGGGAAGGACGCCAACAAGTACCAGAAGACCGTCGAAGCCGGCCTCAAGTTCATCATCGCCAACCAGCTGCCCAACGGCACCTTCAAGGGGTCCAGCGGCATGTACTCCCACGCCATCGCCGCCGTCGCCCTCTGCGAGGCTTACGGCATGACCGGCGACAAGAGCCTGCTCCACCTCCCGTCCCGCCGCGCCATCGAGTACATCATCAAGGCGCAGGCCGCCAACGGCAGCTGGGGTTACTCCTCCGGCACCGCCGGCGACACCTCCATCGTCGGCTGGCAGATCCAGGCCCTCAAGTCGGCCCAGATGTGCAAGGAAATCTCCGTTCCCGAAGCCACGCTCAAGAAGGCCAGCGAGTTCCTCGACCGCGTCGCCAAGGGGTCGCTGAAATCCCAGTACGGCTACACCTCCAACGAAAGCACGACCCCGACGCTCTCCGCCGTCGGCCTGCTCTGCCGCTACTACACCGGCTGGGGACCGAACCACCCCGGATTCCAGGACGGCGTCAAGAAGTACATGACCGCCTGGATGCCCATGCCCAACCGATTCGACATGTACTACTACTACTACGCCACGCAGGTCACCCACTTCCACGAAGGCGAAGCGTGGCACAAGGACTGGAACCCGCGGATGCGCGACATGCTCATCAAGATGCAGGTCGACCCGGACAAGAACAAGGATCTCGGTGGCAGCTGGGACCCGGACGGCGCCATGATCGGCAGCCACTGCGGCCGGCTCGGTACCACCTGCCTCGCCATCCTCACGCTCGAGGTCTACTACCGCCACCTGCCGCTTTACAAGCGCGACACCGGCGGCCTGAAGGAACTCGAACGGGCGAAGTAATCCTTCGACGAAAGCACAACGGGCCGGGCGTTCGTGGAACGCCCGGCCCGTTCTCATTGGCACTTCGATTTAGAACAGTTCCTTCACCGGCGTCCCGCCGTCGGTGATCGGCACGGGGCGGGCGCCGTCCATCAGTTCCTTCGTCGGGTCGATGCCAAGCGCCGCGTGGATCGTCGCGTGGAAATCGGGAATGGAAACCGGCTTCTCGACGATCGTCTTCGACAAGTCATCCGTCACGCCGAAGGCGCCGTGGTGCTTCAGCCCGCCGCCGGCGAGGACCATCGTGAAGGCGGTGCCCTGGTGCCCACGGCCGCCGCGGCCATCGAACTCGGGCGGCCGGCCGAACTCCGTCGCCACCACCACGAGCGTCTTGTCCAGCAGCTTCTGGTTTGCGAGATCCGCGATCAGCCCGGACAGCGCCTTGTCGAGTTCCCGTACGAGCAGGTGCTGGTTGTCGATCCCCTCGTTGTGGACGTCCCAGCCGGTGCCGTTGAGGAAGTTCAGGTTGTGCGAGACTTCGATGAACCGCACGCCGGCCTGCACGAGTTTGCGCGCCAGCAGGCAGCGCTGGCCGAACTCGCCGCCGTAGGATTCGCGGACCTTTGCCGGTTCGGATTTCAGGTCGAAGTGCCGCAGGAACCCCGGCCCCGCGAGCCGCAGCGCCGCGTCCTGCGCCTCCTCGTACTCGGCGAGGCTGGAGCCGGTCTCGGCCTTGCCGCCGTTCGCCTCCAGCAGCTTCCGCCGCGTCTCGGCGCGCTTCGCGTCCACGTCCGCCGGGCGCGTGAACCCGGCCGGGCCGCTCTCGGTGTCCGTGAGGTAGACGTACCCGGCCTTCGAGCCGAGGAACCCCGGCCCGCGGCTGACGTTCGGATAGCCGACGAGGATGTACGCCGGCACGGCCGGGTCGATGGCGCCGCGCTCGTGCGCCACGATCGACCCGATCGACGGGTACGTCACGTTCCCGCTGATCATCCGGCCGGTGTGCACGAGGTTCGTGGCGAAGGCGTGCTCGTCGACCACCTTGTGGTTGACGGTGCGCACGGCCGTCATCCGGTCCATCATGGTCGCGACGGTCGGCAGGTGTTCGCAGACGCGCACGCCCTTCACGTTCGTCTCGATCGAACCGTACAGCGAGCCGGCCTTCTTGTTCGGCCCCTTGTTCGGCTGCTTCTGCTTGGGGTCGAAGGTGTCGAGCTGCCCCATGCCGCCGCCGAGCCAGAGGAAGATGCATTGCTCGGCCTTGCCCTTTGGGGACGCGGCGGAGCCGAGCGCCGGCAGCGCGGCGAGGGCGGCGGAAGTAGTGAGAAAGTCGCGTCGGTTCATGGGATAAAACCTTTTTCACCGCGGAGGACGCAGAGAGCACAGAGGAAAGTCGGAAAGCCATTATGTTGTGGAACGACCATCGCCACAGGCGTGTCGTTCGATTTCAACGCACGCGACACGACCCGTCGTGCTTTCTCCCTCCCCCCTTGAGGGGGAGGGCAGGGGTGGGGGGTCGGGGTTTCCGGTTCGTTCGCCGCGTCGGCAGTCACCCCCACCCTAACCCTCCCCCTTCGAGGGGGAGGGGACAAAACCCAACGGTGTGAATCGTCCCCTATCGAATCAAGGACCACCCGACGATCCCGGTTCGATTGCTCGCCAATCCGAAGGCGCCACTTCCCACTCATCTTGTGCTTGTCGCATGCAAGTCGGCACATCGGGCTGAAGATAATCGTGTGTGCTAACGCGATCGACATAACGGTTCACATACACGCCCTCATGCGTACTAGGCATGACGATCTCAAATCGTTCGTTTCCACGATTCGCGACGAATATGACCGTTTCAATGCGTTCAATATCCATTGCTCTCTTCTCCGCGTACTCAGCGTCCTCCGCGGTGAATTTGCCTTTAAGGAGTAAACACGAACTCCGGCGAGTTCAGCACGGCCCAGATGACGTCTTCGCAGCGGGTGCGCCACTCCTTCGTCAGGCGCTCCGTCGGCGGGTCGCCGGCGCGGGCGCGGGCTTCCTGCTGCTGCCGGATCACCGTGGCCTCGGGGTGCAAGTGGTTCGACCACGACACATACGGCTCCGGCGTTCGGTTCTGTCTCGGCTTCGCGGACGGCATGCGTTTCCGGTCGGCGAAGCCTTCGGCGAGGTACGCGGCGTACTCCTTCTTTTCGGCATCCGTCGGCGGCCGCGTGAGGACTCGGAGGTACAGGCTCTCGACGAACCACTCGGGTGACTCAGCCTTCAGTGCCAATTCCGTCAGGCCGTGGTCGTCGGAGAGGCGCGTCAGCCAGGTGCCGAGGACACCGTTCTGGAGGATCGCCGGCTGAAGGACATTCGGGGAAACTTCCCGCACGCTCGTCGGGTCCTGCCGGCTGCCGCGCCAGCCGAACGCGCCCAACACGTCCGTGACGGCCTGGATGCGGGGCAGCGCGAGGCTCGGCCGGTCGCGCTCGTTCGACGTCGACGTCAGCATCCACGAGCGCCGCGGCTGGCCGAGCGAGATCGACGAGACAAGGTCGCGGGCGCCGTCGATGTCGAGGCTGACCTCTTCGAGTTTCATCGGCAGGCCGGTCGCGGCGAAGAGCGAATCGACGACCTGTTCGGCCGCGAGGCGCCGGCGGGCGGGAGCGGTGAACAGCACCGGCGTCTCCCGCAGCGAATCGTCGGCGGCGCGTTGATAAGCGTGCGAGTTCAGGATCAGCTTCGACACGTGTCGGGCGTCGTACCCGCTGCGCACGAACTCGCGGGCGAGCCATTTCAAGAGTTCCGGGTGCGTCGGCTTCGCGCGTTCCCAGTCGTCCACCGGCTCGACGATCCCGCGACCCATCAGCCGCTTCCAGAGCCGGTTCACCATCACCTGCGCGAAGCGTTCGTTCTGCGGCGCCGTCACGAGCGCCGCGAGTCGATCGCGCGCATCCTCCGGGTATTGTGCCAGCTCGCGGCCGACGGCTTCGGGCACGAACTCCGCGAACGGCCAACTCGGTGCCACGGCCGTGCCGGGCTTGAGCGTGACGCTGATGAGCGGCTTACGGCTGCCGGCGTGGATCTTGTCCAGCGGCACCGTGCTCGTCGCGGGGAGTGTGATCGCCTTCCCGTCGAGCATCGCCGCGATGTTGAAGAGGTCCTCCTGCGTGGAGCGGTGGGCCGGGGCGTCGTGGCAGCGGGCGCACTTCATCTCGATGCCCAGGAACGCGGTGCCGACAATGGTGCCCTTCGCCGCCATCGGCACGTCGTTCTGCGAGGCGACGCCGAACCCGGCCGGGCCGCCGAATCGCGAACTCCCCTTCATCCGCAGCAGTTCCGTGACGAACAGGTCCATCGGCTTGTTGTCGAGCAGCGATTCGTGGATCCACCAGCGGAACGGCCCGGTGTTGTTGAGCGTGGGGTTGAGGATGTTCGGATTCTCGGCCAGTACGTCCTGCCAGTAGCCGATGCCGTGGTCCGCGGTGCGCGGGTCGGCGAGAAGGCTATCGATGAGCTTCGCGCGCTTGTCGGGGGATTTGTCCGAGGTGAACGCCTCGATCTCCGCGAGGCTCGGCACGACGCCGACGGTGTCGAGGAACGCACGGCGGAGAAAGACGAGGTCGCTCGCGGTCGGCGTGATCGTCAGGTGATCGGCCTTCAGGTCGGGCCAGTTTGCCCCTTCCTGAATCCACGTTTCGAGGAGTTTCACCTGCTCGGCCGTGAGGCGGTCGCCTTTCGGAGGCATCACGGTGTCGGCGTCCTTCGAAGTGATCCGCGCGAGCAGCGCACTCTTCGCCGGCGCTCCCGGGGTGATGGCAGCCCCGTCGCCGTCGCCGCCCTCAATCGCGGCGGCGCGGTCGTCCAGCCGCAGGCCGCCCTTCGCCTTCCCGCCCGTGTGGCAGCTCGCGCACTTCGCCTCCAGAATCGGCTGCACCTTCTCGAAGTAATCAACGGTGCCCTTCTTCGCGGTGGCCGCCTGCTCCCGCGCCGTCGCGATCTTCGCCGCGAGGAAATGGTCGATCGCATTGTTCGCCGGGTAGCCCGCCGGCAGCTTCGGCACCGGCACCTCGTCGGTCTTTGCCAGCCAGTCATTCGCCGCCTGCCGACGCTTCGCCCAGTACGTGGCCTGTTCCTGCCGCTTGGCCTCGCGGGCCTTGGCGTTCAGCGAATCCAGATACGCTTCCCGCTCCGCACGGTACGCCGCCCAGCCGGCATCGGTGTACGGCACCACACGCGCGGGCGCGAGAAGTTGCCAGTGCTCCGAGCCTTCGGGGGAAATCGCGACGACCGTCTCGCCGAGTTCCGGCCGGCGCTTCCCCTTGCCGACGAAGCTGCCGACGATCGTTTCGAGGATCACGAATCGTTCGCCGCCGGGGCTGTTGAATTCGATCCAGGCCTCGCGGTTGCCGGGCGGGGCGAACCGGAAATCAGGGCCGAGGTTCAGGTAGCTGTCGGCGGGTCGAATGGTACCGTGGCCGCTCCCGTCGCCGGACGGGAACGGCGTCGTGAGGAGCAGCTTGCCGTCGACGAGCAGCCGTGAAGCACCGCGTCCTCTCAAAAGCAATCGATGCTTCCCCGCCGGGATATTCACGATCGCCGCGGCGCGCACGAGGTACGGGAAGCCGCGATCGGCGCGCACGCCGGTGTCGACATACTTGTGCGGCGTCTCGAAGAAGCCGAACGCCTCCTCCCGGTACGTCTCCGCCGGCTTCGGCTCAACATCGGGCCACGCGTTCCGCGCCGGCATCCCCTCCTCGCAGAGCTGCACCAGCACCTGCCCCGCCGGCACGTCGGAGCGCTTCAGCGCCGGCGGCGGCGGAACAAACTGGTAGCGGTTCATCAGCGTCGCGTCCGGCAGCGCCACGCGCCAGATCGTCAGGTCGTCGATCAGCCCGCGAAACGAGTTCCCCGCCCCGCCGCCGTTGCCCGTGCCGATGGTCAGGTCGTCGGCATCGGTGGCCGGGGCGCGGTCGGTCGCCCCGCCCATGTCCCACGTGCCCGGCACGTTCTCGCCGTCGATGTAGCCGCGGATCGATTTCGCCTGACCGAAGGTGAACACGACGGCGACGTGGTGCCAGCCGTTCGACGTGAACCCTTTGTTCGTGGTCCAGCGGTGCCAATCGGCCGGCTTGTCCTTCGTGGCCGCGCTGCCGAACAGGAAGCTGACGCGCGCTTCTCCCTTCGCGCTGAAGAGCCGCAGGGCGTAGTTCTGGTTCTTGTCGCCGAAGCCCTTCTTCCCGTTGCGACCCTTGCCGACGAGGTACGAGTAGCTGCCGTCCTTCAAGTCCGCCACCTTCACCCAGGCCTCGATGGTGATCGAGTCCTTCAGTCCGAACCGCAGGTTGGTCTCGGGCAGGTCGGCTTCGCGGATGGTGAACTGCGATTGCCGGGCATCGAAGCCGAGCGCCGTGTTGGTCGGTGCGAAGGCGGGGTAAGCCGGCGCGCGGGGACCCGGTTCGCGGCGCAGGCCCTTCGTGCCCGGTTCATCGGCGTTGAAGTGCCACGCGACGAGCGGCGGCTCGGCCTGGACGGAATCGTTCTGTGCGGCCAGGTCGGCAACCGGGACCGCGAGCCAGGCGAGGAGGGCAAGAAAGCGCAGCATCGGAACTCGAATGGCGGGGAGGGCAGCCTATTTACTCTACCCGATCCCGTCGGCGATGGCAAAGCCCGCTCCGACCCCACAGGATCCACGCCGGGACAAAGGCGGTTCTCGTGCCGAACAGTATTGGCTACGCCCTTTTTGATTGCGAAAATCGGGAATGGGTCCACGGTAGGGTAGGGGTGATGCGGCGGACCCATTCCAGAGCCGGAACGGAAACCACTTCCGGCACGGTGCTCACTCCCCGCGACGCTCGGAATTCGTAACTTTCCCTCACGAATCCACTCCCGAGAGCTTCATTCATGGCCGCCTACTTCCCCGACGTTTCTGCAATCAAATACGAAGGGCCCGACAGCAAGAACCCGCTCGCCTTCCGGCACTACAACCCCAGCGAAGTCGTCGACGGCAAGACGATGAAGGACCACCTCCGCTTTGCCGTCTGCTACTGGCACACCATCTGCGGCACCGGCAGCGACCCGTTCGGCCCCGGCTGCGCCGTCCGCCCGTGGGACGACCTCGGCGGCTCGCCGCTCGAGGTGGCGCTGCGGCGTGTGGACGTGTTCTTCGAACTGGTCACGAAACTCGGCGTGCCGTTCTACTGCTTCCACGACCGCGACGTCGCCCCCGAAGGCAAGGACCTCAAGGAGACGAACGCGAACCTCGACGCCGTCGTGAAGAAGCTGAAGGCCAAGCAGCAGGAGACCGGCGTTCAACTGCTCTGGGGCACCGCGAACTTGTTCAGTAACAAGCGGTTCGTCCACGGCGCGAGTACGAGCTGCAACGCGGATGTGTTCGCCTACGCCGGGGCGCAGGTGAAGAAGGCCCTCGAAGCGACGAAGGAACTCGGCGGCACGAACTACGTCTTCTGGGGCGGCCGCGAAGGGTACCACAACCTTTACAACACGGACCTGAAGCGCGAGTTCGACCACCTCGCGAAGTTCCTGCACCTCGCGATCGAGTACCGCAACTCCATCAAGTTAGACGCGCAGTTCCTGATCGAGCCGAAGCCGAAGGAACCGACGACTCACCAGTACGACAGCGACGCGGCGGCGTGCATGGCCTTCCTGCGAACCTACGGTCTGGAGAAGGAGTTCAAGCTGAACCTGGAGACGAACCACGCGACGCTCGCCGGCCACACGATGTTTCACGAGATGACCTACGCGGCCAGCTACGGCATGCTCGGCAGCATCGACGCGAACCGCGGCGACGAACTCATCGGCTGGGACACGGACCAGTTCCCGACGAACCTCTACACGACGACGCAGATGATGATGGTCATCCTCGGCGCCGGCGGCCTCGGCCGTGGCGGGCTGAACTTCGACGCGAAGGTCCGCCGCGAGAGTTTCGAGCCGGTGGATCTGTTCCACGCGCACATCGGCGGGATGGACGCCTTCGCCCAGGGGCTGAAGATCGCAAGCGCGATCCGCAAGGACGGCGGGCTCGCGAAGTTCGTGAAGGAGCGCTACGCGAGCTGGGACACCGGCATCGGCGCCGAGATCGAGGCCGGCAAGGCCGACTTCGCGAAGCTGGAGTCGTACATGCTGGCGAAGGGCGACGTGGAAAAGAACACCTCCGGCCGGCAGGAGATGCTGGAGAACTACATCAACCGGTTCATCAAGTGAACGAATCACGGCCACGGATGAACACGGATGAAAACAGATCAGAAGAAAACAATTGATTGATTCTGATCTGTTTTGTCCGTGTTCATCTGTGGCTGATTTTGAGGGTATTTCATGGGCAAGCAGCACGCTCCCGGCTTTCTGAAGATCGTCGCCGACGCGAAGACGCGCGTGAAGGAATGCACCGTCGCCGACGTGCAGAAGCGGCTCGCGGCCGGAGAGAAGCTCACGCTCGTGGATGTGCGCGAGGAGAGCGAGTACGCGGCCGGTCATGTGCCGGGGGCGATCCATATCGGCAAGGGCGTCATGGAACGCGACGTCGAGGCGAAGATCCCGGACCCGAATACCGAGATCATTCTTTATTGCGGCGGCGGGTTCCGCTCCGCACTCGCGGCCGACAACCTCCAGAAGATGGGCTACACGAACGTGATCAGCATGGACGGCGGCTGGCGCGACTGGACCGCGAGAGGCTTGCCGGTCAGTCGGGACTAGATTTCGCCACGGTCACGGCCACCCATTTTGAGGTCGGGGTGCCGCTCGTCTCTGCCACGCTGTCGATCGGCACCAGCACGTTCGTTTCGGGGAAATACGTGGCGCAGCAACCGCGCGGGATGTCGTACGGCACGACGCGGAACCGGTTCGCCCGCCGTTCGACGCCGTTGAAGCGGTTCACGAGATCGGCCACATCGCCGGCCACAAGATTCCGTTCCCGCACGTCGTCGGCGTTCATCAGCACGACGCGTCGTTCGCCGTGGATGCCGCGGTAGCGGTCTTCGAGGCCGTAGACGGTGGTGTTGAACTGGTCGTGCGTGCGGATGGTCATCATCACGAGTTCGCCCGGCGCGACGCGCTGTTCGACGAGCGGCGACACGGTGAAGCGCGCCTTTCCGGAAGAAGTGGAAAAGCCCCCTTCGCGCGGCTTGTTCGGCAGGTAGAAGCCGCCGGGTTTGCGGACCTTCGCGTTGTAGTCGTCGAAGCCCGGCACCACACGCGCGATCTTGTCCCGAATGCGGTCGTAGTCGTCGGCGAGTTCTCCAAACATCGTCGTGCCGAGCGTCGCGTCGGCGAGCTTCGCCACGAGGCGCGGCTCGCTGAGCAGGCGCGGCGAACAGGGCGCGAGCCGGCCACGGCTGGCCTGCACCACCCCCATCGAGTTCTCGGTTGTCACGAACTGCTCGACGCCGTTCTGCACGTCCCGCTCGGTTCGTCCCAGGCATGGGAGGATGAGCGCCGTGCGCCCGGTCACGAGGTGCGAGCGGTTCAGCTTGATCGAGACATGCGCGGTCAGCCGCGTGTTCTTCAAGGCCTGCGCCGTGTAGGCCGTGTCGGGCGTGGCGCTCAGAAAGTTGCCGCCGAGGGCGAAGAAGACTTTGGCGCGCCCGTCGTGCATCGCCTGGATCGCGGCGACGGTATCGTAGCCCGGCTCCTTCGGCACCGCGAAGCCGAACTCCTCGCCGAGCTTCGCGCCCCACGCCGGGACATGCTCCCAGATGCCCATGGTGCGGTCGCCCTGCACGTTGCTGTGGCCGCGCACGGGGCAAAGGCCGGCGCCCGGCTTGCCGATGGCGCCGCGCACAAGGATCAGGTTCACGAGGTCCTGGATCGTCGCGACGGCGTGCTTGTGCTGCGTCAGCCCCATCGCCCAGCAGGCGATGATCCGGTCGGTCCCGCCGATCAGCTTTGCGGTCGCTTCGATCGCTTCGCGCGCGAGGCCCGACTGCGCGACGATGGCGTCCCACGGCACCGCGTCGAGCGAGGCCTTCAGTTCGTCGAAGCCGACGGTCGAGTCGCGCACGAACCCCGCGTCCACTTTCCCCCACGAGATCAGGCACTTCAACCAGCCCTTGAGCAACGCCTGGTCGCCGCCGATCCTCACTTGCAGGTAGTGGTCCGCAAGCTCCGTCCGCAGCACACCGACCATGCCGCGGACCTCCTGCGGGTTGTGGAACGCGAGCAATCCCGCTTCCTTGAGCGGGTTCACGGCCACGATCGTCGCGCCGGCGCGCTTCGCCTTCTGGAGCGCGGTGAGCATGCGCGGGTGGTTCGTGCCGGGGTTCTGGCCGAGGATCAGGATCACCTGCGCCTTCTCGAAGTCGTCGAGCGTCACCGTCCCCTTGCCGATGCCGATGGTGGGCGACAGCGCCGAGCCGCTCGACTCGTGGCACATGTTCGAGCAGTCGGGGAAGTTGTTCGTGCCGAACATGCGCACGAAGAGCTGGTAGAGGAACGCGGCCTCGTTCGAGGTGCGGCCGGAGGTGTAGAAGATCGCCTCGTTCGGATCGGCGAGGGCCTTGAGTTCATCGGCGATCAGCGCGAAGGTTTCATCCCACCCGATCGGTTCGTAGTGTCGCGATCCGGGGCGCAGGACCATCGGCTCGGCGAGGCGGCCGAAACGGCCGTGCTCGTAGTCGGAGAGCTTTCCCAACTCATCGATCGAATGTTCGCGGAAGAAGTCGGCGCCGATGGTCTTGGAGTCGGCTTCCCACGCGATCGCCTTGGCCCCGTTCTCGCAGAACTCGGCCATCGCGCGATGGTCGTCCGGGTCCGGCCAGGCGCAGCTGGGGCAATCGATGCCGTCCTTTTGGTTCAACATCAAAAGCGCCTTCGTGCCGCGCACGACGCCGGCGGTGCCCCAGACGTGCGCGAGCGACGACACGACCGCCGGCAGCCCCGCCGCGACGGTCTTCGGCTCCGTGATTTCGAGACCGGTGAACGCCTCCGGGCATTCGGCTTCGGGGATCGGATCGGGCATGGCAGGGCTTCCGGAATTCGGTTCCGGCATCTTCGACGATGGAATGGAAATCGGCAACCGGCGCAATCGGATTCGATTACAATGGTGCCGGATCGGAGGATCGAAAGATGACAACGCTGGCGGCAAAGCAACGACTCAGACTCACGGCCGACGAATTCTATGCGCTCGGTGACGGCCACGGCGGATACGAACTCATCGACGGGCGAAGGGAAGTGAATCCCATGAGCGCGAAATCCTCTCGGATCGGCGGCCTCTTCTACGCACAACTGGAACAATATTGTCGGCGTTATCCCGGCTGGGCTTTTCCGCAGGAAACCGGTTATCGTTGCTTCACTGACGATCCCGAACGGGTTCGCAAGCCCGATGCATCGTTCATCGCGCTGGATCGCATGTCAGCCGGTGACTACGAAGCGGAAGGATTCATCCGGATCGTACCGGACGTGGTCGTGGAAGTGGTTTCACCCAAGGACATCGCATCGAAGGTGGAAGCCAAAATCGGTCAATGGCTGACTGCCGGTGTAAAGGTAGCGTGGGTCGTCCATCCGAATGTGCAACTCGTCCGGGAACACCGCGCCGACGGTACGGTCCGTCAGTTCCACTTCGGCGAGGAACTGACGGAACCAGCGATTCTGCCAGGCTTCACGTTACCGGTCGCGGAACTGTTCCGGCTGCCTGCGCCGTCTAACTGACCTCACCGCAGCAACTTCACCGCCACCACGGTCAGCGCGAAGACAAGCACGAAGATCGCGGCGATCATGCCGATGAGCACCTTCGGATTCTGCAGCGGCGGCTTCGGCGCGACGACCAGCGGCAGGCGCGTGGCCTCGTGCGTCGGGCCGCCGGAGATCGTGGTCGCCTCGCGCGCCGGAGTGCCCGGCAGCGTGGTGCCGCCCATGCGGGATCGGGCGTTCGGATCGCTCTCCTCGAGGTGGTCGAACGCGCTCTCCTCCTGCGGGGCGACCTGGATCGGCGCGACGACGGCGGTGCCGGAGGTGGTGTACGCCACCGGCGCCGTCGATCGCATCACTTCGCCCTTGGGCAGGTTGAAGTTCGATTGCCCCGCCTGGCGCTTGTCGGCGATCTTCGCCATCTCCATGGCGATGTCTTCCGCCTTCTGGGGGCGATTGTCGGGGTTCTTCTCCAGCATCTTGTGAATCAGTTGAGCCAGTTGCTCGGGCACCTTCGGATTGATCTGGAGGATCGGCGTCGGGTCCTTGCCGCCGAGCGCCATCAGCAGGTCCATCAGGTTGTCGCCCTGGAAGGGCAGTTGCCCCGTGACCATGCGGTACATGACCGCGCCCATGCTGAAGATGTCGGTGCGGTGGTCGATCTTGCCGCCGCGCGCCTGCTCCGGGGACATGTACGCGGGGGAGCCGATGATCGCGCCGCTGGTGGTGAGCTTGGCCTCGTCGAGGGGGTTGAGCCATTTCACGAGGCCGAAATCGAGCACCTTGGCCTTGCCGAGGGGCGCTTCGAGCCAGATGTTGCTGGGCTTGATGTCGCGGTGGGCGACGCCCATCTTGTGGGCGACGCCGAGGGCGGAGAGGATCTCCTTGCCGACGCGCAGCGCCTGCGAAATGCCGGTGACCGGGTTCTTCTTGAGGAAGTCGTCGAGCGAGGCGCCGACGAGATACTCCATCGCGATGTACGGGATGTTGTTCCACTCGTCACAGTCGTAGATGACGACGATGTTGTCGTGCTTGATCTGCGCGGCGGCGAGGGCCTCGCGGTTGAAGCGTTCCTTGGCGGAGGCGTTCTCCGCGAACTTCGGCAGCATCACCTTGATGGCGGTGCGGCGCTTGAGGCGTTCATCGTAGCCAAGATAGATGCCGCCCATGCCGCCGCGGCCGAGTTCCTTCAGGATGCGGTACTTGCCGAGTGTGCCGAGTTCCCCGGTCTTCTTGGGGGGACCAAAAGCAGGCATCTCCGTTGCGGGATCGGGCTTTCGGGGTTGGTCCTTCGTTTCGTCGGTGTTCATCGACGGACCCTGAGGCATGGTTTCGTCCGGAACCGCGGCCGACGGAGCGCTGCGTGTGGACATGATAGAACGGCGGGTTCGGGTGGGCTATTGCTAGTATAACTAAAAGAATGATACCCACGCAAGAACCGGCGCGTCCAGACCTTCCAGCGCTTTCGCTACAAATTACCACACGGGTGTCGCGGAAATCGCCATAATTGTTCTTTTCCGTCTCGAATCCGTCCCGACGAGTCGCCGCACACCCGTTCCCATTCGGAGATTCGGAACATGCCGAACCGCCTTCGTTCCCTTGCCGCCGCCGTCCTCGCCGGCGGGGCGCTCGTCGCCGTTGCCCAGGAGCCGCGCGTGAAGTACCCGGAGACCAAGAAGGTCGAACAGGTTGACGACTACCACGGGACGAAAGTTCCCGATCCGTATCGTTGGCTCGAAGACGACGTGCGCGTCTCGAAGGAAGTCGCCGAGTGGGTCGAAGCCCAGAACAAGGTCACCAACGCCTACCTGGAAGCCATTCCCGAACGGAACTACATCAAGAAGCGAATCACCGACCTCTTCAACTTCGAGAAATACTCCGCTCCCTCGAAGGAAGGCGGCAAGTACTTTTTCAGCAAGAACGACGGGTTGCAGAACCAGAGCGTGCTGTACGTCCAGGACTCGCTGGAAGCCGAGCCGCGCGTGCTGCTCGATCCGAACAAGCTCAGCAAGGACGGCACCGTCGCGCTCGCCGGGTTCTCCGTCAGCCACGACGCGAAACTCGCCGCGTACGGCCTCGCGGACGCCGGCTCCGACTGGGTCACCTGGAAGGTCCTCGACATCGCCACCGGCCAGACCCTGCCGGATGAACTCAAATGGACGAAGTTCTCCGGCGCATCCTGGTCGAAGGACGGCAAGGGAATCTACTACAGCCGATTCCCCGAACCCGCGAAGGGAGCCGCGTTCCAGAGCCTCAACGAAAACCAGAAGCTCTACTTCCACGCACTCGGCACGCCTCAGGCCGACGACAAGCTCGTCTACGAACGCCCCGAGAATCCCCGCTGGACCATCACCGGCGGCGTCACCGACGACGGCCGCTACCTCATCGTCAGCATCGGCGATGGTACCACCAGCCGCAAGGTCCGGATCGCGTACAAGGACTTGAACGAACCCCACGGCAAGATCGAAGAGCTGATCGACAACCACACTAACAAGTGGAGCTTCATCGACAACGTCGGCTCGAAGTTCTATTTCCAGACCGACTTCGATGCGCCGAAGTACCAGATCGTCGCCATCGACCTCGCGAACCCCAAGGAACCCAAGACGATCATCCCCGAAGCCGAGGACGTGATCCAAAGCGTCGGCATGGTCGGCGACCGGCTGATCGTCAGCTACCTGAAGGACGCCAAGACCGTCGTGAAGATCCACGATCTCGCCGGCAAGTTCGTCCGCGACCTGCCTCTGCCCGGCATCGGCTCCGCCGGCGGCTTCGGCGGCAAGCGCACCGAAACCGAGACGTTCTACACCTTCACGAGCTACACCACGCCGCCGAGCATCTACCGCTACGACCTGGCGACCGGTGAGAGCAAACTCTACCGATCCTCCAAGGTAAAGTTCGACCCCGCCGACTATGTCGTCGAGCAGGTCTTCTACCCCAGCAAGGACGGCACGAAGGTGCCGATGTTCCTCTCCCACAAGAAGGGGTTGAAGAAGGACGGCTCGAACCCCGTGCTTCTCTACGGATATGGCGGGTTCAACATCTCCATGACGCCGGCGTTCTCGACCAGCCGCCTGCAATGGATGGAGATGGGCGGCATCCTCGCCGTGGCGAACCTCCGCGGCGGCGGCGAGTACGGCGACAAGTGGCACCGCGCCGGCACCAAGCTCCAGAAGCAGAACGTCTTCGACGACTTCATCGGCGCCGCCGAGTATCTCGTGAAGGAGAAGTACACGCAACCGAAGAAGATTGGCATCCAGGGCGGCAGCAACGGCGGCCTGCTCGTCGGCGCGTGCCTCGTTCAACGGCCCGACCTCTTCGGCGCCTGCCTGCCCGCCGTCGGCGTCATGGACATGCTCCGCTTCCAGAAGTTCACCGCCGGCCGCTTCTGGACCGACGACTACGGCAGCAGCGACAACCCCGAGGAGTTCAAGGCGCTCGTCGCCTACAGCCCGTACCACAACCTGAAGCCGGGCGTGAAATATCCGCCGACGCTGGTGACGACCGCCGACACCGACGACCGCGTGGTGCCGGGGCACAGCTTCAAGTTCACGGCGATGATCCAGTACTGCCAGGCGGGCGAGGCGCCGGTGCTGGCGCGGATCGAGACGAAAGCTGGGCACGGCGCCGGCAAGCCGACGGCGAAGGTGATCGAGGAGACCGCCGACCAGTGGGCGTTCCTCGTGAAGAATTTGGGGATGAAGGTGGTGGAGGTGAAGTAGTATTCGGCCCCGGATGGGGCCGCGGAGTGTAGCCACGGGTGAAGCGAAGCGAAACCCGTAGCTACACTCCTCTGCTCCTTCGGAGCAGGAAAACCATTATCCGACTCATCATGAGTTTGTGGTAAGTGGTAAAATGATGTCTTCGGGAATGACGAGAGCATCATGCCATTGCACGATTGGACGGATCGGCCCGGCTGGGAAGGGCTGCACATCTATTGGATGACCGAGATCGCGCGATCGCTGCGGTCGCGGTTGCCGCCGGGCTTTCGCGCCGTCATCGGATCCAGCCCATTCGTCGCGATCGGTCCACTCTCGGTGAAGCCGGACGTGGCGGTCACGAACGGGACGCATTCCTCCACGACCGCCGCGAGTCGGGAACCGGATTGGGAATCGGCCGTGGCCACTTTGGAAGAAGACGCGATCGTCCAGGTCGAGAAGGACGGGCGGATGGTCGCCGCGCTGGAACTGGTGTCGCCGCGGAACAAGGACCGCCCGGCGTCGCGCGAGCAGTACGCGAATCGCTACGTCGCGTACTTGCGCGCCGGCGTTCACCTGATGCTCGTGGACGTCCATCGCCGACCGATCGACTTCGGGTTCTCCCAAGCGATCGCGGCCGCGCTGCAATCCGACTCGCCGAGCCTTCCCGCGCCGGCGGTGGTCAGTTACCGCGTCGGCGCGACTGCCGCGACCGGCGGTCGGATGCTGGGGCTTTGGAAGCGATCGCTCGTGGTCGATCAGGAACTTCCCACGATGCCGCTGGCGTTGGGCGATGAACTCATCGTCGACGTGGAATTGGAATCGACCTACACCCGCGCGGCGGCGGATTGTTATTTGTGAGAGTCCGCGCTCGGCTCCGAAGACTCCGCCTCGCGCTAAACAATTCGTTGTCGATTCCAGTGCACCACTAAACGTTCGCAACGCGCTCGGCCGGCGGTTCGGGCGGGGCCGGCGGCTCCACCAGCTTCGGCTCCGGCACCGCGTAGGGATCGCCGGGTAGGGCCTTCTTCGTGCGGATGAGCGGATCGTCGGCGTACGGCTTCGGCGTCCAGGCACAGCCGGACAAAGTGAGGAGCAGGATTAGCCCTATCGCCCGCATGGTGTCGTACCAAGGCTTCCGCACTTCGTTTCATCGGCCCATCAGGCCCACGACTTGAATCGAATCCCGTTCCTCCTATCTCTTTCGCATCCCGACAGGTTCGTGCCGAGGCGTTCGCCTCGCGCGATGAAAAGGGAAGCCGGTGGGAATCCGGCGCAGGGCCGCTGCTGTAATCGGCGAGAGGTCCGGGCACTTTGCCACTGCGGAACGATCCGCGGGAAGGCCGCCCGACCTTGTGAAGCCGTAAGCCAGAAGACCTGCCTGTCGTGGCGTCGATCGGAGCCTCGGTCCCAGGCTACCGTGCAGACCGTTCTTTCCGTCGGTATGTACCGGCGGACTGCCGCTGCCGGACCGCTTGCGCTCCATTTCCTGCCCGTCCTGGCAGAAAGGGTCTTCCGTGCGCACGTCGTGTGTCCGTCCGTCGTTTCAGTTCAATGGTTCGCCGTCCGATTTCTTGTCCCCTCCCCCCTTGGGGGGGAGGGTTAGGGTGGGAGGTGGCGAATCCAATGAGGTTCCCGCGCTTCCCTTCACCCCCACCCCGGCCCTCCCCCTTCAAGGGGGAGGGAGTAAGAGGGCGGCCCTCGCGTTCGGGGAGCGCCACAGGGCGGCCTTCACGCTCATCGAGTTGCTCGTCGTGATCGCGATCATCGCGGTCCTGATCGGCCTGCTGCTCCCCGCCGTCCAGAAGGTCCGCGAAGCCGCGGCCCGCATCAAGGGGCAGAACAACCTGCGCCAGCTCACGCTCGCCGTCATGAACTACGAGGGCGCCTTCGAGAAACTCCCACCCCACACGGACACCAAGGTGGCCTGGCCGAACGGGCGGTACTGGTTCGGCAGCACCGTCAGCGCCACGAGTTCGCCCTTCAACGTGATCGCGACCGATCCGCGCACCGGCATCCTCACCAACTATTACGAGAACAACACCAAGATCACGACCTGCCCGAAGTTCGAGGCGTTCCCGATCAGTCCGGTGTATAACGGCCTGACCGCCGGCTACGCCTACAACCGGCACGTCGCCGATCGCAAGATCCTCCACTTCGCCACGTCCAGTACGTTCTTGTTCACGGAGACCGTCCTGCTCAAATCCAACGGCACGCTGGAGGAACCGTTCGGCGGCTACTTCGGCTCGCCGCACCTGCTGGTGCCCCCGACGGCGTTCACGGCCCCCGGGCAGACCTTCGCCATCTCGCCCTTCGGGCTGATAGCCACGCACTTCCGCTACGCCGGCAAACTCGCGAACGTCGCGTTCGTCGACGGCCACGTCGAAACGCGCTCGCCCGTGGACAAACCCAGCGTCGCGCCGTTCGACCAGACCACATGGAACACGGCGCGGGACAAGTTCCAGCTCGGCTTCCTCGCCGACACCACGGTCCCCTATTCGGGTGATTGAGAAGATTTAGCCGCAAATGAACGCAGAGAAACGCAGATCGGACAAGTGATTTTTAAGAAATCAGATTTTCTGATCTGCGTTTCTCTGCGTTCATCTGCGGCTAAACTTCTTCTACTTAGAATGCCTTCATGACCGAGCGCGAGTTCGCCATCGATGTGGTTCGCCGGCTCCAAGGCGCGGGGTTTCGTGCACTCTGGGCCGGCGGCTGCGTGCGCGACGAACTACTCGGCCTCGAACCGCAGGATTACGACGTCGCGTCCGACGCCACGCCGGAACAGGTGAAGGCGCTCTTCCGGCGCTGTGTCGCGGTCGGCGCGGCGTTCGGCGTCGTCGAAGTCCTCGGCCCGCGCGGACCCGACGGCGAATGGCTCAAGGTGCAGGTCGCCACCTTTCGCAACGACGGCACGTACACCGACGGCCGACGACCCGACACCGTCACGTTCAGCTCGCCGGAGGAGGACGCCCAGCGCCGCGACTTCACCATCAACGGCCTCTTCTTCGATCCGGTCCGGAACGAAGTCATCGACTACGTCGGCGGGCAGGATGACCTCCAGGCGAAAGTCCTGCGCGCCATCGGCGATCCGGTGGCGCGATTTTCCGAGGATAAGCTCCGCATCCTGCGCGCCGTCCGCATCGCGGCGCGCTTCGAACTGACGATCGATCCCGCGACGCGGGATGCCGCGACGGCGATGGCGCCGCAGATTCAGGCCGTCAGCGCCGAGCGCATCGCGGAGGAGCTGCGCAAGATCCTCGCCCACCGGAACCGCGTCCGCGGCGCGGAACTGCTCGCCGACTTCGACTTGCTGACCCCGATCCTGCCCGAAGTGCAGCGCATCGATTCGAAGCTCCTCGCCGGCCTGTCCGTGGATGCGCCGTTTCCACTCGCGTTCGCCACGCTGCTCCTGCCGGTCGGGAAAGCGGTCGCCGGCCAGATCGCGCGCCGGCTGAAACTCTCGAACGACGAGAAGGACCGGATCGAGTGGCTCGTGGCGAATCGCGCCGGCCTGCGGAACGCATCCCACCTGCGGCCCAGCGAACGCCACCCGCTGCTGACCCATCCCGGCATCGGCGATCTGCTCGCCCTGATGCGCGCCGAAGGCCGCTTCGAAGATGCCGAACAGTGCTCGCACCTGCTGCGCACGACGCCGCCGGACGTTCTCGATCCGCCGCCGCTGCTCACCGGCAACGACCTCGTCGCGATGGGCTGGAAGCCGGGGCCGAAGTTCAAGACCATCCTCGACGACGTGCGCCGCAAGCAACTCGACGGCGAACTGACGACGCGCGCCGACGCCGAGGCGTTCGTCCGCGGCTAGCGCGTGGCCTTCACGCCGTTTTCATGTACGATGACCCCGAATCCTCTCCCCGATCCGCGCGACTGACCAGCGATGCCGACCACGAAATACCGGGCGATCCTCGAGGAATGCCAGGAGACCATCGGCTACCGGTTCCAGCGCCTCGAACTTCTCAAGGCGGCGCTGACGCACACGTCCGGTGCCAACACCCGCTCCGCCTCGAACGAACGCCTCGAATTCCTCGGCGACAGCGTTCTCGGCCTCGTCACCTGCGAACTGCTCTACCACCGCTTTCCGGACTATCAGGAAGGCGACATGACGAAGGTGAAGTCCGTCGTCGTCAGCCGGAAGACCTGCGCGAAGTTCAGCGAGGAACTCGGACTCGGGCGGTACCTGATCCTCGGCAAGGGGATGGAGAACCGCGGGGACATTCCGCAGAACCTGCTGGCGGACGCCTTCGAGTCGCTGGTGGCGGCGATCTTCCTCGATGGCGGCTGGGACACGGTGAAGGAATTCGTGCTGGATTTCGTCGAGCCGGAGATCGACGCCGTGGCCGGGGACGCGATCAACAACAATGCGAAGTCGGCGTTGCAGCAGGTGGCGCAGCGGGAGTTGAACGGCACGCCGCGCTACTACGTGCTGGACGAGCAGGGGCCGGACCACGACAAGTGCTTCAAGATTTCGACGGACATCAACGGGCACCGGTATCCGGCGGCGTGGGGCCGGAACAAGAAGGACGCGGAGCTGAAGGCGGCCCTGAACGCGCTCGCGGCGATCGCCGGCGAGGCGATCCCGTATCCGTCGTGAATCGGGACGGAATGAACTATCCCATCATCTGCTATTCGTGCGCATCGCCGGCCGAGTACAAGGTCGCGGCCGAGTGGAGCGACGGCCAGACGCGCGAATTGAAGACCTACGCCCTCGCGTGCGCGGCCTGCCTGGCGGCGAGCTTCGCGAAGGCAAAAGTGAAACAGGCGCGGTGCCGCTTGCTGCCGGGCGAGACGCTGAGCGTACCGCGCGTGTTCGCAATGTGCCGGGGAACGCGGGATTTGAAACTGGAACGGAAGCCGGAATTGGAGGCGTAGTTTTGCATTTTTCATTTCGCATTTTGAATTGATCCAATCGTTTGAACCAATTCAAAACGACAAATGAAATATGCAAAATGAGAATCATTCCAGCGGCGTCTCGTCTTCCGGCATCAGCGCCTTGTTCACGCTGTCCAGCAGTTTCTCCATCGAGAACGGCTTGCGGATGTACTCGACGACGCCGAGGTACTCCGCGTAGGCCTTGTGGCGGCCGCCTTCGTTGGCCGTCACCATGATGATCGGCGGCGCGTCGGCCTTGTCCTTGAAATGCTCGAGCACCGGGAAGCCGCCCATCCGGTGCATCATCATGTCGAGGATCATCAGGTCCGGCTTGTGGTTGTAGACCATCTGCTTCGCCTGGTGCCCGTCGTGCGCCTGCAGCACCTTGTAGCCCTGCCGTTCGAGCATCGTCCGCACCGCGTCGATCAGTTCGCGGTCGTCGTCCACTACCAGGATCGTTTTCGATTCGGCCACGGGTGCTCCTCCTCCGGTGTCCCTCCACTTTATCAACGCCGGGGATGGGAAGGAAGCCACCGACTTCCGAAGTCCGGCTTCGACTTCGGAAGTCGAACCGGCGCAAGAGGCCCGACGGGAAAACGGAAATTTTGAAAGACGATGCATTCCGCGCGCCTTCGTCTTCCGAAGTCGAAGCCGGACTTCGGAAGACTTGATGAACGAAAATTCAGTTACCCCCTTGACTCCCTTCCGCAATCTGCCTTGATGACGGCATGGACCTCTTCAGCGACCTCCGCTCCGCCAACCGCCTCGCCGCCCAGCCACTGGCCGCGCGGATGCGACCGCGCTCCCTCGACGAGTTCGTCGGGCAGGACCACATCCTCGGCCCCGGCAAACTGCTCCGCCGGATGCTGCTCGCCGACCGGCTGAACTCCGTCATCTTCTACGGCCCGCCGGGCTGCGGGAAGACGGCCCTCGCCCACGTCATCGCGAACCAGACGAAGTCGCACTTCGTGAGCATGAACGCCGTCGCCGCCGGCATCAAGGAGGTGCGCGAAGTGCTGGCCGAGGCGCGGGCGCGGCTCGAGGAGGAGAAGGAACGCACGATCCTGTTCCTGGACGAGATCCACCGCTTCAACCGCTCGCAGCAGGACGTGCTGCTGCCGGACGTCGAGAACGGCATCGTGATCCTCGTGGGCGCGACGACGCAGAACCCGTTCTTTGCGGTGAACACGCCGCTGCTCAGCCGCAGCCAGATCTTCACGCTGGAACCGCTGACGCGCGAACACGTCAAGACGATCGTGAAGCGGGCCTTGGCGGATGAAGAGCGCGGATTGGGGAAGACGCCCGTGACGATGACCGACGAGGCGCTCAATTTCCTCGCCGAGATCTGTGACGGCGACGCCCGCCGGGCGCTGATGGCCGTCGAGATCGGCGTGAAGTCGACGCTGGCCATCGAGAGCACGGCCGAGCGCTCCGCCGACGGGACCATCCTCTTCGACCTTGCGCTCGCGCAGGATTCGATCCAGCGCAAGGTCCTCGACTTCGACCCGACCGGCGATTCGCACTACGACCTCGCCTCGGCGTTCATCAAGAGCCTCCGCGGCAGCGACCCGCAGGCGGCCGTCTACTGGCTGGCGCGCATGCTCGAATCGGGCGAGGACCCGCGCTTCGTCGCCCGTAGGCTCGTCATCTTCGCGTCCGAGGACGTCGGCAACGCCGACCCGATGGCGCTCCTGGTGGCGAACGGCGCGTGGGACGCCGTCGAGCGCGTCGGCCTGCCGGAGTGCCGGCTGAACCTCTCACATGCCGTCTGCTTCCTGGCGACCGCGCCGAAGTCGAACGCCGCGACGGTGGCGATCGGCGCGGCTGCTAAGGACGTGAAGGAGGGCCGCACGCTGCCGGTGCCCAAGCACCTGCGCGACTCGCACTACGCCGGCTCGAAGCAGTTCGGCCACGTCGGCTACCAGTACGCCCACAACTTCGAAGGCGGCTGGGTGGACCAGGAGTACGTGCCGGCCGACGTGACGTACTACACGCCGACCGACCGCGGTTTCGAGGCGACGATTCGCGAACGGATGGCCGAGATCGAGGCGCGCCGCCAGTTGAGCCGCGAGGCGAAGTCGGTTTCCTCCACGTTTAGCGGCGAGGCGAAGTCTTCGAAGCCGAGCGCGGAAGGCGGATAACGAGCCGACGCCGGTTACCGTTGAGATCGCCGCGATCATCTGCCACAATATCGGTTCCCGAATCCCCAAAGGTGTCTCCCGTGGTCCAGCGTTCTCCATCGGAACTGTACACGCTCGACGAAACGGCCTGGCTCGAGCAAACGGCCGAGCTGGTTCGGTCCGGTCGTTGGCCGGAAATCGATTCCGAAACGCTTGCGGAGTACCTCACGGACATGGCCCGCCGCGATCGTCGAGAAGTGTTCAGCCGACTGGTCGTACTCCTGACGCATCTACTCAAATGGGAGCAACAGGCCGCCGGGCGAAGCGCGTCGTGGCGGGGAACCATCCGCGAGCAGCGACGGGAACTGAAGCTCCTCTTGGAGAGCCGGGTGCTTCGAACCCATGCCGAACTCGTTTTCCCCGAGGCCTACACCGAAGCCCGGTTGCAAGCCGCGGACGAGACGGAATGCGATCCGACGATCTTCCCCGTCGAGTTTGTGGGAACACTCGATGACGTTTTGGATCCGCCCAACGCCGATGCGTGATGCGAAGAACGTTTAGCCGCGAGGCGCAGTCTTCGAAGCCGAGCGCGGAGGGCGAAGGATGACGGAGGAAGACTGGACTTCATCCAAAGATTCGCGGACCATGCTTACCTTTCTTCAAGGAAAAGCCAGTCTGCGAAAAGCAAGGCTGTTGCGTGTAGCTGCTGCACGTACACGTTGGGCTGAGATTGCGCCTGTTGAGCAATTTCGACTTGCGATCGAAGCCGGAGAAAAATACGCGGATGGTGAATTGTCCGATGCGGAGTTAGAAGCACACACGAAAGGAATTTACGGCATATTCGCTACAGGCAATCAACATGTCCACATGAACCCAGTCCTCATGACAACCAGCATGATGACACTCTCAGCGGTTCAAAATAATCGAAATCTTTTGTCGAATACGGGTGCGGCCTGGTCGTTCGCTAGTCGGCATGTTGGCGATAAATTCCCGACGATACTTCATTGTCTCTTCGGTAACCCCTTCCGCCCCGTCGCCTTCGATCCGAACTGGCGAACCTCCACCGCCATCGGCCTCGCCCAAACGATGTACGACGCCCGCGACTTCGGCGCGATGCCGATCCTCGCCGACGCGCTCCAGGACGCCGGCGGCGAGGACGCCGCCATCCTCGACCACTGCCGCGACGCGGCCGGCGTCCACGTCCGCGGTTGCTGGGTCGTCGATCTGGTGCTGGGGAAATCGTGACGGTAGAATCGACAGCGGAGGATTTTCGATGTCGTCGGACGCCACGTTGCCGAGTCCGTCCTCGCTGGCGCCACCGGTCCGGTGGACCTGCGATCAATTCCACGCGGCTTGCGATTCCGGCGTCTTCGAAGGACAGAACGTCATCCTCGTGGACGGGGAGATTCTGGAGATGCCGCCCCCGAATCCGCCCCATAACTCCGGCGTCGAACTGGTCTGTGCCGTCCTCCGCGACGCCTTCGGTGCCGGCCACTGGGTTCGCGGCCAGATGGCACTCGATCTCGCGCTCGACACCGATCCCGTGCCGGACGTGGCGGTCATCGTCGGCTCGCCGCGCACGGTAAAGGATCAACCCACCACCGCGCTGCTCGTCGTGGAAGTCTCCGACTCGACCTTCGCCGCCGATGCCGGACCAAAGTCGCATCTCTACGCCGAAGGGGGGATTCAGGACTATTGGGTGCTGGACCTGAACGGTGGCCGGCTTCTCGTCCACCGCGATCCGGTCGCGGACACAACGGCCCCGCGCGGCCACCGCTACCGCTCGATCCAATCGAACGACGCAAAAGGGACCGTCGCTCCGCTGGCGCGACCCACGGCATCGATCGCCGTCGCCGACCTGCTGCCTTAAATTCGTGTTTCATCGCCCCCTCCCGGAGCACCGTGCCATGTCCCGACTCATCCACTTCGAGATCCATGCCGACGACCCCGATCGGGCGATGCATTTCTACCGCGAACTGTTCGGCTGGCAGTTCACGAAATGGGACGGCCCGATGCCGTACTGGATGATCGTCACCGGGCCGGATTCGCAGCCGGGGATCAACGGCGGGCTGATGAAACGGATGGGGCCGCCGCCGGCGAAAGGGCAGCCCGTGAACGCGTTCCCGTGCACGCTGTACGTGCAGGACGTGGACGCCGTCGTGAAGCAGGCGACGGGGATGGGCGCGGAGGTCGCGCTGCCGAAGATGCCGATCCCCGGCGTCGGATGGCTGGCGTACCTCCACGACACCGAAGGCAACATCCTCGGCCTGATGCAGACCGACCCGACCGCGAAGTGAGCGATCACTTCTTCGTCAATTCTTCGATCGTCACGCTCTTGTAGATCGCCTTCGTCTTGCCGCCGCCGTGGACCTGGAGCGCGATCACGCCGTCGCGCTCGATCTTCTCGTCCGCCTCGGTGTAGTCGACGGTCTTCGTGCCGTTGAGCCAGAGTTGCACCTTCGGACCTTCGCAGCGGATCACGTACTCGTTCCAGTCGTCGTGCTTCACGATCTTCTCGACGACGGTCTTGTCCGGTTGCGCGAGAATCTTTTTCCGGCGCGATTCGTCGTAGAGCGCGCCCCAGTACTGCTGGCCCATGTCGGCCTGGTAGCCGCTCACTTCGTGGTGGTTCGGGATGCGTTTCGTGCGGAACTGGATGCCGGCGTTCGCCTTCGCCTTGTCGCCGAGGAGCTTGAACGTGACTTTCAATTCGAAGTCGCCGTAGGTCTTCGTCGTGCAGAGGAATTCGTTGCGCGGCACTTCCTTTTCCAGCGATCCGCCGACGATGGCGCCGTCCTCGATGCGCCAGGTGGTCTTCGTGTCTCCTTCCCAGCCGTCGAAGGATTTGCCGTCGAAGAGTTTCACCGGTTCGGCGCGCGCGGCAAGCGCGGAGGAGAGCAACACGAGCATGGTGAGCAGTCGCATGGTGATGACCTCGGAGGGACGAACGCATCGCGCTCGTTGAAGTAAAGTGTGGAAAAGTTTTTCACGCGCGCCAGTCTTAACTTGTTTTTCTCCGGCGCGACGTTAGGATTCTTTCTTTAAGTGAGTCACCGCTTCGCGTCCAACGTCGATCGAGTGGCTCCCCCGCAGTGCGAAGGACGGACGTCGTCTTCGCCCGGGACTCCGAGGACCGGGGAGCTCCGCCACCTTATGTTCGAGTCCGACGCGCGCGAACCACTCGCCTCTCGCACGGCAACGATGCCCACGGGTGGATTCGACGACGACGAACCTCCGAGTCGACCGCGCCGCCATCCGATCTGGAACGATGTCCCCGATGCGAACTGGGACGACTGGCGCTGGCAGACGCAGAACTCGATCCGTTCGGTTCGCCAACTTCGCTACCTGTTGCCGTTCACGCCGGAGGAGCTGGTCGCCCTCGGCGAACTCGAGAGCGAATTCAAACTCGCCATCCCGCCGTACTACTTCTCGCTCATCGACCCCGCGAACGCGGCCGACCCCATTCGGCTGCAGTCGGTGCCGTCGCCGCTCGAGCGTACCTCCGACTTCCAGCTGGAAGACCCGTTGGAAGAGGACAAGGACTCGCCCGTGCCGGGGCTGACGCACCGCTACCCCGACCGGGTACTGATGCTGACGACGCCGAACTGCTCGATGTACTGCCGCTACTGCACCCGCAAGCGCGCCACGCTGACGCGCGGCGGCTGGGAGGGCGTCAGCAAGAACGACGAGCGGATGATCGACTACGTCCGCAAGAACCCGCAGATCCGCGACGTGATCGTGTCCGGTGGCGACCCGCTGACGCTGCCGATCGGCAAGCTGAAGTTCTACCTCGAGAACCTCAAGGCCATCGACCATGTCGACGTGATCCGCATCGGCACCCGCGTGCCGGTGACCCTGCCGCAACGGCTCTACGATCAGGAGCTTCTCGACCTGCTCGCCAAGACGGAGAAGGTCTACATCCAGACGCACTTCAACCACCCGCGGGAGATCACTCCCGAGGCGGCGCGCGTCTGCAAGAGCCTCCTCCGGCACGGCATGCCGATCAACAACCACGCCGTGCTGCTCAAGGGCGTCAACGACAGCCTCGAGACGATCCGCTCGCTGCTCCGCGGATTGCTCCGCATCAAGGTCCGGCCGTACTATCTCTTCCACTGCGACCCGGTGACGGGCGCGGGCCACTTCCGCACGAGCATCTGGAAGGGGATGCAGATCATGGAAGGCCTTCGCGGCCACATGAGCGGCATCGGCATTCCGACGTACGTCGTGGACAGCCCGGCGGGCGGCGGCAAGATCCCGCTGATGCCGAACTACCTCGTGAGCATGAGCGACGACGCCGTCGTCTTGCGCAACTACGAGGGGATGCTCATCCGCTACCAGGCGACCGACGAGTCGGGTCCGCCGCAGACGACGCCGACCCGCGGCGTCAGCGGCCTGCTGCAGGGCGACAAGACCTCGCTGATGCCGGAAGGCAACGAGCGCATGGCGCGTCGTCGCAAGCTGCAAGTGATCGACCCCGGCTACGAGGTCGGCGGTTGCGGCGAAGAGAAGCCGGCGGAGGAGAAGCCGCGCATCCTGTCGCTGCCCATGATGAACAAACCGGCCAAGCGCAAGAGCGGCAAGCGTAAGGCCGTCAAGAACGGCCACCACGCCGTCAAGGTGTAAGTAAGAACTAGCCGCCGATAGACGCAGATGAACGCAGATCAAACCGATGAATGGTTTTGATCTGCGTTCATCTGCGTTTATCGGCGGCCAAATTCCGGTGATCTATGCATTTCGGCATCGCGTTCGACCTGAAGCCCGAAGGGCCCCTTCCCGCCGGCGCGCCGGACGATCTGTACGAGGAGTTCGACGCGCCGGTCACGATCCACGCCATCGCCGACGTGCTGAAGGGCCTCGGCCATCGCGTCTCGCTCCTCGGCGACGGCCGGCCGTTCCTCGAAGCGATCCTGAAGGACAAGCCCGACTTTGTCTTCAACTTCGCGGAAGGCACCGGCGTCGGTCGCTCGCGCGAGGCGCGCGTCCCGGCCGTCTGCGAGATGCTCGGCATCCCGTACACCGGCTCCGACCCGCTCGCGCAAGCCGTCGCGCTGGATAAAGACCTGACGCGGCGGCTCGTGCAGACCTCGGACGTAGTGGTGCCCAAGGGGCTGACGTTGTCGTTCGATGCGAAGCCCTACGATGGCGACTACGCGGAGTTCCCGGCCATGCTCGAAGCGAGCGGTCTCCCGCTGCCGCTGATCGCGAAGCCGACCTTCGAAGGATCGAGCAAGGGGGTCCGCAATCGCTGCCTCATCCGCACGGCCGAGGAGTTCGGCCCGACCGTGATGAAGCTCTGGCAGGACTACCAGCAGCCGGTGCTCGTCGAGGAGTTCATCGCGGGCACGGAAGTCACGGTCGGCATCATCGGCAACGATCCGCCGCAGATCTTTGGCCTGATGTCGATCGCACCGAAGCAGGCGGTCGAGCATTTCGTCTACAGCCTCGAGGTGAAGCGCGACTACGTGCGCCTCATCGACTACGCCTGCCCGCCGGCGCTGCCGGTGGAGACCTTGCGCGCGATCGAAGCGAGCGCGCTGACTGTCTTCGACCTGCTCGGCTGCCGCGACGTCGCGCGGCTGGACTACCGCGTCCGCGACGGAGTGCCGTACTTCATCGAGATCAACCCGCTGCCGGGGCTGAACCCGGAGTCGAGCGACCTCGTCATCATGGCCGGCCTGATGGGCGTATCGCACGCGGAGCTGGTGACGCGCATCGTGACGGCGGCGATGGCGCGGTATAATCCCCCCGGATGACGGAGGGGACCACTATGCCGGTTCACGACTGGACGAAAGTAAGGGCGGGGACGTTTCACCACTTCCACCACACGTGGATTACGTATCTCTGCGCATCGCTGAATCACGGTGTCTTGCCGTCGAGGTATTTCGCGCTAGCCGAACAAGTCGCATCCAAACCGATCCCCGATTTGTTGGCGCTCGATTTCGGACAGATCGAAGGACCCGGCGACGACAGAGGTGGAGTCGGTGTTATCGAGCATCCGCCGAAATCACAAATTGTCGCGATGGCCGATATCGACGTTTATGCTCGGAAAGCCAATCGAATCGCGATCCGGCACGTCGATGGTGACCTCGTCGCCGTGATGGAAATCGTCTCGCCGGGCAATAAAAGCAGCAAGCATGCGATTGGATCGTTCCTCGAAAAATCACTCGCATTTTTGGCCGAAGGAATCCACCTGGTCGCGATCGACTTACTCCCACCCGGCAAACGAGATCCCCAGGGAATCCACGGTCGGATATGGGATGAACTGCAGGATGAACCCTTCCTATTCCCCCAAGGAAAGGATCGCACGACCGTCTCGTACCTCGTCGACCAAGAGGTGACGGCCTACGTAGAACCGCTCGCGGTTGGTGACCCGCTCCCGGAGTTACCGCTGTTTCTCTCGCCGACAATCTACGTTCGGCTACCGCTCGAAGCTACGTATCTCAAGGCTTGGGAGGATTTGCCCCTCCCTTACCGCCGCAAACTCGAAGCTCCCGCCACCTGATGGAAGTTCCTCCCTCCATGCGTCTCCCCCGCGTCACGATTCTGTACAACGAGCCGACCCTGCCGCCGGACCATCCGGACGCCGACAGCGAGCGCGACGTGCTCGACACGGTCGACGTCGTCTCGAAGATCCTGCTTGACTCCGGTCTCCCCTTCGCGCGCCTCGGCGTCGGCACCGATCCGGCCGCCATCCTCGACGGCCTCCGCGCGCAGGCGCCGGACGTCGTCTTCAACGTCTACGAAGGCACCGCCGGCTGGGGCGAAAGCGAGACGTACGTCGCCGGGCTGCTCGAACTCCTGCGCATCCCGTTCACCGGGTCGTCAGTGCAGCCGATCCTGATCGCGAAGTCGAAACCCCTGACGAAACAACTCCTGCGCACGGCCGGTCTGCCCACGGCCCCCTTTCTCCTGCTCGAAACACCGAACGTGCCGGAGTGTGAACTGTCCTGGCCGGTGATCGTGAAGCCGGCGCTCCAGGACGCCAGCGTCGGCATCGATCAGAACGCCGTCGTCACGACTCCGCGAGCGCTCGCGGACCGCGTGGCCTACATCTTCAAGACCTACGGCGGGCCGGTGCTTGTCGAACAGTTCATCCGCGGCCGCGAGTTCCACATCACGGTCTGGAATCGCGGCACGGAGACCGTGACGCTTCCCTTCACCGAGATCGTCTTCCTCGAAGACGACGTGGATCCGATCTGGCCGATCGTCAGCTTCGACGCAAAGTGGAAGCCCGAATCGCGCGACTACAAGGCGACACCGGTGAAGAACCCGCCCGACCCGATCGACCCGGCGATCGAACGGACGCTGAGCGAACTGAGTATTCGCGCGAGCGAACTGGTGGGCTATCGCGACTACGCGCGGGTGGACGTGCGGCTGACGGCCGACGGCGAGCCGTACATTCTGGAGGTGAACCCGAACCCGTGCATCAACCCGCTGGCGGGCGTGGCGGCGGCGCTGACGACGGCGCAGATTCCGTATGAGGAATTCATTCTCGGTCTGGTGAAGTCGGCGCTGCGGCGCGGCCCGAAGCCGGAACTGGCGGAGGGTTGGAGCGCGGCGAAGGCGGCCGCGGCAACGGTGCCGGAATCGAAAGCCTGGCCCGTGGTGAACGGTGCGACACCGGTCTCCAGCACGATTCCCGACGTCGGCGACGCGCGGGCGTCGCTGATGGATGTGGCCGAGGGCGTTTACGCCGTCGATTCGATCCACGTCCAGCCGTCGTTTCGCATGCAAGGAGCCGGCCGGGCGCTGCTGGCGCATCTGGAGGCGCAGATTGTCGCGGCCGGCGGGCGGTTCGTACTCGCGAGCCTTTCGTCCACGCCGGAGAAGGGCGATCTCCGGCAGTTCCTGCTCCGCTGCGGTTACGCATCGTGCGGCGAAGTGCCGGAGTATTACCGCGATCTCTGCTCGCGAATGACCTTCGCGAAGGTCCTGGTCAAATAGCAGTGGGTCGGCCCGTCGCTATTTGTCGAGGAGTTTCAGGATCTCGGCGGGCGTCGCTTTGTCGACGATCTTCAGGCAGTCATCCGTGAACGATCCGGAGGCCGGCTTGTATGCCTCGCGAATCTGGGCGGCTGTCAATGGCTTTCCAACACCGTTGACGCCTCCGGCGATCACGATTCGCTTGGGCATCGCGATCGCGATGATGTGCCCCACGTCGCCGACGTGGCGAAGCAGGCCCGGTACGATCGTGCCAAGCCGCTGGCCGACATAGGGTTCATCCGACACGAAGCTGGCCAGCGAGTTGATGGCGACCGCCTTCGCGACGCGCCGTTCGGCCGCGGCCGCGGCCAGCGCGATCAAACCGGCCGGGCCTTCGCCGATGACGACCAGCCCTTCCGACTTTTCCCGATCCGCGATGCGCGAGACATCGTTGACCCACTGGGCAAGCAGCGGGCGGCCCAGCCACAAGGACCACTCCGCCGAGTTGTGATCCGGGGCGCGCCCGACCACATCGCGCGCCACCGCCGTGCTTCCGGTCGCCCGAGGCTCCAGCACCACGAGGCGATGCCCGGCCGCTCGAATCGCCTGGGCCAATTCCCCCTTCACGATCTTCTCGGGGTCTTCGAAGGTGACCAGAATCACCGTTGTCCGCGTCTTCCCTTCAAAGGCGGACATCTTCAATTGCGGTTCACCCGATTCGTCCGTCCGCATCCGAAGCATTTTGACCAGGCTCATCCAGCGATCATCCCGGTCGCGATCGCGTTTCAACAGTTCGCCGGCCTCCCGCGCCGCGAACTTCGGCAGCGTCACGAAATCCTTCGGCCGCGTATCGCCGGGGAAGCAGCGCAGGTCTTCCGGCTTCTCGGTCTCGAACTTCGGCTCCGGGATCGGGCTGCCGTCGCCTTCGCCCTTGAGGTGCTTCGTCATCCAGCCGTACATCGCCTCGCGCATCGGCTTGCTGTAATCGTGGCCGCTCTCGAAGACGGCGTGCTGGAAACTCTTCTCTTTGCCGAAGAGTTTGAAGACCGGCATCGCGCCCGCGATCGACACCTTGGCCGCGCCCACGGAGAACTGCGGGGCGTCCCGCGTGGCGCTCACGATCATGAGCGCCCGCGGCGCGACCATCGCCAGCAGGCCCGATTCCTCCGTGAAGCTCAGGGCGCCCGGCACGACCTCGCACATGCAACACGCGGCACCGAGATACGCCTGATAGTTCCCGACCGAACAGACCGGCACGGCCGCCTTCAGCCGCTCGTCCATCGCGGCGGCGTACATCGTCTGGTTGCCGCCGCCGCTCGCGCCCGTCACGCCGATGCGCTCGCCGTCGACTTCCGGCCGGGTAAGCAGGTAATCGACGGCGCGGCGGTTTTCGTAGACCTGGATGCCGGCGAGCGGCCGGCCGAGGGGGAGCAGCAGCGCGCCGGCCATCTCGCCGTGATACTCGCCGAGGGCGGTGCCGATGGCGCGTTCGCCGGCACCGAAGGCATCGACGCAGAGCACGAAGAAGCCGAGCTTCGCGGCTCCAATGCAGCGTGCCTGCACGGTCGGGTCCTGCTTCGCTCCCTTCCAGTGGCCGTGGACCATGAGCAGCGCCGGGAGCTTGCCGGACTTGTGCGGGACGTAGGCGTTCGCCGTCATGCGAACGCCGGGCATCGTCTGGATGGTGAGCTTCTCGACAGTGTAGCCGTCGCGTTTCAGTTCGCCGAACTTCTGCACGTCGAGGTCGCAGGGCTTGTCCGGGAAGCCGCCGAAGGCCGCCGTCAATCGGGCTTGCAGCTCCGAGCGTTGCTTCGACCACTCGTCGAGCGTCGCCGGCGGCTTGTCGCCGGAGCGCATCGCCTTCGCCTGACCTTTGACGAAGTCGAGAAAGCTGGTCGGCGGTTCGGCGGCGAGGAGGACCGGAAGGAGGAGGACGATCGCGAATCGCATGAGGTGATCTCCGGCGGGGGGAGAAGCCGTTCTACGAGTCCGCCTTCCATCCGGTACAGCGGCCGGTGCGGATCGATTCGGAAAAGTGGCGGCGGCAGAGCGGCACGTAGCGGTCGTTGCCGCCGATCTCGACCTGCTTGCCTTCGCGTTCGACGGTGCCGTCCGGCGCGACGCGCACGACCATGGTCGCTTTCTTGCCGCAACAGCAGATGGTCTTGAGTTCGGCGAGCGTGTCGGCCCACGCCAGGAGCGCGGCGCTGCCGGCGAACAGCTCGCCGCGGAAGTCGGTGCGCAGCCCGTAGCACATCACCGGGATGTCGGCCTCGTCCACGACCTGCGAGAGCTGCCGGACCTGTTCCTTCGTGAGGAACTGCGCCTCGTCGATGAGCACGCAGTGCGGCTTGCGGGGAGCGCAGAGGTTCCAGAAGTCGGTGGCCGCGTCGAAGGGGATGGCCTCGGCGTCGATGCCGATGCGCGAGCCGATGCGGCCGCCGGCGCGGTCGTCGAGCTTCGCCGTGAACAGCATCGTCGTCATGCCGCGCTCGGCATAGTTGTGCGCCGCCTGCAACAGCGCCGTCGACTTCCCCGCGTTCATCGTCGAGTAGTAGAAGAACAGTTTCGCCATAAGGTGGGATTGTACCGACGGACAAATCGCCGCAATCCGCCGCGGCCGGTTTCCCGGCCCGCTCCGGGCCTAGAATAGCCTTTTCGAACGAGGATTCCGCCGATGATGCGCCGCGACTTCGCCCGCGACTACATGATGATCCCGCCCGGCACCGGCGAGTCGTCCGTCGCGAACGTGATCGTCGAAATCCCCAAGGGCCGCCGCACGAAGTTCGAGGTCGACAAGCAGACCGGCCTCATCAAGATGGACCGCTACCTCTACAGCTCCGCGGTCTACCCCGGCGACTACGGCTTCATCCCGCAGACGCTCGCCGAAGACAACGACCCGCTCGACATCCTCGTCATGGTGAACGAGCCGACCTTCTCCGGTTGCCTCATCGAGGCGCGCATCGTCGGCATCTTCAAGATGCGCGACAAGAACCAGAACGACTTCAAGATCCTCGCCGTGCCGAACAAGGATCCGCTCTTCGACGCGATGCGGAAGCTGGAGGACGTGCCCAAGCACTTCCTGCGCGAGGTGGAGCACTTCTTCAGCACCTACAAGCAACTGGAAGGCGTGCAGATCGAGGCGCTCGGCTGGGCATCGCACGAGGACGGCGCGGCGGAAGTGCGCAGCTGCATCGAGCGCTTCCGCAAGACGCTGGGGAACTTCTGATCGCGCCTCAGCGCGCGGCGGCGAGGCGCTCGGCCTTTACGGCGTCCAGCATCGGCTGGAGGATCAGGTCGAGTTCGCCGCCGAGGATCACGTCCATCTTGTAAACGGTCACGCCGATGCGGTGGTCGGTGCAGCGGTTCTCGGAAAAGTTGTAGGTGCGGATGCGGCTGTTGCGGTCCCCGCTGCCGATCTGAGACTTCCGCGCGTCGGCCCGCTCCTTGTGCAGCCGTTCCTGCTGCCGCTCGAAGAGGCGAGAGCGCAAGATGCGCATGGCCCGCTCGTAGTTCTTCCCCTGGCTGCGTTCGTCCTGGCACTTCACTTCCATCTCGTCCGGCGTTCCCTTGCGATACCAGATGCGCACGGCGCTTTCGGTCTTGTTGACGTGCTGGCCACCCGCGCCGCCCGCGCGCATCCTCTCCCACTCGATGTCCTCCGGCCGAATCTCCACCTGAACCTCGTCCGGCTCCGGCAGCACCGCCACCGTCGCCGCCGACGTGTGAATGCGGCCCTGCGTCTCCGTCTTCGGCACGCGCTGCACCCGGTGCCCGCCGCTCTCGTAGCGCAACTTCCGGTAGACCTCGTCCCCCTTCACGCTGAAGACGACTTCCTTGAACCCGCCCGCCTCGCCGGGGCTGTGCGAGATCTCCTCGCAGGTCCACCCCTGCGTCCGTGCGTAGCGCGTGTACATCTCGTAGAGGTCGCCGGCGAAGAGGGCCGCCTCGTCGCCGCCGGTGCCGCCGCGGATTTCCACGAAGACACGATCGAAGTCCTCGCCAGGCTCGACGAGCAGTTGGTCCTCGATCTTCGCCTTGAGCGCCTCGTACCGCGGCCGCATCCCGGCCAGTTCCTCCTCGGCGATCGCCTTCAACTCCGGATCGGCAAGCATCGCTTCGGTCTCGCGGATCGCCGCGTCGAGTTCGAGAAAATCCTGGTAGGGTTTCACGGACTTGGTGAGGCCCCCGTGCTCCTTGGCGACGACGGCGAATTTCGCCGGATCACCCGCGACGGCGGGATCGCCGAGCTGCGCCTCCAGTTCGCGGTACCGCGCCAGCTTCTGCTCCATCGCGGGCCACATAAGTCACCAATTCGGAATTCGGAATTCGGAATTCGGAATGAAAGACGAAGACAGTTTAGCGGCGAGTACGGTCCAGTGTTTGGACCTGTCAGCGGAGCTTCCCGCGGTCCAAACGGGTCTTCGGAGCCGAGCGCGGCGGGCCGGGAGCGATAACGAAACAGGGGTCAGGGTTCAGGATATATCTCCTGATCCCTGACCCCTGATTCCCGACCCCTGAACTACTTCGCCGCTTCGGGCGCGGCGGCGGGTTCGGTCCGCTTCGCGTAGGCGCTGTTCTTGTACTTGTTCTGGAACTTCTCGACGCGGCCGGTGGTGTCGAGGAACTTCATCTTACCGGTGAAGAACGGGTGGCTGGCCGAGGAGATTTCCACCTTGTGGAGCGGATATTCCTGGCCGTCTTCCCACTTGATGGTCTCACTGCACTCGACGGTCGAACCGCAGAGGAAGGAGAAGTTGGCGGCGGCGTCCTGGAAGACGACGGGGCGGTACTTGGGGTGGATGCCCTTTTTCATGGCCGGTCGGGTCCGTGGTCGTGTAGGAGTTTCGTGGTCTGTTACGATAGGAACCGGGGCGGGCGCGGGCAAGGTTTATACCGAAATCGTCTGGCCGCGCAAGGACGGCGCGATAAAATTCCGATTTCCCCGAACTGCGCGGCGCGAGGTCGACCATGGCGAAGAACAAGGAAGCCCGGCACATCATCAAGCTGGTGAGCAGCGAGAGCAACCACTGCTACTTCACCGAGAAGAACAAGAACAACACGAAGGACCGCATCCAGTTGCGGAAATTCGACCCGATCGTGCGGAAGCACGTGATGTACAAGGAAGCGGGCAAGCTGTAAGCGGCCGGTGATGCCGGTCGTGCGGGCCGCGCCGCCGGGCGCGGTCGCAGGGAAGCGGAATTTGGGTTGTGCCCCTTTGACCCGAACGTTAGCATTGATTCCAGTTTCGTTTCCAACACGCATCCGGAGACTCGCATGTTCAAACTCTTCGCCGCGCTCGCGGCGACCGCGCTGGTCGCCTCCGCCGGCTTCGCGGCCGACCCGCCGAAGGCGTCTGCGTCCGACTTCGAAAAGAACCTCAAGATCGCCATGGGCGTCGAGCCGACCGGCCAGCTCATGCGCTCCCGCGTCGAAACCAAGCCGAGTGGCACCGTCGTGATGGGCTTCTATCTCTACGACCGGAACAACCGCCTGCTGTTCGAGCGCGAAGTCGAAATGAAGTCCGGCGCAATCGTTAAGGACACGAGCAAGACGATGAGCGCCGTGGCGAAGGACATGGCGAACCTGATCGCGAAGCAGACCGACGCCAAGGCCAAGCTGCCCGACGGCCGCCTGCTCGAAATCGCCGGCCAGCACATGAAGGACAAGACCTTCAACGAAATGAAGTACGAGAAGATCGGCGAAACGCTCGTCTTCACCGTGGGCGACGTCAGCTTCGACGCGGCGACCGGCCAGGTCGTCGAGAAGAAGTAAGCCCTCAGCCCGAGGCACCACGGGGACGCGCCCAGCGGCGCCGTCCCCGTTTTCGTTTCCGGAGGACCCCCGGCATGGCCGCCCGACGCCGCAATGCGTTCACCCTCCTCGAACTGCTCGTGGTCATCGCGATCATCGGCATCCTGATCGGGTTGATCCTGCCCGCCGTGCAGGCCGCCCGCGAAACCGCCAACCGCGCCGCCTGCGCCAACAAACTCAAACAGCTCGGCCTCGCCCTGCACCACTTCCACAGCGAGCAGGGCAAGTTCCCGCAGGCCTACAACGAATACTGGAATTTCAGCGAGCCGAAGGAAACCCCCACGCCGCCCGATCCGCGGCCCCGCAAGAGCTGGGCCACGTTCATCCTCCCGCACATCGACCAGAAGAACCTCCAGGATCTCGGAATCCTCTCCGCGCAGCAGAACCTCATCCACCTCTTTTCCTGCAACTCCGACCCTCGCAGCCTCTCGGTCTCGACCGGGGGCTACTACAAGTACCTCGGACCGCAGTTCGGGCTGACCTCGTACCTCGCCGTCGAGGGGAGCGCGTACCAGATCGGCCCGTCGAACACGAACCTCAACCTGGAATTCGGCGGACCGAAGGACGGCGTCATCCACCGCAGCTCGGACACGCGCATCGTGGACATCCTCGACGGCGCGAGCAATACATTGCTGCTCGGCGAACGCCCCCCCTCGCCGGCGCCGGACTTCGAATGGGGATGGTGGGCCTGGAGCGCGTACGACTCGGCCCTCGCCGTCACGGAGCATCGCAGCCTGCTGACGATCGGCTGCCCGACGCCGAATCTGTACGCAGCCGGAAAAGTGATCGACCCGTGCGATGCGCACCACTTCTGGAGCGTCCACCCCGGCGGCGCCCAGTGGGTCTTCGCCGACGGTTCGGTGAAATTCCTGAAGTACGCGGCCGTGGACATCCTCCCCGCGCTCGCCACCCGCGCCGGCGGCGAGACCGTGGACCTCACGAATCATTGATTCACGGCCGCTTCCGTTCCTTCACTTTATGCAGCAGCGCGTCGCGCACGCGGTCCGGCAGGAACCGCGACAGGTCGCCGCCCAGCGTCGCGATCTGGCGGAGCAACGAACTGCTGACGTGCGAATACTCCTCCTTCGCCATCAGGAACACCGTCTCGATCTCCGGATCGAGGTTCGCGTTCATGAGCGACATGGTGAATTCGTACTCCATGTCGGAGAGGGTCCGCAGGCCGCGGAGCATGATGCGGGCGCCGAGCTGGCGCACGAAGCGCACCGCCAGGCCTTCGAACTTGTGCACCTCGACGTTCCCGAACGGGGCGCAGACGTCGTTCAGCAGTTCGACGCGTTCGTCGAGCGAGAAGTAGGTGGATTTGTCCGGGTTGATGCCGACGCCAACGATGAGGGTATCGAAGAGCCGGCTGCCGCGGGCGATGGCGTCCCGGTGGCCGAGGTGGACGGGATCGAAAGTGCCCGTGTAGACGGCCACGCGCGGATTCAGCGGAGTTGTCATGGTGGGGTCTCGCGCGGAAAAGTCCGGATCGATCCGATATAACTTACCGAACCGGCGTCGGCCGGTCCCGTCCGAATGCGAGCGAGACTCATGCAAACGATCATTGAAGGCGCGGCCTACGTTCTTGGCGACAACATCGACACCGACCAGATCATCCCCGCCGAGTACCTGACCTACAACCCCGCGATTCCGGCCGAATACAAGATGTTCGGCAAGTTCGCCCTCGCCGGCGTGCCGAAGGAAGGCCGTGGTCTGCCGAAAGGGCACACGCCGTTCCACGGACCCGACGACGAATTCGTCTCGCCGTACAAGATCGTGATCGGCGGGAAGAACTTCGGCTGCGGTTCCAGCCGCGAGCACGCGCCGATCGCGTTGGCGGCCGCCGGCATCCAGTGCGTCGTCGCCGAATTCTACGCCCGCATCTTTTATCGGAACTGCGTCAATGGTGCGTACCTCGTACCGGTCGAAACGCCGACCCGCCTGATCGACACCATCTGCACCGGCGACAAGCTGCGCGTCGATCTCGTCAAGAGCGAGCTGACGAATACGACAACGGGCGAAACCTGGAAATTGAACGGGTTGGGAGAAGTCGCGCCGATCATCGAGGCCGGCGGCGTCTTCGCCTATGCCAAGCAGGTCGGCATGCTGAAGGCGTAAGCGGTCCGGTCCAAACCGATCTTGTCCCGTCCGCGCGAATCGACTATTTCGCGCGGATGCTCCTGCTCCGGCGTCCGTCGATCCGTTGGCCCGCGCCGCGCACCGCGGCGACCGGCTTCGCCCTGCCCGTCGGGGTGTTGCTCGTCGCGTTCGCCGGTCTGCGCTTGCTCTACGCGGGCAGCGTGGAGCCGGACGAATCCGACCTGATCATCTTCAGTCAGCAACTCGCCTGGGGCTACAGCGAGCAACCGCCGCTCTATAGCTGGCTCTGCGCAGCCGCGTTCGAGCTGTTGGGCACCGGCGTGGCCGCGCTCACCGTCGTCCGCACGGCGATCCTGGCTCTCACGGCGGCGTTCCTGCTCGCCGTCGCGCGCCTTGCCATCCCCGACCGCCGCCTCGCCACGCTGGCGGCCGCCTCCACGCTGCTCGTTCCCTCGCTCGCCTGGCACGCCCTCACCTACCTCACGCACTCGATCCTCGTCTTCCTCGCCGGCATCGCGAGCGTGTACTTCGTCCTCCGCATCGTCCGCGACGGGCGTACGCGCGACTATGCATTCCTGGGTGCCGCCTGCGCCGCCGGCGCGCTTTCCAAGTACAACTTCGCACTCTTCGCGTTCGCGCTCGCCGCCGCGGCCGCCACCCTCGCCCCGGCGCGACGGCGGCTCCTCGATCCCCGGCTCGCCCTCACCGTCGCCACCTTCGCCCTGCTCGTCGCCCCGCACGCCCTCTGGCTCTACGAACACCGCGCGATCCTGCGGGACGAACTCCTGCTCAAGGTGACGCACACCCGCGCCGTCGAGATCGGCCGGCTCGCCCGCTCCGCGATCGGCGTGCGCGAAGTGGCGACGAACTCGCTGCTCGCCGCCGGCCCGCTCGCGCTGGTCGTGCTGGTGACGTTTCGCGCCGCACGGCGTCGTATCGCGACCGACGACGACGTCGCGGTCCGCCTGTTGGGCCGCTTCCTCGCGATCGCCCTCGCGCTGATGTTCGCGATGGTGCTCGCCGCCGGGTGGGATCGCTTCCACGAACGGTGGCTGATGCCGTTCACGCTCGTGCTGCCGCTCTGGCTGTTCGCCCGGCTCGATCCCGACGCGGTGGACGAACGCGCCCGGCGCCGTTACGGGCTACTGCTCGCCGCGCTCGCCGTCGCCTACCTGATCGTTCGCACGGTGCAGGTCGCCGCGTTCGCGGACCGTACCAGCGGCCAATACCCCTTGCGACTCGATTTCTCCGATCTCGCGAACGCGATCGTCGCCGAGGCCGGCGACACGCCGTTGATCCTGGTCAAGCAACGGGAGGTCGGCGGGAATCTGAAGCTCGCGATCCCGGGTGCGCGGGTGCTCAGCTGCTACGGCAACCTCCACGACCTGCCGCCGACGGGCGGGCCGATCGTGATCGCCTGGAACCCGGTGATTTCCCACGGCCGGCCGGAAGTGCCGTGGAGCTGGATCCAGCGATACTGGAACCTCGCGTGGCCGCACTACGTTCCGCCGGAAGCGGTGCGGACCTTCCCCGTCGCGAAAAGCGGCCCGAACGGGCAGCCCGCGACCGTGATGTTCACCGTCTTGAAGTGACCGACAAACGCATTCAGTCGAACGTCGGCGGCTCGTTCGGAGCGCGGTATTCCGTCAGAAAGAAACCGCGAATCGACACGCCCTCGTGCGAGTGGGCGATGTCGTGGCCGTTGTGGGGATCGAGCAGGTTGATTGTGATCGCCAGTTCGTCATCGCCGGGATAGTTGGGGTCGTAGATCCAGAGGGTCAGATCGCCGGCAGCTTCGTCGAGCGAATAGCCATAGGCCAGCACCTGGTGATTCTTGCCGAGGTCGGACGGGTTGAAGGAATGCGCCTTCACGAGGCCGAGCGGGGCGGGCTGCTCGGCGTCGAGGAGCTGTCGGATCTGGGGCCATTCGTCTTCGATGGTGAGTTTCGAGAGGCCGTCCTGGAAGGCGACGCCGGCGAAGCCGCGGGTTTCGAGTGGGCGGCGCTGCCAGTCGAAGTACTTGAGGACGCCGCCGGGGAGGTTGAAGCTGTCGAGGAGCCGACGGCAGAGGTAGCGGAAGACGGGCGGCGTGGGCGCGGGGGGCGGCGGCTGGTGGAAGGTGAAGAGATCGAGGGCGGCGAAGGCCATGCCGCCGCAGAGGCCGCCGCCGGCGTCGCCGAGGGGGATGGTGCCGAAGGGCGTGGGCAGTTCGACAACCGGCGCGCCGGGGGGATAGGTGTTGGGGAACGGAAAGCCGTGGCGGGACGGTGCGAACTCGGGAACGAAGACCCGGCGCATATCGGCCTCCTATTCGAACCAGTTGGTGGGAAGTCGTCCGAACTGGGAGAGATCGTCCAGCACGAGGTCGGCGTTGGCGGCCGCCAGTTCCGCGGTCGAGTGCCAACCCGTGGCCACGGCGACGCACTTCGCCCCGATGGCGCGGGCGCACTTCACGTCGTTGGGCGTGTCGCCGATCACCCAAAGGTCGTTCAACGGTTCGCCGTGGACGGCGCGGGCCGCCGCGAGCGCGGTGCGGGCCACATCGTCGCGGTCGTGGCAGCCGTCGCCGAAGCCGCCGAAGGAAAAGTGGTTCCAAAGCCCGAAGTGATCGAGCTTCACGCGGGCGCCGGCTTCGATGTTGCCGGTGAGCAGCCCGACCCGCCGATTCGCCGACCGCAGCCGATCCAGCAACTCCGCAATACCGGGGAGCACATGCCCGCGGATGGCATTCATGCACGGCCCCAGATGCCGCAGGTAGGCGTCGCGGAGCCGTTCATAGTTCGCCGGCGTCGGGTCGAGGTCGTGCACTCGCAGCAGGTCGCGGCCGATGTCCGGATCGGTGCGCCCGCTGTAGGAGATCGTGTCGCGGATTTCCGAGACTCCGAAGGCGGTCCGCAGCGCCGCTTCCATGGCCGCCTTGCCGGCGCCGCCCGTGCGGATCAGCGTGCCGTCGATGTCGAAGAAGAGCGTAGGCATGGAGATTGTGATAGCGACGCGGGATCGAAGATGCGAACGGTTCGCCCGCACCCCCTACAACCCGCACAGGCGGGCGGGCACTTTGACGGTCCGCGAAACGATTCGGGTTGTGCCATTCCTTCCGCGCGGCGATAGTGGCGGTACAACCGGATCGTCGCGATGCTGTTTCCGCCGCCGTTCTTCTGCTCGGGTCGAACGCTCCCGCTCTCGGTGCCGCGGCGGTTCCTGGCGGATTTCATCCATTTCGCCGCGAAGATGCCCCTCGTCGGGATCGCGCGGCGCATGGACCTCGGCGCGGTGCTGGCGGCGCGGAAAGCTGCGGCCCCCGCTCCGAACTGGACGCTCCTGTTCGCCAAGGCGTTCGCGCGGGTGGCGGTCGAACGGCCGGAGCTGAGGCGATCCTACCTCGGATTCCCCTGGCCCCACCTGTTCGAGTGCAACGAAAGCGTGGCGTCCATCGCGATCGAACGGGAGTACGACGGCGAACGGATGGTGATGTTCGCGGTCTTTCGCAACCCGCACGAGACACCCCTGGCGCAACTGGCGCGGGAGCTGAACGACTTCAGGACGAAGCCGATCGACGAGGTGCCGGCGCTCTTGCGCACGATCCGGATCACGAAGCTGCCGCGGCTGGTCCGCCGGGCGCTCTGGCGGCATGCCCTGTACCAGTCGGGCCGCCTTCGGGCGCAGAATTTCGGCACGTTCGGCATCAGTTCGATCGCGCCGGCCGGTGCCGTCACCGTTGGCATGGCTTCGCTGGTGACGAATACATTAAGCTTGGGTCCGTTCGACGAGGCGGGCCGGCTGGACGTGCGGCTCGATTTCGACCACCGCGTCTATGATGGGATGGCGGCGGCGGAGGCCTTGCAACACCTGGAAATCGTGTTGCGAACGGAGATCCTCGCGGAACTCTGCGATTCAAAAGGGAATTGACTCGGACGCTTCAGGACGCATCATGGCTCGCGTGCCCGGACATTGGCAGTCGCTCTCGGTCAATCGGCGGATGATCGCCGAGCTGATGGCCAGTTGCCACGGCATGCCGATCATTACCATCGAACGCCGCATGGCGCTCGCCGACGTGGTCGCCGCCCGCAACGGACTGCCCGATCCGCCCTCCTGGGTCGCGCTCTTCGCCAAGGCGTTCGCGCTGGTTGCGGCCCGCCGGCCCGAACTCCGCCGCGCCTACATGCCGCACCCCTGGCCGCATTTCTACGAAACCGAAGGCTCCATCGCCTCCATCGCCGTCGAACGCGAGTATGGCGGCGAATCCGCCGTCTTCTTCGGCCAGTTCTTCCGACCCGAAGGCCAGACGCTCGACAAGCTCCAGGCCGCCCTCGTCCACTGGCGCGACACGCCCGTCGAGGAGGTCCGCGATTTCCGCCGTCTCCTGAATTTCATGCGCGTGCCGCGGCCGCTCCGCCGCCTCGCCTGGTGGTATGCCCTCAAGGTCGCCGGAAGACACCGCGTCCGGCAGTTCGGCACCTTCGGCATCAGCACCACCGCGTCCGCCGGCGCCACCTGCCGCAACCTCATCGCGCCGGTGCCGTACACCCTCAACTACGGCCTCCTCGCCCCGGATGGCGAACTCGACGTCCGCCTCCACTTCGATCACCGCGTCGTCGATGGCATGCCCGCCGCCCGCGCCCTCGCCGAGATCGAACACGAACTGCGCACGACGATCCACGCGGAGTTGCGCACGCTCGCGGCCCCGGCCGCGCGCACCGGCGTCCGCGCCCTCGGCGTGGTCGTCGCGGAACGCTAGCAGGCGACGCGAGTCTCCGTAACACAGTCCCATGTCCCTCACCTTCGCCCTCGAACATCGCCACGGTGCCGCGCGCGCCGGCCGCATGACCACGCCGCACGGTGTCGTCGAAACGCCGACCTTCATGCCCGTCGGCACGCGCGCCACCGTCAAGGGCCTCACCCCCGCGATGCTCGCGGACGTCGGATCGCAGATCATCCTCGGCAACACCTACCACCTCGCCCTGCGCCCCGGCGACGAACTCATCGCCGAACTCGGCGGCCTCCATCGCTTCATGGACTGGCCCGGCCCGATCCTCACCGACAGCGGCGGATTCCAGGTCTTCAGCCTCGCGAGTCAGGCGAAGATCACCGACGCCGGCGCCACCTTCCGCAGCCACATCGACGGCGCGCTGCTGCACCTCACGCCGGAGAAGGCGGTCGAGATCCAACAGAACCTCGGTTCGGACATCGCGATGGTGCTGGATGAATGCCCGCCGGGGGACGCGCCGGAGGCGACCGTGCGCAAGGCCGTCGCGCGCTCGCTGCGCTGGGCGGAACGGTGCAAGGCGCATCACACTCGCAAGGATCAGGCTCAGTTCGCCATCGTGCAGGGGGGCACGAACCTCGCTCTGAGGGCGGAGTGTGCGAAGGAACTGGCGGCGATGGATTTCCCGGGCTACGCGCTCGGCGGCTTCAGCGTCGGCGAGGCCCCGGCGGCGATGCACGCGGCGCTGCCGGAGTGCGCCGCGTGCCTGCCGGAGGCGAAGCCGCGCTATCTGATGGGCGTCGGCCGGCCGGAAGACCTGCTCGTCGGCGTCGCCGCCGGGATCGACCTCTTCGACTGCGTGATGCCGACGCGCAACGGCCGCAACGCGACCGCGTTCACCGACGCCGGTATCGTGAAGCTGCGGAACGCGAAGCACGAACGCGACCCCGCACCGCTCGAAGCGCACTGCGAATGCTACGGCTGTCGGCGCTTCAGCCGTGCGTACCTGCACCACCTCTTCCGCGTCGACGAGATGCTCGGTCCCATCCTGCTGAGCCTGCACAACATCGCCTATTACCTGCGGCTGATGCGCGAGGCGCGGCAGGCGATCGTCGAATCGCGATTCGCGGAATTCGTGGCCGTGCGACGCGACGGCTGGAAGAAGCCCCCGTCGATCGAATGACGCTCACGGCAGTGAGATTTGAATGCGGGCGTCCTTCTTCAGTTTTTCCAGCATCGAACGCCGCACGTCCTCCGCGTACAGGTCGCGCACGCGCTCGATCGACTTCTCGAACGTCGTCGGCGTGCCCGCCTTGCGGTCCGAGACGCGAATCAGATGCAGGCCCATCTCCGTCTCGACCGGTTCGCTCACGTCGCCGACCTTGAGCGCGAAGGCCGCCGCCGCGAACGCCTCGTCCACGATCGAATCCTTGCGGGCGATCTCGCCGAGGTCGCCGCCGTCCTTCGCGCTCGGGCAGACGGAATGCTTCTTCGCCGCGGCGGCGAAGTCGATCGTACCGGCCACGATCTCCTTCCGCAGGCGTGCGAGCTTCTCCACCGCCGCGGCGCGCTCGCCGGGCGTGGCGTTCGGCCCGAGGCGCACGACGATGTGCGCCGCGCGCACGGTGGCATTCTCGAAGACCTCCTTGTGATCCGCGAAGTACTTGCGCAGCTCCGCCTCCGTGGCACGGGCGTCGATCAGCCGCTGCAGTTGCAGCACCCGCGTCCACTGTTCGCGCACCTGCTGCTCGGTCTGCCCCGTTTCGCGCAGGTGGTCCGCGAGCGTCTTCTTCTGTTTCCGCAGGCTGGCGGTCAGCGCCTGCATCGCGCGTTCGATGTCGGCCGGCGGAACCTTCGGCCCGCTCCGCGCCAGAAATTGAATGAGCAGTTTCTCGTCGATCAGCTCGTCCAGAATCTCCGCGCGCAGCCGCTTCGCCTGCGCCGCCGTCAGCGGCGCGTCCGCCGGCAGCGCGCGCCGGAGCGCCGCGTCCACCTCGTCGAGACGGATGGCTTCGCCGTTGACCGTGGCCGCGACGTTCTCCGGCTTCGTCTCGGCGAGAAGGACCAATGAAAGGACCGGCACGAGCGCGAGCGCAAAGATCCGGCATACCATGGATGGGTCTCCTTCGAGAACGCGGAGTGATAGCGTGGAAGCGCCACGGACGCAAGCCTTGGACTTCCGAAGTCCGGGGGTTTTTCCCCCGCACCGTTGACGCGCGACGACGGAAGTGGGACTCTGATAGGAAGTATTCCGGAGGGCGTGCGATGCCGCGAGTTCGTTCCCTCGCCGTGATCTTTCTCGTCTGCGCTTCGGCCGCGGGGGAAGAGAAGAAGGCCGCCATCGCCATCGACAAGGAACGGAAAGCGGTCCGCATCGACGCAACCATCGCACCGCGGAAGCTCGCGCACCTGGCGGAAACCTACCCGATCGAACTGATCGCCGGCTGGGCGCACCCGAAGGGGAAGAAGGCGCACGAGACGGTGGTAACCATCGACGCGAACCCCAGCGACGTGCACCAGGCGCTGGTGGACGTGGGCCTGAAGCCGGGCAAGCCGGCGAAGGGCGAGAACGCGGAGTCGGCCGGGCCGGACGTGAACGTCTTCATCGAAGTGCCCGCCGGCGACGGCCCCGCCAAGAAACTCTCGCCCGATAAGTTCCTCGTCGATCCGAAGACGAAGAAGCCGTTCCCGAAGAGCGTGAAGTTCCGCTTCACCGGCAGCGTCGAGAGCCAGGTCGCGCCGGACAAGCCGGAGAAGAAGTACGGCGCGGACCTGAGCGGCACGCTGATCGTCATCTTCCCCGTGACGGACGAGACGGTCCTGCAATCGAGCCTGACGATGAAGGAAGAGAAATACTTGAAACTCGAGACGAACAAGGACGCGCTGCCGAAGGAAGGCACGGCCGTGAAGCTCGTCATCGAGGCCGCGAAATGAAGCGCTTCTTCCTGCTGCTCGTACTCGGTCTGCCGGCATGCTCGCCGGCCGCGCCGCCACCCGCGCCGCCCGAAGTGGTGGTCACAGTCGATCGGGTGGCGAATCCCGAACCGAAGGCGGAGCCGAAGCCGGAATCCAAACCGACGCCCGCATCGGTCGCGGTGACGCCGGCCACGGTGGAACCGGCCGTGGCGAAGGCGCTCGCGTCGAAGACGGTACCGCTCCCCGACGCGAAAGCGACGGGGCCGAAGGGCCGCGACTCGGAGATCGCGCGCGGGGAACTGCCGCTGGCGAAGCTTCCGCCGGCCGCCGTGCCGTTGCCGCCGGCGAACCGCAAGACCGCGCTGCCGTCGCCGCCGAACGAGGGCGTTCCCCTGGGGTTGGGCAACGGCGCCGAACTCGATTGGCGCGGAGCGAAGCTGCCGGAAGCGCCGACGGTGAAAGCCCCGCCGCGCCCGCAGCCCACCGCCGCCGACACGCCCCGCCTCGGCTTCCCGCAACCCGACCGCATCCCCGCCGATGATCCCACAGCCGACCTGTCGACCGCGCGCATCGTGAACACGCTGCTCACCGCGCCGACGATCGCCGCCCCGTTCCTGCGCCTGGTGCTGCCCGATCCATTCGAATTCGCGGAGCAGTTGAAGGCGCCCGCCGCGCCGGAGTTCGGCATCGTGCCCGTCGTCGTGCCGCCGGCACGGCCGTGAGGGCGGGGCGGCGCTTTTCGGAGCATGCAAGTCGAACGATGGTCGTCAATCGGTTGGATGAGAACCGGAACGGACCTGCGCGCCAGTCGACGCCGTGGTAAGCAACACGAGAGGGCGAACGGAAACGGATGGCATTGGGCCGGGACCGCCTGCGGAGATCGGCATGCCGCCTTCGGCGAGCGCGGCGAGAAGGAACGCGTCGTCTCGTGCTTCCTCGCGGTCGACGGGAGGCCCCGCCGCGACGGGCATGCCGCCTTCGGCGAGGGCCGCGACCTCGAAGGGATGTTTCGTCGGGACCATGTCTCACCCGATTTTCAAAGACGCGAGAAACCGACTCGCGCCCTGTTTAGTGTACTCGAAATACGGCAAGTCGTAATAGTGTTCGTCGTGGCCGAATCGCATCATGCCACAACGATTGAGATAAAACTCCTCCGCCTGCGGCAGGGCGTGAAGTCCGACGCGTCCCTCAAGTCCCATCTCGCGACTGATCAGCACCGCTTCCGCGATCAACCGGGTTCCAATGCCCAAATATCGCGGCCGGTCAGTCATCCCTTTCAGGTTCCATGGCGCGGCCTCGAGGTAATCCACATACAAGACGGAATCACCTCCGGGAATCAAACGCGACGATCGAGGTTCGACCAGTACGGCCATCAATCCTTCGAACTGACCATGGCGACGAATACTGATGATCTGATGTCGGCCGGACTTCAAGCTTTCGATTTTTCGACGCCAATCCCAATGACGATGTTCGAGGGTGCGACCGTCCCGCAACCCTATCGCGAAACCCATCTCCCGGGCCGGCATCCATGAATCCTCCACAGACACCAAATCCTCGGATGTCATGGAACGATGGAGTTCGGCGGAGACAAGCGCTTGGGGCGTCCCGATGGCCGAGGCATCGACCAATTGAATGACGCGAATCGAAGGCGATTCAGGAACACCAAGCGGATCATCCGTCCCGGCCATGACGAAGCCTCCTCACCGCTCCCACAGCTTGCGGTCCAGCGTGCGGTAGGTGATCGCCTCCGAGATGTGCGATTCCTGCAAGTGCTCGCTGCCGTCGAGGTCGGCGATGGTGCGCGCCACTTTCAAGATGCGGTCGTGCGCCCGCGCCGAGAGGCCCAACGAATCCATCGCCGTTTGCAACAGGCTCCGCCCGCCGGCATCGGGCGCGGCGAACTTCCGCATCTCCCGCGGCGTCATCCGGCTGTTCACGGCGTTCGCCCGCTTCCCGAAGCGCGCCTGCTGGATCGCCCGTGCCTTGTCCACCTGCTCCCGCATCGTCGCGCTGCTCGTCCCGTCCGTCAGCTTCGACAACTCCGCGTACGGAACGCTCGGCACCTCGATGTGCAGGTCGATGCGGTCGAGCAGCGGCCCGCTCAGCCGGCCGAGATACTTCTCCACCGCGATCGGCGAACACTTGCACTGGTGCTTCGGGTCGCCGAGGTAGCCGCACGGGCACGGGTTCATGGACGCGACGAGAATGAAGTTCGCGGGAAACTTCGTACTGTGCGCCGCCCGCACGATGGTGACGGCGCCTTCCTCCAGCGGCTGACGCAGCACTTCGAGGCTGCGGCGGTTGAACTCCGGGAGTTCGTCCAGGAAGAGCACACCGTGGTGCGCCAGCGAGATTTCGCCGGGCTGGGGCGTGCTGCCGCCGCCGACCATGCCGGCATCGCTGATGGTGTGGTGCGGACTGCGGAAGGGGCGCGTCGTCAGCAGCGCCTCGCCGGGCGCCATGCGGCCGACGGCGGAGTAGATGCGCGTCGTCTCGAGGCTTTCGTCCGGCGTCAGGGGCGGGAGGATCGTCGGCAGGCGGCGCGCGAGCATCGTCTTGCCGCTGCCCGGCGAGCCGAGCATCAGCAGGTTGTGCGAACCCGCCGCCGCGATCGTCACGGCCCGCTTCGCGCTCTCCTGCCCGCGCACGTCGGCGAAGTCCACGTCGTACTTGTTCAACCGCTCGGCGATCTCGTCCATTCCCGGAGACACGGGATCGACGGCCACGGCACCGGTGACGATGCCGACCGCCTCGGCCAGCGACGTGACGCCGAAGACCTCCACTTCGGCGACGACCGACGCCTCGCGGGCGTTCTCGCGCGGCACGAGCAGCTTCTTCACCCCTTGGGCGCGCGCCGCCATCGCGATCGAGAGCGCCCCGCGCACGGGGCGCACGCTGCCGTCGAGCGCGAGTTCCCCGACGGTGGCGAAGGCGGCGATCTGTTCCGGTTTGATCTGCCCGGTGGCGACGAGGATGCCGAGCGCGATCGGCAGGTCGAAGGCGCCCCCTTCCTTGCGCAGGTCGGCGGGGGCCAGCGAAATGATCAACCGCCCAAGCGGCCGGGCGTAACCCAGGTTGGCGAGCGCGCGTTCGATGCGGTGGACCGATTCCTTGACTGCGAGTTCCGGCAGGCCGACGAGGACGATCTTCCCCATGCCGCCGGCGAGATCGACCTCGACTTCGACAGGGAGGGCGTCGATGCCGAGCAGCGTGAACGAATGCAGCTTGGCGAGCATGGGCGGTCCCAATGGGGGATGGTCACCGGAGTCAGCGATCGTTTTTCGAGACCGGCGCATCGGTCCCGTTCGTCAGCCATTCGAGCGTAAACCGGGCGAAGACGATCGTCTTCGTTCCGCCCGCTTCATACAGGCAGCCGATCGTACCGTCCGGCAGGGCCGTCAGACAGGAATACGCAAACGCATCCTTGCAGAGGACGCGCTTCGTCGGCCACGTCTTCCCTTCGTCGTAGCTGACGAACACCGTCCCGTTTTCCCGTTTGGTGCTCTGCGGCCCCGAATAGAGCAATCGGCTGCGGGCGCCCTCCGCCCGATCGGAGTACCGCAAAATCGACCCCATGCAACCCGGATCGACGAGTTCGGGTACGTCCTCCACCTTCGACCAGGTTCGGCCGCCATCCTTGCTCACGCAGGTCTTTCGCACCGCCCGGCCCGCCCAACGGCGGACGTTGAAGCGGATCGAGCCATCCTGCAATTCCACGAATTGAGCCTCGTTGACGGTGCTCGTGGGCTTTCCCTTCACTTCCATCGTCCCGCCCGGGGCAACGTCGCCCATCGTCCAGGTCTTGCCGCGATCGTCGCTGTAGACGGCGTAAATGTTCCACGCGCCGAACGGCCCCTCGTTGAAGGGCATCAGGATGCGGCCGGCGTGCGGACCGTGGCGAAGTTGAATGCCGATGCCCGGACCGCCGGCGAGCGTCGTCACCACTTTTTCCCGTTTCGTCTCGCGCGTGAGGTCCCGCGGCTGGGACCAGCTGGCGCCGTGGTCGTCGCTGACGATCAGCCAGTTCCGCACAATCCGCGCGCCGTCGTAGCCGGGCTGGATGGCCCCGCTGCGCTCGCCGACCCCGGCCGGGTACGACTGGTACATGAGCAACACGCGACCGCTCTCACGCTCCACTACGGCGCACGGGTTGTTCAGCGCCTTGTCGCCATCCTCGGCGATCACGGCCAGCTTGCCCCACGTCTTGCCGCCGTCCGTGCTGCGCTTCAGCACGATCTTGTTCTTGGCCTGATCCGCGTCGGCAGCGCGGCCCTCGGCGAACGCCAACACCGTGCCGTTCTTGCCCACCACAACCGATGGAATCCGGATCGACGCGAACCCGTCCGCCTTCGGCACGAACACGTCCGCAAGTTCCGGTTCGCCACCGTAGCCCGAACTCGAACTCATCAATAGAAGCAACACGGCCAATCGGGTCCGCATCATGTTCGTGGGTCCTTTCGAGTCCGGTTCCGCTTCTCTCGCCTCCCTATGGTGTAGCGACTGCGGCCCCCGGCGTTCGCGATGCCGGCCGGGTCATAGAATTCCCCCGCCCTTCACCGATCGCCGCCGTCCCGCTCCGACGGCACGGCTCTCCCAACGAGGTGGACGATGCTCCGATCCCTTCCGCTCGTTCTGATGTTGGCGGTTCCGGCTTCGCTCCTGTCCGCACAGACGCCGAACGCCGCGAAGTACCCCGACCCGCCCGCCGGCTACGACAAAAAGCGCGACGACATCCCGCGCGGCAAGCTCGAAGTCGTCGAGTACGAATCCAAGTCCGTCGGCATCAAGCGCCGGGCGAGCATCTACACGCCGCCGGGATACTCGAAGGACACCAAGTACCCCGTCTTCTATCTCCTGCACGGCATCGGCGGCGACGAGAACGAATGGCCCCGCGGCGCCAGGCCGGAGGTCATCCTCGACAACCTGTACGCCGACAAGAAGCTCGCCCCGATGATCGTGGTGATGCCCAACGGCCGCGCTTCGAAGGAAATCACGGCTCGCAGCCCGTTCGGCCAGCAGTCGCCGGCGTTCGCCGCCTTCGAAAAGGATTTGCTCACCGACCTCATCCCGTTCATCGAGAAGACCTACCCCGTGAAGGCCGACCGCGAGCACCGCGCCCTCGCCGGCCTCTCGATGGGCGGCGGACAATCGCTCAACTTCGGCCTCGGCAACCTCGACACCTTCGCCTGGGTCGGCGGCTTCTCCTCCGCGCCCAACACGAAACCGACCGCTCAACTCCTGAAGGACCCCGAAGACGCGAAGAAGAAGCTGAAGCTCCTCTACGTCGCCTGCGGCGACAAGGACAATCTCTTCCGTATCAGCGAGAACGTGCACAAGTACCTCGACGAGAAGAAGGTCCCGCACGAGTACCGCGTGATCCCCGGCGGCGCCCACGATTTCAAGGTGTGGAAGAGCGACCTCTACCACTTCGCGCAACTGATCTTCCGCGAGCCGGGACAAGCGACGCCGGTGAAGAAGGACGAGCCGAAGGCCGTGGAGAAGAAGGCACCGGACAAGGCCGACGACGAGGGCAAACCCTCGGCCACGAACACCGGCAACGCCCAGTACCCGCGCGTCCACGCCGACGGACGCGCGACGTTCCGCCTGAAAGCGCCGGATGCCAAAAAGGTGCAGGTCTTCACCAACTACGGGCTGGGGCCGCGCGGCCACTGGGACATGACCAAAGGCAACGACGGCACCTGGACCTTCACCTCCCCGCCGATCGTGCCCGGCTTCCACTACTACGCCTTCCTCGTCGACGGCGTGCTGATGAACGACCCCGGCACCGACACCTTCTTCGGCACCGGCAAGCCGACGAGCGCGATCGAGATCCCCGAGAAGGGTGTCGACTTCTTCCACATCCAGGACGTACCGCACGGCGAGATCCGCACGCGCTGGTACAAGTCGACGGTGACGGGCCAATCGCGTCGCGCGATGATCTACACGCCTCCGGGCTACGACGCCGACGCGACGAAGAAATATCCCGTGCTCTACCTGCAACACGGCGGCGGGGAGGACGAAACCGGCTGGGGCAAGCAGGGGCACATGAGCTTCATCCTCGACAACCTGATCGCGGCCAGGAAGGCAGTGCCGATGATCGTGGTGATGGAGAAGGGCTATGCCGCGCGGGCCAACGCCGCCCCGCAGCCCGCCGGACCCGGCCGGGGCGATGGCGTAGCGTTCGAGGATCTGGTGATGAAGGATCTCATCCCGATGATCGACTCGACCTATCGCACGATGGCCGACCGCGAGCACCGCGCCATCGCGGGGCTATCGATGGGCGCCGGGCAGGCGATGCAGATCGGCATGAGCCACCTGGACACGTTCTCGGTGATCGGCGCCTTCAGCGGCCTGCGCCCGCTCGACACCAAGACCGCCTTCGGCGGCGTCTTCGCCGACCCCAAGGCCTTCGACAAGAAACTGAACCTGCTCTACCTGCACTCCGGCACGGTCGGCCTGGATGAGGGGATCCACCGGACGATGAAGTCGTTGCATGCCACGTTGACCGAAGGCGGCAGCCGAAACGTCGTCTTCCGCGACGCCCCCGGCCTCGCCCACGAATGGCAGACCTGGCGCCTCGCCCTGCACGACTTCGCCCCGCGCCTCTTCCAGCCGAAGAAGTGATTCGCCGACACCGAGCTGCGCGAAGCCGAGTTTAAAGCGGTTCCCAAGTTGATGGAGCGGATCTTGCCAGGTCTGTGTTAGCCCGACGCGCCAGCGAGGGAGACCTTACGGAGAGCGGACTCGCCCTCGCTGGCGCGTCGGGCTAACCAGAATTCGCTACACCGACTCGAGAACAGCTCTCCCCCCATCCTCGTCTTCTCGCGGCTCGAACATTCTCTTCTTTCCGAGCGATGCACCGACCTGTCATTCGGTAGAAGTTTCTCCCCCCGTGGCTGCAACCCCCGGCCCCATCCGGGGCCGAATACCTTCGACTTCGCGAGCCTTTGCGCGACCCACTTCAACACAAAACCCACCCGCTAAATCCGCTCTGCCAGCCTTCGGCCCCGGAGTGGCTGCGGAGCGAATCGGACCTAAGTCGTTGATGGGCATAGGCGCTTCCGGAATTCGGGCGTCTTTCCGCCGGAGGGTGGCGCGGTGGCGGCGGAATGACGAGCGGTGACTTTGCGAACGCGCCGAAACTTTCCTTCCCGCGCCATCTGAATCGGCACTTCGTCCGTATCGCCTTGCACAACGCTGCCCGTGACCCCTCGCAAACGGAGCCGCCCGCCCCATGTCTGCCGCCGTTGTCTCCACGCAGGTCGGCCGTGCGCTGACCCTGAATACACCGCTCGGGCCGAATGTCCTCGTCCCCGTCGGCTTCCAGGCCAAGGAATCGCTCTCGCACCCGTTCCGCGTCACGGTGCGGGCGCGGGCGAAGCGCGGCACGCGCATCGACTTCGACCAGATCCTCGGCCGGCCCGCCGCCATCCGGCTCGCCGCCCCGAAGCGCAACGAACGCCACTTCCACGGAATCGTCAGCCGCTTCACCCAGGGCGGCACCGACCACGAGTTCACCCACTACTTCCTCGAACTGGTTCCCCACTTCTGGCTGCTCACGCAGAAGTTCCAGAGCCGCATCTTCGTCCGCAAGTCCACGCCGGAAATCCTCAAGGAAATCCTCGGCGACATCCCCCGCGAGGTGAACCTGCACGAGAAGTACCCGAAGCGCGAGTTCTGCGCCCAGTACCGCGAGTCGGACTTCGCGTTCGCCAGCCGACTGATGGAGGAAGAAGGCATCTATTACTTCTTCAAGCACACGAACGCCGGGCACACGATGGTGCTGGCGGACGGGACGGCATCGCACCCCGACCTGCCGACGCCGATCCGCCTGCGCAATCTGTCCGAAGTCGACCGGCTCGACGACGAGGCGATCCACGACCTCGGCAAGTCGCAGCAGATCGTGCCCGGGCGCGTGCAGTTGCGGGACCACCACTTCCAGCTGCCGCACGAAACGCTGGCGGCGGAATCGACCATCGGCAGCGAGCTGACGGTCGGGCAGGCGTCGCACCGGCTGGCGTCGGGGCCGATTCCGAGTCTTGAGGTATACGAGTACCCTGGCGACTACGCGCGGCGGTTCGACGCGGTGGACTTCGGCGGCGGTGCCCAGCCGGCGAGCCTGCGGACGATGACCGAGGAGAACCGCCGCCTCGCGAAGGTCCGCGCGCAGGAGCGGGCCGTGCCCGCCATCGAGCTGACCGGTTCCGGCAACGCGCACTCGCTGGTCGCCGGCCACCGCGCCACGTTCGCCGCCGCCGACCAGCCCTCGCAGGCGATGAAGGCCGACGGCAAGTACATCGTCACCAGCATCAGCCACGACATGGAGGCGGGCGGTTTGCGGTCGAACGACGCGGTCGGGTTCGACTATTCCAATCGCTTCACCTGCATCCCGGCCGGCACCGTCTACCGCCCCGCGCGCGAGACGCCGCGCCCGCGCATCGACGGCGTGCAGACCGCCGTGGTCGTCGGCCCGCCGGGCGAGGAGATCTTCACCGACAAGCACGGCCGCGTGAAGCTCCACTTCCACTGGGACCGGTCCGGTTCGATGGACGGCTCGAATTCCCCGTGGGTGCGCGTGGCGACGCCGCACGCCGGCAAGGGGTTCGGCGGCGTCTGCATTCCGCGGGTCGGCGAGGAGGTGATCGTGTCGTTCCTGGACGGCGACCCGGACCGGCCGATCGTGGTGGGTCGCGTCTACAACGAGCGCGAAACGCCTCCGTTCAAGCTGCCCGAGCAGAAGATGGTGAGCGGGATGAAGTCGAACACGTACCCCGGCGGGGGCGGCTTCAATGAGATGAGCTTCGACGACACGAAGGGCAAGGAGCGGATGTTCGTCCACGCCCAGTACAACCAGGACACGGTGGTGGGGAACAACCGGACGGCGAAGGTGGGCGTGGACGATTTCGAAGAGGTGGGGAACAATCAAACGATCAAGATCGGAGTGAATCAAACGGAGACGATCGGGGCGAAGCAGACGATCTCCGTGGGCACGGATCAGACGGAAACGATTGGAACCAATCAAACCACGACGGTCGGCGAGAACATTGTCATAACGGCCGGCACGTCGATCACGCTCAAGTGCGGCGCGTCGATGATCACGATGAACCAGGCCGGGCTGATCACCATTAGTGGGACGATCGTGGCCGTGGCCGGTGCCGCGAATTGCAGCATGACGGCCCCGGTGACCAACGTGACCGGCGGCGTACTGTTGACGGCGATGGGGGCCGTGACGCGCGTCCAGGGCTTCAAGCTGGCCCAACTCAAGGGCGCGCGGACGGACGTGGAAGCGTCGACGGAATTGTCCCTGAAGGGTGCGCCGATCAAGTTGAACTGAGACCCCATCCCGGAACCGTCATGAATCGCTTGGCCAATCAACCGATCCTTCAGACGGCGCTGCTCGCCGATCTGGATCGCTACGCGAAAGCCTTGGAGTCTTCGGTCGGTGCCGCGGGGACGATGTCGGCCGAAGCCGTGCCGCATTCGCCGTGGGGCGGGTCGATCCAATCGCTGGGCCTGACGCTCGACATGCCGGTCCGCGAACTGTGGGCGGGACAATCCCAAGGCGGAGGCGGACAACTTCCGGCGTACGAGATCGGGAAGAAATTGACCGCGAGGCCGCTCACGAAGCCGGCCGCCTCCGCGAGCGGCAACGCCCCGGCCCCGAAGCCCGAACCGAAATTCCCCGGCCGCGACGGGGATTTCGGCGACTACGTGGAATGGGCCGACTTCTACCGGAATCTCAAAGCCAAGTTCCCGGGCATCGACGCGAACTTCGATGAAATCAAGAAATACGCCCGCGATCTTCTCATCGAACAAGGCCTCAAGTATCTCGGCGACGAACTGAAGGATTACGCAAGCGATACGCTGGCGGACTGGCTCTCCAACTCGATGACGAACGCCGTCTCGACCGCGGCCGCGTCGACCGCCGGCGGGATGATGGATGGCATCCTCGGGAAGATCGATGAGGCGTTCGGCAAGATTGGCGACCTGATTCAGAACCCGAGCAAGATTCTCGACCTGGCCGTCGCCGAGGGGTTGCCGAAGTTGCTCGACAAGGGCATCGACGCGCTCTTCGGCATCGACGCCGACGATTCACCCGGCATGGTCGTCGGGAAATACTTCGGGAAGATGATCGTGGAGGGAATGGTCGACGCGCTCATGGCCGGCGTCCAAAACCTCGACCAACTGATCGCGAACTTCCAGGACCTGCAGGCCCGCCTGAAATCGATGCTCGACCAGTTCTTCAACGGCACGCCGGGAAAGGCGATTCTGCCCGTGGCCCGCGTCGACGACAAGGACGACAAGGTCGATGTCGTGCTGGGGAACCTGCCGACGGTCATCGCCCGTGGACAGCCCGTGGCGCGGGCGACGGACCTGATGACGCCGTCGAACAAGCCGATCACGGAAGGCAGCGCGACGGTCTTCGCCGGCGGGTTGCCGTTGTCGCGCCTGACGAGCGCGACCGCGATTCCGAGCGCGATCGCGAAAGGGGAGCCGACCGTGCTGGTGGGCGGGCCGACGGTCGTGATCGCTCCGCCGCCGCCGCCGGTGACACCGCCGAATACTGGAGGATCGTCTACAGGAGCACCCACTAAGCCTAAGAGTAGCCCGGGTGGCGTCTCTCAATCGAAACCCACTAACGATAAATCGGGAGCAAAACGCCAAACGAATGACGCGAACCAGACGAACGCCGCCGGAGATCAAAACCAGACGAACGCGACGGACGCACCGCCCAACGATTCAGAATCGTCAGGGGATGGACCATCGTGCAGTGTGCAAGAAGCCGCCAAGCAACTGGCTCCGCTCGCCAAGGATGCCTACAGCGAATCGCCGGAAGCCCCGGCCGGTTGGACGTTGATGGATCGGGTGGATGGCCGCTTAGGATTCAACGCCTCGATTTATGAAGGCGAGTTCCAAGGTCGGAACACCATCGTCGTCGCGTACGGAGGAACCGCCGGTGCAATGGATGGCGTCAGCGACGTGGTCAATGGCTTGTGGGGTTCAGACCAATACGTTCAGGCCGTTGGTTTGGCCAGCGCCATCCGCCAGCAGTACCCCGATGCCAATATCGTGTTCACAGGTCACTCTTTGGGTGGTGGAATGGCGTCGTTCGCAGGCATTATGACGAACACTCCGGCCATCGGATTTAACGCCGCCGGGCCTTTACCCCCCGCATTGCTCACGTTCGGTGCCGGCAATCTCGCCGGTTTGACGAATACCTCACAGGCGTCTCAGCACATCATCCATGTCAACGCTGAGAATGATCCGTTGACAAATTCCGTCGCCGGCTATCCTTGGAGTTCCAACGTCTACACCGTTCCGCTTCCCAAGCCACCAAGCGAGAACGGCGTGTTTCAGAATCTGATTTACAACCACAGTATCGACAATCTCAATGACGCGTTGCAGAACGGAGCCCAATTGCATCCTCAAAAACCCGATCAGCTAACGAGCAGCGGTCCCGGCATGAGTTTTCACATGGACCCGAAGGATGCGCCGCCGGGAACGCTCATGCAACCGGGACAATCCAATTCACCACCCGTCGGCGGGTTTCTCGTGGATCCCGTGACCGGCCAAATCATTTATGGCTGATGCCCTTCACCCCATGTACTGCTGCAGGAACCGCTTGCTCTGCCGAAGGGCGCGCTTGCGGTCGTTCAGATCGCGCTCGTAGGCGCGGTCCTCGGCTTCGATACACACGGGGCCGTTGTAGCCCGTGTCCGTCAGTGCCGCGAAGAACTCGCCCCAGTTCACATCCCCCAGACCCGGCAGCTTCGGCTGGTGCCAGCCGAGACCCATGATGCCGACCTCGTACAGCTTGTCGCGGTCGATGCGCTCGTCCTTCGCGTGCACGTGCACAATCTTCTTGCCGAACTCCCGCAGGGCGCGACCGGTGTCGATGAACTGCCAGACGAGGTGCGACGGGTCGAAGTTCAAACCGATCGGCATGGTCGGGAACGCCTGGAACAATCGCCGCCAGACGGCGGGGCTGATGGCGACGTTCTTGCCGCCCGGCCATTCGTCCTTGCTGAAGAGCATCGGGCAGTGCTCGATGCCGATGCTGACGCCGTTCGCCTTCGCGAGTTCGAGGATCGGCGGCCAGACATGCGCGATCTGCGCGAAGTTCTCCTCGACGGTCTTCTTCCAGTCGCGGCCGATGAAGGTGTTGACGATCTTCGTACCGCACATCGGGGCGGCCTGAATGACCTTCTTGAGGTGGCCGACGACGAGGTCGCGGTGGGCGGGGTCGGGGTCGAGCGGGTTGGGGTAATAGCCGAGGCCGGCAATGGCGACGCCGTGCTTGGCGGCGAGGTCCTGGACGCGGAGGCCCTGTTCGACGGTGAAGTTGGACACGTCGACGTGAGTGACGCCGGCGTAGCGGCGCTCGGCGCCGCCGACGGGCCAGCACATCAGCTCGACGCAGGCGAATCCTTCGTCGGCCGCGAACTTCAGCACGTCTTCGAGCGAAAGGTCGCCGAGGATGGCGCTGACGAAACCGAGCTGCATGACGGCGCTCCGTGGGTGCTGCCGCTAGTTGTATGGCCATAACGCGGCGCGGCCCCGTTCCTTACGCGGAGTCGCGCGAGGAACGGAGCCGGCTCTAGCGTGTTCGACTTGCCTGTTTTACTTCGACTTCAATTCGAACGGAGGAAGCGAAGCGCTGCCGTCGATCTTGGCGGTCAGCTTCGTGTCGGAATTGTACTTTTTAGGGATGTACATTTCGCTGAGGGGTTCGTCCACGCCCGGGTTGGACTTGTCGAACTTGCCGGGCACGACGCGCGAGGCGACGATTTCGACGGTCATGTCGCCGGTTTCCGCCTTCACCTCGTATTTTCCATCCTTGATCGGTCCCGTGAACCGTCGTCCGTCCTTGGCGGTGCGGAACGTGATCTGCCCGTCCGAAATCGGCGTGCCGTCCAACGTCACCGTACCGGAGACGGAGTAGGTTTTCGGTCCGGCTTCGCCTCCGCAGCCGACGAGCGTCGCAAGGGCGATGGGAAGCAGCGCCAGAACGGCCCGGCGCGTCAGGTTTGTCGTGGGGGTCATGAGGTGTTGCATCCTTCGAGTGGAATCCGAATAAGGGTGGACGGTGGAAACGGGAATCCCCGGCACCGTCGTGCCGGGGATCGAATTTGGCGGATCGGGCCGGGAAAGCCCGATTCGGTGGACAGTCGATATCAATCGTTCGTGGCGAGGGCCAATCCATCGCTCTTGGTGCCCATCGCGCGGTACACGGTCAGGTCGATGGTGCTTCGGACGAATCGAACGGTTCCATCCCCCATCACGGCATTCACGCCGCCGGTGTGGTAGCTGCGAGCGAAATTCCAGCGACCCGCGAGGCCCAACGTGAATCCGCTTTCGCAGGGTGCGTTGTTCGGTGTGCCGGGGAACGTCGCGGCCTTGCAGGTGTACACGCGGTCGGGCGTCGGTCCGTTCGGGCGCTCGAAGGTCGAAAAGGCGTAGGAGCCGTGCGGCGCGCCGCCCCAATAGCCGCCGAGTTCACCCCACGTTGCCGGGCCATTGCCCCGGATGATCCCTTCGGAGGCGAGCAGCGTGTTCGAGGAACCGTCTTGCGCGTCGATGATCCGCGTCTTGGAATCGCGGAAGAAATAGCCTCCGGTATCGACGGAGGTCATGTCCATGGGGGTCGTGGCGGCGACGCCGTTCACCCACTGTACACCGCCGGCGCAGACGGCGTAGCTGCCTTGGAAGGAAGTGGACGATCCGCCGGCACCCACGCCGGGCGCGTTGCCGTCGGACGGGCACGACATCGTCGGAATGGCCGTCCGCGCGATCTGGTTGATGGCGGGATTGGAGTTGGATGAAATGTTGTGAATGTATTGGGTCCGGTCGGCCTCGTACGCCTGGAAGAGGGGAGCCTGCTCGAGGTAGGGCAGCACGAGCTGGAACCAGTTTTGGCGGCGGTGGTACCAGAAGGTGCCGTCGGCGTACGCGGTCGTGTTCACCGGGGAGTTGACGCCGGTTTCCGCCGCGTGGCCGTACGGGAACTTTTGATTGACATCGTGGTAGTTGTGAAGCGCCAGCCCCAACTGCTTCAGATTGTTCTGGCACTTGGCACGTGCGGCTGCCTCGCGCACCTTTTGAACCGCGGGCAGAAGCAGGCCGATCAGGATCGCGATGATCGCGATCACCACCAGGAGTTCGATGAGCGTGAATCCGCTCTTGGACGGACGTTGCGACGTGGACATAAGATCACTTCCTCAGAGGAATAGAAATTAGGAATTCCGCAGATGATCGTTCATTACCCGCAGAAGTTTCGGATGAATGAGCCGATCCAAAAGGCCCGGTCTATAGTCGCGCGGGAGAAAGTGAACGCGGCTTGAGGCCCTACGGATCAGAAAGACTTCCTTTTTAGGGAGACTACTTCAGCGGCGGGCAACAACGGTTATCGTACTATTTGGAAAGGGCCAGGTACAGTGCAAAAAGAGTTGGACCACGTTCTTTCGAAAAAATGAAAGAGTCGGGAGAATCGTTTCCCCCGACTCGCAATTTCCACATTGCTTCGGCATTACGCGGTCAGGAACAAGCGATACCAGAGGTAGCCGAGGAAACCGACACAGAGGGGCACGCCATAAGGCAGGCGGGTCCAGTCTTTGCGGCGGGAGTTGGCGCGTTCGGCGGCTTTCTTCGGACCGTGGGTCACCATGACTTGCAGGTCGGTGACGATCTCGCGGGCGTTCTGCATGTTCTTGTGGAGTTGGCGGCGGAGGGCCATCATGACGATGCCAAAGACGCCGCCGACGATGACGCCGAGGGCGAACGACCACCAGATGACCGCGATCGCGGAGATGGTCGTGCCGGGGAGCGCGAGGTACTCGGCACCAAAGAAGGCTCCCATCCAGGAACCGAAGGCCATGGTCATCTTGACGTCGCCTTCGCCCATGCCGCCGATGAAGAGGGCGGGGAAGAGGACCGCGAATCCGACGAGCGTGCCGAGGAGCGCCTGGCCGATGCCGCCATTGCCGGCGACGGCGACACCGAAGGTGTGGAGCAGGCCGAGGTACCAGCCGGAGACGACGAGGGAGAGCGTGAGCCAGTTGGGGACCTTGAAGGCGTAGCCGTCGATCCAGGCGGCCCAGACCATGCCGACGGCGATGACGGCGAGTGCGCCGAGGTTGGCGGCGGCGGGGAAGGCTTCGCTGACGGGCACGAAGGCGGCCCAGGCCATGTGGGCGAGGTACGCGGCGACGACCCAGGCGATGGCGGTGAGCGGGACGCGCGCGAGCGTCATCGCGAGTTCGCGATCGAAGGTGATTTCGGGGGCCGGCGCGGGGACGGCGGCAGGTTCGGTGGCACCGGGAGCAGTGGCGAGATCGGTCGCCATGAGGGGAGTCCTCGGAAACGGGGTGTAAAGGTTTGGAATCGTTGCTGGAATCTAGAACACAAAAAAGAAACCGGGCCGAAAAATCGGCCCGGTCCGCGAAAGCCGATGAATCCGACTTTAGCTGGCGGTGTTGCCGGCATCGATGGACGTGCCGACGTAGCTGAAGGTTTCGCTGGCGGTCTGGCCGAGCGCGGTGATGGCCGCGATGCAAACCACGATGATCAGGGCGAGCATGACGGCGTACTCGACCGCGGTCGGGCCGTCTTCCTTCTTGAGGAACTCGACGAACTTCTTGGTGATGCTCTTCATGGGAAGACCCTTTCAAAAAAACAGGATGGATGAGCGATACGGTTGCACCGTTCGGGATCGCGACACGCAGATCCTCAAACGATTCGGCCGGGTGCATCGGCCGGGACATCAGGAACCATTGACGCCGGCAGCGGCGTTCAACTCCACGTTCGCGAAGGTTTCGGAAGCCGACTGGCCGAGTGCGGTAATGGCGGCGATGCAGACCACAATGATCAGCGCCAGCATCACGGCATACTCGACTGCGGTCGGACCGTCCTCCTTCTTCAGGAACGCGGTGATGTGCCGGGTGACTTTCGCCAACATGGCACTCCTCGGGAACATGTGTTCGGGGTGAGTCCGTCCGATGTTCGCCCGGGACAGCGACCCGGTGTCCGTCTCACCCGCTCACGACGGAACCATAGATCGGTCCGAAAAGGTGTCAAATTCCGCGCGGAGAAATTGCGAGGAATAATCCCGGGAATGCGTCGAAATTCGCCAATCGGCACAATCGCTCGCGCCAGACGCGGAGAATTCGCGCCGCCCCCGCGCGAAACGCCGACATAAAGTGGGGAGATGCCCCCGGAACCCGCGCCGATGATCCTCGAACGCCCGAAACTCGCCGATCTCGCGTTCCGTCTCTACGACCGGCCTCTCCACCCGGAACTTTTCGAGACGGTCGCCGCTCGGTCGCTCGCCATCGGCGGCGCCACCGTCCTCGCGCGCCTCACCGCCAGCGGGCATGTCCTCGAATGGCACCGCGACGACCAGCACCTCGTCGAAGTGATCGCCGAGCGCGACCGGGCCCTGCCCGACAGCCACCGCCTGTTGCACCCCTTCGCGGGCGAACGCCGCGGCCGCTGCGACTTCCCCGCCGTCCGCTACCAAGTGAGTTTGCACGCCGAAGTGCTGCCACCCGAACTGTTCCTGCACGTCCACGATGAACTCGTCGCCGACGGGGCCAAGCGCGGCCTGCTGTTCCACTTCCAGCCGCATCGCCGTTTGGCGCTCGTGCCGCTCGGCTTCCTCGCGCTGGACGCCCTGCCGACCGGCCTGACCGTGGCCACGTTCCATACCTTCCCGGCCGAGTGCGCCGTGGTGAAGACGCAGACGCTGATTGAACCGATGTGAGCAAACCCAAAGGGATGGCCTACTTCACCGCGTCCACGCGCGTCACGGTCACGACGTTGGCGCGGAGTTCCGGCGAGTAGGCGGTCGTACCGTAGAGGTCCACCTTGCGCTTGGTGTAGCGATCGAGGTCGAGACTGGTATTGCCGGCGACGGCGTAGGCGAGGAGCTGGCCGCGCGAGTCTTCGAGGGCGTAGTAGCTCTTGCCGCCGGAGGCGAGCTTGGCGGCGCGCAGCGTGCCGGCGCCGGTCCACGCCGCCTTCGCGGTCGATTCCCCGCGCTTGGTCCAGGTGCCGTCGTCGCGGTCGGCGCGGGGCGAGTCGGCCTTCGGGGCGGTCCAGTTGCTATCCTTCGCGCCAGCCTCGCGCGTCTTTTCGCGGATCCCATGGATGCGGGCGTAGCACAGGTTCGCGAGGTCTGCGTCGCCACCGGCGGCGTTCGACTCGCGCGCGAGCTGGAAGTACAGGCGGATCGCCTTGTCGTAATCCTTGGCGGTCTCGGCCGCCTCGGCGTCCGCCCAGGTGGGGTGCGTGCCGGGCCAGCCGGCGGGCTTGTTCGCGAAGCTCGCCGGGCTGGGAATCGACGCCGTCAGCCCCGCGGGCGAGATCGGCGATTTCGGCGCCGGCAGCGGCGAGCGCACGACGAAGTTCTCCGCCGTCGGTCCGCCGATCTGAATGGCCGCCTTCGGCACATAGCGGAAATCGTCCTTGAGCGGCTGAATCGGGTACCACACGCTACCGTCGTCGTCGGTCTTCACGCCGGCGGCGAGGACGCGCACGATGCTGCCGTCGGGGATGCTGGTCTTGCGCACGTCGAGCGGTTTGTTGACGCCGGCCTTCCCGGCCGCGATGCGGACTTCGCCGTCGGTGTGGACGACGGCGTTCTGCGGGAAGCCCTTGTCCTTCGCAACTTCGACGAACTTGTGGTTGATCCAGCTGATGGTGCCGGGCGGCGGCTGGATGGCGAGCCATTCGTCGCCTTCGGCGTGGTGGACGATGACGTCGGTGCCGCGGAAGAGCTGCCCGGCGTCGGGGGCGTCGGCCTTGGGCGCGGAGCGTACGACGACCTCGGCCGCGGTGACGGAGCCAAGCTGCTGCGCGGTTTGGGCACTGACAGGAAGCGCGGCGCCGACGAGCGCGAACGCGGACAGGAGCAAGGGGCGCATGGCCGCCTCCGGCAGTGTGGGGACAGAGCCGGCGGTGATAGCAGAGGCGGATGTGGTGTCAAGGTGAAGCGGAGTGGCGAACGGGTGTACCGATTATTCTTTTTGGATACGACTCAACTTTTCGCGGAACTCCGGTCGGTCGTCGAGCGCAATCGCTTTCTCGAGCCATGATGCGGCCTCTTGTGATTCCCCTAATTCGGCGCAGGCGGTGGCGAGCGTGTCGAGGTGGTCGGCGTTGGACCAGCCGCTCAGTTCGCAGGCGCGCGTGGCCAGTTCCTTCGCGCGGGCCGCGTCCTTCACGTCGGGCTTCGTGGCCAGCAGCCAGGCGAGTTGGTTGAGCGTGTCGGCATCGGCGGGGTCGCGCTTCAGGGCCTCGTAGCAATCGGCGACGGCGGCAGCGGTATTCCCGGCGGCCTCGTGGGCGGCGGCGCGGAGGACGAACGCCGTCGGCCGGCGGGCGTCGCGGGTCGCCAGCAGGGTGAAGTCGTCGACGGCGCCGGAGGTATCGCCGAGGGCGAGCTTCGCCCGGCCGCGGAGTTCGAGTACCGGGGCGAGGTTCGAGATCGTGAGCAACTCATCGGCGGCCCAGAGGACTGCGGACCATCGGCCAAGATCGTGCAGCACGGACAACCGGCCGAGGCGCGGCATGATGGCGGCGGGGTCGCGGGCGGCGCGTTCGAAGTCGTCGGCCGCGCTCGCGAGGTCGCCGAGTTCCCGATACGCCTGCGCTCGGATCTCGAAGGCGAGCAGGAAACCATCGTCCAGGCGGATTGCCGTATCGGCGTCGGCGAGGGCGGAATGCGGATCGCCGCATTCAAGGTGCAGCTTGGCCCGGTGGGCGAGATGCTCGGCAGCGCGATCGGCGTCGGCGTGGATGGCGCGCTCGTAGTCAGCGAAGGCCTCGGCCGATTCGCCGAGCAGCGCGTGCGCCCGGCCGCGTACGGCGTAGAGATCGACGCGGCCCGGATCGAGCCGCAGGGCCGTATCGCAATCGGCGACGGCGTCGGCGTAGCGGCGCTGCTTCAGGAGTTCCGCGGCCCGCTCGGCGTGCAACTGCGCTTCATTCGGCTTCAGGCGAATCGCGGCGTCGAGGTCGGCGATGGCCTTCGGCCGGTCGCCGATCGCTCGGTACGCCTGCGCACGCAGCCGATACCCGGCGGCGACGCGCGGATCGGCCGCGATGGCGCGCGACAGGCACTCGATCGCTTCCGGAAAGTCCTCGGCCTCCAAGGCTGCGTGGCCGCGTTCGAAGAGAGCTTGCGCGTCGGTCATGGTCTTACATATAGCGGCGGGCTGGCCCGCCGGGCGGTTTCGAGTCTTCGAGAAACCGCCGCGGGCGTTCCCCAGACCGCAACGATTGCGAGGAACAGTATCGCTTCCGATCCGCTCAGGCCGGCGGGGCGTCGAAGACTCCGCCCCGCCCGGTGGGCAAGCCCACCGCTAAATGAGCAACGGCAAGACTTCGGCCAGCTGGTCGATCTCGGCTTCCGTCGTGTAGAAATGATGGCTGATCCGCAGCAGCACGCGGTCCGGTCGCTCGTTCAGCGGAATCTCGATGCGATGCGCCCACAATTTCCGGCGCAGCTCCGCCACGTTCACGCCCTTCGGAAGTTCGCACGCCGTCATCGCGCCGCTCATGCGGCAGTCGGCCGGCGTCGCCAATTTCAGGCCGAGCTTATCGAAGACGGCACGCGAATAGGTCGCCAGTTCGGCATGTCGGTCGCGGATCGCGTCCCAGCCGAGCGATTCCTGGAACGCAATGGCCGCCGGCGTCGCCAGCCACGCGCTCACGTCCTTCGTTCCTTCGAATTCGAGGAAACGCGTCCGCCGCGTGCTGCCGAAGGCGTCCGGCGCGTCCGGTCCGCTCGCGGCGGCGTGCTCGCCAATCGGGTACGCGTCCGGCTTGTAGCCCCAGCTCACGTGCAACGGCTCGATCGGGCGCTCCCAGTCGCGCACCGCCAGGAAGCCGGTGCCGATCGGCGCGAGCAGCCACTTGTGGCAATTGCCGGTGTAATAGTCGGCGTCGATGGCGTCGATGTTCAAGGGCACCATCGCGGGGGCATGCGCGCCATCCACGACCGTGAAGATGCCGCGCTTCCGCGCCTCGGCGCACAGCTCCTTCGCCGGCAGCACCATCCCCGTCGGCGAGAGGGCGTGGCTGAAGAAGAACAGCTTCGTCCGCGGCGTCATCGCCCGCACGGCCGCCTCGACGATCTCGCCGGGATGGCGCGGCATCGTCGGCAGCGGAAACGTCTTCACCTCCAACCCCTGCAGGGCCGCGGCGCGCTCCCAGCACCAGACCATCGAACCGTACTCGTGGTCGGTCATCAGGATTTCGCCCGGCCCGTCGAGCTGCAATCCACTCGCGACGAGGTTGATCGCGGCCGAGACGTTCGTGGTGAAGACGAAGCGATCCGGCACGGTGCCGAGGAAGTGTGCGGTCTTCGTTCGCGCCTCCCAGAGCAGCGGCGGCAGCGTGCGGACGAAGAAGTTCGTCGGCCCCATGGCCATGAGGCGGCGGACTTCGTTCGCGGCGTCGAAGACCGGTTTCGGCGTCGGCCCGAATGAACCGGTGTTCAGCATCGTGACCGTCGGGTCGAGCAGGATCTGCGAACGGGCGGCGAGCCAATCGGGGGTCATGCGGAGTATGCTTTCCGGGAATCAGAATCCATTATCGGTAATGGCTTCGCAATAAGTCCCTTCGAGGTCGAGCGCGACGGAAGGACCATCTCGTAGCGGCAACGGCAGCGACGGAATCGGCTTCCCCACCGGCGCGGAATATGGCCACACTTCAATACTGCTCGGATTCCATAGGTTCGGCTTGTAAGCCGCCACGTAGCTCACGATTTCCGGCGGCAACGGGAAGCGTGCGCCGCCAAGCTCTTCCATCAGGAGATTGTGAAAGTTCACGCGCCGGCTCGTGACGACATCCACGAGGACAACGCCGACACCCAGAGAGAGGTACGCCGCGCACTTGGAAGTGAATCGCCGTCGTTCGGTTTCGCGGTCCTTGATGCCGGGGCTGACCAACTCGATGACCGCCGACAACCGCATCGTGTCGCGGTATTCGTGGACCTGCACTTCGAACTCGTCCGGGAATTGCGCTTCGAGCGTGAACAGCGCCGGCTGAATGGCGAGCGCGGTCCCGCCGTCGGAAGTCGTCGCGGGTGATTCCAGCTCGTACTCGGCAACATCCGCTTCGGCGGTTGAACTCAAGTGCGCCTTGGCGAAGGCTCGGAATCGATCGCGCGGTAGTGTGCGATTGAGCGACTTCACCAGGCTCGCCACCCACATCGTGCCGATGGACGACCACGGAGCGCGGTTCTCGTGAGGCGGGTGAAAGTGATCCAAGAGCGGCATCGGAGACCTCGCTTCGGACGAACTCCTTCCGACTATCATACCACCCCCTTGCGGTCGGGCGCGGTGCGCTCGTATCTTGGCGGCATGGCCGAGAAGATCCCCTACCCCCCGACGCCCGACGACGTGCCGGACGAACTCACCGACCGGCCGCCGGAACTCGTCCGCCAGGAGTGGTTCCTGCTCGTCGGCCTCATGGCCTTCCTCGCCCTCTACCTCGCCACCGTGCTGTTCTTCGGCTTCGCCACGATCTGGTGCGCGCTGAGCCTCGGCCGCTATCACGTCTTCGCCGCGCTCGGGCTGGTCTTCTTCGGACTGACGTTCCTCATGCTCGCGAAGAACCTCTTCCGCCGCATCGAGCCGGACTTCGAGGAATTCAAGATCGAGCTGAAGGAGCGGGATCAGCCGCGGCTGCACGCGTTCGTCCGCCGCGTCTGCGCCGAGACCGGCGCGGAGGAACCCCGCGCGATCTGGGTGATCCCCGACGTGAACGCGTCGGCGGTGTGCCCCGTGCGGCTCAAGCACCTGTTCGTCCACCCGCGCTACGATCTGTGCCTCGGCCTCGGCCTCATCAACTGCCTGAATCTCAGCGAATTCAAGGCCGTCGTCGCCCACGAACTCGGCCACTTCACGCAGGGCGGGTTCGTCGACAATTACGTCATGACCGTCCGCGGGATCATCGGCAACATTTGCAGCGGCCGCGACTGGTTCGACGACTTCGTCGACTGGCTCAAGGCCAGCGGTGCCCCCCTCGCGATCCTGGGGTTCACGCTCGGCGGCATGCTCTGGGTCCTGCGCGGCACCACGTTCGGCCTCTACCGCGTCATCGGCCGCACCGAGTTCCAGCTGGCCCGCGCCAACGAGTTCCACGCCGACCTCGTCTCCGCCAGCCTCGCCGGCAGCGACGCCGCCGTCCAGGGGCTGTTCAAGACCAAGCACAGCAGCGATTTCTTTGACTTCGCGCTCGACGAGCTGCGCCGGGCCGCCGACCACAAGCTCTACACCGCCGACCTGTACTTCCACCAGCACGCCATCGCCGACCTGTATCGCAAGAAGAAGAAGGAGCCGAAGAAAGGCATACCCCCGAAACTCGACGGGCCGAAGGCCGGCCGCAAGATCCAGGTGTTCGACCCCGACGACGAAACCGACGGCGACCCGAACGACTACCACCCGAGCGGTTACGAGCGCGAGGAGAACATCAAGAACGAGTTCATCGAAGCGCCGATCGACGAGCGCTCGCCGTGGGTGCTCTTCGACAATCCCGCCGAGATCCGCGAACGGATGACCAAGCGTTTCTATCGCGTCGCGTACAACGTGGGCAAATCGACCGCCGCCGCCGACCCCCGCACCGTGCAGAAGTTCATCGACGAGGAGAACGCCGAGACGACCTACGACCCCAAGTACGAAGGCAGCTACGACGACCGGATCATCGACCCCGGCGACCTCGACGAACTGAACGACCTGATCCAGAAGGACCCGTGGACCGACGAGCGCCTCCGGGCGGTGTATGAGAAACTCTACTCCGACGTCGGGGCGCGCGCCGAATCGCGGGCGGAACTCGTGAAAGAGCGCGACGCGATCCTCAACAACGAGGGGAAGGTCCGCGGCCGTAAGGCGCGCAAGCTGCTCAAGGATCTGGACACCAAGCTGGAGAAGGCTGACGAATGGTTCCACGCGCTGGACCGCCGCGTCTACCTCGTCTTCGTCCAGATGGCCTACCGCGTGCAGGACAGCCTCTACTACGAACTCATCAACCGCTACCGCTTCCAGCTCGCCATCCAGAAGTTCTACCAGACCGCCAGCAAACACGGCGCGATGGCGATCGTGACCATGAGCCTGCACGGCGGCGAGGGCGGGGCGATCCCCGACGACGACTTCGTCGAACTCATGCACGTCCTGCGCGAGGCGCGCTCCGCCCTTAGGAAAATAATCCGCGACGCGAAGGAGCTGGACCTTCCGGCCATGAAGCACTTCGAGGAAGGCGACCGCCTCGCCGACTTCCTGCTCGACGAGGAGATCGTCAAGGAACTGCCCGAGACGTACGTGAAGGGGAAGTGGGTCGACAAGCTGATGCGGCAGCTCGGACAGGTGATGAACCGCACGACGCGCTTGCACGGCAAGGGCCTCGGCGGCATCCTCAAGCTCCAGGAGGCGATCGCGGAACGGTATCTGGCGAAGGGATTGCCGGCGGCAGAAGAACCCCTCGCGCCGATCTTCGACGACGAACCGCCCGCGACTCCGTGAGGGCCCGCGCATGTGCGGCCGTTACACCGTCTACCACGACGCGCTCGTCCTGGAGCGCGCCTTCGGGCTGGCGAAGGTCGCCAACCTCGCGCCGCGCTTCAACGTCGCCCCGTCGCAGCCCGTGCCCGTCGTCGGCCTCAAGCCCGACGGAACCACCCGCGGCCTCGCCCTCCTTCCCTGGGGCCTCCTTCCCGCCTGGGCCAACGACCCCAAGACCCAGCGCCCCATCAATGCCCGCGGCGAGACCGTCCACCGCCTCGCCACCTTCCGCGATTCGTTCCGCCAGAAGCGCTGCCTGATACCCGCCAGCGGCTACTACGAATGGAAGCGCGACGGACCGCGCAAGCAGCCCTTCTACATCCGGCGCAAGGACGGCGGCCCGCTGGCGTTCGCCGGACTTTGGGACTTCTGGACCGACGGCACGAGCAAGCTCACCACCTGCTGCCTCATCACCACCGACGCGAATGAACTGCTGGCGCCAGTCCACAACCGGATGCCGGTGATCCTGAACGCGGATCAATTCGAGGGCTGGCTGAACCCGACGACGGACGAAGCGACGCTGCGTCGCTGGCTCGCACCCTGCCCGCCCGACGGCCTGGAGACCTTCCCCGTCGGCGACTACGTGAACAAGGCAACGAACGAAGGCCCGCAGTGCATCGAACCGGCGGAGTGAAGACTATTCGCGCTTCCAGATGTCGCGATGCGGCGGATCGTATTCGACGCGGTCGATCGGGTGCGTCAGCTCGTGGACGACGTAACGGCCCCGGCCGCCATCGGAGCGGAACACGATCGGCTGGTCGTAGGGAAATACGTCCTTCGCGCCCGGCGGCAGTTCGATCGACCGCGAATGCCAATCGTCCTGGCGCTCCGGCGGGGCGGACACGAACGTCCGGCACAGGTCGCTGACGACGTACCGCGCGCGCGGCGCACTTTCCAGCAACTCCGCCCGCATGAATCGGTAGGTGGCGTCGCGGATCAATGGCGTGTCGGCATGAAGGAAGCGGAACGCCGGTGTGCCGGGCAAGTCGAGGTAGACCGCGTGCGGCGACGAGTGCCAGCAGATCACGTCCGCGGCGGTCGCGCCGCGGCTGCGTAACCAGACGGCCACCTCGTGAGCTTCCGCCACGGCGATGGCCGAGAAGAATTCGGGATAGTTTCCCAACTGGTCCTGCCGGCGGCGCGCCGCGTCGGCGTCGAGGGCGCGCCAGCATGCCTGCCAGAGCGCCAGCCGTTCCGGCACACTCAGCGCGTGCCGCGGCACCGCCAGCCGAACCCAAGGGAACACACGCTCCACGCGGTCGACGCGGTCTTGCCAGACGGCATTCTCCTCGCACGCCCAGGCGATCCCGGACGAGACCGCAAGGAAGGCAAGGCCAGCCGGCACGACGGCCCATCGATGCGCCGCGAAGAGCGCGAAGGCGATCAACGTGCCGGGCACATGGACGTACGGGAACTGCCGCTGGAGCAGGAACGATTGCAGCAGCCAGCCCAGGTAGAACGCGCCGAGGACGCGGCGGATGCGCGCTTCCGATTCCGTCGCGGCGGGTACGTACCAGCGCCGCGACAGCTTCGCGACCCAGCGCCGGTGGCGACAGAGGTCGGCGATCGCGAGGACGACGACCAGCGGTTGCAGGTACGTCCACGGGGCGAAGTGGAACCAGTGGCTGCCGGCGCGCCAGCCGATTTCGGAGAAGAGATATTCGGTGTAGTGCGGGTTCCACTTCGTGAAGACTTCGACGAAGTGCGGCCAGGTGCCGGTGCGTACGAGCCAGGCGACGCCGAGCGCGCCGGCGAGGCAGCCGCCGAGGAGGTTTGGCAATGTGTCGCGCCGGCCGGTGGCGAGCCAGACGCCCGCGATAGGGAAGAGGACGTGCGGCTTGAACCAGACGGCAGTACCCCAGAGCAGCCCTTCGAGCACGCCGAGCGCGAACCGGCGACGCTCCGACTCCCGCAGGCGAAGCGTCAGGGCCGCGAGTGCCGGCAGCAGCATCCAGACATCCCGCTGCGCGTGGCAGAACTCCGTCGTGAACGGGTAGAAGGCAGCCGCGCCGACCGCGAACCACGCGATCGCGGGCCGGTCCGCCCCCGCGCGCCGTGCCAGCCGCGCGAGCAGCCCGCAGCATGCGAACACGATCGCGAGGTCCACGAGGCGCACGGCCTCAACGCTCGGCCCGAACGCGCGACGCACGACTACGAGCGACCAGACGAAGCCGGGCAGGTTCGTGTCAAACACGTCGCGATAGTGCACGCCGCCGGTCATCACCGTCCGCGCCGCCAGTTCGTAGAGCGTCAGATCGCACCACGGCGGCATGCGCACGAAGATCGGCAGCCCGACGGCGAGCAGGACCGCCGCGAGCAACCAGCCCGGCCACGCGCAGCGCCAGGGCCAGCGGCGCGTGGGCACCCCCACCGGGGCGCGCGCCTCGTTGCCCGTTGCACTTTGAATGACCCGATCCGTGGAAACGGTGAATGCCCCCGTGATGCCGCCCGATCGTTCAGTTCGCCAGCACCACCCGGTACCGCGCCTTGCCGGCGCGGAGATGGGCGATCGCGTCGTTCGCCTTCGCCATCGGGAATTGCTCCGTCACCGGGGCGATGCCGTGACGGGCGCAGAACTCGAGCATCGTCGCCGTCGTGGCGGGGCTGCCGAGCGGAGAACCGGACAGCGATTTCTGCCCCATGATCATCGTCATCGCCGCGATCGGGACCGGTTCCAGCACGGCGCCGACGAAATGGAACCGACCCTTCGGTGCCAGCGCGGCGAGGTACGCCGGCCAGTTCAGCGGTACGTTCACCGTCACGAGGATGAAATCGAAGCGGCCCGCGAGCTTCGCCATCGCCGCGTCGTCCCGGCTGTTCACCACGTGGTGCGCGCCGAGCTTCTTCGCTTCCGCCTCTTTGCCGGACGAGGACGAGAAGGCCGTCACTTCGCAGCCCCACTTGTTGAGGAACTGCAGCGCGAGGTGCCCCAGGCCGCCAATGCCCACGACTCCGACGCGATGCGTGGGGCGAACGTCGAATTGCACGAGCGGGTTGAAGACCGTGATGCCGCCGCAGAACAGCGGCCCGGCCGCGGCCGGATCGAGATTGCCCGGCAGCGGGATCGCCCATTCCGCCTTGCAGCGGACGCGGTCGGCGAACCCGCCGTGCCGGCCCCAGATCGTCTGCTCCGCGGTGCCGCAAAGGTTGTGGTCGCCGTTCAGGCACTGCCGGCAGTGCATGCAACTGCCCGCGAACCAGCCGAGTCCGACGCGCTCGCCGACCGTCCGGGTCGTCACGTTCGATCCGACGGCGGCGATGGTGCCTACGACCTCGTGCCCCGGCACGAGCGGATATTGCGTTGGCCCCCATTCGCTATCGAGCATCGATAGATCCGAATGACAGATGCCGCAGTGCGAAACGGCGATCTCGACGTCGTCGGGGCGCAGCGGACCGGGTTCGTATTCGAACGGAGCGAGTTGGCCCCGGGGTTGAGTGGCGGCATAGGCTCGAATCGCAGACATGAACCGTCCTCGATGAACAATCGCGGGTGATGAGGACGATTCTATGCGGACCGGCTCCCGATTGTCGTTGATCGCTCGCCGGGCCGCGGTCAGAATGGGAGACACCGAAAGGAGCCGGCATGTATCGCCTCACCGTTTTGTACGGGCATCCCACGAACCCGGCGGACTTCGATCGCTACTATCACGAGGTCCACGTGCCGATCGCGCGGCGCATGCGGGGACTGAAAGGCTGGACGATCGGGCGATGCGAATCGGCGACGCCCGGCGACGTGCCGCCGTACTACATGATCGTGGGGTTGTACGCCGAAACGCGGGCCGATCTGGAGGCGATCCTGGCGTCGCCGGAGGGGCAGGCCACGATCGCGGATGTGTCGAACTTCGCGACGGGCGGTTACACGTTCATGTTCGACGACGAGGTGGCGCTGGTGCCGTTCGCACTGGGCGGTTGACGCCTACCCGGCGTTTTCCCGAAAGCGATAGCCCACGCCGCGGACGGTCTCGATCAGGTCGAGCGTCGCGCCGGCGTTGGAACTCGGACTCTCGCCGATCACAGAGATATCCAAGAATTGTGTGAACGTCGTCCGGCTCGAACGCAAAATGCAATTGGTTCCCTCCGATTCGACCGGGTAACATGGAGGGAAACCAGGTGACGCGATGAGTTCCACGCTGCGGTTCGATATTGAATTGCCGGACGACCTCGACCGGTTCAAGTTGCCGTCGGCGGTCGATCAACGGCTGCAGGGCCTTCTGGACCGGCAGGATTCGGGCGCGACCCTGACCGACGAGGAACGGCGCGAAGCCGAGGGACTCGTCCACCTCGCCGAATTGCTCACATTGCTGCGCCTGCGCGCCGAGCGGGCTGCGTCGTGAACGCCGTTCCCGATTCGCTTCGATCCGCCGTGATCCATCGCGCCGGCGGACGGTGCGAATACTGCCTTTTGTCGCAGACTGGTCAGGAAGCCACGTTTCATGTCGACCATATCGATCCGATTTCCGCAAGTGGCGCGAGCGAGTCGTCGAATCTGGCTTTGGCTTGTGCGTATCGTGTTCCCTGCGGAAAGGGGCCCGTCGAACTGTCGTGGACCCGATTTCGGGCGAATCGGTTCCGCTATTTCATCCACGAAGTGATGATTGGCACGAACACTTCTTCTGGAATGCGGAACGAATCGTCGGTCGAACGGCCACGGGTCGGGCAACCGTAGAAGCACTTGCAATGAATCGCCCCATCATTCTGGCCATACGGTGCGAAGAAACGCAACGCGGCCGTCATCCGCCATCGACGGCGTGATTTCACCCTTCGAACAACCATCCGCGCCGGTTCGCCGCGTTCATCCGGAACCGCCTCTTCTTCGACTTGGTGCGGGGCTACAACGATCCCGCGAACCGACTCATTTCGGAGCACCGCTCGACGGTCTCGCCGATGGACCCCGTCATGCCCCATCCTCGCGAAAGCGATAGCCCACGCCGCGGACGGTTTCGATGAGATCCAGCGTCGCGCCGGCGTCCAGCAACTTCTTCCGCAGCGTCTTCACGTGCACGTCGATGGTGCGCTCCAGCACGATCGACCCCTCGCCGATGGCGGCGTCCATGAGCTGGTGGCGCGTGAACGCGCGGCCGGGCTGGCGCACGAGGCACTCCAGAAGACGGAACTCCGTCGGCGTCAGTTCCAGCTCCGCGCCGTCGTAGGTGATGCGGTGGCGGACGCGGTCCACCTTCACGCCGAGGTGCTCGGCCACATCGCCGGCGTCCGGCGGTGTGCCGGCGCGCCGCAACTGCACCTTCACCTTCTCCAGCAGGATCTTGTTGCTGAACGGCTTGGTGACGTAGTCGTCGGCACCCATCGAGTAGCCGACGAGCTGATCGGTCTCCTCGGACTTGGCGGTGAGCATGATGACGGGAATCGACCGCGTGCGCTCGCCGGCGCGAAGTTCGCGGCAGACGGTGAGGCCGTCGACGCCCGGCAGGTTGATGTCCAGGAGCACGAGGTCGGGCAGCAGCGTCTGCGCCTTGCGCAGCCCCTCGACGCCGTCGTGCGAGACGGTCGTCTCGTAGCCTTCGCGGCCGAAGTACCAGGCGAGCGACTGGGTCAACCCGCGTTCGTCCTCGACGATCAGAATGCGCGGCTGCGCCACAGAAACCTCCAATGCGGAATTCGGATTTCGGAATGCGGAATGAAACCCAAAGACGGAATCCCCGTGTCTTTCATTCCGCATTCCGCATTCCGGTTTATCCAAAACGTCCGGTGATGTAATCTTCCGTCTGCTTCTTGGCGGGCTTGGTGAAGACCTGGCGGGTCGGTCCGACTTCGACGAGGACGCCCTCGAAAAAGAACGCGGTGATATCCGAGACCCGTGCGGCTTGCTGCATGTTGTGCGTGACGATGACGATCGTGTAATTCGACTTCAGGTCGTCGATCAGGTCTTCGATCTTGGCGGTGCTCTTCGGGTCGAGTGCGGAGGCCGGCTCGTCCATGAGGAGGACCTGCGGGTCGGTGGCGAGCGCGCGGGCGATGCAGAGCCGTTGCTGCTGCCCGCCGGAAAGCGAGAGCGCCGATTCGTTCAGGCGATCCTTCACTTCGTCCCAGAGCGCCGCCTGTTTCAGACTGCGCTCGACGAGGTCGCCGAGCACGCGGCGGTCGTTCTGCCCCGCCATGCGCGGGCCGAACGCGACGTTCTCGTAGATCGATTTCGGAAAGGGATTCGACTTCTGGAAGACCATGCCGACGCGGCGGCGGAGGTCGACGAGGTTCTCCGCGCGGTCGTGGATCGACTGGCCGTCGAGTTTGATGGTACCGGTGTGGCGCGTGCCGTCGATCAGGTCGTTCATGCGGTTCATCATGCGCAGCAGCGTGGACTTGCCGCAGCCGCTGGGGCCGATGAACGCGACGACCGAACGATCGGGAATCACGAGGGAGATATCGAAGAGCGCCTGCTTGCCGGGGTACCAGAAATTGACGGAATCGAGGGTGAATTTCGGTTTGGCGAGCGCAATGTTGAGGGACGATTTGCCCGTGGCCTCCCGCGCGGTCACGATGTCGGTGAACATCCGGGTCATGGGCGGGCTTCCGATCATGGAGGACATTATGGGATTGTTGTAGGTGCGGTTTGTGAAGGGGGCGCGAAGGAACCGTGAAGCTGTGGACGAGGGGAAAACGGAAACGGCGGCCGAGGGGCCGCCGTTCGTTGGGGATTCGGACGCATCGCAAGATGCTTACGCGATCAGCTTTTCAACAACCCGGCCTTCGCGGAAGAGTTGGATCGGCCGGCCGGTCGGCGTTTGCAGTTCGGTCTGCGGGTGGACACCGAGCTGGTGGAAGATCGTCGAGGCGACGTCGTCGGGCGTGACGGGGTCGATGGCGGGGGCCATGCCGCTGGCGTCGGTGGCGCCGTGGGCGTAGCCGCGCTTCAGGCCGCCGCCGGCGAGGACGCACGCCATCGAGCGCGCCCAGTGGTCGCGGCCGCCGTTCTTGTTCACCTTCGGCGTACGGCCGAACTCGCCGGCGCACATGACGATCGTGTCGTCGAGCATGCCGCGGTCGGCAAGGTCGGCGATCAGGGCCGAGAGAGCGCTGTCGAGGTTCGGCACGAGGCGGGTCTTGTGGGCGTCGAAGGTCTTTTGGTGGGTGTCCCAGGAGCCGAAGCCGAGGGTGACGAAGCGGACGCCCGCTTCGACGAGGCGGCGCGCGGCGAGGGCGGCGGGGCCGATACCGGTGCCGTAGCTGTCACGGAGCGACTGTTTTTCTTCGTTCAGGTTGAACGCGCGGCGGGTCTTCTCGGAGCGGAGGATTTCGAGCGCCTGCTTGTGGAAGGTGTCGAGGCCGTCGACGAGGTCGTTGTTCTGGTCGATGGCGCGGAAGCCGTCGTCGAAGGTGCGGAGGAGCTGGTCGCGCTTGTCGAGGTCGGCAAGGGAGAAGCCGTTGGGGAGCGTGATGCCGCGGAGGCGGAATGCGGCGCCCTTGTCGGCCTTGTCCCCCTTGTCACGGCCGTTGGCGTTGCCTTCGACGGTGAAGGCGTTGTAGCCGGTGCCGAGGTAGCCCGCGCCGCCGGCGAGTCCGCCGCGGAGGTCGATAAACGAGACGTACGGCGGGATGCCGGTCTCGGTCTTGAGCATGCGGGCGGCGACGGAGCCGAGGGCCGGGTATTGCAGCGCGGCCGTGGGCTTGTTGCCGGTGGTCATGAAGATCGTCGCCGGGGCGTGCGACGGGATGGTGTGGTACAGCGAGCGGACGACGCTGACCTTGTCGGCGACCTTCGCCATCTTGGGCAACGTCTCGGCGAACTGGATGCCGGGGGCGCTGGTGGCGATCGACTTGAACTCGCCGCGGATCCCTTCGGGGGCGTCGGGCTTGTTGTCCCACATGTCGATGGTGGCCGGTCCGCCGGCGAGCCAGACGAGGATGACGGACTTGGCCTTGGCCTTCGGGTTGTCGGTCCCCTTCTCCTTGGCCGAGGCCTGCGCCGCGAGGAAGCCGGGGAGGCTCAGACCCAGCAGGCCGGCGGAGCCGAGCTGGAGGAAGTTGCGGCGGTGGAAGCCTTCGCAGTCGGTGCGGGGCATGGGATTTTCTCCTTGAGGAATGAGTTATGAGTCGTGAGTCCTGAGTTTCTGAGAGTAACCGATCAACATCTTTCGCACTTCGACGATCGCGGTTCCAAACTCCTTCTCTTCGTCGGCAGTCAGGTATCCCAGGTCGCGGGCGAGGATCAACTGATACTCCATTTCCGAACTCGATCGGATTGCCACCTGAAACTGCCGTGCGAAGTCGGCATCGTCCGCAGTCGCGGCCGCGTTCGAGATTGCCATGGGTATGGCCGCGGCAACCCGTCGCATCTGCAGGATCAGTCCGAACCGTTCGTCGCTCGGGAATACCGCCGTCCGTCGATAGATCCTCAGCGTGAACTCGTGGGCCTTCTCCCAAACCTTGAGCGTGCGGAAGTCTCGCATAGTCGAGTCTTTCTGAAACTCACAACTCATCACTCACAACTCAGAACTCATTTTTGAAATGGAGTTGTGAGTGATGAGTTCTGAGTCATGAGTTTAATACTTCGGCTCAATGGTTCAGAATGAATTCCCGCGTGTTGATGAGCGCCCACATCACGTCGGCGAGCGCTTCGGTCTTATTCGTATTTTCGGTCAGGAATTTCGCGGCTTCCGTCTTTTCCTTCTCCGTCGGGAAGCGCGAGAGCGTGGCCAGGAACATCTCCTCGATCACCGATTCATCGGCCAGCTTCTTCTTGACCAGCGACTGCACGCGGCCGTTCGGGGCGCGCATCTTCTGGAGCAGGATCGGGTCGGTCATGCGGAAGAGCGTCTGCGGCAGCGCCGGCTCGGCGGAGCGCTCGCAGTCGCACGCCGTCGTCCGCGGCGGCCGTCCGAAGATGCGGAGGATGTACGACAGATTCGCGTTGTTCAGCCGGCTCGCGCCCACCTCGACCATCTTGTACCCCGACGGCGCCTCCGTGCCGAACGCCTCGTCCACGGCCAGCGCCGCGTTCAGCACATCCACGACTTGCTCCGCCATGAGCGGGCGGACGTAACTGCGGGCGAAGTTCATCCGGTCGAACGTGTTGCTCGCGTTCGGCTTCGCCGAGGTCTGGTACGCGCGACTCATCAGGATCGCCTTCTCCAGCTTGCGGAGGTCGAAGCCGCCGTCGGTGAACTCCTTGGCGAGGCGGTCCAGCAGGCGCGGGTTCGTCGGCGGGTTGGCGAGCGAGAAATCGTCCACCGGGTTCACGAGGCCGATGCCGAAGTAGTGCGCCCAGACGCGGTTCGTGAAGCTGCGGGCGAAGAACGGGTTCTCCTTCGTCGTCAACCAGTCGGCCAGTTGCACGCGGGCGTCGACGCCGGGCTTGATCGTCACTTCCGGCCCGCCGAGCGTCCGCGGCGTCGGGACGCGGTTCGTCGCGGGGTTCGGTTTCATCCGCGCCGCGCGATCCACAACGAACACCTCGCGCACGAGGTTGATGTTGTTCGCGTTCCGCTGCTCCACTTTCGCCTTGCGGGCGTCGTTCTCCTCCGTCGCCAGCTTCTTCGCCTCGGGGCTGCTGAACTGGGTCTGGTTGAACGTCACCTGGCCGAAGATGTTCGCGAAGGCCCAGTACTCCTCCTGCGTCCAGCGGTCGGTCGGGTGCTTGTGGCACTGGGCGCATTCGAGCCGCACGCCGAGGAACGCCGCCGCCACCTTCTCGCCCCAAATTTCCACCGGCACCTGCTGCTGGCGTCGCCAGAACAGGTCGAGCGAGGGCTTGTCGGGGTAGTCGGTTTTGCTTCCCTTCGTCAGTTGCTCGTCGACCTTCTTCGTGAACGCGATCCACTCTTCGGGCTTCTTCCCGTCCGCCGAAGTCGCCGTGAGGATGTCGCGCACCAGCTTGTCGTACGGCACATTGTCGGCGACGCGCTTCCGTAGCCAGTCGTGCCACATCTGCGAGCGCTTCACCTTCAACGGTTGCTGGTTCGTCTCGAGCGCGTCGGTGTTGTTGCCGGTGATGTCCGAGAGCTTCGTCGCCCAGAGTGCTGCGTGCAGCGGATGTGCGAGCAGTTCGTCGATCTTCTTCTCACGTTTGTCCGGGGACTTGTCCGCGAGGAAGGCGCGAATCTCCTCCGGCGTCGGCAACTGCGCCGTCGTGTCGATGGTGACGCGGCGGAGGAACTCAAGGTCGCTCGACAACTCCGACGGAGTCATGTTCAGGAGCTTGAGCTTGGCGAAGACTTCGCGGTCGAGGTCGTTGACCGGCTTCGGGAACGCGCTGGGCTTGCCCGGTGCCGGCACGAGCACGCGCACGGCCCGGACCGTGCCGCGATAGAGGATCGCGAGACCAGCGTCCCCCGGCTTCCGCGCCGTCAGCAAACCCGTCGGCGACACGGCCGCGATCGCGTCATCGGTGATCTTGAAATCGCAGAACGGCGTGATCTCCTCCTCGGTGCCGTCGGCGAACTTCGCCCGCACCGTCAGTTGTTTCTCCTGACCTTCCTTCACCACTGCGAAGTCATTCGGGTTCAACGTCATTTCGAGGATGCTTCCGCTGCCGGCGGTCCACATCGCGCCTTGGGCGATCCATTCGCGGAAGGTGTTGTAGACCCACGAGTCCTTGCCGAAGCGCATGCCGCCTTCGTGCGTCATCCGGCCGCTGCCCTTGAGCAGGAACAGGCTGTCGTCCGGCGCGCCGACGTTCACGCGGCGGCCGAGATTGTCGCGGGCGATAGCCTTGTGGTCGAACTCGGGATCGTAGCCGAACAGCGAGACGCGGAAGCCGTTCTTCCCCTGGAAGCTTCCGTGGCAACTGCCGAGATTGCAGCCGACCTTGGACATCAGCCCCATGATGTGGCGTTCGAAGTCGACCTTCTCGACCTTGCCGCCACCCGGGAGATCGACGGCACCCGCGGGAGCGGTGAACGCGACGCAAAGCACAAGGGCGCAGAGGGTTCGGTTCATGGCGGAGGCAGACCGGCGGCGCGAAAGGACGAAAGCTAAACAATGAAACCCGGTAGGTTTCCCAAAGTTTCGCGCGGAATCGCCGGCAAGACAAGAAAAAAACCGGCCGTTCGACGGGATGGCATGCCATTCCGGAACGGCCGGTCGGGAGAGAGAGCTTCGGGGAACTAGCGCGCGGCCACGGCCAGATGCGGCCGCGCGATGCCGGGGCGCGAGCCTTTCGGCATCTTCACCACCAGCACGGAGCAGGGGGCATCGCGCATGACGCGCTCGGCCGTGCTGCCCATCAGTTCGCGTTCGGCGCCGGTGCGGCCGTGGGTGCCCATCACGATCACATCGATGCCGTGGTCGGCGGCGAATTGCGTGATCTCCGTGGCCGGATCACCTTCCAGCAGCACGTGTTGCACCGGAATGCGGGGGTTCGACGGACGGACCGTTTCGAGCTGTTCCTGCCAGTAGGCGCGCTCGACGGCGTATGCGGCCGATTCCCGCGGCGTGAAGGCGTAGACCACCGTGAGGCTGGCGCGATAGCTCTCGGCCAGGCTGACGGCGTGGAAATACGCCTGCGTGGAGTAGCTGGAGAAGTCGGTCGGGTACAGGATGGATCGAACGCTGAGCATGATCGCCTCGGGCCGGGAACCAACCGTGGAGAGTCCGGCAAGGAAAATGTAACAGCGCCGGGGTGCGGGTTCCATCAACGGGCGGTGAAATTCCCGCGAAAAGTGGCCGACTTCGTGAATCGATTCACAAGGGGTGGTGGGACTTATTTGTCCTTCTTCTCGTCCTTTTTCCCCTCGACGATCTTGAAGCCGTCGAAGAACGCGTCGAGCCAGATCATGCCGTCGGGGTTGTTCTGGACGCTCACGCCGACGACATAGCCGCGGCCGTCGCCGGCCACCACGCGCGCCTGGAGGAACTTCTTGCGGCCGGGCAGGCGCACGAGGATGTCCGCGGCGTCGTGACCGTCGTGCATCCGGTTCGAGCGATTCAGTTCGGTGCCGGCATTCGCGGAAACCAACCCTTTGCAGAGCGTATCGACGGCGCGGGTGGGGTCCTTCTTCTCCTCCGCCGTCAGGTCCACGTGATAGATGAAGTAGTTTTCCTGGACGAAATTCCGCTTCGCCTCGTAGCTGGTGGCGTTCTCGCCTCCGGCGCGGCCGGTGGGGCGGCTGGACTCGCGCACCTCGGCGGGGAAGACGGCGACGAATCGACCGTCGGCGGGCTGGTATTCCTTGTAATCGGGGTCCATCGTCTGCACGACGAAGTAGCCGAAGACGCCGCAGCAGCCGCAGCCGAAGAGGCCGAGGATCAGGAGGAGGACGCCGACGGCGGGGCCCATGCCCTGCTTCTTCTTGCGGTCGGGATCGTATTCGATGGGACCGTAGGAGGCGTCGGGCCGGGACACGGCGCCGCGCCGACCGCCGCGTTTGCGGGGCCGGTTTTCCTCGGCGGGTTCGGGGAGGGGCGGGGGCACGTCGCGAGCGAGACCGCCAGGGCCGACCGCGGGGAACACTTCGAGGCACGAGCCGCAGCGTACGTCGCTGCCGACGAGTTCGTTGGGGATCTCCAACGATTCGCGGCAGTTAGGGCAGGTGACGGTGATTGGCATGATGGGAGCAGTATACCGCGCCCGTCACTTCGCGAAGAGGATCGCGCCCACGACGGCGCTGACGATCGCCAGGCCCACGGCGATCCACGGCATCCACTTGTTGTCGAAGAAGGATTTCGCCTCGACCGGCGCGGGGTCGTAGGCGGGGCGTTCGAGCGTCGGCAGGCGCGAGGCGCGCGCGGGGGCCGGGGGCTTGGCGAACGGCACGGGGTCGGGCCGCGCCACCGGTTCCGGCTTCGGCGCCGGCATCGGGATGGCCGCCGGCGTGCGGCCGGTCGTCACCTGGTTCGGCGCGATCGACGCCGGCTCGACGATATGGATGCGGAACTCCGCCACGTTCTTGATCGGCAGGAACGGTCCGGCCTTGGTGCGGCAGACGAGGATGCCGTTGACATCGCCGAGGGAGCCACTCTTGAGGTTTTCGAGGATGCGCGCCGTCGATCCTTTCACGGTCTTCGAGTTGCCGGTAGCGTCGCGGTAGACCATGTACCAGAGGTCGTTGGTCGGGGGCGCCGGGGGCGGACCGAGCGGGGCGGGCGTCGCGACATTCGCGGCGGCAGGCCCGTCGGCCCGCGCCGTCCACGGCTGGCCCGTCAGGTCTTCGATGAACTCGCGGCAGCTCGCCGGCCGGCGCTGCGGGTCGGCGCTCATGGAACGCAGGATGGCGCGGTTCACGCGTTCGCTGACGCGCGGGTTCAGCCGGTTCGGTGCCTCGAAATCGTTCTTGGTCTTCTTCAGCCAGCAATCGAGCGGACTGGTCTTCGCGAAGGGCACGATTGCCGTCAGCATCATGTAGAGCGTGGCGCCGAGGCTGTAGATGTCGCAGCGCACATCGGCGTTCTTGGCGTTGCGGAACTGCTCCGGCGCCATGAAGTGCGGCGTACCGAGGCCGCGGCCGGTCTTGGTCAGGTTCAGTTCGCCTTCGACATCCTTCACGAGGCCCATGTCCGTCAGCTTGGCGACGCCGTCGCGCGTCAGCAGGATGTTGTCGGGCTTCACGTCGCGGTGAACGAGGCCTTGCTTGTGCGCCCGATGCAGTCCGTCGCAGACCTGACCGATGATGCGGACCGCTTCGGCCTCGTCCATCGCGCCATACCGCTCCACCTTCTGGCCGAGCGATTCGCCGTCGACGAATTCCATCACGAGGAACGGCGAGGTTGCGGTGCCGCAGTACTCGATCGCCCGGACGATGTTCGGATGATCGAAGAGACTCGCCGCGCGGAACTCCTGCTCGAACCGCTTCAACAGCACCGGATTCTTGGCCGTCTCCGGGGGGATGATCTTGATGGCGACGATTTCGCCGCTGGTAACGTGCTTCGCCTTGTAGACCGCGCCCATTCCCCCTTCGGCGATTTTGGAAATCAGGTCGTAATTGCCGACTTGTTTCAAAGCGGTTTCGTGCGCCATGGGAAGTCGGTGGGGAAGCGAAGCGGTCAACGGGAAGAAGGAAACCGCGACGGCCGCGGCCCCGGACGTTACCTTTATACCTTATCGTCGACCCGACAGGGAGAAATCTTCCGAGTTGGCCGACGGGCGAGCCAAGGATCGGGCGAATTATCCGCGCGGGGCGCAAACAGAGTTGACCGGATTGCGTTATCCGAGTCAACCGGTATTATCGAAACAGGCCGCGAAATCGCCCGGCGCGCCCCGGTCGGCCGTGATTTGCCGATCTCCCGCGCGTTGCCCGGTCAAATTTCTTGTCAATGTCGCGGGTGTCCGGCACAATCAGCAAATAGCGGAATTTCCCAGCCCCGGCCGACTTCGGGCCGGTCTGTGATTGTCGACGACTCGCGAAGGGGATGATCCTCATGTCAACGCTGGGCAAAGTCCTGCTGGGCGTGAATGTCCTACTATCCCTTGGCGTGCTCTATCTCGCCTCGCAGGACTACGCCAAGCGCAAACAGCTTAACGAGGCCGCCCTCAAGTACCAGCTGGTCCTCGATGGCGTCGCGGTCGAACCGATCAAGATCGACGCGGAACCCGACGCCGAGACCATCATCGTCAGCGTCACCGGCCCGAACGGCATCGCCAGCACCAAGAGCGTCTCCAAGAAGCTGGTCGAAACGCTCTTCACCGGCACCGATCAGAACTTCGGCCTCGCGGGCGTCCCCACCTCGCAGCTCGATGAACTCAAGGAAGTCGAGAAGAAATACTTCCAGAAGATCGACGGCATGGCCGGCGACGACGCCCGCATCGCCGACCTCTGCGGCTATCAGGAACGCCTGCCGAACGGGGCCTATACCTTCCGCCCCGGCGTGTTGATGGTCCTGTCGGAGTCGTTCGAAGAGCGCCAGGCGGTCCGTGCCCTCGTGCCGCCGCCGGGCGTGCGGTGGGACGCGGCCCAGCTCGCCGCCAGCGCCAAGGCCGCCCGCGATCGCCTCAAGGCGCGCTTCGACTCCGCCTCGGCCGCCGCGAACGCCGACGCCCCCGAAACGGCGCGGAAAACCGTCGAAGACATCAAGACCAAGATCGCCGCCAACCCGATGGACAAGGCCGCCAAGGACCAACTCGCGGCGATCTCCTCCGGTGGACCGAGCGGACCGCCCGCCAGCGACCGCCACCGCCGCCTCAAGATCGCCCAGCTCCTGCTCGGCTTGAACCCCTCGCCCAACTGGCAGAAGCGCGTGGCGCTGACCGTTGGCCTCAAGATCTACCAGCTGGCGATCACCGAGCAGACCGGCCGCCTCGAACTGATGCTCACCCAGACCAAGGACGCCCGCTTCGCCGACCAGCAGTCCCACGACGCCGAATACGAACAACTGAAGGCGTTCGCCATCGAGAACAGCAAGCTGGTCGACCAGCAGGATCGCGTCGTGAAGGGTCTGATCACGACGCTCGCTGCCGACCAAAGCATCTTCGACACCCGCACGGCGCAGTTGAACGCCCTCAAGACCGAACTGAGCCTGCTGTCGGTGGAAGTGAACAAGAAGCTGGTGGCGCAGCAGGCCGTCGAGAAGGCGCTCTTCGCCGTGCAGCGCGAGGTCGGGCTGACGCTCCGCGAGACCGGCCGCATGGAAGACGACCTGCGCGCGAAGGATGGCAAGTAACGACCGCGAACGGCACCGACGAGGCGACGACTCATGGGTATGAAAATCGCAAAGGTGTTGGTGTTCGCCAACGTCTTCGTGTCGATCGGCCTGCTCGCCTGGGCCGTGTCGATCTACACGAATCGGCTGTCGTACTTCGACACCACCGGCGAGAACGCCACCAAGGGCCAGTTCTCGCAATACACCGACGAGATCAAGCGGCTCTCCGACGGCGTGCAGCTCGCGCAGACCAGTTACGTCCGCGCGATGGACGGCCTGATCAGCCTCGAACAGGAACGCGCCTTCCGCGCCGCCATCCTCAAGATCCTCATGGACGAAGTCGCCAAGCCCGGCAACCCGAACGCCGAGTTCCGCGTCGCCCCGCGCCACACCGAACCCGAGCTGAAGGGCCTCATCGACGTCTTCAAGTACAGCCCGAACAACCCCTTCCCGCCCGCGACCAACCTCCGCGGCCAGCCCCTCAAGGGCTTCGGCCGCCTCCAGCAGGAAATGACCAACCTCCTCAAGGACGAGAAGGACAAGACCGACCAGATTCGCAAGCTCCGCGAGGACACCAACAAGCTTTCCATCGAGATCTTCGACGACGCGACCAAGACCGGCGTGCAGTCGGAAGTCTTCAAGATGAAAGTCATCTTCCAGAACCTCGGCGACGAGGAAGTCTACCTCACCGACGCGCAGGTGAACTGGGAGGAGCAACTGCGGACGCTCAAGATCCGCAAGGAACAACTGGCTCGCCGCCTGGCGGAATTCGCCAAGGGGAACTGACCGAACCTTCGACGCACCCGGGAGGCTCCGGCACGACCGTGCCGGAGCGGGAGATTCTCGATGAATACGCTCGGCAAAATTCTGGTCTTCTTCATCCTGATCCTCAGCGTGATCTGGAACTACCTCGTCGTGAATGCGTACGCCACGCGGACGAACTACAAGAACGAATTGGAGAAGGTGCAGAAGCTCTACTCCGAAGCGGCCAAGGCCGCGGGGAGCGCCACGAAGCTCGCCGAGGAACAGCGCGCCGCCGCCGACGCGACCATCGCCCAGCTGCAGGCCGACATCCGCAGCCTCGACGCCCGCGTGAAGGCCGCCGAAAACGACTCGGCGACCTACAAGGCGCAGGTCGAAGCGATCGGCAAAGACAAGGAAAAATTCGTCACCGACGCCGGACTGCAACAGACCGGCCTCAAGACGCTGCAATCGCAGGTGGACCTGCTCCGCGGCCAGGTGACCACGCTCGACAAGAAGCTCAACGACGCGACCATCGCCGAACAGAAGGCCGAGAACGAGAAGCTGCAAGCCCGCATCGAACGCGATGCCGCGTTCCGCAAGGCCGACGACTACGAGAAGCGCCTGCTGGACCTGAACGACCAATACGTAACACTCAAGAACGGCGGCATCGGCGGCGTCGGCACGCAGCGCATCCCGCCGACCGACCCGGACTTCAAGGCCACCGTCACCGGCGCCGCCGGCGACCAGATCGAAATCAGCTTGGGCTCGAACGCCGGCCTGCAGAAGGGTGCCGTGCTGGACATCTCCCGCCCCAGCGCCAAGAAGTACATCGGCAAGATCACCATCGAGCGAGTCGACCCGTTCGGCGCCACCGGCCGCTTCACTCCGCTGGCGACCATCGGCAAGCCGACCGCCGCCGATTACCCGACCAAGGGCGACACCGTCAGCATCATCAAGTAACAACTCCCTCCCCCTCGACGGGGGAGGGCCGGGGTGGGGGTGACGGGATCCGCGGCGACTTTCAGCGAGCGCCGTCACCCCCACCCTAACCCTCCCCCTTCAAGGGGGAGGGAACTGGAGGACGCGAACCATGGCCCGACGCGACGACGACTCCGACGACACGCCGAAGACCCCGAGCGACGCCTACGTCGGCCTGCTCGCCATCGCGCTCGTCGCGCTGCTGGCGGCCGCCGTCTTGCTCTACCTGGACTTCGACGCCCTCGACACCGGCACGCCAAAACCGGCCGACCCGCAAGTGAAACTCGTCGACACCGGACTCAACAAGCCCGGACAACCCGCCGCGCCCGCCGGCAACTGACGGCGCACCGGAGACCCTGAATCATGGCCGACAAACCCCAACCCTCCCCCGGCTACGTCGGGATGCTCGGGCTGACCTGCTTCTGCATGCTCGTCGGCATCGTCGCGATGGCGCTCGAGGCGAACGAGTACGACTGGGACCCGAAGCCGAAGGCGACGCAGACGATCGCGCTGCCCAAGGTGGTCGCCGCGCTCGACTCCGCCGACGCCACGTCCGCCGTCGCCGCCAAGGTGGAACCGAAACCCGAAGCGATACCGGAACCGAAGCCGACCGAGGTGGCGAAGACCGAACCGGCGAAGCCGGCACCGACCCCGGTCGTCGTTCCCGCGCCGACCGCGACGGCCAAGGTGGAACCAGCCCCGGCCCCGCCGGAGGCGAAGCCGCTCGGCCCGACGCCGTCGACCCTGACGCTGCCGTTCAACAAGGGGGCCAAGCCGGAACCGGCCCCGGAACCGAAGCCCGAGGAAAAGAAGCCGAGCGGCCCGACGCCGTCTCCGCTCCGCATCGGGCGCTGACCCCGTTCCCCCGGTCCCCATGCCGCCCGTGCGACTCGCCTCGCTCGACGTGCTTCGCTTCGTCGCGATTGCGCTGGTGCTTGGCCGCCACTCGCTTTACCTCGCCAACTGGGAGATGGCCCGGCTCTCTCCCGGTTGGCGCACCGTACTGGAACCGTGGTACAAAGCCGGCTGGATCGGCGTCGATCTCTTCTTCGTGCTCAGTGGATTCCTCGTCGCCGGGCTGCTCTTCCGCGATTACCGCGTGACCGGCCGACTCGCCGTCGGTCGCTTTCTCATCCGCCGCGCCTTCAAGATCTATCCCGGCTACTACCTGATGCTCGCGTTCACCGCGATCGTCCTGGCGTTGACCCGGCCGGGGCCGTTCCCGATCGGTCCGTTCGTGCGCGAGGCCCTCTTCATCCAGAATTACTGGCCGGCGGTGTGGGACCATACCTGGTCGTTGGCCGTGGAAGAGCACTTCTACCTGTTGTTGCCGCTCGCGCTGGTGATCATGCGGGCGGCGCGGCCGACGGCCGCCGACCCGTTCCGGCCGATCCTCGCGATCTACGTCCTCGCACTGCTCGGCGCGCTCGTCGGCCGCGGTATCCTCGCGTGGCAACTGCCCAGCCCCCGCCATTACCTCCACATGACCTTCATGCTGCCGACGCACCTGCGGATCGAATCGCTCCTGCTCGGTGCCGTGCTCGCCTACGCCTACCACTTCCACCGCGACCGATGGGACCGCGCCGTCGACGGCCGCGCGGGCGCGCTCGCCGCCGGCGGCATCCTGCTGCTCCTGCCCGCGTTCGTCTTCAAGCTCGACACGCACGCGATGATGTACACGGCCGGGTTCTCGGTGATTTCGTTCGGCGCGGCGATGCTGCTCGCCGGCACGCTGACCGCCGGCGTGCCGGACAACCGAGCCGTACGCGCGATCGCCTTCATCGGCCGGCACTCCTACGCGATCTACCTCTGGCACATGGCCGTCGCCGCGTGGGGGATCCGCTGGCTCATGGAACTGACCGGACCCATGCCGCTCGAAGGCCGTATCGTCGCCTACTTCCTAATGAGTCTCGGGGTCGGCATCGCGCTCAGCTATGCCATCGAACGCCCATTCCTGTGGCTGCGCGACCGCTGGTTCCCGGCTCACTCCGGGCGGCCGTAGCTCGCCGCGATGCGGCCCTTCCCCATCCCCACGTCGATCCACTTCTCGTACCCCGGCACGCGGCACATCCGCACCGTGTAGTCCTCCCCCTGCCGCGCCTTCTCCAGCACGATCATCGGCCCGCCCTCCCACGGCTGCATCTCGTCCGCCGTCGCCTCGCGCCATTTTCCGGTGATCCACTTCGACTCCGGATCGGTGCGACCGAGCTTCCACGTGAAGGTGCCACCCTTCGCGATCACGAGCGCCCCGGACTCGAACTGCGCGTCCGTCGTGGTGACAACGACTCGGCTGCCGTCCTTCGTGCTCGTCTTGCTGCCGCGATTCGTCGTGCGCAAGAGGTAGGTGCCGTAATAGTTCTCAAGCTTGGGATGCGGGCCGTAGTTGGATTGGATGGCCGCTCCGATGTGGACGGAATTCATGCCGTTGGGCAGGTCTTTGTAATTGAAGGTGTCGTCGGCGACGAACGCGACGCCGCGGGTTTTGATGTAATCGCGGATGGCGTTCAGGTTCTTGTCGCGTTTCTCGCTGTCGGCGAACGGATCGCCGGAACCGAAGAGCGACTTGGCGTAGGCAACGACTTCGGCCTTCGTCAGCGGTCCGCCGGCCGCGGTGCTGGCCTTCGGTGGTGCGGCGGTCGTGCCCGGCTTCGGCGCGGCCGGCGTGTCCGTGGATGCCTTCTCGTCCTTCGGCGCACGCAAGTTCTCGGCCGCGTACGTCTTCTCAAACCCCTCCGGGAAGAATCGACTCGGCTTCTCGCGCACGAGGTATTGCTTGCCGCCTTCATACGCCTTCACGATGGTGCCGCGTTCCCACTGGGGCGGGGTGGAACCGCCGACCTTGTACTCGACGGCGTCGCCGGGCTTGAAGTTCTGGGCATGCGCGGCGGCGGCGAACACCAGCAACACGACGAAGACGCGCAGGGCGGGCATGGGCGAACTCCGGAGGGGATCGCGCCAGTCTACCGCGCGACGCAGTGTGGTGCCAAGCACCGGTTTCGACTTGCGGTGGCCGCGGCGCGCTGTCATTCTGTAGAATGCCGGAACAACCCCCGCGATCACCCTCCCGGAGCCGCCGCCATGAACCGCCGCGCGGCCGTTCTTGCATTCCTTCTCAGCGCGTTCCCGCTGACCGCACGCGCCGAAACCGATCCGAACCCCGCCCGGCTCGCCCCCACGGCCGAGCAGGCGGAGCGCGCCAAGGAACTCGTCGGCAAGCTCGGCGATCCGGTCTTCCGCGTGCGCGACGACGCGACCCGCGAGCTGCGGAAGCTCGGCCGTGCCGCCCTGCCCGCCCTCGATGAAACGCTGCAATCGACCGCCGACCCCGAAGTCCGCAACCGCTGCGAAACGCTGATGCCCGCCATCGAGGAGGCGGACCTCAAGGCGCGCCTCGAATGCTTCCTCGCCGATACCGATCGCAAGTATGAACACAAGCTGCGCTTCTGGCCGGAGTTCTCGAAGGTGACGGGCGATTCGACCGGCGCGCGCGAACTGTTCGCCGATATCCTCCGCTCGAAGGTGAATCGGGAACTGGTCTTGAGCCTGGACGAATCCAAGGCGGACCTGGAGAAAGCCGTCCTCGCCCGCCGAATGGTCCTCTACAACTCGATTTATCGCGCCGTGAACGGCGTTCGAACGCCGCCGCGGCCGGCCGATGTCTTCGCACTCCTGTTCGTCGAATCGCGCGTCACCGTCACGAACCGCAGCTACCAGTACGTCATCCAGAACCTGCTGAACCAGTCCCCGGTTCGCGAGGCGCTCACGGGCGACGCGGGCGAGCCGGCTCGCCGACTGCTCACGCACTGGATGGATTCCCGCACGCAATATCTCGACGTGTACCAGGCGATGCAGCTGGCGGGGAGCCTGAACATCAAGGAAATCCCCGTGGGCAAGTATGCCGAGAAGGTGCTGGAGAACGCGCAGTCGCCGACGCTCTACAAGATGTACGCGCTCACGACCTCCGCGCGCACGATGGGCAAGGACGCGCTGCCGATCCTCGCCAAGGGGATGGACGACAAGACCACGCACAACGTGACGTGGTTCTTCAACGGCGAGCGCACCCAGCACGCCATCCAGATCCGTGATATCGCACTGACGATGTCGCTGCTGGTCACGGACCAGAAGATCGACGACTACGGCATCGAGCAGCGGAACCGGACCACGGGGTTGAACATCTCCGAGGCGGCGAAGTTCAACTACATGTACTACGCCTTCCCGAACGAGAAGGCCCGCGCGGCGGCGTTCGAAAAGTTCCGCGCGTGGGAAGCGAAGCAGAAGCCCGTCAAGGATTCCAAAGGCCCCGGCAAATGACCACCGCCGGCCGCGCCCGGGGTTGCCTGCTCGGCCTCGCCGCCGGCGACGCCCTCGGCACGACGCTCGAATTCCGCCGGCCCGGCACCTTCACCCCGATCGACGACATGATCGGCGGCGGTCCCTTCGACCTCGACCCCGGCCAGTGGACCGACGACACCTCGATGGCGCTCTGCCTCGCCGAGAGCCTGCTCGAACGCGAATTCGATCCGGTCCATCAGCTCGAAACCTATTGCCGCTGGTACCGCCACGGGCACTGGAGCAGCACCGGCCGCTGCTTCGACATCGGCAACGCGACGCGCGCGGCGCTCGTGCGATTCGAAATCGAACGATGCGACTATGCCGGGTCAACCGACCCGAACAGCGCGGGAAATGGCAGCCTGATGCGCCTGGCCCCGGTGCCGATCCGCTGGTCCCACTCGCCGGACCACGCCATTCATTTCGCCGCCTTGTCCTCGAAGACCACCCACGCGGCCGACGAGTGCGTCGACGCCTGCCGCTTCTACACCGCGCTCATCGTGGCGGCGCTCAACGGGGAACCGAAGGACGCGATCCTCGCGCGGGCGGTGGAGAACTTGAAACCGAAGGTCGCCGCGGTGGCGGCCGGATCCTACCGCGAGAAGGAACCGCCCGCGATCGTCGGTTCCGGGTACGTCGTGCAGTCGCTGGAGGCGGCGCTCTGGGCGTTCCACAAGTCGACCACCTTCCGCGACGGGGCGTTGTTGGCGGTGAACCTCGGGAACGACGCCGACACGACCGGCGCGATCTACGGCCAGCTCGCCGGGGCCTACTACGGCGAGGTGGGCATCCCGTCGGAATGGCGCGCGAAGCTCACCCGCAGGGCCGAAATCGCCGACCTCGCGGAGCGGCTGCACGCCCGCTCGCTGTCGTGAGGCCCTTACGGTTCCAATCGACGTAAGTCGTTATCGGGCCAGTATGGTTCCGAAAATCGGGAGTGGGTCCGTGGAAGGGTGGCGCAGTGTCGGCGGAGGAACTCCGCCGTCGCCGCGGGCGGCGGGGATCCGTGAGTCGATCACTTGTCGGCCTTGGCCGTCTTCGCCGGAAGGTGTTTGTCGAACCAGTCCGCGATGGTCAGGATGTCCTTGTCCATGCCGATCCAGCCGTGGTCGCCGCCCTTCTTCGTCACCAGTTCACACGGCACGCCGTGCTCCTTCAGCTTCGCGATCATGAGTTCCGCCTGCTGGATCGGCACGAGCTTGTCGGCGTCGCCGTGGATGATGAGCGCGGGGGCCGAGTCCTTCGAGGCGTGGTAGACCGGCGAGATCTGCTTGCCGATCGCGAGACGGCGCTCCGGATCCGAGATCGGCTTGAAGCCCCCCTTCTCCTTGTTCGGCTCATGGAAATCGAACGGCGCCCAGAAGCCCTTGAGCGTGCCGTCGCCGAGCTGGACCAGCCCTTCCTTGCCGTAGTTCAGGAAGTCGGTGGGCGGGAAGAAACAGCCGACGGCGTTGGCTTTCGACGACACGGTTTCGAGCGGGTTCTTCGCCTTCGGGTCGCCGGGCTTGAACGCGCAGCCCTGCATGAGCGAGAGGTGCCCGCCGGCGGAGCCGCCCATGATGGCGATGCGGTCGGGGTCGACGCCGTGCTTGGCGGCGTTCAGGCGGATGAAGCGCGTGGCGTTGTGCATGTCCTCGAGGACTTCGGGGATGGTGAACTTCGGCTGGCTGCCGTGGACGACGGCGAAGACCACATAACCGCGTTTGAGCATCTCGTTGAAGAAGCCGAGATTGATGGACGCCTTGGAGGAGAACCAGCCGCCGCTGACGGCGAAGATGACGGCGGCGCCGTTTTTCTTTTCCTTGGGCGTGAAGATGTCCATGGTCAGCGCCGTGCCGAACTTGCGGGCGTAGATGACGTCTTCCTGGCGGGTGAAGGCCGGCGCCTGCGCCGGGAGCGGGGCGACGATCGCGGCGGTAGCCGCGACGGCGAAGAGGGTGCGGAACAACATGGCGGCATCCGGGAAAGGGCAACGAAGGAGTTGCGGAAGAGTCTATCGCGCGACGGGTGACCGGGGAATCACTTCTGGAGTTCGCGTTCGATCCGGTCGAGGAGGTCGCGGGCGGGCCAGCGGCGGTCGCCGATGGCGAGGGGTTCGTTGGCGGCGAGCCAGGCGCGGACGCGTTTTTCGGCGGCGACGGCGGTGCTGTGCTGGCGGACGCCGAAGTATTTGGCGATCTCGCCGTAGGTAGCGGCGGTGTGCTTGCGGGCGAGGAAGATCGCGAGCATGCGCGGGTGGCTGACCTGCCACGAGCGGGACTTGGATTGCAGCTGGCCGGACGAGAGGCGGAGCACGGCGCAGACGGCGGCGTCCACGTCGGCGACGGCGATGGCACGCACGGTGTGGCGGAGCAGGTCGCCGAGTGCCTCGCGGGCAGCAGCGACCGTCACGGCCTGTCCATGCACCTTCGCGAAGTGCCGCACGCCGTGGACCGCCCCCTCCAGCTCGCGCACGTTCCCCTTCAGGTTCCGCGCCAGATACTTCAGCACGTCGTCGCCGATCGGCGGCTGCGCGCCGGTCGCTTTGCGGCGCAGAATGTCCAGCCGGGTTTCGTCGTCCGGCGGGAGCAGCCCCCACGCGCCGCCCGCGAGCAGCCGGTCCACGAGTTCGGGGAGGAACTCCTCGGCCATGCGGGGGTGACAGTCGGATGTCACCACGACCTGCCGGCCGTCGGTCACGAGCGCGTCGAGCGTGTAGAGGAACTCCTCCATCGAGCCGCGCTTGTTCGCGAGGAAGTGCAGGTCGTCGAACAGCAGAGCGGAGCACTCGCGGAAGTGCCGGCGGAACGGTCCCATCTTATTGAAGCGCGTTCCCTGCACGAAGCGGTGGGTGAACTCCTCGGCGGTGACGAACACCGGCCGCGTGCTCAGCGTCTGCTTGCGCCAGACGGCGTGGATGGCTTCGAGCAGGTGCGTCTTGCCCGTGCCGACGGGGCCATGCAGCACGAGCGGATTCGGCCCCAGGCCCGGCTCCTCGGCCGCGGCGAGCGCCGCGGCCCACGCCACGCGGTTCGACGGCCCGACCGCGAACTCCGCGAAGGTCTTCCACTTCCGCGACTGCTTCGCGATCGCGTCGCGCTCGGCCTGCTGGAGCTTCTTGATCGCCTTCGGCGGCAACGGCACCGCCGGTTCGCCGAACAGGTTCAACTGCGGCGTCGCCGGCGCGAGCGCGGCGGTCGTCGCGGGCGGACGCTCCGCCTCCGGTTCCCCCAGGGCCGCGTCGACCGCGAAGCGTACCGGCCGTTCGCCGATCGCCTCCGCCACCGATTCCCGGATCGTCGGGCCGAATTTCTCCGCCGCCCAATCCCGGAACTGCGAATTGCGTGCCACGAAGACCACTTCGCCCGCTTCGATCTGAAACCGGGAATTCTCTGCGAACCAAAGTTGGTAGCGGGACGAACCGATCCGCGCCGTCAATGCCGCCACAATCCGCACAATCGCGTCATCCGTGCCGAGAATGGGGGGACGCACGAACGACACGTTCGACTCTCACGCGGCTGATCATGGTGCGGTGCGGACTCCGTCCGATCTGTCATCGTCATGATGGGAGGTTGGACCTCGAATCCAACCGGTGGGATGGACCGAGACGGGGTTAATCTAACTTGAGAGAAAGGCGTAGGCGATGCAATTCTTTCAAAAGGAGAAACCCGGAGAACCCCTCCGCGCGGAATGCGCGAGCGCACCGGCGCATCCGGTGCAACCGTCAAGGTCCAGCGCAACTTGAACAATTCCGCGCGGAATTATTCCGACACCCGCAGATACAGCTCGCGCAAGTCGTCCGTCCGGAAGAACCGGTCGCGGTAAATCCGCAGCGCCGGCTCGTTTCGGACATCGACATTCAACTGCACCGCCTGCCGTGCCAAACGTGCCGCCTCGGCCAGCGCAATATCGATCGCCTCGCGGCCCAGGCCGCGCGATCGGGCTTCGGGCACCAAACCCACGTAGGAGAGTTCGACGGTGGGATCGTCCGATGGCATGCCAAGAAGCAACAAGCCGACGGTCTCGCCTCCCCATTCCAACCACCAGCGCACGGACGGGCCGTTGGCATGGTATCCGGCGAGGATTTCTTCCGGTGTCCGCGTACCGTTCAGTTCGGGTACGTCGAGCGTGCCCTCGTACGTGCGCAGCAGCATCGCGACGAAGGCGTCGTCGTACGCGGCCATGGGGCGCAGGTGTAATCGGTCCGATCGATAGTTCACGTCCTCGCGCCGGCACTCGCGCGAGAGGAACGCCAGCGACGAGATGGCGCGGAAGCCGGCCCGCTCGAGCGCCGCGGCACGCGGGCGCTCCGCCGAACGCACCAGCGATTGGATGACTTTCGTCGGTTCTCGACCGATCCACGCCATCGCCCCGGTGACGAGTGCGTCCTGAATCGCGGAGTCATCGGCTGCCGGCGGCCACACGGCCGCCTGCGAACCGCCGATCCGGTACGCGAGCATCGCCCCGCGAATCGCTCCGGCGTCCGTCGCGACGATCAGCCCGTCCGGGTCCAGTTCCCCGGACTCGAACAGGCCGGCGAACCGTCGGGCCGCCAGCTCGGCGTGGAGGCCGGACGCGAACAGCGCCCGGCACGCCGCCGTGCGGTCCTCGGCACCGGCGGACGCGACGACGAGCGCCATGGGGGATTCCTTATGCGACCTTCCACTTCGCCCGCGGTTCGCGGCTGCGGAGCTTGTTCGCCTCGTCGTCGCTGGCGAACTCCTCCTTCACCGGGTCCCACTTCAGCTTGCGACGCAGTTGATACCCGAGGTTGCCAAGGTGGCAGACCGTCGCCGTGCGGTGGCCGATCTCCGGCGTGCAGATGCACTCCGTCTTTCCGGCCTTGATCGCATCGAGCCAGTTCTGCCGGTGGTCGCCCGACGGCAGCACGCGTTCGACCTTGTCCGGGAATACCGCCTTCGAGCCGCTCCTGAAGCGCACGTCCAGTTGGCCGCGGCCGACGAGGATCGTGCCTTCGGTCCCTTCGAAGACGCAGTCGGCGCTGATCTCCTTGCCATCCCGGCCTTTTTCGAATTCGCCATGGATCATCTTCACGCCGTTGGCGTACGTGAACGTCAGGCCGCTGAGCTTTTTCGGGTCGCTGGGCGGCTCGATCGAAACGGGTCCGCTGTTGTCCATCTTGAGCGCCCACTGGGCGATGTCGAAGTGGTGCGCACCCATGTCGGCGACGTAGCCGCCGGCGTACTCGCGGTACTCGCGCCACTTCGGGAAGTGCGAGTGGATCCCCTTCGGGCAGAGCACTTCGCTGTAGCCGCGCTCGGGGGCGGGGCCTTGCCACATGTCCCAGTCGAGGCCGGGGGGCACCTCCTGCGTCGGCAGGTCGCAGGGCTTGTTCGGCGTGCCGACGCCGATGCGGACCGTCTTCACCGGGCCGATCCAGCCGTTCCAGATCATTTCGACCGCGGCGCGGAAGCGATTGGCGAATTCGCTGCGCTGCTGGCTGCCGACCTGGAACGTCACCTTGGCCTTCTTCACTTCGTCCACGATCCAGCGCCCCTCGGCGATGTTGTGCGTCAGCGGTTTCTCGCAATAGATGTGCTTACCGGCGCGCGCCGCCAGCACGGCCATGTTCGCGTGCCAGTGGTCCGGTGTACCGATCACGACGGCGTCGATGGACTTGTCGTCGAGCAGTTGGCGAAAGTCGGCATGGGCCTTCACGCCTTTCCAGGTGCCGTCCTTCTTCCGGTCGGCGTAACGCTTCTCGACCATGCCGACGGCGTTGTCCAGCCGTTCCTTGTAGCAGTCGGCGATGGCGACGACTTCGACTTCCTTGCGGCCGAGGAAGGCACCGAGGTGGCCGCGGCCCATCATGCCGACGCCGATGAAGCCGAGCGTCAGCTTATCGTTGGCGGCGACGGCGCGGTTGGCGAGCACGAGCGGGGCCGCGGACGCGGCGAGGAAGGTCCGGCGGGAAAGCATGGGAGAGGCCCTGGGAAGGAAATCGGGTTCGGCCGTCATCGTAGCCGATCGGATGGCGGAATGCGAGCGCCGCGCCGCCCGGTCGGCGCGTATAATTCCCCCGCATGATTCGATTTGCCCACTTCAGCGACGTCCACCTCACGAGCAAGCATCTCGGCTGGAAGGTCCGCGACCTGTTCACCAAGAAGGCGACGGGGTGGGTGAACGTGAAGCTGCTCGGGCGCGGCTCGCGTTTCAAGCACGCCCCGGTCGTGGTGGATGCCCTGCTCGGCGAGTTCCGCGCGCAGCCGTTCGACCAGCTCGTCTTCTCCGGGGACGCCACCAAGCTCGCGTTCGAGAGCGAGTTCCAACTGGCGGCGGCGAAGCTCGGTGTCGGCGACGCCGCCCTGCCGCCCGTCGTCGCCGTGCCCGGCAACCACGACTACTACACGCGCCCGGCGTTCCGCGCCGGCCTCTTCGAGAAGCACTTCGCCCCCTGGCTCGACGGACTGCGCGTCGACCACCACACCTACCCCTTCGCGCGCAAGGTCGGCCCGGCGTGGCTCGTCGCCGTCAACAGCGCCACCCCCAACTGGGCCGTGTGGGACGCCAGCGGCACCATCGGCCACGCGCAGCTCGAACGGCTGGAGAAACTCTGCGAACGCCTCGATGCAGGGCCACGTATCCTCGTCACCCACTACCCGCTGCGCACGGCGAAGGGGAACCTCGAACACCCCACCCACCGCCTGCGCGACCACGCCGAGAGCCTCGACGCCGCCAAACGATGCGGCATCGCGCTGTGGCTCCACGGCCACCTGCACCGCGGGTTCGTCCTCCCCGCCGGCGACGCCATCCCCTTCCCCGTCATCTGCGCCGGCAGCTGCACACAAACGAACCGCTGGATGTACAACCAGTGCGAACTCGACGGACACACCCTGCGCGTCCGCCGCCGCCGCTACGACCCCGCCGCCAACCGCTTCGACGACGCCGAAGAATGGACGCTGGAACTGCCTGTCAAAAGCGGTCTAGCCGTTACATGATTTGCATACCAACGATGATGCCTTGTTCCGGCGACCGTCAGGTCGAATGCTTTCGGTTTTTTGCCCCGAATGGGGCAACGAGCTGTAGCCACGGGTGGAGCGCAGCGAAACCCGTGGAAGCGATGACGAAGAGACTCGCCCCGGATGGGGCGAAGGCGCGGACGTCGGTCCCGCGACCCCTGCCGGGGTCGAAGGTCGAAGGGAATCGTTCGACGACCACGGGTTTCGCTGCGCTCCACCCGTGGCTACAGCCCGCGGCCCCTGCCGGGGCCAAGATCGAACTCCGAAATCCTTGCAGGTCAACGGCGAGAGAACCGCGAAGTCCTTTTCACTCCTTCGCGCGGTTGAAGCGGATCTTGCACCCCCGCGCCAGCGTCTCCCCTTTCGCCGCCGGCTTCCCCGCCAGCACCGCCGCGAGCGCGTCCTCCACGTAGCGCACCTTCACGTCCGCCGCCTTGCTCGTGTCGTCCAGCGCCCCCATGTAGGCGACCTTGCGGTCCCGATCCAACACGAAGAACTCCGGCGTGTAGTTCGCCCCGAACTTCTTCGCGATCGCCTGCGACTCGTCGAACAGATACGCGAACGGGAACTTCTTCTTCTGAGCCCGCTTCGTCATTTCCGGCAGCGCGTCCTCCTTGATCGTGTTCACGTTGATCGCCACGACCGCGACCTTCTCCCCGGCCGACTTCGCCAGCGCCACGATGCGATCCTCGTACTCGACGGCGAACGGGCAACTGTTGCAGGTGAACACGACGACGACGGCGGCCTTGTCCTTGAGGCCGGCGAGGGAATGTTTTTTCCCGTCGGTGCCCGGCAGGTCGGTCCAGGCCGGCGCGGCGTCGCCGATCTTGAGGACCTTGTTGAACTCGCCCGCCGGCGCGGCGACGGCGAACAGGGGCAGAAGAACGAGCGCGCGGAGCATGGGTTCGTTTCCTCGGATTCGATTCCTGTTTTGTAGGGCGGGTCGGCGCAAAGCGTGGACCCGCCCACCACCATTATCAACGCACGAGAGCGATGGACGAGGAACTCGCACCCGGATGACGGCGATCGTCGGCGACGTGCAGCCAGGGGGCCGCCAGGATCGCGAGGCGATCCCGCGCCCGTACCAGGCCGGTGACACCCGCCATACCGAGGACGATCAGCCCGGCGACCAGCCAGCGGAACTCGCGACTCATGTTCCCGTCGGCAAACGCGATCAACAGGATGGCACCCGTGAGCGGGATGAGCGTGGCGAGTACGAGAAACGGTTCGAGCCACCGGAGAGCGCGCCCGAGTTCCGTGCGCGGGCCCGCGGCTTCGAAGGTGTCCGGGTTGCCGGTGTACGGATAGACGGCGCGGAGGATGACGAATTGGATGCCGTAGTGGCTGTAGACCATGCCGACGAGTCCGGAGATCGAGAACGAGACGAGAAAGTGAACGAAGTCGTGCGGGGGCAGCGGCCCGTCGAGCGCGTGCAGCAACGAGGGGAAGAGGATCGCGCCCGGCAGCCAGCCGACGAACGCGAAGAAGTTTCCGCGGTAACCGAACAGGAGTGTGTCGCGGCGGACCCGTTCGGCTTCGTCGGAGGTCGCCGCACCGGCGAGGAGCTTCGCGCGGTCGTGGTGGAACTGGCGCAGCAGATGCACCCCCCACGCGACGCAGAGGATCCAGATGAGGGCGTTGTAGGAGGCGGTAATCCGGGTGAACGTGCGGAACTGCGAGTCGGTGAGATCGATCTGCACGCCGTTGTAGGCGATGTTCAGCCCGGTCGCGACGATGTGCGGTATGACCGCGAGCGCCAGCAGCACGGAGAGCGGGCGACGCAGGGCGTGGCGGCCGAGCCAGCCGGGGCGGGGCAACTGGCCCCGCGCCGCGATCAGTTGCCGGGCACCGGCGAGCGCCGTCGCCAATTCTGCGCCGTCCGCGTAGCGGTCCGTCGGCTTCGGCTGGAGGCATCGGCGGATCACGGTCGCCAGCTCGCGCGGCATGCACTCGAACAGGTGCCCATTCTGCGCCGTCGGTCGTTCGCCCGTCATCAATTCAAACAGGACGACGCCGAGGGAAAAGAGGTCGATCGTGTGATTGATCGGATCGTGCGGGCGACCGCAATAGGCGTCGTGCTGCTCCGGGGCCATGTACTTCGGCGTGCCGCCGACGGCGCACGCGGCGCCGTGGCCGGAGTTCACCGCAATGTTGAAGTCGACGAGCATCGGTCGGCCGTAGGGCGTCAGCAGGATGTTCCCCGGCTTGATGTCGCAATGGAGGAATCCGCGGCCGTGGGCGAACGCGAGGGCGTCCGCGAGTTGCTCGCCCAGCCGGCAGACCGCGGCCGGGAAGTCGTCCGTCGCCAGCTTCTCCCGGTCCGCGAGCGCCTTCGGGTCGAAGGCGATCTCGGCCTTGGCAAGCTCGTCGAGGGCGTCGAGCAGATCCTGACCGGTGCGCGGCGGAGTGCCGGCGTGCAGGCGCGCGATCAGCGCCGCGAGGCTCGTCCCGGGCACGTATTGCAGGCAGAGGCAATGCTTGTTGGTGACCGGTTCGACGAAACCGGAGTAGACCTTGACGATGTGTTCGTGTTCGAGGCCGGCGAGGGCGAGGCCTTCACCCGTACCGGCGGTGGTGGCGTCCGTGATCTTGAGCGCGACGAACCGGTCGAGCGAGACCTGCCGCGCGAGGTAGACCGTGCCGAGGCCGCCTTCGCCGAGTTTGGAGTGCAGGAGGAAGTCGCCGACCTGCCGACCGAGTTGCCAGAATTGGATCGCGCTCAGGTGGGGCGGCACCTGCTCCGGGCCGAGCTTGGTCACCTCGGTCGACGAGCCGCCGACGGCCTGCGCGTGGGTGCGCGTTGGGGCGTCCGCGGGCAGCGGCGTGGCCGTCGATTGCGGGGGCGGGGACCGTTCCATGCGGCGGACACTCGCGGCGCGGGCTACCGATAGGATACGCGACGCGAACTGGGACCGATGGCGGAGAGTTTCGTTATTTCGCCTTCTCGAAGCCGGCCTTGAGTAGATCCTCGTAGCCGTCCTTGAGCGGTCGGACATCGTAGCCGAGTTCCTTCAGCTTGTCGGCCGCCTTCAGGCAGCGCCGGCCGGACGCGCAGTGCAGGTACACCGGCTGGTCCTTGGAAATACCCTTCGGCAGGTCGGCCGCCGTCGCGGATTTCAGTTTCGACAACGGCAGCGCGATCGCCGCCGCCAGATGCCCGTCGGCCCACTCGTCCGCCTCGCGCACGTCCACGAGGACGGCCTTCTTGGCGGCGACCGCCTTCTTGACCTCCGCCGGCGCGTCCTTCGTGTGCTCGGCCGCACCGAGCGACAGGCACACACCGAACGCCATCAGGCTCGCAAGCATTCGCATCGTCGACTCCTCGATTCGGATGGGGTCATGTGCGCGGCACGTCGAAGCGCCCTTCGCACTTCGGGCACTTCACCCGCTTGCCCGCGTAGCTCGCCATCACCACCACCGACTTGTAGCAGTTCGGGCACAGGAACCGCACCTTCTCGGACGTCCGCTCGCGCAGCGCCCGGAGGTTTCGGGAGGCGATCTCCATCCGGTGCAGTTCGCGAACGTACTTTTCCATTTCGTAGGTCTTGAGTGGCCAGTAGCGGGACTTCTTCTGGGCGTCCACGAATCGGTCCCATTGCGCCGCCGTCCAGCCGTGCAGGTGGTCGCGCACGAACTCCAGCGTCGCCGGCGTTTGCAGCCAGGCGTTCATCCGCTCCTCGTGCGCCCGGTGGGACGCGTCGTAGGCGTCGAAATCGTCGTCGGGGTCGTCCGGGCCCAGGTCCGGCACGTCGTCGAGTTTCAGTTCGAAGTCGCCTCCCGATGCGCCCGGCGTTTCCTCGAGTGCTGGAATCTCGAAATCCGTTTCGAAGACGTCCTTCTCGGGTTCGAGCTCGAACTCGTCCATCGGCGGCAGTTCGAAATCGGTTTCGAAAATGTCGTTCTGATCACCCGTGAGATCGAGTGAGATGCCGGAGTCGTCGAGCGTGAGTTTGAAATCGGAGTCCTCCATTGCCGGCGCGGGCGGTGGAGGCGGGGGCGGTCCGGTGTCGAGCCGCAGATCGAATTCGTCGTCGTCCGTCGACCACCGGACTTCCTTCGGCGGGGTGGCGACGGGCTTCTTGGCTGGCGGAGGTGTCACATCCAGATCGAGTTCGAATTCGATCTCGTTGTCCGGCGCGTTCGACGGCTTCGGCGGCGGGGCGGGTTTCGGCTTCGCCGCCGCGGCGCGCCGGCGCGGGTAGTCCTCGAGCGCCGCGGCGAACGCCGCCATCGTCGGGTAGCGGTCCTTTTCCTCCTTCGCCATCCCCTGCGCCACGATCGCTTCGAGTTCCGCGTCGCAGTCCGGGCGGAACTGGCGCAGCGCCGGCATCGGGTCCTTCGCCAACTGCGTCATGATCTTCCGCGGAGAACCGGTGAACGGGGTGCGGCCCGTGAGCATCTTGAAGAGGATCACGCCGAGGGCGTAGACGTCGGCGCTCGGTCGCGGGTCGTCGTTGTCCCACTGTTCGAGCGACATGTACTCCGGCGTGCCGAGCGCGCCGTGGGTGAGCTGCGACATGGATTCGTCGGAGAGGATCTTGGCGAGGCCGAAGTCCATGACCATCGGGTCGGAGCGCTCGGTGACCATGATGTTGCCGGGCTTCAGGTCGCGGTGGATGACCTGCTCGTCGTGGGCGTGCTGGATGGCGTGGGCGACGGCGCGGACGAAGGCGGCGGCCTTGTCGGGTTCCCAGAGCTTGTCGGCACCGACGAGCTTCCCCAGCGATTGCCCCTTCACGTACTTCATGACGATGAAGAGCTGGCCGGCGTCCTCGCCGGAGTCGTAGATGGGGCAGATGTGCGGGTGGTCGAGGCGCGCCGAGGCGAGGGCTTCGCGGAGGAAGCGCTTGCGGAGCGTGGCTTCCTTGGTGAACGGACCGGATGGGATCTTGAGGGCGACCTTGCGGCGGCCGAGCTGCTGGTCTTCGGCGAGATAGACGGCACCCATGCCGCCTTCGCCGAGCTTGTCCACGATGCGGTATCGGCCGACGACCAGCGGCGTGTCGGCCGTCGACGCGCCCGCGTAGGGCGTCGAGGACGGCGCGTCGGTCGAGGGGTTCGAATCCGGCATGGTCGCACGCGATCGGCGGCGGTGGGAATTCTCATTGTGACGGCGCCGGCGGTGGAATTCAATACGTGCCCGCACTGCGGAGCGGGCGCAAACTGGGAAAGCCCGGCGGGACGGGATGCGCTGGACCCGGCCGATCCCGCGACGTTTCTCCTTGACAGGCCGACGCGTGACGGTATGGTCCGCGCCGTCCGGGAGGAGCGCATGCGCGCCGCTCCCGCGACGGCGGCCGGGGGGCCGCAGGGGACTTCGCCATGAAACGGGCTGCTCTACTTTCGCTGGGCGTCTTCGCCGCGCTCGGTGCCGGCTGCACCGGTTCGCAGAAGCAGACCGCACGGCCGCAGGCGGCGGACGACGTGGCGGAGCGGAACATCCACGCGACCGTCGGCCAGAAGACGACCGTCAGCAACACGGAGCCGATTCAGGTCTCGGCCGTGGGCTTGGTGTATGGTCTCTCCGGCACCGGCAGCGCCGCCGCGGGCGAATGGCGCCCCATGCTCGAACGCGACCTGCGCAAGAAGAAGCTCACCCCCAAGCAGTTCCTCGACGACCCGAACAACACCTGCTCGATGGTACTGGTGACGGCGACGATCCCGGCGGGTGCGAAGAAGGGCGATACCGTCGACATCGACGTGGTGCTGCCGCGCGCCAGCAAGACGACGAGCCTGAAGGGCGGCATCCTGTTCGAGGCCGACCTGGCCACGTCGGAGTTGTCCGGCGCGGTGCGGCAACGGATGATCGAAGCGGGGATGGACGTGGGTGCAAACCCGGCGGTCAGCACCGACACGCTGCTGGTGGGCAAGACGCTGGTGCGGGCCGAGGGGCCGCTTGTTGCGGGCGTCATGGAGAACACGGCGAAGCTGAAGGCGACGGTCGTGGACACGGCCAGCGCCGCGACCGCCGGGCGCGTGTGGGGCGGCGGCCGCGTGCTCGAAGACCGGCCGTACTTCTACCTGCTCAACGAGAAGGATGCGAACCCGCGCACGGCGATGGAAGTGGCGGCGCGGCTGAACGCGACGTTCCTGCTGGCCGGCGACGCCAAGAACAAGGTGGCGAACGCCGTCCGCGGTGACGTGGTGCTCGTGAACGTGCCGCCATCGTACAAGCTGAATCACGAACGGTTCCTGATCGTGTCGCGACAGGTGCCGCTGATCCCGGCCGGCCCCGACAGCCTGCTGCGTAAGAAGCTGGAGCAGGAATTGCTCGATCCCGAGACGGCCGTGGCGGCGGCGATCAAGCTCGAAGCCCTCGGCGCCGAGAGCACGCGGGCGCTGCAGACGGGACTGCAAAGCCCCTCGCCGTGGGTTCGCTTCGCCTCCGCCGAAGCCCTCGCCTACCTCGGCAGCACCAGCGGTGCCGCCGATCTCGCCAAACTCGCCGAGCAGCACCCCGCCCTCCGCTCCCACTGCCTCACTGCACTTGCCAGCCTCGACGACGGCGTGAGCACCGACCGCCTCGTCGAACTGATGAAGCACCCCGACCTGAACCTCCGCTACGGCGCGTTCCTCGCCCTGCGGAGCCTGAACGAACGCCACCCCGAACTCCACGGCACGAACGTCAAGAAGGCCTTCTGGCTGCACGAAGTGGCTCCCGACTCGACGCCCGTGGTCCACCTGTCGAGCCGGCAGCGCGCCGAAGTCGTGTTGTTCGGCCATTCCGGCACACTGGTCCCGCCGTTCTCGATTCCGCTCGGTCACGAGTTCGTGGTGAGCGCGAAGGCCGGCGACGAGAAGGCGACCGTCACGCACCTGGCCGAAGGCAAGGACGGCGCACGCGAGGTGAGCGTGAAGGCGGCCACGAACCTTCGGGCCGTGCTTCAGGCCATCGGCGAACTCGGGGGTGGCTACTCCGAAGCGGTGGAACTCGTCCGCAAGACCGAAGCCGCCAAGGTGCTCGCCTCCGCGGTTGCGATCGACAGTACGCCGCGCGGCATCCCGATCCCGCAGCTGGCGCGCCTGGCCAAGTCCGATTCGAACCTCGAACGCGCCAACATCGAAGTGACTCGCGCGACGGCGGGCAACGAACTGGTGCAGAGCGGTTACGACCTGCCGACCGACGCCGACACGGTGCGGGCCGCGCCCGTCGAGGAGCCGGCGTTGAACCGAAGCCCGGGGCGGATTTTCGGCGGGAAGAAGCATCCGCTGGAAGCCGACGATGAGACACCGACGACGAAGGCGGACACGCCGCCGGACCAGAACCTCGCCCGGAATCCGGGCCGCCTCTTCGGCAAGTGATTCGGCGGTTCGAGTTTTTCGAGTTTTTCCCGATTTTTTCGGGAATAAACCCGCCGGGTGGCGATTCCGTGAATTTTGTGTTCCGGGCCGCTTCCCTCTTGTATCCCCTGCCGGGTCCCGCGTACTCTGGAAGACAGAAATTCGTCGATTGCGCGGTCTCGAACGCCGGGGCGCGGGGTTTCCTTTAAGTAAGGACATCCGTCCCGGAATCGGCCGCCGATCGACGGCACCGAACAGGCGGCCTTCGCCGCCCCGGTCTGGCCTCGCGAGTTGCACGACGCTTTGCTTACGACCGCACCTCCCTCCGGGCCGCCCGCCCGTCCGAACACCCCACCGGTCTTGGCCGAACTCCACGGACCGACCGAAGCGTCGCCGCCCGGTCGGACCGCAACGCTCGCCGCGGCCCTCGCGGCCAACGACCGATTCTGGATCGCCGCCCGAGCCGAGGGCCGCATCGAATTCGTCGAGCGCCTCGTGGCCGCATTGCTGCGGGCCGGCGAACGGCCGCTCGTCCTGACCGCCACCGCCGACACCGCGAACCGGCTCGCAGAACGCTGGCGCGAACATGGTGCGGTGCGCGCACTGGCACCCGGCGAATCCGCATCCGATCTGCCGGCTGCGATCGCCGACGTCGCGTCCTCCGCCGTCGGCGTCGGCCGCGTCGACGAGCAACGGGCGCGCCTGGCCGAATCGGTGCGCGAGGCCGCCGCCCGCGTTGAAGCCTCGCAGCGCGCCGCCGGCGTGTGGGAACGGTTGCGTGCCGTCCGGTGCGTCTGCGCCGCGCACGGGCGACCGCCCAACCCGGAGCGCGCCCGCACCGAATCGGAACTGAGATCGCTCCGCGAGGAACTGGAATCGTTGACACCGCTGGTTGCCGCCAAACAGGCGGGCAACGTCTTCTCCCGTTCCTTTTGGAAGGCAACCTTCCACGGCGAACTGGTGCGACGAGCCGAAGATCTGGAGCGGCGCATTCGACAGGCCGAAGTGGAACTGTCCGCGAACGACGATACACCGCTTCCGGTGCCGTGCCCGGCCGGCGATCCGCAGGAATTCGACCGACTGTGCGGCGAGTTGCGGGCCGCCGGGCTGGTGCCGCCGGACGCGCCGACCGTCGAGGCCATCGCCGCCGCGCAGCAGGCGGCCGACGGCGACCGTCAGGAAGCCGAAGCGCGACTGAGTTACGCCTCGAAAACGCTGGCCGATCTGGAATCCGACCCGGCCGCCTTGGCCGTACAACATCTGAACCGTGCGCCGATCGTCGTCGGAACGATGGCCGCCGTGACCGACCTGGCGATCAAACGGGGAACGTTCGACCGCCGAATCCTGGAGGGTGCCGAGTCCGTGACCGAAACCGAATGGGAAGCCACGACTTCCACGACCGAACGTACCATCGTGCTGGGGGATTTCACCGGGGACGGTCCGGCGGCCACCCGCTGGCGCCGCGAACATCGTCCGCAATGGCTGCGCGATGACGGTCGACTCGTCGTCCGACTCGCGCCGGACGCGGAAGCGGTTCGATCCGAACCCCTGGCCGATCGGCCGGACATCGAATTGCAATTCGGTCATGCCGGCGACGCGTACGTCCTCGCCGCCGTCCGCTTTCCCGCCGAGACCACCGTCGCCGACGCGAAGGCCTTTCTCGCCGCCCACCTCGACGAGGTCCTGCTCGTGCCGTTCGGGCCGGCCCGCTGGTCCGCGGACGAACTCGCGGTCGCCTGGCCGACGCTCGAGTCCGACGATGCCGTCTGGATCGAAGTCGGCACCGGCGTGTGCGAGCGCGTCGTTTCGGTCGACGGCTTGCCGGCCACGGCAGCCGTCCGCTTCGATTCCGCCCGGTGGAGCCGCGAGGCCGCCGAAGCCTGGGTCGAGGCGAACTCCCGCGCCGCCCGCGCCCGACGCACCGCCGTGCTCGCCGACTGATCCGCGTTTTGGCTTCCAGCCGGAAACCAGCCCGAGGAAACTCGGGCCGCCGGAGCGCGCCGCGCTAGAGCGCCTTCAACCAGTTGATGGCTTCCTTCTCCTTGCCGCTCGTCCAGCCTTCGTCCATTGTCTTGACGAGCAGTTTCACCAACTCCGGGTCCGACTTCAGCGCCAACTTCACGCTCGGTTTGTTCTGGATCGCCTGCACGTACAAGAGCGCCACGTCGTCGGCGTCGCTGTTCTGGTGCTTGTCCAGGTAGTCGATCACTTTCTTCACGCGCGGCAGGTTCGTCTCCATCGCCGCGAGGCATTTCGCCAGCCCGGCCTCGTCCATGTTAAACGTCATGCCCCAGCCGCCGGTGCGGAACCGGTTGATGATGAAGCGCGGATCGTCCTGCAGGTACCAAAGGAAGCCGTGAGTGATCGGGTTCTTGGTGCCGGTCGGCAGGCCGACCTTGGAGATCGTGAAGCTGCTGTCGAAGCCGGAAAGCCAGTTGACCGGATCGAACGTGAAGCCGTGCTCGTACTTCAGAATGCCATCGGGGTAGAACACGGCCGGCGAGCCGAAGGTGTGGACGACGCGCCCGGCGATGGCGCTCGGGCCATCGACGGCGGCGATCCCCTGCAGCACGTTGCTGAGGATCAGGTTCCCCTGGCTGTGCGCGAAGATTTCCCAGGTGCGGTTCTCGGGTTTGCGGAGCAGCTTGAAGAGCGCCACCTGCGCCGGGTTTCGCTTGAGCGCCTGTTCCATCGCCTGCTCGGAGGTGCGCTCGCCCTTGAGGATTCGGTTCCACCAGCTGTTGCGCGAGTCGATTTTTTCCTTGGCGCTGTCGGCACCAGGTCCTTGGAACTGGAGCTTGTCGTTGAGACATTGCCACAGGTCGACGATCGCACCGTCGGAGAGGTTGTAGAGGCCGATGACGGGACACATCTGCACGAGCGAGAGCGCGAGTGCGGATTCGGCGTGGTTCTCGCCGGTGTTCTTCATCCCATTGACGAAGATGACCTTGCGCTTGTCGGTGAAATATTTTCCATTGGCGGCGGCCTCGGCGTTGACGTACTCGTTGACCTCGCCGTCGGCCTTGGGGATCTTGGCGTTGGTGAGGTCGATCTTGAATTCCTTGGCGAAGTCGGGCATCGGAACGCCTCCGGGATGTGCGGGCATCGGCGACGGAGGATATGATACGGGAGTGGAGCGGGAATCATCGGGATGGTAGCATGAGGGCATGCGGCCGATCTTGATCCTCGATACGTGCGTACTCGTTGCCGGATTGCGGTCGTCACTCGGCGCCTCTCATGCCTTGCTGCAAATGGTCGGAAGCGACCGATTCATCCTGGGGATCACGAACGCGGTGGTCTTGGAATACGAGTCGGTTTGCAAGCGGTTGCCGGCAATATTCGGTTATTCCGATGCGGACATCGATCAAATCCTCGATTATTGGTGCCGGATCGGTCATTGCGCGGCGGTTCGATTCCGGGTTCGGCCCGCCGCGCACGATCCTAACGACGATCGGATTCTGGAAGCGGCCATCGCGACCGGGAGCCGGTGGATCGTGACTCACAATGTGGCCGATCTCGCGGCGGGCGCTCAACGCCACGGAATCGAGGTCCTGACGCCCGCCGAAGCACTCCGACGCTTGGGGAATTGACATGAACGGTTTTCTGGTGGAATTACCGGTCGAGCTTCGCATTGCGATCGCCCAACGGACTGGGAATCGACCCGACGGCGAATCGGAGTGGATCGCGGAAGCGGTACGCGAGAAATTGTCGGCCGACTCGGAACTCGAAGCGCTGGAACGCCGGGCGGCGCGCGGCGATCGGGAAGCGTTTCTGCGCGTCCTCTCTAAGGCGCCGGCCGCCCCACCGATTCCCGGCGACGAACGACCTCCATCCTCGGATCCATCACCGTGATCCTCTTTCGACCGGTCGGCTTGCGCGAACTCGAATTGATCGCCGAATCGGGATACCGAGCGTATCCGCCGCGGTTGTCCTGGCAGCCGATTTTCTATCCCGTACTCACGCGCGAGTACGCCCGTGCCATCATCACGCAGTGGAACAGCAAGGAGTCGGAGGCCGGCCACTGTGGATTCGTGACCGAATTTGAAATCGACGATTCGTTCGTGGCGCGGTATCCCGTGCAGCAACTCGGCGGTTGTCCGATTTACCGAGAACTTTGGTTGCCGGCCGAAGAACTCGCGGAGTTCAACGCTCGGATCATAGGGCCGATTCGTGTTATCGAATCCGTCTATGGTCCCGATTTCATGGGCGAATTGGACACGATCACCGGCCTCCCCAAAAGCGTCATCCGTGCCGCCGAACCCGGATCCGACCAATGCCCGCCCCTTCCTGGATGAATCGCACAGTCGTCGGCGCGGGGCTGACCAGCTTCCTCGCCGACGTCGGCTACGAACTCGCCACCGCGCTGCTGCCGTCGTTCCTTATCATCCTCGGCCTGCCGGTCGGCCACGCCGCGCAGGTGCTGGGTGCCATCGAGGCCGCCGCCGAGTTCCTCTCGAACGCCGCCAAGATTCTCGTCGGCTGGTGGAGCGACCGCATCGGGAAGCGCAAGGCGCTCGTCGTCTTCGGCTATGCCCTCACCGGTTCGGCGTTCGCCCTCTGCGCCATCGCCACCGCGTGGCCGCTCGTGCTCGCCGCGAAATCGCTCGCCTGGCTCGGCAAAGGCATCCGCGGCCCCCTTCGCAACGCCATCATCACCGACTCCGTCGACCCCGCCCATCGCGGCAAGGCGTTCGGCTTCCACCGCGCCGGCGACACGCTCGGGGCCGTACTCGGGCCGCTGATCGCCGCCGCCCTACTGTTGAACATCGGCTCCGCTGTCGAGCCTCGCGAGTCGTACGCCCTCGCGTTCTGGTTCACGCTACTGCCCGGCCTCGGCGCGGCGCTCACCTTTACGCTGCTCGTTCGCGAACAACGCTTCACGCCCAAGCCCGGCCTGCGCCTCGGCGCCTCGTTGAAGGCCATGCCCGCCCGCTATCGTCGCTTCCTCGTCGGCGTTGGCCTCTTCGGCCTCGGCGACTTCGCCCACACGCTCCTAATCCTCGCCGCCACCGTCCACCTCGCGAACGATCTGCTGCCGGCCGCCATCCTCGGCATCCTGCTCTACGCCTGGCGAAACCTCGTGCAGGCGCTCGCCGCGTTCCCCGCCGGCTGGCTCGGCGACCAATACGGCCACGCGCGCGTTCTTGTGGCTGGCTACCTCATCGGTGCGATGACGATGCTCGGCTTCGCGTTCCTCATCGCGTTCGCCCCCACGTGGCTGCCCGGCTGGATCGGCTGTTTCGCCCTTGCCGGCATCTACATGGCGATCCAGGAAGCGCTCGAGCCGGCCATCGTGGCGGAATTGGTGCCGGACAAGGCGCAGCACGGCACTGCCTATGGCGTGCTCGCCGTCGTCAACGGCCTCGGCGACGTCGGCGCAAGCCTGCTAGTGGGCGGGCTGGTGTTGATGTCCGGCTGGAGCGCGGGATTGCTGCATGCCGCCACGATGATGCTCGCGGGAGCGGGAGCGATAGTGTGGATCCGCGAGCGGACAACTGAGATGGGAAGCCGGTAATCTTCCCTTAGGAAATCGAACGAGCCGCGTTCGTACGGTGGCAATTCATCAAGTTCACGACTTCCGCGCCGAGTACCCGATCTTCCTCACGAATACTGTCCGGCTCGGTTCGTGAATCCCGTAGACGACGTAGATCGGTCCCGCGAAGCCGATTCGAACATGAAGTTCAGCAGCGGCAAGGTAGTTCCGCGATTCTCCGAACGCGGCTGGCGTTCGAGCCAGTTCGTCCAGGATCCAGCGAGATGCCCGTACGGCGACTGCGAATTCACCTTGTGACCGTGCAGTATCCACTGCGGCCCGGAGTTGACGGCCGACTTCCAGCGAGTTGGCGACTTGGTACCGTTCGTCACTCACGGCCTTCGAGTTCCTTCTCGTATTCCGCGATGATGTCCGTCAACCGTTCACCTTGGGGAGCGGCCATCATTTCGCGGGCCTCCTCCAGCGTCATCGGTGTGTACGGAATGCTTGCCATCATTTCCGCGTAGACGGTTTTTTTGTAGAGATCACGCTCCGTCTTCACGCGCGCCAACTCGCGTTCGAGTTGCTCGATCCGCGCCCGGAGTTCTTCGGGCGTGTCGTGGGTCGGATTCATCGTTCATCCCTCGATTCCGAATGCATTCTAACCGGTCGCCACGAACGGCGAAAGAGGGCGTACCATAAGCTCCATGTCCCTCCAACGTTTCCTCCTCGTGCGCGTCGGGCGGTTGGTCACGTGGCCGGTGCGGCGGCAACTGCGCCGCTTCGAATACCTGTGCGACGACCCGCGCGCCGTGCAGCAGGCCGTGCTCGACCGCATCCTCCGCAAGCAGCAAGGCACCGGCTTCGGGCGCGATCACAAGTTCGCCGCGATCCGCTCCGTCGAGGACTTCCGGCGACAGGTTCCGGTCGCACCGTACGAGTACGTCGCCCCGTACATCGAGAAGGTGCAGGCCGGCGACACGAACGCCCTGCTCGCCGACGACCGCGTGCTGATGTTCGCGCTGACCAGCGGCACCACGGCCTCGCGCAAACTCATCCCCGTCACGCAGGAATACCTCACCGCCTATCGGCGCGGCTGGAACATGTGGGGCGTGAAACTGTACCGCGACCACCGCGGCCGGCGCATCGCCATGCGGCCGATCGTGCAGATGGTCGGCGATCCGGACGAGTTCCGCACCTCCGCGAACATCCCGTGCGGGAACCTCACCGGCTTCACGGCCAAGGTGCAGATGAAACTGATCCGCCGGCTCTACGCCGTGCCGCACGAGACGGGCAAGATCAAGGACTCGCTCGCGAAGCAATACGTCGCGCTCCGCTTCGCGATGGGGCGCAACGTCTCGCAGTTCATGGCCGCGAACCCGAGCACGCTGGTGCAGTTGGCCCGCACGCTCGATGCTCAGCGCGAAGGTTTGCTGAAGGACTTGCACGACGGCACGCTGCGCGCCGATCTCGACATTCCCGCGGACGTGCGCGCCGCCCTCGCTCCGCGATTGAAACCGAATCCGGGACGCTCGCGCGAACTGGCCGCACTCGCCGAGAAGCTCGGCCGCCTTTACCCGCAGGACGTGTGGGGCAGCGAATCGACGATCGTGAACACCTGGACCGGCGGCAGCATGGGGCCGTACCTCCGGCAGCTTCCGCAATACTATGGCGACACGCCCGTTCGCGACCTCGGCCTGCTCGCCAGCGAAGGCCGCATGACCATCCCCTTCGCCAACAGTTCCCCCAGTGGCGTACTGGACATCCTCTCGCACTACTTCGAGTTCATCCCGGAATCCGAGATCGACTCGACGCAGCCGACCGTCCTCGGTGCGCACGAGATCGCCGAAGGCGGCAGCTACTACATCCTGCCGACGACGCTCTACGGCCTGTACCGCTACCACATCTCGGACCTCGTGCGCGTCACCGGCTTCCTCGGCCGCACGCCGCTGGTCGAGTTCCTCGGCAAGGGCAGCCGTTTCGCGAATCTGACCGGCGAGAAGCTGAGTGAGCACCACGTCACGAAGGCGGTAGACGCCGTGCTGAAGTCGGTGCCGCAGCCGATCACCGGCTACACGCTCGCGCCGGTCTTCGACGACGCGCTGCCTTACTACGCGATCTTCCTCGAAGAGTCGGACACGGCCGACCGTCAGCGCTTGAACCGCTTCCTGGCGGAGCTGGATCGCGAACTGGGCGTGCAGAACATCGAGTACGCCGCGAAGCGCGAGAGCGCGCGCCTGGGCCCGCTGCGCGTGCGCGTCATCCCGGCCGGCCACTGGGCGAAGTGGGACGCGGAGCGTCTGAAGAAGACCGGCGGCGCGGCGGAGCAGTACAAGCGGCCGTGCCTGATCGGAGATGTGAACTTCGCGGCGACGATGCCTGGGCGGGATTTCGCCTGATGACAGCCATCTCTTCAGATTCCGATCGTGATGCCCGCCTCGCTGCCCTGCTGGCAGCGCTGAGCGAGCAGGCGCGCGCCGGGGGTACGCCGGATGTCGCGGCGGCCGCGGCGGCGAACCCGGACCTCGCAGATGAGCTGCGCGAGCTGTGGGCCGTCGCGCAGTTCGCGGACCTCGCGCGCGGGGCGAACACGGCGTCCACGCTGCCCTTCCGGCCGGTAGCCGGCGGGGATGCGCTCGCGCCGCTGCCGCGGGAGTTCGGCGACTTCGAACTGCTCTCCGAACTCGGCCGCGGCGGCATGGGGGTCGTCTACAAGGCGCGGCAGAAATCACTCAACCGCATCGTCGCGCTTAAGATGGTCCGCGATGCGCTCCTGGCGTCCGACGCCGACCGCGCCCGCTTCCAGGCCGAAGCCAAGTGTGTGGCGATGCTCCAGCACCCGAACATCGTCACCATCCACGAGGTCGGCACCGCCGAAGGGCAGGCATACTTCTGCATGGAGTACGTCGAGGGGCCGTCGCTCGCGGAGCGATTGGCAAAGGACGGCCCGATGCCGCCGCGGGATGCGGCGCGGCTCGTCGTCGCCATCACCCGTGCCGTTCAGCACGCTCACGAGCAAGGCGTCCTGCACCGGGACTTGAAGCCCAGCAACATCCTGTTGAATTCGGAATTCGGAATTCGGAATTCGGAATGGAAGACCAAAGGCGAAGACTCGGATTTGAATTCCGTATTCCGAATTCCGAATTCCGAATTTCAGCCGAAGGTCGGCGATTTCGGCCTTGCGAAGCGGATCGACGGGTCGGAGTCGCTGACGCGGACAGGGGCGATCGTCGGCACGCCGAGCTACATGGCTCCGGAACAGGCAACGGGGCGCAAGGACCTGACGCCGGCGGCGGACGTGTATTCGCTGGGCGCGATCCTGTACGAGCTGCTGACGGGCCGGCCGCCGTTCCGCGCCGCGACGGCGGTGGACACGCTGCTGCTGGTGCTGGAGCAGGAGGCGATTCCGCCGCGGGATCTGATTCCGACAATCGATCGGGACATCGATCTGATCTGCCGGAAGTGCCTTCAGAAGCCACCGAACCTGCGGTACGAGTCGGCGGCTGCGCTGGCGGACGACCTGGACTCGTACCTGAAGGGCGAGGCGATCTCGTCGCGGCCGAGCGGGCTGGGGTATTTCGTGTCGCGGCTGATGCGGGAGACGCACCACGCGGAGGTGCTGGAGCACTGGGGCGTGCTCTGGATGTGGCACAGCCTCATGATCTTCCTGCTGTGCCTTGCGACGCAGGCGATGGCGTGGTCGGGCGTCGAGTGGCACCTGTACTATCTGATGACGTGGGGCTTCGGCCTGGCGGCGTGGGGCACGATCCTGTGGAAGCTGCGGCGGCGGGCGGGGCCGGTGCTATTCGTGGAGCGGCAGATCGCGCACGCGTGGGCGGCCGGGGTGTTCGCGAGCATGGCGATGTTCGTGATTGAGGTGGTCGCCGAGCTGCCGGTGCTGAAGCTGTCGCCGGCGATTGCGGTGGCGGCGGGGATGGTGCTGTTCTTCAAGGCCGGCATTCTGTCGGGGCAGTTCTACATCTACGCGGCGTTGAACTTCGCCGTGGCGGTGCTGATGGCGGCGTTCCCACGCGCGGCGCACCTGATGTTCGGCGTGGCGTCGGCAGTGTCGTTCTTCGTGCCGGGCTTGAAGTACTACCGCCAGCGGAAGCGGGGCGGAGGCGGGGCAAATTCCTGATTTTGGAGTTCCACCTCCGCCGCGGCGCGTTATGATCGTAGATCGTTGGAAAGTCGGGCCGGTATTCTCCCACCGCCGGCCAGCCGCCCCCTGTCCGCCTACCGGAGCGACAGCAATGTCCCTCCATTCCCGCCTGCCCGTGCCGGATTCCGAGCCGGACCCGAACAAGACGATCGACCTGAGTCTCGCCGACGCGCCGGTCGAGGACATCGGCGAGATCGTCAATCTGGATCATTTGCTGGAAGCCGCGAACGCGCCGGGCGACACGTTGCCCGGGGAGGGTTACCCCTCGCGCTTCGCGATCGGGGACGAAGTGGGCCGCGGCGGCATGGGCGAGGTCCATTCGTGCTGCGATGTGCACCTGAATCGCGAGGTGATCGCGAAGGTCCTGCACCGGAAATATCTGGATCGCCCCGACGTGGTCGCGCGGTTCCGGGAAGAAATCCGCATCACGAGCCAGCTCGAGCATTCCGGCGTGGTGCCGCTGTACGAGGCGGGCACACTGCCCGACGGCCGGCCGTACTTCATCATGCAGCGCATCTGGGGCCTCACGCTGCGCGCGGTGCTGGACGAACGGCCGAACGCGAACGAGGGCCGCACTCGCCTGCTCAAGATCTTCGAGCAGATCTGCCACACGATCGCCTACGCGCATGCTCAGCGGATCATCCACCGGGACCTGAACCCGTCGAACGTGATGATCGGCCTGTTCGGTCAGGTGAAGGTGATGGACTGGGGCCTGGCGAAGGCGATGGACGAGGCGCGCCGCCGGCCGTGCACCCCAACCGTCGAAGCCGACGACGATGAGACCGCGGTGCTGACGAAGTTCGGCAGCGTGATGGGCACGCCGGCGTACATGCCGCCGGAGCAGGCCACCGGCGACGTGGAGAAGCTGGACGAGCGCTGCGACGTGTTCGGGCTGGGAGCGATCCTCTGCGAGATCCTCACGGGTCAGCCGCCGTACGTGCAAGAGGACCGCAAGGGCGTGCTGAAGCTGGCGATCAAGGCGCAGCTCGACGACGCCTTCGCCCGGCTGGACGCGTGCCGCGCCGACCGCGAACTGGTGGCATTGGCCAAAGCGTGCCTGGCCCCGAACCGCGAAGACCGCCCGCGCGACGCCGGCGTCGTCATCGACCGCCTGAGCAAGTACTTCGACACCGTGCTCCGCCAGGCCGAGGGCGACCTCCTCCGCTTCTTCGACCTCAGCCTCGACCTCTTCTGCATCGCCAGTTTCGACGGCTTCTTCCATCGGATCAACGACAATTTCTCGCGCGTCCTCGGCTACACGACGGCGGAACTGCTCGCCAAGCCGTTCATCTCGTTCGTCCACCCCGACGACCAGCAGCGCACCATGGGCGTGATGGCGCAGCTCGACCAGGGCTTTCCGCTGGTGCGCTTCCGGAACCGCTACCGCGACGTGCGCGGCGCATACCGCTGGTTCGAGTGGACCGCGAAGGCCGTACCGAAGGACGACGTGATCTTCGCCGCCGCCCGTGACGTGACGGAGCAGGTGATGCTCGAGGATCGCTTGAAGAAGCTGGAAGCGGGCGCGGCCCCGGAACCGGCCCGGGAGACGGTGGTGCCGTGACGGCAAGTTGGCTCGAATTGGATTCATGCATCCGAACGGGAATCGCCGGACATGCCCAGATTCGTTTTCTGGAACATAAAACGAAAACCGTTGTACGACCGAGTTGCGCGGATTGCAGTCAACGACCGCGCCGACCTCGTCGCCTTGGCCTAGTGCCCGTTGGAAGTTGGTCGATTTGAACGGGCATTGAACGAATCGAAAGTACCGACCTGGAATGCGATCTCGGAACCAAAACACGGATTGCAACTGTTCATCCGAAGCGGTTCCGGACTTCGCCTGGCACCCCTGTTGACCGACCGCCATTGGCTCATTTTCAGTCTCAGGACCGAGAATCATCCGGAGATGCTCGTTGTCGTGGCGCACCTCCGAAGTCAGCTCCACCACCGTTTTCCCGATAGGGCACTGGAGTTGCGTCGACTGGTTGCCGACATCAACCGGGCGGAACGGGATCGCGAACACTCGAGAACCGTGCTGGTCGGCGACTTGAATCTCGATCCTTACAGCGAACTGATCGTCCAATCCGACACGCTTCATTCGGTTATGACCAAGAGCCTGGCCAATCGCGAGACACGCACCGTACAAGCTCATCCTTCCGAACGGATCTTTTACAACCCGATGTGGGGCTTGCTGGGCGATCGAACACCGGGTCCGCCGGGCACGTATCATCGCAGCCCTTCGGGCGTGGTATGCTATCACTGGCACCTATTCGATCAGGTGTTGCTTCGATCGGGACTTGGCGATAACCTCGTCGAGCTGAAAATCATCGAGACGGATGGCGAGCGTTCGTTGCTTACGAACAACGGGCTGCCGGACCAAGGGAACGCGTCCGACCATCTCCCGATATTCTTTCACTTGGAGGAACCGGCATGAACTCGACCCTGAACGGTTTGCTGGATTGGCCCGCCGATGTCGATGCCGTCGTCGTTGCTCCCGTGTTCGAGTTGAAGAGCCTGGCTGCCAAACTCGGGTCGAGGACCAAGGGGCAACTAGTCGCGGAAGTCCATTCGATCCAATCGGACAATCACGTTGCCCACCAACTCGATCTCGTATTACCATCGCGAAAACTGCGCCGCCGTGTTTTGACGGCCACGCATGGCCGCGAGGACCTCTATCCCGTCGAGATCGATGCAAAGTGTTTCGAGCCAATGGACGAGCCCGATCCGGATTGGCACTACCCGGTCGCGGCGACATATCCGGAATTCCAGGATTTGCTGAAAGACGTACTCAACTCCGACGATGTACGATCCGCGATCCATTCGCTGAAAGCCCAAGCCGAACTGGTGGATTGAGGGAAACCAAGTGTCAAGTTTCGGATCGCCGCATCGTGACCATCAGACCGGGTCGGTCGGCGTCGCGCGCAACCGTTCGACGACGGCGGCATGGATGCCGGCGACGCTCGCCACCAGACCGCGGCGCTGGACGAAGCCGTCTTCGCCGTAGGTCAGCGGTTCGCCGCGCAGGCCGGTCACGCTGCCGCCCGCCTCGGTAACAAGGATGTGCCCGGCGCAGATATCCCAGTCCCGGAAGTTCGGGTAGGTGTTCACGTACACGTCCGCCTCGCCCCGCGCCACCACGGCGAGCTTCACCCCGGCCGAGTACATCTCCAGCGTACGCTCCGGCTGGAGCGCGAGCTGCGCCTTCGTCGGCGAGTTCTTCTTGGACGGCCGGCTCTGCACCAACACGCACGACCCCGCCTGCGCCGCGTTCCGCACCCGGCAGCGCGCCGGCGCGCCCCGTTCGCCGATCTTCGTCCAGCACCCGCCGCCGAGCGCCGCGTAGGTGTACGTCATGGTCGTCGGTTCGAGGACGACGCCGAGCACGGGCACGCGGTCGACGGTGAGGCCGATCATCGTGGAGAACTCGCCGTTCTTCATGGCGAAGCCGCGCGTGCCGTCGATCGGGTCGACGACCCACATGCGCGCCGGCGCGTTCGCCGCGGCGGTCTGCGGCGTGGCGGTGTCCTCCTCGGCGCACAGGCCGTCGTGCGGGAAGGCTTCGTGCAGGAACTTCAGGATGATGTCCTGCGAGCCTTTGTCGACGTGGGTGCTGATGTCCGACGGCGCGTTCGGGATCGGCGTGAAGGATTCGTATTCGGCGCGGATGAATTGCCCCGCCCGTTCGGCCACGGCGAGCGCGGCGGCCAGTTCGCGTTCCAGGTTCATCCCGCCATTGTAGAATTCCCGCCATGCCGGTCCCGCGAATCATTCCCGTGCTGGATGTGCTCGGCGGCGAAGTTGTCCGCGCCGTCGGCGGGCGGCGGAGCGAGTACCGGCCGATCGTCAGCCGCGTGACGAACTCGACGGAACCGCTGCAAGTCGCGCGCGATCTGCTGGCTGCCACCGGCGCGAACGAACTCTACGTCGCCGACCTCGACGCGATTCGGGGCGGAGCAATCTCGGAGAAGACGCGCGAGATGTTGAACGCGATCGGCGTTCCCGTCTGGCTCGACTGCGGCGTGGGGAATTGGGTCCTTCCCAAATCCGTCCGACCCGTCGTCGGTTTCGAATCGGCGGCATCGCCGGACGCGCTGACCGATGCCTGTACGTTTTCGCTCGACCTCTGGAACGGCGAACTCTTCGGCCCGTGGCCCTCGTGGGGCGTCGAGCATTCCCGGGACTGGTTGGGCGTGGTCGATCGCGCGATCGCGCGCGGCGTCGGCACCCTGATCGTGCTCGACCTGCCAGCCGTCGGTTCGCAATCCGGTCCCGGCACGTTGGACGTCTGCCGTCGAATTCGCGACCGGTACCCGAAACTGGAACTGCTCTCCGGCGGAGGGGTCCGCAACGCGAACGACCTCGCCCGGTTCGGCGAGGTCGGCGTCAACGGCGTACTCGTCGCGTCGGCGATCCACGACGGCGTTCACTTCACGATCGACACTTCCGCGTAGCGCGGGAACGCTTCCATCGTGCGGCGGTCGGTGTCCAGTTCCTGCGTCAGGCGCTTGAGGGCCTCGTCGGCGTTCGCGGCCGTCACTTCGCCGGGCGTGATGTACACGGCCGGGGGCGTGGGGCGCGGGGCTTCACGAACGATCGGTTCGGGCGCATCGGCGGGCGCGGCCTTACCGGCGGGCGGGAGGCCTTGCATCTGCGCCAGCGGGCCGATCGGCTTGATGTGCACGCAACCGGTGGCGATCAGGATGAGCGCGAGCGGGACAAGCCGTATCATTTCGAACCTCCGGCAGCGGGAGCGGGAGCGACGATCGACGCCGGATCGATCGCGGTCGACGGGGCCGGGTCGCGTGTCGGCCGGGCCGCGGAGCCGCGAATCCCCATCCGCGCCACGCGGGCCTGACAAATCTCGACGGCCTGTTTCTCCAGCTCGTCGATGCGCGCCAGCAACGCCTCATCGTTCTTCGCGGCGGCCAACTCCCGCAGCTTCGCGCACACGTCGAGCCGGCGCGTGCAGGCGTTCTGCTCGTCCTTCACCGCGTCCGCGAGGACATCGGCGGCCAGCGGCGCGATGATGATCGCCGGCCGCAGCGGTGTCGGAGCTTTCTCGGCGGGTTTATCGTCGGACTTCGGACCCTTCGAGCGGACCGGAGCGACATCGGCGGCGACCAGGGCGACGGCCGAAAGCGCCACGGCCAGCCCCCCGGCGGCGGTGCGGATCATCGAATTCCCCCACGGCGTCGGCGGACCGCTTCCCCGGCGGACCCGTCCGATTCCCGGCCCTATGCCATCCCGCGCCGGGCCTGTAAAGGCGAGTTTTCCACCCGCCAGCGCCGCATACCATGGAAGGAGAATCGGAGAACGATCGCGATGACCTGCGTGCCGCTCGGCGAAGAAGCCGTGATCGCCTACCTGCCGGACGAAGCGACCGCCGTGCGTTTCGCCGCCGCGGTCCGTGCCGCCGCGCCCCCGTGGCTGCAGGACGTGGTGCCCGCCTACGCAAGCGTCGGCGTCTTCTTCGACGCCGACCAGATCCGCACCGCGGACGCGATCGCCTGGCTCAAGAAGCACGCCGCCCGGCGCGGGCCGGCACCGGCCGAACCCCGCCGCCACGAAATCCCCGTCTGCTATGAATTCGACCTCGACCTGCCCCGCGTGGCCGAACTCACCGGTCTGCCCGCCGAACGCGTCGTCGAGCTGCACGCCGCCGCCGAGTACACCGTCTACGCGATCGGCTTCGTGCCGGGGTTCCCATACTTGGGGTATTTGCCGGAGGAGTTGTGCGGCGTCCCGCGGCTCGCCAGCCCGCGCCTGCGCGTCGAGCCGGGCAGCGTCGGCCTCACCGGTCGGCAAACCGGCATCTACCCCCTCGCCCGCCCCGGCGGCTGGCACCTCCTCGGCCGCACCCCCCTCACCCTCGTCGACGTCGCCGACGACTTCTTCCCCCTGCGCGTCGGCGACGCCGTCCGCTTCCGCCGCATCGACGACCGCGAGTTCCGCGAGCGGGAAGGCGAACGGCTGCCAATGAACTAAAGGTGTCAAGAACGAAATGGCGTTCAATTTACGCGATGCAGCCAGCCACGTGCGACGGCCTTGACCTGGAGCTTCTTGCCCTTCCGTTGACACTCCTTGTCCGTCAGGCCCGAAAAGTCGATGATCGCATGCTCGGGAAACGGTTCGGGATCGCTTCGTGCGGGCAGTCCTTCGGCCGTGCATTCCTCCACAGTGATGGCCATCGTGCCCACCGACGACAGTTGAAGAACGGTCGTGTAGTGGCTCCAAGCGGCCGTGGCGTCGATCCGATCCCCATCGTAAATGGACAAATGGGATTCGTCCTTGGGTGTCGGACGGAACGCTTGCGAAGTGGGAAAACCGTTCTGGACGAACGCAGGATGGATCTGCCGGAGCAGGAGCGTCGTCCCGGTCATGCGGTCACCGGCATCCGCCCGCCAACCCACTCGGCCAATCGCTCCCACGACTCGTTCCGATTCAAGTCGAGTTCCGCGGTTTCCTCGGTGTCCGTGTCGAGATCGAGCGCGTGCCACCGACCGGTACGTGCCGAGAGATTGATTTCGAGCGACAGGGACCAGGGGTTTTGGGGCCACTCGGCGAGCACCCCGCCTTCGGGCGTGGGAAAGAGATACGGTCGGGGCAGTCTCGCGGAATCGAAGGCGTCGAATTGTTCGGCGAGCCAAGTCAATCCCTGCGGATCGGGCGCTAGGCCTTTCCCGTCGAGCCACCCCTCTGGAAGTTGCCGGAGTTCGCCGATGCGCCGGCGCACGTCGAGTGCGTCGTCGGCCCTGGAAGGTGGCGTCCCGTTTCGATGGGGGGTTGATTCGCCAGCGTGGATTTTAGTGTTCATGGATTCGCGCTCCCGCGCCGGCTGCGCACGTTCAAACAAATACCTCCGTATTATACATCGTGCCGCGTGGACGCGCCCAGCGAGATTCCCCCGTCGGCGCGTCCGTCTGGGAAACACGGTCCGTATTGACCGGTTCTCCCGCAAATTCTTAGACTGACATTTGGACCCCGACGCCACCGACGACCCAAGGCCCCGATTCCATGGCGACCGCAACAAAAGTCGAAGCCGGCATCCTCGAAAAAATCGGCGACACCCTCAACGGATTCGTCGAAGGCAGCCTCGGCTTCGTCACGCGCCTCTTCGGCTCCGCCAACGAGCGCATGGTCAAGGGGATCGGCTTCGTCCGCCCGCGGAACGCGCTCCAGCACACCGTCGTCCCCGGCTCGATCCTCGACAAGATCAACAAGTTCGAAGACGCCATGAAGGCGCTCGACGACAACGGCCTCAAGGCCGTCACGCCCCGGCTGCGCGAGCGGCTCCAGAAGGGTGCCACGCTCGAAGACATCCTGCCCGAAGCCTTCGCCGCCTGCCGCGAAGCCGCCCGCCGCGCCAAGGGGATGCGCCACTACGACGTCCAGATGGTCGGCGGCGTCGTGCTTCACCGCGGCAACATCTCCGAAATGGTGACGGGCGAAGGGAAGACGCTCGTCGCCACCCTGCCGGCGTACCTGAACGCCCTCACCGGATTGGGCGTCCACGTCATCACCGTCAACGACTACCTCGCCCGCCGCGACTGCGAGTGGATGCTGCCCATCTACCAGGCGCTCGGCGTCTCGGCCGCGTACATCCAGTCCGACATGGACCCGGAGCGCCGCCGGCACGCCTACGAGTGCGACATCACCTACGGCACCAACAGCGAGTTCGGCTTCGACTACCTCCGCGACAACATGAAGCCGGCTCGCTTCGACGACGAGAAGTACGACGCCTTCTACCGCCAGGTCCAGCGCACGCCCCTGAACTTCGCCATCATCGACGAAGTCGACAACATCCTCATCGACGAGGCCCGCACGCCGCTGATCATCAGCGGCCCCGCCTACACCGACATCAAGAACTACGAGAAGGCCGACGAGATCGTCGTCAAGCTCACCGAACTGGAGCGCAAGGCCCGCCTCGAAATGAAGGCGTCCGGCCAGTCCGTGCTCACCGGCACCGAAGGCAACGGCCTGCCGATCGTCGGCACGCTCGACCCGGAAAAAGTGAAGGAAGTCCCCCGTGGCGTCTACTTCGAGATCAAGGAAAAGGAGCGCTCCGCGCACCTGACCGACCTCGGCGTGCGCGAAGCCGAGCGACTCGCTGGCGTCGAGAGCTTCTACACGCCCGGCAACATGGAGTGGCCGCACCTGCTGGATAACGCCATCAAGGCGCACCACCTGTACCACAAGGACCGGCACTACATGATCGCGCAGGACCCGCGCGAGAACAACGAACTCGGCATCATCATCATCGACGAGTTCACGGGCCGCGCCATGTTCGGCCGACAGTGGAGCGACGGCCTGCACCAGGCGGTCGAGGCCAAGCACCGCCGCGACGGCGTCAAGATCAAGCAGGAGACGCAGACCCTCGCGACCGTCACGCTCCAGAACTTCTTCAAGCTCTACAAGAAGCTCGGCGGCATGACCGGGACGGCCATGACCGAAGCCAGCGAATTCGCCAAGATCTACAACCTCGACGTCGTCGCCATCCCGACCAACAAGCCGCTGCAACGCATCAATCACCCCGACCTCGTCTTCAAGAACGAGAAGGACAAGTGGGACGGTGTGGTGACGGAAATCGTGGACGTGAGCAAGACCGGCCGGCCGATCCTGATCGGCACCACGGACGTGGCCAAGAGTGAGCACCTCTCGGCGATGCTCAAGCGGCGTGGCGTGAAGCACGAACTGCTGAACGCGAAGCCGGAGAACGTCTCCCGCGAGGCCGAGATCGTCTCGCAGGCCGGGCGCTTGAACGCCGTCACCATCTCCACGAACATGGCCGGCCGGGGCACCGACATCATCCTCGGCGGCAACGCCGAAACGCTGGCCTGGGCCCAACTGAAACAACTCAAGAACTCCGACGGCCGGCCGCTCTACCCCACGCGGCTCGAAGTGCCCGAAGACGTCTGGAAGCAGACCGTCGACGCGATCGAAGCGAAGGAGAAGATGAAGGAGGAAGGCCGCAAGGTCGCCGAGATGGGCGGGCTGCACATCATCGGCACGGAGCGTCACGAATCCCGCCGGATCGACAACCAGCTCCGCGGCCGCGCCGGCCGGCAAGGCGACCCCGGCTCGTCGCGCTTCTACCTGTCGCTGCAAGACGAACTCATGCGCCTGTTCGGCGGCGAGCGCATGGCGCGCCTCATGAACAGCCCGCTCATCGGCCTCAAGGACGGCGAGGCCATCGAAAGCGGCATGCTCTCCAACCAGATCGAGAAGGCGCAGCGGAAGGTCGAAGAATACCACTTCGACCAGCGCAAGAACCTGCTCGACTACGACGAGGTCATGGACACGCAGCGGAAGCGCACCTACGCCGCCCGCCAGGCGGTGCTGGACGGCGGCAACCCGCGCGCCATGATCCTCGACATGATCGACTCCCAGATCCGCGACGCCGTGAAACGCTACACCGCGGACGCCTACGGCACCGGCAGCTTCGCCGCGTTCGCCAGCGGCCGGCTCGGCGTCGAGTTCGACGCGGCCGAGTTCAAGGGCTGTTCCTTCGAGGAAGCCGAGCAGGTCGCCCGCGACCGCGCGCTCGACACGGCGCCGATCTACATCCAGGAAGCCATCGACGAAAACCTCGGCGGCGACGACGAGGCCGACTGGAAATGGCAGGAACTCTCACGCGTCGCGGAGGCGCGCTTCGGCCAGAAGATCACCGTGGCGGAGCTGAAGCAGGTCGGCAAGGACCAACTCGGCGAGCACCTGCTGGAAGCCGCGCGCAAGGCCGTCGACGCCGTCGACCTGTCCGACGGTCGCCGCTACCTTGACCGCCAGTACGGCCTCGATTCCCTCGCCGACTGGGCGCGCCAGCAATTCGGCCTCGAAATCGACTCGAAGTCCTTCGCCGGCCTCGACCGCGAAGAACTCGTCGCCATCCTTCGCAAGGGGATCCGCGAGACCTACCGCCGCAAGGATATCGAGTTCCCCGTCATGGTCGGCTTGGCCGCGCACCTGCCCGAGCGTACCACGCCGAACCGCCGTCCGAACCGCGAGCAGCTCCTCGGCTGGACGATGCACCGGTTCCGCAACCCGACGGTGTCCGAAGACGTGTTCCGCACCGAGCCGCGCTCGATCGTGCTGGAGAAGCTGCTGGAAATCAACCGCGCGGCGATGCCGGCGGCGGATTACCCGGAGGTGGACGCGAAGCTGGACGACGTGTTCAGCGGCGCGACGTTGTCCGAGGCAGCCGACGCGAACGAGCTGATCGAGTGGGCGAAGACCGAGTTGAATCTCGAACTCGATCCGTCGAAACTGACGGGCGTGGATCGGAAAAAGGCGCGGGATGAAATTCTCAACGCCTACGACGAGCACTACCGGCCCGAAATGCACGACATGGAGCGGCGCCTGGTGCTGGACGAACTGGACGGCGCGTGGAAAAGCCACCTCCTGACGATGGACCACCTGCGCAGCACGGTCGGCCTCGCCGGCTACGCGCAGGAGGACCCGAAGATCGTCTACAAGAAGGAAGGGATGAAGCTCTTCGAGATGATGTGGGACGGCATCTACGAGAAGACGACGAAGATGGTCTTCAAGATGGAGGACGTCGGCGAGGAGCAGGTGCAGAGCGCGTACTACGCCGGCGCGATGGCGGTGCACCGCCAGGCCGAGAGCGCGATGCGCGCACGGGCGGCGCAGGTGAGCGCCGAACAGCAGGCCCAGGCGCAGGCGGCCGCGAACGCCGGCGGCGGCGAGGTGAAGAAGGTGGAGACGATCCGCAACGTCGGCGCGAAGATCGGCCGCAACGACCCGTGCCACTGCGGCAGCGGGAAGAAGTACAAGAACTGCCACATGAAGCTGGAGCAGGTCGGGTAGTCGACACGACGGCGAACCGAGTTCCATCAGGAGCCGGGCGAGGGGGTCAACAAGTCCTGAGCCCATGCTCCGGCAGGAGCCGTGTGAAGCGAGCGTTCGGATTTTGGCCCCAACGGGGCCACCGACAATAGCCAGGGGTGACGGAGCGAAGCGACGGAACCCCTGGAAGCGTTGGCGATGAATCCGTCGCCCCGAAGGGGCGAAGCGTTCCCATCGGGCTTCGAAGTCTCATCCCGTCCAACGAATTCGGGGCACTTGCCGTTCGCTCTGTAACGTCGGCGCAACGCCAGGCGGCCAAGTTCGCGTGCCATCCGGGCCAAGATCGTCTAACACTACAGGAACCCCGCGGGATGCGGGGCGTCCGCCTGTCTCTCCTCGGACTCTTCGGGGTTTTCGGATGAACCGATCCGCCGTTCGCCTTTGGTTGGCCTGCACGACGCTTGTCGCGGGCCTGATCGCCGTCGTTACCCTCGCCGCCGACCCACCGGCCCCGACGCCCCGCGCCGCCCAGTGGAAGAAGGTGGACGACGCCATTAACAAGGGATTGCCGCAGACCGCCATCAAGGAACTCGGGCCGATCATCGAGTCGGCCCTCAAGGAGAAAGCCTACCCCGAGGCGATCAAGGCGATCTGCAAGAAGATCGCCTACGAGGGGACCATCCAGGGGAACAAGCCGGAGGAGAAGATCACCCGGATGCAGGCGGAGATCGCGAAGGCCCCGAAGGAGATGGTGCCGGCGATGGACGCCGTGCTCGCCAACTGGTACTGGCACTACTTCCAGCAGAACCGTTGGCGCTTCAACCGCCGCTCGGCGACGGCCGCCGCGCCGGGCAACGACTTCACGACGTGGGACCTGCCCCGCCTCTTCGCCGAGATCGACAAGCAGTTCACGAAGGCCCTGTCCGCCGAGAAGGAGCTGAAGGCGATCCCGATCGCCAGCTACGACGCACTCATCGAGAAGGGGACCGTTCCCGATTCCTACCGGCCGACTCTCTTCGACTTCGTCGCGTTCGAGGCGTTGAACTTCTACACCGCCGGCGAACAGGCCGGCGCGAAGGCGGAAGACGCCTTCGAGTTCCCGGCCACCGGTCCGGGGCTCGCGTCGGTGGATGAGTTTCTCAAATGGGTCCCCGCGACGACCGATGCCGACTCGCCGAAGCTCAAGGCGATCAAGCTCTACCAGAACCTGCTGGCGTTCCACAAGGATGACAAGAACAAGGACGCGTTCCTGGATGCGGACTTGTTCCGCCTGCAATTCGCCCACGCGCACGCCTTCGGCGAGGAGAAATCCACGCGCTACAAGGCGGCGCTCAAGGCGTTCGCCGACCAGTGGGCCGATCACGAACTCTCCGCGACGGCGCGGCACCGCTGGGCCGAGCGAGTCAACGCGGAAGGCGATGCCGTCGAGGCGCGCAAGATCGCCTTGCAGGGGAAGAACGCCTTCCCGAACAGCGATGGCGGGAAGCTCTGCCACAACCTGATCCTGCAGATCGAAGCCAAGCAGGTGCAGGTGATAACCGAGCGCGTCTGGAACGATCCACTGCCCGTGCTGCGCGTCCAATATCGGAACGTGAGCAAGGTCTACTTCCGCGCCGTGAAGGTCGATTGGGCAAGCCGGCTGAAGACGCAGAACCGCTGGCGGCCCGACCAGCTGGATCGGAACGACTACGAGAACCTGGCGAAACAGAAGCCCGACCTGGAATGGAACGCCGACCTCGAACCAACCGAAGACTACCAGCAACGTTCGCAGGACGTGCCGGCGCCGAAGGGGTTGAAGCCGGGCTTCTATCTCATCCTGAGCAGTTGGAACGCGGGGTTCACGGACGCCGAAAACAGCATCAGCGCGACGGATGTGTGGGTGAGCGATCTGGCGCTCGTGATCCGCAACCAGAACAACAGCGGCAAGGTCGACGGCTTCGTTCTGACGGCGAAGGGCGGGGATCCGGTACCGAACGCCAAGGTCCGTGTCTGGGTGCGCAACCCGCAGAACAACGGCTTCACCGAAGGCACGGCCGTGGCCACCGACGCCAACGGCTTCTTCTCCGCCGCCGGGCCGAACCAGCGCGGCCTCTTCCTCCTCGCCAGCCACGACGGCCACGAACTCGCCAGCGCCAACGAACACTATCTCTACACCTACCCAAACCAGAATAAACCCCGCGCGCAGACGGTCCTCTTCACCGACCGCTCGCTCTACCGCCCCGGCCAGACCATCCACTTCAAGGGGATCACGCTCCTCGCGGACACGCAGAACGACGAGTACAAGGTCCTGCCGAACCGCAAGCTCACGGTCTTCTTCCGCGACGTCAACGGCAAGGAAGTGGCGAAGACCGAGGTGACTTCGAACGACTTCGGTTCGTTCAGCGGGAACTTCACCGCCCCGCGCGACCGGCTGATGGGGCAGATGCACATCGTCGCCGGCAATGAAGGCACGAGCCACTTCAACGTGGAAGAGTACAAGCGGCCGAAGTTCCAGGTGGCTGTGGAGGCACCGAAGGAAGCTCCGAAGCTCGCCGGCGACGTGACGATGGTCGGCAAGGCGACGGCGTACACCGGCGCGCCGATCAACGGCGCGAAGGTGCGCTGGCGCGTCGCCCGCGAGGTTCGCTGGCCGGTCTGGTTCTACGACTGCTTCTGGTGGCGCCTCCCGCCGAACCGCGGCTCGGCCCAGGAGATCGCGCACGGCACGGCCCAGACGGAAGCCGACGGCACGTTTACAGTCACCTTCACGGCGAAGCCGGACCTCACGGTGCCCGAGAAGGACGAGCCGACGTTCCACTACACCGTCTACGCCGACGTGACCGACACCACCGGCGAGACCCGCAGCGCGAGCAAGAGTACATCCGTCGGCTACACGGCGCTCCAGGCAAACCTGACGGCCGAGGAATGGCTGACGGTCGAGAAGGATGTGATCTTGAAGCTGTCCACGACGACGCTCGACGGCGAAGGCCAGGCGGCGAAGGGGACGGTAAAGGTCCACAAGCTGAAGGCGCCCGAGACGGTGCAACGGCCGGACATGCTGGGCGCGCCGACGCCGCCGCGCCGGGGCCGGGGGATGCCGATCGCGCTGCCGCGGCCGGACTCGAACGACATCCGCACCTGGGCGCTCGGCGACCTCGTGAAGTCGAGCGACTTCGCCACGGAAAAGGATGGGAAGAAGGAACTGCCCTTCAAACTCGAAGCCGGCGCATTCCGCGCGATCGTCGAGACGCAGGACCGCTTCGGCAAGCCGGTGACGGCGCAGCTGAACCTCCGCGTGCTGAACCCGGCCGACACGACGTTCGCCCTGAAGATTCCGCAACTGTTGGCCGCGCCGAAATGGCGCCTCGAACCGGGGAGCGAGTTCTCCGCGATCTGGGGCACCGGTTACGACCGCGGCCGGGCGTACGTGGAGGTCGAACACCGGGGCAAGCTGATACAGAAGTTCTGGACTGACCCGGAGAAGACGCAGATCGCCATCAAACAGGCGATCGACGAGGGGATGCGCGGCGGCTTCACGGTACGCACGACCTTCGTGCGCGAGAATCGGGGCTACATCGAGAGCCGCAAGGTGGACGTGCCCTGGAGCAACAAGGACCTGACGGTGAAGTGGGAGCGGTTCGTCTCGAAACTGGAACCGGCGAAGAAGGAGACCTACACGGCCGTGGTGAGCGGCCCGAAGGCGGCGAAGGCCGTCGCGGAGATGGTGGCCGCGCTGTACGACGCGTCGCTCGACGCCTACAAGGCCCACGGCTGGCTGCACAAGTTCAACGTCTTCCGCAACGACTACTCGAACGTGAATACGTACTTCGACAACCACGCGAAGTACCTGTACCAATTCCGGGGCCAGTGGAATCAGCCGTACGCGCACGTGGATCATCGCTATCGGCAGTTGCCGCACGACATCACGGCGAACCTGTGGGGCTACCAGTACTTCGGCCGGGGCGGCATGATGGGTGGCGGCTTCGGCGGCGGGCCTCCCGGCGCGCCCGCGCCGATGGCGGCGGAAGCCAAGAGCGCGACTCGCTTCGCTGGTGGCGAAGAGGCGGAACTGCGCAAGGACGCCAACGCGATGGCCTTGGACGGAGCACCGGCCGACCGGCGCAATCGCGGCCTCGAGATGCAGCAGGACAAGCAAGGCGGCGCGGGCGGCGATCCCGGTCCGGATCTCTCCAAAGTCGCGGCCCGCAAGAACCTGAACGAAACCGCCTTCTTCTTCCCTCACCTCGTCGCCGGCGACGACGGCACCGTGAAGCTCGAATTCACCATGCCCGAAGCGCTCACGAAGTGGAAGTTCATGGGCTTCGTCCACGACCGTGACCTCAAGAGCGGCTATCTGCAGGACGAAGTGGTGACGGCGAAGGAACTGATGGTGCAGCCGAACCCGCCGCGCTTCCTGCGCGAAGGCGACGTGCTGGAGTTCACCGTGAAGGTGACGAACCAGTCGGCCACGAAGCAGACGGGCAAGGTGCGCCTGACGCTCGCCAACGCCCTCACCGGCGGACCGGTCGACGCCCCGTTCGGCAACACGCAGGGCGACCAGACGTTCGAAATCCCCTCCAGCGCTTCGCACAGTTTCTCGTGGAAGCTCACGGTGCCGGACGGCGCGTACCCGATCACGTACAAGGCCGTCGGTGCGACCGATCGGCTGAGCGACGGCGAGGAGGGGATGCTGCCGGTACTTTCCAAGCGCATCCTCGTGACCGAATCGATCCCGCTGCCGATTCGCGGGAACCAGACGAAGACGTTCGAGTTCAAGAAGCTCCAGGACGCGGCGAAGTCGAACACGCTGAAGCACCAATCGCTGACGGTGCAGATGACGAGCCAGCCGGCGTGGTACGCGGTGCTGGCGCTGCCGTACCTGATGGAGTACCCGCACGAGTGCAGCGAGCAAACGTTCAATCGCCTCTACGCGAACGCGCTGGCGAAGCACGTCGCGGCCGGGGACCCGAAGATCCGCCGCGTCTTCGACGTGTGGAAGAACCTGCAACCGGCGGCGCTGCAATCGCCGCTGGAAAAGAACCAGGACGTGAAGAGCGCCGTGCTGGACGAAACGCCGTGGCTGCGCGACGCCATCAAGGAGAGCGAGGCGCGGCGCAACGTCGGCATCCTCTTCGACGAGAATCGTCTCAACGACGAGACCGCCCGGGCGATGCAGAAGCTCGCACAGATGCAGAAGGACAACGGCATGTGGCCGTGGTTCCCCGGGGGGCCGGACAACGAGTATCTGAGCCTGTACATCACGACCGGCTTCGGGCGGATGCGCCACCTCGGCGTGAAGCTCGACATGGCCCCGGCCGTGAAGGCCGTCACGCGCCTCGACGCCTGGATGCACGAGAAATACCAGTGGATTCTCAAGCACTCGAAGGACCCGGAAGCGAACCACCTGAGCACGACGATCGCGCTCTACCTCTACGGCCGCAGCTTCTTCCTCACGGATAAAGCCGTGGCGAAGGAGCACCAGACGGCGATCGACTACTGGCAGCGCCAGGCGCGCAAGTACTGGCTGCAACTGGCCAATCGCCAGTCGCAGGCGCACATCGCCCTCGGACTGAAGCGGTTCGCCGACAAGGACACGCCGAAGGCGATCATGGCCAGCATCAAGGAGCGGTCCGTCTCGAACGAGGAGATGGGGATGTTCTGGCGCGACACGGAGCTGTCGTGGTGGTGGTACCACGCCCCGATCGAGACGCAGGCCGTGATGATCGAAGCGTTCGACGAGGTGATGAACGACGCGAAGAGTGTCGAGGACTGCAAGGTCTGGCTGCTCAAGCAGAAGCAGACGCAGAACTGGAAGACGACGAAGGCGACCGCCGACGCGGTGTACGCCTTGCTATTGCGTGGCGACAACCTGCTGAAATCCGACGCGCTCGTCGAAGTCACACTCGGCAACGAGGCGATCAAGCCGGAGAACGTCGAGGCCGGCACCGGCTTCTACGAGCAGAAGTTCCTGCGAACGGAAGTGAAGCCCGACTTCGGCAAGATCACCGTCAAGAAGACCGACGCCGGCGTGAGCTGGGGCAGCGTCCACTGGCAGTATCTCGAAGACGTCAGCAAGATCACGGTCCACGACGGCACGCCGTTGAAGCTCGAGAAGAAGCTGTTCAAGCGGACCTTTACGAAAAAGGGGCCGGTGCTGGAGGAAGTGAAGGGCGCCGTGGCCGTCGGCGACGAGATCGTCTGCCGCGTCATCCTTCGGACGGACCGCGACATGGAGTACGTCCACCTGAAGGACCACCGCGGCAGCGGCACGGAGCCGGTGAACGTGTTGAGCCAGTACAAGTTCCAGGACGGGCTGTACTATTACGAGAGCACGAAGGACACGGCCTCGCACTTCTTCATCGACTACCTGCCGAAGGGCGTGTACGTCTTCGAGTACGCGGTGCGGGTGCAGCACAAGGGCCAGTACCCGACGGGCCTGGCGAACATCCAGTGCATGTACGCGCCGGAGTTCAACTCGCACAGCGAGAGCGTGATGCTGGACGTGAAGTAGAAGGTGGAACACCCACCCGTCGAAGCGACGGGTGGGCTTCCTTTGTAATTGGTGGAATCACATTGAACAATGGGCCGCCATTCTCGTTCCTCGACCCCTGGTGGTCAACCGACGGGAAAGATGCCCAATTTCACTCTCTCTTTCTCGGACAATTACAGTTGGAAGTCGGTCCGGGCCACGCGATGTTTGGCGTGCCCGTCCGGATGCTCGCGCGGCACGGTGGTTGCGACGACACGCTATTCGAATTCCTCGATCAATCGGGACGAGTTGCCGTCGTTCATCTGACATGGGCCAAGCGCCAGGAACAGCCGCCGTGGCCGTGGACCGAGATCTATTCGAATCTCGCGGCTTTTGAATCGGAACGAATGCTGCCCGAACATCGAGAATCGCTCGAAACTTGATTCAATCATTTTGGCCGGTGGTCGAGCATCGTTTCGTACTTCCATATCGAGCCAAATAACCCGACTTCCGAAGTCCTGCTTTTCTAACCCATCAACTCATTCGCCTTCCCACGCACTTGGCCTAGCCCTTCGCCCCCCTTCCGTGGTATCGCGGTTCCTCCAAAGTGCCCGAACTTCGTTCGCGGAGGAACCCCCGGTATGTCCCGCATCCCACCGACGCTTGCCCTCATCCTCGTTCTCGCCACGGTTTCCACGGCCGCGCCGCCGCCGAGCTACGACGACGCGGCCCTGCGGGCCGTGCAGTTCGTGGACGGCCGCGAAGGCTGGGCGGCCGGCGACGACGGGGCCATCTGGCACAGCATCGACGGCGGACAAACCTGGGAACGCCAGAAGTCCGGCACGCGCGCGACGCTCACCGGCATCCACTTCCTCACGCCGTACACGGGGTTCGTCTCCGGTCGTACCGAACTGCCCGGCGACCTCGGCAGCAGCGGCGTGCTGCTCGCCACGGCCGACGGCGGCATCACGTGGAACGAAGTCGCCAGCGGCGTGCTGCCGGGGCTGAACGCGGTGACGTTTTTCGACGAGAAGAGCGGCCTCGTCTGCGGCGACGGCTGCGGCGCGTACCCCGGCGGAGCGTTCACGACGGCCGACGGCGGCAAGAGCTGGCGGCCGATGGTCGGGCCACTCGGCGGAAGCTGGCTGGCGCTCGATGGCAAAGATGCGAAGAAAGCGATGCTCGTCGGCGCGTGGGGCCGGACGGCGAACCTGCGCGACGGCGAGCTCGGACCGGCGGGGCTGAACGTACCCGGCGGGAGAAGCGTGCGAGCTGTGAAGTCCCACGGCAAGACCACGTTCGCCGTCGGCGATGGCGGCTTGGTCCTCGTCAATCGCGATTACCCGAACGGCTCGTGGTCGAGCGTCGAGTTGCCGCTGGCCGAAGCTCGCGGCGTCTGCGATTTCCATGCCCTCAGTATCGTCGGCGAAAACGTCTGGATCGGCGGGCGGCCCGGTTCGATCGTGCTGCACAGCGCGGACGCCGGGAAGAGTTGGACGATCCAGAAGACCGATTCGCAGGTGCCGCTGCACGCGATTCAGATGCTCGACGCCAAGACCGGCTGGGCCGTCGGCGACCTCGGCACCGTGCTGACGACGACCGACGGCGGGCAGAAGTGGAAGCACGCCCGCGGCAAGCTGCACGCGGCCGTCCTGGGCGCGCACGCATCGCCGAAGTCCGTGCCGCTGACGATGTACCCGGTCATCGGCGCGGCCGAGGGGTACATCACGGCGACGGTGAGTTTTACTTCCGCCGACGCCTCTTCCGATCCGCGGCGCGCGGCCGAGCCGTTCCGACTGGCGGCGGCGATGCGGCTCGCCGGCGGCGCGTCGGCCGAGACGCTCTGGGCCTTCCCGCTGCCCGGCCACTGCGACGGCCTGACCGCCGACCAACTGCGGAGCTACTGGGACCGTCTGCACGACGGGAAGGCGGCCGACCAACTGGTGCGGCAGATGACGCTCGCGATCCGGATGTGGCGGCCGGAAGTGATCGTGACCGATTCCGTGAGGCCGGACGCCCCGGCGGCGGAGCAACTCGTCCTCGCGACGGCGCAGGAAGCGTTCAAGCGCGCCGCCGACCCGGCGGCGTACCCGGAGCAGATTGAGGTATTGAGGCTGCGGGCGCACGCGGTGAAGAAATTGTACGGAACGGCCTCGATCCTCGGTCTCCTCGAAGGAAAAGGGATGTTGATCAAAACACTTGAGTTCCGCGAGGAGATTGCTGATTCGGCCGATGCGATGGCTTACACCTCGGAGACATTGATTCAGTCGCATGTGTTGCCCGGCTTTCATTTGGTATCACACCGATTGACCGAAGCCGAGAAACACACCGGCATCATGGAAGGGTGTGCGCTCGCTCACAATGGTATGGCCAGACGCGGTAAGGCAGGCGAAGGGTGGACTTTCACTCCAGAATTTCTCGAACAGAGAAAGAAAGCATCTGAACTTCGAAATCAGGGAATGGCAAAATTTCAACGTACCCGAACAGTCAGTGGTTACGGTATCGATCAACGTCTATTCGAGCTTCCAACAGTCTCTGAGAAGTGGACCGACTTTCCTCGTCATATTGCTCTCTTCACACCTGATGACGCTGTTGAATTGACCATCAAAGAGGCCATGGCTTGTTCAAACAGTAACCGAGCCGAATCGATTTACGCTCGCGAATACTATCAGTACGCCGTCGAGCACTACCCCACGCAACCGGCCACGCTCCCCGCCTACCGTTGGCTCGCGCGCTACCACGCCAGCAGCGAGACGCTGCGGCGCATCGAACTCGGCCACATGACCAGCCTGCGGCCGAGCGAGTTCTACGAACTGCCGAAGGACGACATTCAACAGGTGGGCCACACCGAGGCGAAGCTCGACCGCGCCAAGTTCCGCACGTCCGAGGCGATGCGCGGCTGGTACGGCACCGGGCCGGCGCTCGAGGCCAAGCTGTTCGCCGTGAACCCGCTGCTGTCGCGCGAGCCGTCGGAGCAGCTCGCGTTCCACGCGGCGCGCCTCAAGCTCGGCCTGACCGCCGACGCCGAGAAGGCGATGGGCGCGTACTACCGCACCGTCGTCGGGCGGGCCGTGACGCCGGGGGCGAACCCGTGGTTCGACGCGCTCGCGGCCGAGCTGCACCTGATGAACCCGAAGCTGATGCCGGCGAACCCGAAGCCGGTGGCGGCGTGCGCGAAGGTCGCCGGCCGGCCGATCCTCGACGGCAAGCTCGACGACGACGCCTGGAAGGACACGGCGGAACTGACGCTCAAGGACGGCTCGCGCGAACTGGCGGGCAGCCACGCCACGACGGCGCGAATGGCGTTCGACGACGAGTACCTCTACCTCGGCGTGACGTGTAAGCACCCGAATGGCGAGCAGGTGCCGGCGGCCGAGACGCGCAAGCACGACGACGACGTCGCTCCGCACGACCGCGTCGAACTGATGCTGGACCTCGACCGCGACTATTCGACCTACTACCGCCTGCGGATCGACCACCGCGGCTGCACGGCCGACGATTGCTGGGGCGATTCGTCCTGGAATCCGAAGTGGTTCGTGGCCGTGAACCCGACCGCGACCGGCTGGACGGCCGAGGTGGCGATCCCGCTCGCGGAGCTGACGGGCCGCCGGCCGACGGACAAGTCCGCGTGGGCGTTCAACCTGACGCGCGTGCTGCCCGGCCGCGGCGCGCTGGCGTGGAGCGGCCCCGCCGACGGCGCCCCGCGCCCGGAGGCGATGGGCCTCTTGGAGTTCCGGGGGAAGTGAAGTATCGTGGCAACGGAGGACCACCCATGACGACCGCGACGCTCATACCGCCCATCCCGAAACCGAACGCGCCGGGACCGCGCACGGTGCCGTGGACCGTACCCGATTTCCATCGTGCCTGTGAAATGAAATTCTGGGGCGATGGAAAACGAATGATCCTGATTCGCGGCGAGGTCGTGGAGCTTGGACCAATGAATCCCTTGCACGCCACGGGTGTCGATCTCGTCAACGAAGCCCTGCGGGTCGTGTTCCAAGGTTGGAGAGTCCGAGTTCAAACGCCATTGGTTTTGGGTCAGGCGACCGACCCGATCCCCGATCTATCCATTTTCCGAGGAGGAAGTCGGGATTTTCTCGCAACGCATCCCGCGACAGCCGCGCTCGTCGTGGAGGTTGCCGATAGTTCGCTCTACTTCGACATGACAACGAAGGCCGAGCTTTACGCCAAGGCCGGCATCCCCGACTATTGGATCCTCGATCTCGAACAGCGCCGGCTGCTCGTCTATCGCGATCCGGCGCCCGTTCCCGAAGGTGCGGCCTATCGCACGCAGCTCGCATTCAAGGCCGGCGACACCATCGCCCCGCTCGCGAAGCCGGACGCGGTCATCGCCGTCGCGGAGCTGCTGCCGTGAATGAATACGAGACCGAACGCCCGCCGATGAAGCCGTGGAAGAAGTGGCTGCTGCGCACGACGGCCGTGGTCGTGCTTTCGTTCGTCGTCTATTTCGTTCAGGGCTGGTGGCGGCAATCGAACGCCCGCGAACGGCTGGAGGAAGCGCGGGCGCACCTGGACGCGACCGATCCCGGCTGGCGATTGAACGAGATTCAGGACGCGCGGTCGAAGCGGTTCCCGAAAGACGACGCGAACATCACGGTGCTGGCCGTGAAGATCAAGGACGACATGCCGAAGGAGTTCGACGAATTCCTCCGCCGGGCGGACGACCCGGATCCGTGGCTGCCGACACCGGAGTTCAACCGTTTGCCGGAGAACGAGAAGCTCGCGGACGCCCGTCGGACGCGGACGCTGTGCAAGGACGTGATCGAGCGGGCGCTGAAACTGGGCACGCTGACGGATGGCGGTGTGATTCCGCCGCCGGTGGCGAATCCGATCAGCATGAACTTGAATCATACGCAAAGCCTTCGTCATCTCGCGGCGCTCCTGAGCCTGAACGCGGTGGTGTTGGCGGCGGACAAGGACGGCGCCGGCGCAGTGGCGAGCTGTCGCGCGGGCCTGAACCTTGTGCACGGCATCAACGACGAACCGACGATGATTTCCCTGCTCGTGCGCGTGGCTTTGGCCGCCGTAGCCACGCAGGCGACCGAACGCGTGCTGGGCTATACCGAACCGAACATCGGGCTGGCGGAAATACAGGCGGAGTTGCTACGGGAAGGCCACGCCCCGTCGCTGGTCGATGGCATGCGCGGCGAACGGGGCGTCATGGACGCGATTTTCGAGTATCTCCCGACCGATCCGACTGCGATTCAGCAGCTCGGAATGGCCGCGAATCCGTTGATTCTGCTCAGCAAGTTCGCGTTCCGGGCACGATTACTGGTCGAGCATCGGGAGGCGTTGATCTTGCTGACGCGAAGTTTGGAGATCGCGCGTGGTCCGTCGCACGAATGGACCGGACGACTCAAGGTCGAAGTCTTCGACGCGATCGAAGGCCCCGTTGTGCGGATGCTTCTGCCCGCCATCGAGAAGATCGTGCAGGCCGTTCTTCGCACAATTGCCCGTCTGCGCTGCCTCGCGGTCGGCATCGCGTGCGAGCGCTTCCGGCAGGCGAACGGGCGCTGGCCGAAGGAACTCGCGGAGATTCCGAAGTCGATCCTCGCGGAGGTGCCGCGCGATCCGTACGTCGATGCGCCGCTGAAGTACAAGGTGCTGCCGGACGGGATCGTGGTGTACGCCGTCGGCGAGGATCGCGCGGACGATGGTGGCAAGCTGACGTACACGAATCCGAAGCCGGGCGAGGATGTCGGGGCGCGCTTGTGGTCGCCGGAGTTCCGACGGTTGGCGAAATAGTTTAGCGGCGAGGCGGAGTCTTCGGAGCCGAGCGCGTTCGCCCACCGCGCTCGGCTCCGCGGACTCCGCCTCGCCGCTAAACGAAAGTGCATTCTCCGTTGGTGAATCGAATCGTTCCCGTGATCCGCGATCCGTTCAATCGCGCCGCGATCCCCCGCTCGATCCATTCAAACGTGCCGGCGTCCCAGCGCGTCACGATTCCGCGATTGCCGGAGACGGGGCCTTCGTAATCCAGATACAACTTGCGATGATTGGCGTTCCGCTCGGCGGGGATCGTCGCGCCCACTTTCGGCTCGGCAAGAAGCCGCCAGCTCAGCAGCGCGTCGCCGTCCTCCAGGAGCAGGTCCCAGTGCGGTGTCGGCCAGTCGTGCGTGAGAATGACGAACCGCGGCATCGTCCCGTTACCCATTCAGGTTGGCCTTCGCGGCCGTCGATGTCGTATGGTACTCTCTTTCGCGGAGTTGAGCATGGCGAAGGCGGCGAAGGGCAAGACCCCCGACAAGGACGGCCTCGTAAACGTCTGCCGGAACCGGCGGGCGACGCACGACTACGAGATCGTCGAAGCGCTCGAATGCGGGATCGCGCTCGTCGGCACGGAGGTGAAATCCCTGCGCGACGGCCACGCCACGCTCGACGATTCGTACGCGAAGCTCGAAGACGGCGAGTTGTTCCTCGTCGGCTGCGAGATTCCCGAATACTGGGCCGGCAACCGCCTGAACCACAAGCCGAAGCGCGAGCGAAAGCTGCTGCTGCATCGCCGCGAGATCGAGAAGTTCGCCGGGAAGGCGTCGCAGAAGGGGTTCACGTTGATCCCGCTGCGGTTGTACTTCAAGGACGGGAAGGCGAAGGTGGAGATTGCCGTGGCGAAGGGGAAGCAGACGCACGACAAGCGCCACGCCCTGAAGGACGCGGAAGCGAAGCGGGACATCGACCGGGCGTTGTCGAAGAAGCGGAGAGGTTGAGCCTGTAGGCCAGGAGGGCCGCGTGAAATTGGTCGCGCTGGTGGATTCGGTCGATCACGTCTGCAGCCGGTACCGGTTGGCGGCGTTTGAGCCGTATCTGGTGGCGGCGGGGCACACGTTGGAACTGCGCCCGCTGCCGGAAGGGTTGATCGCACGGGCATCGCTGTTCCGCACGCTCCGCGCCGCCGACGCCGTGATCCTCCAGCGCAAGCTGCTCCCCGGACTGCAACTCGGCCTGCTCCGCCGCTGCGCGAAGACGCTCATCTTCGACTACGACGACGCCGTCTGGCTCCGCGATTCGTACTCGTGGAAGGGCACGACCAGCCGGCGACGGTACCGGCGCTTCGCCCGCAGCGTGCGTGCCGCCGATCTCGTCCTCGCCGGGAACGACTTCCTCGCGGCGGAGGCGAAGCGTCTCGCCCCGCATGCCGCCGTCGACGTCATTCCCACCTGCATCGACCCCGCCCGCTATTCCCTGGCCGACCACGCGCGATCTGAACGCCTGCACCTCGTCTGGATCGGTTCGTCCAGCACTCTGCAGGGCCTCGAGCGCATCCGGCCGATCCTCGACGCCGTCGGGCAAGCGGTGCCGGGCACGCGCTTGAAGCTGATCTGCGATCGCTTTGTCGGGTTCGAGCATCTGACCGTCGAGCCGCTGCCGTGGTGCGCGGCGCACGAGGCGCGCGACCTCGCATCGGCGGACATCGGCATCACGTGGATCCCGGACGACGACTGGAGCCGGGGCAAGTGCGGCCTGAAGGTGCTGCAATACCAGGCGGCCGGGCTGCCGGTGATCGCGAACCCGGTGGGCGTGCACCCGAGTTTCGTGGAACCGGGGCGGACGGGTATCCTCGCCCACACGCCGGACGACTGGATCGAGGGCGTGCGGCGGCTGGCGGACCCGGCGCTGCGGAATCGGATGGGCACCGCGGCGCGGGCGCAACTGGAGGAGCAGTACTCGGTGGCCGCCGGCGCAAAGCGTTGGCTGGACGCACTGGCGCGGCTGCTGGAACCGCGGAAACGGGCTGCGTGAACTCGAAGAGATCGGTCGCATGTTGCAGGGAATGTCACGACTGACCACCGGTCCGAGCGCGACGCGCGACGGGTGGCGGTGGCACGTGCTGCCGGCCGCGGCCGCGCTCTGCGGCGAGCCGGACCCCTCGCGCTGGCGCGCCGAAGGCCGGGCGCGCCCGCTCAAGGCCGGCCTCCAGCGCGACATCGAGCGCGTCGAACTCGTCGGCGGTGCCGTCGTGGTGAAGACCTGCCGCGTCAACGGCCCGCGCGCCTGGTGGCGGGAAATCTTCCGCGGGCCGAAGGCGAAACTGGAATTCGACCATGCGTGCGCCCTGCGCGCCCGGGGCCTCGCCGTCGCCGAGCCGATCGCTTGGGCGCGCGCCGGTCGCTTCGGACCCGGTACCAGTGTCGTGATCTCCCGCGCGGTCGACGGCGTCCCCCTTCAGGAATTCCTCGCTTCCGAATCCGGCTGGACGTTCGACGACGGATTGGCGGCGAAGCCGGACACCGTCGCTCCGAAAGGTTCCGTCCACCTTCGCTTCGCCCGCGAGCTGGGTGCCACGCTGGCGCGCATGCACGAGGCCGGCGTCGCCCACCCCGACCCGCACCCCGGCAACCTGCTCGTGAACTTCGAGCGCGGCCGGCCGACGTTCACGCTTATCGACCTGCACGCGCTGCGCCTCGGCGCGCCGCTCGCATGGGCCGAGAGCCACGACAACCTCGTCCTCTTCAACCGCTACTTCCAGCTCCGCGCCACGCGCACGGAGCGCCTCGCGTTCTGGCGCGCATACGTCGCCGGGCGGCCTTCGCTGGACGTGGGCCAGGGCGACACCTGGGCGAAGGAGACCGAACTCCGCACCTTCGCGTCGAATGCCCGATTCTGGCGCCGGCGCATGGACCGCTACCGCAAGTCGAACCGCCAGTATCGACGCCTGAAGTCCGAGGGCGTCTTCGGCCACGTCGTTCGCGAACTCCCGGACGAATTCGTACAGCGACTGCTCACCGACCCGGACGCGCCGTTCGCCGATCCGGCGTGCAAGGTTCTCAAGGATTCGCGCAGCTCGACGGTGATCGAACTCCCCGTGCCGACGCCGACGGGAAGCACCATCGCCATCTACAAGCGCTTCCGCATCAAATCGCCGATCGTCCGCTTCAAGAATCGATTCCGCACCTCGTCGGCCCTGCGCTCGTGGGACTACGGCCACAACCTGCTGGATCGCGGCCTGCCGACGGCGCGCCCGCTGCTGGTGCTGCACCGGCGGCGCTACGGCGCGCCGGCCGAGGGCTACCTCCTTACCGAGCGCGTGCCGCACGCACGGGAACTCGACACCGCCATCGCCGCCGGGCCGAAGCGCGAATGGTTCGATACGATCGGCCGCCTCATCCGCGACCTGCACGAGAAGCAGGTGGCGCACCGCGACCTGAAGGCCGCGAACATCCTGATGAGCGGCGACCGCCCGGTGCTGATCGACCTCGTCGGCGTCGAGCCGGGGAAACCGGTCCCGCGCGCGGTGCGCGAGAAGAACCTCGCCCGGCTCAACGCCAGCTTCCTGCATTCGCCAAACGTCTCGCGGACGGATCGCCTGCGGTTCCTGCGCGCGTATCTGTCGTGGGGCCTGCGCGGACGGGCGAATTGGAAAGACTGGTGGAACGGCGTCGCGCGCGCGACCGCCGCGAAGGTGGAGAAGAACCGCAAGACGGGTCGTGTCCTCGGATGAGAACCGGGGTGAATTTTGCCAACCGGTACAACCGATACACTGTGACGGACCTGCACCGCGGAGACGGCCGGCATGACGCCTATGCCCGAACAGCCCGTCGCCCGACGGCGGACCGCGGCGGTCCTCATCCTGGTCGCCGTCACCTTCGGTGTCGCGCTCGCCGGGTGCGAGTCGGTCCGCCAGACCGGCCTGCAACCCGTCGCCCCGGACACCACCGAGAAATCCGCCGCCGCCGCCAAACGCCCCGCCAAGCACTGGCTTCGCGTCGGTCAGTCCGTCTTCTACGCCGACGTGCCGCTCGACCAGCACGACCCGCTCTTCCAGGAACTCGGCGAACTCCCGGAACAGATCCAGACCGAACTGCAACTTCCACCCGGCGACACGTTGGTGCAGGTCTTCCTGTTCGAGACGCAGGAGAAGTACGACGCCTTCCTGAAGGCGCGCTATCCGAAGTTCCCGAACCGGCGCGCGTACTTCGTGGCCGAGCCGCGGACCGGGGGCGGCGACGACCTGCTCGTATTCACCTGGATGAGCGAGAACCTGCGGACCGACCTGCGCCACGAACTGACGCACGCGACCCTGCACGGCGTGCTCAAAGGCGTGCCGCTCTGGCTGGACGAAGGACTGGCCGGGTACTTCGAACTGCCGCCGCAGCATCACGGCGTGAATGTGGCCCACCTCGAAGTGCTGCGGCGCGGGCCGTTCCAGCCGGACCTCGCACGGCTGGAGAAGTTCGGGCAGGTCAGCCAGATGGAAAAGCCGGAGTACCGGGAAGCCTGGGCGTGGGTGCATCTGATGCTGCGGGGCGACGCCCCGGCGCGGGCCGCGCTGCTCGATTATGTCCAGCAGCTCCGTTCGACGGCCACGCCGGGTCCGCTGTTGCCGAAGCTCCGCGAAACAATGATCGACCCGAACCAGGCGCTCGCTGATCACCTCACGAAGACCGACTTCCCGACCGTCGGGCACGGACAACAATCGCGCTGATTGTCGATCGCGGTGTACAATCCATCGAGAGATCAAAAGACAATTTTCACCGCGGAGGACGCAGAGATCGCGGAGATAAGAAATTCTTCTCCGCGATCTCTGCGTCCTCCGCGGTGAACAATCGCGTAACTCGATGAACTTCCTCATCACCGCCGGCAGTCCGAGTTCGCCCATCGACAAGGTGCGGCGCGTTGGCACGATCTTCACCGGCCGCACCGGCGCGCAGATCGCGCAGATCGCCTGGACCCGCGGGCATTCCGTCACGTTCCTGACCTCGAATCCCGAACGCCTGCCCGAAATCCCCGCCGACGCCGGCCTCTCCGAACGCCGCCTGCAACCCATCCTCTACTCCAACGTCGACGACCTCGCGGCGCTCGTGCAGCAACAAGTGCGCTCGAAGGCGTTCGACGTCGTCATCCACGCCGCCGGGTCCACCGACTACCTCGTCGCGGGCAGCTTCGCGCCGGAACTCGGGACCTACTTCAACGCGCGCACGAAGGAATGGGACGCCCGCGGCAAGCCGAAGATGGTCGAGCAACCCGTCGACCGGATCAACTCCGCCGAACCGGAACTGTGGGTACGGCTGGTGCGCGCGCCGCGACTCATCGAACGCCTGCGCGACTGGGGCTATCGCGGCCTCGTCGTCCGGTTCACGATCGAACTGGGCAAGAGCGATGGCGAACTGCGCGGCGCGGCCGAATTCACGCGCAAGCAGTCCGGTGCCGATCTCGTCGTCGCCAGCACCATGGACTCGCTGGCGCACTGGTCGCTGATTGGCCCGGTGGACGGACGATACGAACGCGTACCGCGGCGCGAGGTATCGGACCGCCTCATGCTCGTCATCGAACACATGCGCCGCACGGGGCAGGGGAGCTGGCACGACCATGAGTAACGTCCTGCTGGGGCTGACGGGATCGGTGGCGGCGGTGAAGGCGCCGGAGCTGACGGCCGCGCTCCTCGCGAAGGGCCACGCCGTGAAGGCGGTCGCCACCGACGCCGCGACGTACTTCTTCAACCCGGCGGCGCTCGGCTGCGAACTCGTGCGCGACGCCGACGAATGGCCCGGCGAGCGCTACGAACGCGGCGACGCCGTGAAGCACATCGAGTTGCGGAAGTGGGCGGACCTCTTCCTCATCGCCCCGCTGGACGCGAACACTCTGGCGAAGCTCGCCCTCGGCCTGTGCGACAACGCGCTCACCTGCGTCTGGCGCGCCTGGGATCCCGCCAAACCGGTCGTGCTCGCCCCCGCGATGAACACGCTGATGTGGGAGAACAGCTTCACGCGCCGCCACCTGCGCTCGATCGCGGCCGACTTCGGCGCCGGACACATCCCCGGTCATCTCGATCAGGACCAGCTCGTGCCGGTGATGAACGATCGCTGCAAGGGCCTTCGCGTCGCGGCGCCGGTGTCGAAGGCGCTCGCCTGCGGCGACGTCGGCATCGGCGCGATGGCCGACTTGGTGTCGATCGTGGGGATGGTGGAGGCGACGAAGGCCGATCCCCTGCGGAGCCAGTGATTCGGTTCCTATGAATTCGCCGATGGCCGTGCTCATCGACTTTGGCTCACTAACTCGACCCGGCACCCCTACGCAGTCCAAAAATTGTTGGGCCTTGCTTGGCGAGCTTTGGATCCACCAACACGGCCTTGGTATTTTGCCCCGAACGGGGCAAAGGAGTGTAGCCACGGGTGGAGCGCAGCGGTACCCGTGGAAACGGGGACACTTGTCCTCTCGCCCCGGATGGGGCGAAGGGACGGTCTTAGCTCCCGCGACCCCAGCCGGGGTCGTGAAATGTCCATCGATTTCCACGGGTTCCGCTGCGCTCCACCCGTGGCTACGTTCCGCGGCCCCTGCCGGGGCCAAAACCCGACATGATGTACCACGACATCCGGATCATCTTCTGGTCGATCGCCGGAAAGGTTCGCGTTGAAAATGAACATCGTCAGCGTCGAGTTACCCGAATCGTTGCACGACGCGGCCGGCGAATTGGCGCGTGCAACCGGGGTGACGGTCGGTCAATTTCTCGCATCGGCATTATCCGAAAAAGTGGCGGCGCTCGCGGGTCCTGAATGGTTGGCACAACGCGCCGCGCGAGGCGATCGTTCCCGCTTCGAGGCGGCGCTGCGCCAAGTACCGGATGTGGAGCCCGAACCGCATGATCGATTACCCGATGCTCACTTCACTTCGGGCACACGGAACTCGACGGGCTGAACGTCCCCGGCGGGGGCCTTCCGCTCCGCCAGCCACTGGTGGGCGGGGGCGAAGTTCGGGTCGGCCTTCAATGCGAGCTTCACTTGTTGCTCCGCCAGGTCGGCACGGTCCGAGTCGGCCAGCACTTTCGCCATCGTCATGCGCGCCTCGGCTTCGGGCATCACGCTCGCGAGGGTTGTGAAGCCTTCCTCGAAATTGCCGGTGCGCGCCGTCAGGATGCCGAGCGTCTTCTGGTAGCGGCGGTTCTCCGGGTCGCCGGCGAGCGCGTTGCGGCAGGCGGCGATGCCGTTGGTCCAGTCCTCGAAGCGGGCGTGCGTCAGCGCCAACTCGTAGGCGACCTTGTGGTCGTTCGGGTAATGCGATTGCAGGGTCTGCAGCGTGGAGATCGCACGGTCGCGGTCGCCGATGCGGGTATAGAGGCGCGCGAGGCCTTGCAGGGCGTCGCGGTTCTTCGGGTCGAGTTCGAGCGCCTTCTGGAACTTCTGGCGGGCGTCGTCGGCGAGGCGGTCGAGGTTCGGATTGACCGTACCTTCCTCCTGGAAGTCGAAGGCGGCGCCGACCTGCGCGTTGGCGAGCGCGGCGACGGTCTCGGCCTTGAGCGGGCCTTTCTTCTTCCCGGCATCGGCGACGGCGGCGTCGACGGGCTGGAACTGCGGCACCGGCCCGGCGGGCTTCGGCTTGAACAACCGGCTGACGGCGTTGCCGCCCCCAGCCGCCGGCGGTGCCGGCATTCCCGACGTGGTCTTCGATCCGGTCCGACAACCGGCACTCGCGGCGAGGAGCGACGTGGCCACAAGGGCCTTCCAGCATTTGCCATCCATGGCGCCGGTCCTTCGAATCTTGAGGAAATCCCTACTGGAATTCCGCGATGAAACTGTTCGCGGCCTCGACCATCAGGTCGCGCGTTAAATGCACGGGTTGACGTCTGTATCGGCAGATCGACTGCACGATTTCCAGCAAATCGCGACAATCGCTGGCCCGCGGCGACCGGCCCTTGTTGTAGTAGCGCTCGTAAAGATACTCGATCGCCCCCGCGTCGTAGTTCATCCCCAGCTTCTTGCATACGCCGCTGAAGATCTTCTGGTACACGTCCTGCGTCGGCGCATTGATGCCGACTTTGTGCCGGATGCGCCGCAGGAACGCGTCGTCCACCAGCGCCTTCGGGTCGAGGTTCGTGCTGAAGATGATCAGCTGCTCGAACGGGACTTGAATCTTTTTCCCGCTGGCGAGCGTGAGGAAGTCGTGCCGGTCTTCGAGCGGGAGAATCCAGCGGTTGAGGAGTTCCTTCGGGCTGCACAACTGCCGGCCGAAGTCGTCGATGAGGAAGACGCCGCCGTTGGCCTTGAAGTGGATCGGCGCCTGGTAGAAGTTCGACTCCTTGTTGTAGCGGAGGTCGAGCATCTCGAGATTGAGTTCGCCGCCGGTGACGATGACGGGGCGGCGGATGCGGATCCAGCGCTGGTCGGCGGAGCCGGTGTTGAGGAGGCGGCGGACGGCGGCGTCGGCCTCGTCGCCGAATTCCAGTGGTGTATCGTCGGCGATGTGCAGGGACGGATCGTAGACCGTCACGATGTTGCCGTCGGCGACGAAGGCGTACGGCACGTAGATCGAGCCGCCGGCGGTGTTCATGAACTCGCCGATCGAGCGCGCCATCGCCGTCTTGCCGTTGCCGGGCGGGCCGTAGATGAACACCGACCGGCCGCTGATGATGGCGGGGCCGATGGCGTTGAACATCTCCTCCTTCAGCACCAGATGCGCGAACGGCGCCCGCAGCGCCTCCGGGTAGCACTGCAACCCGGTGACGGCCTGGCGGTAACACTGCTCGACGTAGTCTTCGATCGGCACCGGCGCGGGGCCGACGTACGCGCATTGCTTGGTCGCTTCGTACGCGCGGTTGCGACCGAAGTCGGTGAGGCTGAACCGGTAACTCACTTCGCCGACGAGGTCGCCGCCGTCGACCTGAATCATCTTCTCATCCTTGAGCCAGCGGAGCGTCTCGCGGATGATCTTGAAGGGCAGGCAAAGGAATTGCGCGAGGTCGCGGCCGACCATCGGCCCCTTGGCGTAGATGGTGCGCAGGATCATGTCCGCGAGGAACGACTGCGACAGGCCGCATTCCTTGAGCGTGTCCGGCGCCGTCGGCACTTCCGGCGCGGGGTTGGTCGATTCCCAATCGACGACGGGTGGACGGAGCGTGGTCATGCTGCGGATCTCGGGTAGTTGAGTCGGGGCGCTTGACTTCCGAAGTCCGGCTTCGACTTCGGAAGTCGACCGGTCCGAGGGACTTCCGAAGTCGAAGCCGGACTTCGGAAGTCGGGGTTTACTTCTTCCACTTGCCGCGGGTGATGATGAAGAGCGCGACCGCGCCGGTGCCGAGGACGACCATGGTGACGGCGCTCTGGTTCTTGAACGCGCCGCCCCAGTATTCCTTGAAGCCGTCCCAGTATTTCCGGACGGAGGACTTGGCGGCGAAGAGCGGTTCGGCGGCGGGCGCGGGGGCGGCGGTGGCGAGGCACACGGCCAGCGTGAGAAGCCCGGTGGTCAGGATGCGCGTCATGGTGTCGTCCTCGGTTCACTCGATACCATCAATAGCCAAACCCGACCGGCGGCCTTGTCGGCCTCCGGTCGGGCGGCGTTGCGTTCCCGTCACGGCTGGCCTTATCGGCCGGTGCCGCTCTGGCCGCCGGAGTTGGAGCCGCTCTGGCCGCCGCCTTGACCACCCTGGCCGCCACCTTGGCCGCCGCCTTGACCACCCTGGCCGCCACCCTGGCCGCCGCTGATGGTGCCGCCGTACTGGGTGCCCAGGCTGCGGACCGCGTTGCCGAGGAACTGAGCCGGGAAGCCCGGGTCCGCAGGGTCGTGGACCTGAACTTCGAAGTTCATCGGCGAGCCGGCCGTCTGGGCGGCGAAGTACTTGTGGACCGTGGCCGCCCGGCGCGAGTCGAGGTCGCGGCGGGTGTCGGCGTACTTTTCGGGCGCGTTCGGATCGAATCCGATGTCGCGAGCGGTCTGCAGGTAGACCTTGCCTTCCGGCAGGCCGCGCTTGCGGACCAGGTAATCGAGCCGTTCGATCCCAGCGGCCGTCAGCTTGTCGGTCGCGGGTTCGAAGTGGTAGTTCCACACGGTCTGATCGAGGTACATGCCGTTTTGGGCCTGGACCTGGAACGGCGCGAGGGCTTCCTGGCGCGCCACGTGGTTGTAGCGTTCGGGCCACGAGGGATCGACCGCGTTGCGGTAGCGTTCCCCGAGGCCGGGGCGTTCCGCACGCCGTTCGGCCATCTGGCATCCGGTCGCGGCCAGCCCGCAGGCGGCCACCGCCGCGAAGGCGATCCGGTGGTACTGGAACATCGCGTATCCTCCTTGAAAACCGTCGGGCATCCTGCCCGGGATCGGGGGTCGAGGGTTCCGGACCGGCGTTAGCCGCCGGCACCCGGGTTGGCCTTGAGAATCAGGTTGCGGTAGATCTGGATGGCCGCCGGGCCGACCAGCACCACGAACACCGCGGGGAAGATGAACAACACCAGCGGGAAGATCAGCTTCACCGCGGTCTTGGCCGCCTTCTCCTCGGCGATCTGCCGCCGCTTCGTCCGCATCGAGTCGGACTGCACGCGCAAGGCCTGCGCGATGCTCGAACCGAATCGATCCGCCTGGATCAGGATCGCGGCCAGGGCGCGCACGTCGTCCACGCCCGTCCGCACGCCGAGGTCGTGGAGCACCTCGCGGCGGGGCCGGCCCATCTGCAACTGCAGGTTCGCCAGCGCGAATTCCTCCGTAATGACCTTCGCGTGGCCTTTCATCTCGTCCGTCACCTTCCGCATTGCGGCGTCGAGGCCGAGGCCCGACTCCACGCACACCACCAGCAAGTCCAGGGCGTCCGGCAGCGTCACGAAGATTTCCTTCTGCCGCGTGCTCTTCAGGAACATCAGGATCAGCTGCGGCAGGTAGAATCCGATCCCCGTGATCGCGATCACGTACTGCAGCGCCTTCATGCCGAAGCCCATCGTCATGAAGAAGAACAACGCCGACGGCACGAAGAACAGCAGCAGGCACGCCACCCGCAGGCCCTGGTAGATCGCCGGGGCGCTCTCGTGGCGGAACCCGGCATTCGCCAGCGTCACCTTGAGCGAATTCTTCTCCAAATCCGATTGCGGCTCCATCGCCGCCCCGAACTTGGAGAGCTGATCCTTCAACCCTTTAAATCGGTTTTGGGACTCGTGATCATTGATCTCCAATTCCGCGAGCGACTTCGGCCGCCCGATCCGCTCCAGCCGGTCCTCCGCCTGGCTGTTCCGCTGCGAAATCAGCGACAGTAGCCAGAACGTCCCGACCATGATGGCGATGAAGACCAGTACGGGCGACGCCTGGCTGGCGGTGACGAATGCGAACAGGTCCACGGTGAAACTCCCGATGTCGTTGTGCTGAGGGGGCCGGACGGCGGACCGTCACACCTTGATGTCCACGATTTTCTTGATGACGAAGGCTCCGATGAGCATCGCGACCAGCGCGCCGATCGACATCTTGATGCCCAACGGGTCGGTCCAGAGCAGTTTTTCGTATTCGGGCTTCATGAAGAGCATCAGGAAGAACAGGCCGATCGGCAGGGCGATGAGCACCACGCCCGACAGCCGCCCTTCCGCCGACAACGCCTTCACCTGGCCCAAGATCTTGTAGCGCTCCCGGATGACGTAGCCGATCCGGTCGAGGATTTCCGCGAGGTCGCCACCGGTCTGCCGCTGAATGGCGACGCTGGTGATGAAGAACCGCAAGTCGAGGTTCGGCACGCGATCGGACATGTTCTTCATGGCGTCTTCCAGTTGGATGCCGAGGTTCTGCTCCTCGTAGACGCGGCTGAACTCCTTGGCGATCGGGGCCTGCATTTCCTCGGCGACGACGTGCATGCCGGCGGCGAGGGAGTGCCCGGTGCGCAGGGCGCGGGCGGTCAGTTCCAACGCGTCGGGCAGTTGCTGGGCGAACTTGTCGAGCCGCTTCTTCCGCTTCCATGACAGCCAGAGGAACGGCAGCGGGAAGCCGAGGAGGAACATGATCGGGGCGACGTACATGTTCACGGTCCAGATGGCCATGACGAACGCCACGAAGCCGACGCCCAGGCCGATGCCGAAGAGCGCGCTCGGCTTGATGTTCGCGTCGGCCTGTTCGACCATGCGCGTCACATTGAAGAATTCGGGGGTCAATTTGTCAAAGACCGTCTTGCGATCCACGGTCATCAGCGCCTGCTTCAGGAGCAGGTCGGACGACTCGCGGCGGCTGCCGCGGCCGACGAGCACGTCGAGGCGCTCGGTGGCCCGGCCGTCGTTCTTGCCCGAGAAGGCCAGCATGACGGCCAACACGGCCCCGACCACCAGGGCACCGACCAACACGGAAAGCACCAGCGGACTCATGGCAAACACCTGGAACGGGATGGTTCCCGCCGGCTCGCCTCCGGTCCCTGCCGGAAGGCGTTGCCCGAATCCCTGGGCGAGCGGGCCGTTCGGTCGCCGCTCGTCGTCCGCCGGCCATCCTGGCGGCGGTAATCCTCGTCAATCCCGCAACAGCACGCGCTCGGCGAACATGTTGCTCGGCAGTTTCACGCCCTTCTGCTCCAGCCGCGGCACGAAGCTCGGCCGCACGCCCGTCGCCTCGAACTGGCCGAACGCCCGGCCGTTCTGGTCGATCCCCAGCTGCCGGTACCGGAAAATCTCCTGCATGATGATCACGTCCTGTTCCATGTTGTTCACTTCCGTGATGCTCGTGATCTTTCTCGGACCCCCTTGCAGGCGGTTCGCCTGAATGATGAGGTCCACGGCCGCGGAGATCTGCTGCCGCATCGCCTTGATCGGCAGGTCGATCCCGCCCATCAGGATCATCGTCTCGAGGCGGCTCAGCGCCTCGCGGGGCGTGTTCGCGTGCAGCGTCGTCATCGAGCCGCTGTGGCCGGTGTTCATGGCCTGGAGCATGTCGAGTGTCTCGCCGCCCCGGCACTCGCCGATGATCACCCGTTCGGGCCGCATCCGCAGGGCGTTCCGCACGCAGTCCCGCGTCGTCACGGCCCCCTTGCCTTCGATGTTCGGCGGCCGCGTTTCCAGCCGCACCACGTGATCCTGCTGCAGTTGCAGTTCGGCCGCGTCCTCGATCGTGATGACCCGTTCGTCGGACGGAATGAAGCTCGACAGCGTGTTCAACAGCGTCGTCTTTCCGCAACCGGTACCGCCGCTGATGACCACGTTCAGGCGCGCCTTGATGCACGCCTCCATGAGCATCGCGATCTCGGGCGTGAAGGCCTTGTAGTTCAGCAGGTCCTCGAGCTTCAGCGGGTTCGAGCCGAAGCGCCGGATGCTGAGGCTGGCGCCGTCGAGGGCGATCGGCGGAATCACCGCGTTCACCCGCGAGCCGTCCGGCAGGCGGGCGTCCACCATCGGGTTGGTTTCGTCCACGCGCCGGCCGATCTTCGACACGATCCGGTCGATGATCTGCATCAGGTGGTCGTTGTCGCGGAACACCACTTCGGACTTTTCCAGCTTGCCGCGCCGTTCGACGTACACCTTTTTCGGACCGTTCACCAGGATGTCGCTGATCGTCGGGTCCTTGAGCAGGATTTCGAGCGGGCCGAAGCCGAGCGTTTCGTCGAGGACTTCCTCGATGAGCTTCTCGCGCTCGATCCGGTTGAGCAGCGGATTCTCGGTGTCGCAGAGGTGCTCGATGACCTTGCGGATGTCCTTGCGCATCGCGTCGCTGGATAGGTCCTTGATCCGCGTGAAGTCGAGCCGCTCGACGAGCTTCGAGTGAATCTGCCGCTTGAGTTCCTCCAGGTTCTTGCCGCCGCTGCTGCCGTTCGAACCGCCGAAGCTGGGGCTGGACAGGCGGCTGAGACCCGCCAGCCCGCTCGAGCTTTGGCCGCTCAGGCTGTTGAGTTTCGAAATTCCTTGTTGCAAGCGCGACATCGTCCGTCCTCAGTTTCGTCCGTCGGTGCGAATCACGGTGTGTTACTTCTTCCCGAAGGAGAACCAGCCTTTTTTGCTGTCGGTGGCCCCGGCGGCGACGGGCGCCTTGCCGGAGAGCGCCAGGGCGAGGCCCTGAATGTTCTGCTGGACCTTGCTCTTCGGGTTGTGCTTGACCATCGGCTGGCCGGCGACCCGCGCGGCGATGACCGCCTTCGAGTCGTTGGGCACTTGCCAGAAGATCGGCCGGCCGATCACTTCCTCCGCCTTCTTCAGACTGATGCCCTCTTCCACCGCCTCCGAGCCGACGCGGTTCACGACCACGCGCACCCGCTCGCCGAGCTGTTCTTCGGTGTTGTTCAGCAGATGGTTCAGCCGCACGACGTTCCGCAGGCTGCCCAGTTCCAGTTGCGCCACGAGCAGGATCTGATCCGCCATCCGCAGCGCCATCAGGTCCGTCGGCAGGAACGCCTTGCTCAGGTCCAACACCAGGTGCGTGTAGCTGATCTTGAGCAGGTTCACGATCCGCTCGACGTGCGATTCGTGAATGACGCCCATGTCCTGGATTTCGAGCGGGTGGCGCAGGATCGACAGACCCGTGGGCTCGTGCTTGACGAGCGCCCGCTTCAGGAAGTTCATGTCGAGGCGCTGGATGTTCCGCGCGAGGTCGGCGATGGAGATGTTCTCCATCCCCTGCACTTCCACCGCGATGTCGGCATCGCCGAGCGCGAGGTCCAGGTCCAGCAGGGCGACCGCGTGGTTCGGATCGTTGGCGAGCGTGGCGGCGAGGTTGACGGCGAGGGTCGTGGTGCCGACTCCGCCGCGCGAACCGAGCACGGCGATGACGGACGACGGCGCGGCCTGCCGCGGGATGACGCTCGACACCTGACCGTTCGAGACGGACGTTTCCTGCAGGCCGGTATTCTCGCCGAGCGCCCGCCGCAGCGCGGAGAGCAGATCCTCGAGTTCCACCGGTTCGGTCAGAAAGTACTTCGCGCCCCGCTGGAGCGACAGCAGCAGCGCCTGGTGGTCCTTGCTGATCGTCAGAATCGCGAGCTTCGGGTGTTCGACGGCGAGCTGGCCGATCATCTGCAGGGCGCGTTGCTTGTCAGCGTCGAGCGAAACGATGGCGAGGTCGGGCATCGACTGCGCGATGACGTCGAAGAAGTATTCGTACCGGGCGCATTCGGCTTCGAGCCAGACGAAATCGACGCCCAGGAGCAACGTACGCAACGTCTCGCGGGACGATTCGGTCGGATCGACGATGGCTACTCTTTGCATGACGGCATTACCGCGGGGCCAGGGGTCGGCTCATTCGATCCGTCCGTCGCCCCGGGCAGGGCCCACGGCTGTCGGCCCCGGAATCTCCGGGGCCGACCACCGCGAGCCACGAGGGGCGCGACTGCGTTACTGCTTCGCCGGCTCCTCGACCGGCGGGAGCGGCACAGGCGTCTCGGCCGGGATCGGCGGCAGCGTGCCACCGGTCGCCGGTTGCGGCTCGGCCGCCGGAGCGGGCATCGGAGCCGCGGGAACTTCAGGCACCGGCACGGTCTCCACCGGGGCCGGGATCGGTGTTTCCACCGGCGTTTCCACCTTGACTTCCGCCGTCGCGGGCTGGACGACCGGAGGCGTCTCCGGTTCCAGCGTCACCGCGGTCTCGACCGGGACCGACTTCGGCTTGGCCGAGAGCGCTCCGGGGAGCGTCGTCGGAGCCGGGCAGCCACCCGTCAGCACGCCCGTCGGGCTGCACCCGCCGGTCGCGGGGTTGCAGACATTTCCCTTGGCGGGGAAGATGCCGTAGGTCGGGTCGCACTTGTAGGCGGCGTTGTAGCACCGGCCGTTCCAGACCTGTCGTTGTCCCCGGGGGGCTTCGATCAGGCCTTCCAAGAATAGTTCATAATCGTCCGGCGTGCGCGTCTCGCGGCCGGGAAGCCGGCGGGGCACCTGGGTGCAATCCAGGGCATCCACCAGCCGCGGCGTGACGAGCACCACGAGTTCCTGCTCGCGTTCGTCGTACCGCACGGTGCTGAAGGCCGCGCCCAGGAAGGGGAGATCCCCGACGAAGGGCACCTTCGAGTTCACCGCCTGCGTCGTCGTTTCGAGCAGGCCACCGATCGCGAAGGTCTGTCCCGATTCGAGCACCACGGTCGCCCGGGTGGACTGTTCGGTGAACCCCGGCGAGAAGCCGGCCGCCGTCTGGATCCCGAAGCCGTCGTTCCGGGCGCGGATCGACGGATTGATTTCGAGATAGATCTTCCCGTCGCCGTACACGATCGGCAGCACTTCGAGGGTGGTGCCGACCTGTTCGAGTGTAACGCTGATGCTGCCGAGACCGCCACCGGTCGCGCTGAGCACCGCCTGCTGGCCGCCGGACCGGATCAACGCCGACCGGCCCGATTGCGTCGTGATCTTCGGCTCGGAGAGGATCTTCGTGAGGCCCTCGGCCCGCAAGGCCCGCAAGGCGACGAAGATCTGAGGCGAAGCCAACCCGAACCGCAAGTTCGCGTCCGGGGAGACCTGGCCGTTCGCAATGCCGAGGAACGACGTCTGCGTCGCGTTCACCAGGTTGCTGATCAGGCTCGAGAACGATCCGGAGTTCCCGTTGATGAAGAAGTCCGCGCCGCGCTGCCGGAGTTCCGACCGGTTCACCTGCGCGACGACGACCTCGATCATCACGTGCTGCGGTCCGCCGACCTGGATCGCGTTGATCACGTTGTTGCCGCCGCCGGCTCTGCCGGTGCCCGCGGCGCTCTGCGTGATCCGCGTGATGATGTCGGCGTCCGACGGCTTGTTCACGTAGCCCGTCAGGATGATCCCGCTGCCCACGCCGGGGAGCACATCCACGCTCGCCGTCGGCACCGCCCGCTGGATCACCTTCTTCAGCAACTCGTAGTCCGGCTGGACCACGACTTCGTATTCCACTTTCGCCATGTTCGTCAGGGCGAACGTGAGGCGGGTGACCCCGGCGTTCGAACCGACGATCAGGATCGCGTCCGGGTTGTCCGGATCGGGCCGCGTCTGCACGACCTGGTCGTTACCGACTTCGGTCGTGGCGACGTGCACGCCGGGCGGCAGCTTCGGCTCGAACTTCACGAGTCCGCCGAGCGGCACGAGGAGTTCGCCGGTCTTGCCAAACCGCACGGTCGCGGGTTTGCCGCCGGCGTCCTTCGCGGCCGGGGCGGCTTTGGTTTGCGCTTGCGCGGGGGCCGGGTCCGTCATGTGGAGACCGGCCGCCGCTACCAGACCGCCCAGCAAGAGCCGGCGGGTTAGTTTGAACGGGTGCATCCATTCACCTCTCTCGCTAAAAGGTCTGCGGGGTCCACCCGCCCGCACGAACAGTCGATCGGGCGGATCGCCTGGCCGGACGTCTGGCCCGCATGGGGGTGCGGGCCGTGCTCCCGCCATCCGGGCGGGAGCTGTTTCCATGGTCGGTCGCAGTCCGTGCGGCCGACCCCGACTTCGTCGGACTTAGCTGATCCGGCCGCCACTCGGGGCCGGGGCCGCATCGTCCTTCTTGTCGTCTTGTTTCTCCGCCGGTGCGACGCCCGTCGTCGGGGTCACGCTGCCGTCCGGCTGAACTTCGCCCAGGAGCTTCCAGGACTTGTCCGCCTGTTGCTCGTAGCGATAAGTCTTCGTCCCGCTCGGCCCGGTGATGCTCTTGTCCACCGTGACCTTCTTCGGTGCCGGCTTGACCTCCGGCTTCACCTCGGGCTTGACTTCCGGCTTCACCTCGGGCTTCGGTTCCTCGGGCGGCTTCGGGGCCGTCTTGCTCACTGCCGACTTCGGCAGGAACTGGTTGGCCGACACTTCCTTCGCCAGAAAGTGACCGATGCTCGCCTTCAGGTCGATCACCGCCGTCGTCGGCGCCTCCACGAAGTCCACCATCCGGAACTTCTGCGTGATCACGTCGTCCGTCAGTTCGGTGCCCGCCGGCAGGTCTTCGGTCGCCACCGGCACCTTCACGAACATCGGGGCCGGGGCCGGCGTCGGGGTCGTTTCCGGCAGCTTCTGTTCGCCGTTGCCGCCGCCGCCCGCCACCGCGTCGTTGATCCAGCCGATCACCTCTTCAATGTTCCATTCCGTCGCCGTATTCGCGATCTCGTCGGTCTTGCCGATCAGCACGAAGCTCATCGTCACGCCGGCCGTCTCCGCCATCCGGATCAGGGTCGCCTCGTCATTCGAAACCGCCAACGTCACCACCTGCACCTGCATGATGCCCGTCGGAGCGCCCGGTGCCGGCACATAGTTCGTGTCCACCGCCATCACGTGCATGTTCGGAATCAGCACCCGACCGCCGACCTTCTGGTTGTTCCGGTTCGTCACCGTCCCGACCAGGTTCACGCGGCTCGTCGGCTTGATGAACGGCGTCACCTGCGCCAGCGGCAGCTTCACCGACATCAACCCCGTCTTGCCGATCGGCGGCAACAGCCCCTCGTTCTTGTTCACCTGCGACTTCTGGAAGAAGTTGTTCGCCGACACCGGGCTGTGCAGCGTCATGTCGATCAATTCTTCTTCCGTCTCGATCACGTTGTCCGGAATATCGGTGACCTTCATCACCTTCTTCTTCACCAGGTCCTTCAGGGCCTCCTTGGTGAACTTGGTCGGCGGATTCAAATCCTTCGCCGCCACCAGCACTTCCTTCATGGGCGTCTGGTCCGTGGCCGGCTTCGCGCTCATTCGCGAGGTCAGGAACGCGGCCGCCAACCCGCAGCCGACCGCGACCACCATCAGAATCAGGTTCTTCTGCTTCACGTTGTCCCCCCGTGTCGGTTGCGTTTGCGGATGTCGGCGCGAACCCGCAGGTCCACCGCGCGCCACGAGGGGTTGAACGCGCGTCTCCGACTATCCACCCGCCGAACCCGGCGGACGGGCCACTTCGAGTGGCGTGTGTTCGTTGTGTGGAAACCGGTCGCGTCCCCTCGGCTCGACCGTTCGTTGGGCATGGAACCCTAGAACGAACCTTGAGGGACGCAAGGCGCGAGACGCCTGAATCGTTTTTTCGCGCCTTACCTAGTTTCCGTGTCGTAGCAAATCGTTTCCCACGGTGATTACATTCGACCGGGTTGCATCGGTCCCTTCAGTTTTTCCGGCCGCATCGAGAGCGCCGATTTTGACCATTCGTCGCGAAATGCCCGGAAAGCCGACAAATACCTAATTTGACGACACTGTCACGTTCGACCTAAAGGCTGTTCCCGGAATTAATTCATGCCAGACATTAATCAGAATCCCTAAATGACCAATCCCGTTTACCAAATCCCCCAATTTCACCAATGATCATTCCGCCTTGACGCCACCCCCGCGGGTTCGCTACGTCCCCACTCCTCGAAACTTTACCCCCGGTGCCGCGTGGCCACGCCGATCTCGCCGACCGAACTCGCCGACCGATTCGTCAAACTCCTGCTCGAGCGCACCGCCTCCAACGACGCCGACGAGGTCCGCGCTCGCTTCCAGAAGACCTACGAGTTCCTCGAATCGGTCTTCCAGACGCGCGACGACGCACAGCGCAACCCCGTCTTCCAGGCCCTCGCCGCGCGGCTGCACGATCCCGAACTGCCGATCTGGGAGTTCTCCTGCCTCGCGAACACCTGCGGCATCGCCGTCGAGCACGGCGCCGACCCCGGCTACTGCATCGCCCCCATCCTCGACCGGATCGCGGGCCAGTTGCGCGGCGCCAAGGAGCTGAGCGAGAAGCTGACCGAACTCGTCGGCACGCCCAACCTCGAAACGATCCCCGAAGACCGCTGGGAGGGTCTGGCGAACCGCTCGCCCGAGACGGCGCTGCGGATGCGCGAGTTCCTGGGGATTGGCTTCAACGGCCGCGCGGCCATGACCATGCTCTGCCGCTCGGCGGAGCTGCGCGAACGGGCGCGCGCCCACGAAGACCTCGTCCTCGCCGCCGTCGAGGCCCGCGCCTTCAACCCCTACGCGCACTTCCTCGCCGAAGTCCTCCTCGCGACCGACGACGACGACGTCCTCGTGCTGGACCTCGACCGCAACCTCGGCTTCATCGTCCGCCTCCACGCCGTGCGCAGCAACGCCCACTTCTTCACGCTGCTCCAGGACGCGCTGCTCGCGCACCCCACCGCCGCCGACTGGGCCGGCGAGCGCGCCCACGACGTGCTCGTGCAGATCGCCAAGGGCGAACGGATGGTCGACACGGTGACGCCGGCCGAGTGGCAGGCCGGCGATCTGATGAACGAGAAGGGCGAAGTCTTCGACCGCGCGATCTGGCAGTTCTACCAGTGGCCGGCGCTCCAGCCCGACGGCGAACTCGAAACGATGGAGAAGGCGCACCCGTACCATCCGTGGTGGGTCTGGGCGGAGTTGTACCCGCGGGACATCGTTGAGCTGGACGGGATGAAGATCGTGCTGCTAACGAAGCCGGAGATGCCGCGGCGCTGGGCGATCGGCTTCTTCGCGCCGGTGCATCCGGCATTGCGGTCGTCGGTGGAGGTGCGGAGCGTGCTGAAGCCGGAATCGGTGGCCGGGTGGTTGCAGCGCATCCGGGAGACTCCGCGCGAGGACAACCCGAACCCCCCGCCGGCGTCGGGGAATTAGTGCGTTTCCCGATTTCGTGTGGCGAACTCTGGTTAGCCCGACGCGCCAGCGAGGGATAACGACCCGATGGTTTTTCGAGGCGGCCTTTCTGGACCCGCTCTAACCTTCGGAACCGAAGAACGCGAGTGCGAGGCCGAGGCCGAAGAAGAGGACGACCCACGCCAGGCCGATGGCGACGGCGGCCTGTGTGCCGAGCAGCATCTGACCGCCGACGAACAGGATGATTAGCGGGACGACGAAGAGCATCGTCTCCTTCTGCAGGTCCCGCTTCGTCCCCTCCTTTTCGTCTTCCCAGTTCTGCTGCTCGAGCTCCTCCCGGAGTTCGCCCTGCTCGGCGGGCAGCGGCACCTCCTCGCCGTAGCCCGGCAGCTCGTTCGCGTTCATCACGTCCGCCGCGGCGCGCACGCTCAGGCCGAACGTGTCGGCGCCGACAATCACGACCTCCGTGCCCGATTCCACACTGATGGACCGGGACGGCGCGAGCTTGGCTTCGAGGCGCGTGCCGTTCACCTCCACGTACCCCGTGGGCCGCAGGGGCGTCACCGCCCGACCGCGCTCGCCGATGGTCACGGGCATGTCCACCCCTTCACCGAATGTCGAGGGCCGCTTTCAAGCAGTAGTCCAAACGGGCGAGCAAATTGGGGGATAAGGTGCCCATCACTTGCGCGATCGTGCTGGCGTCAATCGTCGCCAAGAGAAGCCCCGAGACGACCGAATCTCGAAGTAATCCCGTCGCGGCGCCGTCCGGAGTGGTGAGATCGATGAAAAGACACGCGGGATCGTTCGCCATCGCCAGGTTGCTGGTGACCTCCGCCACGACGACCGTTCCAAGACTGCCCGCATAGAGGTTTGATTGAACGACGACGGCCGGCCGTTTCTTTCCCCGCAATCCGGAGGGATGCGGAAAACGGACGAGAACCACGTCGCCCCGGTTCATGATTTCTCCGGCAGCGCGTCATACTCGTCCATGTCGTCCCAGCCGACACCGGCACCGGCCTTCCACGCCAGCGAAAGCCGTTCCTCCGCAGTCCACGGGGAATCGTCGTACGATTCGGCCGTGAGCCGTTCGTATTCTTCGACTGGGACCAAGACGAAGGTTTCGTTCGTGCGCGGGTTCACAAGGCGCGCCGGCGCACCGGTCGGTTGGTTCAACGCCTGAATTTGTCGATCAGTCAATTCCGTCATAGTGAACTCCCCAAACCATCTTAATCGAAGGCCGGTGACGTTGTCCATCAGTTGAAGTACGCCATGTACATCCCCATCGTGCCGCCGTCGAACAGCCGGGCCGCCGCGATCAGTTTGTTCAGGTCGGCGTCCACGCCCTTCTCCAGATACTTCGCGTCGACGCCCTTCATCTGAAGTTTCGCGATGTCGAGCGACGCCGGCGGATCGTCCAGCACGGTCTTCAAGTTCAGGCTCTTGCCGTCGGTCGGAAACAAGATGCCGATCGGGAGCAGCTTCTTCCCTTCCAGGATCGCCTCGAATTCCGCCATCGCCTCCAGCCAGCCGTCGACCATCGCGGCGTTCACCGGCAGGCCGATCACGCTCGTCTGCTTCGGGTTCGGCAGCCATTCGTGGTCGTTGTCGGTCTCGGCACGGATATACCGCCACGTTTCGCGGTTGAGCTTCGCCACTTGCACGAAGTGCTCGCGCACGCGGGTCAGCCGCGCCGGCTCCGCAATGCGCAGGGTTTGCCTCGCCTTCTGGAGCTTCTCCTTCCGCTCCTCCTCCGTGCCCGCGAACTTCGGCCGCACGTTCGGGAACGGCCCCCATTCGTTCAGCTCGAACTCGTCCTTCAGGTCGAGCGACAGCAGGAAGTCGATCGCCCCCGCGGCCACGTGGCAGTACGACCGCAGCCATGCCACGTCGCCGCGATCGAAGTGGACGAGGAACTCCGGGTTCTTGGTCAGGAATTCGGCCCGGCCGCCGAGGAATTTGACGAGGATCGTGGAAAAGTCGTCGGTGGCCTTGCCGTCGCCGTCGAGGTCGAGCTTGATCTTGGCGAGGCGCAGCGGAAGCTTCACGTTGTCGTCGGTGATGCCGGCGAGCGTGGCGTCGACGCCGATCAGTCCGCGGCGCGCATCGTCGAGGAGGGAGCGCATCTTCGCGTAGGTGATGACGTTCGGCTCGGGGTTGTCGCGACTGTGTATGCGGATGAAGAGCAGATCGGCTTTTGCCCCGTATTCGTACATCGTCTGCGACATCCGCTCGACGCCGAGCGCGAGGCGGAGGACGCCGAGTCCGAAACGGAGCTGGTCGTCCTTCGGGTTCTTCTTGAGTTCGCGTTCGAGGACCTGTTCGCCGATGGCGAGCTGCCCGGAGTGCAGGTACTTCTCGACGAGCGGCGGCTCGGCGGCGGAAGCGGGGAGAGCGAGGAGGAACGTGAAGACAAGGTAGCGCATGGGAATACTCCGGGACGTGGCGGAGAGGATACCCGATGTCGATCAGAAAGGTTTCGTTTAGCCGCGAGGCGGAGTCTTCGGAGCCGAGCGCGGAGCGGATGCAACACTTCGGTCGAAATCGTGATCCGCGCTTCTGTATGACTTGTTGCAGCCGCCGCGCTCGGCTCCGAAGACTGCGCCTCGCGGCTAAACGGTCACTTCTTTTTCTTCTCGAACAGCACGATGTGCTGCCACGGGAGGGACTTGTCCGTCTTCAGATGCGAGATCGACGGGAACTGCTCCATCTCCAGCATCACCTGCCGCTCGCTCATCTTGTGGACGAGTTTGATCGGCACCTTCGGATCTTCGAGACGAAATTCGACGAACGCGATCCGACCGCCGGGCTTGAGCGCCGCCACCATCTTCTCCGTCATTTCGTAGGGGTGCGAGAACTCGTGGTACACGTCCACGAGGATCATCAGGTCGACCTTGCCCTCGGGCAGCTTCGGGTCGGTCTCGGTGCCGAGGATCGTCTCGACGTTTTGAATCTTCTCCTTCTTGATCCGCGCGTTCATGATGTCGAGCATCTCCTGCTGGATGTCGACGGCGAGGATCTTCCCCTTCTCGCCGACGAGCGGGGCCATGCGGAAGGCGTGGTAGCCGCTGCCGGCACCGATGTCGGCGATCGTCATGCCGGGCTTGATGTCGAGGGCCTTGATGAGCTTCGCGGGGTCTTCTTCCTTTTCGCGCTCGGGGCGGTCAAGCCAGCCGGCGGCCTGGTGGCCCATGACGTACGCGATCTCGCGGTTGAGGTAGAACTTGCCGATGCCGTCCGGGTCGTGGTCCTTGCGGAACTCGTAGCGCGGCTTCTTCGGCTCTTCGGCGGAAATGAAACTCGCGAGACAGACGAGAACGGTGAGTGCGCGCATGGGAGAGGTCTCCGCGAGGGATGTGTCGTTAGATTTACCGCCGAGAACGCAAAGAACGCAGTGAGAAAACGAAGAAATGATATTTGAAATCCACTCTTCTGTTTTCTCTCTGCGTCCTCCGCGAACTCCGCGGTGAAAATTCTTCCTTACCGCACCGGTGCCCGATCGCGGCGCACGGCGACCTTGCGGCCCTTGATGCGGCTTTCGTGCAGGCGCTCCACCACGTGGTCGCAGGCTTCGTCCAGCACGTCCACCAGCGCGAAGCGGTCGGCGATCTCGATCGGGCCGATGTCGCGGCTCGGCACGCCGGCCTCGTTCGCGATCGCGCCCACGAGATCGCGCGGCGTAATCCCCGCCTCGCGGCCGAGGCTGAAGAACAGCCGACCCATCGCCGGCCCGCGACCCCGATGCATCGGCCGCGCATCCCGCGGGCCGTCCCGCTGCGGTGCCATCGGCTTCTTCGGGAAGACCTCCGGAATTTCCTGCTCGTCTTCCGTCGGCTGCCCGGCCCGGTGAGCGAGCTGGATCGCCGCCAGCAACACCGTGTTCGCGTCGGACATCTTGAGCATCTGTTCGAGCACCGGCTTGTACTCGTCGCCCGGCCCGGCCTCGATCACTTCGACGAGCCGTTCCATCGTGCGCTCGATCTGCCGCTGCTTCAACTGCGCGACCGTCGGCACCTTCGCGATCTGGATCGGCTGGTTCGTGAGGCGTTCGATCGCCTTCAGGGCATACTGCTCGCGCGGGTCGATCAGCGTCAGCACCACGCCTTCCCGTCCGGCTCGCCCGACGCGGCCGCTGCGGTGGACGTACACTTCCGGCGATTCCGGCAGGTGGAAGTTCACCACGTGCGACAGGTGGCTGATGTCCAGCCCGCGTGCCGCCACGTCCGTGGCCACGAGCACCGTCAGCGTCTCCTCGCGGAAGAGCTTCATGACGCGGTCGCGCTGCATTTGCTCCATACCGCCGTGCAGGGCGGCGGCGTGGTAGCCGCGCTCGAGCAGCACGCGCGTGAGGTCTTCGGTCTCGCCGCGGGTCTTGCAGAAGACGATGGCGGAGGTGGGGTCTTCCATGCCGAGGATGCGGGCGAGCGTGGCCGGCTTGAAGCCCCGTGGCACCAGGCACGCCGTCTGACGGACGCGCGGCTTCTCGCCTTCGACCGCCTTCGGCTTCGCCACCGTGATGCGCACCGGATCGCGCAGGAACTTCTCCGTGATACGCGCGATCCGCGGCGGCATCGTCGCGCTGAAGAGCAGCGTCTGACGCTCCGCCGGCAACCCCGCGAGGATCGCTTCGATCTCGTCGGCGAAGCCCATGTCGAACATCTCGTCGGCTTCGTCGAGGACGACGGCGGCGATCTTGCGGTGCGGGAAGGCGCCGTTGCGCATGTGGTCGGCGAGCCGGCCGGGGGTGGCGACGACGACATCGACGCCGCGCTTCAGGGCGCGGAACTGTTCGGAATAACTCTCGCCGCCGTAGATGGCGAAGGCGTGCAGGCCGATGGTCTTGCCGTACTTGCGGAACGCCTCGGCCACCTGCATCGCGAGTTCGCGAGTGGGGACGAGGACGAGCGCGGCGGCGTCCTGCTTGGCGGCCTTCGCCTCGGCGAGGCGGTGCAGCACGGGCAGGGCGAACGCGGCGGTCTTGCCGGTGCCGGTGCCGGCCATGCCGACGAGGTCGCGGCCTTGGCGCACGTGCGGGATGGCCTGTTCCTGGATCGGCGTGGGCTGCGTGTAGTTCAGCGTGGCGAGCGCGGCCATGAGCCGGGCATCGAGGCCCAGATTGGCGAAACCGTTGGCAACTTCGGTGGGGGAATTCGGAACGATCGACTCGGACATGAAAAAAGCCTTCCGTCCGGCGTCGAGCGCCGGAATCGCGTGGATGGAGCGTAAAGCCTTGGACCGGCTCGACGCAACACGTACGCGCGATTCCCCGGATGAAGGCACCAGTGAGGACAGTATACGCAGGCGCGAGGTGAGCGGCGCGGGGATTTTGTTTAGCCGCGAGGCGGAGTCTTCGGAGCCGAGCGCGGAAGCTACGTCTTTGACAAGAAGAAACGACACCGTTACTGTGACTTGGTAAGACTCGGAGACCACGAAAAATGGATCCGCCCGACGAAATCATCATCACACGTTCGAATCTTGCCGATTGGCCATCCTATTTGACCTTGTTCGAAGCGGGCAAGATCATCGCGGACAAGACCGGCCGAATGCGATATCCGCACGGCGCTCCTGTGGGCAAAATGATTCTGATGCGAATCGACAAAGACGGTACGCCACGATATTGCGAATCGGCCAGCGAATGGTTCGATCCCGACAGTCTCCGTGCCAAGCAATTTGTCTGGCCGGAATCGTGATCAACGATCCTATAAGTCTCCCATGCCCGACATCACCAGCCCGACACTGCTCTGGATCAAGTTCGGACTCTTCGTGCTGGTCGGCCTGCTCGCCTCGGCGCTCGCGCTGTTCTTCTACCCGGATCTGAAACTCGCGGCGCTCCTGGCCATCGCCATCTGGGCCTTCGCGCGGGCCTACTACTTTGCGTTCTACGTCATCGAACACTACGTCGATCCGTCGTTCAAATTCGCCGGCCTCGGCTCTTTTGTTCGATATGCGCTACGGAAACGACGGGAATAGATCGGATTGGCGAACCATCAGTTCCATTTTTCTGGCCGCTGCAATCGAAACCCAGCCGCGGTCACGACCTCTTCCGGAAACTGATGCTTGCGCAGTCGATCTTCGTTGAGCCACAAATGACTGCCGAAAATCGAGATCAATTCCCGCGAACTCCGACTTGGCGGACTGACGATGATGACCTTTTTCAGAGGAAATCGCGCCTTGACCAAACGCACGGGCGGCACCAAATCGGAATCGCCCGAAATCAGGTAGGCCAGATCCCAACTGTCGAGATAGGCATCGCTGACGATCTCCGTCGCGATATTCGTGTCCGTCTGTTTCTCCTTCATGACCGGGCGCCGCGAGTGGCAATGCTGACAATCATTGGGTTCGGACAAATAATTTCCCTCGTACACACTGACCAACCGACAAGTCGATAATGCGTCCAGATACACCGCTTGGCGTTCGTGCTTGAGCGGATTGCCTGTGATTCTCGCGGTAAAGTATTTGACTCGTTGGACCTCGGTATTGGCTTGGCTTGGCAACCCCAGCGCCATCGTTTCCAGATTGAGCCAGTAATACCGACGAAAATTGGAGGCCTTCATTCCGTAAAACAAATTGAAACCGTCGATGTAAACACAGGCTCTGACGACTTTTGTCGCGGATTCGAGAATTTGCTCATCGATTGGAGTTGTCAAGCCGATGACCAAAGGGTAGGATATGAAGCAACTACAACCCCACGGTGAGAGCCGTGGCCCAACCCTCTGGAGCAATCCGGAGGGTTTTTTCATTCTATCCACCACTCAGTCGTCCACCGAGAAGAACACCGCCGGGCCGCACACGCCGGGGAGCTTCGCGAGCGCCTTCGCGGCGGCGCGGAAGCGGCCGGTCTCGGCCACGTGCGTCATGATCACCAGCGGCACCATCAAGATCGGTTGGCCTTCGCCCGTCCGGCCCGCGGGAAGCTCCGCTGACAGGGCCGGACTCTCGACTGCTTCGTGCTGGATGATCGACGCGATGCTGATCCGCTCGTTCGCCAGGCACCGGCACACGTCCGCCAGCACCCCCGGCTCGTCCCGCACCAGCGCCCGCAGATAGAACCGCGAACGCACCTTGTCCGACGGCGCCAGCGCGAACTCCGTCTTCCCGCTCCACAGCTTCGCCGCCGCGAACGTCTTCTGCGCCCGGCCCACCGCGATGTCCAGGATGTCCGCCACCACCGACGACGCCGTCGGCATCATCCCCGCGCCCGCCCCCTGGAACAGCGTCTCGCCCACCACGTCGCCGGTCACGAGCACCGCGTTGTACGCCCCGCGCACCTGCGCCAGCGGATCGGTGCGGCGCAGGAGCACCGGCGCCACGTGCAGCGCCACCGTCTTGTCCGCCACCCACGCCTCCGCCAGCAGCTTGATCGTGTAGCCCAGTTCGGCGGCGAAGCGCGTGTCCATCGCGTCGATGCCGGCGATGCCTTGCTTCTCGATGTCGCCGGGTTGCGCCGTGACGCCGAAGGCGATCTGCGCCAGCACGGCGAGCTTGTGCGCCGCGTCGGAGCCGTCGACGTCGAGCGTCGGGTCGGCCTCCGCGTAGCCGAGGCGCTGGGCTTCCTTGAGCGCGTCGGCGTAGCTCGTGCCACTCTCCGCCATGGCGCTGAGGATGAAGTTCGACGTGCCGTTGAGGATGCCCTGGATGCCGGTGATCTGGTTCGCCGCAAGGCTCTCCCCGAGGGCGCGAATGATCGGGATGCCCCCGGCGACGGCGGCCTCGAAGCAGACAACGCGCTCGGCCTGGCGGGCGGCCTCGAACAGCTCGAAGCCGTGCGCGGCCAGCAGCGCCTTGTTCGCGGTGACGACGTGCTTGCCCGCCGCGAGCGCCGCAAGGACGACCTGCTTAGCGACCGTGGTTCCACCGATCAGTTCGACGACGATGTGCACGGCCGGGTCGGCGACGGCGGCGCGCCAGTCGGTGCCAACCGTCGCGCCGGGAACGACAACGTCCCGCGGCTTCGCGCGGTCGCGCACGACGAGATGGCGGAGGACGAGGGATCGGCCCCCAGCGCGGGCGGTCATGCGGCCGGCGTGTTCGGTGAGAATTCGGGCGACCCCGGTACCGACGGTCCCGCAGCCGACGAGCGCTATCCCTAGCGATTCCGCCATGTCCTTCGTCCTCGATGATGGGTCGGAAGTGTTCTTACGGTCCGCGGGGAATCGCGGCCATGCGGACCGAAACGGCGGAGCCGATCACTTCTCCGTGAACACCACGAAGCCGATCATCATCTCCTGCCACGTCTGATTGCCCCAGCGCACCGTCGCGCTTGGGTCGGGGTTCGACGGGTTCGCCTTCGAGTTGTCGTACCAGGCCGTGCACTCGATCTTCGAGCCGGCGGGGATGTCCTTCGGCTTCGCCAGCTCGTAGTTCGCCTGCCAGTTGAAGTCGTATTTCGGCACATTCAGCAGCACCTCGCGAGACCCGTCCTTGCCCACGAGTTCCATCTTGAACGCCTTGCCGCGGACGTGCATGTGCGGCGTGAAGATGAACAGCCGCGTGTCCTTCGGGAACTCCTTGACCGACTTCACCTCGAAGTTCGGATCGCCCGGCGGGATGCGGAAGCGGCCGTTCATGATGGACGCGTTCTGGATCTCGTGCTTCGGCGGCCCCTTGGCGAGGCACAGGCCGATCATGGATTGATCGGGCCCGGCCTTGCCGTTGGGCGTGTAGTGCATCTCGAACATCAGCTGCGACCCCTTCGGGATCTTGCGCGCATGGCCCGGGGGCATCACGACCGGCGCGTCGCCGGGGACGTACGCGCCGAGCATGTGCCGGCCGAAGTCGCGGCCGGCGACGTCGAAGATCGTGCCGCCCGGCGGGATGATGAAGCAGATGATGTGGTGGACGACGGCGCGGTATTCCGGCCGCACTTCCACCGCTTCCACCCAGGTGTCCTCGGCCAGCGGTTCGCCGACCGGCACATACTGGTACGGCACACCGATGCCGAGGAACGAACTCGCCGGCACCTTGACCGGCTTCTGCATCTTGAGCACGACGTCCGGCTCGCGGGGCAGCCGCCAGCCGTCGAGGAACTGGCGCGGCTGCGGCTGGTCCTTGGCGCTGCCTTCGGGGCAACCCTGATCGATCCACTTCAGCAGCGTGGCCTTGTCTTCGGGCGTCAGGCGGCGATCGTTCTTGAAGTGGCCGAACGCGGCGTCGGCGTGCCACGGGGGCATCACGTCGTCGGCGACGACCTCGCGCATCATGCCGGCCCAGCTCTTCGCGGCCTTGTAGCTGTCGAGCGCGAACGGCGCCGCCTCGCCGGCGCGGTGGCAGTCCTGGCACTTCGCCTGAAGAATCCGGGCGACGTCCTTCGTGTACGTGACGAGCGGGCCGGAGTTGGCGACCGGCTTCTCCCGCGTCAGCTTGCACCCGCTGGTCGTCGTGGAGGGCACGCGCACGTCGGAGCCTTCGAGGATGGAATCGATCGCGTTCGCCAGCTCGCGCGTCGTCGCCTTATCCTTGTGGACGCCGACGGAGAACTGGTCGTCGATGCGGCCGTGGTAGCGCACGGTTCGCGTGGCATCCAGCACGAACGCGCTCGGCACGCGCTCGACGTGGAACTTGTCGGCCATCTTCACGCCGTCGTCCTTGAGCGTCGGGTACGGGATACCGAAGTGCTTCGCCTGCTTCGCGATGTCGGCGGATTCGTCCGAATCGTGGCTGTAGATGGCGACGAACCGCACCCCCTCGTCGCGGTACTTCTTCTCGAGTTCGATGAGGCGCGGCACGTACGCGAGGCTGACGGGGCAGGCAGTGCTCGGAAAGAGCACGACGACGGCCTTGGCGCCGCGCGTGGCCTCGACGAAGTTCCACGCCTTGCCGTCGGCGGCGTTGGCGAGGGTGAAGTCGGCGATCTTGGTGCCGAGCGGCGGGGCCGGCTCCGCGGCGGCGAGGCTGCCGGCGCAGAGGGCAAGAGCGAACAGGCTGCGGATCACGCGGTATCTCCGGGGTGGGCGGAGAGTCGCCCCCGGTCATTTTGCAGCGCGCAGCGGCGGAGGGGAAGGGCGATCGGATCGGTCGTTTTTGCAATCGTCGGTATTTTTTGCAAAGTTCGTCTTGACAGGCTTGCCCGAATTGTGGACCTTACGCGGGCCTCTTCTCTGTTCCGGCCCCGTCGCCTGTGGTGCAACGCCACGAGCGACGGGGTTTTTTTCGTGGACTTATCCCGGTTCGCCATCGGGAACCTCGTCCCGGAGTTGACTCAACCGACGGAGAATGGCCCCGATTCGGCCCTCGCGGACCATCCTGCCGCGGTAACCGTCACAGAACCGTTCGCCCCGCACGCAGGACGTGAGCATGCTCTTGATCTGGGCCAGCGAAGCGGAGGCGATGGCGGCATCGTCGCGAATCATCGCGTCTGCCTGGACCGGGTCGTAGTTGAAGTCGCACCACCATTCCTGTTTCGCAAGATGGAAAAATTCCACGACCACGATGGGATAAGTTGGATACGGCAGGGTGAACATGCCGTCCTCCGGATCTTGGACCAGACCGTGCCATTCCGGTTCGGTGCCCGGCCCCGGTGTGCCGAACGCGGGCAGGAAGCGCAGGAGTTCATCGATCCGCTGTTTCGTAATGGGGGCTTCCGTCATTGCTGCGCCTCCGCCGCTGTGAGAATCCAGGGCATCCGGGGCCTGGGTCCGTTGACCGTTGTCGCCCGCCATTCTCGCCGGAAGCGTGCGACTTGTGCAACACCACGAGCGAGGGGGTTTTCCGTGGACGGAGCAATGGTATTCCGGTGTGGGACTTCGATCCGCTAAAATACCGCCATGGCCAAGACACCGAGCAAGAACGGTCACGCCTCCGCGAAGCCCGCCGAGCGACCGCCGACGGCGTACTTCCTGTCGCTGGAGGTAGAGAACGTCCGCTGCTTCGGCCCGAAGCAGAAACTCGATCTGTCCGACGGCAACGGCAAGCCGGCTCCGTGGACGATCATCCTCGGCGTGAACGGGACGGGAAAGACAACGCTGTTGCAGTTGCTAACGATGTTTGAAATAGAAGTCAGTGGCGGGGGTGGAAAACGCACGAGGATTTATAGTCCAGCCGCGTTTGTGAATGAAATACCAGATGGCCTATTGCGAACAGGGGGGAAAAAGTCATGCGAAATCAGAGCAACTCACTTCATATCACACCAATTAAAGCAAGCCAGTTCGACTAGATTAGATTTTGATATTGAATTCCTAGATGAAATGGTGTTTCAATATAGTCACGTAGATTCTTCAACGTTAGATCTACCACTCTGTGTTGGTTATGGTGCAGGCAGGCGAGTTGGCATACTCGCATTCTTAGAGGAGGTAGAAGAGGATTCGCCTAGAGGAACGCTATTCTCTGACAATTTTAATCTACGTAGCCCGGAAGAGTGGTTATTATATCTCGATTATACTTCGGCAAAGAAGTCGAATGTTCAAGAACAACAAAGTATTCGGCGTGACCAAGCTATTAATTTGTTGAAACAAGTCCTTTGGGAAATTTCTGACATCCGCTTCATCCCCGGCGAGGGTGTTCGCCCTAAGCCTCGCGTCGAATTCAAGACTCCCTATGGCTGGGTGCCCTTCCGCCAACTTGGCTACGGCTACCAATCGCTCGCGACGTGGGTGGCCGACTTCGCCAGCCGCATGGTCGAGCGGTACCCGGAGAGCAAGAACCCGCTCGAAGAGCCGGCCGTCGTCCTCGTGGATGAGATCGACCTGCACCTGCACCCCAAGTGGCAGCGCGAGCTGATGGACCGGCTGACGAACCTGTTCCCGAACACGCAGTTCATCGCCACGGCCCACAGCCCGCTCATCGCGCAAGCGGCTGCGAACCTCGCCGTCCTTCGGCGAGTCGGCGACCACGTCATCATTGACAACGACGTGGAATACATCCGCAACTGGCGCGTCGATCAGATTCTCACGAGTGACCTGTTCGGCCTCGACTCCGCTCGCCCGCCACACATCGCGAAGCTGCTCGCCGAGCGCGACGCGATCCTCGGCAAGGCTAAACTGACGAAGGCCGACGAGAAAGAACTGAAACGCTTGGAAGCCGAGATTGGCGAACTACCGGTCGGCGAGTCGAAACAGCAACGGCAGGAGATGGATCGTATCACCAAGGCCTTGGACCGACTGCTCGAGAAGGAAGGGTTAAAGCTCGAATGATCTCGATCGCCCGTCCAAGCAAACCCGATGGGTGGGACGCAAAAGTCACCGAGGCGGTAAAGGTACTATTCGCCGCCCACCGGGCGGATCGTTCGGCGTCCTTGCATTTTCGAGAATCGATTTATCGCTCGAAGGAAGTGCGCGACGCGTATATTGAAGCCCAGAATCGAAAGTGCGCCTATTGCGAACATTACATCGGCGATGACCATCCCGGCGACGTGGAACACTTTCGACCGAAAGCCGGGTACAAGCAGGACGAGTCGAATCATTCATTAATTTCGCCCGGATACTTCTGGCTCGCGTATTCGTGGGACAATCTGCTCTTGAGCTGCTGGCGGTGCAACAATCACAAAGCGAATTGGTTCCCATTGGTCGATCCAAAGAAACGGGCGAAGCCGACCCAGCGGAACCTCTCGCAAGAACAACCCTTGCTCATCGACCCAACCAGCGTGCAACCCGAACTTCATATCCGATTCCGAGAACATGTCGCCACACCTGTGAATGGTAGTCGGCACGGATCGACGACAATCGAGATCCTCGATTTGAATCGAACCAAACGTGACGGCAAAAATAAGAATCCAGTGGATCGTCGGAAGGAGTCGTATCTTCGATTGCAGAACGATTGGACGAATTGGCGTAAACTCCAGCTCCTATCGACACGGCGATCCGATCCCGAGTTGCAAGAAGTGATTCGGTCCTATCAGAATCAATTCCGGCAGGCCATCCATCCATCCGCCGAATACTCCGCGATGGCGCGCGACTTCCTCGCGAGCGTCGGCTTTAGCAACGACCGTTCGTGACCCCGACCCCCTCGGCCAACGCACCTCCGGTCCTTCCCACACATCCGGTTGACAAACGTACATCATCGCTTACGGTTCGTCGTCCCCGCTCACTTCCCCGCCTCCCGAATCGAGGTGACCCGTGGTCTGCTTCGCCTCCACCATCGATCCCGCCTTCCGCGTCGCGGCGGAGGCGGTCGCGCAGGGAAGCTCCCTCGAAGCGGCGGCACGCGAAGGGAACGTCCCCCTCGACGAATTGAACCGCTATCGCATGAACGAATCCGCGACATGGAACCGATTCGTCCGCCGCGAACGCAAGCGCTGCCTCGGGCAGTCGGGGTCGGAGGCGCTGCTCGCGCTCCGCAAGCTGCTCCGCCACACGGACGACAAACTCGTCCTCCAGGCGGCCGTCTGCCTGCTCAAGGTCTGGATGACTTCGGTGCGCCACGGGGAGAAGAACAAGACGGCGATGCCGTTCGATCTCCAGGCCGTCGCGGACGACATGATGGCGAAGATGACGCCCGAAGAAGTGCACCGCGATATCGACGATTACTACGGCATCCAACGATCCGACGACCCGGACGATCCGCCGGATGACGATTCGCAGTTCGGCGGGCGTCCGAAGCCGATTCCGCCAACGCGACCGTCCGGTGGACGGGACGACAGGCCGGTCGACGAGTCGACCTGCGGCCCGCGACCAATTCTGTTTGAGCGCGCGCCCGGCGGCGCGGTACAATCGTTGCAATCCGTATCATCCGAATCGATCGTTCCCGGTCCCACGCCCCGGACCGACCCGGAGACGCACCCCGATGCCCAGCCCCTTTCCCGGCATGGACCCGTTCCTCGAAGACCCGAAGCACTGGAAGAGCTTCCAGCACCAGTTCGTCGCCGCACTGTACCACACGCTGCTGCCCGGCCTCGTGGACCGCTACCGCGCGCGTGTGGGAATGCGGTCGTACACGGTGGAGATGCCGCTGTTCACGTCGGTGGTGCGCGAGCAGCACGAGGAGCCGTTCATCGAGATCCGCGAGCGCGGGGACGGGCGGCTGGTGACGTTGATCGACCTCGCCAGCCCGGCGAACAAGACGACGACGGCGGGCCGCGAGGCGTACCTGGCGACGCGCAAGCTGGTGGAGTCGCAACGGGCGAACGCGCTGGAGGTCGACCTGTCGACGCAGGGGTCGCCGCTGTTGGACTACTCGCGGGACGCGCTGCCGGAGCACGACTACACCTTCACGGTGACGCGGGCGATGTCGCCGGGGAAGTTCGAGATCTACACGGCGACGGTGCAGAAGCGCCTGCCGAAGTTCAAGCTGCCGCTGGCGGTGGACGACCGGGACGCGATGCTGGATTTGCAGGACGTGTTCCGGCGGGCGTACGACCTGGGCGGATTCGGGAAGCAGGTGCGGTACGGCGATCCGCTGCCGGGGTGCGTGAAGCTGTCGGACGTGGGTCGCTCGTGGGTGGAGTTGCTGCTGAAGCAATCGAACCTGCGATAAGCGGCGGTGGCAAAATCGTAGGTCGGGCCCCATCGACGAATCGGGGTTTTTGCGCCCGGCGGCGAAATTCGCGCCATCGCAGGAGGAGTCGCGACCTCGACGGAAAATTGCGTCGCTGCGCGATTCATCTTTTGACGGAATTTCCGATTCGCGCTGTCATACGCCAACGGCGGGCTACATTCTTCGCAAGACGAGTTTCGCTCGACCGCCCCGCACTGTCGCCCCGCGTGCGTCGGTCCGAGCCTCCGGCAGCCTCCGGTTCCCCCCATGTCACTCCGTACGCTCGGCTTATCCGACGCGCTGAAGACCCCGCCGCCGTCCCCGCCCCTGATGCGCAAATTGCTGGCGGCGTCCATCGTGCCGGCGGGCGATTGGGAGGCGCTCGGTTCCGACCGCCGCGACGCGGTGCTGGCGGCACCGGACGACGACCACCTCTTGAATGCGTTGCTCGCGGTGAACCTGCTGACCCCCTATCAGGTGGGGCGGCTGCGGTCGAACGAGTGGCACACGCTGGTGCTGGGGAACTACCGCGTTCTGGAGAAGATCGGCGCCGGCGGCATGGGCGTGGTCTTCCGGGCGGAGCACGTGAAGCTGCGGAAGCCGGTGGCGGTGAAGGCGCTGTTCGTGGACGGGGAGAAGAACCGGCGGGCGCTGGATCGCTTCTTCAACGAAGTGCTGGCGGTCACGCGGCTGAAGCATCCGCACATCGTGGCGGCGGTGGACGCCGGGGAGCAGCCGGGGGCAGGTCCGAACGGCGCGCCGGTGCCGTATCTGGTGATGGAGTACGTGGCGGGCCAGAACCTCGAGGACGGCGTGACGGCGGACGGGCCGATGCCGATCGAGAAGTCGTGCCTGGTGATCCATCAGGTGGCGGACGCGCTGACGGAGGCGCACCGGCAGGGATTGATCCACCGGGACATCAAGCCGGGGAACGTGCTGATCGCGCCGGACGGAGCGGCGAAGCTTCTGGACTTCGGGGTGGCGCGGCTGCCGACGCCGGACGACCGCCTGACGAAGGACGGGGCGCGCCTGGGCACCATCGGCTACATGGCGCCGGAGCAAGTGCGGAACGCGCGGGGCGTGGATGCGCGGGCGGATGTCTTCGGGCTGGGCGCGACGTTGTTTTTCATGCTGACGGGCCGCGATCCGTTCGAGCCGCCGATCGGGGCGGCGGGGGCGTTGCATCCGCCGTCGGTGCGGGAGTTCCGACCGGAGGTGCCGGCGGCGCTGGACGCGACGCTGGGTCGGCTGATGGCGTTGCGTGCGGACGACCGCGTGCCGTCGGCCGAGGCGGCGATGCGGGAGTTGATGCCGTTCTTGAAGTCGATCACGCGGCCAGTGGCGCGGCCGTTGCCGGAGACGGCCGAGTCGACGGCGTCGGACACCGCGCCCGACGGCGTGCCGGACGCCATGCCGGCGCCGCACCGCATCCTCATCGTGGACGACCAGGTCGACGTGCGCCGCGTCTGCAAGCTCGCCATCGCCGGCGACGGCGCGAAGTGCGACGAGGTCGGCACCGGACCGGACGCGCTGACGCGGGTTCGCGAGACGGACTACGACCTCGTGCTGCTGGATGTGGACCTGCCGGGGCTGAACGGCGAGCAGGTGCTGCGGAAGATCCGCCAGCATCCGCCGTCGCCGAACATCAAGGTCATCATGTTGTCGGGCCGCACGAGCGGGGACGAACTCTCGCGGATGCTCAACGCCGGGGCGGACGACTTCCTGACCAAGCCGTTCAGCCTGGTGCAACTCCGGGCCAGGGTGAAGTCGGCGCTGAAGCTGAAGGACGCGCAGGACCGCGCGGAGACGCTCAACGGGCATCTGATGACGCTGAACGCGGAGCTGGAGCGCGGGGTGAGTTCGCGGGACGGCGAGCTGCTGATGGCGCGCGGGGCGATGGTGCTGGCTCTGGCGAAGCTGGTCGAACAGCGTTCGGCCGAGACCGGCGCGCACCTGATCCGCCTTCAGAAGTATTGCCGCGTGCTCGGCGACGCAGCACGGCGCGTGCCCGCCTTTGCCGACCGCATCGCCCCGGACTTCCTCCAGACACTCGAGGACGCGGCTCCGCTGCACGACATCGGCAAGGCCGCCGTGCCCGATTACATCCTGAACAAGCCCGGCCGGCTCGACCCCCACGAGCGCGTGCTCATGGAGGCGCACACCACCAACGGTGCCGACACGCTGCAGGAGGTCGCCCGCCGCTACCGCTTCGCCACCGGGTTCCTGCAGATGGCGACCGACATCGCCCGCCACCACCACGAGAAATGGGACGGCACCGGCTACCCGGACCGCCTCGCCGGCGAAGAGATCCCGCTCGCGGCGCGCCTCCTCGCCCTGTGCGACGTCTACGACGCCCTCCGCTCCCGACGCGTCTACAAGCCGTCGCTGTCGCACAACATGGCGCTCATGACGATGTTGGATGCGTCGCCGGGCCACTTCGATCCCGGTCTGATCCCTGTCTTCCGCAGCATCGCCGACAAGTTCGACGAAATCTACCGCGAAACCGCGGAGTGATCGCCCGCGCGAACCCAACCCGGTTCCGAAACGTAAATTGGCCGGATACTTGCAGCCGTGCTAGAATCGCGGGACCATGACCCTCGGCCAACTGCAAGATCGTATCCGGGAACTCTACGGCGAAAAAGATTCCCGCCGCGGCGTCGAAGGCACCTTCATGTGGTTCCTCGAAGAGGTCGGCGAACTCGCCGGCGCCCTGCGCGGGGGCACCCACGAGGAACGAACCCTCGAATTCGCCGACGTGCTGGCGTGGCTGGCGACCCTGGCGAACGGAGTCGGCGTGAATCTCGACGACGCCATCGCGCGGAAATACGGCACCGGTTGCCCCGGCTGCCGTCAAGTACCCTGTGCCTGCGCCCTCGCGGAGAAACCGTGACCCGTCCCCTCTTTCGGTGCTTCGCGGTAATCGCGGCGCTCGCGCTGGCCGCCGCGTCCGCCGCCGCGCAGTCGCACCCGATCAAGATCAAGTCCGTCAAGACCGGCTTCCCCCACGGCCCGAACGTCACCCAGCGCGACGACGACGGCAGCGGTTCCTACATCTGCAAAACCAACTTCTGGACCCCCGTCTACCTCGAACTGGAAATCCTCCGCACCGTCGATCGCCCCGCCGCCATCGTCCTCGAAGCCAGCGACCCCGACGACCTCGGCACCAGCGTGACCGTGCCGTTGCAGAACCTCTCGGACGTGCGCCCCGGCACCACGCTCTCCGCCGCCGAACTCGCCTACCTGCCCTGCGTCCGCCTCGGCGGCCGCGATCTCTCCGTCTCCATCCGCGACCCCGGCAGTGGCCGCAATCTCGCCGAACCCAAACGCCTCAGCTTCGTCCGCAGCAAGGACACCTCCGCCTACGTCGTCCTCTCGCTCGGTTCCCGACTGCCCGGATTCGAGTTACCCCCCGAGGCACCCGGCGCCAATCGCGGCTCGAAGGTCGATCTGGCCGTCATCGACAATCCGTACCTCCTGCCCGACCGCTGGTACGGCTACGACGCCGCCGACCTCGTCGTCCTCGCCACCGGTTCGGCGTCCGTGCAGAACTTCCTCGCCCCGCTGTTCACCGATCCGCAACACAAGCCGCGCCTCGATGCGCTCGTCGAGTGGGTCCGTCGCGGTGGGCGGCTGGTCGTCAGCGTGGGCCAGAACGCCGGCGTCGCCGCAAGCTTCCCCGTGTTGCAGGAACTCCTGCCGATGCGCCTGCCGCGGGAAAACCTCGTCGAGCAGGTGAAGGACCTCCCGATGGAGTGGCTCACCCACGGCGTGAGCGAGAAGAAGACCAAGCTGAATACGCTCACGGCGAAAGGGGGCACCTTCCCGCTCGTCCGCTTCGAGCCGCACACCGACCGGGGTGCCCGGCAGATCGTGCCGCCGGCCGACTCGCTGCGCGAAGGCACACGCCGCGCCGTTGTGCAGGCACCCTACGGCCTCGGGCGCGTCACCCTCGTCGCCTTCGACCTCGATCGCTCGCCGTTCGTCGACTACGATGACCGCCCCCGCGCCTGGGACCTGATCCTCCGCGAGTGCGGCGCCAACCGCGCGCCCCAGTCGTTCAACAAGAACAACTACTCCTACTCCGGCATCGCCGAGGACGAACTCGCCAACGAGATGCGCCAGCACGCCGACGCCTTCGCCAGCGTCCCCGTCATCTCCTTCGGCTGGGTCGCCGCGTTCATCGTCCTCTACACGCTGCTCATCGGGCCGGTCGAATACTACGTGCTCAAGAAGGTCTTCAAGCGGCTCGAACTCACCTGGATCACCTTCCCGATCATCGTTCTCACCGTCAGCGCCATCGCCTACTTCAGCGCGTACGCCCTGAAGGGAAGCGACATGAAGGTGAACAAGGTGGACATCGTCGACATCGACCCGGCGACGAACCGCGTCTATGGGCGCACCTGGTTCACGGTCTTCAGCCCGCGCATCGACACCTACCGCGTCGGCGTCGAACCCGCACCCGGCTGGGCCGCCCCCGGCGGCGCACACGGCGGCGCCCTCGTCGACTGGACCGGTGCCGGCAGCGGCCGCCGCGGCGGACTCTTCCGCCGCTCCTACCAGTACGGCCTCACGCAGCCCGGCGATCCCGCCACCGCCCGCTTCGCCGACGGGCTGGTCGACGTGCCGATCCAGGTCTGGTCCACCAAGGGCTTCACCGCCGACTGGAACGCCGTCCTCGACAAGGCCACGCCGCCCGTCGTCTCCGAACTCGTCCATCCGCCGGCGAACCCGGCCAACGTCGTCGGCACCTTCACCCTGAACCTGCCGTTCAAGGAACTGCAAGACGTGCACCTCGTCTACGCCGGCAAGGCGTACAAGTGGGACGCGATCCCGACCGGCGTACCGGTGAACGCCTTTCTCGACGACACCAAAGTCGATGGCGATTGGATCGCGAAGCTGACGAGCCTGTCGGTGTTCACCACCGTGAATCCGCCGAACTTCGGCCGTGCCAGCACGCAGAAACTGCAATCGAACGGTGCGGCACCGGCGTTCCAGATGATGTTCCACGAAGAGACGCTGAAATCGAACGACACCGCCGCCCCGCGCAACAGCACGCTCCGCCGGCTCGATCAATCGTGGCGCCTCTCCAGCCTGCACCGGGACGAAGTGATCGTGATCGGCCGCGTCCCCGCCGTCCGCGATGTTCCCGCGGAGGAACTGCTGACGGCCGCGGACTCGCCCTCACCGACGCGCATCTGGCTCAAGGAACTCCCCGGCGGCGCGGCGAACCGCACCCCGCAACAGGGTACCCTTCAACAGGAAACCTTCGTGCGGATTTATCTCCCGGTGAAACCCTTTAAGAAATGAATGGCCACAGATGAACACCGAGAAGACAGATCCGAAAAAATCCAAAATTGATTTCTGGGTCTGATCTGTTTTCATCCGTGTTGATCTGTGGCGAAATTCTCTTTGAGACCATCATGATCGAAACGCGCGACCTGACGAAGAAATACGGCGACCTTTTCGCCCTCGACCGCCTCACGCTCAAGCTCGATCAAGGCGATGTCTTCGGCTTCATCGGCCCGAACGGCGCGGGCAAGACCACGACCATGCGCATCCTCGCCACACTCCTGAACCCCAGCTGGGGCGAAGCGAGCGTGTGCGGCTACTCGATCTACACCGGCTCGAAGGAAATCCGGCGCAGCATCGGCTACATGCCCGACTTCTTCGGCGTCTACGACGACATGAAGGTGATCGAATACCTGGAATTCTTCGCGGCCGCGTACCGCATCAAGGGGCCGGAGCGCCGCAAGAAGTGCGACCAGGTGCTGGACCTCGTGGAACTCGGCTACAAGCGGGACGCGCTCGTCACGAGCCTCAGCCGCGGAATGACACAGCGACTCGGATTGGCCCGCGTGCTGCTGCACGAGCCGCAAGTCTTGTTGTTGGACGAACCGGCCTCGGGCCTCGACCCCCGCGCCCGGATCGAGATGCGGGAGCTGATCAAGGAACTCCGCAAGATGAACAAGACGATCATGGTGTCGTCGCACATCCTGCCGGAACTGGCGGACATCTGCAACAAGATCGGCATCATCGAGCGCGGCAAGCTCATCTTCAACAACGACGTCGCCAGCGCCATCAAGCAGGTCCGCCAGAAGCACATCTACGTCGTCTCGGTCGGCAAGGAGTCGAACGAACTCGCCGCGAAGAAGCTCCAAACCTACCCCGAATTCGAGAGCGTTGAACTGACCGGCGAAGGCGAGTCGATCAAGGTGACGATGAAGGACGAGAACGCCGACGGCAGCTTCATCCCCGAACGGCTCATCGCGGAGGGGTTCAAGCTGAGAGCGTTCAAGGAAGAGGAAATCAACCTGGAGGACGTCTTCATGCGGATCACGAAGGGGATCACGAACTGATTCGCCCTCGGGCCGACCGACCTGGGGACACCGAGACGAACCAAAGAAACACATTAGCACAATCGATTATCAGTGCGATTTTTGTTTCGTTCGTGATCGTCCGCCGCGCGGCACGTGACGGCCCCGATTCCCCAGGCCGCACAATCGTCGCAACTCGAACAACCAACTATCGATACAGCTTGCCTACCTTCACGGATCGGTTGGCGTCCATTGCGGATCGTTCGCTTCATTCCTATAACAAAGATGACCTTTCTCCCACCGCCGCGTTCGATGGCGGACGATGGCTCGACGCAAACTGTGCTGCGGACTCCGGTTATCGCAACCGCCGCAGACGAGGACGCAGAATGGCTGCCTTGAAAATCCGCAAGATCGATCTCACGGCGAATAACGCCAACGCCCAGCTCGCCAAATTGCGCGACCAATTTCGGCCTGAGTCCGAAGTCGTCTCGGCTGCGGCCAAGAAACTCACCCAGGCCGTCTTCGGTAGTGCCCTGACCCCCGCGCAGGCGGTCGAAAAGATCTGCCTCGACGTCAAGACGAAGGGCGTGTCGGCACTACTGCACTACACCGAAGCGCTCGACAAGGTGAAACTCAAGCCGGACGCCCTGCGGGTCAAGAAAGAAGAGATGGCCGCCGCGCACGCCGCGGCCGCGCCGGAGTTCCTCGAGGTCATCCGGCGGATCCGTTACAACATCGACTCGTTCCAGCACGGCCTGTTGCACCAGGACGCCGAACTGCGAGTTTCCGGTCAACACGAGGTCACGCTCCGCTACCGACCGCTGAACCGCATCGGCGTCTATTGCCCCGGCGGCGCGGCCGCGTACCCGTCCACGCTGCTCATGACCGTCTGCCCGGCGAAAGCCGCCGGCGTGAAGGAGATCATCGTCTGCCTGCCGCCGAAGGACACCGGTGCCTACAGCAAGGACATGCTGGCGGTCTGCCACGAACTCGAGGTGGACGAAGTTTATCGCGTGGGTGGCGCGCAGGCCGTCGCGGCCATGGCATATGGTGTGGAGGGGATGAAGCCGGTCGAGATGATCGTCGGCCCCGGCAGCCAGTTCGTCGCGCTCGCCAAGAAGTTCGTCTGCGGCACCTGCGCGATCGACTGCATCGCCGGGCCGAGCGAGATCGTGGTCGCCGCGGACGACTCCGCACACCCCAGCTACGTCGCGCTCGACCTGCTCGCGCAGGCGGAGCACTCGCCGGGCGTGCCGATCCTCGTGACGTGGTATGAGCCGCTGTTGGGCGAGGTGGAAGCGGCGCTCGTGAAGCGCATGGCGAAGCTCTCGCGGGCCGACCTGGCCAAGGACTCACTGGAGCGCTACGGCGCGTTCGTGCTGGCGCCGGACAAACAGGGTGCGATCGACTGCGTGAACGCCCTCGCCCCGGAGCACCTGCACATCCAGACGCGGGACCCCGACGGTTTCGCCGAAGCGGTGGACAGCGCCGGCGCGATCTTCCTCGGCCCGTTCACCCCGGTGGCCTTGGGCGACTATGCCGCCGGCCCCAGCCACGTCCTGCCGACCGGCGGCACGGCACGCTTCTCCAGCGGCCTCACCGCCAACGACTTCCGCAAGCGCACCAGCATCCTGCGCTTCACCCGCAACGGCCTGCGCGACATCTCCGACGACGTCGTCTTCTTCGCCAAGAAGGAAGGCCTGACGGCCCATGCCGCCAGCGTTGAGCAACGCGCCAACGACAACGGCCCCGCCGCCCGACCCAAGCCGAAGCCCGAAAAAGTGCTCGCCGCCGCCGGCGCGGGCGGGAAGAAGTGATTCGTGTCAGTGTCAGTGGTCAGAAAGCAATAATCCTTTCCATACTGACCACTGACACTGACAACTGACACCGATCATGAATGGAATCCGATCCAACATTCGCGCGATGGCCGGCTATGTGCCGGGCGAGCAGCTCAACGCGCCGGATATCGTCAAACTTAACACCAACGAAAACCCCTACCCGCCGTCGCCGCGCGTCTTCGAGGCGCTCCGCGCTGCCCTCACCGGCGACAAGCTCCGCAAGTACCCACAGCCGGCCGGCGACGACTTCCGCAAGGCCGCCGGCCGCGTCCTCGGCGTCGATCCCGATTCCATCCTCATCGGCAACGGCTCCGACGACATCCTGACCATCCTCACGCGCGCCTTTGTGCCGGAGGGCGGCCTCATCGCGTCGCCGACGCCCAGCTACATCCTCTACAAGTCGCTCGCCGAGATTCAGAACGCGAAGTTCCAGATGGTGCCCTTCACGGACGACTGGACGCTGCCGCACCCGTGGCCGGTGACGGGCGCGCACCTGACGTTCCTGCCGAACCCCAATTCCCCTTCCGGCACCTGCTTGCGCCTGCCCGCGCTCGAGCGCTTCGCCGATGCGATCGACGGCCCGCTCGTGCTGGACGAGGCCTACGCCGATTTCGCCGAGTGGAACGGCCTGCCACTGGCGAAGGAGCTGCCGAACGTGATCGTCACGCGATCGTTCAGCAAGTCCTATTCGCTCGCGGGCATCCGCTTCGGCTTCGCCGTCGCCGACCCGGCGATCGTGCGCGAACTGCTGAAAGTGAAGGACTCCTACAACTGCGACGTGCTCGCCCTCGCCGCCGCGACGGCCGCGATCGAGGACCAGCACTACTTCGCCGACGTCCGCTCGCGCATTCTCGCCACGCGCGGCCGGATGCACGCGGAGCTGTCGAAGCTGGGCTTCCGCGTCACGTCGAGCCAGGCGAACTTCCTGTGGTGTCGGCGGGCCGACAAGCCCGTGAAGCCGATCTACGAGGCGCTCAAGGCGAAGAACGTGCTGGTGCGCTACATGAACTACGCCGGTTACGGCGACGGCCTGCGAATCTCCGTCGGCACCGACGCCGAGATCGACAAGCTGCTGGCGGAGCTGCGGAAGATTGTCTGACGTTCACCGCCCGCCCTCGTGCGGCAGCCAGGCGCCGGAGCGCAAGTACTCCGCGATCGTCTCGGCGACGCTTTTTCCAAGCCCGAATTCTCTCTGCAGACCGGCCGGGCCCGCTTCCGCCGCTATGACCTCCACGTCCCGTTCGGCGGCTAGCACCGCAACTGCGGCTTGACGGAATGCGCGAACACGGTACAAGTTCGCGCCCGACCGGCCGAGCGCGCCCGCGTGCTCGCGCAACTTCCGAACCACGTCCGCGTTCGTCATGGGATTACCCTCCGTCGAATGCGAACAGTTTCGCCGTTAACGGTGGGGCGATGCAAGGTTGGTAGGAACAGAATGGCCCGCAGATGACGCTGACCTACGGACGCAGATGAAGATGATGAAAACCTTAAAATTCTGATCATCTTTATCTTCGTCCTCCAATCTGCGTCATCTGCGGGCCATGTGTTGTCGAGGGATTGACCATGGCCGGGTTTCGCACGCACGTCGGGGTCGCGGCCACCATCGGGGTCGGCTACGGCTACCTGATGCACAAGGGCGTCGGCTGCCACTGGGAGAGCGGCGTGCTCTGCGCCACGCTGACCGCCGTCGGAGGCATGCTCCCGGACCTCGACAGCGACACCGGCCGGCCGGTGCGCGAAATCTTCGGCCTCGCCGCCGCCGTCCTGCCCCTCGTCATCATGCCGCGATTGAGCCAGTTGGGGTTGTCGCCCGAAGGCGTGCTCGCCTGCCTCGTCCTCGGCTACCTGTTCGTCCGCTACGGCCTAGCCTGGCTCTTCAGCCAGTTCTCCGTCCACCGCGGCATGTTCCACAGCATCCCCGCCATGTTCATCGCCGGACTGGCCGTCTACCTCGGCTACCACACCGCCGACTACAAACTCCGCATGGAACTCGCCGTCGGCGTCATGCTCGGCTTCCTCTCCCACCTCGTCCTCGACGAAATCTATTCCGTCGACTTCAACGGCGTGAAACTCACGGTCAAGAAATCCTCCGGCAGTGCGCTGAAATTCTTCTCAGACTCGGTCCCCGCGACGACGGTTTGCTACACCATCCTCGGAGCGCTGCTGTATCTCGGCTACCTCGACTGGAAGGCCCATGTCGACGCCGGGCAGCCGCCGTTCCCGCTCTTTCCCAACGCCGGCCATTCGCATGATCCGCTTCGACTTCACGGGTAAGGTCGTCCTCGTCACGGGCAGCTCGCGGGGCATCGGCGCGACGACGCTCGCCGCCTTCGCGAAGGCCGGCGCGACCTGCGTGCTCCATTATTGGGACGACCCCGCGGGCGAGAACCAAGCCGACGCCACGAAGCTCGCCGAAGAGCTGGGGCGCAACGTCCACCTCGAGAGCGCCGACGTCCGCGACGCCGGCGAGGTCGAGGCGCTGATGAACCGCGTCAAGGCGAAGCTCGGCGGCCTCGACATCCTCGTCAACAACGCCGGCATCATCCGCGACCGCACCTTGAAGAAGATGACGCTCGACGAATGGCACGCCGTCATCCAGACGAACCTCACCGGCGTCTTCCACTGCTGCAAGTACGGCTCCGAAATCCTCCGCGACGGCGGGCGGATCGTCAGCATCAGCAGCATCGCCGGCATCCTCGGCTTCCACGGGCAGACGAACTACGCCGCCGCGAAGGCGGGTGTCATCGGCATCACGCGCGTCCTGGCGAAGGAGCTGGCGCGGCGGAAGATCACCGTGAACGCGATCGCCCCCGGCGTGATCCAGACGAAGATGCTCGGCGAGGTGAAGCCGGAGGTTCAGGCGGAGTATCTGAAGCAGATCCCGATGGGGCGGTTGGGGAGGCCGGAGGACATCGCGAACGCGATCCTGTTCTTGGCGAGCGAGGAGAGCGATTACATCACGGGTCACGTGCTGCCCGTCACGGGCGGCTGGCTATGACGGGACCCATTTCGGGTTTCTCGTTTGGTAGGGATCCGATCAGGGATTCCGCGGCTCGGGCGTCTTGAGCGCTTCGCCGGCGTGCTGCAGCTTGGCGCGCGCGTCCTTCGCCTTCGCGGAGGCGCCGACCTTGCCGAGCGCGGGGATCGACAGTTCAAACGCCTTCGCGTCTTCGGTTGCGGCCCGCGCCTGTTCGGCGAGTTCGGCCTCGGCGGCGGTGCCGGCGGGAATGGTGCGGCGGGCCTCGTCGATGGCCGGCGCCAGGCCGTGGCGCAGGACGGCCGCGAGGTAATCGCCCAACTCCGCGACGCGGTCCGGATCGTCGCGGTCCGCGGCGTCGCGCAGCGCGCGGCCGAGATCCTTCGCGGACGCGCGGCACGCCTTCACCTTCGCCACCGGCGTATCGGCGTTGGCAAGCTCGACGCTGTGCTCGACGAGATTCTCCAGCAGCTCGCGGTTCGACTGGAACAGCCGGAGCTGCTCGGCGGCGAGCGGGGCGGACGGATTCGACTGCGCGCCGGCCCAGGCGGCAAACGCGGTCAAAATGGCGAGTGTGGCGGCGAAGCGGGTCATGGTTACGCCTCCCCGTTGGCGAGTTTCTGCAGTCGGGCTTCGCCGTCCCGGGCGGTCTTGGCGATGCGTTGCAGCAGCGGCTGCACCTGCTGCGACGCCGTGGGCACCATCGCCGTCACATCGGTCGCGGTGCGCGAGAGTTCCGCCATGGCGGTCTTGAGCGCGGCCTGGCGCTCGGCGACCGGCGTGTTGAACATCGTCATCTTCTCGGCCTGGCTCACGATCCCCTTCTCGACGACCGTCTCGACCATCTTCACCAGCGCGAGCATCTCCTCGCGCGGGGCGGCCTTGGCGAGCGCCTGCGTCTCGGCACGGAGGTCGGCGGCGAGGCCGGCGAGCTTGGTCACGCGGTCCTTGGGAGCGGCGAGGCCGGCGAGTTCGGTGTTCAATGCCACCACCTTGGTGAGCAGTTCGTGGCGGGGCGGATCGGCCTTCGCCTGCGGCGGTCGGGGGCCGGGGAGCGCGCTCCAGACGCCGACGCCCACGAGCGCCGCCGCGGCCACCGCGCCGACGGGCCGCAACGGGATCCGCGCCAGCAGGTCGCGGAGCGTCGTGCCGGAACCAAGTGTCGTGGGGACGGTTTTGATGACCGGGCCGGCGGCGACGAGGGAATCGAGGAACGCCAGCTTCGCGGACTCGCCCGACGGTGCCGGCAGGACGGCGAGATCGGCGACGAGGACGCGCGCCTTCGCCAGGAACGCCGTACACGCCGCGCAGCCATCGACGTGCGCGTGCAGCTCGTGCGGAACCTCCGCGAGGTCCGGCAGGTCGAGCAATCGGTTTCGAACGGCATCGCACTTCATAAATCACCAAACATTGAGCCACAGATGAATACGGATGAAAACAGATCAATCATGTTTTGATTCGTCCGATTCGTGTCATTCGTGGTTCAATCTTTCTCCGGGATCAGTTCCGGGTTCAGCACCTTCATCAGTTTCTGTCGCGCTTTGAAGACTCGCCAGCGGGCGGTCTCCTCGGTCGTCTTCAGGATGTTCGCGACTTCGCGGTAGCTCATCCCCTCCTGCGCATGGAGGAGGAGGGCGGCACGGAAGTCGGCGGGCAGGTCGCCGACGGCCTTGAGGACCACGGCGAGGGTTTCCCGTTCGGCGAGGCTCTCGTGCGCCGACGGGCCGGGGGTCGCGGCCGGGGCGTCATCCGTCAGGGGCTGCTTCGTGCGGCGCTCGGCGCGCTTCAGGTTCACGAAGTTGTTGTGCCCGATGCGGAAGAGCCACGCGCGGAAGTTGCTGCCGGGGCGGAACGAACCGATGGCGGCGAGCGACTTCGTGAAGGTTTCCTGCGTCAGGTCTTCGGCCCGGTGGCGGTCGCGGGTCAGATGGAACAGCCAGCGGTGCAGGCCGTCCCAGTATTTCTCGACGAGGCGTCCGAATGCCTCGCGGTCGCCGGCCTGGGCGGCCTCGATCCATCGCGGTTCCTCGGCGCGGAGGAGGTCATCCGGATCGTGGGTCACGCGGACCGGCGGGGTCGGGGGGAACGGAATGGCGTCGGGGCACGATACGCCCCCGGGGCGGGGGAGTCCAGTTGGGGCGTTCGGCCGACCGCGAACCCGTCCATTCATGGTGGTGTAACGCGCGGCCGGGCTGGGCGTTGGCGCGATTCAACAAGATTCGCTTGCCCGCTTGTTCGTTATAACCGTCACGAAACCGCACAGGCCCCGTAAACGGAAACTTTTGCCGGGTTGGCGTTTTCTACCGCCGAGGATTCGACTAAGATAAACGGGGTCCGAACCCGCCTGCCGACCAACGGCTGTATTCGCGCGGAAGGAACCCCGTCGCCGCTTTCCCAGCGACCGTTCCAACCTCTCACCAACCATCAGGGTGAAAGGCGCGAAACATGCTTACGAATGTGTTTCTGGTATTGGCCTTTTCGGCCATGGCTGGCCCGGTCGCCAAGTACCCCGCCGATAGCGGGATCGTGGATGTGACCCGGCCCCCCTATGGCGCGAAAGGGGATGGCGTGGCCGACGATACGGCCGCCATCCAAAAGGCGCTGGACGACCACCCCAACGCGGGAGCGATCATCTACCTACCGGATGGGGTCTATCGGATCTCGGACACCCTGCGTTGGCCGAAAGGGCCGCACGGCGGGATGGAATACAAGCGGACCCAGCTCGAAGGGGCGAGCCGCGAGAAGACGATCCTGAAGGTGGCCGACGACACGCCGGGGTTCGGCGACGCGGCCAAGCCGAAGGCCGTGATCTGGACCGGAAGCGCGCCGGCACAGCGGTTCAGCAATGCGGTGCGATCTTTGACAATCGACACGGGCACGAACGCCGGCGCCATCGGCGCGCAGTTCATGGCCAACAACGAAGGCACCGTCCGCGACGTGACGATCCGCGGGAACGGCCCGATCGGTCTCGACCTCGGCTACACCGACGAGAACGGCCCGTGCCTGATCAAGAACGTCGACGTGATCGGCTACAAGGTCGGCATCGACCTGCGCTCGGCGGTCAACAGCGTCACGATGGAGAACGTCCGCGTCGCGAAGCAGACCGAGTGTGGCATCAAGAATCAGGGGCAGGTGCTGAACATTCGAAAACTCAAGAGTGACAACGCGGTCCCGGCCATCGTGAACGCGAAGGGGCCGGGCGTCCTGACGCTAGTGGATGCAAAGTTGACGGGCGGTGCGCCCGGTACGGCGGCAATCAAGAACGCCGCGCCGCTCTTCGCCCGCAACGTGACGGCGAGCGGCTACGCGAAGGCCCTGGAGAACACGCTGGGCACGACGCCGGCACCGGACGGATTGACCCTCGACGAGTTCACCGCACTGCCGGCAATGCACCTGTTCGAATCGAGCGGGAAGTCGCTCAATCTGAAGGTGGAGGATGAGCCGACCGTGCCGGACGACGACCCGGCGACTAGGGCGAACGTCGTGAAATTCGGGGCCGGCGGGAACACCTACCAGAAACGCAACGTCCAAGACGATGCCCCGGCGTTCCAGAAAGCCATCGACAGCGGCGCCACGACGATCTACGTGCCCCGCGGTTTCTACGTCCTGCACGACACCGTCACGATGCGCGGGAAGGTCCGGCGGATCGTCTTCATGGGTTCGCAATTGGTCGGCGGCGACCGGATCGGCGACAAACCCGCCTTCAGGATCGCGGACGGCGAATCGCAGACCGTGATCCTCGAACGGATGAATGAAACGTATGGTTCGAAGGCCAAGACCTGGATCGAACATGCGACGAACCGGACGCTGGTCGTGAAGAACTGCATCTTCGGGAAGTTCGAAGGGACGGGCGGCCGGGTGTTCATCGAAGATGTCTGCGGCGGACCGTTCCTGTTCCGCCAGCAGGCGGTCTGGGCACGGCAACTGAACCAGGAGACCAAGGGCCTGCACGTCCTCAACGACGGCGGCTCGCTCTGGGTTCTCGGCTACAAGACGGAGCGATCCGGCACGCTGCTCGAAACGAAGAACGGCGGCAAGACCGAAGTGCTTGGCTGCTTCGCCTACGCCACGACGGGCGTGTCGGCGGACCCGATGTTCGTGGTGAGCGACTCGGCCTTCAGCGCCACGATGGGCGAGGCGCACTTTGGCGGGAACTTCCCGGTGCTGGTGCGCGAGACGCGCGGCGGCACGACGAAGGAGCTGAGCCGCAAGGAGGCCCCGAGCCGCTTCGGTATCGGGGCGCTGCTGCCGCTGTTCGTGTCGGGGAAAGATGGCGCGCGGTAATATGGCATTTGGGTCAGGGAGGTAATGGGATGTCGATCACGATCGAATTGTCGGAAGCATCCGAGAAAAGACTCGCTGAATGTGCGGCGCGGTACGGCCGCACGCCGGAAGATTTTGCCGCAAAGGTCCTCGATCGAGAGTTGCATGCCCGTTCGCTCGACGAAGTTCTCGCACCGTTTCGCCAAGAGGTGGCCGAGAGCGGGATGACGGAAGAAGAGTTTGGCGATTTTATCCAAGAAATTCGTGAGGAGATTTGGAAGGAGAAGCACGCGGGCCATCGGCAATGAACCGCGCGGTCTTCGACTGCGTCGTGCTCTTGCAAGCGGCCGGGTTTCCAAGAGGCCCGGCCGTCGGGTGTTTCGAGACCATTCGACAGAAACGCGTCGAACTTTTGCTGAGCTCGGCGGTGTTGGAGGAAATCGAAGACGTGTTGTTTCGGCCCAAGATCCGAAACAAATTTAAGACCCTAACCGATGAGGCTGCCAACAGGTTTCTGGACGACCTGTTCCAGTACGCGAAGTTCGTCGATCCGGTACCTCGCGTATTTGACTATCCCCGCGACCCGAAGGATGAACGCTATATCAACCTCGCCATCGCCGCCGATGCTCGATTGCTCGTCAGCCGCGACAACGACCTGTTGGATCTCATGAACGATGAGGCCTTCCGCCAGACCTGTCCCGCCCTGACCATCCTCGACCCCGTGTCCTTCTTGCAAACGCTCCCGAACGATCCGACGCCAACGAATTAACATGCCGAGGTTTTCGACTATGCTCCGTCCGACATTCGTTCTCTTCGCCTTCGCCCTCGTCGCGGCCCCGGCGGTTGCCGATCCGGCGAAGCCGACCTTCGACGACGACGTGCTGCCGATCCTCAAGCAGCACTGCGTCAACTGCCACGGCAACGACAAGCAGAAGGGCGGCCTGAACGCGGCGACCTTCGCGGCCGTGATGGAAGGCGGCGGATCCGGCGCGGTCGTGGCGGCCGGCGACCCGAACAAGTCCCGCCTCTACACGCTCACGGCACACACCGCCGAGCCGAAGATGCCGCCGAGCGGACAGAAGATCCCCGACGCGCAAATCACCATCCTTCGCACCTGGATTGAACAAGGCCTGCGGGAGAACGCCGGCAGCAAGGCGATGGCCGCCAAGCCGAAGAACGACATCGGCCTGAAGTCCGTTTCGAAGGGTCGGCCCGAAGGCCCTCCGCCGATGCCGATCGCCGGCAAGTTCAAGCTCGAGCCACTGACGAAGGCGCGCCGCCCCGGTGCCGTGCTCGCCATGGCCACGTCCCCCTGGGCGCCGCTCGTCGCTATCGGCGGGCAGAAGCAGGTCATCCTCCAGCACGCCGACACCGGCGACACCCTCGGCTTCCTCCCCTACGAACATGGCCAGATCAACAGCATCAAGTTCAGCCGCAACGGCAAGCTGATCCTCGTCGCCGGCGGTCGGGGCGGACAGGGCGGCAAGGCGGTCCTCTACAACGTCGTAACCGGCGACAAGATCGTCGAAGTCGGCATCGAGTCCGACGCCCTCCTCGCCGCCGATATCAGCCCCGACCAGACGCTGATCGCCGTCGGCAGCCCGTCCAAGCTCATTCGCATCTATTCCACGGCCGACGGCTCGGTTGTGCGCGAGATCAAGAAGCACACCGACTGGGTCTGCGCGGTCGAGTTCTCACCCGACGGCGTGCTGCTCGCCACCGGCGACCGCAGCGCCGGCCTGTTCGTGTGGGAATCGTTCACCGGCCGCGAATACTTCAGCCTCCGCGGCCACACGGCCATGATCACCGACGTGAGCTGGCGGGACGACTCCAACGTTCTCGCCAGTTGCAGCGAAGACGGCACGATCAAGCTCTGGGAAATGGAGAATGGCGGAAACATCCGCAACTGGGGCGCGCACGGCGGCGGCACGGCCAGCGTGAAATTCAGCCACGACGGCCGGCTCGCCTCCACGGGCCGCGACAAGGTCACGAAGCTCTGGGACCAGAACGGCGCGATGCAGAAGCAGTTCGAACCGTTCGCCGACCTCGGCCTGAAGGTGGCGATCAACCACGATAACGCCAAGGTCTTCGCCGGCGACTGGTCCGGCACCGTGAAGGCGTGGGCCGCAGCCGACGGCAAGGTACTCATCGCCGCCGACACGAACCCGAAGACGATCGCCGAGCAGATCGAGATCGCGAAGGCGGCCATCGCCGCGGCCGAGGCGAAGGTGAAGCCCACGACGGACGCACTCGCGGCGGCGAAGGCCAACGTCGACAAAGCGAACGCGGAGCTGGCACCCTTCATCAAGACCGTCACCGATCTGACGAACGCGGCCAACGCGGCAAAGGCGGCCGCCGATCAGGGCCAGGCCGCCGTGACCGCGGCGAACGCCGCCGTCGTGACGGCACAGGCCGTCGTGGCCGCGAAGCAAGTGACGGCGGGCGCGCTCCAGGAGGCGGCGAACAAGGTGCAAGCCGCCGCGACCGCGACCCCGGCGAACGCGGAACTCAAGAACCAGGCGACGAAGACCGCCGCCCTTGCGAAGACGGCGGCGGACGAAGTGGCGGCCGCGAACAAGGCCGTCGTCGACGCGCAAGCGGTTGCCAAAGCGGCGACGGACAAGCTCCCCATCCTCCAAAAAGCCTCCGCCGACGCGATGCCGAAGATCCCGCCGGCGCAGAAGGCGGTCGCCGACCAGACCGCCGCGCGGAAGCCCGTGTTCGACGCCTTCAATGCGGCCCAGGCGAACCTGAATGCAGTCAACGCGGAAGTCGCCGCCGCCAAGGCGAAGCTGGAGAAGCTGACGCCGAAACCACCGATTCCGGCTCCCGCGCCCGCACCGGCACCGGCCACTCCAGCTGCACCACCCGCACCGGCGACTCCTAAGAAGTAAACTTGACGATCGATCCGACAAGCAATCGCGCGTCACGTACTGGCGCGCGTTTACCTGTTCCCGTTTTGTAATATCTCAACTGCCCAAAAATATCCGTTACCGACACAAAACCACGCTCAGATTTCGACATTTCCTCAAGAAAAGTCGACTCTCGAGGTAATGTTCCCATGGTCGCGCTCTAGCATTTTTCGTTCCTGACGACGGGACAGACGCCCAAACTCCGTCCGTTGGATCCTTTCGTGCAAACGTATTGGCTATGGTCCGTCGCACTCGCGACGGCATGCTGGAGTGCGGTCGCGGTCATGGCTCGGCTCGGCTTTCCCGCCGCCGACGGGCTCGCGCTGCTACCCTCGCTTGGCATCCTCTTCGCCGGCTGGCTCGCCGGCGGGTGGCCGCTCTGGCGCGGCGTCGCGCTCGGAGGCCTCGGACTCGCCACGCTCGCCATCGTCCCCGCCGCGCCCGCCGATCTCGTCCTCACCGCGGCCGGTCTGATATCCCTAGGCTTGCTCGCGCTCACCGATCGAGCGGGACCCGATCCCACCGCGCTCGACCGCCGGACCGCCGACCGAATCCGTCGGGAAACGGCCCGCCTCAAGCTCCGTCACGACGCGGAATTGGTCCGCTTCGCCGGCGGACTGGCCCACGAGTTCAACAACCTCTTCACCGGTCTTCTGGGGCATGCCAACCGCTTGAGGGACGCCGGTAGCGACGCGGCCGCCGCCGCCCAGGCAATCGAAACCGACGTCGCCCGCGCCGGTGAAGTCTGCGCCCAGATCGTCGCCTACACCGGCAAGGGAACGGTCGTCCGCCAGCCCCTCGTACTGAACGATTTCCTGAACGAAGTCGCCACGGACGTGCGGCCCATGCTGCCGAACGACCCCGTTGTGACCATCGCGACTGGTTCGCCCGTTCGCATTTCTGCCGACGCGGTGCAGCTCCGCCGGCTCGTCACCAACCTGCTGCGCAATGCCGCGGAGGCCCATATCCGCCCGGGCGCGCCGATCACCGTGCGCTACGGTGCCGAACCGGCCGCCGATTCCGCCGGGGACACACGCGTCTGGATCGAGATCGCCGACTCCGGTCCCGGTATCGATCCCACGATTCGCGAGCGGCTTGGCGAACCGTTCTTCACGACCAAGGCGCCGGGCCGCGGCCTCGGCCTCGCCGCCGTCCGCGGCATCGCCCGCGCCCACGGCGGCACCGTCGCCTTCGCCTCCAGCGCCGCCGGTGCCGTCGTCCGCGTCGAACTCCTCGACCGCGCCGGACAGGACCTTGTGGCCACGCCTCCCCCGGCGCGCCGCCCCACCGAACAGGCCGATTCGAAAACGTTTCGCGATCTCGCTCTCGTCGTCGACGACGACGCCACCGTCCGCGAACTCGCCGCCCTCACGCTCCGCGCCGCCGGTTGGACCGTCCTCACCGCCGAGCACGGCGAAGAGGCCCTCGCCCTCGCCGACCGCCACGGCGACGCCCTGAAGCTCATCGTGCTCGACCTGCTCATGCCGGTCCTCGACGGCCAGGCCACCCTCGCCGCCCTTCGCCGCCGCGGCTCCCGTGTCCCGGTCGTCGTCATGAGCGGCTACTCCGATTTCGACCTGTCGCGCGAATTCGCCGGCGGGCCGCCCATGGCCGACATCCGCAAACCCTTCCGGCCGCCCGAACTCCTCGAATGTGTCGCCAATCTGCTCGAAAGAGCCTCCGTCGAACATTGACCTACTGCGCGGGCACGCGGTACAGCGCGAGCGTCCGCAGGATCGCGGCCGGCACCGGCGCGTCCGCCGCCGCGTAACGCGTCTCGATGTCGCTCTCGTTCCTCGACAGCACGTTCAACTGGTTCAAGTTCACGTTGGTCTTCACCTGCCGGTACCAGTGGCCGACCAAGTCGATGTGCGCCCGGCCCACCGCCGCCGGCACGGCGTCCGCGGCCGTCTCGTACACCACCTGCACCGCGGCCGGCGCGACGCAGCCGCCGAAGCGCCCGCCGCGGGATACGATCACGCCGCGCTCGGCCACCAGCGTGTACGCCGCCGGGTCCAAGAGCGTCTCCGCTCCGAACGCGCCGTCGGGATCGACCTTCACGGACGTGAGTTCGGTCACGGGATAGTTCGCCAGGAAGATCATCCGTCCGCCGGTCGGATGAAGTTCCGTGAAGGTGCCGCCGGCGAAGTCGCGGCCGCAGTGGCGGAGGATGAACTCGTCCGCCATCGCCTGGAGTTGTTCGAGAAGGTCGTCGTCGTCGGTGCCGGCGATGCCGAGCGCCTGCTTGGTGTCGGAGAGGCTTTCAAGTGGAGTCGGCACGGTGTTCTCCCGAAAAGAAGCCCGCGGACGAACGTCCGCGGGCGGATCGAAATTCGCAATCACGCGATCACGAGGTCGTCGCAGAAGACGAAGCTCGCCTCGTGGCGCGGTCCCGCGTCGATGTGCTGGATGCCGCGGAGGAACGTCTGGTCGTTCTGGATGGCGGTGTCGCCGTGGCCGGAGGCGAGGAACTCCATGACGCCGAGCCGTGCGATGATCCAGTCCGGGAAATGCCCGAGCAGGATGTACGTCAGATTCGACGCGCTGCCTTTGGTGCGGTTCGCGGCGACCTGGGCGGAGCGCACGACCTTCGTGCCGAACAGTTCCGAGGGCCGGTCGGCGCCGAGGGATCGCGTGTCGCGGAAGAGGAACGGCCCCTTGCCGTCGGCGGCGCTGACGGCGTCGGCGCGCCGGTTGACGAGCGCGGCGAACATCGCCTTGCGCATCACCCACGCCGTCGGCGCTTCGACCGCGTCGGGCAGCAGCGCCTCCATCGCGGCCACGTCGGCCGGTGTGAACGTGTCGCCGTTCGCGCCCGTCGTACCGGCCACGTGCGTCGTGATGCCGGAGTAGGTGGTGATCCCCTTGATCTGCGTGCTGCCGCTGCCTTCGAGCATCGCCAGGTCCGCCTTCAACGCCGCGGCCCGCGCCATGTCGAACCGCACCAGCCCCTCCGCCGACGGCGACGCGAACCGCAGCAGCTCGTTGTTCAGCTTCACGAACACGCCGAGCTTCTTCGCCGTCAGTTCGAGGTTGCCCGTGCTCGGCTGGCTCTCCGTGATGGACGCCCCTTCGCCGACCCAGTACGCCAGCGACGCCGACGCGAGTTTGGGGAACGACACGCGCCCGTTCGGCGGCAGCGCGATCTCGCGCGCCCCGGCCGACGCGAACACCTCCAGGCTGCGCTGCAGCTCGATCAGCTCGCCGAGCATCGCGTTCGGCACCAGCTCCGCCCCTTCCTCCGCCACCAGGCCGAGCGCCTTGCGCCGCAGCTTCCGGCCGATCCAGTCGGCCTCGTCCGGGTCGAACCGGTCCGCCTGCGCCGACATCTTCTGGCGCAGCTCGTCGCGGAGCTTGCGGCCTTGCGGTTCGTATGCCGGCAGGTGCGCCGACGCCAACGGCACCAGGAACGACTGCTGCCCGTGGTGCGGCAGGAACCCGTAGCTCGCGTACAGGTCGCGCAGTTGGTGGTGCGCGTGGATCTCCTCCTTGGCCTGTTCGGGGCCGACGAATCCGAGCGCGTACGCCGCCGCCTTGAGCATCGAGTAGCCGGCCGAGTCGCGGCCGACCGGGCCGGACGTGGCCCACGGCACGCGCCGTTCCACGCGCGCCGGCAGTGCCTTCTCAACAGCAGTGCCCGCCTGCTGCTCGATGAACGTCACGAGTTCCTCGCGCGTCTGGAACGGGTCCGCGGTGTGAATCGACATGGGAAATCTCCTTGAAAACAGGGTTCAGGAATCAGGGTTCAGGAATCAGGGTTCGGGAATCAGGGTTCAGAGGTTTTTGGTTCTCGTCTTCGGCCCCGGATGGGGCCGCGGGCTGTAGCCACGGGTGAAGCGCAGCGGAACCCGTGGATGCGACGGACGGAAAGCTCGCCCCGGAGGGGCGAAGGGACCTCCTTCGTCCCGCTGCCCCTCCGGGGCAGAATTCAAACTCCGACCGACCACGGGTGGAGTGAAGCGGAACCCGTGGAAAGCGGCATCACCCACACTCGCCCCGGAGGGGCGACGGAACCGTCATCGTTCCGCTGCCCCTCCGGGGCAGAATTTAAACTCCGACCGACCACGGGTTCCGCTTCGCTCCACCCGTGGCTACAGTCCGGCGTCCCTCCGGGACGCAAAACCCGGCTCACTCCGAATGCCGCGTGTCGTCACGTTCGACAGGCCGCACCAGCGGAGCCAGCGCGTCCACGCGGTGCAGCCGGCCGCCGCGGTCGTCGGGGATTTGCCAGAGCCAGTCGCGCAGCGTCGGGTCGCGCACCAGGCCCTTCTGCAGCGCCACCGTCAGCGCGCCGGGGTTCTCCGGAATCGGCACCGCCGAGTACTCCATCAGATCCCACTCGTCCACCCGCAGCGCGAAGCGGTCGGCCGGATAGTGCCCCGGCACCGCGTGGTGCGACGACGGCACCCGGTACGCCTTCCGCGGCACGAACCCGATCGACCACGCCCGCAGCACCCGCTGCTCGTACAGCCGGAACACGTCCTCCGCGAACTGCACCTTCTTCGCGAAGCGCGTCTCGGCCACGACGCGCCGCGGCTGCACGTCCAGCCACGCGCAGGTCCCGATCGGCGGGAACTGCGCCCGGTTGTGCGCCCACAGCACCACCGGGTTCAGCAGGTACTCCTCCGCGTTCTTCAGCCCCGCCGGCACCACCACGTCCCCGGAGCGGTCCGGGTCGATCGTCGTGATGACGCTGCGCACGAGCATCGCCCCACCGTCCACCGTCAGGGTCTCGTTCGCGGGGTTGACGCGACCGAACGTTCCGTTCGGCAGTTGGCGGATCGTCGCCGGATCGGCGCGGATGGTCTCGTTCATGGGGCACCAGGAGTCAGGGGTCGGAGGTCAGGAATCAGAAATCGTTTAGCCGCGAGTGCTGTCGAGTGTTTGGGCCTGTCAGCGGAGCTTCCCACGGCCCAAACGGGTCTTCGGAGCCGGGCGCGGGGATCGCGGGATGCTCCATTGAGCGCAGCACCCCGCCTCACCGCGGCAGAATCGGCTCGTCGAAACGCGGGTCCGCGAACGGCTTCAATCCCCGCGCGCGGCGGATCTCGTTGTAAGTCCGCAGGCCGAGCTTCGCGTCCAACTCGTCGTCGGTGCGGCGCTGCTCCTGGACGCGCGGCGAACAGTCCGGGAACGCGATCGCCACGTCCGGCCCGTAGCGCCGGCCCAGGTCCCGCGTCAGCGCCTGCGCCAGCAGGTCCAGCTTCGGCTGCACGGTCCCCTCGCAGAACATGGCGCGGGCACCGTGCCAGATTTCGCCGCCGAGACCGGCGTTCTCGACGAGGCCCACGATCGGCGGCGGCACGCGGAAGAGCGCGAAGATCTCGTCGCGCGTCATCTTCGAGGAGTTGAGGAAGTCCATTTCCGCCGGCGTCAGCGTCCACGGCGACGCCGTCAGCCCCTGCTCCAGCACCAGCGGCCGGTGCCAGTGCTCGCGCCCGCCGAACTTCGCCTGCAGCTTCTCCTCCAGCCGCCGCACGGTCTGGTCGGTCAGCGTCTGGTCGGTGCGGAGCACCACGCCGGGGCGCGGGCCGGCGAGGAACGTCTGCCGGCGCGACTTGAGCAGCTCGACGTTCGCGTCCACGGTGAGCGCGTTCGCCTGCAACGGCGAGAGGCCCCAGTGCGGATCGAGCGGATTCGGATACTTGAGATGAATGATCTCGGCGGGGTCGAACGATTCCGCCCGCGCGTTCGGGGCGGCCACGCGGTACTCCTTCACGTAGCGCGTCGCGTCGGGCACCACCGTCACCCACGGCGTCGGCACCACCCAGATCTCGCCCGGCGCGTTCGCGTGCGCCAGCGGGGCGACGTACCAGAAACAGTTGCCCGTCAGCTCCAGGTACGCCACCGTCAGGTACCACAGCTCCCACGCCGTCAGCCACGGGTTCGGGTTGTCGAGAAGGCGCGCGAGGGGATGCGTGTGCGGCAGGGCGGCTTGCTCGTGCTCGGCCGGGCCGGTGTTGAGGAACAGGTGCGGCCGCTGCTTCGCCACCTCCTGCGCGATGGCGTTCACCGCCGCGTAGACCCACGATTGATAGTTGCGCAGTTGTTCCGTCGGGTCGTCACGCCACCACCCCGCCGCCGGGGCGAACGGCTGTGCCAGCAGCGACGCGATCTTCGGCGGGGCCGGCTTCTCCGGCGCGCCCCGCAGCGCCTTCACGGCCTCGGCGATTCGGCGGACGATCGACATGGTACGACTCCGGAAATAGACTCTTGTCCCCTCCCCCTTCGAGGGGGAGGGAGATTGAGCGATTAGGGTGGGGGGAGGAGCGCGGTTCCGTTTCCCGCAGCCCCATCGCCCCCACCCGGGGCCTCGCCGACCGACGCGTCGACCTTGCGGTAGCCCAGGCCCTTCAGGACTTTCAGCACCTCGGTCCAGGTCGGGAACGGGCGCGAGCGTTTGAAGTGCTCCATCGCCCGAAGGAACTCGATCTCGTCGGCGGCGAAGTCGCTGCCGACGTGGCGGTCGCCGATGCCGTGAGGTTTGCGCGGGACGGCCATCGGGCGTCCTCCGTGTCCGGGCGGCCGGACGGGGACAGTCGTCGCGCTTCCGCGGTGCGTATGTGTTATTTTGAACAGTAGTGAATAAGATTCCATTCCACAATGTCAAACGCGAATCGCTGATTTCTTTTTCCCGGAGGGCGGGCGAAGAAATGAAAGCCCCGTGAGCGGATCGCGACCCGGACGGGGCGGAACTTGCGACCCGGACCAACCGGTCCTAAGGTGATGGTCTTGTCCGCGCCGAGGAGAGTCCGCCGGGATGGAGCGCCCAACAGGTTTTCGCTGGTCGAAGGTCGTTCCCGGACTCGCCATCGTCCTGGTCGTGGGTGCGATCTTCTGGTTCAGCCGACAAATGGATCCCGGGAATCCGGCCGCCAACGCGAACTGGCCCACGAAATACGTCGACGTGCCGGCGATCACCACGGCACGCACCGTGACGGCCGATTCCGCGAGCCTGGCACCGGCCGCTCGCGTCCTCGGCGTCTCCATCGGCGACTGGCACCGCGCCTATCCCCTCGAACGGCTCTCGAAGTCCCGCTCGCACATCGTCAACGATGTCCTCGACGGCCAGGCGTTCTCCGTGGCCTATTGCGATCGGACCGACTGCGCCCGGCTCTTCAAGAAGCCCGGCCACTCCGGTCCGCTCGATCTCGCCGTCGGCGGCTGGTTCAACGAAGACGGCAGCACCGACATGCTCGTCCGTGTGGGTCCGAACCGTTACCGTTTGAAATCCGGCGACGCGCTCGATCCCGCCGCGCCCGCGTTCCCTTATGAAGCGATCGAAATCGAAACCACCACGTGGCACGCGTGGCGCACGGCCCATCCGACAACCGACGTATTCCTGGAAGCGATCCCGGTCGGTTTGTTAAACTGACCCGAATGCCGCCCCTCTTCGATCTGACGACCGCGTACGCCGTGCAACGGGTCGCGGGAACGCTTCAGCTGGCGCCCATGGCCGGCACCGGACCGGGGCGCACGGCCCGCCTCGCCTTCGTCCTCGGCCTTGTCCTCGGCGTCGTCTTCCTCGGCGGATACGTCGCCGCCGCTTTGTTCTTCCAAAACAAGATCGCACGCAATCCGATGGGACAGCCAGTCTGGCTGCCGTGGGTCTGCCCCAGCGGCATCCTGCTGCCGATCGGCGTGCTCGCCGTCGCCGGCTGCGTCAAACTCGCGCGCGGCTTTGGTCGCCCCCTCGTTGCCGAACCGAACGGACCGGTCCGCTACGGCTCGCAGTTGCTGGTCGGCGAGGGCGCCGCCGCCAGCGTGCGCGTCGAGCGCCTGTCGGAATGGATGAATCCCGAAAGTGGCCCGAACTACGAGCGCTATTTCGCGCACGTCTACGTGGAAACGACGGACGGCCGCTATGTGGAATTGCCGCCGCCGTTCTTCTCGAACCTCGACGGCTGGGAGTTGGCCGAGGCGCTGGGCGCGGCGCTGGCGGCAGCGTTGAAGGTGGAATTGTCGTTCGACCCGCCGCCCGCGGAGCATTCCACGCCCCAGACGCGTGCGCGACGGTGGTCCTATGTCTTCGGCGCGTTCGCGCTGGTCATCGGCATTTCGCACTGGCTCGCGGGCTTCGGCCTGCTGGCCGTGCGCGTCGCCGCGCTCGCCGATCCGGCGATCCGCATTCCGGCCGACGCGCCCCCGCCGTGGTTCGCGGCCATCTTCGTCTGTTCCGGAGCGGGATCGTGCTACCTCGGAATCCGTTGCTGGGGCTACGGCCGCAGGACGTGGCTGCGGCTTCTGGCGATGTTGGCCACGCTCGAGAGCGCGCTCCTACTGGCAATCCACTGGCTGGGCTGATCGCGGAACGATGGCGCGTTCGTTCCGAACCGTTCGGAACGGACCGAGACAGGTCGATCGGGGCGCGGTCGATCGGTCGCCCACGAGCAGCGCCAGCAGGGCCAGCGCGCCCCACGGCTGGGCGGTACGGAACGGAAGCGTCTCGCTACTGGGGAAGAGGCCGCGGAGGATCGGCAGCAGGAACAGGCCGAACACCGCGAGCGACCGCCACGACCATGGGGCGAGGGCGAGCAGCGCCGCCGTCGGAGCGATGAGGGTATACGTGGCGTTTTCGGTGGCGGGGCCGAAGAGCGTCATCCAGACGCAGCCGAGGCCGAAAGCGAACCGGAGCGCGTCCGCGTCGTGGCGGCGGCGGGCGACGAGCGCGGCCATCGCGAGGCCGGCGAGAACCGAGACGAGCTTCGTGATTTCCGCCGGCACGCGCAGGCCGAGCCAGGCGCGGGGCACGATCGTCCAGTCCCAAGGCGGTCGGTCGAGCATCTGCCGGTATTTCGATTCCAGTTCCAGGAAATCCACGAAGGCGCGGTGCATGTCGGCGACGTAGTCGGGTCGCTGAGCCGCGAAGGGGAGCAGCATGGCGAGGGCGAAGACGGCGAACATGCGCGGAGCAAGCTTCGGGCGTACGACGCAGAAGAGCAGTCCGACGGCGAGGGGGTAGAGCTTGAAGAAGCCGGCGAAGGCAACCCAGGCGGCGGCGCGCCAGAACCGTTCGCGTTCAACGTTCGCCAGCGCGAGGAGCAGGCAACCGACGAGCAGGACGTTCACCTGGCCGTTGTTGAAGCTGGGGATGACGAGCAGCGCTGCGACGAGGGCGAAGCGGCCGAGCGATTCGGTTCGCCCCCGAACGAGGGCGGCGAGTCCGGCGACGTACAGGCCGAGGCCGAGGAAGCGCCAGCAGAGGCCGGCGGTCTTCGGCGGGAGGAGCGACCACGGGGCGAAGAAGGCGGCGACGCCGGGCGGATTGCGGTAGATGTCCAGCGGCCAGCAGGGGGCGTAGATGTTTTCGCCGGCGCGCCAGCGCTCGCCGGCCTTGAGATAGATCGGCACGACGGTGCCGGAGTTCGGCCCGGCGAACGCGACGCGCAGCGCCACTGCGACCGCGAGGACGACCCACACGGCGAGCGCCCATCGCGGCAGGCGGAGGAGGACGGTGCGCCACTCGTTCATGCGGCCTGGGAGTCGGAGTCGAGCATGCGGTGCGCGCCCGGGATGCCGCGCTTCGCGGAGCGGATGAACGCGACGAGTTCGCGGATGGCGGGGTGCGCACCGAGTTCCGCCTCGACCTGCGCAACGGCGAGCGAGAGCATCCGCCCGCCGCGGTAGATGATGCGGAACGCCTTGCGGACGGCTTGGATTTCCGGCGCGGGAACCCCGGAGCGGCGCATGCCGACGACGTTCACCCCAACCGCTTGATTCTCCCCTCCGACGATCCAGAACGGCGGCGTGTCCATGGTCATGATGGCCTGGCTGCGAACGAGGGCGAGCCGGCCCACGCGGCAGAACTGGTGAATGCCGGCATTGCCGGAGAGCAAGGCGCGGTCGCCGACCTCGCCGTGGCCTCCGAGCATGGCGCCGTTGACGAGGATGGCCTGGTTGCCGACCCGGCAATCGTGACCGATGTGGGCACCGACCATCAGGTAGTTGCCGTCGCCGACGATGGTGCCGCGCGTGCCGGGCATGCCGCGATGGATGGTCACATGCTCGCGGAAAGTGTTGCCGTCGCCGATGACGAGTTCGGTGACTTCGCCCTTGTATGCGAGGTGCTGCGGCCGGTCGCCGATCACGCAATGCGAACCGAAGTCGTTGTTCTCGCCGGCGGTGAGCGGTCCCATGATGTGGGCGTGGGCGCGGACGACGCAGCCGGCGCCGAGCGTCACGGCGCCGTCGATGATCGCAAACGGGCCGACGCGCACATCGGAGGCGAGGTCGGCACCGTGGGCGACGACGGCGGTGGGGTGAATGAACGGGTGAGTCATCGGGGGTCCTTCCCTCGTGCGAAGGACGGCAAACTACCCCGAAGCGCGCGGCGGAGGCAAGGGGAAGTCTCCGAACCCCGGTTTCATCCGCGGTGTCCGAAGAGCCGGCGCTCGCGGATCAGCTTCACCACCGGTTCGGGGACCATCGTCTCCCAACTCCGGTCGCCGGACGCGATGCATGCCAGCACCTCCCGGCTGTCGATGCTCAGGCACTCCGGCTTCACGCACTCCAGCCCCACGATCCGGCCATTCCGCACCGCGTAGTCGTACAGCGGCTTCGTGTCGGCCGGCAGCGCGAGGTTCTCCACCGTCAGCACCTGGCCCGACTTCCGGTCGCGGTACGGATACACGAACAACGTCACATTGCCGCTGAGCAGCCGGCCGAGCGCCTCCAGCAGGCCGCCTTCCAGATTCGCGTAATAATTCGGATCGAAGATTTCGGGAATGGTGACCGTGCCCATCGCCAGGCCGATCGGCTTCGTCGTCTGCCGCCGCAGGTGCGCCGCCAGCCGGTAGAACTCCGAAAAGTCCGAGACCAGCACGTTCAACCCGCAGGCGCACATCGCGTCAGCGCGGCTGAGGAAGTCCCGTACGTTCGGCGCGCCCTTCCCGTCGTTCCCCATCAGGTTTCGCATCGTGATCTCGGCGACGTTCACGATCTTGCCGCGATCCGATTCGGGGAGTTGGGCTTCGAAGGCGCGCGTGGCGGATTCGAAGATGTCCAGGTTCACGTGCGTGACGGGGCGGAAGCTGCCGCGCTCGACGAGCACCGGCCGCTTGCGCAGCAGGTCGGTCGAAAGGAGCACCTTGCCGTCGGGTCCGAACATCGCCGCCTTCGACAGCCCGTGCTGCACCAGGCTCAGGCTCATCACCCGGTTGTCGATCGCCCGGAAGCCGATCCCCGAAAACTCGATGAGGTCGATCTCGATCCGGTTCGAGTTCAAGTCGTCCATCAGCGACTGGATGAACTGCTCCGGCTCGTGGTGCAGGAAGAACGCGGCATACAGCAGGTTCACGCCGATGATGCCGAGCGTTTCCTGCTGGAGTACGTTCGACGGATCGAGCAGGCGGAAATGGATGATGACCTGCGATTCCTGGTCGCGCGGGTAGACCTGGAAGCGGACGCCCATCCAGCCATGGCAGTCGTTGGTGCCGGAGTAGTTGCGCGCCGCGACGGAATCGGCGAAGGCGAAGAAGGTCGTCGTATCGGAGCGGTTGACGGCGAGTCGATCGAGGTTGAGCTTGTACTCGTGGTCGAGCATCGATTCGACGCGCTGGCGGCTGACGTAGCGGTCGGCGGGTCCGTAGACGGCGTCGCTGACGGCCATGTCGTAGGCGGACATGCTCTTGGCGACGGTGCCGGCGGCACCGCCGACTCGGAAGAACCAGCGCACGACTTCCTGCCCCGCGCCGATCTCGGCGAACGTGCCATAGCGGCGCAGGTCCAGGTTGATCCGCAGTGCTTTGCCGTGCGTGTCCGGTCGGTCGGTCTCGAGCTTGTGAATGACGCTCTGCTGGCTCATGGGCGCTCCTGCGGGGCCAAATTTATCGGATCGCCTTCGGCTCGTCGAGGATCACCGCCGAGGCGAGGTTGTTGCCGAAGGTCTTGAAATCCTTAAAGGTCCACACGACCTTCTTTTCCCGAGTCACTTCGATCAATTGCGGGTTCGCCTCGCCGGCGTGGCAGTTGCCGATGACGATGTTCCCGTTCGGCAAGGCGTGCAGCGTCGTCACCCACGCGAGCGTGATGCCGGGGAGGTCCTTCTGGTCCACCTGCCAGACGATCTCCTTCTTGGGGTTCACCTCGATGACGCGGTTGTTGTTCCCGCCGGCGATGAGCGTGTTCCCGTTCGCGAGGCGGATGGCGCCGAAGACCTCGACGCCGTGGCCCTCCGGTCCGTGGCCGTTCGAGCGCGGCCGGCCAGCGAGGTCGAGCGCGTACTCCCACACGACCTTCCCCGACTCGTCGTACTCGCGCACGCAGCCCTCGGCCTCGTGGCAGACGAGGTAGTTCCCGCTCGCAAGCTTCCGTACCATCCGCGTGTCGCGGTGGGCGTCGGACTTCTTCACCTGCAACGGAATCGTTTTGACGATTTCGCCCTTCGCGTTCACTTCGACGATGCGGGAATTGCCGGACTCGGCGACCATCGTATTGCCGTCGGCGAGGCGCTGGAAGGCGTGGATTTCGATGCGGCCCTTGTAGCCTTCCTTCGGTTTCGCCTCGTATTTCCAGACGATTTCCTTCTTCGGGGAAATCTCGACGACGTTGGTGTTCGAGGTGTGCGTGAGGATGTTCCCGTTCGGCAGGACGTGCAGGTCGTGGACGTCGTGCTTGTTGGCGAACTCCCATTCGACCTCGCCCTTGGCGTTCACGATGGCGAGTTTGCCGGTGCCGCGGTCGGCGGCGAGGACGCGGTGCGCGACCGGCTCGGCGGCGAAGGCGAGCGACGGCAGCAGGACTAAGAGCGTGAGAAGGAAGCGCATGGCGAACCCGGTGAGGGGAGAGGAGCTGTGGGGCAATTCTACGGAATCCCGTGACGGGTTCGGAAACGACGCGGGCCGTCGGTTTCCCGACGGCCCGCGCGTGATTCGCCACAATTCGTTACCCCACGAACACGCCGCCGAGCGGGTTGAAGTTCGCGTCGAACGCGTCGAACGACTGCGAGGCGATCGGCTGGTTGTTGGGGGTGATGTTGGCGCCGAGGTAGGCGTTGACGCGGCGGCCGCCGGGGCCGGAGCCGGTGACGATGTCGGCCTTGGTGTCACCGTCGAGCTGGCGGACCGCGACGGGGACGCCGTTGCGGAGGTTGCTGTCGCCGGCGAAGAAGTTGGCTTTGAAGGAGATAATCGCGCCGCCGGAGCTGATAAGTTCGGCACCGCTGACGGCGATGACGCGGGGTCCGCCGCCGGGACCGCCGCCGAGCACGATGTCGCCGAAGCCGTCGCCGTCGACGTCGCCGGCGGCGACGAAGACGCCGTTGCGGAGCGTCTGCTCGAAGGCGAAGAAGTCGTTGAACAGCTTGATGGGGACGCCGGCGCGGACGGAGGTGCCGCTGTAAGCGGCGATGCGGGGTCCGCCGCCGAAGCCGGCGGCGACGACGACGTCGTTCACGGAGTCGCCGTTGATGTCGCCGAGGGCGACGCGGGCGCCGCCGCGGAAATTCTTGTCGTCGATGCCGAAGAAGTCGGCGAGGACGTTGAGGTTGCTGCCGTCGAAGACGGTGACGCGGGGTCCGCCGCCCTCGTCGGGCGAAACGACGATGTCGGCCCGGAGATCGCCGGTGATGTCGCCGACAGCGACGTAGACGCCGCCAGTGAAATTCTCAAAGAGGAACTTCTCGAAGATCGGCAGGTCGGTGGCGCCGTCGAGGACGCGGATGCGCGCCTGGGTGCCGGGTCCGGTGGCGATGATGCGGTCAGGGACGCCGTCGCCGTTGACGTCGCCCGTGGCGATGCGGGCACCGGCGGTGTGGTCGGGGCCGAAGGCGAACAGCGGATCCTTGCTGACGGTGCCGTCGGGGTTGTAGATGCGGACGATGTCGGTACCGCCGACGCCGGCACCGACGGCGATCGGATCGATCGGGCGGGTCACGGTGAAGTTGGCGGACTGCTGCAGATCGGTGTAGGTCGGGCTGCCGGAGTAGTTGACGGTGATCTTGTGATCGCCGAGCGCGAGTCGGGCGGCGACGGAGGCGACGCCGTCGACGAGCGGAACCGTGGCGAGCGGCGTGCCGTTGTCGAAGAAGGTCGCGGTACCGGCGACGGGGACCGCGAGGCCGTTCGAGGGCGTGAAGGTCGCAGTGAAGGTAATGCTCTTGCCGAGGACGGACGAAGCGCCGCCGGCGGAGTTCGCGATATCGCCGTTGGGCACGGCCCGGGCGGTAAAGACCGAGACCGGGTTCGTGATGGCGGAGGTAATGGACGCGGTGCCGCTGAAGGTCGCGGTGAAGTTGGCGTTCCCCTGGGGCAGGCCGGCGACATCCGCGGTGGCGACGCCGTTGACGACCGTAACCGGGCCGATGGTGATGGGTGCGCCATTCGCGTCCGCGCCGGTGAATATCACCGTGCCGACGTTCACGGGGCGGGGCGGCGACATGCTGTCGGTCACGAACGCGGTCAGGGTCGCGGTCTGGCCGACTTGAATCGTGACCGGGGCGGAGAGGCTGGCCTGCGACTGGGTCGGATCGATGATGACACCGACCGTGCCGGACTGCGAGCCGGCGACGCCGGTATTGCCGAGGTACTTGGCGAAGAAGGTGTGCCCGCCCACGGACAGACCCGGCACGGCAAGACTCGCCTTGCCGGTCGAGGAATCCACCGCCGCCACGCCGATCTTGGAACTTCCCTCGTAATACTCGACACTGCCGGTCGGCACGCCGACGCCCGGCGAGGCGATCGCGACGGTCGAACTGAGAACCACGGTGTCGCCGAAGGTCGCGCTCGTCTTGTCGATGGCGATGGAAACGGTGGAGTTCGCACGGGCGACCGGGAGGGCGAGGCCGTTCGAGATGCTCGTATTGAAGCTGGTCGCGCCAAGGAACTGCGCCTGGATGGAGTGCGCCCCGAGCGTGAAGTTGTTGATGGTGATGGTCGCCTGCCCGCCGGCGTCGAGCATGCCGCTGCCGATCAGACTGCCGTTGTCGAAGAACACGACCGAACCGGTCGGGATCTGCCCGGCCTTGGAGATCACGTTCGCGAACAGCGGCACCGGCTGTCCGAAGACCGGCGCGGGCACCGGCGTCGACACGGTCGTGATCGTCGTGGCCTTCGTGATCGCCACGGACACGGTCGTCGACTGCGTCGGCAGGTACAGGCCGTCGCCGAGGTACTTGCCCACGACCGTGTGCTGGCCGACCGGGAAGCCATTGAACGAGAAGTCCGCAACCGACACGGAGCTGCCGTCGATGTCGAGCGCCGGAGACAGCGTGTTCGAACCGAGGAAATTGAAGGTCTTCGTGCCTTGCGTGTCGGTGAAGACTTCGAAGAACTGCACGTCGCCGGTGGGCAGGTTGCCACCACGCGGGGGCGGGATCACGGTCACGGTGTAGGTCACCGGTTGGCCGAATTCGGCGAGTCCGGTGTCCTGAACGATGAAGGTTTCGCCGCCGACGAACGACTGGTTGTAATAGGGGGTGTACTGCTGGGTGGCGGACAGGCCTTCGCCGACGACGAGATCGGGATTGCCGTTACCGTCGAGGTCGACGGTGGCGACGGAGCCGCCGATGCCGACGAGCGGGCCGTATGAGCTGCCGGGGGCGAGTGTGAGGCCGAGGGTGGCGGCGGTGGTGCGGCCGAGGTAGACGTCGAGGTTCTGGTTGCCGAAGGAGCCATTGCTGGTGACGACGGCGACGTCGTCGATGTTGTCGAGGTCGAAGTCGCCGGCGGACATTCCCACAATGGGGCTGCCGACGATGGCGGCGTTCTGCTTGGTCGTGAAGGTGGTGCTGGTGGGGTCTTTGAGGAAAAGCGTGATGCGGCCGTTCTTCTGGCCGACGGCGAGGTCGATCTTGCCGTTGCCGTCGAAGTCGCCGGCGGCGAGCGCGGAAGGCGTGCTGCCGACGGCGAGGTTGCGGGCGAAGCTGAAACTGCCGTCGCCGCTTCCGAAGAGGATCGTGACCTGGTTGCTGGACGGGCGCATCATGGCAACGTCGATCTTGCCGTCCCGATCGAAGTCGGCGACGATGGGGCGTTGGAAGTCGCCGACGCCGAGGCCGGTCTTGAGCGGCGTGCCGATTGGCGTGAAGCTCTTGCCCGTGCCGTTATTGAGCAGGACGAAGTATTCCTGGGCGTTCGTCGAGCCGGTGAGGGTGACGAGGAAGTCGCCCTTGCCGTCGCCGTTGAAGTCGGCACCCACGATACCGCTGAGGTTTTTGTTGGGCTTGGCGGGATCGGGCATCCCGTTGGCGATTTCGAAGTCGATCTGCGTCGTGAAGAGGCCCTGGAACACGCCGGTGTTTTCGAGGCGGTCGACGCGGATGTTGCCGGTGGCGCTCGAAACCGAGCCGATCTCCGCCTTGCCGTCGGCGGTGACGTCGACGGCGGCAATGTTGAAGGGGGCCTGGAAGAGGTTGGTCGCGCCGAGGTTGATGCCGATCGGATCGTAGCCTTTGCCGGACGGGCCGTCGCTGAGGTAGACGTCGATGCGCGCCGAGGTGGGGACGAGGGTGTTGGTGGCCGCGGCCCCGGCGAAGTCCAGCCGGCCGTCGCCGTTGATGTCCGCCACGATGATCGAGAGGGGCGCGCCGCTCTGATTGTTTGGCGCCCCGGTCGCCGGCAGACTATCGGCGACGAAGAGCGGATTCGGCGTGGAGATCGGCGTCAGGCGGTCTTCCAGCGGTTCAAAGAACAGTCGCGGCGCCTTCACGCCGACCAGTTCGGTACGGGCCGGAACGCGGCGGGAACGGCGGACGAACCGGGACACGGACATGAGCGGGGTCTCCCTGAAGCCGTTTCGGCCCAATCGGGCGGACAATGCTGGCAGAATACAGACGGTTCAAGTTCTCCATTGGATCGAATATGGCCATATTCCGCAACGAGAGGGCGCGGCAAAACGGGGGAAACGCCGGGAATCTCCCCCGAATATGCCGAAAATGCCCGATCGGAGGCGGAGGTAAGCTGCGAGAGATTCAGCGGTTGCGGCCGATCTGCCGAACTCGCCGTCCGCGCCGCCGCAACCAGACCCTTCGACCTGCCAATTCGCGCCCGACCTGAATACCAACGAAGCCAGGTAAATTCGTCCCGGAGATTCCGCGCGAAACGATGGGAAATTCGGACCCGGTCCGTTCCTTGAACTACATTTTGGCACCCCGCGAATCAGTCGCGATTCGTCGCCCGTTCACCGTGCCCGAAGGCCGCTACCATCATGGCCACCTGTCCGCTCTGCCTGCATCCCAATCCGGTCTCCACGTCCGTCTGTACGCGCTGCGGCAAGTTCCGCTTCCCGAACCCGGTCGACGCGGACGACTACGACGACATCCCCGCGTCGGAAATGCGCACGCGCATCGTCGCCGAGATCGAGTCCGAACTGGGCGCGGACGAATCCGCGCGGCGCACCATCCGTGGACCGATGACGGTGCCGCAATCCAATCCGAAGTCCAAGTCGGCCATCCGGTCCGCACTCTCCACCGTGAAGGCCACGCTGATCTCGGATAGCAGCGATGCGTATTCCGTGGTTCCGGTCGATGTGACGCCGCCGCCGCTCGCGCCCGCGCCGCCGCGCCTGGTCGTCATCCGCGGCGAGAAACCGAACGTCGAGTTCCCGGTCTACGACGGCAAGAACTACATCGGCCGTGCGTCCGACAAGCCGGTCGACATCGACCTCACGGGCCAGGAGCCGGCCGACCAGGTCTGGTCGTCGCGCCAGCATGCCCTCGTGAGCCTGGATCGTGGCACCCTGCTCGTCGAAGATTTGAACAGCCTCAACGGGACATTCGTCAACCGCTCCCGGCTGCACCCCGGCCAGAAGCGCGTCCTGCAGTCCGGCGACGTCGTCCAGATCGGCACCGTGCAGTTCCGCGTCGAGATCTGATCACGAGCCGAATCGGTCACCGGGTCCCATTGGAATCGCTGCCGACGGGGATGCCGGTTTCCGCCAGCGTTTCCTGCTCGCTCAGCAGCCGTTGCAGTTCCGCTTCGGCCCAGTTCGGATCGACCTGCGCCTCCCGCTTGGGCGGCGCTTTCCACAACGATTTCAACCCTTCGCCGATCACCACGAGGACGAAGCCGATGGCCGCCATCGAGAAGGGCAGCCGTGTCGCCAGGGTGTTGACGATGGCGCCGGTGTCGGCCGGGCCGCGGCCGGTGTCCGTCTGCGACGCGACCCACATGCCGGCCATCTGCGCAAACAGATAACCGACGACGGCGAGCACGCCGGCCACGAGGCCGCCATGAACCAGAATCGTCTTGCGCGTGGACATGGGGTGTACTCTTGTTCGATCCGAATTTGGCTCTCGAACTTCCGCCGGTTTTGTCCCCTCCCCCCTTGAGGGGGAGGGTTAGGGTGGGGGGGGGGTCGCTTCCATTCGAGCGAATCGCGAGCTCCGTCACCCCCACCCTGGCCCTCCCCCTTCGAGGGGGAGGGAGATTGTGTGGCGGAATCCGAACCGCGCGTAACATAGCACGCATCCTCCCCCCGGGCGCGCGGAGTCCCGCAAAATGTCCGTTCTTCTGGTCGGCACGCTCGACACCAAGGGTGCCGAAGTCGCCTTCGTCCGCGATCGCCTCGCCGCCGCCGGCGTGCCGGTCACGGTTCTCGACGCCGGCGTCCTCGGCGAGCCGGCGTTCGCCCCGGACATCCCCCGCGATCGCGTCTATCGCGCCGCCGGCACCACCTGGGAAGCCGTGAAGGCCGCGGCCGACCGCGGCCAGGCGATCGCCGCGGCCGCGAAGGGTACCGCCGCCATCGCTCGCGAACTCCACAAAGTCGGCACCCTCTCCGGCGTCCTCGGCCTCGGCGGCTCCGCCGGCACCACCATCGCCACCGCCGCCATGCGCGAGTTGCCGCTCGGCGTTCCCAAGCTCATGGTCAGTACTCTCGCCAGCGGCGACGTGCGGCCGTACGTCGGCACGCGCGATGTCATGATGCTGCATTCCGTCGTCGATATCTCCGGCTTGAACCGCATCAGCCGACTCGTTCTCGCGAACGCCGCCGACGCGATGGTGGGGATGTCTCGAACGCGGAACGCGGAACGCGGAGTGCGGAGTGACGATGGAAAACCAGTCGTCGTGGCGACCATGTTCGGCGTGACGACGCCCTGCGTCGAAGCGGCTCGGAAGATCCTGGAAGCCGCCGGGTACGAGGTGCTCGTCTTCCACGCCACCGGGACCGGCGGCCGAACGATGGAAAGCCTCGTGCGGGATGGTTTGGTCGCCGGCGTGCTGGACATCACCACGACGGAACTCGCGGACAACCTCGCCGGCGGCGTGATGCAAGCCGGGCCGGACCGGCTGACGGCCGCCGGATTGAAAGGGATTCCGCAGGTCATCTCCGTCGGCGCGCTCGACATGGTGAACTTCGGCCCGCCCGAGACGACGCCGGAGAAGTACAAGAATCGCCTGTTCTACCGGCACAACCCGACCGTCACGCTGATGCGTACGACGCCGGAGGAGATGGACGCCATCGGCAAGGAGATCGCCGAAAAGGCGAGCGCCGCCAGCGGTCCGACGCGCGTGCTGGTGCCCTTGAAGGGTGTGTCGGCGATCGACGCCGAAGGGAAGCCGTTCTGGCACCCCGACGCCGACGCCGCCCTCTTCCAGAGCCTGCGGAACTGGATTTACCCGACGGAGCTGTTGGTGGAGGCGGACCTGCACATCAACGACCCGGCCTTCGCGGAGTTGTGTGCGAAGACCTTGTTGGAGTTGATGGGCCGCAAACCGTAGTGGATCGAAGCGTTTTTCTCCCTCCCCCCTTGAGGGGGAGGGCCGGGGTGGGGGGTCGGGGATTCGTGACCGCTTTTCGAGTGGGCCGTCACCCCCACCCTAACCCTCCCCCTTCGAGGGGGAGGGAACGAAACCAAGCCACCGACCTCGCATTTGGACCCGACGCCATGCCGATCCACATCACCCACATCGACCATTGCTCCGTGCTCATCACCGACGTCGCGAAGGCACGGCACTTCTACGGCGAAGTGCTCGGCCTGCGGGAGATACCGGCTCCGAAGGAGTTCGACTTCGTCGCCATCTGGTACGACCTCGGCGGCACGTACCTGCATCTCTTGCTGAAGGAGAAACCGGACACGATCAGCCCGCGCCACTTCTGCCTGCACGTGTCGGACTGCGCGGCCGCGAGGGCGGAGTTGAGCGCGAAGGGATTGACGATCGACGAGACGGTGAAGATCGACGCGGCCGACCGCTTCTTCGTCCGCGACCCCGACGGCAACCGCATCGAATTGTTGCAATGGCAGCGACCCTACGAACCGGAGCGGGACGGCAACTACCGGGCGTAGAGCGAGCCACAAATTGGATATTGATATCCTGTTTGATTCGGGTATCATGGGGCTTGTCGGTTCCCACCCCATGCCCGTGGTCCACCCACGGGCTCCCTTTGCCGGATGCACATCATGTCGAAATTCAAGATCGTTGCGAGTCTGGGCGCGGGTGCGCTCGGATTGCTGGGGGTCGCCTGGACATTGCACGCCGATCCGCCCGCGAAGCCCGGCGCCGCTCCCCGTGTCGAACCGCGGGTGACGATCGCGACCGCCAAGGATCGCGCGAAGCTACTGCACGAGGTCTACTCCGCCACGTTGGATTCGATGCATCATCATTTCTTCCGACGCGACCGTGCGGTGCTGCCTGCGCGGGCGATGGATGACATTTTCGAGGAGGTCGACAAGACCACGAAGATCCAGACGCGCTGGATCGCGGTGAATACGCCAGCCATGAGCCTCAACCACGAACCGGAGTCGGCGTTCGAGAAGAAGGCGGCCGCGGAGCTGAGCGCCGGAAAGACGGAATGGGAGACGGTCGAGAAGGGTTATTATCGAAGGGCCACGCCGATTCCGCTGGGCGCGGGGTGCGTGGGGTGTCATACCAAATTCGGGGCGACGAACGACAAGACGGCCCGCTTCGCGGGGCTGGTCGTGTCGATCCCGTTGATTGCCGAATCGAAGTAGTCCGGAATTACTCCACCATCCGGTCGGCGGCCTCTTCCTTCAGATCCTTCATCTCTTTCGGCAGTTGCGGCTCGGCGCGGCCGAGCACGTCGCCGCAAATCTGGTAGCGGAAGTTGCCGATCGTCAGCTCGTCGCCGGGGAGGAGCTTCCCCTCGGAGAGCTTCTTGCCGTTGATGCGGATGCCGTTGGTGCTGCCGAGGTCGCGGATGACGAGGTAGTCGTTCACCTGGGCGAGGACACAGTGGCGGCGCGACACCTTCTTGGACTGGAGTTGCACGTCACACTCGGCGTGCCGGCCGAAGAGCAGGATCGGTTTGTCGATGAGGATGCTCGGCCCGTCGGTGAGCGATAGCAGGTGTGCGGGCATGGTGGCCGGGAGTTGGGGTGCGGGAGCCGGTGCGTCCAGTGTACGCGATGGCGAAGGGCGCCGCCAGCGGTGTCGGGGAGCGATTGGAGTCGAGGCTTCCATCGGGTATAGTGGCGGGACTGACACGTAATGGGATTTCCCATGAATGCCGAGACTCTTCGCGAACTCTTGCGTCGCCAGCCGTTCGAGCCGTTTGAAATCCGGATGACGAACGGCGACATTCACACCGTACGACATCCGGAAGTGGCCATGATCGTGGGCGGCCGGGCGGTCGTCGGCTATCCCGAGACGGAACGGATCGCGATTCTGTCCTTGCTGCACGTGGCCGCCATCGAAATGTTGCGCCAGGCCGCGTAACGTTGCCCCATGCCCGACTCCCTCGGCGGCGCGATCGAGCGCGTCACCTTTCACAACCTGGACACCGGCTACTGCGTGCTGCGGGTGCGCGCGAAGGGGCACGCCGACCTCGTCACCGTCGTCGGCCACCTGCCGCAGGCGATCGCGGGGGAGCAGGTCGCCGCCACCGGCGAGTGGGTGAACGATCGCACTCACGGCCGGCAGTTCAAGGCCGCCGATCTGAAAGCCGCCCCACCCCACACGGTCGAAGGCATCGCCAAGTTCCTCGCCTCCGGACTCGTGAAGGGGATCGGCCCCGTCTACGCCAAGAAGATCGTCGCCGCCTTCGGCGAGAAGACCCTTGACGTCATCGACCGCTCGCCGAGCTTCCTCGCGCAGGTGAAAGGCATCGGCCCGAAACGGATTTCGCTCATCCGCGAGGGGTGGAAGGAATCGGGCGCCGTCCGCGGCATCATGACCTTCCTCATGTCCCACGGCATCGGCACCGCCCGCGCGGTGCGCATCTACAAGACCTATGGCGAGAACGCCGTCAAGATCGTCACCGAGAACCCGTACCGCCTCAGCGATGAAATCTGGGGCTTCGGCTTCCGCACCGCGGACGACCTGGCTTTGAAGCTCGGAATCCCCCGCGACGCCCCGCAGCGCATCCAGGCGGCCGTGCGCCATGTCCTCAACGACGCCGCCGGCAGCCACGGGCACGTCTGCCTACCGGAGGAGGTGCTTGTCGAGGAGACGGCCGCGCTGACGCAGGCGAATACCGAGCAGGTCGTCAATGCGATTGAGCAGCTTCAAATCGCTGACGAACTGGTGCGCGAGTCTTCCTCAGAACTCAGAACTCACAACTCACAACTCTATTTGAGACATCTTTACCAGGCCGAGGTCGGCGTGGCCCGGCAACTACTCGCGCTTGCGGAGGGCGAGCATCCCCTTCCTCAAGTCGACGCCGCCAAGGCGCTCGCGTGGGTCGAAGGCAAGATGGCCATCGCGCTCGCCGAATCGCAGAAGGCCGCGATCCGCGCCGCCGTCGCGGAGAAGCTGCTTGTCGTCACCGGCGGGCCGGGCACCGGCAAGACGACGATCGTGAAGGCGATCGTGGAAGTCTTCGCGGCGAAAGGCCGGCGCGTGCTGCTCGCCGCGCCGACCGGCCGGGCCGCGAAGCGCCTGAGCGAATCCACCGGCCGCGACGCGAAGACGATCCACCGGCTGCTGGAGTTCGACGCCGGCGTCGGAGGCTTCCGTCGTGGACGGGACAATCCGCTCGAGGTCGATCTGCTCGTGGTCGACGAAGTGTCGATGGTCGATCTGGTGCTGATGAACAAGCTGCTCGCGGCCGTGCCGCCGTCGGCGTGCGTCGTGTTCGTCGGGGACCGGGACCAGCTCCCGAGCGTCGGTGCCGGCAGCGTGCTCGCGGACCTGATCGATTCGGGCGTCGTGGCCGTGGCGCGCCTCACGGAGATTCACCGGCAGGCCGGCGCGAGCCATATCGTCCGCGCCGCGCACGCCGTCAACGCCGGCGAGATGCCCGAGTCCGCCCCGAACGCCGACGGCGATTTCTACTTCGTCGAAGCCGACGACCCCGCTCACGTCATCGACAAGATTCTCGCGATGGTGACGGAGCGCATTCCCAAGAAGTTCGGCCTCGATCCGCTGCGGGACGTGCAGGTGCTTTCGCCGATGAACAAGTCCGACCTCGGCGTCCAGAACCTGAACAAGCTCCTGCAGGCGGCGCTCAACCCCGGCAAGGACGGCGCGATCGCCTTCCGCGTCGGCGACAAGGTGATCCAGACGCGCAACAATTACACGCGCGAGGTCTTCAACGGCGACATCGGCCGCGTCACCGCCATCGACGCAGTGGACCAGATGGCCGCGGTCGAGTTCGATGGCCGCACGGTCGAGTACGAGTTCTCGGACCTGGACGAGTTGCAGCACGCCTTTGCCATCAGCATCCACAAGTCGCAGGGGAGCGAATACCCGGCCGTGGTGATTCCGGTGCACACGCAGCACTTCATCATGCTGCGGCGGAACTTGCTCTACACCGGCATCACGCGCGGGCGGAAGCTCGTGGCGCTCGTCGGCAGCCGCAAGGCGCTCTGGATCGCGGCCACGAAGGCCGAGACGGCGATGCGCTTCGGGATGCTGGCGCAACGATTGCGGAACTCGGAATTCGGAATTCGGAATTCGGAATGAAAACCCGCCCCCGTTTAGCGGCGAGGCGGAGTCGCTCTTTCTCCCTCCCCCTCGAAGGGGGAGGGCCGGGGTGGGGGTGACGGGGAGCGCGATAAGCCGACCGGACCCGCGTGCCCCCCACCCTAACCCTCCCCCTCAAGGGGGGAGGGGACAGGAGGCTGGCGGGAATCACAATGGGAAACGACACTCGTGTTGGCTGATCGAAACCAAGATCCTCTTTCTCCCTCTTGAAAGGGGAAGGGAACCAAACTCACTTCCCATACTTGGGCTGATACAACTGGATCGCGAAATCCCCCGGCGCCCGAAAGAACGTGACGAACCCGTAGCCGTGGTCTTCGACCGGCCCGGTGAACTCGACGCCGCGCGCCGTCAGTTCCGCCACGGTCTTCGCGATGTCGTCGCAGTAGAAGGAGACGTTGGGCGTGCCGGAACGCGCGCCGTCCTCGCCGTCGGCGGGATGAACACCGAGGTCGGCTTCGGGCAGGTCGAAGATGAGCCAGCCGTCGCCGACGTCGCGGGCGGGGAAGCCGAGTTTGTCGCGGAAGAACGCCCGCAGCGCCTCGGGCTGCGACGAGTAGAACATCGTGTGCGCGCCGCGGATCATGGGAGGGCCTCCGGAACCACGCGCCATTCTCATCGGAACAGCCTGCATCGATCAAACGAAAACCGCCGGGCGATCGCCCGGCGGTTGTTCCAACGATACAAGTGTCCACTCACTCCGCCGCGAGGTTCTCGTACAGCTTCGCGAGCGCCTCGCTCTCGATCTGGCGAACGCGCTCCCGCGTCAGGCCGAGGCTCTCGCCGATTTCCTTCAGGGTCTTCGGCTCCTCGCCGTCGATGCCGAAGCGCATCTTGAGGACCGTCGCTTCCCGCTTGTCCATCTTCTCCAGCAGCACGATGACGTGCTTGAGGTCGTCGTTCTCGACCATCTCCAGGTCGGGCGTCTTGGCGCGGCCGTCCATGAGCATTTCGTCGATAGTCCAGCCGCCGTCGCCGGCCTGCTCGGTCTGCGGGGCGCTGTTGTAGACGCGGATCGCCTTCTTGATGATGTTCAGCTTCTTCTTGGGCAGGCCGAGGAGCTTGGCGATTTCTTCCGGGGTCGGCGGCCGGCCGAGTTCGTCGGTGAGCTTGTTGGTGGCCCGCCGCCACTTGGCGAGCAGCTCGACCATGTAGGCCGGAATGCGGATCGTCTTGGCGGTGTTCACGAGCGCCCGCTTGATGGATTGCTTGATCCAGTAGCTGGCGTAGGTGGAGAACCGCGTGTTCATGTTCGGGTCGAAGCCCTCGACGGCGCGGAGCAGGCCGAGGTTGCCCTCTTCGATGAGGTCCTGCAGGGCGAGGCCCTTGCCGGTGTAGCCGCGGGCAATGTTGACGACGAGGCGGAGGTTGGCGCGGACCATCTGGTCGCGGGACTGCGTGCAGCCGACGCCGATCTGGCGGGCGAGGGACTTTTCCTGGTCGGCAGTGAGGAGCGAGGTTTCGTTGATTTCCCGCAGGTAGGTTTCCAGGGGCGATTGAACCGATTCCGGGCGAAGGCGGCGAAGTCGCGACATCGGGTAGGTCATCCTGTCTACGGGCCGAAAGTCGCGAAGCGTCGGACGAGTCCAGACGCAGGGGCGCGGCACAATCGGCGGGCGGGGGGTCGGATCGGGGTCGGCCGGACGGGTGGCCGTGCCGCAGACAATCGCGACGACGGACAACCTGCTAACGGTATCGACCGCAGCCTCACGATTCGGCAGTTTGCGCGGGGAGGCCGCGGGAAACGCACGGGAATCGAGTCGGCAGCGCGGGCACAACGCGCACAACCGGAAAGCATTCGCGAGGACAGGCGGCGGTCAGGGGAACCGGGCCGTCGGGGGACGCGAAGAAACCGGCGAAACACGGCGGGACAGGCGAATCGCCGCGTGGTGCCGGCAATTATATAGGTCCGATTTTGCGACCGATCAACCAATATTCGGAAAAGTTCGCGCACGCCGACACCAGCGGTCGCAACGACCGTTACGGTTTCTCCGGCTTAACGCGAATTCTGCGGATCACGGACGAAGGGAAACTCAGGAAACTTTTGACGGGGGATGTTCCTGTACGCCAAGACCGGAATTTTTTCAGGCGGGGGTGTCGATTTCCGATCGGCGAAGACCTTCCATTATTTCATCAATAATTTCCCCCCCGGGCAGCGGATTTGTACGTGGCCATGAAGACGCAGCCGATGTGGACGAACGGCAGGAACAACGGCGGGATGCAGCACATCATCGTGATGCCGAGGCAGATGAACACCGTCGTGAACGCCGTGCCGCTGGCCACGCTCGCGGTGGCCCATGGCTCCTCCTCGCCGCCGGCGAAGATCCACGCCACGATCGCCGCCGCCGCCCCGACCAGGCCGAAGCCCCCGGCCGCGATGAACGCCACCAGGAACACCGCCGCATCATTATCGTCGTCCATGAGCGCGCCGCCGAACCCCGCCGTCAGCGAGACCAGCGTCCCTTCCAGCGCCCACATGAAGATCGGGATGAGCGCTACGGCCAGGAACGTGCCGAAGAAGCCCCCGGCCCCGACGATGAAGATCATCGCCGCCTTCACGAAGTTGTCGTACTTGTCCTTCGCGTTCGGGTCGGCGTACAACTCCTCCGGCACCGGTTCGACGCGCGCCGGGCGGAACCCCCGCGGCCGGCCCACGCCCTTCGCCCAACACTCGACCGCCCATTTCGCGTCGTACCATTCGATCTTCTGGCTCTTGGCGAAACGGCGGATCTCCTCGTCCAGCAGTTCGTCGTAGCCGCGCCGCGATTCGTGCTGCAGGAGCCGCGTCGGAATGCCCCGCTGCACCACCGCCAGCAGCAGGTCGGCGTCGTCGGGGTAGTTCGCCAGATAGCGCGTGAGGTAGACCTTGCAACTCGACGGCATGCGGACGAGGTCCGGCCCGCAGTCGCGCATCAGTTCGAAGAAGAGCCGCTCGGCCTTGTCGCGCCCGGTCAACGGCCGGTCAACGGCCTCGCCCTCCGGTGCATCGTCCGGCGGGAGGTCGTCGTCGGGTTGAGGATCGTTTTCGGGGGCGGCCATAACCGCGGCTCGGAGTTCGGTGCCTACGTTCGAAGAAAACTAGAACACGAAACCGCGCGGGTCAGGTAACGAACCGACGAATGTTTCGGTTGTTGTGAATCCGGCCGACGGGTAGAATGCGTATTGTCGGTGAGAGTGCAAATCGTCGTCTGGCCCGAACGAAGTACTCTCGAGCCATTCGTCCTAACTCGACAAAGGGGGCTGATCATGTACTGGATCGCAAAGCGTTTGGCCGTAACGGTGGCGAAACTGTTCCCGACCGGGGACTCGATTCAAGATCGATCATCCGATGGCGTCCAAGGCGGCGGCGGGAGCTGACTTACGGCAAACCCGGATCGATGGTCCCGCCCGGTGCGTCGCGCCGGGCGGTTTTGTATCCGCAACGGCGAACCGCGATGTCACGCCACAAGTACCGTCAGGTTCGATTGCAAATCATTTCAGCCATTGCGGGGGTCATACTTGCCGCAGTCGCCTCATTCCTTGGGATGTCGTTCGATACTCTCAAGCCGATCATGCCCTCCTTGGCGGCGGCAGCCCTCATCGCCTGTTTTTCCCTGATCGCGTTCCTGGCGGGGTGGAGCCTGTACGTCGAGAATTCTCAACTCATCCGCAAACACAAATCCATCGAATCGATCCCGCAATTCATCCGGTTCATTCACCGCCGTGATGTCGTGACGATCGTCGATGCCGAGACGGTGCACTACAACTATTCGGTTACGATCGAGACGAAGCGCGAAGAGGCGTGCACGTCGCTGCTGCTGCCGATTGAGTTCGATCTCGGGTTCACGAAGAAAGACAAAGACGATCGCGATTTCTTTCGCAACGCGGTCGAAATGGTATATCTCGAAGTCGATGGTCGTCGCAAACCCATCGATTCGACGGTTCAATTCCGCGAGCTGCGGAAAGTCATCCCCGACAGCGCCCACGATATCCACAAGGGCGTTACCATCTACGGTTTGCTCGACATCCCCGTTCCGCTGGGCATCGGTTACACGCGGTGCAAGGTCGAATTGGAATTCATCGCCCGCAAGGCGTTTTCAAAATTATTCCAGCGGGAATTCATCTACATCGATATTCCGTACGTCACGGAAAGCATGGATATTCGAATCAAAGGGGCGGGAGAACTCCGCGTCCGGGGCGTCGAAGGGGAAAGCGGAGAGATCGTCGAAGCCAAATCGCATTTTCTCCAGCGTGTCGACCACGCGGAAACGCTGGAGGAAAAAAAGAACCTCCACGAATGGCAGACCGGAATCGTCTGGCGTACACAGTATCCGAAAATCGGATATCGCTACGTCATCTGGTTTCAGGCCTACAAGGATCCGAACGGGAAATAGTCTCAAATCACTGGTCGTGCTTTGGTTCCGGGAGGAAGAACGACGCGATGAACGCGATGAGGTAGACGGCGCCTCCGATGATCGCGGCGGCCTTCGCCACGCCGAGCGGGCCGCCACCCATCTGCACGGCCAGAACGGCGGTGTTCAGCGTCGCCGCCATCGTGCCGATCATCCGCCCGCCGACGTTCGTGGCGAAGCTGCCGCCCGTGCCCCGGAGGTGCAACGGGAACGCCTTCGGCAGGAACTCGCTGAGGTAGCTGAACTGCGCGACGGTGAGCAGGCCGCAGAAGAAGATGGCGATGCTGAAGATCATCCAGTCGCCGGTGACGAGCTCGAAGTAGGTGAGCGGGAAGAGCGCGATGCCGGGCACGAGGAACAACCGCAGCAGCAGGCGCGTCGGCACCATGCTGACGAGCACGGCCAGCAGGATGCGCCCGGTGAGGCCGCCGATCTCCTGATAGAGTTGGATCTGGCTCTTGTGCTTCTCGTAGCCGGCGGTGGCGGCGGCGAGTTGCTTTTTGGCGGCGGCCTTCTCGTCGTCGGTCTTGGCGGCGGCGTCGGCCTTGCGCGCTTCGGCCATCGGTCCGCCGATCTCGGCGCGGCCGAGGATGATCTGGGCGGGCGTCACTTGCAAGGCCCCGAACGCCGCCGCGTAGCCGCACGCGGACAGGATCGTCGTTACGATCGTGGTGCGGCGCAGGCCGGGCGAGAACAGTTCGCCGAAGCTCGGGCGCTGGAGCGTGCCGGCGAGCTTCTTCTCGCGCCATACCTGCGATTCCGGGACGAACGGCATGAGCATCAGAATCAGCGCGCCGGGGATCAGGCCGGAGATCAGCGTGTAGCGCCACGGGGCGTGCGCCGACGCGCCCGTCGCCGTCGGGATCGCCGGCAGGCTGGGCGCGAGCGCCACGATCTGCTGGTCGACCACCGTGACGAGCAGCCCGCCGAGCGACGCGGCCGCGAGGCTCCAGGCGATGGCGCGCTCCCGCGTGCGCTTGTCGGGGAACAGTTCCGCCAGCCACGTGACGGCGGCGACCATCTCGACGCAGACGCCGATGAACGTGGTGCAACGGAAGAACACGAACTGATAGACGTCGGTGCTGAACGCGGCCGCCATCGGCGAGAGCGAGTACATGAGGATGCTGGCGACCATGATGCGCTTGCGACCGAAGCGGTCGATCATCCAGCCGCCGAGCAGGCCGAAGATCCCGCCGGCGAGCGCGGCGCTCCAGAGAATCGTGCCGATCCACCAGCGCACCGATTCATGGTTCCGCGGCACGCCGAGCAGATCGGAGAGCGCCCCGGCACCGATGACCGGCAGCATGAGCAGTTCGTAGGTGTCGAACAAAAAGCCGATGACCGCGACGGCCAGGACGAGGATGCGGGTGAGCGGCGTCACGCGGAACTCCGAAGTGGTAGGGCGGCAGGTTCGGACTTTATACGGCGCAGGCCGCGCTCGATATACCCGGCGGCAGGCATATACTTCCAGCGATTCCTTTTCCCGCCTCGGAGCTTCGCTTCATGACTCTCTCCCGCCTGCTCTGCGTCGTCGCCCTCACGACCGCCGCCCCCGCCCTCCGCGCCGACGACACCAAGGAGTTTCTCGACCCGGCCAACTGGCACGGCCGCACCGACATCTGGAGCATCACGGATGGCGTCGTCGTCGGGTACAACGAGGAAGACCCGAAGTACAACACCTTCTTCGCCAGCAAGAAGAAGTACTCCGACTTCGAAATCTCCTTCAAGGTGCAACTGAAGGACGGCAAGGGGAACAGCGGCCTGCAGATCCGCAGCACGCTCCGGGACGACAAGAAGTTCGTCGTCGCCGGGCCGCAAGTGGACGTCGGCGCCGGCTACTGGGGCAGCCTGTACGGCGAAGGGATCGGCGGCATGATGCGCGCCTCCAAGCCGGACGACATCAAGAAGGCCGTGAAGGAAAAGGAATGGAACGAGTTCCACGTCGTCGCGAAGGGGACGAAGATCACGGTGAAGGTGAACGGCACGACGATGGTGGACGAGGAGTTCCCGAACCTGCCGGGCAAGGAGAAGAACAAGCCGGCACCGACCGAGGGGATCTTCGCGTTCCAGTACCACGCCGGTCACAAAGGCATGCGCGTCGAGTTCAAGGAGATCAAGTTCACGAACCTGGCGAAGTAAACGCCACGCCGCCGACTACAGCACGCCTTTGGTCGACGGCACGCCGCCGCCGCGGGGGTCGGGTTCCACCGCCTCCCGCAGCGCCCGCGCCGTCGCCTTGAAGATCGTCTCGACGATATGATGCGTGTTTCGCCCGTGTTGGAGCTGCACGTGCAGCGTCAGCTTCGCCGCGCTCGACACCGCCCGCCAGAACTCCTCCGCCAGTTGCGACGAGAAATTCCCCAGCAATTCGTTCGGCACCTCCGCCTTCCAGACGAGGAACGGCCGGCCGCTCAGGTCGATCGCGCTCGTGACGAGTGTTTCGTCCATCGGGACCGTGGCGTCGCCGTAGCGCCGGATGCCGGCCTTGTCCCCGAGCGCCTGCGCCAGCGCCAGCCCGAAGCAGATGCCGACGTCCTCGACCGTGTGGTGGGCGTCGATGTACAGGTCGCCCTGGCATTTTACGACGAGGTCGAAGCGGCCGTGCTTCGCCACGTGCGTGAGCATGTGGTCGAAGAAGCCGACGCCGGTGGCGAGCGTGGAGGTGCCGGTGCCGTCGAGGTCGAGCGACAGTTCGATGGCGGTTTCGGCGGTGGTGCGGGCGATGGACGCGGTGCGGGGCATGGCATCATCGTACCGGGCACGGGGCGGGGCCGGAACGGGAACGCCGAGCGGCCCGGGAGGTTTTTTTCTCCCCAAGACCGCGCGCGCCCTCGTCTTCGGACCAACCGGACGCGATAATGGTCTGCTGATTCCCGCCGCGGCCGACCGTCGCTCGGCCGCCTCCCCAAAACGGTCCGTTTCTCCAGGAGGTTCTCCGTGCGTTCGTTGAAATCCCGCATTGTCGGCGCCGCCGCCGTGGCGTTCTTCGCCACCGCCCTCACCGCCGCCGATCCCACCCTGTCCGCCGACCTGAGCGGCAAGGTCATCGAAGCCGACCTCGCGCACCTGACGAAGCTCGTCGACCTCGCGAAGACGAAGAAGGTCGGCGGCCGCGTGAAGTCCGCCTCCGTGCTGCTGGCGCTCTACGCGCAGGACCAGCTCGGCGGCAAGGACGCGGCGAAGATGACCGCCCTCCGCGACGCGGCGCTCAAGATCGCCGGCAAGGCCAAGACCAGCACCGCCGTGACGAAGGACCAGGCCGGCTTCGCCGCCGACGTGGCCGCGCTCGCCAAGGTCTCCGGCGGCGCCGCCGGCAAGCCGATCGACCCCAAGAAGATCCTCGAAGAGACCAAGCTGGAACTGCACGAGGTCATGGACCTGTTCGGCTCCGCGGTCGGCGGCGGGATGAACCTCGAAAAGGACATCCAGAAGATCAAGAAGGAAGGCACGAGCGACCTGGCCGCCGCCCAGCTGATCGGCGCCCGCACCGCCCTGCTGGCCGACCTGACGCTCTGGCTGCCGAACGAGAAGGCCGGCAGCGGTGCCGCCAAGAAGCAATGGGACGACTACTCGGCCGAGATGAAGAAGTTCTCGCTGGACCTCGCCGCCGAAGCCGCGAAGGGCGACAAGGCCGACAAGGCGAAGATCAAGACGGCCGCCAGCAAGCTCGACGCGAGCTGCACGAACTGCCACAACAAGTTCCGCGCCGACTGAGCGACTCCGACGGTTCCACGAACTCCGGGGGGATCGACCCCCGGAGTTTTTTTGTGCCATACCTCGCCGCGCGGCCCATGACGATCCCTGCCAACCGGTCTGCCAGACTGACACTTCGTTCTCGGCACTCAAGACAGTTCGAATTCGCAAGATCTTAATAGATATTATCTTGCGCCTATCACGCAGCGCCGGCATCGCGTTTGCTCTTCTCCGGCCACGCGATACTATCGACCCTTCCCAGGAGATTCACCGGATGGCCGCCAAACAGCTCGCCTTCGCCGAAGACGCCCGCCAGAAACTGCTCGCCGGGGCCACCAAACTCGCCCGCGCCGTCCGTTCGACGCTCGGGCCGCGCGGCCGCAACGCCGTCCTCGACAAGGGCTGGGGCGCGCCGAACGTCACCAAGGACGGCGTCACCGTCGCCGAGGACATCGAGCTGCAAGACCCGTTCGAGAACATGGGCGCGCAACTCGTGAAGGAAGCCGCCAGCAAGACCAGCGACGTCGCCGGCGACGGCACCACGACCGCGACCGTCCTGGCCGAGTTCATCTTCCGCGAAGGACTGAAGGCGATCGCCGGCGGGCACGACCCGATGGCCATCGTTCGCGGCATCCAGGCCGGTGTCGAGAAGGTCGTCGACGAACTCGGCAAGCTCGCCGAGAAGATCGACCCGAAAGACACCAAGGAAATCACCGAAGTCGCCACCATCTCCGCGAACAATAACAAAGAAATCGGCAAGAAGCTCGCCGACGCCCTCAAGCTGGTCGGCGCCAACGGCGTCATCACGATTGAAGAAGGCAAGACCAGCGAGACCGAAGTCGACGTCGTGCAGGGGATGCAGTTCGACCGCGGCTTCCTTTCCCCGCACTTCATCAACAACCAGGACAGCGTCACCTGCGAGTTCGACAATCCTTACATCCTGATCTTCGAAGAGAAGATCACGGCCGTGAAGGACCTGATCCCGCTGCTCGAGAAGGTCAGCAACCAGAAGTCGCCGCTCGTCATCATCGCCGAGGACATCGAAGGCGAAGCCCTCGCGACGCTCGTGCTGAACAAGCTCAAGGGCATCCTGCAGGTCGTGGCGGTGAAGGCCCCCGGCTACGGCGACCGCCGCAAGGCCATGCTCGAAGACATCGCCATCCTCACGGGCGGCAAGGCGATCTTCAAGGACCTGGGCATCCAGCTCGAAAACGTGCAGCTGACGGACCTCGGCCGGGCGAAGAAGGTGAAGATCGACGCCGAGAACACGACGATCACCGAAGGCGCGGGCAAGCGGGTCGCCGTCGATGGCCGGTGCGCCGTCATCCGCGCCGAGATCGAGAAGACCGATAGCGAATACGACCGCGAGAAGTTGCAGGAGCGGTTGGCGAAGCTCGCCGGCGGCGTGGCGCAGGTGAAGGTCGGCGCCGCGACGGAAACCGAGATGAAGGAACGCAAGGCGCTGTACGAAGACGCCCACGCGGCCACGAAGGCGGCCATCGAGGAAGGCATCGTCCCCGGCGGCGGCGTGGCACTGCTCACCGCCCGCAAGGCGCTCGACAAGGTCAAGCTCGACGGCGACGACGCGGCCGGCCTCAAGGTTCTCTTCCGCGCCCTCGAAATGCCCTGCCGCCTGATCGCCGAGAACGCCGGCAAGGACGGCACGGTCATCGTCAACAACATCCTGAAGGGCAAGGACAAGAACTACGGCTACAACGCCGACACCGACACCTACGAAGACCTCCGCAAGGCGGGCGTCATCGACCCGGTGAAGGTGACGCGTTCGGCGCTGCAGAACGGCGCGAGCGTGGCCTGCCTGCTGCTGACCAGCGAAGGCGTGATCGCCGACATCCCGGAGCCGAAGGCGGCGGGCGGCGGCCACCACGATCACCACGACCACGGCGGCGGCATGGGCGGCATGGGTGGCATGGGCATGGGCGGCATGGGCGGGATGATGTAAGTGGCTCGCGCCCACCCGTCGGAGCGACGGGTGGGCTTCTCTTCAAAATCATTCATCAAACCAACGAATACGCGGAGTTCTCAACATGGCGAAGAGCGACAAGGGCACGCTGCGACCCCTCGACGATCGGATCGTGGTCGAGCCGCAGGAAGCGGAAGCGAAGACGGCCGGCGGGATCCTGCTGCCGGACACGGCGAAGGAAAAGCCGCAACAGGGCAAGGTGATCGCGGCCGGCCCCGGCAAGCTCGGCGAAAACGGCCAGCGCCTCGCGATGAGCGTGAAGGTCGGCGACACCGTCCTCTACGGCAAGTACAGCGGCAGCGACGTCGAAGTCGCCGGCAAGGAAATCAAGATCCTGCGCGAGAGCGAACTCCTCGGCAAAATCACCAAGTAACCAATCCCCATATACAGAATCGCCGCAGAATTAATGAGGAGGAATAGCCACAGATAATACAGAAAGACACGGATCAAAAACAACAATTGGATTTTGTTCCGATCTGTGTCTCTCTTCACAATCTGTGGCCGTTCTTTGATCAGAACTCTGTGGCGTTTTCATCGGAGAACTTTCAGATGGCCAAGCAACTGCTCTACACCGACGACGCCCGCAAGAAGCTCCTCGCGGGGGCCGACAAGCTCGCGAAGGCCGTCGGCGTCACGCTCGGGCCGACCGGGCGGAACGTCATCCTCGACAAGTCCTTCGGCGGCCCGACCGTCACCAAGGACGGCGTCACGGTTTCCAAGGAAATCGAACTGCCCGACCCGTTCGAGAACATGGGCGCCAAGCTCGTGAACGCCGTCGCCCAGAAGGCGAACGACGTCGCCGGCGACGGCACCACGACGGCGACCATCCTCGCGCTCTCCATCTACCAGGAAGGTCTCCGCGCCATCACCGTCGGCGCGAACCCGATGGCCGTCAAGCGCGGTATCGACAAGGCCGTCGCCAAGGCCGTCGAAGTCCTCGAAGGCACCCTCGTCAAGAAGCTCTCGAAGCCGGAAGAGATGGAGCAGGTCGCCACGATCTCCGCGAACAACAACCCGACTGTCGGCAAGCTCATGGCCGAGGCGATGGGCAAGGTCGGCCAGGACGGCGTCATCACCATCGAGGAAGGCAAGACCAGCGAGACGCAGGTCGAATACCTCGAAGGGATGCAGTTCGACAAGGGCTACATCAGCCCGTACTTCGCGGCCGGCAACCCGGACCTGAAGTGGGAAGCGGAAAGCCCGATCATCCTCATTTACGAGAAGAAGCTCTCGAACGTGCGGGAGTTCCTGCCGCTGCTCGAGAAGGCCGCCCAGGCGCGCAAGCCGCTGCTCATCATCGCCGAGGACGTCGAGAGCGAAGCGCTCGCGATGCTCGTCGTCAACAAGCTCCGCGGCCTCATCGACGTCTGCGCCGTGAAGGCTCCCGGCTTCGGCGACCGCCGCAAGGCCATGCTCGGCGACATCGCCGTGCTCACCGGCGGCCAGTTCATCAGCGAAGACCTGGGCATCAAGCTCGAGAACATCGAGCTGGAGCAGCTCGGCACCGCGAACCATGTCGTCGTCGATAAGGAAAACTGCACGATCATCGTCGACCCGGACAAGGAGCGCGAAGCCGCGATCCTCGACCGCGTCCAGATGATCCGCACGCAGATGGACCAGACGACCAGCAGCTACGACAAGGAAAAGTTCAGCGAGCGGCTGGCGAAGCTCGTGGGCGGCGTGGCGATCATCCGCGTCGGCGCGGCGACGGAAGCCGAGATGAAGCAGCAGAAGGACCTGGTGGAAGACGCCCTGCACGCGACCCGCGCCGCGGTGGCGGAAGGGATCGTCGCCGGCGGCGGCGTGGCGCTGATCCGCTGCGTGCCGGAAGTGGATAAGCTCGCCGACAAGCTGAAGGGCGACGAGAAGGCCGGCGCCGAGATCGTGGTCCGCGCGTTGCAGAAGCCGATCCGCACCATCGCCGAGAACTGCGGCGTGGACGGCGCGGTGATCGCCGACGAGGTGCTGACCCGCGGCGAGAAGAACGCGAACATCGGCTACAACGCCAACACCGGCGAGTACGTCGACATGTTCAAGGCCGGCATCATCGACCCGCTCGTGGTGACGAAGTCGGCGTTGACGAACGCGGCGAGCATCGCCGGGTTGATGCTGACGACGGAAGTGCTGATCACGAAGATCGACGAGGACGACAAGGACTCGAAGATCGCCGGCGCGATCGCCTGATGTTCAGGAGTCAGGGATCAGGAGACAGGAGTCAGCCCAGACGGTCAGCTTTCCGGGATTCCGAATCGATGGCCTTAGCGGCCGTCGATTCGCGATTACGATGAAGGCTGACCGTTGATGTTTTTGGCTCCGACGTGCAGTGTCTTTGGTTTTCACCCCGAAGGGGTGGGAGTGCTCAGCCCAGGGCAAGGAGCGAAGCGACGCCGCCCTGGGTTCGAGCGCAACGAACACAAGCCCTGAAAGGGCGAGACAACGCGGGCTGTCGCAGTCCTTCGGACTGCATGGCGCGGCCAAGCCGACCCAGGGCGTTGCCCTGGGCTAAGCACTCCCACCCCTTCGGGGTGAAGGCGGTTGGGATGGGCGATGCGAAGTGGGCGTTCGGCACAATCGGTGGGCCTCGAAGACTCGATACCACCCGACGAACTCCCGTGTGCGACCGTATACGATTCTTGTCCCCGTTGTCTTCTGCCCCGGAGGGGCAGCCGACTGTAGCCACGGGTGAAACCCGTGGTCGGGAATCATGTTCTGCGGCCCCGGCAGGGGCCGAGGAGCCTACGGTTCCTTCGCACCTCCGGAGCGAGGGTTTTGGAAACGATGAACCACGGGTTTCACCCGTGGCTACATTCGACCGGCCCTCCGGGCCGAAGACCGACGCGACCGCTGTCTGACCTCTGACTCCTGACCTCCAACCCCTGACGCCCGGTACCCATGGTCAAGCGCGACTACTACGAAGTGCTGAGCGTCGCGAAGACGGCGTCCGGCGATGAGATCAAGAAGTCGTTCCGCAAGCTGGCGATGCAGTACCACCCGGACCGCAACGGCGGCGACGTGGAGGCCACTGAGAAGTTTAAAGAAGCCTCCGAAGCGTTCGAAGTCCTCAGCGATGCCGAGAAGCGCGCCATCTACGACCGCCACGGTCACGAGGGGCTGAACCAGCAGAGCGGCGGATTCGGCGGGTTCTCCGGCGGCAACATCGACCTCTCGGAAATCTTCGGGGATCTTTTCGGCAGCTTCTTCGGCGGCGGGGGCGGGGGCCAGCGGCGGCAGCGCTCCGGGCCGCGAGCCGGGGACGACCTGCAACTCGTCGTCGATATCGAACTGAAGGAAGCCATCACCGGCGTCAAGCGCACCATCAACGTGCAGGTGGAAGAGCACTGCACGCAGTGCAACGGCAGCGGGGCGAAGCCGGGCACGCAGCCGCAATCGTGCAAGCGCTGCGGCGGGCAGGGCGTCCTCGTGCAGCGGCAGGGGATCTTCCAGGTGCAGACGCCGTGCGCCGCCTGCGGCGGGCGCGGCATGATCAACCCGGACCCGTGCGGCGGCTGCCGCGGCGCGGGGCGCGTCAACGCCCGCAAGACGGTGGAAGTCGAGATTCCCCCCGGCCTCGATTCCGGCAACCGCGTCCGCCTGCAGGGGCAGGGCGGTGCTGGCGACCCCGGGGCGCGCCGCGGCGACCTCGAACTCGTCATCCGCGTGAAGGAGCACCGCTTCTTCCAGCGGGACGGACACAACCTGATCTGCCAGTGGCCGATCACCTTCAGCCAGGCGGCGCTCGGCGGGCCGATCGAAATCACCACGCTCACCGGCGACAAGGTGCAGCACCACCTGCCGAAGAGCCTGCAGACGCACGAAGTCATCCGCATCACCGGCCACGGCATCCCGCACTACCGCGCGCCGCACAAGCGCGGCGACCTGCTCATCCAGGTCGTGGTCGACACGCCGCAGCACCTCACGCCGGAGATGGAGGCGCTGTTCAAGCAACTGGCCGTGCTGGAAAAGGCGCAGGCCGCCAGCCCGCCGAAGAAGAGCTTCTTCAGCAAGCTGAAGGATTGGATCGCACCGGAATAGTGAACGAAGAATTTTCACCGCAGAGAACGCAGAGGACACGGAGAAGAAAAGAAGTGAGTGATTTTTGATATCGATTTTCTCTGCGATCTCGGCGTCCTCTGCGGTGAATACAGGATTTCATTTGGAATGAATGCCATGAACAATACCGATTCCACCGGCGAATTTCCGATCGACGCCGACGTGCCGCTCGATGTGCCCAATCCGTTGCAGGCCGAGCTGGACAAAGCGAAGAAGCAGGTCGCCGATTATCAATCGCTGATCGCCGACTTCGACAACGCCCGCAAGCGTCTGGTGCAGGACGCCGAGCGGCAGCGGAAGTACGCGCACGAGGGGCTGGCGCGGGACGCGCTGGACGCGATCGACAACCTCGAGCGCGCCGTGGCGGAGGCGAAGAAGGCCGGCGACGACGGCCCGCTCGCGAAGGGGGTACAGGCGACCATCGGCCTGTTCCTGGACATCCTCAAGCGCTACGGCGTGGCCCGCGTCGCCGTCGATGCCGGCTCGCCGTTCGACCCGAACCTCCATCAGGCCGTGATGCAGCAGCCCTCCGCCAACGTGCCTCCGGGCGCCGTCGTGCAGGTGCTGGCGCACGGCTTCACCATCCACGACCGCGTTCTGCGCCCCGCGAGCGTCATTGTCGCGGCGGAGGGATAACACCATGCCCACCTACGACTACCAGTGCGATGCCTGCAACCATGCCTTCGAGGAATGGCAGTCGTTCCACGACGCCGAGCTGACGAAGTGCCCGAAGTGCAAGAAGAAGAAGCTGCGCCGGCTGCTGGGCGGCGGCGCCGCGCTCATCTTCAAAGGCTCCGGCTTCTACGAGACGGACTATCGCAAGGAGAGCTACACGGAGGCGGCGAAGAAGGACAAGGAAGCCGCCGAAGCGAAGCCCACCGAAACGAAGGCGGAGACGAAATCGGAAACGACAGAGACAAAAGTCGAGGCGAAGCCGAAAACCGAATCGAAACCGAAGAAAAAGAAGTGACCGTTTAGCGGCGAGGCGGAGTCTTCGGAGCCGAGCGCGGGATTCGAACATGCCCACCCCACCCAAAACCACCTGCCCCGTCTGCAAGGCACCCATGCCGGCACCGTGGCAGGAGTACCCCGACTACCCCTTCTGCAGCAAGCGCTGCAAGACCATCGACCTCGGCCGCTGGCTCGGCGAGGACTACCGCGTGCCGGACAAAGCCGACGAGAACCGCTCGACCGCACCCCGACCGGACGAAGAGTGATCGTGACTCCTACCTTTTGAGCCTCTCGATCGCCGCGACTTCCTCAGGAGACAGCCGGAAGCTTCCGACGGCGAGATCGGCGAGCATGTGCCCGCGCGAGGTCGTGCCGGTCAATGGCAGCATGCCGACATCCAGCGCGAAACGAAAGACGATCTGCTCCGGCGTTTTCCCATATCGATGAGCCATATCGCGAATGGTGGCCGAACCGAGCACGGCCCCGTTTGCCGTGAGCAGCGAGAAGCCCTGATAGGTGATTCCATTTATTCCGCAGTATCGCCGGACCTCGCGGTCCCAACCGTGGACGGCGAAACAGCGGTTCTGCACGAACCGGGGCCGCACGCGGGCGCCGTCGCACAGGGCTTCGAGCTGGTCGAGATCGACGTTGCTGACGCCGAGCCAGCGCACGGCCCCGGTATCGTGGATGCGTTCCATCGCCCGCCACGCGTCCCAGTCGGTTGCCGCGAGACCCTCGCGCGTCGAGGGGCCGTGCAGCACGTACGAATCGATCGTGGAGACGCCGAGGTGCGCGAGCGACTTCGCGAACGATTGCTCCACCTGCACCGGCACCGGTGCGGCGGGATCGTACGGCAGCCGGTGGTCCTGCCCGCCGCGGAAGGTGAACTTGGTCTGGAGGAACACATCCTTCCGGGCGAGCGTTCCGTTGGCGAACGCGGCGGCGAGGGCCGCGCCGACGCCGGCTTCGTGATAGTGCTTGCGCTGGTTGGCGGTGTCGATGCCGCGGAACCCGGCCTCGAGCGCGAGTGCCGTGAGGCGTTCGGTGTCGTCTTCCTTCCAGGCGGTGCCATAGAGGAACGCGGGGATGTCGGCGAACGCGGCCGGTGCGGTCATGGATCCCGTTCAAGCCTTAAGAGGCTTTCTTCTTTCGGTTGGATTTGTGCGAATTGAAATAGTCCGCGTACTCTCGGATGCCTTCGGAGATCAAAGAATCGGCATACCCGAGGGCGGCTTCCAAATCGGCCAATTGTAAACGTAATTTGATCTTCTCGAGCCCATCCACCCGGCCGTGTTCGTGCATCCCGGAGACGTTCCGGATCAATTCTCCGATGGCCGGAAATAGATACTGCTTGAAGTTCGCCAATTCCTGCGGCCGCGGATGGCGAGGATCGGGGTACGGCGCGCCTTCATCGGCGATGTAATCGATCCAAGCGCGCGACGCTTCCGCGATCTCGGTCAGTTTATCGGTGTATTCGCGCATCAGAGCGGATGCGTCCTTGACATACTCGGACACTTGGATGGTTCCGTTCGTGGCGGTCTCGTTCATGATCCCGTTTCCCATTTCCGCAGGGCGTCGACGGTCTCGAAGAGCTTCCGCAGCGAGCGCACCTGCTCCCGTTGATCGTATCCTTTCGCGTTCGGCACCAACAGTTCATTTTTCGCCGTTCGGAAGTTGCTGATCGCCAGCGATGCGAAGACCAACTCGTGTCGAAACATTGCCGGAGACAACTTCGCGGTCTCAGCCGTGACGAGTTGCCCGTATGGCCCATCCCGGTAATGGCGTTCCACGTCGTCCTTTTCGGGCCACCAGAGATCCTGCTTCACGACAACTGTCAGCAGCCAGAGTTTCCCTTTCGCGATTTGAAAGGATGGAAGCAACCGTTTGAGTACTTCCAATTCTTCCGAGCGTTCCTCTGCGCTCATGGCCTCCAAGAACCTCGGCAGGCTACCCTCGTACAGTTTGTGATCCCTGTAACTATCGAGTGGAATCGATGCCAATCCGTGCGAGGCGACGACGATGACACCCCGATACTTCTCAGTCACCAAATCCGCCTGCAGGCTCGGCCACGTCGTATCGCGTCGAAACGACTGACCTGGAGGAATGACGATCTCGACATTCGGGGCGTCCGTCAACTTCACGCGCTCCGTGCCAATACTTTCGGTGTACAGCCCCGGCGGGTCTGCGAGCCAGTCGATAGGCTCGGAAAGGATCTTCGAGAGCGTCGTCTTGCCGCTGCCGCCGGGACCGAAGATCAGGATGCCGGGCGACGGTGTCGGTCTATCGGTGCCCCGGATCCATTCCCAGATACCGCGCAGCGATCGGACGATGTCATCGCGGTTCTTCCAGGCCCAGCTGGCGATCTCGCTCATCATCGCGCTCCGATTGGTTCGACCCAAAGTACCTGATGCAAGAACCCGATGCAATCGGCCGGTCAAACGAAAACGGGACGCCTTTCGGCGTCCCGTTTGGATGGATTCGCAACGCGAACCTTACACCGGCTTGACGGCGACCTTCGCGCCGGCTTCTTCCAGCTTCTTCTTGATGTCTTCGGCGGTCTTCTTGTCGACGCCTTCCTTGATATTCTTCGGGGCGCCTTCGACGGTCGCCTTGGCTTCCGCGAGGCCCTGGCCGGTCAGCTCGCGCACCACCTTGATGATGCCGATCTTCTTGGCCGCGTCGAAGCCGGCTTCGAGGACGACGTTGAATTCCGTCGCTTCGGCCGCCGGGGGAGCCGTGCCGCCTTGCTGGCCCGGGTTGGCGACCATGGCCACGCCGCCCGCGGCCGGCTCGATCTGGTACTTTTCCTTCAGGTAGTTCTTCAGTTCGACGGCCTGGGCGATGGTCAGCCCCGCCAGCTTGTCACCGAGTTCAGCGATCGCGCTCATGGTCAGTTCCCTTTCGAAGTTGTGCCGGGTGAAACGCCCAGCTTGGTAGTTGCCAGGTGAAGCGGCCTGGCGGAGCGTAATAGTTTGTTGAAAGTCAGGAGTCAGGAGTCAGGAGTCAGGAGTCAAGGAAAAGCCGTCTTACTGACTCCTGTTCCCTGACTCCTGATCCCTCTCTTAGGTTCAGGCCGCCGGGGGTTCGGCCGGAGCCGCGGCACCCGCCGGTCCCTTTTCCTCGATGGTCTTGAGGATGCTCGCCAGCTGCGCCCCGGGGCCGCCGATGGCCGACGCCAGGCTCGCGCCCGGGCCGAGCAGCGCGCCGAGCACGTCGCCGACCGCCTCCTCGCGCGTCGGCAGCGTCTTCATCACCTCGAAGGTGATCGGTTCGCCTTCGGCGATCGCGCTCGGACGGATCTTGAACTTGTCCGGCGCCTTCGGATCCTTCTTCGAATCCTTGACCGCGCCTTCGACGGCGGTGGCCAGGCCCTTGCAGCTCTCGGCGCCCCAGCACAGCAGGTTCGTGCCGGCCAGCGAATCGGCCTTCACGCCGTTCTCCGCCAGCACCTTGTTCATCAGCGAGTTCTTGACCATCTTCACGGCGATCTTCTTGCCGCGGAGGGTCTTGCGGAACTCGAAGTCGGCCGCCGCGTCGACCTTCAGCGGCTCGACAAGGACGTAGTTCTTGACGCCTTCGAACGTCTTCCGAAGGGCGTTCAACTCCATCTCTTTGATTTTCTTGCTCATCGCGTTATCCCGCTTTCAAGTATTGGGAGGGAACCGGTCGCGGAGGAGTCTTAGGCTTTCACTCCGCACTCCGCGCTCCGCACTCCGCATTGGTTTACATCGCCACCCGGACGCCCGGGCACATGGTGGCGGACAATACGATGCCGAGGATGAAGTTCCCCTTCACGCCGTTCGGCTTGGCGGCCCGCACGGCGTCGACGAAGACGTTGATATTCTCGACAAGCTTCTGGTCGTCGAAGCTCATCTTGCCGACGCCGGCGTGGATCTGCGCGGTCTTGTCGGAGCGGTATTCCACCTTGCCGGCCTTGAATTCCTTGATGGCGGCGGCGAGGTCGGCGTTCGCGGGAACCACGGTGCCGGCCTTCGGCGTGGGCATCAACCCGCGCGGGCCGAGGACCTTACCCAGACGCGCCACCTGCGGCATCAGGTCCTGCGTGGTGAGGGCCACGTCGAAGTCCATGAAGTTCTCCTTCTGGACCTTCTCGACGAGGTCGGCCGCGCCGACGACATCCGCGCCGGCGGCCTTCGCGATCGCCTGCTTGTCGGCCGGGCAGAACACCGCCACGCGGACCGACTTGCCGATCCCGTGCGGCAGCGGCACGGCCCCGCGGACCATCTGGTCGCCCTGCGTCGGGTCGATGCCGGTGTTGATGTGGATTTCGATCGTCTCGTCGAACTTCGAGCGCTTGAGGCTCTTGATGAGGGCGACGGCCTGCTTGAGCGGCACGACGCCGGCGTCCTTCGCCTTCTTCGCGTTGGCGGCGACGACCTTCTTGAGCTTCTTGCCACGCGGCGGGCAGACGCCGGCGGGCTTCTTCTTCTTGGGGGCGCCCAGATCGCCTCCGGCCGGAGCGGAGGCAGTCGGGGCACCGGCCTCGGCGGGCGGAGCCGCTGCTGCGGCTTCCGTCGGCTTCGGTTCGGCGACCGGACTGGCCTTCGCCTCGGCCTTCGGTTCATCCGAGGCCTGGGTAGCGGCGGTTTCGTTGGCCATGGTCCTGATCGATCCTTACTCAGTCAAAAAAAACCGTCCCCGGACCGACCGGGGACAAGTGTACGCGTTTCGGGAGGCGTTAAGCCGTCACCGTGATGCCCATGCTGCGGGCGGTGCCGGCGATGATGCGGGCGGCGTGGTCCACGTCGCGGGCATTCAGGTCGTTCAGCTTCTTCTTCGCGATTTCCAGCACCTGCGCCTGCGTCAGGGTGTGATTCGTGTATTTGCCCTGCTTCTTGGCGCTGGCGGGGATGACTTCCTTCCCCTGCTTCTTGCCGGCCGGGATCTTCGCGGCGAGCTTGATGAGCACGGCCGCCGGCGGACTCTTGATCTTGAACTCAAAGCTGCGGTCCGAATAGACGGTGATGATCACCGGCAGCATGAGGCCCTTGGTGTCGGGGCCGGCGGTCTTGTCGTTGAACTGCTTGACGAACTGGCCGATATTGACGCCGTGGGCGCCGAGGGCGGGGCCGACCGGCGGGGCCGGTGTGGCCGTTCCGCCGGGGCACTGCAATTTCACCTGCGCCGTCACCTGCTTCGCCATGGTCCACCTGGAGCGTGTTTTGTCGCCGCGCGTACCGCGCAGACGGACAGACTAGGCTATTGGCACGGGAGTTGCGCGGCTAGGGCGCGGCGAGCGGATTTTGCTATCAACTCTCGGCTTCGGCCTGCTGGCGTAATGTTAGAAACACCTCCTTCAGCGGCAGGCTCACCGCGCTATCCGGTTCCGAAAGAACCAATTCCTGATAGGAGTTCAGAAAAGCCGTCCGATGGCGATGGAACAAGTGCAGGAAGTGACGGAGGAATCCGATGCAATCGAGGATCGCGAACTCGGTCCCGCCGGTGCTCTCGTACTGGCCATTCGCGTATTCCACCACTTCGCGAACGATGACGTCAGTTGTGATGAAGATGTAATTGTCGACCCGCTGATCGAGTGTTGCGATTTTGTGCAAGGCTCGGTCGATGTCGTCGTGTGTGACGGACTTCTGCTTCATTTCGTAGATCGTTCGTACCCGTTCATCGTTCTCCAATGTGATTTCCACGTCTCCGCCCGCTCCCGTTTGTTCGTCGGCTGCGTTGTGGGAATGCAACGGCTTGCGTCGTTCTCCCAGTTGTCCAGAAACCGCTTCGTATGCCGCTGCGATAATCAGAACCGGAAGGCGGCTTGAATTCTTGCATCGGAGATGTTGTTGGATCAGTTCCACGATGGCTTCCGACGACAGCGGCAACGCCGCCAAGTCACCGCGCAGTCCCTCCTGAAGGGATTTCAACCGCTGAAGTCGTTCGTCACGCATTGCCACGAGGATGCGAATGATGTCCGTCAGCATCAACTCTGCCGATTCCCGACCCAGAGCCACCTCTTCCAATAACAACAGGGTCCGCTCGTACAGTTCTCGAGGACGGCCGATCAATGCGCTGTCCCGATTCAGCGGACGATTGATGTTGCGAAGGACTGGCGTGAGAAATGCCGTCGTAGGATTGCACGGCAGTCGATTCACCTGAATGAACCGCGACAGGTATCTTTCATCGTAGCTGCGACCAGAGAAGCAATCTGGAGTGCCGATTTCGGTGTAGGGCTTCCGAGGATCCACTTCTTTGCGATCGATCTTTGCCAGAAGACAGGACATCAGGAGTCGGACGCAAGCACGATTCGGGAGATAACCGCATACATAGTCGAGGTGTTCGCGATTGGCCTTGGATCGCACGGACCGTCGCTCGAGATTATCCTTGGCGACAGCAAGTATTTTGTCCAATCGCTTATTCGGTTTCATGGAAGAGACTCGGGTTCTCACGCTGCGCCGCCGCGGCCGTCGGCTTGTAGTTCGTCCACAGTACTTCGACGCGCTTGTCCTTCGTCGAGTGGATCGTTCGTTCCGGCGAGACGTGTTTGCGCCATTTGGACTTCGGGTAAAGTTCGGCCATCAGGTGGCAATCATAATTGGATATCGCGACCATGCCCTTCACGCTGTTCAAGGTGGCGGCAAGGGCGCGATGGTCCTGATCGGACATTTCGTAGCCGTAGGCCTTGTCGTCGCCGCGCGTTCCGTGGATGTAGGGCGGGTCGCAGTAGAAGAGCGTCTTCGGCGCGTCGTAAAGTCGGATGACTTCGATCGCCGGGCGATTCTCGATCTGCACTCGAAGCAAGCGGTCGGCGATATCCGGAAGTTGTTCGACTGCGCCCAGCCAACGGCTCACGACTCCGCTCATGCCGGCGCGCGTCGTGTCTTTGCAGTTGGCCCAACGGCCCAAACTCGCGGTTTGAGCGAGTCCGGTCCGCACTTGCCGGGCCCGGACATAGAATCGCCTGGCGCGTTCGAGGGGTTCGAGTTCGGAGTCGTATTCGCAGGCTAGCCCGAACTCTTCACGGGAGAACGGCGTCAGGCCGATCTTTTCGACCAATTCGTTCTTGTTCTCACGCAACACCTTAAAGAAATTGACGACTTCGCCATCGAGGTCGTTGTAGGTCTCGATCGGCGACGGCGGCCGGTTGATGAGGACCGCACCCGAACCGGCAAACGGCTCGCAATAGTGATGGCATTTCGGCAGCAGGGGCAGCAGCCAATCCAGATGGGAATACTTCCCGCCGTACCAACCGAAAGCGATCAGCTTCCGGCGGCGGGGTTTTTGGATCGGAGACGGTGCGCGACGGTTGGTCATTGGTTCAAGCCATTCTATTGGGGACATCCGTTCACGCGGTGCCGTTTCCCGCCTTGGTCTGCTTTCCGTACCCTATCCCCGCCCTCCCACCGAGGCCTCTCGCCATGCTCCGTTCGCTCGCCCTCGTGATGCTCGTCGCATCGCACGCCGCCGCCCAGGTCCGCGTCACCGAGGACGAACGCGCCATCAAAATCGAAACCGACAAGCTCGAAGCCGTCATCCCCAAGAACAAACCCAAACAGTGGATGACCGGCATCGAGAAGCAGTCGTTCGTGGACAAGACCACCGGCGCCCGCGAACTCGGCGATGGCCTGATGGTGATCGACTGGCTCATGGAAGCCGGCAGCGACGACGCCTGGAAGGACCAACTCGTCGACCGCGAAGACAAGGGCGGACTCGGGCGCTATCTCTGGCACGAGAACGAGACCGATCCCGCCCGCAAGGCGCACGCCCTGAACGCCCACGGCAGCACGCGCCGCAAACGCGCCGTCGAGGGGCCGCAGCTCTGCCCCTACATGAAGTCGGTCAAGCCGACGGTGATTCAAGGGTCCGACTTCGTCGCCGTGAAGACCGAATACCAGTACGAGTTCGCCGCGCCGGGCCGCAAGGCCGGCTCGAAGTGGACGCAACTGGTGGTGTTCCCCAAGGGCGAGCGCTTCTTCCTGCTCATGGACAAGATCGACAGCGTCAACGACTCGGAGGAGATGTTCCTGCGCAACGACACGCCCGGCTGCGTGCGCCACAACAAAGGAGACACCTTCAGCGAGATCTACCTCAGCTACCTGAACGGCTCGAAGGGGGTGCGCATCCCGGCGAAGGAGTTCTTCGAACCGTTCACGCCGGACTTGAAGTTCAACTACCGCCGCGACACGCACGCCGCCCCGGAGCATTTCATCCGCGCCTATCACATCCGCGATCCGAAAACCGGCAAGGACGGCCCGTGGCTGGCGGGGATGACGCTCGAGCCGAGCGTGGTGTACGAGGCGTGGGCGAGCCAGCGGCTGGGGAACAACATCATCGTGATGATCGAAGAGATCCACGGCCGGCCGGTGAAGGCGGGGGAATCGTTCTCGGCGGCGCACCTCGTGGGCTACTTCGACAGCATCGAGGCGATGCACAAGACCTACGACAAGTACAAGGGCCACACGAAGCTGGAGGCCGACGCGAAGGGCTGGAAGCTGGCGAAATAGGAACCCGCATGCCGCGCTACGATGACGACGACGACCTGCCCGACGGCGTCTACCACGACGACGAGTGGCGGACGGTGCCGTGCCGGTATTGCCGGCAGGAGATCGCCGAGGAATCCGACCAATGCCCGCACTGCGGGAACTGGCAATCGGCCGAGGACGCGCCGGCGGAGCCGAAGTCGTGGTTCGTCTGGGTTGGTCTGGCGCTCGCGCTGGCGTGCGCGGCGCTGTGGGCGCTGGGGAAGTGAGCGGGTGAATCACTCGGCGTCGATGCCGATCCACTGGGTGACGTCGTTGCGGGCATGCGCCGGCGCATCGCTCGGGGCCTGGTACGCGGCCTCCCACGCCGGGCCGAACTGCGGCAGCACGGCGAGGGGCACGTTCGGGTACTCGCGATAGACCGCGACCTCGTCCGCGGTGTCCGCGAAGACGGTCTTGTCGTCCTGCGGGAAAGCGTGGTCGGCGAGCTGGCGGAGCAGATCGCCGCCAGGCCCGGCGGGCGTGCCGAGGATCGTGAGGGCGTGGTTCGTCCACGGTCCACCCGACACGAGCGTGGGCTTGGACGCGCGATAGGCGTTGGCGAGGACCTGGACGGCGGGGGCGTGGCCGCCGCACTTGGTCGTGAACATGCCGGCGAGGTCAACTTCGCCGAGGCGGCCGTTCAGGTGCAGCCGCGCCTTCGACCGCACGGCGTCCAGAATCATTTCCGGCGTGACGGTCGAGTTCACGCTCGCCTGGTACAGGCCCCCAAATTGTTCCTCGATGCCGATCTGCACGAGGCGTTCGACCTCCTGGAGGTCGTCGTCGGTCAGCACTTCCAGGTAGCGCTGGGCGGCGTCCTCGATGGTCGGGCAGCCGACGGGCATGAGGTGGCTGGCGTCGACGGGCGGGGCGGGCTGCTCCAGTTCGGCGAGGATCAGCTTCTGGACGATCTCGATGCGCTGCCGGCTGGTGGAAATCTGGTGGCGCAGGTCGACGAAGACCGACTTCAGGTGTTCGAAGAGTCGGGCGGCGCGGCGGGCGATGCCGGCCTGGAACTGCGCGAGCGGGAAGGTGCGCAGCGACTCGCCGATCTCGGCGGCGGCGGGTTTTTTGGTGCCGGGCTGCGGGTGAACGTACGCCATCAGCGGTTCGTAGGCGGTGCGGGCGTCGCGGTCCGATTTCTCCGCCTCGGCTTCGCACTCGTTGCGACAGACCTGAAGGTAGGTCAGGATCTGGCCGATCGCCTCCTCCGCGCTGGCGAGGCGGAAGCGGGGATCGTCGATCATCTCGTGGACAGCGGCGGTGAGCAGGGAAGTTCCGTTGAGTGCCACGTCGTTGGCGACGAGCCGCAGGGAATCCTCGAGGGAGTTCGGCATTTTCTGGCCGGTCGGGTGGCCGATGGTCTTGCCGAGCTGGTCGAGCACGGCGACGACCTTGTTGACGTCCGGGGAGCGCGCCATCCAGCCGCGGGGCACGATCGGATCGACGATGCGGGCGAGGACGGTGGGGATCGGTTCGTGGAAGACGGCGCCGGCGGCCTGGTGCAGGGTGCCGGTGACGGCGTCCATGGAGAGGCCGGCCGCGTTCATCTTCTCCGAGACCCACGCCGGGATCAGGTGGCGCGCACGGCTGATGTCGGGCGAGACCCAGTGCGTGAGCAGCACGCCGGTGAGGACGCGGGCGGTGCGGTCCACGATGGCGCCGCGGGGCCAGGAGTAGGACGCGCGGCCGAAGGTGCGCACCGCCACGCCCATGGAGGTGAGCGTGCGCGGCCGGGCGTCGTCGGTCGTCCGGCCGACGGGCGTGAACAGGTCCAGGCGGATGCGTTCGGCGGCGGCGGCGACCGCGTCGCCGGCGGGCGGCGGCGGCGTCTCCCGATGCTGCGTCAGGCGCTGCGCCCCCGACACGCGAACGTCGGACGCGGTCCGGCGCGTCGAGCGCATCGAGACGGTCGTGGAGCCGGCGATCGGCGTATTGGTGCCGACGAGCGGCGCCGGCAGCAGGTATGTGGACTGGAACGGCGGATCGGTATCGCGCAGGGGGCCGACCCGTTCGTCGTAGAGCGCCTGGAACTGGGTGCCGGGGCGGGCGTAGTGGTTCAATTCGGTGAGGGCGGCGCAGACGTTGGCGCGGACCTGCGGGGGAATCTCGTCGCCGGGGGCGTCGGGCGGGACGAACAACAGGCCGACGACGTCGGGCACCGCGTAGCCGAGTTTCTTGAGGCGATACCGGACGGCGTAGGCGACGTCGAGGAACATGCCGCCGCCGGTGCCGCCGGCGAGATTGGCGACGATGTAGACGCGGGGCCGGTTGGTGCGCAGGTCGAGGCCGGTGTGTTCGACGGACGCGGCGAGCGCTTCGGGTTCGAGGACCATTTCGAGGTCGTGGTGGATCTTCTGGGCGAGCGCGCGGGCGTGATCGAAGAAGGCGAGGCGGCCGAACGGGCGCAGGCCCATGGTAATGGGCGTGCGCGGGAGGCGGTTGAGGAGCTGCGCGTCGAACCAGCCTTCGGTGATCGGGTGGCCGCCGAGGCGCGGCTTCATGTAGTGGGTCGGCCGGTTCAGCCGGGCGGAGAAGATCTGTTCGGATTTGAGCTTGGCGAGACGTTCCCAGGGTTTCTCGGTGGCGGCGAAATCGGCGGCCATCGGGTCGGTGTCGATGTAGAGGGAACGAATGATCGGAATGGCGTCGGCGTTGCCGTAGCGGTCGCGGAGCTCGGCGCGGAGCCGCTGGACGACCTGCAGGCCGGCGCCGCCGAGGCCGATCACGAGCGTGGGTTGCAGGGAGCCGGTGCCCTTGCGCTCCGGCGGAGCCGTCAGGTCCGGTTCGGCCTCGATGACCAGGGGCATCGGGGTATCCCCGCGCGGGCCGAGGTCGACCGGACCGGCGATCGAGGACCCGCCGAGCGGGGCGTCCCAGCGGATGGCGTCGGAGCCTTCGCCGCCGATGAGGGCGGCGGCCACGGTGGGGCGCACGGCCTGGGCGGACACGACGCCGCTGATGACCGGCGTCGGCGCGGGCGCCGCGACGGGCGTGCCGGCGCGCAAGGCCCGGACGAACTCGGCGCAGGTGGGGAAGCGCTCTTCGGATTTCTTGGCGAGCGCGCGGGCGAGCGCGGGCCGGTCGTCGGGCGGCGACGGCGCGAGGTTGGGCGGCGCGGCCAGGTGCTGCATGAGCAACTGGTTCATGCTGGTACCGTCGAACGGCCGCTGGCCGGTCAGCAGTTCCTGATAGACGCACGCGAGGCTGTACTGGTCGCAGGCGCGGGTGACGATGCCGTCGAAGGTCTCCGGGGCGGCGTAGACGGGCGTGATGCCGCCGGTCACTTGCGCCGCCAGTCCTTGCAAATCCTTGACCTGGCCGAAGTCGCCGACCTTCACGTGGTTCCACTGAAGGAAGATGTTCTGCGGTTTGACGTCCAGGTGCAGCAGGCCGTGCTCGCCGTTCATGAGGTCCAGGACCTCGGCGGCTTCCTGCATGTAGACCATCAGTTCGTCGCGGGGGATGCCGGGCTGGCCCTTCTGGCGGTACTGCCGGAAGCGGTCCCAGAGGTTGCAGTCGGCCAGCTCCATGATGATGAGCAGCCGTCCGTCGACGATGTCGTAGCGGTCGATGGCGAGGAGGAACGGGTGGCGGACCTGCTTGACTCGCTCGAGGGATTTGAGTTCCTGCTCGGCGTAGCGGACGAGGTCGTTGTCCTGGCTGCGCAGGTCGCCGTGAATGATCTTGATGGCTTTGTAGATGCCGCCGGGCGCAATGCATTTCCAGACTTCGCCGAAGCCGCCGCTACCGAGGCGGTCGATGAGCCGGTAACCGGGCACCGGTTCGACGTTGGCTTCGAAGTGGACCGCCATGGTGCACTCGCAGGGGCAAGGGTGCGGAGGACCGCGCCCGGGTCGTCCTAAACGGTGGCCGGCGTTTCGGCCGGTGCCCACGGCACGTCGCCGCGGGTATGGGGGTTGTTGTCGGCCGCCATCTGCTGCGCGTAGGCGTCGCGGGCGTGCGCGGCCATTTGCGGCAACTCCGCCAGCGGCAGGAGCGGGTACTCGCGCACGAAGGCGATCTCGTCGGGCAGTTCGGCCGGGATGAAACCGATCCCCGGCAACAGGGCCTCGGCCGTCTGGCGGAACCGGTCGCCCGCCGGTCCGGCGGGCGCGGCGAGGATCGTCGCCTCCATCTGGGGCTTGCCGGAGACGCTGGTCAGATCCGGGGCCGCCTGTTCGAAGGAGTTCATGAGCATCTTCGGCGTGTTCGGCGCCGTTTCGCCGCGGTAGCGGAAGAACACTTCGGCCGCGTCGGACTTGTCCAGGCGGGACTCGAGGAACGCGCGTGACTGGACGGCGAGCAACTGCTGGAAACTGGTCACATGCTGCGGATGAACGCAGACATTCACGAGGCTGCGATACTTCTTGGCGATTTCGTCCTGCAACTGGGCGTCGAAGTCGAGGATATCCTTCGGTGCCAGGGCCCCGAGGAAGTAGTCGGCGGCCCCATCCAGCCCTTCCACGCCGTGGGGCAGGATCATGCGTCCCGGACCCGTGAGGTACGGCGCGACGCGATCCGGGGCGGGAATGGTGTCGTGGATCTCCTGCAGGCGCTGGCGGCAATAGCCGATCTCGCGAACGAACTCCGGCGCGCTGGCGAGCAGCTTGCGGTAGATCGACAGCGTGGAATCCAACACGTGCAACCGTAGGCGCTTGTTCGGGTAGCTTTCGAGGGCGTTGAGGAATTCGGCGGTGGAAACGGCCTTGCGCGACCCGATGATCGCGAGCGCCAGGCTCGGCGCCTCGCCGGCCAGCACTTGCGCGATCTGCGAATACGCGTCGTGTACGTCGTCCAGGATCCCCTCGCGGACCGATTCCAGTCCGGAGACGGTGCGCTTCAGGCGGGGGATCATCTGGCCGAGCACCTCCTCGGCGCCGCCCAGGCGATATTGCGGTTGTTCGATGAACGCCACGGCCATGGCGGAGAGGTGTCCCTCGAAGTCCGCGGCCAGGCGCTTGTGACGTTCCGCCAGCACCTGCGCGAGGCTCGGCGGCTTTTCGGGATCGATTTCCGGCGTGCCGACGACCTTCACCAACTGTTCGAGCACGTCGTAGGCGGCTTCCTGGTCGAGGCGGCCCGCCGTACCGGTCCGCTGGCGCAACGGCGAGACGAACGCGGCGAAGACCTTCTCCGGGTCCTCGCGCATCGAGTCCTTGACCGCCGCGTTGAACTCGTCGACGACGACCTCCAGGTCGAGGTTGCGCTGCCGCCATTGTTCGTCGAGCCATTGTTGCACCGGCTCGCGAAGGTGGACGGCGTCTTTGGCCATCCAGCGTTGCAGCAGCCGCTGACCGAACCGGCGCGTGGCGATTTCGAGGAGTTCGTGGCGCGGCCAGCTCAAGCGGTAGACGCCCATGGCCTGCACGACGGGCGTGCCGGCCTTGTTGAGCGCGAACGCCTCGCCGCGGACCGAGTCCATGACGCGGCCGGCGGGCGTGAACAGTTCGAGGAACATCGACCGCGCGACCAGACCGGCGGCGTACGCCAGCTCGGTCGTACCCACACGATTGTCCAGTTGCACGAGGTTGCAGCGGGCGAAGGGGCCGTCGGAGTCGGCGATCGTCTCGTTGTGGACGAAGCGTGCGGTGTACCGGTTCCGGCCAGCGTGATAGTGTCCCAGTTCCTGGAGTGCCGCGAAGGTGTTCGCCAGCGGCAGGCCCTTCGCGCCGGTCTTGTCGGCGGCCGGCACCAGGAGTTCGCCCACGACTTCCGGCTTGGCGACGCCGATCTGGCGGAGTTCGTGCTTGAGGATGTAGGCGAGGTCGAGGAACATGCCCCCGCCGGTGCCGCCGCAGGTGTTCGCGACGACGTAGACGCGCGGGCGATTGGTGCGCAGGCCGAGGCCGGTCCGTGCCGCCGCCGTATCGATCGGTCCGTCCGAAACGAACGCCTCGATGCCTTGCCGGACTCGCTGGACGATGGCCTTGTAGTGGTCGACGAGCGCCAGCCGCCCATACGCGCGAACGCCCGCCGCCGCGCCGGGGTTCCGCGAAAGCTTGTACAGGACCCCCTTGGGCATCCACGATTCGACCGGCGGGAGACCGTCGCGCTGGAGGTAGTGGGCGGCGCGGTTCAGCTTGGCGACGTAGACCTCGGAGGGCGCCAGCGCGTCGGGCGAGTTGAGGTCGGTCGCGGCCGCCACGGCTTCCGGGTCCGTGTCGATGTAGAGCAGATGCAGGTGCGGCAACGGCTCGGGGCCGAACCGTTCCCGCAGGATGCGCTTGAGCGCGCGCAGGACGAACAGACCCGTCGTCCCGGCCCCCACGACGATCGCCGGCATCAGCGCGCCCGGTCCGCTGCGGACCGGACCGATCAGTCCGAGGTCGCTCATCTTGGCGGTGACGACCACGGGCGGCCGCGCCAGCGTCGTGGCGGGCCGCAATTCCGGCAGCCCGCCCTGCGCGGCGATGGTCTTCTGCGTCACCAGCCGGGGCGCGGCGAAGGGACTCGGCGTGGGGCCGCCGGCCGCGGCCACGCCGGGTCCCAACGCACGCGGCCGGTTCGGCGGACCGGCCGGCGTGTCCCCGGATCGCGGCTTCGGCTTGAGTGTCTCGGCCGACTTTCCGTTCGCCCCGGCTCCCTTCGTCACTGCCGTCGGCGTAATGTCGCCGCCCAACAGAACTTGGGACGCCGCCGAAATCGTCCGCGGCGATCGGTTCGCCGTCGCTTCTTCCCGGCCCACCGATCCCGAACCGCCCGTCGTCGCCCCGCTCGACCGCAACGCCCGCACCAGGTCCATGCAGCTCGGCCAGCGATCCTCCGGCTTCTTCGAGAGCGCCCGCGCCACCACCGGCCGATCCGCCGCCGGCAGATGATCCAGGTCCGGCGTGCCGTTCAAATGCTGCATCACCAACTGCTTGGTATTGCTCCCGTTGAACGGCCGTGTCCCCGTCAGCAGTTCCTGGAACACGATCGCCAGGCTGTATTGGTCCGTGTACCGGCTGACGTAGCCTTCGAACGTCTCCGGACCGGCGTACACCGGCGTGACGCCCCCGGTCACGGTGCCCCGGCCCCCCTCGAACGCCTTCGCCAGCCCGAAGTCCGCCACCTTCACGTGGTTGAACATCAGGAACAGGTTCTGCGGCTTCACGTCCAGGTGCTGGATGTGGTACTTCGTGTTCATCAGGTCGAGGGCTTCGGCCGCCTCGACCATATAGCCCAGCAACTCTTCGCGCGGAATGCCCGGCATCCCCAGGTTGCGGCATTCCTTGAAGCGGTCCCACAGGTTCCGCTCCGCCAGCTCCATCACGATGATGAGCTGCCCGTTGATGATCTTCCACTGTTCCAGCGACAGGATGAACGGGTGACGGATGTTCTTGACGCGCTCGAGCGCCTTGAGCTCCTGCTCGGCGGCGCGGACGTTGTCGTCTTCGAGGTCGTTGAGGTCGCCGAAGACGAACTTCATCGCCTTCTGCAGGCCGCCCGGCGCCTCGACGCGCCACACCTCGCCGAAGCCGCCTCGACCGAGGCGGTCGATCAGCTTGTAGCCGGGCAGCGGCTCGAGTTGGGACGACACGGGAACCGGCATCGCGCGATCCGATCCAATTCGTAAGGAGGCCCGGTCCGGTAGTGACGGAGGGGCGGCACGTATCCTTAGTTCAATTTCGGGGCGGAAGCAAAATCGCGCGCACAACTGATTCGCCGCTCCCGCCGGGCGCGAAATTCCACTCCTCGGCGCGAACCGCCGACCCGCCGGGCATTTCTTCCCCCGCGAACCGCCGGAGAATGGTAAATTGTCCGGTATCCCACCCCGTCGTCCGGTTCCCCGGACCTCCCCGCGGAAGTCGGAGATCATGCAACCTTTGACGTTCGCCTGTCCCCAGTGCACGCGCCGAATGGGCGTGGGCCTGGAATGGATGGGGAAATCGGTCCGCTGCCCGCACTGCCGGCAGGTGGTCGTCGCGCCGACGGCGACGCCCAGCAAGGCCGCGTTCGCCTCGCCGCTGGCGGACGCCCCGCCGGCCACCGACCCTTCCGACGCCGTCGACGTTCCGCTTCCCCGCTTCGCCCCTCCGCCCCGCGAAGGGGCCGAGAGCATCTTCGGCGAAGAGGCGGCATCCGACGACAGCGTCTTCGCCACGCCGACCGCGCCGAAACCGGTACTGCTTCCCGACGCGGCCGAACCCTCGCCGCGATCCTCCGGACTGATCGACTTCGGCGGCGCGGACGAGCCGCGCATCCCCCAGCCCACCGACGCGATCCCGCCGAACGAACTCCCGCGATCCGCCATCGACTCGCCGGAACCGTTCGTCAAGAAGGACCTGTCCCAGCCCGATTTCGCACTGCTGGCGAAAACGGAACCGACACCGGCAGCCGCACCGCCGCCGCCGGCGCGGGCCGACGAAGTCGTCGATCCTTTCACGAAGTTCGGCCGAATGAATGCGACGGCGCCGCCGGCCCCGCGCCCCTCGGCGGCGCGCCCGCCGCTGGTGCGACCCGATCGCCGGAGCCGCTACTTCTGGCCGCTCGTCGCCTATGCCGCCGCCGTCACGCTGGTCGCCGCCGCCGGCTGGCTGCGCCCCGCGCCGCATCCCTTCGCCGCCATCCCCGATTTCTTCGGGCAATACCACGCCGCCGACCGCAAGAAGGTGTCCGCGCTGCCGGTCGACCTGAACCGGCCGTTCCCGAACGAACTCACCGTGAAACTCGGCGGCAAGTTGCTGGTGGGAGATCTGGAATTCGAGCCGCTGGCGATCGAGGAACGCCGGACTCGCTGGGAGGTGAAGGGCGACGGCGGCCGCGCCCGCGACATCGAATGCCTCGTCCTGACGGCGCGCATCACGAACCGTTCGACGCGGCCGTTCCACCCCTTCGACCCCGCGTTCAACCGTTACGCCGCCCCGAACGATCCGGCACCGCTCACCGCCGTCGTCGTGGGGGAGGAAACCTTTTCGGGGGGGCCGATCCCGTGGCCGTTCGTCCACGGCGGCCGCGAGTTCATCCGCGGACAAGAGGCCGACGAGTCACCTTTGGAGCCGGGCCAGCAACGAACGACGATCCTGCCGTCGATCGACGGCGAGAAGGGGAAACGGCTCCTGGCGCGACTCAAAGCGTCGAAGGCGACGGCGTTGTGGCGTGTCCACATGCGCCGGGGCTTCACGACCTACGCCGGCGAGACCGTGCCGGTGAGCGCGCTGGTCGGCGTGGAGTTCGACGCCAGCCAGATCAAGAAAGCCGGTCCATCCTGAACCGGAATGCTCTCCATTCGGCTTTCCCCTTGCAATTCGTCCCGTCGTCGGCGACAATTCCCCTACCTGCCTGATCCGGCGGAACGGTTGACGGAACGCGCACTTGCGGCGAATCGTCAAACGGGTATCCGCCGTCCCGACTCCGCCGACTTCCCGCCGAAGGGATTCTCCCCATGCGATTCGTCCTCACGGCGCTCGCCGTTGCCGTCGCCAACGCAGGCTATGCGCAATCGCCTGCCATCCAGTCGCTGGCCGTTCATCCGGCGAAGGTTGAGCTGAAGAACGGCGACGACGCCGCGCAGCTCATCGTCACCGCGACGCTCGCCGACGGGCAACTGCTCGACCTCACGCACGAAGCCAAGTACGCGGTGAAGGACGCGAAGGTGGCGAGCGTGAGCGCGACCGGTCGCGCGACCCCGCAGGGGAACGGCACTTCGGAGATCACCGTCAGCCACGGCGGCAAGACCGCGAACGTGAGCGTGACGGCGAAGAACATTGGCGAGAATCTGCCCCTGAACTTCACGAATCAAGTCGTGCCAATCTTCACGAAGCTCGGTTGCAACTCCGGCGGCTGCCACGGCAAGGCGAGCGGGCAGAACGGCTTCCGGCTCTCGCTGCTCGGCTTCGAGCCGGAACTCGACTACCAGACGCTCGTGAAGGAAGGCCGCGGCCGGCGCCTCATGCCCACCTCGCCGGACGCCTCGCTGTTCCTGCTGAAGGCGACGGGCCAGTCGCCCCACGGCGGCGGCAAAAAGATGGACGCCGCCAGCGACGAGTACAAGATCATCCGCCGCTGGATCGCCGCCGGCATGCCCTGGGGCGACGAGAAGGACCCGACGCTCGTGAAGATCTCCGTCTTCCCCGAGCAGCGCATCCTGGGCCGCCAGCGCCAGCAGCAGTTCGCCGTGTACGCCCACTACTCGGATGGCAGCACCGAAGACATCACCCGCCGGGCACAGTATGAGAGCAACGATGGCGAAGTAGCCGTGGTGGACGGCGCCGGCCTCGTGCGCACGCTTAGCATGAGCGGCCAGGCGGCGATCATGGCGCGCTACCAGGGGACCGTGACGACCTTCCGCGCCATCGTCCCGCTCGGCCAGAAGACGCCGGACTGGCAGTTCGCCGAAAAGACGATCGTCGACAAGTTCACCGCGAAGAAGTGGCGCGAGCTGGGCCTCGTGCCCGCGGAATTGGCGACCGACGAGACGTTCATCCGCCGCGCGACGCTCGACATCACCGGCACGCTGCCCACCCCGAAGCAAGTCACCGACTTCCTCGCGGACAAGTCCGCCGACAAGCGCGACAAACTGATCGACCGCCTCGTCGAGACGCCGGAGTACGCCTACTACTTCGCGAACAAGTGGGCCGACGTGCTGCGCGTGAAGCGCCGCGGCGAGCAGCAGCGGGCGGAGGGGACCTTCGCGTTCCACGGCTGGATCCGCGAGGCGGTCGCCAACGACACGCGCTTCGACGAATTCGCCCGCTCGATCGTGACGGCGACCGGCGACGAGACGAACAACCCGCCGAGCGTTTGGTACAAGGAGATCGATAAGCCCGAGCAGTTCGTGGACGACCTTTCGCAGGTGTTCCTCGGCCAGCGGCTCACCTGCGCCCAGTGCCACCACCACCCGTACGAGAAGTGGAGCCAGGACGACTACTGGGGCCTCGCCGCGTTCTACGGCCGCGTGGGCCGCAAGACGGTGCAGATGCCCGCGAACGACCCGAACCGGCAGGCGATGCAGCGGAACGTGGTGTTCACCCGCTCGAACGGGAACGTGACGAACAAGCGGACCCAGAAGCCCGCCGTCACCAAGCCGCTCGACGGGGAGCCGATGGAAGTCGACGCCACCGACGACCCGCGCCAGAAGCTCGCCGACTGGATGACCGACCCGAAGAACCCGTTCTTCGCGAAGACGCTGGCGAACCGCTACTGGGCGCACTTCTTCACCCGCGGCATCGTCGACCCGCTCGACGACATGCGCATCACCAACCCGCCGAGCAATCCCGAACTGCTCGACGCGCTGACGAAGTCCGTTATCGACAACAACTTCTCGCTCAAGGCGCTCGTGAAGACGATCTGCAAGAGCCGGACGTACCAACTGAGCGCCGTGCCGAACGACTTCAACAAGCACGACAAGCAGAACTACGCCCGCTACTACCCGAAGCGGATGAGCGCCGAGGTGCTGCTGGACGCGGTGAACCAGTTCACGGACAACGCCCAGCAGTTCGGCGGCCTGCCGAAGGACAAGAACGCCCCGACGCGGGCGATCGCGCTGCCGGACGAATCGTACACGAGCTACTTCCTCGAAGTGTTCGGCAAGCCGCAGCGGATCAGCGCCTGCGAGTGCGAGCGCGTGAACGAGGCGAACCTGGCGCAGGCGCTGCACCTGCTGAATAGCGACGAGGTGCAGGGGAAGATCGCCAACGGCGGCCGCATCCGCGAGTTCATCAAGCCCGAGGACAAGCGGAGCGACGAGGAGAAGGTGCGGGAGTTGTTCCTGTGGGCCTTCGGCCGCCAGCCGACGGCGGACGACCTGAAGGCGTCGCTGGATCACATCGAAGCGACCGTGAAGAAATCCGGCCCCGGCGCGAAGCGCACGGCGTTCGAGAACATCGTCTGGGCGCTGATGAACACGAAGGAGTTCGTGTTCGTGCAGTAAGCGCGCTCGATGTCGCAGCGGAGCGCGGGGGCCGGAAGCGACCCCCGCGCTCCGCTCGTTTTCCGGGTCCCCCTCCTAAAATGCCGTCATGCTCGCCGCGCTCCTGTTCGCCGACGCGCCGGCCGATGGTGCCCGCGCCATCCAGCTCGCCCTCGCGCCCGTGTTCCTTCTCACCGCCATCGCCGGCATCCTCAACGTGATGACCGGCCGCCTCAGCCGCATCGTCGACCGCGGCCGCAAACTCGCCGAAGGACCGCCCGGCAGTCTCAACCTGGAACCGAGCGCCCAGGCGAAGGAACTGCGCAGCCTCGAGCGCCGCCGGCACTACGCCAGCGCCGCCATCACCGCCGGCACGCTGTCCGCCCTGCTCGTCTGCCTCGTCATCGTCATGCTCTTCGCCGAAGTGCTTCTCGATCTGCCGATCAAGTGGCTCGAAGGGATCACCTTCACCGCCGCGACGCTCGCGCTGGTCGTCGGGCTGTCGTACTTCCTGCGCGAAGTGCACCTGGCCACGCGCACCATCCGGTTCCACGTGGCCCCGACGCCGCGGGCGGACGAATGACCGCGCCGGCTCATTCCTCCGGCACGAGCGCCGCCTTCAGCCGGCGCACGGCGCGCAGGTAGCGCATGCTCGCGGCCGCCTCGGTCAGCTTCAATGCCGCGGCCACTTCGCCGTTCGACAACAGCTCGTGGTGCCGCATCAGGATGATCTCGCGGTCGTCGTCCTCGAGTGCGTTCACGGCGTTGGCGAGCTTGCGCTGCAACTCCTGCCGAATCGCCTCGCTGGCCGGGGTGCGCTCCGTGTCCACGAACATCTGCGCGAAGGAGGCGGACGATTCATCCGCCCACGCCGGCTTGTCGATCGCCTGTTCCTTGTCGATGCTGCGCCGCTGCGCGAGCCGGTGCCGGCGGTGCGTGTCGATGATCCGATCCTGCGCCAGGTGCCGAAGCCAGAGGTGGAACGGCATGTCCGGCTTCTTCAGGTAATCCATCAATCGCTGGTTGGCTTCGAGCAGCACGTCCTGCACGATGTCGGAGGCGTCGACGCGCTTGGCGAGGGCGGGGTCGAGCCGCAGACCGATCATGCGGCGCAGCGGTTCGCGGAATTCGCCGAGCAGCGCGTCCACCGCGCCGGTTTCCTTGCGGTTCGCGTCGGCGAGGAGCTTGTCGGTTTGTTCGGGAGTGGGCCACATGGGTTACTGGAACATCTCCGCGACGGGCAGCGAAAGGCCGGGCAGCGACGATTCGCCGTCGATGGTCTGGCGGACGTTGAACATCACCGGTTCGGCGTCCGGCCGGTAGACCGTGACGGTCCGTCTTCGCGGCTCGACGACCCACACGAGCTTCGAACCGCATTCCAAGTATTCGTCGACTTTGCTCTGCATTTCTTCTGTCGTGTTGTGCGGCGAGAGGATCTCGACGGCGAGGACCGGCGCGCCGTCGTAGAGCGAGGTGCCGGTATCGGTATTGGTAGTCACGTCCGGTCCGAAATAGGCGACGTCGATGCCGACGGTCGTCGCCACCGGCGAGCGTCGGATGATCGCGCCCGCTTCGCCCCCCGCGATCTCGCCGCGAGGTTGGGGCTGCTTTTCGAGCCATAGCTCCAAAAGGTGGCCGATCCGAATCGTCAGCCGGCTATGAGTCCGATTTCGTTTCGTCATGAGAGGGCGCTCCCAGAGTCGACCGCGAATCAGCATCCGCTCCGTGTCGTCGTCCTCCGGCAGCGCGAGGAATTCCTCCAGCGTCATCATTTCGTTGGACGCCCGGAACTTGCCCGGCGTCATTTCGGCCACGGCCGTCGCCATGTCGTCCCCTCCTATCGTCGTCACGGGGGAATTCTACCAGCGCGCCCCCGGATTCCCCAATACGTTATCGTCGCACACCCTTCCTCTCCCGAGCCTGCCATGCGAATCCTCGCCGTCCTCCTCGCCCTCGCCGCTCTCGCCGCCGACTGCCAGCCCGACGCCGGCCATACCGCCCTCTTCAACGGCAAGGACCTCTCGGGGTGGAAGCAGACCAAAGGCGGCGAATCGCTCGACGGCAAGACCGAAGCCTACGCCAAGCGATTCACGGTGTCCGACGGCGCGATCGTCATCGACCCGAAGGTGAAGGGCGACGTGCACATCGAGACGCAGAAGGCGCTGCCGAAGACCGTCACGATCCAGTTCGAGTTCCAGGGCGACGCGAAGTGCAACAACGACCTCTTCCTCCACGGGATGAAGTTCGACATCTCGAGCGCCAACATCAAGGATCTGAAAGTCGACACGTGGCAGACGCTCGTCATCGCCGTGAAGGACGGCAAGGCGACCTACACCCTCGACGGCAAGGCCGTGAAGACGATGGCGACGAAAGGGGAGCCGACGAGCTTCCGCATCCGTGCCGAGTTCGGATCGATCGCGATTCGCAAGCTGCAGATGAAGGCCGAGTAGAATGGTGTGACATCACCGGAGGTTGCACCATGCCGAATCGAACCCTGGAAATCGTCGCCATCACCGTGCTGGTGCTCTGGTTGCTCGGCTGGCTGGTCGTGCCGGTCGGCGGTAACCTGATCCACCTGTTGCTCGTGCTCATTCTCTTTGTGGTGCTGATCCGCCTCCTGCGCGGGCAGTCGCCCATTCCGTGAGTTCCCCATGCGATTCCTCGCCCTCGCCCTGCTGCTGGCGCTCTCCGCAAGCGCATCGGCCAAGCCGAACATCGTGGTGATCCTCGCGGACGACCTCGGCGTCGGGGACGTGCGCGGCCTGAACCCGCAGGGGAAGATCGCGACACCGCACCTGGACCGGCTCGCGGCGGCGGGAATGACGTTCACGGACGCGCACTCGCCCTCGGCCGTCTGCTCGCCGACGCGCTACGGGCTGATGACCGGGCGCTACGCCTGGCGGACGAAGCTGCAATCGGGCGTGCTCGGCGGCCTCAGCCCGCGCCTCATCGAGCCGGACCGCGAGACGATCGCCAGCCTCCTCAAGAAGGCCGGCTACCACACCGGCTGCGTCGGCAAGTGGCACCTCGGCATGGACTGGGAACTGAAGCCCGGCAAGGCCGTCACCGAACTGAACATCGAGCCGCGGGCACAGGTGTTCAACGTCGAGTACCTGCGGCCGATCAAGAACGGCCCGAACGCCGTCGGGTTCGACGAATACTTCGGCATCTCGGCGTCGCTGGACATGGTGCCGTACGCGTTCATCCGCAACGACAAGCTGACGGCCGAGCCGAGCGAAGATCGTTCCTTGAAGATGCGGCCGGACAAGCCCGCGACGACGCGGCTGGGGCCGGCGGCGCCGGGCTTCACCGCCGAGGGGGTGCTGCCGCGCTGCACCGAGGAGGCGGTCGCCTTCCTCGAACGGCGGGCGAAGGAGCCGGCGAAGCCGTTCTTCCTGTACGTCCCGCTCACCTCCCCGCACACGCCGATCGCCCCGACGAAGGAGTTCGACGGCAAGTCCGGCATCGGCCCCTACGGCGACTTCGTCGTGCAGACCGACGCCGCCGTCGGCACCCTCATGGACGCGCTGGCGAAACTCCAACTCGCCGACAATACCCTCGTCATCTTCACCAGCGACAACGGCTGTTCGCCGCAGGCCGACTTCCCCGACCTCGCGAAGAAGGGGCACAACCCGAACCACGTCTATCGCGGGAACAAGGCGGACATCTTCGAGGGCGGGCACCGCGTGCCGTTCCTGACGCGCTGGCCGGGGACCGTGAAGCCGGGCACCACGAGCGAACGGCTCGTCTGCCTGACCGATGTGCTGCAGACGGCGGCGGCGATCGCGCAGGTTCCCGTGCCGGACGCCGCCGGCGAGGACAGCGTGAGCTTCCTGCCGACGTTGAGGGGTGAAGCCCAACCGGCGCGCTCGGCCGTGGTGCACCATTCCATTAACGGTTCGTTCGCGATTCGCGAAGGCGACTGGAAGCTCTGCCTGTGCGCCGACTCCGGCGGCTGGAGCGCGCCACGGCCCGGGGCGAAGGGGGTCGCCGATCTGCCGAAGGATCAGCTTTTCAACCTGAAATCCGACATCGGCGAGACGAAAAATCTCCACGCCGAGGAGCCGATGATCGTAAAGCGGCTGACGGAGGCGCTGGAACGCATCGTGGCCGACGGCCGCAGCACCCCGGGGCCCAAGGGCGCCAACGCCGTGCCCGTCGTGCTGCGCAAACGAAAATGATGGACGGTCGATCATAAACCAAGAAGCCCCGCGACGAACGTCGCGGGGCAGTGGCATCTCAATACACCCCATTCAAGGACGGCTTCAGCAACTCCTCCGCCACGTCCTGCACGCTCGGCTTCGCCTCCGCCGCGTACTTGTCCTTCCAGAACGCCCGCAGCGCGATCTGCGCACAGCGCTCCTGAAACTGCGCCGGCGTCTCCTGCAGGTCCGGATACTCGTCCACGAACGCCAGCATCTCCAAGTACGGCTTCTCGAACGCGCCGAGGATCCGCTTCGCCATCCGCTTCTTGTCGCATGGCTCCATGTACGTCAGCTCCACGGCTTTATCGACGCGCCCCGGCCGCGTGCTGATGAACTCGCTCGTGCCGTCCGGCAGCTTCCGCGGCTGGCCGAGCGCCGGATCGATCTTCGAGATGTCGTTCGTCGTCACGATGGTGAAGATCCCATCCGCGCGCTCCACGCCGTCGAGGCAGTTCAGCAAACAGTCGAACGTCAGCGGCGGGCCGAACATGCCGCCCCCGCGGTTGCCGTCCTTGTTGTCGTCGTCCTTCTTCTCCTGCGGCATCATCATCGAGAACATGCCGCCCTTGCGCGCCACGTTCTCGCGGCCGTGGAAGACGTTGTCGATATCCTCGATGAGCGCGATGCACGGCACGTTCACCTGCATCTCGGCCCATGCCTTCACGAGGTCGTGGTTGCCCATCTCCGCGAGGTTGTAGACGTAGATCGGCATGTTCAGGTCTTCGGCGAACGCGCGGGCGAGCGCCGTCTTCCCCGTGCCCGGCGGGCCGTAGAGCATCCAGCCGCGCTTCCACGGGATGCCTTTCTCGAGGTACCAGTCCTTGGACTTCCGCCAGAGTTCGATCTCGCGGATCAGGTCCTTCACCTTCTGCGGGAAGATGAGGTTGTCGAGCGCCTTGCCGTTGAGCGTGCGTGCCTTGCCGAGCTGTTCGGGCGAGTGCGCGAGCAGGCGGTAGGAGCCTTGCTGGTACCACGACAGGCCGTCGGAGCTGCTGCTGTAGTCGTCGTCGTGGCTGCCGCGCTGCGGGATGAAGTGGATGGCGAAGCGGTTCTTCTTCGCGGCCTGTTCGTCCTCGACGGACCACGAGAGGTTGTTCCGGGCCTGGCAGGCGTTCTTGATCAGCTCCTCGACCGGCAGCGTGCCGCGGAAGAAGGTGATGGTCGAATAGACCTTCGACACGCCCGACGGCGTGTCGCCGCCGCCCTTGGTGTTGCTCGCGGCCTTCGCTTCCATCTGGTTCGTGTAGATGAACGGGAACCAGCCGTTCCAGAAGACGAGCGAGCGGTTGCCGAAGACTTCGTACGGGATGAGTCCGTAGCGGCCGTCGCGCTGGTATTCCCAGCTCGCGCCGTACATGCGGTCGTAGGTGCGCAGCCGTTTGTACTTGGCGATCAGGAACGCGACGACGGCCTCGTGCGCCGACTCCGTGGGGATCTCGATCCGCTGGACGAAGAGGCTGAAGAACCGCCAGAGGATTCCCTTGATCTTCGACCACATGGACGCAACGATCCCGAGGATCGCGCCGGCTCCGGCGATGATCCAGGCGTACGGTCCGAACATCGACGCATCGACGGCGGCAAAGGGCATGTGTTGGCTTTCTCCGTGGTTCACGGGGCGAGGGACGCGTTTTCCTCCGGCGAGGTTCGAATCGACGGGGGGAAACGAAAGCACCCCCGGCCTGCGCGCGTCTCCGTCAATGGAGGCGTCGCGCGAGCCGAGGGTGCGTGTTTTCAGGTTCGCCGGGAGTGCCCGGCGACGGCCCATTGTAGATGTCCAGTCAAGGGGGACTTACGAATCGACCGCATCCGGCTTGCCGACCGTCTCGGACATCGCGGCCCGAATGTCTGCGGCTAACTCCGCGACTGTACGGCCAGCGAACAACGCGACGCGGTCGGCCGTGTAGTCTCCGTTTCCGCCGGAGAACTGCATCACGAACCGGGCGGTGTCGGCCGGTCCGAGTTCCCGCGCCAGCACGTCCAGGGCGCGGCGCGTGACTTCGGCGAGCGGCAATTGAGGAACGGCGGTCATATTCCCAGCTCCGTGGTCAGTTCGATCGGCGAGATACTGTGGTACGATTGATTTCTCGCGGCCATTTTATTGTTGAGAGCTACGGGTTATTGGAAGCCGGCTTGGTCCCTTGGTCTGAATTCGGCTTTTTTCCCTGCGACCGAGATCGACTCGTCCAGAGAGACCAGACAACCGCGACAACGGCAACCGCACAAAGAGCCAACCACCAGCCCCACCGCGACACACGATTCTCCCGTGAAGCGGTTATCAACTCTCCAGTGCGAACATCGAACACGAATCGATTGCCGTCGAGAGTCGAGATCGAGTATTCGAATTCTCCGCTGACCAATCCGTCTTCCTGCCATTGATAATGCGAGACTGATTTCCGGACCCGGCTTGGATCGTCGATCAACTCGTTGACGCGATAGGTTCGCAACAATTGACCATTGGCGAAGAAACTCACCGCTTCCACCTCGAGGTCCGGCGTCCTGGCGTCTCGGAGCCACGCCCAGGGGCCGTGGCGGATCAAATGGACGCCGTCCGGGAACAGATCGACACTGTGCGCGTACCAGTCCACGGTCCAGAGTGGCTTAGTCGACCCGTCGTTGCGATACATCCCGCTTCGGTTGTAGACGCGGCGAATCTCGCGGATATCGGCCGCCTTCGCTTCGTTCCATCGCTGGACGTCGACCTCGACGGTACTTGGCGCGATCATGACGAAGACGAATTGGCCACCCGGAGCGACTTCCTTGTACGAGCTCCGAGGTGCCGGAGAGTCCGCGAACGCGGGCATGGTGACAATCAAGCAAACGACGGCGAGCGGCCACCGACATTGTTGAAACATCTGCGCGCCCTTCATCGTGGCGAAATCGACACGGACATTCCGCTCATGCTATCATGTCCTCATCGCCGGAGGGCCGTCATGCCGATCCACGATTGGACCCGCGTTCGCGCCGGGCGGTTCCGTCGATCAAGCCCGCCCCGGAGGGGCGAAGGGCGGTAGCCACGGGTGGAGCGAAGCGGAACCCGTGGAAACGATCGCATTCCATTCGACCCCGGCCGGGGTCGAGGGACCTTGCGCTCAACAGGTCCCTTCGCCCCTGCCGGGGCGAGTTTTCCGTTCCATGATTTCCACGGGTTGCGCTGCGCTCCACCTGTGGCTACACTCCGCGGCCCCTGCCGGGGCCAAGACGGGTCAGGGTCAATCTGCGGTTCCGCTCAATTTCCCATTTCCCCCAGTCTGCCATTTCCCTCCGGCCGGCACATCCCTCAAAACCGCGCTTATCCATTGACACCACATTTGCCGATGGTATGAGGACGGCTCTTGCCAGACCTTCGGCATCGGTACGCACGCGGAGCAGGCTCATGGAAGCGGCCCAGAAGACTTCGTTTCGGCGCACGCTCAAGTACGCGACCCTGGCGTACATCGCCTTCGCGGTCGTGTCGTACGCCGTCGACCCGCGCGTGCCCGGCACGGCGCGCGTGACCAACGGCATGACGCCGGAACAAAAGGAGCGCGCCGAGAAGAAAGCCGCCCGCGAGAAGCTGCTGCCGCACGGCGACGGCGTCCGCGACACGCGCGATCCGCAGTGGTCCACCGACCCGGCCGACCCGTACCCGATGCCGCCGGAACTCGCCGATGTGAAGCTCATGGAGCAGACCGAAGAGCAGAAGTCCGCGAAGTCGGCCGGCTGCATCGTCTGCCACCAGACGGCGCACGACCCGCACTACAAGGAAACCGTCCGCCTCGGCTGCACCGACTGCCACGGCGGCAACGCGAACTGCACCACGAAAGAGGACGCGCACCCGAAGTCGCGCTTCCCGCAATACTGGGCGTCGTCCGCCAACCCCGTGCGCTCGTACACGCTGCTCAACCACGAATCGCCCGAGTACATCCGCTTCGTGAACCCCGGCGACTTCCGCGTCGCGCACATCAGCTGCGGCACGTCGGGCTGCCACCCGAAGGAAGTGCAGGTCAACCGCAAGCAGATCATGACGACCGGCTGCATGCTCTGGGGCGCGGCCCTTTACAACAACGGCTCGGTGCCGTTCAAGAAGGCGCGCTACGGCGAGGCCTACTCGATGCACGGCGCGCCGCTGCGGATGCTGTCGTGGCCGCCGCCGTCCGAAGAGGAGATGGAAAAGAAGGGCGTGCTGCCGTTCCTGGATCCGCTGCCGCGGTTCGAGAATAGCCAGCCGGGCAACATCCTGCGGATTTTCGAGCCGGGCGGCCGTTTCCGCCCCGACATCGGCATTCCCGAATTGAAGGAAGAACCGGGCCGGCCCCGTACGCGCCTCAGCGAGCGCGGCATTGGTACGCAGAACCGCACCGACCCCGTGTTCATCGGCCTCACCAAGACCCGCCTCTTCGACCCAACCCTGAACTTCCTCGGCACCAACGACAACCCCGGCGACTACCGCAGCAGCGGCTGCTCCGCCTGCCACGTCGTCTACGCCAACGACCGCTCGCCCGTGCACTCCGGCCCCTACGCCAAGCACGGCAACCGCGGCCACACCGCCAACACCGACCCCACCATCCCGAAGGGCGAACCGGGCCACCCGATCGAACACCGCTTCACCAACGCCATCCCGACTAGCCAGTGCATGGTCTGCCACGTCCACCCCGGCACGACCGTCATGAACAGCTACATCGGCTACATGTGGCACGATGAAGACAGCGAGACGGACAAGATCTATCCGGAAAATCAGATCAACCCGACGCCCGAACAGCTCATTCGCTCCCTGAACCGGAACCCGAACGAAATCGCCGCGAAGAGCAACCTGCGCGATTACGAGTTCACCACGGAGTCCGCATCGCTCAACAGCCAGATGACCAAGGCGCAGTTCGGCGACTTCCACAGCCACGGCTGGCTCTTCAGCGCCGTCTACAAGCGGGACCGCGTGGGCAACTACCGGGACCACTTCGGCAACATCGTGAACAGCCCGACCTCGCAGCAGCTCATCAAGGCGACGGATTTCGCCACGAAGGTGACGAACTTCCACAAGACCAAACAGCCGACGGCCGAGGTGGCCAAGAAGGCCGAGGAGCAGTTCGACAAGGCGCGCGCCGGCGAGCCGGTGCACCTGCGCGACATCCACATGGAGAAGGGGATGCACTGCGTGGACTGCCACTTCTCGCAGGACGGGCACGGGAACAACCGGCTGCACCAGGAAGTGCGCGCCGCGACGGAAATCCTCTGTGTCGACTGCCACGGCACGCCGACGCAGTACGCCACGCTCCGCACGTCCGGCCCCGCCAGCTACACCAGCGACCCGGACGGCCGCGGGCGTAATCTGGCCGCGATGCGCACGCCGTTCGGCAAGCCTCGCTTCGAGGTCGAAGAGCTGCCCGGCGGCAAGAAGCGCATCTTCCAGAACTCCGCCGTCGAGAAGGGCGTGCGCTGGGAGGTCGTGCAGACCAAGGACACCATCGACCAGACCCACCCGCGCTACAATGAAAAGTCCACGCTCGCCAAGACCGTGCGCTTCGAGGATGGGAAGATGGTCTGGGGCGACCTGCCCGAAGGAAACGAGAAGTGCGCCGCGCACACGAATAGCAACATGAGCTGCATCGCGTGCCACACGTCGTGGAACCCGAGTTGCTTCGGCTGCCACTTGCCGCAGCGCGCCAACATGAAGATGCCGATCCTCCACGCCGACGGCGACGTGACGCGCAACTACACCTCGTACTGCTGGCAGACGTTGCGCTCCGACATCTTCATGCTCGCCCGCGACGGCGACGTGACCGGCAACAAGATCAACCCCTCGCGCTCCTCGTGCGCCGTCCACGTGAGCAGCTACAACAACAACCGCGAACTGATCTATTCCCAGCAGCAGACGATCTCCGCCGACGGCTACGGCGGCACCGCGTTCAGCACCAACGTGCCGCACACCGTGCGAGGCAAGGGTTGGCGCGAGACCAAGCAGTGCACCGACTGCCACGTCTCGAAGAACAACGACAACAACGCCATCATGGGCCAGCTGCTCATGCACGGCACGCAGTTCCTGAACCACATGACGCGCGTCGGCTGGATCGCCGCCGGCGAGGAAGGCCTCTTCGGCGTCACGCTCACCGAGCAGACCGAACCGCAGGCGGTCTTCGGCAGCGACCTCCACAAGGTCGCGTACCCCGACAATTACAAGAAGCTCTGCGACGACAAGTTCATCCTCAAGAACGCGCACGAGCACCCCGGCCGCGACGTCGGCTTCGGGCTGAAGAAGCCGTTCAAGACCCACGAGGTGCTGCAGGTCCAGGCCCGCGGCGAATACCTCTACGCCGCCTGCGGCGAGAACGGCATCCGCGTCTACGACATCGCCTTCATCGACGACAAGGCGTTCGCCGAGCGCATCACCACCGCGCCGGTCAGCCCCGTCGGCCAGAAGTTCTACGCCCCGACCAAGAACGCCCGGTACATCACCGCGCCCACCAGCGTCGCCGTCGACCCGACGCGCAAGATGAACCCGGCCAACAAGGAGCAGCCCGTCCACCTCGTCTTCGGCTTCCTGTACGTCGCCGACGCCGAGGAAGGGCTGATCCTCGTCGGTGCCGGCACGACGATCGACGGCAACCCGGTCAACAACTTCCTCAAGCGGGCCGTCACGTTCAACCCGAACAACCTGCTCTGCGGCGCCCAGCACGTGCATATCATCGGCCACTACGCCTATGTGTCGTGCGATGCCGGTCTCGTCGTGGTGAACCTCGACAACCCGCTCGAGCCGAAGGTCGAGAAGGTGATCGGCGCGCCGTTCATCAAGAAGCCCAAGGCAGTGCAGACGCAGTTCCGCTACTGCTACGTGGTGGACGAGGAAGGGATCAAGATCCTGGACATCTCGGACATCGCGAAGCCGGAGCCGCGTTCGCTGATGCGGATGGAAGGCCTGAACAACATTTACGTGGCACGGACCTACGCGTACGTGTCGGCCGGGAAGAGGGGCATGATGATCCTCGACATCACCAATGCCGAGGAGCCGAAGCTCGACCAGGTCTTCAACGCCGGCGGCCAGATGAAGGACGTGCGCGACATCAAGTTGGGCATCACCTACAACACGTCGTTCGCTTACGTCGCCGACGGCGAGGGCGGCCTGCGCATCGTGCAGCTCAGCAGCCCGCAGAACCCCGGCAACGACGGTTTCAGCCCGCGGCCGAACCCGCGCCTGATCGCCACCTACAAGGTGCCGCACCACGGCAAGGTGCTTGCCGTCGGCAAACCGCTCGATCGCGACCGCGCCGTGGACGAATCCGGCCACCAGATCGGCGTCTTCGGCCGCGTCGGCGCCCGCCCGCTCAATGCCGCGGAGCAGGCGAAGATGTATATGAAGGACGGCCAGGTCTGGAAGGTCTCCGACGACCCGAAGGACCCGATCTACCAGGACAAGCGCAAGCCGATCGCCGGAAAGTAGTTCGATCCTCAGACTTCCGAAGTCCGGCTTCGACTTCGGAAGTCGTCGTGCACGCTGGACTTCCGAAGTCGAAGCCGGACTTCGGAAGTCGGCTCTCCGGGCGAACCTTGTCGGCTCGCCCGATGTCGATAGAACTGTCAGTCGGGCCGGAACTTCACTTGAAGCCCGGCCCTTTTTGCCGCCTTAGCTCAGCGGTAGAGCACCGCTTTCGTAAAGCGGGGGTCTAGGGTTCAAATCCCTAAGGCGGCTCTCTTCTCAACGCCACCGGGTCGGACCGGGCGGCGTTTTTTCATGCCATCATCAGAGGGTCGATCGGGTGCCGACCGCACGGCGGCGGCGGCTCGGACGCGCACATGAAAACCAAGGGTGAACTCGAAACCGAGATCAGCGGCGCCGTGATCCGCTTCAAGCGCGACTACATGGGGCGGGGGCCGCATGAAGTGCGCACCTTTCTGGTGGAAGACCTGGCCATCGTCCGACTCAAGGGCGTACTCACGCCCGCGGAACAGCGGCTGGCACAGGTCGAAGACCCCCACCGCGGGCGCGACCTCATCAAGCAGATCCGGATCGAACTCATCGAACACGGCCGGGAGATCCTCGAAGAGGCGGTTCAGCACATTCTCCAGGTGCGGGTCCTGAGCCTGCATACGGATATCAGCACACGCACCGGAGAAAGCGTCATTGTCTTCACGCTCTCCGAGGATCCGGTCCTGAAAAATCGTTCGGGCGCTTGACGCGATCCGGAACGACGGTTAATAAATTCCCGAATCAACCTGGCAGCGGACAGCGGTAAGACCGCGGGCCACACTGCACGGTTGGAACAATCAAAGCTGACAGCCGACCCGGCGTGTGCCGTCGGGTTGGAGATAGGCCGGAGAACAATCCACATCTGTGGATGTTCTCCGGCCTTTTTTCGTTTCCGACCCGCGGGACCGCCCGCGAACCATGAGACCCGATATCGTCCCCCGCCTTCTCGGAGACCTGATGACGCCTACTCACGCACTCCTCGGCAACCTCCTCTCTCCCGCCGTTCTGGCTTTCGTACTGGGATTTTCCGCCCGTCTGATCAAAGGCGACCTGTCCCTGCCGAAAGACGCGTTCGGATTTCTCGCCGCCTACCTCTTGTTCGCCATGGGTTTGAAAGGCGGTGTCGAACTCGCGCATGCCCCGGCCGGGGCGGTCGCCGGACCCGTGGCGGCGACGCTCCTGCTGGGCTGTCTCACGCCGGTCACCGCCTTCATCATGCTGATCCGGTTCTGTCGGTTGGGCGCGGCCGACGCCGCCGGGGTCGCGGCCCATTACGGGTCGGTTTCGGCCGTCACGTTCATCGCCGCGCAGTCGTTCGTCGCCGCCCAGGGCGCACCGGCCGAGGGATTCCTGCCCACGCTGGTCACGGTTCTGGAAAGTCCGGGAATCAACATCGCCCTGGCGATCGGGCTGATGTCGGGCGGCAGCGGGCGCCCGCTTTCGGCCGCGCTCCTGGAAGTCTTCACCTCGCGGGGCCTGCTGCTCCTCGTCGGCGGGCTGGGCGTCGGACTCGTGATGGGCGACAAGAACTGGGCCGACGTGGCGCTCTTCTACGACACGAAAGGGCCGATCTTCCGCGGGAGCCTCTGCCTGTTCCTCCTTCACATGGGGGCGCTGGCCGGCGAGCGGCTGGTGGATCTGAAGTCCGTCGGCCCGCGGCTGTTGCTCTTCGCCGTCTTCGCCCCCATCGTCCATGGCGCGGTCGGCGTTTGGTTGGGGCATCTGTCGGGGTTGTCGGTCGGCGGGTCCGCGGTCCTCGGTGCGATGGCCGCGAGCGCGTCCTACATCGCCGCCCCGCCCGCCGTCCGGCTCACCCTGCCGGAAGCCAACCCGACCTATTCGCTGACCTGCTCGTTGGGAATCACCTTCCCGTTCAACATCCTGATCGGCATTCCGGCCTACTTCGAGATGGCGCGATGGATGGCCGGGTAACTCGACCGACGACGCTCGCGATTCCCCAGGATTCGAAGACTCCGTACGAGGACAAGACCGATGTGTGATCGAAACCACAATGCGACAGCCCGCGGCGGCATCTCCCGACGCGGTCTGCTCGCCGTCGCGGGCAGTGGCCTGATGGGCGTGGCCGTTCCGGGATCGCCACCGGTGCGCGCCAGTGCTCCGGAGCGCCCCAAGCTGGGCGACCTCAGCCCGAAGGACGCGCTCGACTTGCTGTATGCCGGCAACAAACGGTTCCTGGCCGGCAAGCCCGAGGCACCGCACCGCGATCTCGACCGCCTGAAGGAAGTCGCACCCGCGCAAAAACCCTTTGCCGCCTTCCTCGGATGCGCCGACAGCCGGGTGCCGATTGAAATCGTTTTCGACCAGGGCTTCGGCGACCTGTTCGTCACGCGGATCGCCGGAAACGTCACCACGCCGGAGATCACGGGAAGCCTGGAATTCGGAACGCAGGTCCTCGGTGCGAAGGTGCTCTACGTACTCGGTCACACCAACTGCGGCGCCGTGGCCGCGGCCGTCAAGGCGGACGAAGTCCCCGGCCAGATCAGCTCGCTGTTCTACCACATCCGCCCGGCCGTCCGGGCGGCAAACGGAGACGTGGCCGCGGCCGTCAAGGAAAACGTCCGCAACCAGATCGACGTGCTCCGGGAAGCCTCGCCCGTGATTGCCCGACTCGTCAAACAGGGCAAGCTGACCGTCGCCGGCGGCGTTTACGAACTCGCGACCGGGAATGTCACTCCCGTCGAGATTTGAAACCGGCGAACGTTGCCGGGTTGTCGACGGGGTTGGTTTCGGCAACGACTATGCGCGCGACTTGCGCAACGACGGTCTTTCGCGATTCCGACCGATCACTGCGGGTTCGAATTCCATTCCCGTACACTGACCCCCACGGGAGGACCGCCATGACCCACGAACCCGCCCTCACGCGCCGCGCCGCCCTCGCCGCCGGCGCCGCCCTGCTCGGAGCCGCCACCATGCCCGCGGCCGACGACAACCTGCCCTGGATCGACGCCCACTCGCACATTTGGCCGCCGGACACGGACAAGTTCCCGCTCGCCCCCGGCAAGACGAAGAAGGACCTCGACCCGCCAAGCTTCACCGACGACGAACTGATGGCGCTCGCGCGGCCCGAAGGCGTCGGCCGCGTCGTGCTCATCCAGCACTCGGTCTTCCACCTCTGGGACAACGCGTACCTCGTCGACGCCGTGAAGCGCCACCCGAAGCGCTTCCGCGTGCAGGGGATGGTGGACGACCACGCGAAGGACCCCGGCTCGGCGATGAAGGAACTGCTGCCGAAGGGCGTGACGGGGTTCCGCATCACGCCGTTCGTGCGCGAGAAGGCGGAGCAGGCGAAGTGGCTGGACACGCCCGGCATGGCGGCGATGTGGGCGACGGGCGCGACGACGCGCCAGGCGATGTGCCTGCTGATCGACGCCGCCGACCTGCCCGCGACGGATGCGATGTGCGCGAAGTTCCCCGACACGCCGGTGGTGATCGACCATTTCGCGCGCATCGGCGTCGACGGCCAGTTCCGCGACGCGGACGTGGCGGCGCTGTGCAAGCTCGCCCGGCACAAGCATACGTACGTGAAGGTGTCGGCCTTCTACGCGCTCGGCAAGAAGAAGCCGCCGCACGACGAACTCGCCCCGATGATCCGCAAGCTGCTGGACAGTTTCGGCCCGAAGCGGCTGATGTGGGCGAGCGACGCGCCGTATCAGGTGCAGGGCGTGAACACGTACAAGGACTCGATCGCGCTCGTGCGCGACCGCCTGGATTTCCTGTCGAAGACCGATCGCGAATGGCTGCTGGCGAAGACGGCGGAGTCGGTGTATTTCGCGTCGTAGATGGGGTGGATCTTTCGATCTCAAAACCATCCGTTCCGATCGTCGATGATTTTCCCCCTCCCCCCTTGAGGGGGAGGGCCGGGGTGGGGGGACGTGGGTTCCGCTCGCCGCGTCGGCCGTCACCCCACCCTAACCCCCCCCTTCGAGGGGGAGGGGACAAAACATTCGTTGGCGTTACTTCTTCGTCGGCTCGATGACGCCGCCGTTCCACTCGATCCTGCAGCCCGGCAGCGCGGCCTTGAGCTTGTCGACGCCGGCTTGGGTGACTTTGGTGGATTTTAAGTTCATTTCCTTGAGCTTAGGCATTGTTTGAAGATGCTTGATCCCAGCGTCGCTGACCACGGTGCCTTCCGCTTGAAGGAATTCCAATTCTCGATTCGATCGGGATAGCAATTCCAGCGCAGCATCCGTGATCTTCGTACGGTATAAATGCACTATTCGAAGTTTGGAACAATTGCGAAGCGAACGAATCCCTTCATCATCAATATTTGATGAACCCGAAAGACCTAATTCTTGTAGTTCGACGTTGTTCACAAGGAACGCGAGCCCTTTTGAAGTGATCATCGTATTAATGAGATTCAGTTCAACCAGATTTCGATAATGTGATATCTTCTTGATGCCTTGGTCGGTGATCGGCGTATCTCGAATGTCGAGTAGTCGAAGACTCGTGCAGTTTGCAAGATGGCTAAAACCGGTATCGGTTACGGAAGAGACATATTTCGCCTCGCCATAACCCGAAAGGCTTATCCTCTCCAAGTGTGTTGATTTGTTCAAAGCAGCTATGGATTTATCGGTGATGCCGCCTGGTAACAAGTGCTTGAGGAATGAAAGGTCTTCAAAAGCGAGCAATGCGTCGCCTTGTACCAATGAAAATGTGTAGCACAAGCTCTCTATTTTTCGGCACTCTTTGAAGTATGATAAGCCAACATCACTAATGGCTGTTCCGCGCACATCCAGTGTGCTAATATGTTTACAGCCTCGAAAGGCGGCAACTCCCGCATCGGTTACCGCTCTTGGTGATGGTGAATTAAGCAAATCGACGTAATAGAGCTCGAAGGTGGTTTGTGGTAATTCGGCGATTGTCATTATTCTTTTGTCTTCGTTCTTCGTACGAATTTGAATGATCCCGCCCACGCTCAGCGCGTATTCCGCCCCCGCGCGGTCCGGGTCGGCCGGTAACCGGCCTTCCACAATACCGCCGTCCCAATCGATCCGGCAATCGGGCAGCGCCGCGGCTAGCTTCTCGACGCCCGATTTGTCCACCTTCGTCTTCTGCAAACTCAACGATTTGAGCATTCGGCACTTGGCCAGATGGTCCAGTCCACGATTGGTGATCCGATCGCCATTCTCCCGCAAGTCCAGACTTTCGAGTGCCGGGAACATCGCGAGGTGTACGAGGCCGACGTCGTCGATCTTCGTTACTTCAAGCCGGAGGATTCTCAATTGCGACAGTCGTGCGAGCGCCGACAAGTCACTGCCAACTCCGGTGCCGACGAGTGCCAAACTTCGAAGATCTTTCATGGACGCCATTCCGGGGAGCGCGTCCAGAGTTTTGCCCGTGATCGCCGTATTCCCCAAGTGCAGACTGTTCTCGATCGGTGGCATCTTCCGCAGGTTCGACAGGATGACCAGTTCGGGCTCCTTCACGCTCGCCAGCGAGACATGCAGCAACTCGAAGCGCGTCTTCGGCAGCAGGCCGCCCTTCAAAAGCTGTTGCTGTCCGTCCACGGCGACATGCAAGTCGCCACCAACCGCCAGCACCCAGTTCAGCGCCTCGCGCTGCTCGTCGGTCAGGCCGTCGATCGGCGAGACCTTCGGTTTCGGCTTCGGGATCGGCTTCGCCATGCGGACCTGCACGGTCGTGCGGGCGTTCGGCCGGATCTCGAAGCGCTCGGGCGCGATCTCGTGCGTGTCCTTGCGGTTGGCGATGTCCAGCGAGTAGCCGACCCCGGGGGCGAGGGGGAACTCGCGGCCGCGGGATGCGGCGATCACGGTCGCGTCGCCGCGGCGCACGATCACCTCCAGGTCGGCGTCGGTCGCGTCGACGACGAGCGTGCCCTTCGGCTTCGAGAGGAGCTGCGAAACGGCGATGCCGAGGATGAGAACGAGCGCGGCGGCGCCGGCGATCCACGGCCAGCGCGGGGCGCGCTTCGCCGGCGCTGGAACCTCCTTCGACACGAACTGCGTGCGCTCGTCCTCCTCGAAGGCGAATTCCGTGGACGGGTCCGGGGCCGCGACGACCGCGGGCGCGGCCACGGGCACCACCTCGTACGCGCGGTCGAAGCCGGCCTCGATCAGCTTGATGGCGTCGACGACGGCCTGCGCGCTCGGCGGGCGGTTCCGCCGATCCTTCTCCAGCAGTTTCAGGATCAGGCCGTCGAGCGCCGGCGGCAGGTCGGGCGCGTGCTGGCGCGGCGCTTCGGGATTTTTCGTCGTCAGCGCCGTCAGCACCGCGGTGACGTTCCGGCCGTGGAAGGGCAAGTGGCCCGTCGCCATCTGGTAGAGGACCACGCCGAGGCTGAAGAGGTCGGTGCGCGGGTCGAGTTCGTCGGCGGCGGCCTGCTCCGGGGACATGTACGCCGGCGTGCCGACGATCGCGCCCTCCTGCGTGATGTGGGTCTCGGCTTCGCCGGACGACTCGGCGCGGGCGAGGCCGAAGTCGAGGATCTTCACGCGGCGGCGGTCGCCTTCGAGCCAGACGTTCGCGGGCTTGATGTCGCGGTGGATCAGGCCGGTGGCGTGCGCGGCGGCGAGGCCCTCGGCGATCTCGCGGCCGATGCGCAGCGCCTCGGACGCGGGCAGCCGCGGCGTGGCCTTCAGGGCGTCCGCCAGCGTGCGGCCCTTCAGGAGCGGCATGGCGATGAACGGAATGCCGTCGGCTTCGTCCGCCTGGTAGATCGGCACGACATGGTCGTGTTCGACGGCGGCCTGCAGGCGCGCCTCGCGCAGGAAGCGCTGCGCCGCCTGCGGCGAGGCGGCGAACTTCGGCAGCATCACCTTGAGCGCCACCGTCCGGCGGAGCTTCTCGTCCTCGGCGCGGTAGACGAGGCCCATGCCGCCCTGACCGAGCGTGTCCAGCACGCGGTAGGGGCCGAGCCGGCCGATCTCGTCGGGCTTCTGCGGGGGGCGGAGGAAGTCGCCGGTGCCGTCGGCGGTGCGGTCCGGCGGTACACGATCGGAGACGGGCATGGTGTCGGACGGGACGGCGCAGCGCGGGCAGGCGCCGGCGGCGTCGAGCGGCGACTCGCAACGGGGGCAAGCGAGGAGAGGCGCGGTCATGCCGCGAACTGTACCGCGCCCACGACGGGAACGGAAGAATCAAATCGAGTGGAATTACATCCACACGTCCGAAGTCGAGTCGCCCATCGGGAAGCGGATCTCGTGCGCCCGGGCCGGACCGTCCGGCTCCTTGCCGAAGTCGACCATGAACCGCTCGTTCAGCTTCAACCCGCCCTTCTCGGTGTCGGCGTCCAGTTGCAGCATCAGCGACCCTTGCGTTGCCATCTTCGGGTAGAACTGATTGTCCCAACTGCTGACGAGGGAATCGGTCACGTACAACCGTTTGCCGTCGAGGCTCAGTTGCAGCATCTGCGGTCCGCCCGTGGCCGACCGGCCGCGGATGATCGGCGAGTTGCCGATCACGCCGCCGACCCAGACCTGGCCCGTCAGCCGGGGCTTGGCCGGATTCCGAATGTCGTACTGGCGGATATCGCCCTGCAGCCAGTTGGAGAAGTAGAGCCAGCGGTCGTCCATCGAAATGACCAGATCGCTGATCAAGCCCGGCACCGGGAAGTCCCAGCCTTTCGTTTCCTTCCCCGGAACCTCGACGACCTTCTCGGCCTTCCATTCGTTCCCGGACTTGAACAGGTGCCACAGCACGCTCGACAGCGCGGCCCCGACGTACGCGTGCGCGCTATCCGGGTTGTGGTGGAAGCGGACCTCCAGCGGGACCATCCCCTTCTCGCCCAGGTCGAGGCTCTGGATGATCCGGCGCTTCGACCAGTCCCAGACGTGCACGTGATGGCCGTACTTGCCGGCCTTGACGTCCTCGAGTTGGAAGCCCGGTCGGGTCGTGCTCGGCGCGGCCCATTCGCTGCTGATCATCGCGTTCAGCCGGGGCTGATACCAGAAGTCGTAGTTGTAATTCATCCCCTTCGTGTCCGCTTCCCAGCGCCCGGCCACGTCGAATGTCTCGTCGAGCAGCAGGAAGCCGCCCGGCCCCTGGAGCTTATCGTCGCCGAGCATCGAGATCATGATCCGGCCGTCGGCGAGGCAGTGGACGGTGTGGGGCGCGGTCAGTTTGGTCTTGCGAACGATCTCGTCCGGCTCGATCACCTTGTGCAACGTCGGCTTCGCGGGCGTCGCGGTATCCACGATGTGGATGCGGCCCGAAAGCAGCCCCGGAATGACGAGGTAGCGCCGGGCGCGCTGGCCGTGGCAACTGCCGCAGGCGTTCCAGCCGAAGTGGTGCAGCTCGTCCCCCACGTTCGGCATCGGCAGGCGGTGAATGACCTGCGAATAGGTCGGCGACGCGGGGTCGAGGTCGATGGTGGCGAGGTAATCCGGCTTCCGGATCGCCGTGCCGGTGTAGACGCCGACGACGTAGCCGAGCTTCTCGGGCGGCGACTGGGCGGCGGCTTCGGGGGTGGCGAAGGTGCGGTCGTCCGTTTTCTGTTCGCCGTGGACGGTCCGGGGATCGAAGGCGATCGCACCCGCGACGGACGAAGCGACCAGGAATTCGCGCCGATTCATGACAAGCTCCTCGGGCGTACCGACGGGCGAGACGTTTCCCTGAAACGATCTACGGGCGGACGCGCGGCGCGGACACCGCCGCGGGCGATCCGGTTCGATCGGTTCGCCCGAAGGGTCAGGGCACTTTCAGAAATGCCGGATCGAACCGCGTCGTTCGGTCTCGGTCTTCGGTCTTCAGGCCGAAGGCCTGGGAGTGTTTAGCCCAGGGCAACGCCCTGGGTTCGCGACTCCAACCACCCGCAGCCTGAAAGGCTGCGACACGAACCACCTCAATCCCAGACATACCGCTCGTCCCACTCAACATCATGACGGCGCAACAATTCCCGGAATTCATCCTGAAACGTTCGCACCCGATGGTGCTCGGCCTGTGCTTCGATGTACTGCCGCACGCCGTCCAACCCCGACGGGCTGACCGAGAAGGCACCGTATCCGCTCTGCCAGTAGAAGGCCGGGTGAACGTGGAGCTTCGCCCATTTCGACGATTCCTTCTTCAACTCCTCGACGACCTTGCTGACCGACAAGGTCTTGGCCAATCCGAACATCAGATGAACGTGATCCGGCATTCCCCCCACGATTACGGGTGGGCATTGGAGGCCGTTGAGCGTTCCGGCGAGATAGGAGAAGGTCCGGGCTTGTTTGTCGGGTTCGATAAGCGGTTCGCGGTTCTTCGTGCTGAAGACGAGGTGGACCAGGATTCGCGAGAGGGATTGCGGCATGGATCGGTTCCAGCGCTCTCGTGTCGCAGCCTTTCAGGCTGCGGGTGGTTGGAGTCGCGAACCCAGGGCGTTGCCCTGGGCTAAGCACTCCCAGGCCTTCGGCCTGAAGACGTTCCCGCACATGCGGTCTTTTCGTGCTCCGATGTCGGCACGTTACGGATTTCTCGACCAATTCCTTCATCCGCCCGTCACTCTTCAGGCCGAAGGCCTGAGAGTGCTTAGCCCAGGGCAACGCCCTGGGTCCGCGACCCCAACCACCCGTCTTCAGTCTTCAGTCTTCAGTCTTCAGTCTTCAGGCCGAAGGACTGGGAGTGCTTAGCCCAGGGTAACGCCCTGGGTCCGCGACCCCAACCACCCGCCCGCCCTCACTCTTCAGGCCGAAGGACTGAGAGTGCTTAGCCCCGGGCAACGCCCGGGGTCCGCGACCGCAACCAACCGCCCATCACTCTTCAGTCCGAAGGTCTGGGAGTGCTTAGCCCAGGGCAACGCCCTGGGTCCGCGACCGCAAACAACCGCCCGTCACTCTTCAGTCCGAAGGACTGGGAGTGCTTAGCCCAGGGCAACGCCCTGGGTCCGCGACCGCAACCACCCGCCCGCCCTCACTCTTCAGTCCGAAGGACTGGGAGTGCTTAGCCCAGGGCAACGCCCGGGGTCCGCGACCGCAACCAACCGCCCGTCACTCTTCAGTCCGAAGGACTGGGAGTGCTTAGCCCAGGGCAACGCCCGGGGTCCGCGACCGCAACCAACCGCAGCCTGAAAGGCTGCGACACGAACCACCTCAATCATACCGCGCCGCTCACGCCCCGCCGTAGTCGATCGCGTCGGGGTCGTCGATGCGGTGGCGCAGGATGAACTCGCGGCGGCCCTCCACCTCCTCGCCCATCAGCGTGCGGAACATCCTCTCCGCCGCCAGCGCGTCCGCCATCGTCACGCGCAACAGCGTCCGCCGCGTCGGGTCCAGCGTCGTGTCCCACAGCTCCTCCGGGTCCATTTCGCCCAGCCCCTTGAACCGCGTGATCGTCATCCCCTTCTCGCCCAGCTTGCGCACTTCGGCCGCCAACTCGCGCAGGTGTTCGAGGTCGCGCTCCACCTCGCCGTGCACCAGCTTGAAGCGCGGCTTCGGCTCGCGGCCGGCGATCCGCGGCTGCGGCATCAGGTCCTTCTCGTCGAACCCCGCCTCGCTCAATTTCGCGATCGCCTTGTTCATCGCCTTCACTTCGTGCCATTCGTCCACGCTGAAGCGCGTCGCCTCCTCCGCGAGCGGCTTGCCGTCCGGACCCACCGCCGCCACGCCGCCGAGGCCCTCGCTGACCGCCAGATCCTTGCCGAGCTTCGCCGACTGCTCGACGCGGAACGCCTCCACTTCCTCCTGCGTGTGGAAGTAGTGCTCCTTCCCGCCCAAGCGCACGTGGAACTGCGGCAGGCCGCCCTTCGCGGTGTCGAAGCGCTTCAGGAACGCGGCGAGCGAGTGCCCGCGGCGCTCGAGCGTGACCGCCCCCTCGACGACGTCCTCGATGAGCGGGAAGAGCTGTTTCAGGGCGTCGCCGGTCAGCTCCTTCGGCGTGTCGGTCTTCTGGATGACGATGCGCGTGCCGGCGAGGCCGCGGGTCATCAGCTCGACGGACATCGCCTCGCGCGTGGGAACGAAGCGGACCTCCTTCTTCTGCGTCACCTTGTAGAGCGGCGGGCGGGCGACGAAGACGTTGCCGTCCTCGATGAGTTTGCGCATCTGGCGGAAGAAGAAGGTGAGCAGCAGCGTGCGGATGTGCTGGCCGTCGACGTCGGCGTCGGTGAGGATGACGATCTTGCCGTAGCGCAGTTTCGCGACGTCCTCGGCGTTGCCGATGTCCACGCCGACGGCGGCGATGAGCGACGCGATCTCCTCGTTCTTGAGGAGCTTCTCCATCTTGGCGCGTTCCACATTCAAGACCTTGCCGCGCAAGGGGAGCACGGCCTGGAAGACGCGGTCGCGCCCGCTCTCCGCCGAGCCGCCGGCGGAGTCCCCTTCCACGAGGAACAGTTCGCTCTTGTCGCGCTCGCGGGTGGAGCAGTCCATCAGCTTGCCGGGCAGGCCACCGCCGCCGAGCAGCTTCTTGCGGTCGATGAGCGCATCCCGCGCCTTCTTCGCGGCGACGCGCGCCTCGGCCGCCAGCGACACGAGCTTGCAGATGCGCTTGCCGTCGGTCGGGTTCTTCTCCAGGTACTCGTTCATCGCCTCGTAGAGCACGCTCGACACGATCCCCTCGACCTCGGGGTTGTTGAGCTTCACCTTGGTCTGCGATTCGAAGAGCGGGTCGGGGTGGCCGATGCTGACGACGGCGGTGAGTCCGAAGCGGAAGTCTTCGCCCTTGAGTTCGAGGCCGTCCTTGAACTGGTTCTCCTTCTTGCCGTAGTTGGTGATGGCGCGGGTGAGGCCGGCGCGGTAGCCGGACTTGTGCGTGCCGCCGTCGGGGTTGAAGGCGTTGTTGGTGTAGCAGCGTTCGATGGTGTCTTCGCGGCGGGTGTATTGGAGCGCGATCTCGACGAGAATGCCGTCGACGTCCTTCTGGAAGTAGACGGGCGCGTGTTCGGGCGTCTCGCCGGTGTTGAGGTAGGCGACGAACTCGGCGATGCCGCCCTCGTAGCGGAAGTCTTCCTTGCGGTTGGCGATCTCGTCGACGAGGGCGATGTGCAGGCCGCGGTTGAGGTAGGCGATCTCGCGGAAGCGGTCGGCGAGGATGTCGTAGGAGAAGGTGAGGTCGCCGAAGAGTTCGGGGTCGGGCTTGAAGGTGATGGAGGTGCCGGTGGCGCCGTCGGGCGCGGGGCCGAGGTTCTGGAGCGGTCCGGTGGCGTAGCCCTTTTCGAATTCCATCTGCCAGACGCGGCCGTCGCGGCGGACTTCGGCCTCGCACCATTCGGAGAGGGCGTTCATGGCCTTGGCGCCCATGCCGTGGAGGCCGGCGGAGACGCGGTAGGCGGCGTTGTCGAACTTGCCGGAGGTGCCGGCGATGGTGAGGGCTTCTTCGAGGGTGGACTTGCCGGTGTCGGCCTTGACGCCGACGGGGATGCCGCGGCCGTCGTCGGCGACGGTGACGGAGCCGTCGACGTGGAGCGTGACCTTGATGAGCTTGCAGTATCCGGCGAGCGCCTCGTCGACGGAGTTGTAGACGATCTCATACACGAGGTGGTGCAGCCCGGCCGTGGAGGTGTTGCCGACATACATGCCGGGGTTCTGTCGGATGTGGGCGGCATCCTTCAGGGTCTTCATGTTGTCTTCGTTGTAGCCGACGTTCGCCAGTTGCTGTTCGGTGCTCATGGTTGCGCGTGCGTCCTTTCGGGTTTCTATTTTGCAATGATCGAATACTGATGAGCCGGTGCACGGATCACATTGATTCATTCCTTCTCGCGTTCCTCCGCGCTCGGCTCCAAAGACTCCGTCCATCACACTAGGACCTCGACCGCGATCTCCGGACATCGAGCCAATTGCGCGTCGGCCGTCAGAAACAGACCGCAACCGTGTTCGATCGCGGTCGCCAGGTGGAGAGCGTCGGGCAGCTTGAGCGAATAGTCGGCCCGGAGACGCGCCGCACGTTCGCACGCGTCAACGGAGATCGACAATCCTCGAATATCCGAGTCGCCGAAGAAGGCACGATAGCGGGACTCCAAGCCGGCATCCTTGTTCCGAAACGGTATCACGAGGCATTCGGACCGAGCCAGGTCGCCCACCGCGATCCCGTCACCCGCGGCCCGAAATGCGACGATCCGAGCCGTCACTTTCGGACACCAAACCGGATGGTTCTCCACGAAATAAATGATGCAATTCGTATCGAGGTAGATCGTCACCGTTTGGGTTCCTCGGACGGGCCGGTTCGGCACTCATCCGAAAGCCGTTCCAAGCCTTCCTGGCATCCGCCCCATTCCGACCGCAGTTTCCGAACCTCCGCCAAGGACGATTCCCCGTTATCGGATGCCAAAATCGGAATGTCCCACATGGCTTGCATCCGCTGCCAGAACGAATCGTCGTTCGGCGCCCGCGTCTCGGCTTTCGGTCGCAGTACGACGGTGATACGGCCCGGTTGTAAATCCGGCTTCTCGTCCAATTGCAATGTCCCGTCGGATCTCAACGTTCCGCCCATCGAGATTTCTTGTTGAAAGTTCATCGCTCGTTTACCTCCGCCTCGCAACTCTACAATCTTACCACGCGCCGGCCTTGAACTTCAGGTCGGTCACGGTCGTGCCGGGCATCTGCTGACGCAGCGCGGCCAGGAGCGCCCGCTTGCGGAACTGGGCGCACTCCTGCAACAGCACCGCCCCCTTCACCTCGATCTCCAGCACGCCGCGGCGCATCGCCACCACGCGCGTCTGGCTCGCCAGCTCGCCCGAAGCCGCGCTCCACGCGTCCTCCAGGCGCACGCGCTCCGTCTTCCGCCCCCAGCCGCGCGCGGCGAAGAGCTTCGACAAGATGTCGCTCAGGTTCTCCGGTCCTTTGCCTTCGGCCATCGATCACCCCGAATCAACCCGTCAGCGGCATGACCAGGTACAGATAATCCTCGCCCAGCCGGAACACCGCCGGCTTCTGGCCGTCGGTCATCTCCAGCTTCAACGTCGGCTCGTTGTCCACCGCCCGCAGCATGTCGATCAGGTACTGCGGGTTGAACGCGATCTCCACCTCACCGCCCTTGTAGTCCGGCAGCTCCAGCTTCACCTCGCCGCTGCCGTTGTCCGCCCCGCCCTGCGCGTTCAGCGTCACCTGGCCGGCCTCGAACTTGAACTCCACGCGCTTCGTCTCGTCGTCGGTCATGATCGCCGCCTGACGGACGCGCGACAGGAAATCCGCCACCGGCACCTGCAAGGTCACGCCCGGCTTCTTCGGGATGATGTCCCGGTACGGCGGGAAGCGCCCTTCCACGAGCTTCGAGCAGATCAGCGCCCGGCCGGTCTGAAACATCGCCTCGTTCGCGCTCAGCGCCACGCGGATGAGTTCGCCGTCGTCCGTCAGGCTGCGGTCGAGCAGCTGGATCGCCTTCTGCGGCACCAGATGCGACGGCGCCTTCTCGTCCTTCGCATCCTTCTTGCCGTGGATCTCGGCCGACGCCTCGCACAGCGCCAGCCGCCGCGTGTCGGTGGCGACCAGCCGCGCCTTCCCCTTCTCCGCCTCCCACAGCACGCCCGTGACCGCCCAGCGCGCCGTCGCCTCGGTCTTGTCCGCGGCGAACGCCACCCGCTTGATCATCGTCCGCAGCACGCCGGCGTTCAGCTCGTGGTACGCCGCGTCGTCGTTGAACGCCGGAATGTCCGGGAACTCGGCCGGGTTGCCGCCCGGCAGGTTGAACCGGCCCGCGGCCGTGCGCACCAGCGTGCCGTTCTCGTCCGCGTCGAGGCTCACCGTCGCGTCGGACGACTCGCGCAAAATCGAGATGAGCTTGCCCGGCGGCAGGATGGCGGCGCCGGCGCGCTTCACCTCCACGCCCCGCAGCTCGTACCGCACGCCGATCTCGTTGTCGGTCGCCATCAGGAACAGCGCATCGTCCTGCGCCACCGCCTTCATGCAGGCGAGAACCGGCTTGGTGCTGCGCACCGCCACGGCGGCCCCGACAAGCTGGCTGGCGGTCAGCAGCGCCTCACGCGGGCATTGGAACTTCATCGCTGGCTCCCCGGTGGTCTGGTCGTAATGGAGAATTCGAAGGTTCTGGGTCGAGTAGGTAATTTAGGAAACGCTCCCCCGGCTTTTCCTCACATCGACGGTCCTCTCTTCTCGATTACTTATTTGAAGAACCGGTGGTGGCAGTAAAGCGTCGGCGCATCGCGTCGATGCTCGAACCGGCAGAGCGCGTTTCTCCGTGGGAATTCCGGAATAAACCCCGGTTCGCCCCTGTGGAAAACCGGTTGCGCGCCTGTGCATCGCCCGGCGCGCCATGACGCGCCGATCGCCGTCCGCCAACCACACCCCGCGCCCTCGTCGCCGATCGTCCGCCTTGGACACACGCGCGCCCGTCGCGCGCCGGCTTTTCCACAGGCTTGCTCACGTCAGTTCCTCCGCGATCTGCCGCACCGTTCCCGCGAAGCCCCGATCCTCGGCCCGCAGCTCCCGCACCTTCCGCACCGCGTGCAGCACCGTCGAATGATCCCGATCGAACGCCCGACCGACCGCCGGCAGCGAGAACTTCGCCACATCGTGCGCCAGATACATCGCCACCTGCCGGGCGAGCATCACGGTCCGCAGGCGCGTCGGCCCGCGCAGGTCCTTCGGTTTCACGTCGAACGCCGCCGCGACCTTCAGCACGATGGCGTCGAGGCTGGTGGTCGCCGGACCGCGGGTCGCCAAGAGCCGTTCGGCGACAGCGCGGTCGATCGGCTCCGCCCGCCCGCGAAGCCCGGCCTTCAGCGTGTCGAGCTGCCCGAGCAGCGGTCGCAGGCCGCCGCCCGTGGGCTGGTCCGCGAGCCAGCGGATCGTCGCCGGCGCCAGCCGCACGCCCCGCCGGGCCGCGATCGTCGCCAGCAGCTTCCGCCGCGACGCCGCCGCGAGCGGTTCCACCGGCACCACGAGGCCCGCGACCAGCCGGCTCGTCAGCCGCCGCGGCAGGTGCACGAGCGCCGCCGGGCCGACGTTCGCCGTGAACACCGTGGCGCGCCGGTGCGCCGTGCGCCCGTCCAGCAGCCGCCGCAGCCAGTCGGCCGCGCGCTCCGGCAGGTGTTGCAGGTCTTCGACGACGAGCAGGTCGACGCCCAGCGCGGCCGCGAAGAGGTCGTCGTCGGTCGGTCGGGGGTCGATATCGTTGGCGGCGACGGCGCGGGCGGTGCGGCCGCCGGTGGCGACGGCCCCGACGAGCGCGGCGACGAGCGCGCTCTTGCCCCCGCCGGCGGGGCCGTGCAGCACGAGCGGCGCGAAGGGGAGCGCGTGGCGTTCGACGCCGCGCGCCAGTCGGCGGGCGGCACGCAGGGCGGAGCGGTTCTCCGGCACGCGCACCACGTCGGCCCAGGCGTCGGCGAGCAACGGCATTTCACTAGGAATTCTAGGGGAAAATGCGATCAGTACCAATGGCAATCGCAGGTGAAAAGGAGTTCGTTGTCAGTCGATTTCACGCTTGGATTCGAGGTCTTTTGCTAGAATTCAGACTGCGGAAGATTGGAGAGTGGCATGTCACCGGCGATCTTCGCGTGCAGCGGTCCGGGTGCGGGACAGGTGATAGCTGAAAACATATGGACAGGATACGTTCATGCAGTCATTCTGGGAATAATCCTCCTGATCTCGCTGTCTCTGTTCGCCTTGAACCGCCGTCGCCAAATACCGATCGCTATTTCGATCATGCTTGTGTTGCACCCAGCGTGGACCATCTCGGCGATAGGAGGCGACTGCGGGCATATGAAGCACGATTCTTCATGGATATTCACAGGGGCGGGTTTGTTGATGTTGGCGTGGCAAGTTATCCGCGATCGAATCGATTCCAGAAGGAAATCTTCAGCCGCAATGCAAAGCTAGGATAGTACCTAATTTCCCATGACCCACATCGAGAAGCAGACCCTCCGCGACTTGCACCGGCCCGGCTGGCGGGGGGCGATCTTCGTCCTCAACGTCGGCACGCTCTACTACGCCCTCGTCGCCGCTACCGTCTGGTGCCTCGCCGAAGAATGGTACGGGCCCGTCGCCCTCCTCACCCTCGCCAACGTCTACCTCGCGCACTCGCTCGTCATCGCCTTCCACGAAGCCGCCCACGGCAGCCTCTGCCCCTGGTGGCCCCTCAACGAATACCTCGGCCGCGTCATCGGCCTCCAGGCCTTCAACAGCCTCACCCTCTACCGCGAACTCCACCACTGGCACCACGCCCACCTCGGCACGCCCCGGGATGAGGAATTCTGGCCCTTCACCGACCCCGCCAACGGCAAAACCAAGCGCCGCCTCGCCGCCTTCGCCGAACTCTTCTTCGGAATCCTCTATACGCCGATCCTCTACCTGCGCGCCTACGTGCGGAGCGGTTCGCGAATCCAAATCTCCCTCGCGCGCCGCATCATGCTGTGGAGTGAAGTGCTCGCGCCCTGGCTCGTCTGGGGCGGCCTCGCGGCGATAACCGTATACTATAACTATTTCCACTATTATGCGATCGCCTACCTGTTGCCCGCCTTCGTCGCCGGCAACATCCAGAGCTGGCGGAAGTACATCGAGCACATCGGCCTGACCGGCACCACCTGGGCGACGCTCACGCGCGCGATCCGCCCGAAGGGCGCCGCCGGGCACCTGATGTCCGAGTCGATCCTGCACGAGCCGTACCACGATTTGCACCATCGCTATCCGAAAATCCCGTACGAGAACCTCCCGGCCGCCGCCGCGGTCGACCCGGTGCGCGCCGAGCCGGTGCCGCTGTTCGCCGGATACTGGGGCGCGCTGAAGGATCTGCTGAAGGGCCTCGCCGACCCGAAGTTCGGCCCCGCGTGGAAGGGGCAAGTTTGATTCGAGCGAATCGAACCGATCTGTCATTTCGATTGTTTATGATCGTCGGTGAGCGTAGATTCTCGCCCGGATCGCCAGTGTTTCTGGTGATTTCGGCCCCACCGGGGCCACCGGCAATAGCCCGGGATGACGGAGCGAAGCGACGGAGCCCCTGGAACGGTCAATTCCAACCACCCGTAGCCCCAACGGGGCGACCCGCGAGGAGCATCGCGATGCCGCAATCCTTCGCCGCCGCATACCTGCATTTCGTCTTCAACACCAAGAACCGCGAGCCATGGATCGAACCGGCCTGGGCCGACCGACTTTACGGCTACTTCGGCGGCATCGCGAAGGGGAACAAACAACGGCTGTTGATCGCCGGCGGAATGCCGGACCACGCTCATCTCTTGGTGTCGATCGGGCGCGAAGACACGATCGCCGGGGTCGTCGGGACATGGAAATCGGGTTCGTCACGGTGGGTCCACGATACGATTCCCCATTGCGCGGGGTTTGCTTGGCAGAGCGGTTACGGTGCCTTCTCGGTGAGCCAGTCCCAGCTCGAAGTCGTGACGAATTACATTCGAAATCAGGCCGAACACCATGCGAAGACAATGTTCCAGCAGGAATACCGCGCGATGTTGCGGAAGCACGAGATCGCATTCGACGAGCGGTACGTGTGGGATTGAGGCCCGCGGGTCGCCCCGTTGGGGCTACGGGTGGTTGGAATTGTCCGTTCCAGGGGTTCCGTCGCTTCGCTCCGTCACCCCTGGCTATTACCGGACGCCCCGTTGGGGCGAACAGCCAAAAAAGGAACAGAGCATATGCGATGCGGGATAGAAACGGGATCACAGCGGAACGCCGTTACGTGAAGGACGGATTCGCTTGAAAACAAGGCGATTTGCATGCCAAATGCGTGGCAAGAACCATCTTTCAAGCAGGGTCATTGAAGCGAAGACGCTTGCATTCCGAATGCTGCCGTCTTGAGTAACGTAAAATGCTAGCTTCTTTTGCCTTGAAAACAAGCGATTCTGCACTTCACGCAACGGCATTCCGCTGTTTCCCCTTTTCTTCCTTGTGACGCTAGTAATATCATATTTTGACAATTCCTTCCTGAGGGTAACAACGTGACCAAGTTCGATAGGTTACTAGAGCTTTACCACCGATTCGGCTTAGTTACGGAAAACGAGATTCTAGAAGCAATGCGAATACGGGGCTACCCAATAAATAAAGATACAAAGATCAAGGCTATATCGGCAAGAAAAGCCTATATAAACGAACTACGTCAAGAATACAAAGAATGCATCGAATTGTACGTTTACAGCGTATCAAAAAAGTATGTATTTATGCAACGGCTACTTAACCGCCGAGCAGGTGAACTAAAAGAATTAATTAATAAATCAGAATAAAGTTTCAATTAAACTGCTTTACTTTTGCCGTCCCTCTTTTCTATGCCTTCCTTTTTCGTCACCGGCAGTTTTGCATACAAAGCGTTGATGGTCTTTGGATGGGTAATCATTTGGTCCACAATATAATTTAGCAATCCGAAGAGGGCAAATGCAGTCTCTCTATCATCTCTAAGATCAATTAGACCGGGGTGAACTGCTTCATTACCAATTACACGGACGGCATCTAGCGCCATTTGGACTTCGCTGCGCAATCCCTTGGCAACTAGGCTTTTTATATCTTCATTAATGTCCTTTCCCTTTTCGCCCAAGTGAAGCATCAATTTTTGTAAAGCCAGCCGAAGTAATGCGGCAGAAGATCGGGGCGAGTATGATAAAACAATATCAGCTTCGCTGTAATCATCTTTTACATCTTCCGGCATATCAGGATTTGGATGCGGAGCAATTGCAGCTAGCGGGAATACCATTCTGTCTTTAAGCCAGAATGCGTACTCGTGGCAATGGTCGCATCGAGATAGTGAATATTGCGAAGCCTTTGAGCTGATTCCATTGGAAGCCCTAAGCTGTACTTCTCCCCATCGTTGCATGGATACAACTTTGCAACTTGGACATTGAAAGGACGAACTGTCTTTTCTTGGTTGTATTTTATCTTTGTTTGCGACAGTATTCATAACCGGACTCGCAATTACTTGCTTATCATTATTAGTTCCTTCGGGCCAAAGATCGGGTTCATTATCTTCCAGTCTGGATTGCCCCCGACCATAAGCCCGAAGAACACGCCGAGCAACACACCCACAATTCGACTGTAACAGTGGCCAGACTAACTTTGTTACAAGCCAGATAGAAGAACGGCACGAAGACCGCGAACCAGAAAACTAAATAGCTCTACTACGAAATCGGAGCGATCTTTCAATCGACCATTCTTCTCACTGCTTGAATAGCAGGTAAATCTGGGAACCCTGACGGCTTTGAGCGTTCCGATCTCTGTGTGGAGTTATTTTGCAGTAGGTACTTCATCCGTTACCCTTCCATTTCAAAGCGAAAACGCCTGAAAATCAAGAGATAATTATAATCTTAATTCAGACTTTGAAAAGCTTGACAAGGGATTCAGTGGCGCGCCAGCGAGATTTCGCAGGGCTGGGGAGTGCTGCCGCCGCCGACCATACCAGCATCGGGTCGGAAAAGGGGTGGAAAGGGGACGGGCGGAAAAGGACGCAGCTCGTTCTACTTGGCCAGTCGCGGGGTCGTTCCGAGCCACGTCGAGCTGACGCCTCGACGCTCATGGCCCGGCCGACGCCGCAACTCCTTGCCGGGCCAGCATCATTCGGAACTTCTCAAAGTGGGTCCGCCAAATTGTGTGGGTCCGCCGGAGGGTGGCGCGGAAGCGGCGGACCCACTCCCGCCCGTCAGCGCACCCAGCGCAAGCGGTCCCAGTCCACGGTCTGATAGGTCTTCGCGCCGCCGTTCACCGTCACACGGCCGGCCTTCAAGGGCTGATGGATCAGGAACGGCTTGCCGATGAAGTCCCGCTCCGGCACGCCGGGGATCGTCCACGCGCGGCTATCCTGCGAGTTGGCGCTGTTGTCGCCGCAGGCGAAGTACTCGTCGGCCGCCAATCGGTACGGGGCCTTCGTGGCGTGGGCGCCGTCGGCGCGGTAATGCACGTCGCGGGCGAGTTTCACGTTGCGCAGCACGACGGCGGCGCCGCGGATGCCCATCTGCACCGGCCGGCTGACGCCGCCGCGGCGCGGGTACAGCTCCGGCTCGGCCGGCAGGTCCATCGGCGGGAAGGGGGAGACGCCGTCGATCGCGAGGTGCACGCGCCGGTCGACGAAGGCGAACTCGAGCCGGTAGGTCCGTCCGGGGGCGAGGGCGAAGCCGGCCTGGAGCGCGGCGGGGTCGGCGTTCACGCCGAGGCGGACGCCGTCGGCGCCGCCGATGGGGAACTCGGCGCGGACGGTGTCGAGGCCGTCGGAGAGCCGCAGGGCGAAGCTGCCGGTCCCAGCCGTCACTTCCAAGTCGCAGTTGAACACGAAGTCGTGGACGGGCACGCGTTTTTCGCGGTGCGGCGGTCCGTTGTAGGCGAGCCAGTCGTCGAGGGGCATCTCCTGGCGGCGGTCGAGGTTCCAGTGGACGTAGGTGAGGCCGAGGGCGGGTCGGTCGCCGGTGGCGTCGAGGTGGAGGGCGGCATCGTGCAGGACGGTTTCGTCGGCGGGCTTGGCGGTGCCGTCGAGGGGTCCGACGTGCCAGCGGGAGCGCCAGGTGTCGGGGGGTGCGAAGGCGAGGTCGAAGACGGGGATGCGCGTTTCGCGGAGCTGGGCGAAGGTCTTGCGCTGGAGGACGCCATCGGCGAAGACGTCGCCGCCGACGAGCTGGATCGCCTCGCCGGGGAGGCCGACCATGCGTTTGACGTAGGGCTTGCTGAGGTCGACGGGGCAGCGGAAGACGGCGACTTCCCAGCGGCGCGGGGAGCGGGCATTGAAGACGTTCTTGTCGACGAGGAGGCGGTCGCCGGGGATCTCCCAGGTGGCGTCGAGGTCGATGCCGCGCTGGCCGCAGTTCGGGCAGCAGGCGTCCGGGGTGCGGTCGCCGTTGCTCGGCTCGCCGACGATCACCGGGTGGGCGCAGCGGGGGCAGGCGGTCTCGCGGTGATTGCCGACAAGGGCCGGTGCCATGCTGCCGGTGGGCACGCCGAACGGTTCGACGAGCATCGCGTGGACGAAGAGAAAGACGACGACGAACAGGACGGCGGCGGACACGACGCCGCGCAGGGCGTTGCCGGGCGATTCGAGGCGCGCCGGCACCGGGGGCGGCGGAGCGTCGGGAGCAGGTGTTTCGGTCGTCGGCACGGGTTGTTCCGGGAGCACGGCGGCGTGCCCCCATGCTACGCGAAACCCGGCGTCGGGGCCAAGCCCGGCCACCGGTTACTCAATTAGCGTCACCTGCACGCCGCTCTGCATGATGCGCTCGAAGGTCGACCGGAGTGCTTCGATCCGCTGTTCCGCGGTGCCGATGATGATCTGGTTGGCGGGCAGCGGCGACGCGGCGCTGTCGCTCGTCTGGCCGAGGTAGGCCGCGTTCTGCAGGAAGTTCAATGCCGAGGCCTTGTAGCTGCTGTTGGAGCTGAACAAGTCGCCGAACCCGACCGGATAGACGCGTGCCGGCGAGTTATCGAGGCTGAAGCCGTTGTTGGCGGTGGGGGCGACGAGCTGGCTGATGATCTCGTTCGCCTTGCTGATCGAGGTGGCGTCGCCGTTGCTGCCGCCGCCGGTGGTCGAGGTGCTGGTGTAGTAGGAGTTGGCTCCGGCGGGGGAGAAGTTGAACTGGCGCCAGGCGTTCGGGACGCCGTCGGTCTCGAAGATGACGATCTTGGTGGCGCCGCGTCGGCCGGTGCCGTTGATGGCGGGCGAACTGCTGAGCAGGTTGAAGGCGAGGGCGAAGCCGGAGACGGGGTCGGTGCCGTTGTTCGCGTTGGGGATATCGCCGACGAGGGCTTCGCCGAAGCTGGACGAATAAGGTCGCTTCTCCGCGTTGGGGGCGGAGTTGTTGTCGATGCCGGCGAGGAGGCTCTTGGGGTAATAAAGGCCGTTCTTGAGTTTCTCCCAGTTCTGGCTCATCTCGACGCGGATCGTGGTGTAGTTGGTGCCCGCGAAGTAGGTGGTACCGGCCTGGTCGTTCGGGTGGTTGTTTCGGATATCGTCGATGGCGGAACGGATGCCGGCCTTGAGCTGCCAGGTCTGCGCTTCGGAGAGGGTGCCGGCGTTGAAGTTGCGGTCGCCGCTCGAACCCATGCGCGTCGAGAGGAACGCGAGCATCGTGGCCGGGCCGAACCAGAAGTGCATCCGCGGCCGGGCCGGCACGTCCGAGTAGTTCATGTACGGCTTCACGACGGTCTTCGTGCCGGAATCCGAATAGGTGAGGTTCGTCGTGGACCCGATGGTGATGTTCGATCCGCCCCACTGCGCGGTCTCGACGCCGGCAAGGGTATAGCGCGGGTCGTAGTTGGTGGTGTTGCCCGTGAAGCCGAGGACGAAGTCGATGTACTCGCGCCAGAATCGTTGATCGAGGTAATCTTCGTTCGAGCCGGGCGCGCCGGCGTTGTCCACGTGATCCGGGATCGACGTGTAGTATTTGATGCGGCCGGCGCGGAGGTTGGGCGGGAAGACCTGCGGCCCGGACTTGATCCAGGCGAGCACGGCGCGGTAGTTGACCTTGAACCTGCCGTTGCGGAGCACGCCGTTGGTGCCGGAGGTGTTGAGGAGCGTCTGGTTGATGTTCTGGATGCCGGTCGAGCTCGGGTCGTTGTCGGCTTCGGGGTGGAAGTAGTCGTACGAACCGGTATCGGCCGTGGTGCTAGACCGGGTGCGGGTGTCGCCGTTCGGGATGCCGGTGGTCGCGCTCGACGATTGCAGGAAGAACCGTCGGCGCCAGTCGCAGATCCAATTGCCGCTGGAATCCTTCACGCCCTTGGAGGTGTCGGAGCTGGCGGGATTGGTGCGTTCGAGAACCAGGTCGGGCCGGACGCCGCTGCCGAGGGGCGTGCCGCCGTTCGGGTTGCCCCAGCGCGGGTCGGGTGGCCAGATGAAGAAGGTCTTGCCGTAGTAGGCCGGCCCCATGCTGAAGCCGTGGAAACGGCCGTTGGTCGGATAGGTCGGCGTGGACTGCAGCGCCTTGGCGTTCGCGGCCGCGCGATAGGTGCCGGGCGACGACGCGCCCGAGACGGCGTTGTAAGAGGTCAGATCGAGGTCGTAGCCGGCGTATTCCCAGGCGGAGTCGACGAAGTTCGACCAGGACGAACCGCCTTCGCGCTTGGAGCGGGCACCGTTGTTCAGTTCGATCCGGGCGTCGGTGGTCATTCCCGCGATGGGCCGCGCGCTGTTGGGGATCGTCCGTGGCGAGGAGACCGTCGGGATCGTCGTCACGCTCGTGGGAAAGAGGACTTCCCAGGCGGCGCGGGCCGCGCCGGTCGGGGTCGTCGGGTCCCAGTCGACGTTCGTGGTGACGACGGCGCCGGCCTTGCGCGGGTAGCGGTCGCCGACGTACTTCGCGTCCGCGCTGTCTTCCTGCGTGATGAACGTATCCGGCGCTGGCGTCGGGCCGCTCGTGTTCGAGGTGTCGAACGCGTCGTAGCCGGCCCAGCCGGTCGGGTCGGTCATGCGGCCGAACGGTCCGGTGGCGGTCAGGGCGTTCATGCCGGGCGGGTTCCAGCGATGGAACGCGTTCCGCAGGTTGTTCGGGTTCGTCACCGCCGACGCATTCGTCGAGGGATCGCCGAGATTCGAGGGATCGAAGACGAACTGCCGGATCATGGCGGGGCCGACGTCGGCATCTTTCGTCATGTTCGTCGGTGAGTAGATTTCGTTCGATCCCTGCAGGAAGTTGGTTGTGCGGTAAAAGGCGTTGGGTACCGTCGTCGTGGGATATCGCTGGTAGTGGCCGAAGCGCGGGTAGCTCGTATCAGGGTTCATCAGGCCTTGCACCACGCCGGCACCCGGTTCGGGCCACGAAAACGTACTGGAGAATTTCATCGAGCCGGACATGTCGAGGATAATGGCGATATCACGGGGGCGGTGGGCGGCGACGGCGCGGGCGCTGGTCGGCAGCGAGTTGATGCCGAAGATGCGCGAGAAGTACGACGGTTGATTCGCCGCCACGTTCACCACGACCGAAGTCCAGGCCTTACCCGTCGGCTTCGTGCCGGGGAAGGACGGACGAAACACTTGTGCATTGACGTCGTAGTCGTAGACGCCGACCTGAACCGTCCCCGCGGTCAGCGTGTTCCGGTTCAGGTTGCTGTTGGAAGCCACGGAGGCGAGCGCGTTCGCCAGTGCCTGTTCGCGCTGGTTGTCGTAATTGTCGGAGAGGGTGCCGATCGGCACGCGGTTGTCGAGCGTCCGCGCGCCGGTGAGGGCGGCGGTGTCGGCGGCGTTCTGCGCCGCGGCGCGCGCCAGAATGATCATGCCGAGGTCGATCGCGAGCGCGACGAAGGCGAACAGCACGGTCACGCCGACCGCCATCATGGGAACAATGGTCCCGCGACGGCGGGAACTCGAGATCGCGATGCGCATGGACGGTCCCTTTCCCGAAGGCGGGCGCCAGGGGGAGGCGCGTCGCCGGGTGAATTCATTCAGGGACGGGAACCGCCGGGGGAGGCGGGATCAAACCAATGCGGAATTCGGAATGCGGAATTCGGAATTCCTCAAACGGTGGGGATGTCGGTTCTCGGTGGGATTTCCATTCCGCATTCCGAATTCCGCATTCCACAATTGCACTAGCCTTCGCTGCCCATCGTGACGACGACGTTGATCGGGATGACCGCGCCCATCATCAGGAAGTTCGGCAGGATCGTGCTGTAGTTGCCCTGGATCCGCACGGCGATCCGTTCGCCGAACTGGGCGGCGTTCCAGGCACCGGTCTTCGCCACGATGGTCGGCACCGGCTGGTGGAGGTAGTAGGAATCGCAGGCGAACACCGAGACGGCGTAGCCGTCGATCATGTTGTTCATGCCGCCCATCCGTTGCGTGACGTAGCTGCGGATGGACGGGTAGGTGGTGACGCCGTCGCTGTAGTTGGTGGTCGCGAAGCTCGCGCCCTTGCCGAGGTTGACGACGGCGTAGCGCGCGCCGTCGCGCGCCGCGTTGGTCGTCACCTGAATGGCCATCAGGTAGCGGCAGTATTCGAAGATGCCGAAGAGGAACATGAGGAATACGCTGAGCACGACGGCCACCTCGACGGTGGTCGCTCCGCTGCGTCGTCCCGCCCGTTTTCCCGTTTCGCGCGCGATCATGGCGTTCTCCGGCTCACCATTTGGGAAGGTCGACGTTGATGGTAAAGGTGTCGTCCACGAGCATCTGCCAGTCGACCGTGTACTCCACGGTGGTGGGGTTCACGAGGCCGAGATTCACCCATTTCACTTTGTCCCACGGCACCGAGACGAAGACGCGGAACCGCTCGTTCTTCAGTCCCTGGTACGGCAGCTTGGAGGGGTTCGCGCTGGGCGTCTCGCCCTCGAACCCGAAGCGGATGGTCACGTCCGCCCGCGTGAGGCCCGACAGGCCTCCGGTCACGATCGCCTGATACACCGTGTCGGCCACGTTCGGCGTGCCACTGTTGAAGGCGATCTCGGTGGGCGTCCCCAGCCGGTTGACGACGCGGCCCTGGGCGGCCAGCCGTGCGCCTTCCCGCGCCGCGTTGGTGATGACCTGCTGGGCGTAGACCAGACGGCCCACCTCCCACACGCCGATGATCACCGGCACGAGCAACAGCGCCAGCACGACGGCCGCCTCGACCGTGGCCACGCCCGCGCGGCGGCGGAACGCCGTTCGTCGTTGCATCATGGCAATGCCGCCTTTCCCGCTTCCGCGGTGCGCGAGGTCCGCAATGGTCCGTTCGAACCGTAGAACAGGCGCCGTCGAGAATCCAGTCGCCCCCGCGAACATTTTCCGGACGTGTCGGTTTTTCCGGCCCTGCGGTCCGCGAACGTGTACTACGCTTCCCGCGAACATCGGTCTCCCCGGACCGCTTCGCGCCATCCGCCGGCGCCGTGTGAACTTCTATGTCGATCCCGGTCACGTCGAACGCGACGGTTTCGCTGATCCGCAAGAGCAAACTTGTGGCCGAGGACCGCCTGCGCCGCTACCTCGCCCGGCTCGACCCGCACGAACTCGACACCCTCGCGCCGGAAGAACTTCTCGATCGCCTCGTCGACGACGGCCTGCTGACCCCCTTCCAGGCGGACCAGCTCGGCCATGGTCGGTATCAGGGGTTCGTACTCGGCGACTACCGGATCCAATCCCGGATCGGTCGCGGCGGCATGGGTCAGGTCTTCCTGGCCGAGCAGATGAACACCGGCCGACGTGTCGCCGTCAAAGTCCTCCGCAAGGCCGCCGACAACACTCCGCTGGCGCGGGAACGCTTTGTCCGCGAGGCCCTGGCCTCCGCCAAGCTCTCGCACCCCAACATCATTCAGGTCTTCGACGCCAATCCCGAGTCGGACCCGCCGTACCTCGTCATGGAATACGTCGACGGCGTCAGCCTCCAGGCCGCCGTCGCCCAGTACGGTCCGTTCGCTGCTGCCGAAGCCGCCGAATGCGGCCGGCAGATCGCCCTCGGCCTCCAGCACGCCTCCGACGCCGGCCTCGTCCACCGCGACATCAAGCCCGCCAACATCCTGCTCGACCGCCGCGGCACCGCCAAGATCCTCGACCTCGGCATCGTTCGCGTCGTCGGCGAGGCTCTCACGCAACTCGGCCAGTCGGACGTGATCCTCGGTACGGTCGAATATCTCGCGCCGGAGCAAGCGCTCAGCTCGCAGGTCGATGGCCGCGCCGACATCTACAGCCTCGGCGCCACGCTCTATTTCCTGCTCACCGGCCGGCCGCCCTTCCCGGACGGCGATGCCCGCACAAAGATCCTCCAGCTCGCCAGCGAACGCCCGGTGCCGATTCGCCAGCTCGCGCCGTCCGTGCCGCCCGGCCTGGCCGACGTCGTCGAAACCATGCTCGCGAAGCAGCCGGAGGATCGCTTCCAGTGGGCCTCCGAGGCGGCCCGCGCGCTCGAGCCGTTCGCTACGCCGACCGACTTCCCCAGCCGCTTTTTCACACGCCCGACCAGCACCGTCGCCAACGAAGGTTCGCCCACCGCCGCGCTGGCGCCCGATGCCGTCCAGCCATTGCCCGGCGTCACGGTGGCGACACCGCCGCCGTGCGATCCGGCCACCGGCACGGTCGAAATCGTCGCGGCCGCCGACCCGACCGAACCGATTACGGCAACCCAACTGACGCTGCGAACCCGCGTATCCGACGATGGCGAAGAGCCGACCGATGCCGACGAAGGCGAGGTCTCCGCCGTCGACCCCCGTCTGACTCGCGTCCTCTACGCTTTGCTCGCGGCAATACTGGCATGGTCCGGCTATGTGTTGTTCATGAGTCCGTAGTCGATCGATGGCATGCCCGTTAATTATCACCAGTTCGACCAATTTAATCGTCATTTTTTTCTTGTCATAAATACCATTCGATAAACACTTTGCATCGAAGATACCGAAATGGCGTTTTTTGCTCTTGTCAAATCATGATCATGACGATAATCTTGGTACAGTAAGTAATCTACTAACACGATCGATTAAGTCATGTATAAACGACCTGCCATCTCTTGTCTCGTGCTGCTCGCCCTCGCCTTCGGCCCCTTCGGCTGCGGGAAAGCGGAGTCCGATCGCAAGCCGACATTCGCCGTCGAGGGCCGCGTCCTTGAGGGTACCAAGCCGGTCGCGAACGCGACCGTCGTGTTCCACCCCGTGGGCGATGCCGGTGTGAAACCGCGGGGGAAGACCGACGCGAACGGCGTTTACAAGCTCACGACTTATGACGGCGACGACGGTGCCCCGGCCGGTTCCTACCGCGTCACGGTCGAACTCTGGGCGACCGTCCACGCCGACGCCGGACCGGTGAACCGCATTCCCGCGAAGTACTCCCGCCCTGAAAGCTCCGGCTTCGCCGCCGAGGTCGCCGAAGGCCCGACCACGATCGAACCGTTCGTCCTCAAGAAGTGATTTCCCACGAAACCCCTGACAGGAGAGTCCCATGGTCCGCCGCATTCCGTCCCGCCGCCGCGGGTTCACACTGATCGAACTGCTGGTAGTGATCGCGATCATCGCGATCCTGATCGGCTTGCTGCTACCGGCCGTGCAGAAGGTCCGCGAGGCCGCCGCCCGCAGCACCTGCACCAACAACCTCAAGCAGCTCGGCCTTGGCTTCCACAACTTCCATGACCCGAACAACGGCCTGCCGAGCAACATCCGCCCCAGCGCGACCAGCACCGTGCGCGTCCGGTGGCTCACGTATCTGCTGCCCTACCTCGAGCAGGACAACGTCTACAACAACGTGAACCTGAACGTGAACTGGCACCAGCCGGTGAACTTGGCCCCCGGCTTCTCGACGCGCCTGAAAGTCGTCGAGTGCCCGTCCGCGCCGAACGGCCAGATCGTTGACGGCGCGCCCGACACGTCGCCCGCCTGGACGAACATCGTGGCCAACGGCGACTACTCCGGCTTCTACGGCGTCTCGCCCGAACTGGAAACCCTCGGCCTCATCACGCCGGGCACTGGCAGGGTCAACAACGGTGCCATCTCGAAGACGACCAAACTTCGCTTCGCCGACTTCACGGATGGCCTGAGCAATACCATCCACCTGACCGAGAGCGCCGGCCGGCCGAACGTCTACCGCAACGGCAAGCTCGCCGTCACCGCCGGCGGCAACAATCGCGTCAACGGCGGCGGCTGGTGCCGGCCCGCCAGCGAATTGAACGTCCTCCGGGGTTCCTCCGCCGACGGGCTTTCGTTCCCCGGCCAGTATGCAATCAACGTCACCAATGGCGAGGCGCTCGGCACGTACCCGCACCCCTACTACAACGTCGACGGCACCGGCCAGGTCTACGGCTTCCACACCGGCGGCGTGAACGTCCTCTATGCCGACGGTTCGGTGCGGTTCCTGCGATCCACGACCGACATCCGCACGTTGGCCGCCCTTGTCACCCGCAACGGCGGCGAGACCCTCGCGAACACGGACTGATCGGGAGTTTCGAAGAGAAGCCGCCCGCGGAAGGCTCCGCGGGCGGTTGGGTTTTCATTCGAGTCGGATCGGTTTTGCATCCGCGAGCGTGACGGCGCGGGCGACGAAAAGCTGAATGACCACGTCCGGTTTCTCGGCCTCGATCACATCGGTTGGAAATCCGTAACTCCCGGCGCAGACGAGCCGGCGAAAATCGCTCGCCAGCATCCGCTTCAAATTGTGGCCGAACGAATCGTGCAGATATACCGCTCGTCCGACGCCGACCGGCGATTCCACAACGTACGGGAGGATGTGCCGCAGCCCGTCCGTCCGATCGCGCAGCTGTGTGAGGATCGAATCGTCGGGCAATTCCCGATAGGCGTCCCCTTCCACACGGAAGATCGGCATCGTTTCGATCCAGTCCGCAGGCGGTCGCCCGAGCACCTTGGGCAGGTCGCAATCGTCGTTCACGTTCGGTTGGTGCCAGAACTTCTCGTAAGGTTTCGCATGGAATCCCGGCATGGCGCGTGCCAGCCAGTCGCCGAGTTCGCGGTAGGCGACGAACGCTCCGGGATCGATCCAGTGCGTGTCGAGCTGGAAGTACAGTCGGGGCGTCGTCGGTTTCGCGGCGCGGATCGCGTCCGCGGGGTCGAGGATGATTTCCGGACCGAGGCGTTCGCGCAGGATCGCGCCGATTTCCGGCGGTGGATGGCGGCGGATCGCGTCCGGAAGGAACTCGGGATAGACGCTCGATTTCTCCGGCGCGACAACGACGACGTAACGGATGCCGCGCGCGGCCAGCCAGTCGCGGCGGGCGCGCAGGGCCTGGACCCATCCGGCGAGTCGTTGCTCGACTTCGACCGGCGGCATTGGCAGGCTATTCGGCCCGATGCTATTGGTGAACAGCCAGCCGTCGCGGCCGACCCAGACGAGGTCGGCGGTGGAATCGCCGAGCGTGTCCAGGAGGATGCGGCGGCGCAGGTCGAGGAGTTCGGGGCGGAAGCCGACGCGATCGTTGAAGTAGCGGTCGAAGGTGAAGGGGAAGGCCGTCCACTGCCAGCGCATCACGGGTCGGTCGGGCAGCGGATGGAGCGGGCGATTCTCGTTGACGGGCAACTTCGGTTCGCGGAGGAGAGAACCGGCAAGCGGGACCACGAGGAAGAGCGCGAAGACGGCGATGGCGAGCCGATCGGCGAGGCGCGTGCCCGCCGTTGTGCGGATTCGCCATCGGGGTCGCGCGAAGGACGGTTTGGCAAGGAAGCTGAGCATCGGGTCAGAACCGGAAGTAGATGAAGGCCGAGTAGGTATTCCCCGCGATGGCCGCCGCGGCGAGGACGAGCAGCACGGCCTGTGCCGCCAGGAGGAACGGTGCCGGCACGCCCTTCGTCTTCAGCCACGCGCCCAACGGGAGGCAGAACGGCACACCCACGACGAGCGCGAGCAACCCCGCGTTCGTCAGCACATCCGCTGCGACGTACGTTCCATTCGTGAACCCGAAGAGCGCCGCGAAGATGCCCCCGGCCTGTTCGAGCGTCTGGGCGCGGAAGAAGACCCAGCCGAGCAGCACGGCTAGCAGAGTGAACGCGTGGCGGAAGAGTTTTCGTCCCCACCCTGTATGAGGGTTTGGGTGGAGGGTTGTCTTGTCCCCTCCCCCCTTGAGGGGGACGGTTAGGGTGGGGGGGCGTTCCAGCTTCCCGTGATCCCCATCACCCCCACCCCGGCCCTCCCCCTTCGAGGGGGAGGGAGTGAAGAGCCGTTCCGCTATGAGGAACAGCCCATGCCAGAGGCCCCAGACAACGAACGTCCAGTTCGCCCCGTGCCAGAGGCCGCAGAGGACAAAGACGATCAGCAGGTTCCGATAGGTGGCGAGCGATCCACCGCGGCTGCCGCCGAGCGGGATGTAGACATAGTCGCGGAACCAACTGGAGAGGCTGATGTGCCAGCGGCGCCAGAAGTCGGTGACGCTCGTGGCGGCGTAGGGGTGGCGGAAGTTCTCGGCGAACTCGAAGCCGAACATCTTGCCGAGGCCGATGGCCATGTCCGAATAGCCGGAGAAGTCGAAGTAGATTTGCAGTGAGTAGCAGACCATGCCGATCCACGCGGCGGAGGGGGCGAGGTCGGCGGACGGGATGCGGAAGACCTGATCGGCGACGACGGCGAAAGTGTCGGCGAGGAGCACCTTCTTCGCGAGGCCGAAGGTGAAGCGGCGGACGCCGTCGGAGAACCGTTCGACGGTGTGGTCGCGGGTCGCGAGGCTTGCAGCGAGGTCGGCGTAGCGGACGATCGGCCCGGCGATCAGGTGCGGGAAGAGGAAGACGTACAGTCCGAAGCGCAGGAAGCTGCGCTCGGCGGGTACCTCGCGGCGGTAGACGTCGACGAGATAGCTGATGGCCTGGAAGGTGAAGAACGACACGCCGATGGGCAGGTGCGTGCGGGGTGGCTTGATACCGATGGTCGTGGCGAGGAACGCGGCGTATTTGAGCCAGCCGAGCAGGGCGAGGTTGGCGAGGACGGCGCCGACGAGCCAGAACTTCGGGCGCGCCGAACGTTCGATGACGCGGGCGTAGGCGTAGTTGACGGCGAGCGAGCCGAGCAGCACGAGAACGTAGTCGCGTTCGCCCCAGGCATAGAAGAAGACGCTGGCGGCGAAGAGGCCGGCATTGCGCAGCGTCGCCCGCGCCGCCGGCACCAGGTAGTACCCCAGTAGCACGAGCGGCAGGAAGAGGTGCAGAAACGTCGGCGATTGAAAGTACACCGTCGGCCTCCATGCCGGTCCGGCTGGAAGTGTACGGCGATATCCTGCGAGAGTGCAAGGCGGTCTTGTTCGATGCGTGTCGCTCTCGATTTGACGAACGGCTCGAACGCTTCGACTTCCGAAGTCCGGCTTCGACTTCGGAAGTCGAGTTGGCGCAGAGGCAACATCGAATCCACGAGGCATCCCGACGCGATCGACTTCCGAAGTCGAAGCCGGACTTCGGAAGTCGGGGCTAATATTCGATCCGGATGAACACTCCTGTCCGGACGTTGCGGATCTGCATCGAACGGGAGATACTGCATTCATGATCCTCGGCTACAACACGAACGGCTTCGCCCACCACCGACTCGGCGACGCGATCGCGATCCTGTCCGAACTGGGCTATCGTGGCCTCGCGCTGACTCCGGACGTGAACCACCTGAACCCCTACCAGAAAGATCACCGGCTGAAGCAACGGCTCTCGAAACTGGGCGATCTCCTCGCGGCGAAGCGGCTCGACTGCGTGATCGAGACCGGGGCGCGCTTCATTCTCGATCCGTTCCAGAAGCACCAACCCACGCTGATCTCGCCGACGGCCGATGGACGTTACGAACGGCTTGCGTTTCTCCAGCGCTGCCTGACCATCTCCAAGAAGTTGGGTTCGCGCGTCGTCAGCTTCTGGTCCGGCACGCCGACCGACGACGCGCCGCACCGCGCCCTGATGAGCCGGCTCGTCGACGGCTGCCGCCGCCTCGCGGACGCCGCGGAGAAGAAGAACGTCCGCCTCGCCTTCGAGCCGGAGCCGGGGATGTTCATCGACACGATGGACAAGTTCGCGGAGCTGCACGCGAAGGTGAACCACCCGCGATTCGGCCTGACGCTCGACGTCGGCCACCTCGTCTGCACCGGCGAGCTGCCGATCGGCGATCACATTCGGAAATGGCAGAAGTGGCTCTGGAACGTGCATCTCGACGACATGAAGCCCGGCGTGCACGACCACCTGATGTTCGGCGAAGGGACCGTCGACTTCGCGGACGTCTTCGCCGCCCTGCGCGAGGTCGGCTATCGGGGCGTGGCCTCAGTCGAGTTGAGCCGGCACAGCTTCGACGCGGTGAACATGGCGCGCAAGTCCAAGGAGTTTCTGGATCGCTTCTGATCCTTTTGCATTTTTCATTTCACATTTTGCATTGGTCCGAACATGACCGGACCAATGCAAAATGCAAAATAGAAGACTTGAACTTGTCCGCGATCATCGGCTCGGGGTAACCTCCCGTCCTCGGGAGGATTCCGCATGGCGACCCAGTCTCGGCGGCGGTGGTACGGCCGCATCGCGATCGCATTCCTGTTCCTGATGGTCGGCGGGGCGGCCTGGAACTGGTCGGTCCTGCATGCGCGGCTGGTGGCGTATGAACTCCGGACCGCCACGTCGGACGTCCACCGTGAGGACCGCGCGCGGGCGCTGGTCCAGTTCGGCGAAGCGGGACAGCCGTACATTGGCGAGGCCCTGCGCAGCGGCGACGCGGCGACCTGTGCGGCGCTCGCGATGGCGATTCGCGAGGTTTATCATGGTCGGCCGATGGACCCGGCCCTCGCGCGGGCGCTCGTGGCGGAGATGCCGGGCTACGGCGAACCGGGCCGGGACGCGGTGGTCTTCGTGCTGCCGGCGATCCTGGAACAGGCGGACGATTCGCTGGTGGAGCCGTGCCGGGCGGCGGTGGATCTCGGATTGAAGGCCTCGACGAAGTCGAAGGTGATCGCGGCCAAGCTGGCGGTGCGCGTGAAACTCGCGGATCGTCTGCGGCCGCTGTTGGACGACGCCGAGGCGGAGGTGCGTGCCGCGGCGCTCGCGGCGATCGGTGCCGCCGGCGACGCGGCTCCGGTCGGCGATGAGGAACTGTTCCGCTGGATGAACGACCCGGACGCGAAGGTGCGCGCCATCTGCGAGGCGGTGCTCGAGAGCCACGGGCGCAGCGCCGAAGAAATCGATCTGGGCCGGCGGCTGACGCATCCGAACGCGGTCGAACGGTTGAAACTGCTGGTCGATCTGTCGCGCGAATCGGAACGGGACATCGGCCCGTGGCTGGAGCGGCTGGCGCGGGACGCCGAACCGGCCGTGCGCGCCGGGGCCGTGCGCGTGGCGTGCGAGCGGAAGCTGAAGTTCGCCGACTGGACGGACGACCTGGCGAAGAACGACCCCGACGCGACGGTGCGACAGGTGGCGAGCTTCCACCGCCGCAAAGCCGCCGGCCTGATCGAGCCGGCCGGATATGAAAGGTAGCAGATCCGGCCGCTTTCCCGGGAGCTTGTCATGATCCTTCGCATCGCGCTGGTCTTTCTTGCTTCGAGCTTGGCGGTGCATGGGGCGGACCGGCCGAACATCGTGTTCCTTCTCGCGGACGATCTGGGCCGCGCCGATTGCGGGTTCATGGGCGGGAAGGTGATCCCAACGCCGCACCTCGACAAGCTCGCGAAAGCCGGCACGATCCTGGACGCGCACTACGTGCAGCCGGTGTGCAGCCCGACGCGCGCGGCGCTGCTCACGGGCCGGTATCCGATGCGGCACGGCTTGCAGGTCGGCGTCGTGCGGCCGTGGGCGCAATACGGCCTGCCGCTGGCGGAACGCACCCTCGCGCAAGCCCTGCAGGGCGCCGGCTACGCCACCGGCATCGTGGGCAAATGGCACCTCGGCCACTTCCAGCGCGACTACCTCCCCACGAAGCGCGGCTTCGACTTCCAGTACGGCCACTACAACGGCGCACTCGACTACTTCACCCACATCCGCGACGGCGGCTTCGACTGGCACCAGAACGACGCGGTCAACCGCGACGACGGCTACAGCACGCACCTGATCGCGAAGGCCGCCGCGGGATTCGTCACAGAGCACGCCGGGAAGAAACCATTCTTCCTCTACGTGCCATTCAACGCCGTGCACTCGCCGATGCAGGTGCCGGACAAGTATCTGCAGCCCTTCGGCAAGCTGAAGGGGAACCGGCAGAAGTACGCGGGGATGCTGGCGGCGATGGACGAAGCCGTGGGGCAGATCGTCGACGCGGTCGAGAAGGCCGGGGTGCGCAAGGACACGCTCTTCGTTTTCAGCAGCGATAACGGCGGACCGTCGCCGGGCACGATCACCGACAACGGGCCGTACCGCGCCGGAAAAGGTACGCTCTACGAGGGCGGCGTGCGCGTCGCGGCCTTCGCGACGTGGGATGGAAAGATCCCCGCGGGGAAAACTTGCCTCGAACCGCTGCACGCGGTGGACTGGTATCCGACGCTTGTGAAGCTCGGCGGGGCGAAGGCGGAGCAGCCATTGCCGGTGGACGGCCGCGATGCGTGGCCGACGCTCGCGGAGGGGAAGCCGTCGCCGCACGATGCGATCCTGTTGAACGCCACGCCGGCGGGCGGCGCGATCCGGGCCGGCGACTGGAAGCTCGTGGTGAAGAACGGCACCGACGACCCCGACGGCGAGGCCCCGAAGGCCGGGCCGAAGACGATCGAACTGTTCAACCTGAAGGACGACCCGTACGAGAAGACGAACCTTGCAGGCAAGGAAACGGCCCGCGTGGCGGAATTGCAGAAGCGACTCGCGGCCTACGCGAAGGAGGCGGTGGCCCCCAAGAGCCAACCGAAGCCCAAGGGATTCGAATCCCCAAAAGTCTGGGGTGAGAAGTAAGGCGAGCAGTGTTTGCGGTTTTTCCCCTCCCCCCTCGAAGGGGGAGGGGGAAAAACGCGGTGGAACGACCTGCCGAGTCGTTCTTCGGTTCCTCCGCGACCCGCCTTCGGTTGAATTCGCCGCGATTCGTCGGTATTTCATTCAGGACTTCATTGTGCGATTTCGGAGCTGTGAGCGATGGCGGAGTCGACTTCCCGAGTCTCGAAGCTGGGCCAGGGATTCATCGGCCTCGCGCCGCTGCTCCTCCTCGGCGGCTGGTTCGCCGGCGGCACGGCGGTGCACGGATTCTTCCAGCGCCCGGCCCCGGAACCGGTGGCGGCCGCGCCCAACGGTGCCGCGCTCTTCATCAAACACTGCGCCTACTGCCACGGCGAGAAGGGCGACGGCAAGGGCCTCGCCGGCCTGACGCCCCTCGCCCGCTACTTCGGCCGCGACAAGTACAAGTTCACCAGCACCCGCAAGGGCGACAACGGCGGCATCCCCACCGACGACGACCTGCTCTACATCCTGCGCCACGGCATCGAGGGCACGGCCATGTGGGGCTTCCAGGACCGGATGACCGACGAGGAGCTGCGCGCCGTCGTGGCGCACCTGCGGGCGCTGACCCGCGCCGGGCTGGCGGAGCGCTATCGCCTCGAAGCCGAGACAAACGAGGAAGACCCGGACTGGAAGGCGATCGCGGCGCGCGTGGAGCGCGAAGCCGTGGTTGGCGATCCGGTGCCGTTGCCGGCGTTCAAGCCGGCGACGCCGGAATCGGTGGCGCGAGGTCAGCAGTTGTTCCTGAACACGGCGAAGACGGCGTGCGCCTCGTGCCACGGGGCGACGGGCCGCGGCGACGGGCCGGCCGTCAACGACAAGAAGAACGATCCGCCGCACCAGGGTGGCGACGGTCTGCCGAACAAGCCAAGGGACCTGACGACGGGCCGCTTCAAGGGCGGTCGCGAGAAGGAACGCCTCTACCCGCGCATCCTGCACGGCATCCCCGGCACGCCGATGCCGCCGCACACCAAACTGACCCCGGACGAAGTCCAGGACCTGATCGACTTCGTGCTGAGTTTGAAGCCGGACGACAAAGCGGCCGCGAAGAACTGAGCGGTGATCTTGCGGGAATCGGATCGCGCCGGCGGTCCGATCGGCCATTTCCCGCGTCAAGCCGCGCAAGTTGATCCGATTCCGACGTGATAGGACGATGAGACTTCCTCCCCCGCGCGGTGAGAACGCCGCCGTACGCCCGTTTCTGACTCTAGAGAACGACAATCGGCGAAATCCGCGTCCCGTTGGGGCGAACCCCAAGACAGGGCCGAAGTCTCTCATGGAAATTTTCCGTATGAATCCGCCCGTCGGCGGGTACTCTCCGGGGACCACCGAAAAAGTTCGGTGAGCAACGGCTTCGCGGATTAAGATTTGGGGCCTACCAACGTATCGAAAGTGTAACCCGGCGTGAGAGAATCCCCGCCCGCTGTCGTCTTCTCTCGTGTTCGCCGGTTGTGAATGAGGTTGTGATGGATCGTGGTCTTGCTGCTGCCTGCTCACCGCAAACGGCATCCCCCAAGGATGTTGCGGCGAACGCCGGCGCTGGCTGGCGCGATTCGCCGACCCTCCCGCACATCGAAACCACGACTTCCGTCGCACCACCCAGCCTGCCCGGTTTTGAGATCCTGCAAGAACTCGGTCGCGGCGGGATGGGGGTTGTGTACAAGGCCCGGGATCTGGCGAACCAGCAGATCGTCGCCGTGAAGGTCCTCCTCGCCGGCGCCCACGCCAGTGCCCTGGAACGGGAGCGGTTCCGCCGGGAAGTGTCGGCCGCGGCCCTGCAACATCCGAACGTGGTGAAATTGATCCGCGCCGGCGAGCACGCCGGGCTGCCGTACATCGTCCTCGAACACGTGGATGGCGGTACGCTGGCGGATCGGCTCGTCGGCACGCCGTGGACGCCCGCCGCCGCCGTGCGGCTCGTGTCCGAACTCGCCGCCGCCGTCCAGTTCGCCCACGATCGCGGCATCATCCACCGCGACCTCAAGCCCGCGAACATCCTCTTCGCCGGCGAGACGCCCAAGCTCACCGACTTCGGCCTGTCGAAGTCGCTCGAATCCTCGGCCTTGGCGCGTCCGGTTACGGAAACCGGCGCGGTCCTCGGCACGCCCAGCTACATCTCGCCGGAACAGGCCACCGGCGACAAGGAAGTCGGCCCGGCGTCGGATGTCTATTCCCTCGGCGCGATCCTCTACGAACTGCTGACCGGCCGGGCGCCCTTCGATGGCCGGACCACCCTCGACATCGTGCTGAAGGTGCTCAACGACGCCCCGATTCCTCCGAGCCGTTTTTCGCCGGAACTTCCGAACGATCTGGAAGCGATCGTTCTGAAGTGCCTCCATAAGAACCCGGCGAAACGATACGCGACCGCCGCGGCGCTGGTGGACGACCTCCACCGGCACGCGGTCGGGGAATCGGTGGAAGCGCGTCCGGCGTCGGTGTCGCGGCGATTGCTGTCGTGGTTCGGCCGACGGCCGCGCCTCTCGGGCGCGGCGGCGACGGCGGCGGTGATGGTTTTGGTGCTGCTGGGTGGCGCGGCGTACGCCGCGGCGAGCCTGCGGGCGGCGGCCGAGCGCGCCGAGGCCGCGGAACGCGCCGCCGAGGAAGCCCGCGCCGCGCTCGAAGCGGAGCGGAAGAACGCCGAACGCGAACGGTATTACGCCGCCGAAATGCGGGCGAAGTACGACCAACTCCGCACGTTCCTCGAATCGTTCCGGCCGGGCAAGATCGTCTGGACGCCGGACCCGAAGAAGCCGATGCAGACGATCTGCGTGCAGGCGTGCGAGTTGCCACCCGAACCGAAAACGGCCCCCGCGCCGGCGCTGCCCGGCCGACAGATCAGCGCCGCGCCGATCCTCCGGCTGCTCGCGGTCGGCCTGCAACGCTGAACGCGATCATTTCCCCGTCGATGCGTCCAGGGCGGCATCGAGAACCTTCTCGAGTTTGGCGATGATCTCCGCGCGCGGCATGTGCCGCCAGCGGCCGCTTTCATCCGAACCCACCACTTTGCGATCGGGACCGACAACGTAGATCGTCGGCCCGATGTTGTACCCCCGCGTCATCTCCGCCATGCCTTTGTTGACGGCTCCCAGTTCGTCGATCAGTTCGACCGCCAAGCCGTAACCCGAGGGCCAGTCGATGCCGCCGACCTGGTTGTATCGTTCCGCAATGGCCTTCGGCATGTCGGTGACGCTGAGGAATTGCACCCCGCGGTCGGCGTATTTGCGTTTGAGTTCGGCAAGCGCGGGGGCGAACTTGTGGCACTCCGGGCACCAGTGCGACCAGACGTCGACGACATGGAGCTTGGGTCCGTTCGGTGCAAATGGCCGCGGTTCGCCGTTGAGCCAACCGACGCAGCGGAGTTCCGGGATCGTCTCTCCGGCCGCGAGGCGCGTTCGCGACGGCCCCGTGAACCGGGGGGGAATGCGGGCCTCCGGCGGAATCTCGACTTCCGGGACCGGTATCGACGACGGGGAGCCTCCGTTGCATCCCGTCAGGGCCAGGCCGACGACGAACCCCGCGAACCAGTTCCCCGCCCGTTTCCCGCTCATAGCGAAATCTCTCCCGAAGCCCCGAGACTCCGTACGCATCTTAGCGGCCGTCGGATCGCGCCGCGCCGGGAATCGGTTCCCCATTGCTCGCTTGGCGGGAATCCTATAGCATCCCGGCACGGTTCCGCGATCGACGGTCCACCCCGGCCCGCTCCGCGACGGACCGAACCATTCGGGATGGATCCATGCGCACGTTTCTGGTTCTGGGTACGGCGGCGATGCTGGTGTTCGGCGCGGTCGGTTGCGGCGGCAATCAGGCCAAGGCGGAGGCCCTCGCCCAGCAGATGGTCGACGAGATGAACAAGATCGCCGACGGCTTCGAGAAGGGGGACAAGGCGGCCCTGAAGGCCAGCTTCGCCAAGCTCTCCGACCTCGCCAAGCAAGGCAAGGAGATCAAGGTCACCAAGAGCCAGGACAAGGCGATCGAGGAGAAGTTCAAGCCGCAAATGGACGCCGCCCAGAAGCGGATGATGGACGCGATCGGCAAGGCCGCGACCGGCGGCAAGCTGACTCCGGCCGAACTCATGGAACTCGGCACGGAAATGCAGGGGCTTGGCAAGAGCATGCAGAAAGGCGGCTGACGCCGACCGATAACCGCTCGGAAGAGGAATCGACCGAAATGGTTCCCACGTAATATCTGCCGCTTGAGTCGATTCTCTCGGCTCAGAACTCATCCCTCGGAACTCACGACTCGAATTGGAAATCGAGTTAGGCGACCGGTAGGAAAGGATTTACCCTTGGTAGGACGGACTTCTAGTCCGTCTCTACCAAACCGGACGGACTGGAAGCCCGTCCTACCAGGGGTAAACAATCAGTTTCCGTTCGACTTATGAGTTCCGAGTCTGGATTTCACGAACGATCGACTGGACAACAAACCAGTAAATCGATCCCGGGAATCGTATCATTCACCGGCTCAGGGCGGTGCGTACCGCAGCCGCGAGCGCGGTGGGCGTGAACGGTTTTTGCAGGAAGTGGACGCGCTCGTGCTCGATGCCGTGGCGGATGACGGCGTCGTCGGTGTAGCCGGAAAGGTACAGGATGCGCGCCCCGGGGTGGAGCTGGGCGAAGCGTTCGGCGACGAGTCGGCCCCCGAGGCCGGGGAGCACCACGTCGGTGACGAGCAGGTCGATGGGCCGGTCGGCGGCGGCGACGGCGCGGAGGGCCTCGGCGCCGTCGGCGGCTTCCAGAACGGCATAGCCACATTGCTTGAGTACATGGGAGCTGAAGGCGCGAACCGATTCGTCGTCCTCGACGAGGAGGATGGTCTCGTTGCCGCGGGGCAGGGCGGGTCGGGCGGCGCTCTTGTCGATTTGGGGCCGGAGCGGCACGGCGGGGAACTCGATGGTGAACGTGGTGCCGGCTCCCGGGGCGCTGCGGACGGAGATGGTGCCGTCGCTCTGCTTGATGATGCCGTGGACCACGGCGAGTCCCAGCCCGGTGCCGCGGCCGGCCGATTTGGTCGTGAAGAACGGCTCGAAGATGCGCGCCTGCACCTCCGGCGTCATGCCTTCGCCGGTGTCCGCGATCGTCAGCCGCACCTGCGGGCCGGTCCGCCCCGCCACGTTGTCCGTACCGATGACGAGCCGTCCGCCGCGGGGCATGGCGTCGCGCGCGTTCACGGCGAGGTTGAGCAGCACCTGCTCGATCTGGCCGGGGTCGGCGTGGATCGGTTCGAGCGCCGGATTCAATTGCGTCGTCAGCGCGATGTCCTCGCCGATCAGCCGCTTGAGCATCTTCTCCATTTCGCGGACGACGTCGTTCAGGTCGATCACGCGCGGTGCCAGCACCTGCTGCCGGCTGAACGCGAGCAACTGCCGCGTCAGCCCCGCGGAGCGCTCGCCGGCGCGATGGATCTGCTGCGCCATCTCGGCGCGGGGATCGCCGGCCGGCAGCATCTGCAACAGGAGATCGCTGTAACCGGAGATGACCGTCAGCAGGTTGTTGAAGTCGTGCGCGATGCCGCCGGCGAGTTGGCCGACCGCCTCCATCTTCTGCGATTGCCGCAGCTGCTCTTCGAGCTTCAACCGCTCGCTGATGTCCCGCACAACTCCGGAGAATAGCGAGGGGTTCCGACCGGGGATCTCACAGATCGCCAGTTCCACGCGCACTTCGCTGCCGTCGGCTCGCAGCGCCGGCATCTCGATGCGTCGGCCGATCATGTGTGGCGTGCGGGTCGCGAGGTATCGCTGCATTCCGGAGGCGTGCGCCGCCCGGTACTCGGGCGGGATGATCCGATCGGCCATTTCCCGGCCGATCACGTCCTCCCGCCGGTGCCCGAAGATCGCCTCCGCCGCCGCGTTGAATTCCACCACCCGCCCCGCCGCATCCATCACGATCAACCCGTCCAGCGACGACTCCAGGATCGCCCGGTGCAGCGAGGCCATCTCGCGCAACTCGATTTCCACCCGCTTGCGGTCGGTGATGTCGCGACCGGTGGAGATCAGGTCGACCAGCCGGCCGTCGGCGTCGAACCGGCCCCGGTCGATCCACTGCTGCCAGCGGCGTTCCCCGCCGGAGGTGACCGATTCGTGTTCATTGATCGCTTCCGGTTGCTCCGGCGTCAGCGCGGCGATCTTGCGGCGGACCGCCTCGCGGTGCTCCGGCGCGACCAACGGATAGAAACTCGTGCCCAGGCACTCGGCTTCGGTGACGCCGAAGTACCGGCAATAACTCTGGTTGACGAACGTTCGCGTGCCGTCGGGCAGCCATTGCACGATGAACTCGGTCTGCTCGCGCACGATCATCGCCAGGCGCGCTTCGCTTTCGGCGAGCGCCTGCTCCGTCCGCTTGCGTTCGGTGATGTCCAGCGCGATGCCGAGGACGCGCTGGGGAACGCCATCATCGCTGCGAAGGATGTGGCCTTGAAGGAGCAGCCACAGTTCGCCGCCGGTGCGCGGCCGAATCCGATACTCGAGCGTGCGAATATCGTCCCCCTGCCGCACGACTTGCATCGCGGATAGCAATTTTGGCAGGTCGTCCGGGTGGCAATACGATTGGATCGATTCGAATCGGCCATCAAACGCCAGGAGGCTCAGCCCATGAAGCCGGGCCATTTCTTCGGACCACTTGAACCGGTTGGTGGCGAGATCCCACTCCCAGCTGCCGACGTGTCCGGCGTGTTGGGTCAGGCGCAGAAAGGCTTCGCTTTCTTCGAGTGCCCGCGCCACGGAGGCGACCGGCGGCGAGAGCGAGCGTTGTTCCGACATGGCGGTCACTCGTTCGGAGGACGCGTGACGCCGTGACCGGTTGGGCGGTCGGACGGGCGGCAATCGTGCGGTTGGCGTTTCGATCCTACCCGACCCGCGCGGTCCTTGCGCGGCGATTCCGCGAAAGTTGTCCAAATCGGTTCGACGCTTGAATCCGTCGCGCGTCACACGATCGCGCGAATGACGCTGCCGCGGCTGGCGGGGAAGGGGCGGTTTTCGGCGTCGCGGAGTTCGGCGTCGGGGGTGAAGCCGAGCTGGTGCAGCACCGTGGCGATCAGGTCGCGCGGTTCGACGCGGCCGTCGGTCGGGTACGCGGCGTGTTTGTCGCTCGCGCCGTACACCGTCCCGCCGCGCACCCCGCCGCCCGCCAGCGCCAGCGAGAAGACGTGGCCCCAGTGGTCCCGCCCGCCGTTCCCGTTGAACTTCGGCGTCCGCCCGAACTCGCCGAACCAGATCACCAGCGTTTCGTCCAATAGCCCGCGGTCGGCGAGGTCGGTGAGCAGCGCGGAGTACGCGCGGTCCATCATCGGCATGAGGAACTGTTTGGCCGAGTCGTTGTGCTTGGCGTGGGTGTCCCAGCCGCCCTGGTTGGGGAGGTTCGGGATACGGGTCCAGTTGATTTGCACGAGCGAGACGCCCGCCTCGACCAGCCGCCGGGCGAGCAGGCAGCTCTGGGCGAAGCGCGACCGGCCGTAGCGGTCCCGGAGGCGGGGCGACTCGCGGTCGAGATCGAATGCGGCGCGCGCCGCACCGGAGGAGACCAGTTCGAACGCCTTGCGCGTGCCGGCGTCGTAGGGCGCGGTCGCGGGGTTGGCGGTCATGCGATCCATCTGCGCGAGCAGCCCCTGCCGGTGCGAGAGCCGCGTGGCCGGGACTTCGTCGGGTGGCGCAAGCGCGGCGACCTTGAACTTGGCGTCGGCGGGGTCGCAGTGGATCAGCCAGGGGTCGTGCTTGCGGCCGAGCAGGCCGGCGTCCTGTCCCGGCCAGGGAAAGTTGCCGTCGTTCCAGATATGCTCGGGCAGCGTCACGGCCGAGGGGAGCTGACCGGCCGCCGGGCGAAGATAACGCACGATCGCGCCGAGCGAGGGCCAGTTGTTCGGCGCCCGCGGCGTCGCGCTCTCCTGGCTGAGCGGCTGATGCGGCACTCCGGTCAGCATCTGGTACCCGCTCGACGAGTGGGCGTTGTCGTTCGTCACCACCGCCCGCAGCACCGCGATCCGGTCCGTCAGCTTCGCGGTCTCCGGCATCAGCTCGCCGACCCGCAGCCCGACGGTCTTCGACGGGATTGTGCCGAACGGCCCGCGGATCTCGGCCGGCGCGTCCGGCTTCGGGTCCCAGGTGTCGTGCTGCGCCGGCCCGCCCATCAGGCCGAAGACGATCACCGATTTCGCCTTCGCCTTCCCACTCCCGGCGCGGGCCTGCTGCGTCAGCAGCTGCGGGAGCGTCAGCCCGCCGAGGCCGATCGCGCCGGCGCGCAGCCATTCCCGGCGGTGCAGATGGTCGAACCGGTCCAGCGGCGGAGTCGCGAGGGAGAGCATGGCACCACGGGGCGGAGAGGATTGCGGAAGCGGTTCTGGCGGGAGTCTCATTAGACACGATCGACGCCGCGAATGCAACTGCGGAAGGATTCGGTTCCGCTCACACGTCGAACGGCGTGAAGCCGAGGTTTTCGTAGAACGCTTTCGAAGCGTGGATGTCCTTCACGGCGAGGCAGACGGAAAAGGCGCCGAGCTGCATGGCAGGACTCCGGGAAGGGAACCGACCGGCGGCCGAGTCGACGACGATCGTCCAACATATCCGGCGCGGCGATGCGGTTAAGAGTAGCCCAAGGCGGCCCATGCCAGTGAATTCGATACGGATTCAATCCGCAATCGCTTCGGCGTTCGGTACGAGTTCGGGCATAGCGGATTTGCCGATGGCTCGCCGGAGCGCGGGATACCAGTCTTCGCCGATCCAGGACGTGTCGTTGAACGGCGTGACGCGCGTCACGGACCAGCGGTTCTTCGCGAGCAATCGTTGCATCCGGTCGGCATCGATCGCGTTGCTCGAATGGATCAACACGGGAAACTCGGGCTCCGTTCGACTCAGGAACTCGGCCACGTCCATTCCCGTGATTTCAGTGCTGCCGTCCGCACGGTCGAAAAGGTCGTGATCCAGCGAAACGGCCAGTACGTCTCCCTTCCGACGGGTAAGCACTTCCACGATTTCTCCGGGATCGTCGCTGAAGAAGCAATCGTACATTGGCATTCGGTCTTCGAGCCGGAGTTTCATCGCGGCGATCCGCTCCGCATTATCCTCGAGAACGACGATGATTTTTCTCATCGCGATTTCTCCATTCAGGGGAAGACCAATCGCTTCGGTGTCGTCGCGCCGTCCGGCGGGTACCAGATCACGCTACGCACCGAGAATCCCATGTCGACCAGCATTCCGGCCACGCAGAGAAGGGATCGCTTGCTGCGAAACTGAAACGTCCCGCTCAAGTTATTCACTTCGCCCACGACTCCGCTCGCTTCGATTTCGATCTCGCCGGCATATAAGGCCGGTCGTGCGAGGCCAAGGATCGTCGGATGCACGTGCGGTCCATCGGGCACGACATGGATCACTTCGCCCTCGTCGACCGCGTATACGTAGAGTCCGGGCGATTCGGAAACGACAAGCCGTCGGCTGTCGGGCGATCGGGGATGCGGCGTTCGGTCGATCGGATCTTTTCGCTTTCCGAACATGGAATGTCGCTCCCCATTCCATTCTTGCAGAATCTTGGCGGACCGTAAATCCGTTCGACCGTTTGGATCGAGTTCCTGTAGTCGGATCGCTTGTTTCAGAATTGCATTCGCCGCCGTTTCCGCCGATAATCCTTCCACTCGCCGATCCGTCAATTCGTGGATCCCGCCATGCTGCTCGACCGCCGCGACCTGCTCCGCTTCGGCTCCGTCGGCCTCGCCGCCACGGCGCTGCCCGGACTCCGCGCGAACACCCCGAAAAAGGCCAAGTCCGTCCTCGTCCTCTGGATGGCCGGCGGCGTCACGCACCACGAATCGTTCGACCCCAAGCCCGACGCCCCGGAGGAAATCCGCGGCTCCCTCGGCACCATCGCCACCGGCCTGCCCGGCGTCCGCTTCTGCGAGACGATGCCCGGCCTCGCCGAGCAGACCGATCTCTTCGCCCTCGTCCGCACCTTCTCCCCCGCCACCGACGACCACCTGCTCGCGCAGAGCTACGGGCTCTCGGGCCGCAAGACCACGCAGGCGCAGATCCTCACCGAGCCGAACATCGGAGCGATCCATTCCAAACTGAAGGGCGGCCGTGCCGGCTTCCCCGGCTACATCGCCGTGCCCGGCACTACGCGCCCCGGCCCGCCGCCGTACCAGCTCTTCACCGGCGGCTGGCTCGGCGCGCAGTACGCCCCGTTCGCCACCGGCGGCAAGCCGAAGAACGACGACTTCACCGCCTTCGTGAAGGAAGCCGACGAGGAACAGTTCACCAAGCAGGGCGTGACGCCGTTCGCCGACCTGACGGAAGACCGGCTCGACAACCGCGAGCTGCTGCGCTCAAGGCTCGACGACGCGCTGCGGCAAGCCGACACCGCCGGCGTCGGCGACCAGTACCGGGATGCGTTCCAGATGCTCACCTCGCCAACGGTGCGTGCCGCCTTCGAGCTGAGCCGCGAATCGGACAAGACGCGCGAGGCGTACGGCAAAACCAAAGTGGGCGCTCGCTGCCTGCTCGCCCGGCGCCTCGTCGAGGCCGGCGCGCCGTTCGTGCTCGTCGACTACGGCTACGACCCGGAGTACGGCAACCTGTGGGACAACCACAACGCCGCCGGGCAGAACTTCCCGCACATCTGCGAGATGGCGAAGCGGCCGTACCACGTCGCCGGCATGGATCGCGCTTTCGCGGCGCTGCTCGGCGACCTGAAGACGCGAGGTCTGCTGGAGAGCACGTTCGTCCTGTTCCTGACGGACTTCGGCCGGACGCCGAAGATCAACAAAGCCGGCGGCCGCGACCACTGGGGGCCGGCCGGTTCGATCTTCTTCGCGGGCGGCGGCGTGAAGGGCGGTCAGGTGATCGGCGGGACGGACAAGAGCGGGGCGTACCCGACGGGCGTGTCGTATTCCCCCGGCGACGTGGCCGCGACTCTCTACGCCGCGGTTGGTATCGATCAGGAAACGACGCTGTACAACCGCCAGAACCAACCGCTGGCGATGCTGCCGGCCGGCGCGCCAATCCCCGGCGTGTTGGGGTAGGTAAGCGAGTAATCGGGCGCGGTGATCCGCGCCCGGCTGGCACTTCGAGGTCTTTCGTGGTCGCACCGGTCTTGGGCGAGTTTGGGATTCCGGCCTCGACGAAGCAAACCGATGGATCAGGGAACCACGAAATTGCCGGCATTGGGCTTGGGCTTGGCCGCGTCCGCCGGAACTTCGAAGTCCTTGGTGGTCGCGCCTCCGGGCAGATCGGCCGTGGTCTCGTAACGGGGGAACAGCGTTTTCACCGTCACTTCACCCGATGTATCTCCCTTTTCGGTCTTGCCGGCTTGGCTGGGGTCGCGTCCCTCGATCGCGACAATCATGGCACCTTTTCCCGCACCCCGACCACCAGCGGCGGAGGTGTCGTACGCGCCATCGATGATTTCCGCGTAGCCGGTCGGTCCGGAATTCCCCTTCGCTCCATCCGGCATGAAGTAGATCTTGCCAGCTTTCACGGGCTGGCCGGCGAATTTGACCGTGCCCGAGACGCGGCTGGTTCCATCGCCCCCGCAACCGGTGGCAAACAGAACGATGGTGGGGAGTAGTGCAAGCAATGAACGGCGGGACATGGTTCGGCTCCGGGAGGGGATCAACAAAAATCCCCGCCGGGTGTCTCCGGCGGGGAGCGGGATCATAACTGGGTCAGTTCAACTGGGCGACTTCGCCGCTGTTGATGCTGGACATGAGCTTGAGGATGGTCAGATCGGCCGTCTGGGTGACGTACCGGGTGCTGCCGTCGCCCATCAGGAAGTTGCAGCCGCCGGTGTGGTTGCTGCCGAAGCCGATATCGTTGAAGTTGTTGCTGCCGTTGTACCAGGTGGAATTGATCGGGAACGTCATGTTCTTGGTGATACCGCTGCCACCGTTGTTCCCACGAGTCCAACTGCGATAGTGATTCGGATTCGGGGAGATGACCTGGCGGGAGTCTTCCCCGACACAGAAGGTGTTCGAGAGGCCGTCGATCACGTCGGTCAGACGGACTTTGTAGCCAGTCGTGATGCTACCGGTGGTGTCGCGATATTGCGTGAGCATCCCATGGAAGGCGAAGGCGCCGTTCGTGACCGGATTGCCGACACGATAGGAGTAAGTGACGCTGTTCACGGTAATGGTGGTCGGATCGGTACTGCCGCCAGGTCCCATCACGCCGAGATAGTGCGTCGTTTCGTTGGCGATGCCGCCGGAAACTTCGGAGCCATTACCACTGAGAAGATTCGATCCGGAAGGGCACTTGTAAGTGGGTATTTTGGTATTGGCAACGGCCAAGTTGGCCGCGGAGTTGTAGGCCAGAGCGAGATTGTACTGACGGAACACGTTTTCCTGTTCGAGTTGCGGCAGGATATACACGGTCCAACCGGTGCCGACGAAACTCGTGGTGTTGCCCGGGGGATTCGGTTGTGGATAGACGGCGTTTTCCGCTCCTCGGGGGAGCTTGTCATTGACATCGTGATACGAGTGCATCGCGATGCCGATCTGCTTCAGATTGTTCTGGCATTTGGCTCGGGCGGCGGCCTCGCGCACCTTTTGCACGGCCGGTAAGAGCAAGCCGATGAGGATCGCGATGATCGCGATCACGACCAGCAGCTCGATCAGCGTGAACGCCGACCGGCTGCGACGAGTGGAGAGAGTCATAACAAACCCTGCGAGGAACGAGAAACAATGATGGGATTCCGACAGCGGTTTGAGCCTGCCGGAAACTATACTCTAAACGGAACCGCTTTGGACGAACAAGCGCAAAAGTCCTGACGCAGTTCGTTTTCTCCTTCATTTCTTTATCATTTTATGATCGTCGACGCGGGTCCAGCGTTTCGCGAAATCCCGCTCCGACTCGCCGTTGCGGCACCACGGGCTACACCATCCCCATGACACCTCACCGCCGCCAATTCGCCGCCCTCGGGGCCGGCCTGCTCGTCTCCGGAGCCGCCAGGGCCGACGAACCCAAAACGGACCTGAAGCCGAAACCCGTCGGGCCGGTGGAAGCGCCCTTCACGCGCGACTACCCGGCGCCGAAGTTCCAGCCGTCGTGGAAGAAGCCGCAGATCAACCGGCAGCTCGTGCAGGACTTCGTGATGTACGGCCACGGCGACCTGCCGATGGTGAAGAAGCTGCTGGAGAAGGAGCCGGCGCTGTTGAATGCGACGGTCGACTGGGGCGGGGGCGACTTTGAGACGGCCCTCGGCGGCGCATCGCACATCGGCCACAAGGAGACGATCCACTTCCTGCTCGAGATGGGCGCACGGCCCGACATCTTCACGCTCGCGACGCTCGGCCAGCTCGACGCGATCAAGGCGCTGCTGACGCTGCAACCGAAGCTGATCGACGCCAAGGGCCCGCACGGCCTGGGCCTGCACCTGCACGCCAGCATGGGCGGCGCGGATGCGGCGAAGACGCTGGAGTATCTGCAATCGATCAAGAAGGTCGAGTTGAAGAAGCCGATGAAGAAGTGAAACTGTTCCGGTTCTGTCGGATATGGCGCCTTTGTCGCGCATTGGGAATTTGAATTCCGCAGACGGATTCGCGCCGGGCGCAACCCGGCGACCTAGAATTCGTTCCCGGGAGGCTCCTCCTCCGCTCGTTTCGTGCGCTCTGCGCACATAATGACGCCCTTGACACGACGCCGCGCGGTCTCCGCGCGACAATTCGCCCCGTTCGCGTTTCCTTTCTGATATCGTGGCGTAAGTTTGCACACGCTGGAAACACCACGGATGCACATTCAGGAGGGTGCCACGATGTTGGTCCTCAGTCGGAAACTCGGAGAGAAGATCTACATCGGGGAGAATATCTGCATCACCGTGGTCGATATCGATCGCGGCAAGATCCGCCTCGGGATCGAAGCGCCACGCGACGTGCCCATCTATCGCCAGGAACTCCTTCCGCTGCACCAGCAGCAACTGCTCGCCCAGGGCAAGGCCATCGGCAGCGTCGCCGGCGGCTGAGCATTCCCCGGCTCCCTCGGAAACGACCGCCCGATCGGGCGGTGTTTTCGTTTCTACTCCGCCGTTCCGCAGACCACCCGCGGCCGCCCGCCGCGATCCTTCACCTCGGCCACCGACCGCAGCCCCGCCGCGTCGAACAACTCCCGCACCGCGATCCCTTGCGTGTGTCCGATCTCGACCGCGAGCAGGCCGCCGGACTTCAGCCAGCCGCGCGCCTCCGCCGTGAGCCGCCGGTAGAACGCGAGGCCATCCGTGCCGCCGTCGAGCGCGAGCCGCGGCTCGTGGTCCTTCACCTCCGGCATCAGCGTTTCGATCTCCGACGGCGGGATGTACGGCGGGTTGCTCACGATCAGGTCGAAGCGCGTTCCCGGCTCGACCGCCGCGAAGAGATTGCCGACGCGGAAGTCGATTCGATCCGCCACGCCGTTGCGCACCGCGTTCCGCTCCGCGACGGCGACGGCGTCCGGCGACACGTCCACGGCCGTGACGCGAGCCGCCTTGACATTGTGCGCGAGGCAGACCGCCACGCAGCCGGACCCGGTGCCGAGGTCCAGCACGGTGGGCGCCGGGCGCTTCTTCAGGAATTCGATGCCGACATCGACGAGTGTTTCCGTGTCCGGTCGCGGGATCAGCACCGCGGCGTTCACTTCGAACGGCAGCAGGTAGAACTCGCGCGTGCCGACGAGGTACGCCGTCGGGCAGCGCTCGAGACGCTTCTGCACGAGGGACCGAAACGCGGCGCGCTGGGCTTCGTTCGGCTGTTCGTCGTAGCGGACGATGAGATCGATGCGCTTGCAGGCGAGGACGTGGGCGAGCAGCAGTTCCGCGTCGAGCCGGGGGGATTCGAGGCCTTTCTTCGCGAAGTGGTCCGCCGTCCAGGCGAGCAGGGCCTTGATCGTCCATGTCGTATCGGCCATCGACGGGTCCATCCAACGGTAGCGGCTGCGAACCGAACGATTATTCTATTCGTTCCGGTCTGTTACTGCGCGCAACGTCTCGTTCTCCTTAAAATCCCGTCACCTGTAATCGGACGAGAATTCATGGCGAAGTCGCTGACCTACCGGGACGCCGGGCTGAACCTCGAGACCTACGCCGAGACGATGTCCGGCGTGCAGTCGCTCATCGCGTCCACGTGGGGGCCGAACGTCCTCCGCTCCCCCTTCAAGGGGGCCGGCGGCAAGGGCGGCAGCTTCGCCAGCCTCTACGACCTCGAACCCCCCAACGGCGGCGGACTCTTCTCCCGCATCTTCAGCCGCAAGTACAAGCGGCCCGTCCTCGTCACCTGCACCGACGGCGTCGGCTCCAAGCTCAAGATCGCCATGATGGCGAACAAGTACGACACCGTCGGCATCGACCTCGTCGCCATGAGCGTCAACGACCTCATCTGCACCGGCGGCGAACCACTGACGTTCCTCGACTACCTCGCGATGGACAAGGACGACCCGACGCGCACCGTCGAGCTCGTGAAGGGCATCCGCGACGGCTGCCTCGAATCGGACTGCGCCCTCGTCGGCGGCGAGACGGCGATCCTGCCCGACTTCTACCGGCCCGGCGAGTTCGACATGGCCGGCTTCTGCACCGGCGTCGTCGAGCATTCGAACATCATCGACGGCAGTCGGATCGAAGTCGGCGACGCCGTGCTCGGCCTCGCGGCCAGCGGCATCCACTCGAACGGCTACAGCCTCGTCCGCAAGGCCGTCTTCGACGTCGGCGGACTCGCCATCGACGCGCACGTCCCGGAGTTGAACGCGACCGTCGGCGAGGCGCTGCTGACGCCGACGCGGCTTTATGTGCGGCCGGTGCGCAAGGTGCTGGAGCATTACCCGGTGAAGAAGAAGGGCGTGATCCACGGCCTGGCGAACATCACGGGCGGCGGGCTGCCGGACAACATCGGCCGCATCCTCCCGCCGGGCCGCCGGGTGCGGATTCGGCGCGGCAGTTGGCCGGAACTGCCGGTCTTCCCGTGGATGCAGGGATTGGGCAATATCGAGCAGGCCGAGATGGAGCGCGTCTTCAACATGGGCATCGGCTTCGCGATGATCGTGTCGCCGAGCTTCGCGGACAGCATCCGCAACCAGTTGAAGGCGATCGGCGTGGACGCGTGGGCCATCGGCGAAGTGACGGGTGGGGAAGCCGGCGTGGAGATGATATAAGCCAAGAAGAATGGCCACAAAAAGGCACGAAGAGGCGCAAAAAGGAACGCCGGCAATCGCGGTCGCGGTGAATTCTTGGTTCTTATTTTTGTGGCTCTTCGTGCCTTTTTGTGGCCATCATCCTGTATTGAGTTTTGCATTTATCATTCATCATTTTGCATTGGTTCAATCATGAGCGGACCAATGCAAAATGTGGAATGAGAAATGCAAAACTTCGCTCACTTCTTCCCCCGCAGCTTCTTGTCTGCCGCGTCGGCTTCCGCGGCCGAGATCAGGCCGTCCTGGTCGGCGTCCAGATCCCGGAACTTCTCCAGCGGGCCGATGAACTCCGCCTGCGAGACGTCGTTGTCGCCGTTGCGGTCCATCTTGCGGAACCAGAGCGGGCCGGTCACCTTCCGCGAACCGGGGCGGGCGAACGGGTTGATCGGCGCGGTGTAGTCGCTGGTGAGGAACGCCGCGAAGCCGAAGCGCACCGAGGCCGACGGTTGCAGCGCCGCTGGCGTCACATCGCCGCCGCTCGGCTCCAGCACGATCAGCCGCTCGTACGCCGTGCGCAGCTCGCGGACGCCGAGTTGGTTGTCGCCGTTGTCGTCCATGAGTTGGAAGAGGCTCGGCCGCCTTGTGCCGAAGCTCGCCGTGAGCGCGAGCTGGATCGTGTCCTCCTGCAGTTGCAGGTAGGCCTTGAACTCCTCGCGCGTGAGCTTGCCGTCGCCGTTGGCGTCGGCCGAATCGAAGACCACGCGCAGGAACTGGTACTGCGGCCCGCCGATGGTATTCTCCGTGACGAACTTCTGGTCCGGCGGGAAGGCGCCGTTGAGTTGGTCGGTCACGCGCTGGGCGACGGCGCCGGGCGGCGGCGACGCCGTGCTGAGGTCCAGGAGCTGGTTGCCGATCCGCAGCACCACGCGGCCCTTCTCGCCGGTGCGCAGCTCGCAGTTCGCGGGCAGTTTCCCCTCACGCGGCGTCAGCTCGGCGCTGCGCTTCTGAATATCGTTCGCGAGGTTCACCTTCGCCGTGAAGTCCGGCTCGAGCGCGCGCCACGTGTCCAATTCCGCCGCGGCCAGCTTGCCGTCCTTGTTCGCGTCCAGCTTCGCGAAGATCGCCGCGTCGAAGGCGATCTCCATCGCTGTGAGCTGGCCATCCTTGTTCGCGTCGTACTTCGCTAGCATCGCGGCCGCGAGCGTGTCGGGGATCGGCCCGCGGTACAGCCGCAGGCTCGTGTCCGGCTTCGGCGGATCGGCGCGCTCCGCGCTCATGACCGTCGGCGTCGCGCCGGGGCGCACCACCGGCGTGCGCCGGATCTCGAACGCCGAGAGCGCCTCGTTCTCGTCCGTGTCGAGCGCGTGCAGCAGGTTCTCGGCGTTCGCCAGTTCGTCCTTCGCGAGCTTGCCGTCGCCGTTCGCGTCGAGCCGGGCGAACAGCTCCTTCGTGAGTTCGCGGTCGGTCGTGTCGTCGAGCGCCACGTTGCGGAGTCGCACGAGGTCGGCGGCCGCTTCGTCGTAGCCGGCCGTGAACTCGGCGAAGGACACGCGGCCGTCGCCGTCGCGGTCGAGGTCGGCGAGGGTCTTGCCGTCGTCGCCGGCGCCGTGGTAGTAGCTGCCGCCCAGCAGCCCCGCGAGGCCCTTGGGCGAGAAGATGTTATCCACTTCGAAGCGGTTCAGCGAGCCGTCGCGGTCGCGGTCGAAGGCGTCGAAGAGTTTCTTCAGGTGGGCGCGCCAGAGTTCGCCGAGCGGCTGGCCGTTGACTGTGATCGTGGCGCGCACGCGCACGGGTCGGGTATTGGCGAGGTAGACGATCTGGAGCGCATCGGGGAACGCGGCCTTCGGATCGAGTTCGAACTTCGGTCGGACCGGCCGCGCGACGGGCACGTTCTCCGCGAGGCCAGCGAGGAAGGAATCCCCACGCGGCCCGGTGGGGCGCGGCAGGCCCGGTGCGGCCGGCGGTGCGGCCGCAGCGGTGGAGGCGAACAGAAGAAGGAGTAAGAAGCGGGTCACGGGAAATACCTGGCGAGCGGGGGGCGTCAGCCCCCTGATTCTGAATTGACTAGAACGAGAATCAGGGGGCTAACGCCCCCCGCTCGCCTCACGCGATCACTTCCGTCACCGGCCGGGCCGCCTTGTCCACGATCCGGATCGGGCGGCCGACGTTCGACATGTTCTGCTTCTCGTGATCCACGCCCAGCACGCCGCAAACGGTCGCGAGCAGGTCGTGCACGCTCGTCTTGCGGTCTTCGACCGTCGTGCCGTCCTTGCTCGTCTTGCCGATCACCTGGCCGCCCTTGATGCCGCCGCCGGCCAGCACCGTCGACCAGGCGTTCGGGTAGTGGTCGCGGCCGTTGCCCCCGTTGATCCGCGGCGTGCGCCCGAACTCGCCCATCCAGACGATCAGCGTGCTATCGAGCAAACCGCGATCCTTCAGGTCCGCCATCAGCGAGCCCCAGCCCTTGTCGAGGTGTTCGCTGTTCCGCTTCACGAAGTCGAAGTTGTTGCCGTGGGTGTCCCAGCCGCTCATCGTGACTTCGACGAACGGCACACCCTTCTCGACGAGCCGGCGCGCCAGTAGGCAGCCCTGGCCGAAGAGCGACTTGCCGTAGCGGTCGCGGACGCGCTCCGGTTCCTTGTTCAGGTCGAAGGCCTCGGCCGATTGCGAGGTCATGAGGCGCGCCGCCCGGTCGTACGCGGCGACGTGACTGTCGCTGATCGCCGTCGGCCGACCGGCCGCGAACTCCTCCTGCATCTCGCGCAAGAGCGCCAGCCGGCTGTCGCCGTGGTTCGCGTCCACGGTCGCGGCGCGCTGGAGGTTCTCGACCTTGAGCTGCTCCCACATCTTCTCGCCCATCGGCTCGTTGAAGGCGTTCGACGTGCCGACGAGCAGCGGGGCGTAGTTCGGCCCGAGGAAGCCGGGCGACGTCGGGTCGTTCTGGAAGAAGAGCTTGCGCGACGCGATGCTGACGAAGTTCGGCAGTTCGGATTTCGGGTCGCCGATCTCCTTGGAGATGAGCGAGCCGATGTTCGGGTACGGGATCGGCCCCATCGGCAGTTGGCCGGTCTTCATCTGGAAGCTGGCGCGTTCGTGGTCGCCCTCCCGCGTGGACATGCCGCGGAGGAGGGCCATCTTGTCCATGAATTTCGCGATCGTCGGCAGGTGCTCGCTGATCTTGATGCCGGGCACGTTGGTTTGGATTTCCTTGAACGGCCCGCCGTTCTCGTGGCCGGGCTTGAGGTCCCACAGGTCGATGGTGGAGGGTCCGCCGTTCATCCAGAGGAGGATGCAGGAGCGTTTGCGGGCCGGGTCGTTGGCAGCGGCGTTCGCGAACGGCGCGAGCCACCCGGAGGCGCTGACGGCGAGCGACGCGCCGGCGGCGCGGAGGAAATGGCGCCTCGAGTGCGGAGTGCGGAGTGCGGAGTGCGGAGTGGAAAACATAGAGCACCTCATGCGATATCGTGAGAGTTACCGTTTAGCGGCGAGGCGGAGTCTTCGGAGCCGAGCGCGTCACGCGGACGTCTCAACAGGGATCACGATCGACCGATAGGCCATACTTTGAAAGCAACACCTTGGCGGACCACAGCGAGACCATACTCGCCCGCGAAATTTCGCAACCCTTCAGTCTCCCATTCCCAAAGTTCGCCATTCTCGGCGAGCAGTATTTCAATTTCATTTTTGAGGCTGAGCCATCTGTCACGCGGTCTACCGGTGAAGGAATCTACACCCCATCTATCTGCGATCTCGGCGAGCGTTGTCTGTCGTGTCAGTTGTCGTTTCGTATCCGCCAAAATCGCCATTTGCTCTCTCCGTCCCACGTCGTTAACCTTTGACACGTTCAAGGACGGTTAATGTCTGCTCTAACACTTCGATCAATTCCTTCTCAGGCAATTCGATGGCAAATGGCACACCACGCTCTTCGGGAATCGAATGCGTATTCCGCCAGAAATCCAGTGTGATGGTTACTTGCTCGCCGATTCGGAACAAGTGCCCGGTGACATTATCCGTGATCGGTCCCCAATGTGGAAACCAATACTTCTCTCGCGAGCCGTCATCCAGTTCGACCAACCTCCGGTGCGTCTCGATCGGAGTAAGATCGGGAAACGGCGGTGACAAATCGCACCCACTCTTTAACCAGTCGACCGTCTCGGAAACGTCCATGCAGAGAACGGGGACAAAAGCAATGTTGTCGTCGCATGTCAGCCTCCGTCCACCGGCCCAAAGATCAACATGGCGATTTTGCTCTTGCTCATCCCAATAATCGCCGACTTCGGCGGCAAAACGGGACTTGTCTCCAAATAGTTCCGCCACCGTATCGCCTCAATGGTTGAACAAGAACTCGGTGCTGTTCAGCAGCACCCAGAACACGTCGGAGATCGCCTTCGTCTTGTCGCCGCTCGGGCCGCCGCGGTCGACGTAGCTAGCGTACTTCTCGCGCTCGCCGTCGGTGGCCTTGCGGTTCAGCACCGCCAGATACAGCGTGTCGATCCGCTCCTCCGTGCTCAGGAACGGTGCGTCCACCACGGCCGACAACGTCTCGCTCGTCGCCACCGTCGTCTGCTCGGCCATCTGCTTGCCGTTCATCATCAACAGGGCCTGTAGGATCGACGTCTGCGTCTCGATGGTCTTCGTGCCGGTCGGGAACATCTTCACGAACTTCCCGCGCAGCGACCGGTCGCGGAAGTCCTGGTTGGTCTCGTCCTGCAACTGCGCGGCGTTCTTCAGGCCGGTCGCCACCACGAAGCTGTCGAAGATCTGCCCGCCGTTGAGGCCCTTCATCGCCATCTTCGCGAAGCGGCGCGGGTCGCCCTGCGTCGGGTGCGAGAGCTTGCTGCTCAACTGGTACGCCTGGCTGCCGACGATCGCCTTGATCATCACATGGTTGTCGAAGCCGCTCGCCACGAAGCCCCTCGCCAGTTCGTCCAGCAGTTCCGGGTGGCTCGGCGGGTTCGCATCCCCCGGCTCGTCGATCGGATCGATCAGGCCGATGCCGAAGAAGCGCGCCCACAGCCGGTTCGCGAGGTTCTTCGCGAAGTACGGATTCTTGCCGTCGGTCAGCCACTGCGCCAGCTCCTCGCGGGGCGTGCGCTCTTCGCTCCAAACCGGCCGCGTGCCGTCGAAGTACGTCGCGATCAGCGTCGTCTCGGTGTTCGGCACCGTCACCTGGTTCTTCTGATACTGCGGCGGCAGCGGGCCGACGAAACTCGGCGGCACCGGCGGCAGGGCGGCGAATTCGCCGAAGAACGCGGCGGTCTGCCAGAACTGCTCCTTCGAGTACGTGGCAAACGGATGATCGTGGCACTGCGCGCATTCGAGCTTGATGCCCATGAAGATGCGGGTGGCGGCGGCGGCGAGGTTCTCGGGGCGCATCTCGTTGGCCTGGTAGAACGCCGCCACGCGGTTCGAATTCGGATCATCGCGGAACTCGTCGATCTCGCGAAAGCGGGCGAGGCCCTCGGGCATCTTCACGGTGAGAACCTCGCGCACCATCGCATCCAGCGGCGCGTTCTTGCGGAACTCCGTCTGCAGCCATTCCTCGAACTGCTGGCCGTTGAAGAAGAATCGCACGTCGGTGGCGGCCTGCGGCATCCACTCTTGTCGCGTCGTGGCGCCGAAGTGCCGGGCGTAGTTCGGCATCGAGAGCAACCGGTCGACGAGCTTGGCGCGCTTGTCGGCGGCCGGGTCGGCGAGGAACTCCGTGGTCTCGGCGACGCGGGGGATGCGGCCGATGATGTCGAGGTAGACGCGGCGGACGAACTCGGCGTCGTCGGCGAGGGCGGCGGGCTTGATGCCGCGCGCGGACCAGTCGGCGGCGAGGTGCCGGTCGATCGCGGCGGAGAGTTGCTTGGCGAGCGCGGCCTTGTCTTTCGCCGGTTCGGCGGCGGCCACGGGAGAAACGAGCAGCAGAACCAGGAGCAACCGCGACATGGGACGCCTCGCGACGGTGCCGTCATTCTAACGCCGACACGGGAGAAGACGCCGACGGGTTCCGCGCATTTCAGGGATTTCGCGCGGGATTCGGCATCGGCCGGACTGTCGACCCTTCCCCGGCTATTCTGTCTGCCAAGCCCTTCGTTCCTCTCCGGGACATCTTGCCATGAAATGCCGCCTCTTCCTCGCGTGGCTCCTGCTTGCCCCCGTACTTCCGGCCCAGGAGCCGGCGGCGGACATCCGCGAACTCAAGCTCAAGGACTGGCAGCCGAAGTCGATGATGGTGACGAAGACGAGCATCCGCGAGAAGCCGATGTACCCCGTCATCGACGTGCACAACCACCTCGGCGGGGGTAAGGCCACGCTCACGCCGGAGCGCGTGAAGCGCTATCTCACGGAGATGGACGAGGCCGGCGTGCGGACCGTTGTGAACCTCGATGGCGGCTGGGGCGACCGCTTGAAGGAGACGCTCGCGGCCCTCGACGAGGCGCACCCCGGGCGGTTCCTGACGTACGCGCTCGTCAACTTCCAGGGGATCGACGACGCCGGCTGGGGCGAGCGTGAAGCGAAACGATTGGAGGAGGGCTTCCAGCTCGGCGCGAAGGGGCTGAAGTTCCACAAGAGCTTCGGCCTGTCGTATCGCTTCAAGGACGGCTCGCTCCTGAAGATCGACGACCCGAAGCTCGATCCGATCTGGGCGATGTGCGCGAAGCACGGCCGGCCGGTCGTCATCCACATCGCCGACCCGGCCGCGTTCTTCACCCCGCTCGATCGCTTCAACGAGCGCTGGCACGAGTTGAACAAGAACCCCGGCTGGCTCTTCTTCGGCGAGAAGTTCCCCAAGCGTCAGGACCTGCTCGACCAGCTCCACCGCGTCATCGCGAAGCACCCCAAGACGACGTTCGTGAACACGCACTTCGGCAACAACGCCGAGGACCTCGCATCCGTCGCGGACAAACTGGACAAGTACCCGAACATGTATGTGGACATCGACGCCCGCATCTCGGAGCTGGGCCGGCAGCCGTACGCGACGCGACGGTTCTTCCTCAAATATCAGGACCGGATCATGTTCGGCACCGACACGACCCCGCGCCGGGACGCCTTCCGCATTTACTATCGCTTCCTCGAGACGGACGACGAATACTTCGACTGCTCCGCGAGCCATCACCTGCAAGGCTTCTGGAACATCTACGGCATCCACCTGCCGCCGGAGGTGCTGGAAAAGGTGTATCGCGGCAACGCCGAGCGCGTGCTTTACGGGTTGAAGACCGAAGACGAGAAGAAGGCGCTGGCGAAGCGCGAGTACCGCGTGAAGCCGACGGAGGATTTCGAAGTCACCGGCGACGGATCGAACGCCGCGTGGACGGCGGCGACGTGGGAACCGCTCCACAAGCGCAACGCCAAGGGAGCGTCCTACGAGACAAAGGTGAAGGCGCTCTATTCGAAGAAGGGAATCTACTTCCTGATGGAGGGCACGGACACGAAGCTGACGGCAACGATCACGAAGGATTTCGAGAATCTTTGGCTCGAAGATGTGTTCGAAGTGTTCCTCTGGACCGACGAGCGCGATCCGATCTACTTCGAGTACGAGGTGTCGCCGCTGGGCTACGAGTTGCCGATCGTCGTGCCGAACTTCGACGGGAAGGCGAAGGGGTGGCTGCCGTGGCACTACGGCGGGAACCGCAAGGTGAAGAAGGCGACGAGCGCGATCGGCGGCGCGGTGAAGTCGGGCGCGGCGGTGACGGGCTGGCGGGCGGAGGTGTTCATTCCGTATGAGCTGCTGGAACCGTTGCGCAACCGCGAGCCGAAGCCCGGCACGCGCTGGCGGGCGAACTTCTATCGCATGGACTACGACGGCGGCGTCACGACAAGCTGGGACTGGGCGCGCGTCGGCAACACCTTCCACGAGTTCCGCAAGTTCGGCACGCTGGTGTTCGAGTGAGGAGTGCTCCGATGCGTCGCATCGTACGATCCCTTGGCGTACTCGCACTCGCCACTCTCGCCACCCGCGCGCAGGCGATCGACGCCGACTTCCGCGGCCTCGCCGCCGTCAGCGACACGGTCGCCTGGGTGAGCGGGACGAAAGGCACCGTCGCCCGCACGACCGACGGCGGCAAGACTTGGAAGCGTCTCCCCGTGCCCGGCGCCGAGGCGCTCGACTTCCGCGACGTCGAAGCCTTCGGCGAATCGACCGCGTACGCCCTGAGCATCGGCCCCGGCGAATCGTCGCGCATCTACAAGACCGTCGACGGCGGGACGACCTGGAAGATGCAATTCCAGAACACGGAGAAGGACGCCTTCTACGATGCCATCGCCTTCTGGGACGCGACGCACGGCCTCGCGATGAGCGATCCGGTGGATGGGCGCTATCGACTTCTCGCAACCAACGACGGCACCACGTGGACCGTGCTGAAACCCGAGACGATGCCGGCGGCGCTCGAGGGCGAGGGGGCGTTCGCCGCGAGCGGGACGTGCCTGATCGTGCGGGGCGAACGGGACGCCTGGTTCGTGACGGGCGGGGCGAAGCAGGCCCGTGTCTTCCACACGACCGATCGCGGTAAGAATTGGACGGTGGCGGAGCTGCCGATCGCCGGCGGCGTCCCCTCCGCCGGCGCGTTCTCCATCGCGTTCCGGGACGCAAAGCACGGCCTCGTGGTCGGCGGCGACTACAAAACGCCGAACGCCACTGGCGCGACGGCGGCGATCACGCGCGATAGCGGCAAGACCTGGACGGCGGTGAAGGACGCCTTGCCGTTCCGCTCGTGCGTCGTCTGGGCGAAGGATCGCTGGGTGGCCGTGGGCACGTCGGGCCGGCATTCGTCAGTCGATGGGATGACCTGGAAGGAACTCGACGGCGGGAAGTGGAATGCCGCAGGTGCGACGAAGGACGGCGCCGTCTGGCTCGCGGGGCCGAAGGGCCAACTCAAAATGCTGGGGAAATGACTACCGCACCGTCCAGAGTTTCACGGTGCCGTCGGCGCCGGCGGTGGCAATGCGCTTCCCGTCCGGCAGGAAGCAGACGCCGATGACGGTGCCGCGATGGCCGAGGAGCGTCGCCGTCGGCGTGCCGGTGGCGGTGTCCCAGAGTCGCACGGTGCCGTCTTCGTGGACGGTGGCGAGGCGCGAGCCGTCGGGGCTGAGCGCGAGCGCCATCGTCATGCCCGTCGGGCCGCTCCACTCCGGCCGCGCCGCCTTGGTCCGCACGTCCCACGCCTTGATCTTCGTTCCGCTGCCGGCGGCGTAGAGCGTCTGCCCGTCCGGCGTAAACGCCAGCGCGTTGATGTGCCCGCCCGTCGCCTTCACGCTTCCCGCGGGCGCGCCCTTCGCATCCCAGAACTTCACTGTCCCGTCGCTGCTGCCGCTGGCGACGAGTTTGCCATCGGGGCTGACCGCCACGGCGTGCACGTGCTTCGCATGCCCCTTCCAGCTTCCGAGATATTTCCGATCCGCGACGTTCCAGACATGCACGAACTTGTCGGCCGCGCCCACGACCAGCTTCGACCCATCCGGCGTGAATGCCACGCACTCGGTCGCCTTCGAGACTTCGCTGAACGTCGCGGTCTCGCTGCCGGTGGCGACGTCCCAGAGTTTCACGTCGTGATCGTCGGAGACGGACGCGAGGAAGTGGGAGTTCGGCGCGAACGCGAGGCCGCGGACGACCTTCGCGTGGCCGGGCAGCTCGCGGAGCTTCGCTCCGGCAGCGGTGTCCCACAGGACGATGGCACCGTCGTCGGCGCCGGTGGCGAGGAGCTTGCCGTCGGGCGACGCGGCGACGCAGCGGACCACCGTGCCGTGCCCGGACAGCGTCGCGATGGAATGATCGGTGCGTGAGAAGGCGTAGTACCCACCGGCACCGAGGCCGACGCCGAGCGCGGTCAGGAGCAGCCAGAGCGATCCGTTGGATTTCATCGTTAATCCAGGCTCACGGTTTCGCCGCCGGCGCGCGTGCCGATCGCTTCCCATGCCACCGGTGTGATCGAGTTCCGAACGAAGCGCACGCTGCCGTCGCCGAACAGGACGTTCACGCCGCCGGTGTGGAAGCTGCTGGAGTCCTCCACGTGGCCGAGCGGGTTGTTCGGCGTGCGCAGGTCGGCGGCCACGCCGGTGTTGGTCGTGCAGAGGATGTGGGATTCCTCTTCCTCGTAGGCCGGGTTGATCGGCGGCACGAGCGTGCCGGTGACGGCGCCGGTCCACGTTGTCTGCGGCGAGAGCTTGCTGTTGCGCTCGCTGACGAGCATGGTGTTGCTGGAACCGTCGGTGATGTCCGTGACGCGGAAACCCTTGTTCTTGAGGGTCCGGTCTCGAATGAGCACGCCGGTGTTCGTGTCGGGGAAGCCGCTGACCTCGAAGGTGCCGCCGACGCCGACGTAGTTCGCGAACGCGACCTCGGCGATCGGCGAGCCGCCGTTCGTCACGGTGAACGTCTCTTGCGGGGGCGAATCAGAGGGACAGCGGTAGACGCTGAGCACCTGCCGACGGACGTTCGCGTGGAACGGGTCTTCGATGCCGACCGCGAAGTTGATCTGCCGGTGCAGGTTGTCCTGTTCGAGCTGCGGCAGGATGATGGCGGCCCAGCCCCAGCCCGGTACGAGGCTCTCGCCGTCGACGCTCGCCGTGGTGGCGTTGAACCCGCACGGGAACCGCTCGTTGGCCGAGTGGAAATTGTGGAACGCCGTGCCGATCTGTTTCAGGTTGTTGCTGCACTTCATCCGGGCCGCCGCCTCGCGGACCTTCTGCACGGCCGGCAGCAACAGGCCGATCAGGATCGCAATGATGGCGATGACGACGAGCAATTCGATGAGCGTGAACGCCGCGCGGCGATTCGACGACATGATGAACACCTCAATAAGATATGCATAGATGGTATATCAACGTATTACCTCGGTCAAGGGTTCGATCTATTCTTGGAAGTTTTTCGAATCGGCCACCCCCGCGCCGCCTCGAATCCCGCGCCGCCGTAGATTAACCGGCCCCCGGTGGAGTGAACGACATGGCCGACATCCGCGCGTTCCGCGGCTTCCGCTACGACCCCACGAAGGCCGGCGCGCTCGCCGAACTCGTCGCGCCCCCCTATGACGTGATCGACGCCGCCCTGCAGCGAACGCTCTACGATCTCAGCCCCTTCAACGCCATCCGCGTCGAACTGACGAAGGACGAACCGGGCGACACCGAAACCCACAACAAATACACCCGCGCCGGGCAGACCATGCGCGACTGGCTCGCCGCCGGCACCATCGCCCAGGACACCGCGCGCAGCCTCTACGTCTACGAACAGGAGTTCGAAGCCGAAGGCAAAACCTACACCCGCCGGGGCTTCTTCGCCCGCGTCCGCCTCGAACCGTTCGGCACCGGCCGCATCTTCCCCCACGAACAAACCTTGTCCGGCCCCAAGCAGGACCGCCTGAACCTCTACCGCGCCACCAACTTCAACCTCTCCCCCGTCTTCGGCCTCTACCCGGACGACGGCGAAGTCTTCGCCAAGCTCGAACCGCTCGTCCGCAACAGCCCGCCCCGCGTCGCCAAGGACCACCTCGGCGTCACCAACCGGCTCTGGGTCATCACCGATCAGGCGGCGATTTCCGCCGTCATCGGCCTGATGGGGCCGAAGCCGGTCTTCATCGCCGACGGCCACCACCGCTACGAGACGGGCCTCAAGTACCTCGAAGAGCAGCAGGCCGCCGGCCACGTGCCCGACGACGAGGCCCCGCAGAACTTCTGCCTCATGATGCTCGTCGGCATGGCGGACCCCGGCCTCATCATCCTGCCGACGCACCGCCTCGTCTCGGGATTGCCGAACCTTACTGCGCCTCAGCTCCGCGAAGTTCTCGCCGATCATTTTGATCTGATCGACGAACCCGATGCCCTCGCCGCCTGGGAGCACGTGCAGATGGACGGCGCCCAGTCCACCCTCGCCTTCGGCACCGTCGCGGATGGCAAGTGGCTCGTCGCCAAGCTCCGCGACCCGGCCGCCCTCGACCCGCTCGCCCCGGAACACAGCGCCGAATGGCGCGGCCTCGGCGTGAGCATCCTGCATCGGCTCGTGCTGGAGAAGCTCGTGAAGGAACGCTACGGCGAGGCGAAGTGCCGGTACGTCCACCTGCTGAAGGAAGTGACCGACGCGGTGGCCGCGAACGACTGCCAGCTCGCCTGCCTCGTGCCGCCGGCGACGATGGACCACGTGGAGACGATCGCCGGGAACCGCGAGACGATGCCGCCGAAATCGACCTACTTCTACCCCAAGCTGCTGACCGGCCTGGTGTTCAATTCCCTCAAGAAGGATTAACGCGGACGGTCGCGGTTTCGATTCGACGCCGAACCGGATAGAATGCAGCCGCCGAAAGGGAGGCTTGCCATGAACCGAACCGTCGAAGGCGTGTGGAAGGACGGCCGGATCGTTCCGGATCGGCCCGTGGATTGGCCGGAGGGCCAACGGCTGCGCCTCGAACCCGTGGATGTCGAACTCCGCGGCATGACCGAGGAGGAGCAAGGCGACGACCCCGAATCGATCGCCCGCTGGATCGCGGAAATGCGATCGATTCCGCCGATTGAAGTGACGCCGGAGGAAGAAGCCGATTGGCTGGCGTGGCGGGCCAAGATTCGCGAGATGGAATTGGAGATCGCGCGCCGCACCATGGACGGGGGCGCCAAATGATCCGGCGATACATCCTCGATTCGGGGCCGGCATTCGACTATCTCTTCCGCCGCAAGGGAATTCACTTGCGAGTGGATCAGTTGCGATTGCGGGGATTTCGGATCGGCATCGGATTGCCGACTCTCGGCGAAATCGCGGCCGGAATCGAACGCAGCGCCAGCCGCGACAAATCCTGGTTGATCGCCAAACGCTATCTGAACGCGTTCGTTCTCTGGCCATTCAATAAACCCGCCGCCCTCGAATACGGAATCATCCACGGCGAGCTCCGACGCCTGGGTCGGCCCATGCAAAATATCGACATCATGATCGCCGCCATCGCCCGCTCGCTCGGTTCGTCTGTCGTCGTCACGAACGATTCCGACCTTTCTGCGATCCCGAATCTGAACGTCGAAAACTGGTCCCTACCCCCGAGCGCCCCATGACCCTCGACGAAGTGATGGCCGACCTCGAGGCCCACGCCAGCCCCTCCCACAAGAAGACCTACCTCCGCCATGGCGCCAAGGAGCCGTTCTGGGGCGTGCCGATCGCCCACCTCAAGGTCCTCCAGAAGAAGCTCAAGAAGAACCACGAGCTCGCCCTCGCCCTCTTCGCCACCGGCAACTCCGACGCCATGTACCTCGCCGGACTCATCGCCGAACCGATGAAGATGACCAAGGCCCAGCTCAAGACCTGGATGAAGCAGGCCCCCTGGCACTTCGTCAGCTGCTACGCCGTGCCCTGGACCGCCTCGGAATCGAAGTTCGCCCGCGAACTCGCCCTCGAATGGATGAAGTCCAAGGACGAGGAAATCTCCGCCGGCGGCTGGTCCACCTATTGCAGCTACATGTCCGTCACGCCCGACGAAGACCTCGACCTCGACGAGATCATCAAGCTGCTGGACCGGATACCGAAGGAGATCGACAAGTCCCCGAACCGGACGAAGTATTACATGAACCAGTTCGTCATCAGCGTGGCCGCGTTCGTGCAGCCGTTGCTGGCGAAGGCGAAGCAGGTGGCGAAGCAGCTCGGCACGGTGGAATTGGACATGGGGGACACGGACTGCAAGGTGCCGTTGGCGACGGCGTATATCGCGATGTTGGAGGAGAAGGGCCGCATCGGCAAGAAGCGGAAGAGCGCGGCGTGCTGACCGTTGAGCGGCGAGGCGGAGTCTTCGGAGCCGAGCGCGGTCCCGCGAGAAGGCGCAGACGCCGGGCCGGTCGGCCGATACGATGAACCTTCCGGCTCGTTCGCCTGTCGGTTGGTATTGGAGCGGTGCTCGAGCGGCTGAAGAGGCGGCACTGGAAATGCCGTATACGGTATCCCCGTATCGAGGGTTCAAATCCCTCCCGCTCCGCTGATGGTTTTGTCGGGTTTCACCACTTCGATCGCGTTCCACCGTCCAGAAATCGTACCATCCGGGCGCGCACGGTCGTCAGACTCTGCACGCGGCGCATCGAACACTCCCACACGACCAGTGACTCCCAGCCCAGTCGCCGCAGGGCGGCACGGTTGCGCCGGTCGCGCCGTCGGTTTCCGTCGATCTTCGCTGCCCAGAAGTCGGTGCGCGTGCCCGGCAGTTTGCCGCCGAGGCAGGCGTGGCCGTGCCAGAAGCAGCCGTGGACGAAGATGACCTTGCGGCGGGCCGGGAAGACGAGGTCCGGCCGTCCCGGCAGCGCTTTGACGTGCAGCCGGTATCGGTAGCCGAGCGAGAAGAGGATTCGGCGGACGGCGAGTTCCGGTGCGGTGTCCTTGCCGCGGATCCGGGACAACATCCTCTTGACTGTTGTGTTAATTTGTCCAGGTTAAGAACTCGTCGGCGTCGATTTCATTGTGTCGCGATGGTGAAAGCGGGATGCAAAGATGATCTTCGACGATTATTTCCGGTTCGCCGAGTTCGTGGGATTGCTCGATGGCGAAAGTGTTCGGACACTTGGCCTCCGACCGGACGACGCCGTTAGTGGCCGGTTCGAGATCGATCGTTTGGAGGAATTGACGAATTTCGTGAGAGAGAATTCCGCTTACCACATCGTCACGGAAACGAGCGACTCGGATGACTTCGACGGCGGCCGAGGTTGCTCTATGGACAACGAAGTTCGGTTTGTCAATCGCTTGGGATTCTTCCTCGCGGATGGCTCGACTGCCGACGCGCACTTGTTTGAGTGGGACGAGCCGGACGATGTTTCAGAATTCGCTTAATGGCTATCGGAGTATCTATGGATTCGGATCAATTTGAGGTCTTTGGCTGCTATGGCCGCATGACGGTCGACGTCGTTACGGGAAACGTGATCAGTTATGAGCCACAACGCCCCGACGAACCCGAGTACGCGGACATCGCACGTATCGACATTCCGACCTACGAGACCTTATTCCGGCAGCGGATAAACCCGGGCGATCACGTCTGCATCATGGACCTGAGTTTCTGGTCGCACCATGGACGGTACTTCGACTTCGCCCAAGACCATTATCTGACTCGCCCGGACAACGGGGAGCGCGATTGTTTGCAGCCAGTTATCGTAATATCTGTTTGTAAGTAGCGGTTGATGGCGAACACGTTGTCATTGGAGCCACCGATGCCGCGTCATGAGAGTTGGACCCGTGACCAGTTATTGATGGCTCTACGACTGTACTTTCGGTTGCCTTTCGGAAAATTGCACAAGTCCAACGTGGAAATTGTCAGGTTGGCGAAGCAGATCGGTCGCACACCCAGCGCGTTGGCGATGAAGGCGTGCAATTTCGCAAACCTCGATCCAAATATCAAGCAAAAGGGATTGTCCGGCGCGAGTCGGGCGGACGCCGCGATCTGGGACGAATTCCATTCCAATCCGACCGGTCTCGCGCTCGAAGCCGAGGAGGCCGCAGCCCGATTTCATGCGATGGGAGAGGATGCGGAACCGATTTCGTTGGAGATGCCCACGGGGCCAACGGAGCGCGATTCCATCGTCCGCGTTCGTCGTGTGCAGTCGTTCTTCCGAGCAGCGGTACTGACATCCTACAACGGGCGGTGTGCGATCAGCGGGATTACCGGTCCGGAAATGGTCATTGCGAGTCATATCGTCCCGTGGTCGGAATCGGAAAAACGACGTGCGGATCCGACGAATGGGTTGTGCCTCAACACTCTGTTCGACCGTGCGTTCGACCGACTTTTGATTTCGGTGGACGAAGATGGCAAAGTCCTTGTCTCGCCTCGGCTTCGGGAACGCGTTCACGGCGCGTCTTTGGGATGCGATTTGATCGCGGCGGAAGGTCGGCAGTTGATTCGACCGTCACGATTTGCACCGGATCCTTCCGCGCTCGCCGAACACCGCGCGCGATTCTTTGCCGCTATTACATAG